>JAEUUC010000010.1 GCA_016787665.1 Cyclobacteriaceae bacterium | reverse complement strand
AAACCGTGGGAGCCCCCCGTAATCACCGTGTTCAATAACCGAACGTTACTCGAGGTGGTGGGGCGAAGAAGGATGGCCGACCGTTCTTCCGAAAAACTCGTGGTCGCGGGAAGTGTGATCCGCAGGTTCTCAAAGGTGATGGTGTTCAGCGCATTGACCCCGTGTACCGCCCGATTGAACGAACTGCCGGTTGGCTGAAGCGTTAGATTCCGAAAGGTCAGAAAGCCCGCATTGTCCAGTCTGATGATATAATTGGTTCCGGCTGCGGTTGCGGAAAAGGACAGGACCGCATCGTCAGGGTTTCCGGTCTCAGCTTCAAACGTAATGGTATTGGTGGCTGACGCTCCTGCAACCGTGCCAATAATCACTTGCTCATTGAAGGTGCCGGTGCGCAAGCGAAATGTAACCGGACTATTAACTCCGCGTGAAAGAAGATCACTGACCGCTGCGGTAAGTGTGCTGTAATTTCCACCACTGCCAACCGTGTAAATACCCGAAAGGGGTTGTGCCGTGGCGCCAACCGAAATCAGCCCAACCAGCACCCAACTCAAAAACCAACAACGCCTGCTCATAAAAAATTAAGGTCTACCGCCAACGAAGACCAGCCCGAAATCTTACTAAGACCGTGGAAAGTTCGGCATAATGAAGGATTTAAACCCTCCCTGAAAAAGGGGATATTGTTAAACAGAAATGGCCGGGAATACCCGGCTATTTCTTCGTTTGGAAACGCTATTTCAGTCGTTCCTTAAAAAAAGCAACTGTGTTTTGGAATGCATCGGCTGCCGCTTGCTGATTGTAGCGCGGGTTGCTGGGATTGGCAAAGGCATGGTCGGCTTCATAGGACTTAATCGTCAACTTTTTGCCGGCCGCCTTCATGTTAGCCTCGAACTTATCCATCACCTGTTTATTGATCCATTGGTCCTGGGTGGGCCAAATGTTAAGCACATCGGTGTTCAGTGTTTTCAAACGCTCGATGTTTTCCTCGGGCATACCATAGTACATAACACAAGCTGCGCCTTGTTTGCCGGCCGTAAGTGTGGCTTGCAGGGATTGGCCTCCCCCAAAGCACCACCCTACGGTACCCACCCTGGCATTGGCGCCTGCATAAGCCAGTGCTCCTTTCACGATAGCGTCTCCGCGCTCCTGCCTGAACTCACCCATGTATTGGCTGGCGGTTTGCGCATCCGTTGCCAGCTTGCCATCATACATATCTAACGCCAGTACGTTTACATTACCCACGGCATGATAAAGTTCCTCCGCCTGCCGCTTAATGTTGTCATTAAGACCCCACCATTCCTGGAACACAAAGATCCAGTTGGCGGATTTTGTTTTCGCTTCGATCAGGTACGCATTGGCCTCGCCACCATCGGGGGTTTTGAACTTCATCATCCTGCCCCCGGCCTGCGATTCATGGGTATAGCTGCGGGGCGAAAGATGGGCCGCTTTGAATTCCTTGCCGGAAGCCATCACGGCAAACTTGTCGGTGGCGGAGGTGTGGCAAATCGTGATGTCGTCTTGTGCCATCACCACCGTTGTGGCCAGGCAGAAGTAAATCAGAAGTCGCATTTTCATATAGGTCGGATTGGTTACAAAAACATGAAATAAGGAACCAGGCTACTCCTGCCACTGCCCCGTCACCACGCGCTCGTAGGTGATGTAGTCGGTGTTGATGGGCTCATAGCCTTTCTGGCGCATCAGCAGGGCAATCTGGCCCCGATGGTAACTGCCGTGGTTGACCAGGTGAATCATGATTTGCTCCACATCATTTTCATAATAGTCGCCTACATAGTTGCGGTACTTCAAAATGTGCCGAAATGATTTCTGGCTCTCGATGAATGCATTCCAGTTTTGAGCCGCGTCTTCCGTCATGGTGCGCAACTCACTTAGTTTATACACCTGCCAGAGCGGAAACGGTTCCGTGGGCAACCCTTTGATCCGGTTGAGCCAGATAAATTGTGCGCTCAACAGATGGCTGAAAAGACGCAAAATCGATTCATCGTGCACGTCCTGCTTTTCCATCGCGCGAAGCACCCGGTCGTTCGCCCACGCGTTATACGCATACCACTTGACGAAAAAATCCTTCATATTCCGTAAACGTTGCAGCGAATCTACATGGATTTTATCAATTTGGCAGGGTCATGCGTTTGTGGTTGATTTTTTTGCTTTACCGCACCGTCACGCTGCACGCCCAATCCCAATCGGGCGAGTGTGATCTCAAACGCGATCGGGATGGCATTAAAGTGTACACCTGCAAGGTGCCAGGTGAGAAGTTTCGATCGTTACGCGCAGCGTTCGTGCTGGAGAATATCCCCCTGGCCCGGCTGGAGGCGTGGATTCGCGATGTGCCCAATTACATCCATTGGCAATACAACATGACCGAAGCCGAGGTGCTGCAGCAGGTATCACCCGACTCGCTGATCATTCGCAGTGTGGTGGATGCTCCCTGGCCAGTAGAGAATCGGGAGATGATCAATGTCTGCTCGTTTGACCGAAGCACTCCCGAAGTGCTGCGCGTTACGGTAAAATCGCTGACCTATGACTACCCGATGAGTGATGACCTCGTGCGTGTGCCGTATTCTCTGGCGAAGTGGGAGATCACGCAGCAGGGGCGTAATCTGAACGTCACCTATTCACTTGAAATCGACCCGGGCGGCAGTGTGCCGCCTGTGCTGGTGAACCTCGCCATGGCGGAAGGGCCGCACCATTCCTTTCGCGACCTGAAAAGGTTGCTCGCGCAAAAAGGAAATTAGCTTTTCCGGAACGGTTGCCAGCGCCAGTAGGTGAGGCTGCGCCAAAACCATTCTACCGGTCCGTACTGGTAGCGACTGAGCCACCACTTGCTCAAAAATATTTGCAACACAAACAACGCAGTGCCGGTGACAAGGCCTGCCGTTGCTCCTACTTGCCCCAGCAGGTTGAGCCCAACCCCGAAGAAAATAAAAAACCCAATGAGCGTTTGCGTCAGATACGTGGTAAGGCCCATGCGCCCCACCTTATAAAATACATGCAGGCGCGGTTGCCACCGCGGTTTCAAAAACAATAACACCAACGAAGACAGGTACAATAGCGCGAGCGAAGCATTAAACCCATCGTAGGCAAGGCCACCCACCGACCATTGCACATACGTGGGCAATGTGATGCCCATAACATGGGCTCCTCCAAAAAAGATCAACGCCAACAGTATTGTGCCCAACAACATCCAAAGCGAAAGGTGAATAAATTTTTTGAACTGCCGGGTGTTGTTTTCAAGATCTAAAAAAACATGCCTGCGGCCGGCCAGCAACCCCAACAGGAACAAACCAAGCGTAATGTATAGGCGGCCGGACCCCACCTGGAAAAGAAACTTGGGAATGAACTGTTGCACGTTAGCCATCACCAGCGCACGGTAGTTGCCCGATGTCACCGCATTCCAGTACTGCTGGTTATCGGCATCCCCTTCTCCGGTAAAGGGGTTCACGCCCGCTGTTCCGTCCGCGGGCAATTGAAATTGCTCTACCAAACGCATGACCACAGAGGGCAGATTAAAGATGAGAATGAGGCTTGCCACAAAGACAATACGGTCGGGCAGCCGCTGGGCCAGCAAAAGAGCAAAACCTAACACCGCATAGATCGTCAGAATGTCACCGCGGTAGTGCACATGATGCACGAAGCCAATGCCAAACAGCAAAACCAGCCGCCAGGCGAAGCGCATTAGCGCATGGCCACCAGCTTTATTCTCCATTTGCAGATAAAAGCTGAGGCCAAATAAAAAAGAGAAAATCATGAAGAACTTGCCAGCTACGAAAATGCCAACGAATCCGTTGGTGATGTTGTCAAGCAAGCCAAACGAATTATAAGACGCGTGACTTTCGGGGGGTGTGCCAGCCAAAAATTGTTCGGTGAAATGCACCCAGGCAATGCCCAGCAGGGTAAAGCCGCGCAGCACGTCAATCACTTCAATCCGGTTGGTAGAAATATCGCGCATGTGTTAAGGACAACCCGGAGAACCGTTTCCCCTATGTCGGCCGATTCTTTCTCAAACGAAACTTGGCGACTTCTCGTTGTGCCTATTTCTTACCCAGCGAGATCTTGTAGTCATCCGGTGTACCGCTCACTTTCACGTTGACGAACCGGATTCGCCTGGCCGGGTCGCGGTACTGAATGGCATCTTCACGATCGGGGTCTACTTCTTCCGGTTTCTTGCCAAACAACTTTTGAGTGGCCGCCTGCGTGACCAACTTCCAGGGCACCCGCACCAGCAGGTCCATATTCTTATCCAACCCCTGACGGCCGCTGATCTCGATAAACCCGAGGGACGAATTGATGGTCATAGCCGGAATCTCCATCACCCCATTCCGCAAACGAAACGTGTTGCGCAGCGTATCAAACATCACCTTTCCCAGATTGCGATCACCAAAGTACTCCGACATCGCCAGCAGCATGGGGTAACGCTCCAGTCGGCCCTGCACCACTTCAACATCCATTTGCAGATCAGCTTCGTTCAGAATCGGGACCAGGTCGGTATGCACCCGAACCTTTCCGCTCACCGTTCCGGAAAGCCTGCCATGAAGATTTTCAGAGACCAAATGATCCTGTCCAAAGTTATCGAACTTGATCATGATTTTATCGAGATCCAGACCTTCTGCGCGTAGCCGGGGATTGAAGTACAGATGGGACGGGTCGGAGCCATTGAAGTATCCTGACACAAAAAGTTGACCTCCGGCCGTTTTCATGCTCAACGTATCCACATACAAGTGGTGATTAGTCTGTGTACGCAAAGAGGCGTGAAACTGATCAATCTGGTAACGGTGATAACGCAGGTGATCAATATCAAATTGAAAACTCATGTTTGGAAAGGGCACGGTATAGATGTTGAACACCGAATCGTGCGCGGCAGCGGTGGCCGAGGACGGCATTGGTTGAAATGAAAAGAGTTCGTCAAAATCGAGCACCGGTGCCGTTAGTGAGAAGCGATTGACACCCGAACGCGGAGTTGCCTTGCCCAAATCGTAGGCGAGATTGGCCGTGAATTGGCTTCGCCCAAGTTTGCCAGACAAATTTTCCACGTTGAGTTGCTGTTGCTGAATGTGGACACGCCCGCGAAACTGCTCGAAGCGCATAGGGTGCACCTTCAGGCTGCCCTCCAGTTTATCGATATAGATATCTGCCGAGTGCAGCGTGTCCTGAAAATGAAGATCAGCCCGCCCAGCCACATGGCCGCGGGCAATTTCTTCATGCCGATAGTCTTCCGGCACATAATTCTCACCACCATAAGCAAAAACATCCTCCAGCTTCAACAAGTTTGAGGTCAGATCAAAACGAATTTCCGTATCCCCTTTGGGCTGCTCCATAAACCACAAGTCATAGTTGTGCAGATTGCCTGAAAAGTGAAAGTCACTCTTGTCAATGATGCCCCGGAAGTCAATGACGCGGAAATCCTGATCGGTGATGAAGACATCGGCATGAAAATCATGTAGGGTGTGCGGGTAGTTTTTAAGTTTGGCGTATAGATCATCGATGAAGAATTCGCCCACCGGCAGATTGGGCGACTCGGTGAATGCGCGGGCCGAACTGGTGAAGTGCAACTTCGTGCTGAAGTTTTCGATGAGTTCGTTCACCGGTTTGGTGTTGGCCGTATCCCCCGAAGTCAACTCCCGAATATCCAACCGGTTTGAGCGAACAGCCAACTCCACGGTTACCGGAAGGGCCGTGTGGTGAAGAATCGCGGGAAGGTCACTGATGCTGCCGCTGATATCAACGTCACTGCTGCCCACACGCATGCGCGCATATTCAAGGCGGGCCGTGTGGCCCTCCAGGTTTGCGCGAATATCCACATCGTGCACCGGCAGGTGAAAGTCAGGCGACTCGAAACTCAAATCCTCGACCGAGAGGCGGGTGAAATAGGATTCGTTCAGGCGTTCAATGGCCTTCTCGGGCTGATCTAAATCGATGATGTCGTGAAAGTTCATGCTCAACGCCACTTTGCCCTTCAGGTTTTTTAAGTTGCGCACCTCCAGAAACTGCGCAAGAAAGTCCAGATCCAGTTCGGAGTCTACTTTCATATCAATTTCGGGTGATTGAAAGTTCTTCACTTTCAGGTAGCCCTGAAAAAGACCGGCTTCCGGTTTGGCCGACACATCCAACAACGCGAATTCGGCTCCTGAAAGATCGCGTTGGGTACCGGTTGAGAAGTGGCCCTTGAAAAAGAGAGCATCGAGTTTCCGGTTGAAGTTGCGATTGTTAAAGAAGGCATCTTCACAGCCGAAGTCTGCCACTACCAGCGGCATGCGCCCCGCAGCCTTTCCGGTAATCGTGGCTTCAAAGAAAATCCGGCCCTGGTTGTCATAGCGCTCCAGCACAGGTGCGAGTTCATCAGGCGCAAACGCCAGAAAAAGATCAAAGCTCGGTTTGTTGCCGTGCAGATTCAAATCAAGATTTAAACTGTCGTTCAGGTCTACGCGCCCATCCAGGCCAAACTCGCCTTTCTCCAAAGTAACCGTGGAGGGTTGGACCGAGAGCACTTGCTGCTCCACGTCAAAGTCCAGTTCGGTGGCGAGCGCAATATCCTTGTTGCGAAGAAATGTGGTGTCTCCGGCCATTACTACGTTCAAGATCAACTTCGACTGCAGCGCTGCGTGAATCGTTTCCGGTGTTGACTTGAAACGGCCTTCTGCCCGATCAAGGTTAATTGATACCAGCAGGCTATCGGCTTCACGGAATTTGGTTATCTGAAGATTCTCCAGCCTGATGGATTTTAGATGAATGTGAAACTCCTCCCCGGCATCTTCAATTGGCGCCTGGGTGGATAGCGCCTCCATAATGTTGAATCGGCCATCCGGATGTTGCACAACCCGAATCACTCCGTTGCGTGCGCGAATTGACTTGATGTCAACGCTGCCGGAAAGTACACTCAGTAGGTCAAAGCCGAGGTAAATGTCCTGGAGGTGGAGCACCGGTTGCCCGGTGGTGTCTTTGCTTTCAAATACCCGCAGATCTTCAAGATCAAGAGACACATAGGGAAGGTTGGCAAAGGGAGACAGGTGGCTGTCGCGCAACGTGACGCTACCTTTGAAATCCCGGTTAAGCGTATGGATCAACTGCTGGACAGCCGCGTCCTGTTTCCAGTACAAAAGGCCACACCCCGCTCCGAAAAGGACAAACGGCACGATGAGGATAAAGGCCAGGATTCGTTTCCAGTAGCTGCGCATAGATTTTTCGGCCGTGCAAGTTAGTGAGCAATCGCGATCGGCTCAACGACAAATGCTTAAATAGATCTACGCGTCTACGCGCTCAATTATTTTACCGGTTTTCTTGTTTTTCAGGATCCATTTGCGCGCTCCGTAGTGGGTCACCTCTTCCTTCACCAGATAATGATCGTCATCATACGAATCGAGGTGACTGTCCTTGGTTACGCCTGTGCGGCCACGCCATACATCCAATTGAACCGGCTCCCATTGTTTTGTCCGGGCGCTTTTGTAGGCCGCGTCCAGAATGGCATTCACCACATACCCATCATAAAAGGTTTCCCGCGGCTGTTGTTTGCTCTCCATCGCGTTAAACATGTCGGCAAACATGTGGTTGTAGCCCAGTTCATTTAATTCATCCCCCACCGGAAAAACCCAACCCGAATTACTCTCGGCTTTTTCGGCCACATAATTCGCCCCTTTTCCACTGGTGAACATCTCAAAACCGGTTCGCAGGAATCCGTTTATCCAGATGGTGCCTTCACTGCCCATCACTTCATCGCGCAGGTCGAGGCCGCCACGAAAAGTCCAGCTTACTTCAAATTGGCCAATGGCCCCGTTTTCATACTTCACCAAACCAATGGCATGATCCTCCGCTTCGATCGGCTTCACCTGGGTATCTGCCCAGCACATGACCTCCACCGGTTTGATGTCTTTGCCGATGTAGGTGCGCGCAATTTCTACGCAATGACAGCCCAGGTCAAGAATAGCCCCACCGCCCGCCTGCTCGATGTCCCAGAACCAATCGCTATGGGGCCCGGGGTGTGTTTCGCGCGATTTCGCCCACAGGATTCGGCCGAGCGCTCCGCTCTTTACACTCTCATAGGCCTTGATGAATTTCGGGGTGTAAACCAAATCTTCCAGGTAGCCATTAAAGATGTCGGCTTGTTCTACAGCTTCCATCATTCGTTGGGCCTCGGTGGCATTTCGCCCCAACGGTTTGGTACAAATCACGGCCTTGCGGTGTTTCACGCACAGCATCACAGCTTCTTCGTGCAAATGGTTGGGCAGCGAAATGCACACCACGTCTACTTCGGGTCGTGCGATCGCCTCCTCCATGTTGGTCGTAGCCGTGGCCACCCGGTAGTCAGTCGCAAACTTGCGGGCGCTCTCGGTCTTGCGGGAGTAAATGGAAACGATTTTGTCTTTGCTGCGGTAGCCCTGAAGAGAATCCGCATAGAAACGGCCAATGAAGCCGGAGCCGAGCATCGCGATGTTCATGTTGAAAAAATTGAAGAGCTAAAGTTAGTCGTTTGCCCGGTAAATCAGGATGGCAGCAGCGAGAGCACGGCAAAAAAATGGAAGATGCTACCGGCCAATACAAATACATGCCACACGCTGTGATTGTATTGAACATGACTACGGGCATAAAAAATCGTACCCAGCGAATACGCGACTCCTCCAATGACCATCAGGGAAAACCCAAGCCCCGACATTTGCTCGTAAAGGGTTTTGAATGCCAGGGCGCCCACCCAGCCCATGGCGAGATAAAGGAATGTGGAAAGCCTGTCGCGGCCGCCCAGGTGTACAGCCTTGACTATCGCTCCCACGAGCGCACATCCCCACATGATGCTCAGGAAGGTCCACCCCATCCAGCCGCGCAACACCGTAAGGCAAAACGGAGTGTAGGTGCCCGCGATGAGCAGATAGATCGCAATATGATCAACCTTGCGGAAGATTTTTTTGAGGGGCGTGCGGGTGACACTGTGATAAAGCGTGGAGGCGAAATACAAAAGCACCAGGGTCACGCCAAAAACAGTGAATCCGACTACGTGCCACACCGTGCCACGCAACGCGCTGAATACGACAAGGAAGATAAGTGCGGCCACAGCCAGCACCGCCCCAATGCCGTGCGTAACGGCATTGGCTACTTCTTCCTGCTGCGTCTGCTCGCGACTCATGTCAGGTGGCGGCCGAAATCTCGCGCTTCTCGCGGAAGAATAATAGGAACAGAATCAACACCACGCCCGCGATATAGGCCGGCATAAGCCAAATCGGAGCCCAATTGTGGCCGGTGCCTACTATGTAGTTGTCGGCTGTTCGGCCGCTGAACCACGTGCCGATAAACATACCCAACCCATAGGTAGCAAACGTGAAGAGTCCCTGAGCCGCGTTCTTGATTTTTTCACCGGCCTTTTTTTCGGTGTACATATAGCCGGTAACAAAAAAGAAGTCATAACAAATGCCATGAAGAATAATGCCGGCATACAACATCCACAGGTTGCCGGCTGTATCGCCCCAGGCAAAGCACAGGTAACGCAAGATCCAGGCTGCCATACCCAGCAACAACATGTTCTTCACGCCAATGCGATTGAACAGCAGAGGAATAGCCAGAATAAAAACGGCTTCGCTTGCCTGACCCAGTATCATTTTTCCGGCCGCATTCTCTACGCCCAGTTCATTGAGGAAGACGTTGGCAAATCCATAATAGAACGAGAGCGGAATACAAACGAGAATCGCGGCAATAAAAAATATGAAGTAGGGCCGGTCGCGCAATAAGACCAATGCATCGGTGCCCAGCGCCTGGCCGGCTGATATTTGCTGGCTCGCCTGCGGTGGTGTATGGGGCAAGCCAAAACTGATAAACCCCAGCAATACGGAAATGCCCGCGGCAACATGAAACGTGGACGCTGTTTTTTCAAGAGCGAGAAATCCGATGGTGAGGCCGGCCACAATCCAGCCGATGGTGCCGAAGACACGTATCCACGGAAATTGTTTTCCCGGGTCATTCATTTGCCGGAACGCGATGCTGTTGCTCAGTGCGATGGTCGGCATATACAAAAGAGAATAAACGAGAATGACCCAGTAAAATGCGGTGGTGTTGGAAACCCACGTGGCGGCCAGCAACAAAACGCCACCCAATACATGCAACACGCCCATGATCCGTTGCGCAGCAAAGAACCGATCGGCCACCAGCCCCACGAAAAAAGGCGAAATCATGGTGGCAATCGCCAGTGCACCATATGCAGCCCCAATGTGTGTTCCGCTGGCGTTCAGGTGCTCGGTCATATAGGTGCCCATGGTTACATACCAGGCTCCCCAGATGAAATACTGGAGCAGCATCATGAGCGCAAGTTTACTGAAGGTCGTGGGTGTCATATTTTCCGGGGCGTTGTGTCGGGTTAGGAAAATTAGTGATTTTCAAAACGACATGCTACGCTCCCCTCACCGCTCCACCGGCCGGTATCGCGATTCGCGCAGGATCTTCTCTGCCGAAGGCTCGGCCATAATTTGCTGTAACGTGAGGGAAGGATTTTTTCGCGCATACTCCTTTACGATCTGCCAACCGATGTACGTGGCAATGCGCCCCGGACAATTAGCGCCTACCTCCAATGTCTTCGGTCGCTCGCTGATGTATTTCTGTTTAGCCTGGTTGCTGGTGGAGAACAACACTTCATCATCCACCAACTTTTTCCAGATTAAATCCTGGTTGAACCAGGCGTCCTCGGTTTCGTTGGCCGAATAGCCGATGAAAACGCTGTCGGGCACGCAGGGCATCATCTGCTTGGCGAAGTAGTAGGCCTTGCCGTACGCTATCATATCGGCCAGCACCGTACGGTCTTTCAGATCGGTACGGTTATACCGCGTATCGATGCCCATCAGCAGCAAAGCCGAGGGCACCACAAAGTTTTTCTCATACCGCGCCAGCATGTACTCATACATGTTGGGCCGATACCGCGCCCCCGCCCCCAAAAAATAATCCAACCCAACGATGATGAGGGTATCGCTAACCACGAGGTCGGCCTCGAAGCCGGAGATCACGGTTTGAATGCGCGGTACCTGCAGCTCGGGGTAGTAATATTTCAGATTGCGAAAGGCCTCGGTGAATTGTTGCCGGAGGTATTCTCCTTCGCCAAATACCCGTTTGGCCTCCAGCCGCAGCGAGTCAAATGCCGGATGGGTAAACCGGTTGTACAGGGCGTTAATAAAAACCGAATCGCTTGGGTAGGCCTCGCGGCTGAAAAAATAATCGCGCAGCGCCTCGTGGCGCGAAAAGAAGGCGACCAGTTCATCCTTACTGCGCAGGCGGGTAATGGAGTCTTCGAGATTTTCCATGGCCACTTCAACGGTAATAGAGCCGGTGTTCGGGATGTTGGCACAACGTTCTTCATAATCCGAACCACAACCCGCCAGCACCCAACTACCCACGACTATTACCCAAACCAATCGCATCATGCGCGCAAAGATGCAAACAAACGATTGAAGTTTTTTGGTGGGCCCGTACCTCCTATTTATCGAGGCACGTGCGTACCTTGACGTAATGAAATACACCACCCTGGCCATACAGAAAGTAAAAAATATTGCGTTGGTGGCGCACGACAACAAAAAACATGACCTGCTGGAGTGGGCGCGGTGGAACAAAACCATTTTGCAAAGCCACAACATTTTTGCCACGGGCACTACGGGCAACATGCTGGAAGAGGTTCTCGAAATGCGAATCGTTCGCTTTCAAAGCGGACCGCTGGGCGGTGATCAGCAGATTGGAGCGCACATTACCGAGGGCAAGATTGACTTTCTGATTTTTTTCTGGGACCCGCTGGAGCCCCAGCCGCACGACCCCGATGTAAAAGCGTTGCTGCGCATTGCACTGGTGTGGAATATTCCCACCGCCTGTAACCGGGCCACTGCCGATTTCATCATCAGCTCACAATTGATGGATAAATCTTACAACCGGATTGTACAAGATTTCTCGGCCTATCACAAAAGGAAAATCTCACCGTAAAAAAATCGAATAGCGGATTTGTACCGCTACATTCAATCGGGGCTGACCGGCTACAAACTTGGTGGCCGCCAGGCTGAGGGACGAACGCTCCGTGGCCATCCAACCGAAAAACAGTTTGAGATACAAAAAGTAGGTGCTCTCTGACAACGAATACTGAAACGGAGCATCAATACCCAGCCATGCGCGCGCCTCGGGCAACTCCATGATCACCGGCAATTGAACCGACACCAACTGCAGGCGGTTCTCCTCATCGGTATCTTCCGGATCGGGCAGTCCGTCATTGCCTCCCAGGCTGTTGATGCTGCCGGCCGAAAACTGAAAACGGGCTTCCGGATAAAACATGACGCCCGGAGTCAGCGGCACCGTGAGCACCATGCCGGGTTTGAAAAGCCAGGTGCCCACTCCGCGCCCGGCCGTTGGGTTGCCGGTAGGGGCGGAGAGCGCAGCCACAACGGATACGCGTTCGACACCCTGCTGTTGGGTTGACTTAAACGGAACCCACCAATACGCAAACTGGATGTCGCCAATACCGGTGGTGTTTTCGAACCCGCCAAAATCAGCATTGATAATCGTGTGAATGAAGGGCACCTGCAGACTGAATAAGTGACGCTCGTTGGAGAGGCCATACGCATAGCCTGCGGCAAGGGTGTAAAAGCGATCCTGACCCACAAAGAGATAGGTGTTGGCATCGAACATCCACCGGCTGGCCATCAGGGCGGGATCGTACGGCACCACCTTCTCGGGAAAAACACTCTGCGCCCGCGCGAAGGGCGCGGTGGTGAGCCACAGAAAAACGAAAAAAAACCTGACCATCACGCGGTTTTGAATTTCAACGTAAGAAAGGCAAAAAATTGCGCCCGGTTTGCTCATCTTGCGTCCTATTTGTTATGGTTCCGGTTAAACACATTGCCATTGCGGGCAACATCGGCTCGGGAAAAACCACGCTAGCCGAAAAACTTGGCAAGCAGTATGGGTGGGTGCCGCTATTTGAATCAGTGGATCACAACCCCTACCTCCGCGACTTCTACAGCGACATGACGCGCTGGGCTTTTCACCTGCAGATTTACTTTCTCAACAGTCGCTTTAATCAAATCCGGCAGATCCGCGAAAGCGGGAAAACCATTGTTCAGGACCGCACCATTTATGAGGATGCGCACATCTTTGCCGCCAATCTTCACCGCAGCGGCCACATCAACGACCGCGACTACCAAAGTTACCTCGACATCTACAACTCGATGATCCACTTTGTGCAGGCGCCCGATTTGTTGATTTACCTGCGGGCCGACATCCCCAAGCTGGTACACCAGATTGCCAAACGCAACCGCGACTTTGAATACAACATCAAGTTGGAGTACCTGAAAAACCTCAACGAGCATTACGAAAACTGGATCAGCAGTTACCAACACGGCAAGCTGCTGGTGGTGGATGTGAACAACCTGGATTTTGTCGAGCGCGTGGAGGATTTCTCATTTATCGTGAGCAAGATTGAATTGGAGCTGAACAGCTTGTTTTCCTGAATTTTGTATTCGGCCCTGATGGTGTATTTTAGGGCTTTGTTACCATGCAAATCCTGAACTCTATTCTCACCTGGGTCATGAAGAAGCGGATCCACCAGATCGAGCTTTTCAAAAAGTACCCCCATGATGTTCAGGATGAGTTGCTCAAGCGCCTGATTCAAACCGCGCGCTACACGGAGTTTGGCCAGCGCTATTCGTTTGACGATATGGTGAACTACGAGGATTTCAGACGAAGAATACCCGTGAGTTCCTACGAGGCCTTTTATCCGTACATCGAGCGGATGATGAAGGGCGAGCAAAACGTGTTGTGGCCCACGGAAATCCGGCAGTTTGCCAAATCGAGCGGCACGACCAACGCCCGCAGTAAGTTCATCCCGGTATCGCCCGAGGCGCTTGACGAGTGCCACTTCAAGGGCGGCAAAGACCTGCTTTCCATTTACATCAATGCCTTCCCGGACACACAAATCTTTTCCGGTAAGTGCCTGGCCGTGGGCGGCAGCCATCAGGTAAACGAACTCGATCCGGGTTCGCAATCCTATTATGGTGATGTGTCGGCCGTGATCATGCAAAACCTGCCCGTATGGGCGCAGTTCATTCGCACCCCCAGCCTGGACGTGGCGCTGATGAACAACTGGGAAGAAAAAATTGAAAAACTCGCGCGCGATACTGCGCGGGTCAATGTGACCCATATTGCCGGTGTACCCACCTGGACGGTTCTGTTGCTTCAGCGCATACTCGAACTGGAGAAGAAAGACAGCATCCTGGAGGTGTGGCCCGACCTGGAAGTTTTCTTCCACGGTGCCGTGGCCTTCGGGCCTTACCGCTCACTGTTTCGGTCGCTGATTCCCAGCGATAAGATGCACTATTGGGAGACCTACAATGCCAGCGAAGGATTTTTCGGTATTCAGGATGAGGCACTCTCGGAAGACCTGCTGCTGATGCTGGACTACGGCATCTTTTATGAGTTCATCCCACTGGAGGAGATCGACAAAGAATTTCCGGAAGCCATTAGCCTGGCCGAAGTCGAGCTGGGCAAGAATTACGCCATGGTGATTACCACCAACGCAGGCTTGTGGCGCTACAACCTGGGCGATACCGTCCGGTTCACCTCTGTTTCGCCCTACCGCATACGCATCAGCGGGCGCACCAAACATTTCATCAATGCCTTTGGCGAAGAGGTGGTGGTGGAGAACGCAGAAGCCGCCATTACCAAGGCCTGCGAGGCCACCGGAGCACTCATCGAAAACTTCACGGCTGCCCCCATTTATCTTGAAAAATCAAAACGCGGTGGCCACGAGTGGATCATTGAATTTCGGAAGAACCCGGGCGACCTGGAGCGATTTAAGCAGGAGTTGGACAAAACCCTGCGCGCCATCAATTCCGACTATGATGCCAAGCGTATGCATGATCTGGCGCTGATCGCGCCTACCATTCACCCGGTGGCGGAAGGCACGTTCTACAACTGGATGAAGAAGCGAGGTAAGCTGGGCGGGCAAAACAAAGTGCCGCGGCTCAGCAACTCACGCGAATATGTGGATGACATTTTGCAAATGGTGGCCGTGAATTCCTGACCCGTGTGGCGGTATTGGCTTATCGGTTTTTTCGTGCTGTGCCTGTTGGCCTGGGCTGCCATGGGTTTACTTTTTTATCTGGCTGCCAAGGCAAACCAGGAAGACCTCGATCGGCACCGCGCATTTGAAGACCTGTTTTATCTCCCCAATGAGCTTCGGCCCCGCCCATTATTGACGCAGCCAGCAGCCGTTGAATCCGGCCGCGTGGATGTGCTGCCCATCACGCGCGACAGCGTTGAATTCTGGGTTGAGCGACAAATGTTTGACGATGGGTTTGGCTACCGACTTTGGGCTACGCAGCCCAGCGGGCAGGCTGTTTGGAAACAGGATTTTTTCCGCGCCTACTGGAAGGACGGTGTGGATAAACGCGCACAAACCATATTTGTGACCGATCTCTATTTCAAAGACAACGCGGTGTTTGTAAAATGGGAGACGGGTTCTATGATCGCCTTTGATATCAATACCGGGCAGGCTTTGAAGCCGTAGTCAACCGGAATCCATCAGGCTTTCTATTTTCAGATTTCAGTATGCTTTCCGACAACCCCGTGAAGAGCTTACATGGTGAATGGAGCGTGAGAAACAGTTTGGGTTATATCCAGCGTAAACGCTGGCTAATCGATAACGATTCGCACCGATTCCTGCAAAAGTCCTTTACTAACGCGAAGAATGTAGATGCCAGAAGCAATATTTTCTGGTTGCACTCTGGTGATGCTGCCAACCCTCTCTACTCGTGCCGGAATTTCACGGCCCATGATGTCGTAGATCCGTACATTTTCAGGCTGTAGCTCAAGGCCCGTAGCGATGTTAAACACGCCACTGGAAGGATTGGGATATACTTTAATAAATTCAAACGCGCTCATTTCCACTCTTCGAACTTGTGAGAAACTGAACTGCCCGTCAAAATCAGTTTGCTTTAGCCGATAGTATGAAACTCCCGGATAAGGAAAGTCATCGGTGGTTTGATAATCGGTGCGGACCGATTTTGTTCCTGCGCCCTGGACTATTCTGACCTCCTCCCACTGCTCAGCATCCCGTGAACGCTCAACGGTGAAGAAATCATTGTTCAACTCGGAAGCGGTACTCCAGTCCAACTGAATTTCAGATTCACGAGGTCGTGCGGTAAACGAGATAAGTTCGATCGGTAACGGATTACTCAAATTGGTGTTGCCCAGTGTAAACCGGTCACCGTTTTGAAGGTTCACATCAATAAAGGTGACAATGTTGCCTGAGAATGTGCCGCCTCCAATTGGGGTGACATCATTGTCGGCAAATCCATCGCCATCACGGTCAATGAGCAGGCGCAGATTGGAGCCCAGGGGTGATCCGCCCAACCCACTGACATCAAATGACAAGGCCACCGGCCCCACATCGCCCGTTTCACTCGCGCGCCAAATTCGGGACAGGCGTTCTTGAATGATTGTGCCATCCACGTCAACCACACTGCCGACTAATAATCCATTGTTGTGACCCCAAAGAAGAAACTCATTACTTGTTAAAGACGTTGGGCTTTGAACACGGATGCCCACAATGCCGCTACCCCGGGCATTAAGATGGTTGGAGTTATCAGCTGCCTGACCGACACCCGCCACTTCAAAATCAAAATTGCCGTTGCCCGGATCATCCATCGTATACAAATCATTCGCTGCGATAACCAATCCGTATTTGGCAGCAACGTAATTGTTTATAATGATTCGTTGCGCATTATTGATTGTTGATGAATACACAAAGAATTCGTGCAAAAAGCCCCTCAACCCCCCATTTGTCGTGGTGGCATGGCGGCCAATGCGTGGAACGGGTGGTGTAAGATCTCCATCGGCATCCGCAATCGTATTTTGCAGTATCCCGTTGTAAAACAGACCATAGGTCACCCCTCGTCTCCGTTCCATTTCAATCCACTTCATGTTGGTATTAATGCTGGTCGATGACAAAACTCCCCCCAAGCCTCCGCCCCCATCAGTGCGTTTTTGAAATCCGTAGAAATTGCCCGTTATTGGTTTTAATGAAACGAGAGGGTTTGTTGCGGTGGTACGGTCAAGTATGAAGTGACCGCTACCATCCGTGAGGGCTCCAAGACCCGTTTGGGTATCCCTAAACACCACGAAATAGGAAAAGCCGCCCACTCCTGAGATGCCGAGACTGGGCGGGTCAATAAACAAGTCGCCCGTAAACTCTAATGCCGGAAGCCCGTTATCTTGTCCTGTCCGAAAAATCGGTCTGTTCGCCAATGTATTCTGAAGGGCATTGTTCCCATTGCCCGATTGATCATTCCATTGGCGTACAGCACTCAGATTCGTTGCCGGGGTCGTGCCGGCATCCGTAAATGTACCCCTGTCTGCCCGTAGCCATATTCTATTGTTTAGCGAGACTCCAACTCCGCCAGGTCCAGTATTTCCTGTTGTAGGGGTGCCCGATCCGGCAACCGGAAATCCGGAGCATCCTGGACCGGTACAAGTAATGGTGAATGTCGAGCAGATTTGATTGACAGACGCTCCATTGGTATACGTGATCTGACTGCCGGCTCCGTTTAGCAAGTTGGTTACGCCTGTCCCGCATAGGGTAGCATCGGTAAAGTCGATCAGCAGGTCGTCTGCAGAAGTGGACGTTGTATTGATGATGGTAACACTGTTGCCCGTCAAGGCGAGATCATCCAACATAGTAAAGGTGGACGTAGCATCGGCCTGAAGATAGCCTACGTTTACCAAAGTGGACCCAAGACTAAACGTTCCACCGGCCAATACGCGAGTGAATCCCTCTATCATCATCTCGATGCCGGTGACGGTGAGTGTTCCGGAAATCGAAATGTCGCCCGTGTGGTAAAACATATCAATGTTAGACGAAGTGAAGGCGCCTACATTCGAGTATGGCAGATCATCGGGGGCCACCCCGCATGATTTGTTATCGTTAGTTGCGTTAACGGTAATGGTGTGACCACTTAGAATCACCACACGATCGTGACGTCTGGGCCATACGCCCGCGGCCAGGGGGCCTCCTGTTCCATCTGAATTTGTTGTCCAGGAGGTGTTACTGTCCCATGCGCCCCCTGAAGTAGCATTGCGGGAATAGTAGGTAACTACCCCAAACGCAGCCCCAAAGAAGTTACAGGGAACATCAGCAGGAAAATCCGGAAAGCCATTCACCGAATCGTCTGCTCCTGTATCCTGGGTCGTCCACGAAGTGGCCGTAGCAATAGCAGTAGTGCAATTGGCAATAGTGGATGTACAGTTAATGCTTCCGGTATACACCATCACATCTTCATCTCCTGTTATGGAGATAGCGTTGGTGCCTGCCGTTAATCCGGTATTCGTGATAGATCCATTTGCAAAGGTATCATTGGCAATAGCCGAAAGAAAAGTTGTCGGGGTGCTGGCGTCTGTTCCGATGAACATGTAAAGGACTTCATTGCCTGGATCCAGGGCAATATTGCCGGCACTAATGGTTCCAACAGTAGTGGCCGGGGTTGTCGCACTATTGGTTACCGTTATAACGGTTCCCGCGAAAATCACATTCCCGGTATTGTTATTCCACGTCATGGACCCTTCCCCGGCATTGAATGCACCACCGCCACCTATGGGTGAACCGTTCCATTCATTGTCGTTGAATCTGATATTGGTTCCATTCGCCAGATCGACAAGCGTTACAAATGAAAATCCGTCATTGCCATCGGCATTAAAGCCAACGAACATCACCTGACCGGCAGTCTGAGCCAAGCCTACCGAGGGAACTACGAACAAGAAGACAAATGCAAGACGTTTAAGCACTTTTCGAAGGATGTTGTTGGTAAACCAACAACAAAGGTAATCTTTCCGAATCAATCTTTTGTTTGAAATCGCAGTGTTCGTCAATGCTAACAGTCGTTTGGCACTCGTATCATTTCACTGTCATTTCAGTCGTCTTGCATCAGGTTATTCGCCCTGTGGAAGAATAATGGGCACAAAAATTTTTAGGTGACCCTACGTCAATCGTACAAAGCCATCAACAGGGTTTGTCACGATTGCAAGTTACCAGCTACTTGTACCGCTTCCCCTTCTTCACCACCATCTTCACATCTTGCAGCAGCGCCATGTGGCGGAGTACATCGCCTTTCACAGCTATGATATCGGCAAACTTTCCTTCCGCGATCGTGCCGTAGTCTTTTTCTACGCCCATCATCACCGCTGGCCAGTACGTAGCTGCGCGAATGGTGTACATCGGGTCGAGGCCGAATTTGTTTACCCACACATCGAGTTCGTTCCACGTGCTCTGGCTGTGGAACTTCATGGGTATACCGCTGTCGGTGCCAATGAGCAACACCACGCCTGCGTCTTTCAGTTGTTTTATTTTGCGCTCCAGCGTGGGCTTGCGAATGGGGTTAAGCCCAAAGTAGCTGAGGCGCCCCGGATGTGTAAGCGACTTGCGGATGTCTGCAATGATGCTGTCGGGCAAGCCCAAATGCCAGCTGGGGTTATCCAACGCTTCGGGGTTATCGCGGGTGTATTCAAAGTTAAAGAGTCCTTCCACAGTGGGTGTCCAGAACAGCGGGCCGAGACTCATCTTCGCGGTGCGTTCTTTAATCATCGCCATGATGTCGTCCGGGTATTCGGGTGCGGCCGCCAGCCCCGTGTGTTCAAAATTATCTACTCCGGCCTTCATGCCCCTGCGGATTTCATCGGGCCGGTGCGAGTGCGCCACTACTTTCAGTTTGTTTTTGTGCGCTTCATCTACCACAGCCATGTATTCGGCTTCGGTCATTTCATCCTGGTCGATAAGCTTAATGCAGTTTACGCCCGCTTTTGCCAGTTGCTTCACCTTGGCACGTGCATCTTCCGGGCCCTTCAAACCCCAGCGAAATTCCTGCGTGCCCGGATACGGCTCGTGCTGAATAAAAGGGCCACTCATGTACATGGTAGGCCCGGGAATTTCACCTTTGTTGATTCGGTCGCGCACGGAAAGGCTTGCCTCCAGCGGGCCGCCCAGATCGCGCGCACTGGTAACGCCCGCCAGCAAGAGTTGGTGCGCAGACGAAGGCATGATGACATCTTTCTGCAACTTCATGTACTTCTTATCCCAGTGTGAGTAATCACTGTGGCCGTTAATCATCAGGTGCACGTGCATGTCCCATAGGCCCGGCATTACACTCATGCCTTCGGTGGAAATGATTTCTGCGCCTTTTGGTATCTCGATGTTGCCCACTGTGCCGATGGCTTTGATGCGCTCGCCTTCAATGATGATCACCGCGTTGGCCAGCGGTTTGCCTCCGTAGCCATCGATGAGCGTGCCGCCCACCAGGGCTTTGGTTTGGGCGTGTGAAAAAAGCGGAAATGCAATGATCAGGGCAAACAAGGCTCTCATGGGGATTTAGGTTTGAGGAAATGTAATCATCGGACTGGTTGAAATGACGGGAATTGTGTTGAGCGGAGATTTGCACTCTTGCGAATAGTTGGTCGCGAGCGCGAAAAATTCAGCCATTTGGGCCCAAAAAACTGATCTAAAAAATAATCGAATTTCATTCTATATTTATTGTTTATCAATAATTAATGATTGATATTTGTGCCGTCAATGGAGAAAAACTGAAATGAACGCATGAAAACAAAAACCGAAACGATTCTGAAATTTATGCATGTGCTGGCCTGGATCGCCTTTATTGGCCTGGCCATCGAAACGGGCGCTATTCTGATTTCATATGGCGTGAGCTGGTTTCACCCCATCGCGGCCAGCGACTTGTACCGCGGCATGAACCTGTATGACGTGAGCCAGTACGACTTCTGGCTTTACACGCAGATGGTATCGTATGTGGTGGCCCTGTTGGTGATCAAAGCTTACGCGGCCTATCTGGTGATCAAGATTATGATGAAGGTCAAGCTACAAAGTCCGTTTACCCTGGAGATCACCAGCCGACTGGAGACCATTGCCTACGTGCTGCTGGGAGGCGTTGTCATTTCCCTCATCAGCCAGGTGCAGGCCGACTGGTTGCAAAAGCATGTGCGTGATTTTAACCTGGGCTGGATCGGTGAGAACGCGGGCGAATTCCTGCTGGTAGCAGGGCTTGTGTTTATCATTTCACAAGTGTTCAAGCGGGGCGTGGAACTGCAGGCGGAGAACGAATTAACCGTGTAGCGCTATGCCTATTGTTGTCAACGTAGATGTAATGATGGCCAGGCGCAAGATGTCGCTCAACGAGTTGTCGCAAAAAGTGGACATCACGCTGGCCAATCTTTCCATTCTCAAAACCGGTAAAGCGAAAGCCGTGCGCTTCAGTACGCTGGAAGCCATTTGCAAAGCACTCGACTGCCAGCCGGGTGATTTGCTGGAATACAAGAAGGACTAGTTGAAAATCGAGTTACTTACGCCCCAACACCCAGCCAATCACGCCACCGGTAAAGCCCATCATAACGGTAATCACAATCGGGTCTACCAGTGAAGAGGTCAGATTCGAAATGTTGGTGGTGCCATACATATTCAAACTAAAGCCGAGCGACATGATCAAGCCGATTATGGCCCCGGCCTTCAGCCCTCCGCCAAATGTGGTGATGTTGGCCCAGGTGCCGAAAATGTACACGAGCAGGTACGACATCATTACATTGCCGGCAATAAGTGCCCACCATTGCATGTCGTCATCGGTGCGCATAACGCCAGTAGCCGTGCCGGCATTGGCCGAATAGAAATCCATAAGTAACACGCCATAGAGCAGGAAGCCCAGCATGAAATACACAACGAAGCCAGCGAGCGTGGCCATAATGCGGTTTTTGGCAGTCATAAGTTGGGGGGTTAGGTTTGAGGAAGCGAAGGTACGGAAACGCGAGAGATCTCTATGACGCGAGCTGCGCCACCCGTTCAATGAACGCTTGATATTCTATTCTCCAGTCAATGGCGAAAAGAAGCTTTTCATTTTCGCACCGTACACTACCTTTAAGCCTCGTTACCTTCATGCGCCAGATCCTCTTTTTCCTGCTTGTGCCGCTAACGGCCATCTCCCAGACACCCGAGCTGGAAAATCTTGAACGGCAATTACAAAAAACCGACAAAACAACCGCCCGGGTTGAACTTCTGAATACCCTCTCCAACCGTTATCTGGCCTACAAACCAGAGCGAGCTAAGGAATACGCAGAGCAAGCGTTGGCTCTCTCAAGGGAACTACACGATATCCCGGGGGAAATTCTGGCTCTTAACCGATTGGGTGAATATGAGTTTCGCCAGAGCAATTATGCAAGGGCCGTTGAGTTTTCAACCCAATCGCTGAAACTGGCTGAGCAGCAGCACGACTCGTCTGCCATGGCAAACGCTTACCGCGTGCTGGGCAATACCAACACATTCGGGTTTAAGCAATTCGATAAGGCATTGGGGTACCAGCTCAAAGCGCTGGCTATTTATGAGCGGAAGGGTGATTTGCGCAGCATGGCCTCGCTGTATGGAAACATCACCTGGATTTACGGACAAACCGACCAGCATCTACCTGAAGCCCACGAAATGGCAAGGCGAGGCGCAAAACTGGCTGACTCGCTTCGCCATGATCAGTTACTCAGTTACAACTACAATTCGCTGGGGCTCATTTTCAGGCAGGAAAAGAAGTATGACAGCGCCTTGTACTACCTGGACCGTTCGAACGCTTTGGCCCAGAAGGCCAGCGACCGTGCCGTGATATCCTACAACAAATGCCTGATGGGTGATATTTACCTGCGAATTGGTGAGGTGAATAAAGCACGAATGATTTTTTTAGAAGCTGAGCTTGAAAGTCATCAACTGAACTTGCGAGAGGTGCGAAAAGACGCGTATCGCGGGCTGGCTGAGAGTTATCACCGTCTGGGTGACTACCCGAGAGCCTACAGCTACGAAACCCGCTACGCTCGACTGAAAGATTCTCTGGTAAACTGGGAAATCACACAAAAAGCGCTGATGATGGAATTTGAATTGGACGAACAGAGACGTCAAATCAAAATGGCCGAGCTTGAAGCCGCTACAAAACAGGCGGTGAGAGAAAAAAACGTCTACCTGCTGCTCATCGGCATCGTGGCCGTTTCATCCCTCGTCATCATTACCCTGATCATACGCAACAACCGCCAACGAAGAAAAACCAACGAATTACTTCAACAAAAAAATGCGGAGCTGGCTCAAGCTAACGGTATCAAAGACAAACTTTTTTCGATTATCGGGCATGATCTGCGCAGCCCGCTGGTAAGCTTGAAGGGTCTGCTTGGCATGGCCGTACGTAACGAAGTAAGTGAAAACGAATTCAAGCAGTTTGCGCCTCAACTTAATCAGCATGTGATTGGCGTAAACGAGACTTTAGAAAATCTGCTACAGTGGTCGAACTCCCAAATGAACGGATGGCAACACCATCCCGAGAAGTTGCCGCTGAAAAAAACCGTAACGCTCGTGCTCCAACTGTTTCATGAAACCGCGCATACCAAGAATATTGAACTTCAGACTGAAGGGGCCGATGTGAATGCCGTAGCCGACCGCAACCAGGCCGAACTCATCCTTCGCAACCTCGTACACAATGCTATAAAATTTACACCCGATGGCGGGCGTGTTTCTGTTTCGACCGCGCGGGAAGGCCGCTTCGCGGTGGTTCGCGTGAGCGACACGGGCGTTGGCATTCCCAAGGATCAAATCCATTCCTTATTTGTTCGACACGATATTCGCACTACCCGGGGAACGCGCGGGGAGCGCGGCACAGGCCTCGGTCTTTCGCTTTGTTATGAAATGACCGCACGCAATAATGGCGAACTGAGCGTGGCGAGCGAAGAGGGGCGAGGCAGCACGTTTATCTTGCGCCTGCCCTTGGATGACTAGTTTTGTTCTGAAACCAGTCGGTTTTATCTTTAGTTGATTTCCCGCCTGCAGCGTGACGCTTGAAAACACAGCGTGTCTCCGCGCAACGGTATGGCCGCTTTCTTGTCGAGGATGCCATCGAGCCGGAGATTGGCCAGCGATGGACCTTGCGGGGTTACGGTAACCAACATCACGTGGTCAAACGCCATGTCGCTGTTCGGGTCCTGACCGCCACCAGTTGTGGCCACCATAATGTAATCGCGCTCGTGGCGCTCGGTGTAGTTGTATTTGTGCAGGTGCCCGTTCAGCACGGTATAGTGGCGTTTGGCCAGTGCCGCTTCGATGCGATCCAGGTTGCCGTTTCCCTCACGCTGCCATACCGGCTTGTGCATGAGAACAAACGTCCAGCGCACGTCCGGATGTTCGGCAATTACTTTTTCGAAGTACGCACTCTGCGCGTCACTGATCTGCCCGGTTACCCGCTCAGGCATTTTGAAATAGTCGGTTTGTTCGGCCTCCGCGCGCCTGCCGCTGTCGATTAACGCGATGGCCTTTCTGCGGGCGTGGTAGATCTCCCACATACGGGCCTCCTCAAAATCTTCGGAGTCAAGCATCAAAAACAACACGTTTTGGTAGACAAAATGATAATACCGCTTGCCGTAGCGCTGTTCCCAAAACTGGCGCATCACCGGGTTGGTGAGATCGTGATTGCCGCCCAAATGAAAAAGGGGAGCGGTGGCTTTACCTACCCGTTCGTCAAAAAAATCATATTCGCGCTTCAGTTGAGCGGTGTCCTCCGTTCCGCCTTCCACCAGATCGCCAATGCTCAGGATGAATTCGGGGCGTAGGAGGTTGAGTTGCTCCACCGCTACTTCCAGCACACCAGCACGTTCACCGCTGTTGAGATCGCCTATGACGGCAAAGGTGAATTGATCGGCCGGCTCGCCCGAAGGCTCGTACGTCCACGGCTTGTGGTCTGTTGTAAGCTGGTGTGAAAAAGGCTTTGGCTGTTGCGTGCACGCGGTTGTCAGCGCCACAGCAAAACACAATATGAAAGTCCTCATAACTTCCGTTTGAGCAATCATGCCGCGGTCAACGCAAGGCCGAGTCTACCGGGCTGCGGTCACCCGTCATTTCCCAGTGGCCAAGCGATATCGGGATGCAACCCACCGCATTAAGCTGATCAAAAAACTCCTTCACGCGAAAGGGTTGCTGCTGCATTTCTTTCATGCGGGCAAATTCGGCCAGCGTGTTTTCCAGTAAATACTTGCCGGTAATGTAACTGGTGCCATAGCCCGGCTGCCGTAAATACAAGTGCTGTTCAAAAATCAAAAGTTCTTTCTCCACTTTCATCCAGCCGCGTGGTGTGTAATCGGCATGAATTTTTCCCGCCTGCTCCATCGTCATCTCGTTGGCGTGGGCATATAACGAACCCAGGCCACGCGCTGCCCGCTGAGCAACCATGATATATACAATTTCGCGCACGCGCGGATCATCATTGTACAGGCCTGCCTGCATGAACATTTCCTCCACCGCGGTCGCGGTACCTTCGTTGCGCGAATCGAAAATGTTGTAAAGCAACGGCTCGCGCCTGATTTCACTGGCGTGCGACTCAATATCCATGCGGGCGAGTTCAAACCAATGGTAGAAGTGCGAATACAGCGGGCGCGGGTCGTGGTGCATGCCGATGACAAAAAAGTTACGTTTATCGGCCGGTACAAAGCCACCGAGATGAGCGCGCAAAGCCGGCTCGAAATAATCTTTCACGGTTACGATTTCGTCCTTTTCCAAAAAAGTAAGCAAACTCTTCGCGGAGCGCTCTGCCAGTGCAGCAAAGGCTTCGGGGGTATCGGCCGGTTTTAACTCGGGTAAATGGCGGTTGTTGTGTTCCTCCAGTTTGAGGCCGTTCCACGCGCGGGCCAACTCACGCTTCAGTAACAAGACTTCATCCTCCCAGGTGAGCGGCACGAGGTGAACATTCTTCTGGTACCAGGTGTAGTTTTCTTTTCCGATTCCGGAGGGACCGGTCTTTGAAGTTGACTGCTGCTCCAACCACGTGGCCAAATCATCGGTAGATTGAATGGCTTCTTTGATCACCGTAACAAGGTCAGCCTGATCGCTGATGCCCGGCAAGGAAAGCAGGCTTTCCAGATCGCGGCTTTGTGTTTTGATGTCGCGTATGCCGGCAATCCACAAGTCTTTGGCGTTGCCCGTGAGGTTCACTTTGGCCTGTTCATTCAACGGTGCAATGGCGCGCAACTGATTCAGCAACTTTTCTTTGTTCTCGGTTGATAGCGGAAATG
This sequence comes from Cyclobacteriaceae bacterium, assembly GCA_016787665.1. Classification (GTDB taxonomy): domain Bacteria; phylum Bacteroidota; class Bacteroidia; order Cytophagales; family Cyclobacteriaceae; genus ELB16-189. The sequence goes on along the minus strand of JAEUUC010000010.1, from coordinate 442,573 downwards.
GATATTTCCACAGGTCGATGATGGCGGCATGGGCTGGGCCTTCATGGGCGGGCACATCGCTTCGATCCATCCAAAGCGTTTTATAAAAAGCCGGGTCGCGCTCCCAGGGGCGCATGACGCGATGGTCAAAATCAAGACCATTCATTTCGGCACGCACAATGTACCAATCCACCTGGTGGGATACCGGCCAGGCGGTGGTATCGAAGTTATTCAGGCGCTGCTGCCAGGATTTGAGCGCCTCGTGTTGCTTCTGCATGGCGGCCGTGGAGTAGTCCGGCACACCGTTCTTGAGCTCCGGCTGCTGAAACACGCGCCATTCTTTAAACAACTTGACGAGGTCTTCATAGCGTGTCGACTTTGGCAATTCGGCTTGTTGCACGGGCGTATTGCATTGTGCCAGCAATAGCAGAAGAACTAGGCCAAGTGTGGCGTTACGGGTTTTCATGTGCAGGGGATTAAACCTTATGGCTGGGTTTTTGGTTAGATGGTCAAAGGTAATGATATGAACAAAACCAAACTGACCGTTAACAGCAACGGTTCCGTAAAAGTGGAAGGAGATTTTGAGATTGTCGATATGCAAGGCAACGTCTACGGTTTACAGGGCCGCACCGTGGTGTCGCTTTGCCGCTGCGGGCACTCGGCTAACAAGCCCTTTTGCGATGGGGCACATAAAGGCAAGTTTGACCATGAGGCAACCGCTTTCGAGCTGCCGCCCCGCAAAGTGTAGCGGCCTACACCTGTAAGCAACCCCGAAAACCCCTGGCGGCATAGTACGACTGCGCCCCGTTGTGATACACAAATACCTGGCCGTAGCGATAATCGCCAAAAAGAGCCCCGCCCAGTTTTCGGATTGCTGCGGGCGTTTCTATCCAGCTCGATGTTTTCTCATCACAGCGGTTCAGCGACTGCAAGTACCGATACTGCTCTTCCGTAAGAAGTTGAATGCCCATCGCGCTGGCCATGTCTACGGCATTATTCTTGGGCTGATGTTCCTTTCGCGACTCAAGCCCCGCGCGGTCGTAACATACGCTTCTGCGCCCGGTCGGGCTCTCCGCTGAGCAATCGAAAAAAATATACGCACCCGTTTTTTTATCCAGTCCAACAACATCGGGTTCCCCACCGGTTTTTTCCATTTCATTCAACGACCAGCAGGAAGCCGGTGATTTCTCCAGCCGTTCCTGAACCTTGGCCCACGTGATGCCGGCATGACGATGCTTATTCTGCTCAAACCTTGTTTGCAGTTTTTTCAACAACTGTGTGGTTTGTTGGGCCGTCAGCACTTTTTTCATCCGGGAAGTGGCATCGGCTTACGGAACAACAAAAGAAACTGCGGCCGCAGCATTGGGGTTTAGATTCGGGAACACACGCCTGTCAAGCCCCGGATCGTCATACTGATTGCTCCAGTACGAATCGCCATACACCCGTACGAAAACCGTGCTGCCGGAAGCAAAGCCCATGGCGTTCAGTTCGCTCTTCGAATAGGTCTTCACATACGGATTCATTCGCGAAACAAATGTTGGCGAATACACGGAGTGAAATACATCGTTCACATTTGACGCGTTGTGCAGAAAGAAGCGCACGTAGCGGGTGTTACCGGCATTGCCTGCGGGGTTCGTTGTGGCCTCTACCGTTACTTCCGTAGCCGCCACAGCAGCGGTTAACTGCGTTACTTGCGTTGTTGATACAGTGCCCAGGGAAGGGATGGACGTGATCGCGGTTGGGCGGTTGTCCGTCACGTGCACAATGTCAAACATCTTGAATGTGCCGTACCCGTTCTTGGTAAACACAAGATTATGCGTGCCCAGTGGCACATCCTTGATCAAAAATTTGCCATCTGAATCCGTCACAGCCGATTTAACGGGGTTGGAATTTTCTACCGTCACCGTCATCCCTTCGTTGGGTGCGCGGTCAACGCCTTCCCCGTACAGGAACACCGAACCGGAGATATCGGACGCATTGGGCGAAGCATCTACGTCCGGGTCGTCATCGTTATTGCAACTGCCAAACAATGCCAATGTCAAGCTCAACAATACTACCTTCGTGTTCATCTCCCTTCTTTTTCCGTAAAGATAATCAGTACCGGTGAGGTACGCCACTGGGCGCTGAACTCCGGGTAGTCATGAATTGTGTAAATTCGCTACGTTTGTTCCACATCAAAAAACATTTATGGCTAAGCGTTTGGTAAAAGGCGAAAAAAAATTGTTTGGCGTTTGCAGCGGGCTCGCCAACTACTTTGACATGGATCCCACTGTCATGCGCATCTTGTTTCTGGTGGCCTTCTTCATGTTTGGAACCGGGGGCTTGCTGTATGTGATCTTAGCTATCGTGATGCCGGAAAAATAAAGCCAATGGCTTCGCTGCAACCCGCCCTCATCACGTACTACCGGCAGGTGCACAACGAAGTGGTGCGCACGGCTCAGGCTTTTGTGGAAACACCAACGGCTGATTGGCTTCACGATTTGCGTGTGCAGCTGAAGCGAATTCGCTTTATCCGGCATTTGGTGAAACACTATGGAGCGGGTGGTTATCGTCATCTGTTTCGCCACTACCTGGCTATTTTTAAAGAAGCGGGGCGCATCAGGGGTCATCAGATGAACCGATACCGCCTCACCGGCACACTGGATATGGCCGAGCCGGACGTTCGCGAAAAGCGAATGGTCCGGCATTTTCAGCGGCAGCTGGTACACGCCTTAAAAAAAATCGACCACGACTACAACCGGATAGAAAAACGACTGACCAAGATTTCCTTTCCGGGCGAGGCCGCATTTGTACATGATCTCGAGAATCGGGTGCGGACACGCATCACGCCTTACGTGTATACCGACCAGCTGCATCGCAGCCGTAAACGGCTCAAAGAAATTGCCTATGGGGCGGAGGTATCGGAATACATTCGAACGCAGTTGAATCTCCGTTTCTCCATGGCTGTGGTGGCCGAGTTGGAAGATAAGATCGGAGACTGGCACGATCTGGCGCTGGCGTATGAAACACCTGCATTATCATTACCCACACGAGAGCGACTGTTGATTCAGAAGAAAGAAAAACTGGATGCGGTCTACCGACTCGTCAGAGCGTTGTGACATTCGAACGAGCTGCTTGTTAAGGGCATCACTAAAAACCTCGACCTGTCATACCGGACCCGTTTCGGTATCTGCTCCGGTGTGGTCGGAATGGGATTCTGGCCCTTGAGTCGGAATGACATTTAGTTTTATTGGTGATATTTAGAGAAGCCCTTAATTCACTTTCTTCTCGTCAAAATCGCCCCGCAACAGGCGGAATCGCTTGCGGGCCTCTGCGGTGTAGACGCTTCCCGGAAAGCGGTCGAGAAAATCGCGGTAAACGTCCATAGCCTTAGCCCGGTCGTTGAGCCTGATCTCGTAGTACTCACCCAGCATGAAGTATGCGTCATCCGCCAGTACATCGTCTGGGAATTCGTCCACCACTTGTTGACACAAAGCTGCGGCCTGCGCAAACTGACCCAGTTGCGCACGGATGCGTGACTCCAGCCAGTACAAATCATCGCGCAACGGAAAAAAGTCGGTCGTGATTTCCACCCAAACGGAATCAGCCGGCTTGCCGGCCCGCACGTTGGCCGCTTCGCGCTGCTTAAGTTCTTGTAGTTGTTCCTGCGAAAGAGTGGCGGGTGGCCAGAAGTTTTTGCTCATCGCTTCGTCCAGGCTCATCTGAATTTTACTTTTCTTCACCATTTGCTGTAGCCATTGCAGTGCCTGGTCCTTTTTGTTCTGGTACAACAACAGTTCAATGGCCGAGTATAGCTTAAGCGCCTGACCCGTGGTATCGGTGAGGGAGTTTTCTTTGATGCGCAAGCTTAACTCCATGGCATCGTTGGCAATCTCCCGCGTGGTTGCTTCCTTCAGGATATCGAGGTGCTCCTGTGCCAGCCGGAAGTCACCTTTGTAGTAGGAGAGCTTGGCATTTTTCAGTTTCGCCTCATAGCCCAACGTGGTTTCGCGCTGCGATTTTTCGACCTGCGAGTACAACAAGGTAGCCTCCCAAGGCTCATCTTTCAGCAAATACATGTCGCCCAGATCCATCTTGCAACGCGCCTTCAACAACGGAGGTGTGGCCGTGTGCGCAATCACCTGTTGGAGTTTCACAACGGCCGAATCCTTTTCATCCAGATAGTAACCGTGTAAAAGGGCTTGACTTTGGCGGGCTTCCAAAGCGGCAGGCAGCGGATCGAATTGCCGGGCAAACGCGCGGTACGATCGAATGAGTAATCGCACCGAGTCACGGTTGATCGGGTAAGCGCGTTTCAGCCGCGCTTCCTGTGTGCGGATAAGCCCCAGCTGACCTTGCAGGTGAAGATCTCCCGCAGGGTATTCGCGGGCAACAAAAGCAAATGCTTTCTCTGCATTAGTAAAGTCAAGATTGTTGAGGGCAATCTGCCCGATCTCAAGCGTCTTGGATTGCTCTTTTTTAAATCGCCTGTCGTATGCCCGGGCCTGAATAAACGCGCCATAAAAATTCTTCTCCTGCAGGTTGACCCATACCAGCAAGTCTAAAAACACTTCTGATTCCGGATTTCGTTGGCTGCGTTCAATCAACACCCGTTGCAGCGCTTCATATTCTTCGGGTTTGGTGAGCAAAATCTGCAGCAGGTTTTTGATGTAGTTAAGATTGGAAGGTGTTTGGGTGACATAGTTGAGGTATTCATTTACCATCTCTTCGCGCTTGCCCTGCAGCCGATAAAGATTGGCCAACTCGAGCACAAACATCCGGGGGTTGTTCATCTTCACCCGCAGTTGTTCGTATACTTCCACGCCATAATCAATCAGAGCGTGAGCCGTGAAATAGTCTACCATCTGGCGCGCCCGGTACGTATCGCCAATATTTTGCTGAATGATCTGCCTCCAATACTTATCGGCCCGCGCGGGATCGCCCGAACGGTAGTACACATAACCTACATCCAGCCGGTAGGCAATGTTATTCTCACGCTTCACCAACCGGTCAAGATATTCCTCGGCCTGTTTGTATTTCTCCAATTCAAGCAGCAGTTCAAGATACGGTGTGTGAATAAATGGAATGTTGGCCGGCTGCTTGGCTAAGTCCTGAAAAAGAGCCAGGGCCTTGTCCTTTTGGCCCGATTGTAAGTAATTGTTGGCAATCGCTATTTCGCTTTGGTCCTGAGCAAGCAAAGCAGGTAGGGTAAGCAGGCTGATTAACAGTACTAATAATACTCTATTAAATAATGTATTTATGTAATTGTTGTAAGCGCTGTGCATTTGTGGATAGCTGATGCTTTGAATTCGTTTCTGGCTGTTTGTGGGTATTTCTGTGGATTAAAAATACGTTGTTTTGGGCGGGTTCGGGAGTTTGGTTTTGTTATTAACGAAAACGGGGCATGTGTGGGTATTCGTGGTTGGACAAACTGTGGAAGGGTGGTTTGTAGATAAGGGTTGAGTTATAGACACAAGGGGCAGAGGAATTTGAAGAGTTAGGATGTGAGGACCAGGTTGGTTGGGAAATGGGAACGTTATCAACATGAATTCAGAAAGAGATAACAAAAGGACCCACTTCCCAAGCTGCCCGGATGGGGAAGATGGTTTTGCCGTCCAGATTATAGTAATAAATGACGCGTTCCGTTGGCGTTCGTTTGGGGAAACTGCCCGGGTCCCAGCGTCCGTTTTCGTTTGAGTCAACGAGAACTCGAAGCTGATAATCACCCGCAGGGAGGTTTCGGAACGTATAACGCGTGATGTTGCGCTGGGAAGCAATGACTTTGCCGTCTGATGATAGCAGCTCGACCACGTAGTTTTTTTCTTTCGTTTTGATGTCTGTGAGGAGGGTGCCTGTGGCTTCTGGGGCAATGGGATTGATGGGTACTTCGAAACGGGGGCTTTTTTCGTAGTCCCCGGTTTCAATGAATCCCTTTGGCAGGTAGAGTTGAAGTTTTGATGATTTTTTCTTTAGGAAAGCGGTGTCAAGTTTTGCACGAAAGGCAATCGTCTTATGGTCGGGCGAAGCCTCAATGTTTTCAGCTGTGAGCGGTTTGAAGGCCGTAGTGTCGCGCTTAACGCCAACGCTGTCGAGTTTAAGGTGGCGGATAATGGAGTTTGAGTTTAGGACGATGAGAAGTTCCCGCGTTTCGGTCGGCAGTGTGACTTTTTCGGTGGTGAGTTTGACGGACGTAACGGGAAACCTGGATTTCCCGGTTTTGATGTAGAGGGTGGAGTCAAGTGTTTGTTCTACGCTGTCGGTGGCGTGAAATTTTAACGGGATGCTGTCAGCAGTGGGCAGGCGGTGGAAAATTTCGATGACATCGCTTTGTTCCCCGAATCCATGCAGCAGTGTATCCGGCTGGGCAAAACGATAGGATTGTAAATGGCGGGAGAAGCGCACTACGCTTCGATCCTGGTAATGGCGGATGGAGTTGATCCGGAGAGGCCGGGAATCCACCCGCACCTGGTAAATGGTTACTGAGTCGGTTTTGCCGTTTACGGAAATCGGGTCCAGGAGAAAACCGAAGGGCTCATTCCGGCTATCGACCTTCAGGTTTTTGTTTCGATCTTCGAATGCGTAGATGTAGTAATTCCCCGCTTTCAGGTTTTCAATGGAGAACGTTCCTTTTTTTGTGCTGCGGGAGAAGTAGGAAGGTGTGTGCCGGAAGATGTCAAATGTATCGGCTGTGTATACAGCTACGGTGTAACCGGCTGGGATTTTTGTACGGAGGGCGTCTTTCAGTTTTCCGGAAATCCGGAGGGAATCAATTTCGTTGCCGGTGCTAAAGGCGAGGCGAAGGTTGTCAGCGGGATTGCTTTCGGTAATGTCTTGCACACCATCGCGGAAGCTGATGCTGTACGTGGTGCTATCCCGCCACGGGCGTTTCGGGGTGATGATCACTTTATTTTTTCGCGCCACATAGTTTACGTCTTTTCCCATGGACGGTGAGATCAGGATTTCGTCCTTGGGGTCTTTCAGTTTTACATATTCATCAAAGGCTAACTCAACCGAAGTGCCCTTAAAATTTTTTTGATTGGGCGCGGGCGAAGAGGAGATCAGCTTTGGCGGTGTCTTGTCCCGCGGCCCACCTGTAGGCTGGGTTTGGCTGGCGCAGGCCCAGCACAATACAGCAACCAGAAGAAATCGAATATCATTCATCTTTTCGCGATGTAGAGTAGGCTGCTGTATTCGCCAGAGGTGGCTGCGCGTTGGTTGGATTGAACGCCACGCCAGAATCCGCGGAGGGGGGCTATGCTGCGGCCGTTATATTTCTCACTCAACAACGAGACGTAATAGGCGTCCCACTTCATGGGGACGGTGGCCAGAAGGTTGAGGCCGACTTGGGTCAGGAGTTGTTTCATGGTGGGCTGCTGAAAATGCCAGAGATGCCGGGGCACATCATAGCCGGCCCAGAAAGGACCGTAATGCTGGGCATCGGCACTGGCGCAATTCGGTACCGCAATAAAAATTGTGCCATCCTTCTCCAATCGGGTTATAAGGTTAGCAAGCGTTTGCGCAGGGTTCGGTACATGTTCCAATACGTGCCACAGCGAAACGGCTGCGAAGCTATCCGTGATTGGCGAGAGATCGGGCGTTACAGATACTCCGTGTTGCGTTGCCGCAATGCGGGCTTTTTCATTTGGCTCTACACCCTGCACACGCCACCCGCTTTGATGGCAATGAGCAATCAACTCACCGGTGCCGCAGCCATAGTCGAGCAGGCTGGTAGCGGAACTGAACTGACGAAGTGTTTTTTCTTTCCACCGAATGTTACGTTCGCGCACCCAGCGATAAGCTACATCCATGAGCTTTTTCGACCCGCCCGTGTGCGAGATATAATCTTCGGATTGGTAATAGCGCGGTAGTTCGCTTTCGGGTGGTGCGGGGTGGGTTGCGATGAGACCACAAACACCGCAGCGCTGAAGTTGAAAGTCTTCCTGCGAGGTAGTGTAGTCGCGGCAAACCAACCAAGGCTGCCACGTGCTGTTGTGGCAAACAGGACAGCGAAAAGTCTCCGTCATTTACTTGCCAAGATAGACAGTAAGAACGGAAACATCGGCTGGTGAAACACCGCTGATGCGGGACACCTGGCCCAGGGTTTCCGGCCGAATCTTTTTCAATTTTTCACGCGCTTCGGATGACAGCGCTTTCACGCGGTCGTAGTCGAAGTCGGGTCGTATCCGGTAATGCTCCAGGCTCTCGATTTTCTCCGCCATCTTTTGCTCGCGATCAATATAGGTGTTGTACTTCACACTAATCTCAACTTGCTCGGCCACGTCTGCGGAGTAACTGTCGATTAGCTTCGCGAGTGACGAGTGTAGTTGACGGATTTCGCGGAGTGTGATTTCCGGCCGCTTCAAGAGATGGGTGACGGAAACTTTCTCGCGGATGTTGGCTGAGCTGAGCTCGGTGAGCCTGGCGTTGACCTGATCGGGATCCACTTTTGTTTTGGCCAGTTCCACTGCGAGCTTGCGGATGTTCTCCGTTTTGTCGTGTACTGCGCTCACCCGTTCGTCATCGGCCAAACCGATACGATGGCCGATAGGCGTGAGCCGCAGATCGGCATTGTCCTGGCGTAGCAGGATTCGATACTCAGCCCGTGAGGTGAACATGCGGTACGGTTCAATGGTGCCTTTGTTCACGAGGTCGTCAATCAACACTCCGATGTAGGCTTCTGACCTTTTGAGCACCAGGGCTTCCTTTTCGTTGACTTTGAGGTGGGCGTTGATGCCGGCCATTAAGCCTTGACATGCGGCCTCCTCATAGCCGGTTGTACCGTTGATTTGTCCTGCAAAGTACAGATTTTCAATGAGTTGCGTTTCTAACGACAGCTTTAACTGGGTTGGCGGGAAATAGTCGTATTCGATGGCATAGCCCGGGCGGAACATTCGGACGTTTTCAAAGCCTGGAATCAGTCTAAGTGCCTGATATTGAACATCTTCCGGAAGGGATGTGGAAAAGCCGTTAACATAGATTTCGATGGTGTTCCAGCCCTCCGGCTCAACGAAAATCTGGTGTCGGTCGCGCTCGCTGAAGCGGTTGATTTTGTCCTCGATGGATGGGCAGTATCGCGGTCCGAGTCCCTGGATGCGACCGCTGAACATGGGCGACTGTTCGAAGCCCCGCGAAAGTTGGCCGTGCACGTCCGGATTGGTGTAGGTAATCCAGCAGCTCATTTGTTTGGCGAGGGGCTGCGTTTCGGATTTGTACGAAAACTTCCCAGGCTCTTCATCCCCCGGTTGTTCCTCCATTTTGGAATAGTCGAGGCTTCGGCCATCTACGCGTGGGGGTGTTCCCGTCTTCATGCGGCCCGATTCAAAACCCAGGCTTATCAGTTGCTCCGTAATTCCCGTGGCGGCCTTCTCCCCTGTCCGGCCTCCGCCAAAGTTCTTTTCTCCGATGTGAATCTTGCCGTTCAGGAACGTGCCGTTGGTTAGCACGACCGCTTTACTCTCAATCTCCAGTCCCATGGCGGTTTTCACCCCAGCTGCGCGTCCATCCTTCACGATTAGTCCGGAGACCATTTCCTGCCAGAAATCGACATTGGGGGTGCGCTCAAGCGCCAAACGCCATTCCTCGGCAAACCGAAGGCGGTCGTTTTGGGTTCGCGGGCTCCACATGGCGGGGCCTTTCGAGCGGTTGAGCATGCGGAACTGAATCATCGAACGATCGGAGATCAATCCCGAGTAGCCGCCCAAGGCATCGATTTCCCTTACGATCTGGCCTTTTGCCACCCCGCCCATGGCCGGGTTGCAGGACATTTGCCCGATCGTCTGCATGTTCATGGTCACCAAAAGAACACGCGACCCCATATTGGCTGCTGCTGCAGCAGCCTCACAACCGGCATGGCCGGCCCCCACCACAATTACATCGTACTCTGGAAACATGGATTTTGATGTTTCACGTGGAACCTAGCCCAAACCCTCAGTTTCATGACCTCCGGTTCCTACGTCTTGAACTTGGGACTTGAATCTGGAGTTGAAGGGTTCCACGTGGAACCTATTTTTTCCACAAAGATAGACAGGCATCCTCTCTTTTGCGCATTTGGGCCTTTTCGCGGGCCGACTTGTCGGAATGGCCCGCCAGGTGTAATACACCGTGCACCATAACCCTGCGCAACTCCTCAGAAAACAGAACCCCGTACTGCCGGGCATTTTCCCTAACCCGCTCGAGGCTGATGTAGATCTCCCCCTCCAGGTTTCGCCCGTTTGAATAATCAAATGTAATGATGTCGGTTAGAGTGTCGTGCTTCAGGTAGTCGCGGTTGATGGCCAAAAGGTACTGGTCGGAGCAAAAGATGTATTGGATCAGCTCCAGGGTACACTTTTCGCGCTTGGCGCAGGCCCCCAGCCACTCTCGGGTTTTCTTGATTTCGGGGAGTTTAAAATTGAGGTCGGCCGACAGGAACTCAATTACGGCCATCAGTTCATGTAAAAGCTCAGCTCTACCACGCGCCCGTTCTCCTGAAATTCCACCTCGTCCGACAGGTGTTTCATCAGAAAGATGCCCCGGCCGCCCGGTTTTTCCAGGTTCTCCGGTGCTGTGGGGTCAGGAAGGTGATGATAGTCAAAACCTCTCCCTTCGTCCTCTACCCGGAATTTGATCAGGTCTTTCTCGAGCAGCAACGACAGCGCCACATTCAACTTCGGATTATTCTGATTGCCGTGTTTGATCGCGTTGTTGACCGCCTCGGTTACCGCAATCATAATGTTGCCGTAGATATCGTCATTGAGGTGGAAGCGCTCTTTGGCATTGTCAATAAAGCTCTCAATCATGCGAATGTTCTCGGAGAGCGAGGGAATTTCAATCTGAATCTTGTTCATGCCTTACCGGGGGTTGCCCATGCGCTTAAAATAGTCGTTCACTTCCTTCTTGTAGAACGGGTAAAACTTCGGGGGTATCGTCTTCAGCAATTCTACTTCTTTTTCCTTTAAACGTAAATACTCCTCAAACGAGCGCGGAAGCTGCTTTTCATAATCCTTTGCTGTCTCACCCTTCCGCTCTTCGTCCTGGTTTTGCTCACGCATCGATTTCTCGGCTTCCAGCAATCGCGTGAGAATTTCCTGCTGCCTGCGAATGGTTTGCTCCGTGATCTGCTTGTTAACCAGATCCAACTCGGTTTGTTCCATCTGGCCGGGTAAGTCTCCGCCCGGAGCTTTGCCACCTTGCTGCTCCAACTTCTCCTGCATCTCCTGCAACGCCTGACGTATCCGCTGCTGCTCGGCAGCCAACTTCGCCAACTCCTCCGAAAGCTCGCGCCCGCCCTTGCCGCCCTTCTGCAATTCCTGAATTTGCTGATTCAGCTTCTGCTGCATCTGGCCAAGACTGGGTTGGCCTTGTTTCTTCTTTCCTTTCCCCGGCTTCGCATTCGCCATCATGTCCATCATCATCTCGAAGTGATCGTTGAGCATCAACGCCAGGTTGTTAATGCTCGTCATCGAAGATTGCATTTCAGCGGAGGCATTGCTCTTCCTCCGCTCTTTGATTTGCTCTACGGCCTTTTCGATGTGCCCATTGAGTTCGGTTACCTCGCGGGTGATGGCCGCCCCCATCATGACATCGCGCTGGGCGAGCGCTAACAAGCTGTCTTCCAACACTTTAGCATCATCCTGAAGCTTCAGTTGCTGCTGCGATAGCCCGATGTAGCGCGGGTCGCTTTGCTGCACGTCATTGAAGTCTTTCATCAGCGTCTCCTGGTCGAATGACAACTTGATTAACCCGTGCAGGATCTGGCGCATGGATTCCAGATTCTCCATGTTCATTTCCATTTCCATGCTGTTCTGCATGCCCTCGAGTTGCTGTTGCATTTGCTGCATTTTTTCAATGGCTTTCTTCTGCGAGTCCATGGACTTGCGCGGCTTGTTCTCTTTCAGCTGTTGCTCGCTTTCGTTCTGTTCCTGTTTCAACTGTTCGCGCTCCTGCTCGCCCGGGGTGTCGGTGGGTTCGCTGATCTCCTCGCCCATCTTCTCCAACTCCTTCAGCGTCTCCTCAAATTTTTCAAAGTCACTTTTCAGCTTTTGCTGTTGCTCGGCCAGCTTTTCATTTTCAGGCTTGTCGTTTTTTTCACCGGTCGGGTTGTCGCCCGGTTTTTGTTCGCCTTTGTCTTTCGGTTCATCGCCTGTTTTGCCATCACCCTCTTTTGGTTTGTTCCCCTCCTTTGCGCCCTCCGGTTTCTTTTCGCCCGCGGCTTCGCTGGTTTTTTCCAGCAGCTGTTTTTGTTCTTCGGTTTGCTGTTTGATCTGCTGAATGGCCTGGTCCAGCTTGAAGTCAAACATCTCCTGCTTCAGCAACTCCATGGCGCGCTCCAATTCCTTTTCCAGATTCATTTCCTGCCGGTTCATCTTCTCCAGCATTTTCTGGATGTCGTTGGGCGAAGCATTTTCTTTCAACATCTTCTCCAGTTCTTCAAACAGCTTGCGCATCTCCTCGTCCTGCTTCAGCTCGTCAATCAGTTTTTGCAGCTGTTCGGCTTTCTCTTTTACGCGCTCACTCTGTTCGGTAAAGGCATCCTTTTTTTCATTCAATGATTTCTTCTCTTCCACGAGCTTCTCAATCAGGTCGTCCAGCTTTTGCTTCTGCTGCACGAGGTCTTCGAGCATCTGCTTATCCTCCCAGCTCAGCGTTTGCTTGCCGCGCAGTTTCTGTTGCGCTTCTTCGATTGATTTCTGCAACGACTTCGCCTGCTGCAGGCTGCGGTCCAGTTTGTTCTCTGCGGCATTTTCCGATCGTGCGATTTCGGCCTTTAACTCCTCCTGCCCCGGCATCGCAAAAACATACGAAGCCGAGCGCGTAGACTTGCGACCATTCACGCCATCGTTGTCCCATACCTCCAGATAATAATTAAGTTGATCGCCCGGTTGCAGTTGGAGCGAATCCACCGGCCAGGTGATGAAAAAGCTTTGTGTGTTTTGTGTGCCCTTCAACTCCACCGGGGCGGAGGCTTGCCGCACCACCTGGGGGCCGCGGGCAATCTGGTAGTGAAGTTTCAATGCCGTCAGCCCGTAGTCATCGGCCAGCGAGCCGCCCAAAATCACGGCTTTGTACAACACGGAGTCGCGCAGGTTCTCCACCACAATTTCCGGGTGTTGATCCTTAATCACCTGAATGGGGTAGGTGATGCGGTCGCGGTTTTTGCTGTGTTCATTCTCCAGCACCAGCGAGTATTCATCGGGCTGGCGAAATCCTTTATTGAATGTAAAAAACTGATTATCAGTAGTTTGCATGCCCTGCGGGCCCGGTGCCGAGCGGAACTCGATAAAGGCTTCGCGGGCGTGAGCTGTTTTTACTTTCCACCCGATGCGCGTACCCTCGGGCACTTCCAGGGCGCCCGGGTTATTCAGCTGCTCGGGGCTGCGCCTGAGGTAGGCAGCATACTCGAGTGTAATGCCCAGTTGCAGCAGTTCGGGCCGGCTGATGACGGGAATGGCGTAAGGTTCTGAGAAAAAGCCGGAGGCTTCGAGCTGAAAGCGTAAATCGTCCTGAACTTTTTCAAACACATATTGAAAGGTGCCGCTGCCGGTGTTTTCCATTTTCATCTTCAGCGTGCCGTTGTTGATGTACACCTCGGCCGGCAGCGCCTCGCCCTCCGTCTTCACCACGAAGGTGAAGTCCTCGTTAACAAACGCGAGCGGTTGCTGCGGCAACACAAACCGGAATGGCATGGCTGGGCTGAACTCGCGGTTGAACTGCACGATGCGTTGGGTGCTTTGGGTGAAGATGGCGGAGTTAAACAGCGACAACAACAGAATGGCCGCAACCGGCACCAGCAGAAACTTCAGATAGCGCAGGTTCTCGCGCAGATCCACGGCATTTTCGAAGGGCACATGCTGCAGCGCCTGCGACTTTTGTGCAATGCCGGCTTCGGCCAATGCGCTGGGCGCCACGGCCGACAATTGCAATACGTTTACCAGGCGATCGCGCACGTTGGGGAAGTGGCGGCCAATGAGGCGGGCACTGTCTTCATCGGCCAGGCCGCGTTTGGCCAGCCAAAACGCCAGCGGAGCGCGCAGAAACCGATAAATGCAGTACGCGGCCGTAGCAAAAAACAACAGCAACAGGGTGAGGCGTGCGGCCGAGCCCATCCACAGGTTGTATTCGAGCAGGGCCGCCACCAACAGGTAGGTGAGCAGCAACGACAGGGTGAGCACACTTCCGCGCAGGAAGTTGTTCCAGTAGTACCTGCGCCTGAAAGCGGCCAGGCGTTCGCGAAGGTGATGCAACACCGGGTGCATGGTGCTAAAGGTAACGAAGAAAAGCGAGAGGTTGTTGCGGGTTGAAAGGGCGGTCAAACGACTTTTGCAGCTTTCAAAACCCAGATTCTTTGACACGGCCCTTTTCTCAACCCTGTACGAGAATCTTGATTGGCGCAAGAAACGGGATGGTATCTAAAACAAAAAGCAGCGACTTTGCAGCGCTGCTTTGCTCTGGTTTTCAAGAAACCAGTTTGAGTTACTTCAGTTTCGTCTAGGAATTAGCGATGGAGTTGCGGTACATGGCCAGAAAAGTTACCGGCAGGTAGGCCAGCGTGAAAACCGCAACGCCCAAAAGCAGGAATTCATTGGCACTGACAACATGAAATACCTTAAGTACGCCACCAATGCTCACCAGCGCTAAACTACTCAACGCCAGTTTTTCTTGAACACCGGTTGACTTCCGCGTCAACAATAGCAGGGGCAGAAAAAAGAGGACCAATCCCCCTAAACCCAAAATAAGCATTTCATTTGCGCCTGTCCAGTGGAGGATTTTGAACAGGAACCCAATTGAGGCCAGAACACTGAATGTCAGGCCGAGGCTATAGGTAAGCTTCTTCATAGTTATGGTTTTTTGGTTAAGTAGAATGTACGTTTCAATTTCCAGCTCGGTAAAACCGTTAGGCGCAAGTTCAAGCAAGGCGCGATCCAGCGCCTGTTCAAAGGGCGTTCGGTCCGATACCTTTTCTTCAACCGAACAGCACAAATGGTCGATCAGATCGTCTTTCATGGCCATCCGACTGATATTGCTGTTGGAAACCAACTGCTTGATGTGGGCAACCTGTTCGGGTGTTAGCGTCATACGAGTTTCGATTTCGAGCCCGGAAAAACGACCAGGGAAAGCGTCTGGATAAACCCGGCAAGCTCTTGTATGTACACAGCCGATTCTTTTTTCCCGCGCGGTGTAAGCTGGTAGTATTTCCGGGTTCGTCCGCCTACCATTTCTTCTTTAAAGGTTAAAAGTCCGGCTTCTGTCATCTTTTGCAGGGCCGGATAAAGCGAACCGTCTTTAATTAGAATTTTGTCCTGTGATTTTTCACGAACATACTGCACCATCTCGTAGCCATACATTCGACCCTTTTCCGCAAGCATTTTTAAAATTATCGCGGTTAATGTGCCCTTGAGCAACTCCTTTGAAAACATGAACAAATATATACATCAATATTTGATATATCAAATTATGAGGCAATGTTTTTTTGTGGCATGACCAACTTGCTTTTTACCCGGAATTATTCCTCAATACAATATTTACAACGCTGCCGGTTCGACAGTTGGTACCCTCCTTCATAAATTCGCAGCCGTATGCTGAGCGGAGCGAAGCATCCCCCTTTCTCAACACGGCTCCACAAAAAGGGGATTCTTCGCTACCGTTTCCTTTTTTTGAGCGCAATTATTTCACCATGCAGTAAGTCACCCGCGCACTTACCCGCGAGGCCCGCTCAGAATACAGTTGTATCTTTTGAAATTCAGCCTCGGTAGACCCATTCCCAAACCTCCCCGTCCTCGGGGTCGGTAACTATGCCGGCAAATTCATAGCTGTTTTTTCGCAGCACCTGCACCGAGGCATTCTCTTCCATTAATGTTCGGGCAGTAACAGCTACGCCTGGATCGGCCGCAACCGAAAGAGCCGTGAGCAGCCGGCAGACTTCGGTGGCAATGCCTTGCCCCTGAAAAGGCTCAAAGACATAGTACGCCATTTCTACCTTTCCGTTTTTTGGTAGTGCTTTAAATGCGCACTGCCCAACCTTCTCAGCATCTTGAAAGATGTTATAATGGGTCCACGGCAAATGATCATTGCTCAAAGCTTCGAGTCTAATCATAACAATAGTCAATCACTTCTCCAGCGCCACGAACAGCTCCGCCTGCAGTTTCCACTGCCCGTTTTTCTTTTTCCATTGGGCGCTGTAGCGGCCGCCTGCGCTGTACGTGTTGAACCCTTTCCATTGCCCGCTTTCCCACGCCAGCTCGGGGTTGTTGCGGCTGATGATGACCTCGGAGGGAGTTCGTTCAAACCGCGTTAACGGAACTTCGGCTAACATTTTTCGCCATTCTGCAATGTTTGCTTCCCGGCCCGTGGCTACATGGCCCCTTCCGGTGATCACGACATAGTCCTCCCACCAGAAAGCGGCAACGGCATCCACATCCTGGCGGGCAATGGCTTCGTTGGAAGCTTGCCGCGCCTGGCGAATGATTTCTTCATCGCTCATGGTTTGCGCAAAGGCCATTGGACAAAATAGAACGCAGATAATCCAGCATGTTTTCATCAGGTGAAGGTAAGCCTTCTGGTGGGAAGTTTAGTTCTTGAAATACTCAATTATCAACTCTACTCCTTTTTTGTCGGGTATCATCATCAGAATGCGCCCGTTAGAAATCACTTCAGAAATAATTGGCGCAGCAACAATCTTGTCGCCAATGACAAAACAGATTGGTTTTCTCAGATTCCGGCTTGTCATCTCGTTAAATTTCAATGTCCCGGACTCATTGAGCTCAACGTTCAGCACAAATACTCCCTCATAAGGCGATTTCTCCTGTCGAATTACGTCAAAGTCAACAAACGATATGAATGTCGTAGTGTCAACTTTTATTATCTCCTTCGAATGGTAAAATGAAAGGCCCTTACCGGTAACACTACTTTCAAAGAGCCCGCCTTTCTTGTTTTTATTGATGGCGATAGGAGAGTCGGAGCTGCTGCAGCTAACCAGCAATAAGAGGCCGGTCAGTAGTGCGAGTCCTTTATGTACCATAGTCGAATGGTCCCCATTATAATCAATATGATGACCTTGGCGCTGTACAGGATTTCGCAATCTGTGTGCCGGTGCAGTCGTAGCACCGACAACCGCTGCTGATCCGAGATGCAAAGTTGAAGCGGCAGCGTTGTCCGTTCCGCTTTCCTGGTTTCTTTGTGTGGTCACAGTGGCGTTACGTCTCATGTGCAGTTATTCTGGTTTTGGCCCTTTGGAAGCAACGGTTCTCATTAACCCCGGAAACCAACGTTGCAACCAAACAGCAAGTTTCCCGTGGGTTGTGAAAATGTAGTTTCTCTTCCGCTTGATTATCGCGCTC
Source organism: Cyclobacteriaceae bacterium (assembly GCA_016787665.1). Lineage (GTDB taxonomy): Bacteria > Bacteroidota > Bacteroidia > Cytophagales > Cyclobacteriaceae > ELB16-189. The sequence goes on along the minus strand of JAEUUC010000010.1, from coordinate 425,300 downwards.
ACCATAACTTTCGCTGCTTTGTCTGTGGGCCACATTAAATTGGCCGGACGTGGATCCGGGCGCTCAGCATGCCAAATGCCTTCATTATCAACCTTCGCAATTTCCGACACCACAAATCCGGGATGAACAGTCGTGCAGCTCACACCCGTACCCATCAACTCAACCTGCAGTGTCAGGCCGATAGAATGTACAGCTGCTTTTGAGGCTCCATAGGCTCCGATACCTGGATTGGGAAGGTAGGCCCCGACACTGCCCACTAAGCCGATGCGACCCTTATTTTCCTTCAAGTGTGGCAGGGCGTATTTTACCGTCAAGGCTAACCCCACGACATTGCCTTGTAATTGTCTATTCCAATCTTTTGCCGTCAGTTTATCTACACCGCCAAAGACACCAAATCCGGCATTGGCTACAGCAACATCCAAACGCCCCCAGGTGGTGATAATGCTTTGAACAGCATACTCGATGGATTTTTCGTCCATTATATCAACCGGAACGACCAAAGCCTGGCCGCCTGAATTTTTGATCTCGAGCGCAATTTCTTCCAGCAATTCCTTCCGCCTGGCAGAAAGCACTACTCGATAACCCAATCTTGCCCACTCAAAGGCCATCGCTTTACCAATACCAGACGAAGCCCCGGTTATCCAAACAACGTCTTTTTTTGCTGTTGTCATTCCTGTTTTGGTTTTTGTGAGGCTAATCCGTTTCAAAGATGATGCACAATACCTGGAAATCATGCATAACACCTATTCCCCGTATGCATCCCTAATTTACAGCTTGCCCTCATACGCATAACGCGTGAGGCCGGATATTTTTCCGGTGGGTTTAGGGTAGCTTGGTCGGCAGCCCGAAGTTGGGCCAAAATCGGCACGGCCAATGGGCGGAATGTTTTCTACTAGGCTTTGCCCATCGTCATCAGCAGCCGGTAAACCCCATACGCGATTAACAACAGGCCACCCCACCGGTAATAGAATCGGTGACGGTCAATCTCAGCTCTTCGGTTCGGGTGGTTTTTGAATGGCGTGATAACACCAAAACCCGCAAGCGTGGCAAAAAGCCCGCCTGCGATATAGATCACATAAAAGGCAGTTAAGAGATAGATTTTATCCATGCGAATCGAGATTTGATGCCCCCCGTTTTTCAACTACAAAACACCGCGCTAAATTATTCGAAAACTAAAGCTACAAGGAAACACCAACCCCCCGAATTGTATAAACATTTTGTTGGCAGTAGTAGGGCCCTTATCTCTACTTGATTTTTAGTCAAGCTTATAGTTCCTCGTATTATGTTTTTTTACTAGCGAAATACATCTCAATTGGGCCGAGACTTTTGACCTCAATTTTCCCTCTTGGTTGAAAAGTAAATTCAGAATCATCACTTACTAATTCATAAGTATGTTGTGAGATATTAACCCTACCTACCTCTCCCGAGCTCTCCATACGACTTGCGGTATTAACCGTGTCACCCCAAATATCATATTGGAATTTTTTTACTCCAACAATACCCGCAACTACTGGGCCGGTGTGTACACCAACCCTCATTTCAAAATAAGGTTTTGCCTGCCTTCCAAGTTCTTTCGCCCGTGAGAGAATGAAATCTTGCATTGCAATTCCGGCTTTTACCACATTCTTTGCACTCGTTGTACTTTCTAAGCCAATTCCTCCTGCAGCCATATAAGAATCACCTATAGTCTTGATCTTTTCAATTCCGTGTTTGGAAATAATTTCATCAAACGCCTTGAAACAGGTATTTATTTCGTTTACCAGATCTTGCGCGGTTAATTGTCCCGCAAGTTTGGAGAAGTCTTTGAAGTCTGTAAAAATTACACTGACCTCTTCGAATAATTTTGCTTCCGACTCGCCCTTATCCTTTAACTCATCTGCTATTTCCTTAGATAAATATTGAGAAGCAATTTCTCCGATTTATCTCTTTCAATACCAAGAAGACTGTTGAGATGCTTTTGTTTGATGTAATTCCTGGAGATAACCGCAGCGACAATAACAAGAAGAAGTATTCCGACTATTAAGATATTTCTTTGCAGGCTTCGCTGGTCTGCAAATAGCTGCTGTTTTTGAAGTTCCGATTCGGTTAGCTTTTGTTGATATTGATACTCTTTTTCTTTCAACTCAAACTCATAACTTATCATTTTTCGATTAACTTGTTTGGTAATCTCAGCCCCTGCAATTTCTTTTTCTAGCGCAATAGCTTTAGTCTGGTAATCATATGCTTTTTTATGATTGCCAAGTGCAGCATATAATGTGCTTAAATTGTTAAATGCTGTCATTTGAGTGCTTTTATCGCCTGTCTCCTCAGATATATCTAAAACAAGAATGAAGTGACTCAAGGCGTCTTGATAGTTTGATTGTCTCATTAAAATTTCCCCTATGTTTAATTGAACAATACCTTGACCGCGTTTCATACCTGCTTCTTCATAGAGGCGGAGTGCTTTTTGCTGAGTTTCCATTGCAACATTCAATTGATTGCGCTTGTAGTATATAGTGGCAATGTTACTCCATGTAGCTGCAAGACCCTCGACACTTTCAATCTGTTCATAAATTGATTTGGATCTATTGAAATACTCCAGTGCTTTTTCCAAATTAGAACGATCCATTTCTATTATCCCCAACCCATTTAAGACAGATGCTTGCTCCCTTTTTTCACCCAGCTCTTCCCAAATTGCTAATGATTTTTGGTACCTAACATAAGCACTATCAGGTTCTCCTATATCCTCAAGAATATGGGCAATGCGAACTAAATTATCTGCTTTACCAGATCGGTCACCCAGACTATCGTAAATCTTCAAAGACAATTGAAGGTTCTCCAAGGCATTGAGATAGTCTCCAAGACTACTATAAACACTTCCAATATTACCTAACGTTAGAGCTTCACTATATCTATTTGAGGTGCGTCCATAAAGTAATCGTGCTCTATTGTAACTTTCTAATGCTTCAGAAAATCGAGAGGTATTAAAATAAATGTTACCAACGTTTGTTAAATTATTCGCTAATTCAATTTGATTCTCAATTTTCTCATTAATAGCTATTGCTTTCTGATAGTATTGTAGCGCCTCAGGTAAATTACTCCTACCCAGGTGAATATTGCCGATATTATTATAATTCGCGGCAAGACCGCGCTCATCCTTTAGCTCTACAAATAGGTTTTCAGCTCTCGTATAATATAGTAGAGCGGAATCGTATTGAGAAAGGCGATATAGATTGATTCCTCCAAAACGATTCCCTTCGGCTTCTCCCTTCTTATATCCAATCTTCTTAGACAATTCGATCGCTTTTTCAGCCAACTGCAGGCCTTCCTCAGGGCTTACTCTTCTGAGTTCATAACTAATGGTGTTGAATAGATTAACTCTACTTGTATCCTGCTTTTCTTTGTTTGCTAGATTTTTCAGCGAGTCTATTTTATTCAGCGTTGGATTTTTTGTTTGTGAAAATATAAGTAGTGGCATAAATGCCACCGATAATGTAATCCAAGCTTTAAGGTTAGCTAAGTGATTAGTTATTGCCATTGTTAAAAATACCAAAAAGTAATTTACTCTACTTAGCCAGGAGAGTTCGTTGCTTCTTAGTATAAAAGTATTGCGAAAAGGTGTCTCTTGTTAGATAATTACAATGTCCAGGGCCCAATTGCTGCCAAAATCGGAATACATTCATTGCACCTATTCCATTATGCCAACCCTAATTTACGGCTTGCCCGCATACGCCTAACGCGTGAGGCCGGATATTTTTCCGGTTAGTTGTGGTTAGTCCGGCTAGTAGCCCGAAATTGGGCTAAAATCAGCAAAGCTTCGGAAGTTGTAGGTCAGTTCTTAGTGTGGCATCAAGATGTCAGATAATAGAATTGATTGTCACAGTACATGGTTGTCCGTTTGTTATTCAATTGCTGTTTGTCCCCGACAGTTTGTTGTGAAACTGTTTTAGCGCAAGGGCAACCTTGGCGAATCTTTCGATTGACACCAATCAATCGGTCGAGTATTGGTTAAGTCGTAGGGCACTCTTGGCAAAGCTTTGGTTTTGGCGGTGAGATTGTGCAGGCTTTGCCATGTGTGCCGCTGTGTTCAGACTTGTTATCAATAAGTCTGTAACAAAAGACTTTCATAGTCGTCTTGAAACTAACCTACTATCCAGACTATGGGACTTGCCATTTCAAATCTATCCAAAACATATCCCAACGGAGTAAAAGCACTAGATGATCTCTCGCTCACGATTGGAAATGGCATGTTTGGGTTGCTGGGGCCAAACGGTGCAGGAAAATCATCGCTCATGCGCACGTTGGCAACCTTACAACTCCCCGATCGCGGAACAGTCTCTTTTGATTCGATTGATATTTTAAAAGAGCCCATGCGGCTTCGAAAAACATTGGGCTATCTGCCACAAGAATTTGGCGTTTATCCCTCTATTTCAGCAGAAAATCTCTTGGATTACTTCGCTATTCTAAAAGGAGTCGATTCAAAGTCCGATCGCAAAAGAAGAGTGCAAGAGGTATTAGAGCTCACCAACCTTTATGACGTCAGAAAAAAGCACGTTGCCGGCTACTCGGGTGGAATGAAACAACGCTTTGGCATCGCCCAGCTAATGCTTAACAATCCTCAATTGATTATTGTCGATGAGCCTACAGCAGGACTAGACCCTGCAGAGCGAAATCGTTTTTTGAATGTGCTTCGTGAGTTGGCTCGAACAGCCACCATTATTTTTTCTACTCACATTGTGGACGATGTAAAGGATTTGTGCAAAGAGATGGCAATTATGAATGGTGGCAGAATTTTACAACAGTCTACACCTCAGAATGCCACGAAAGAATTAACCGGAAAAATATGGGCAATCAATATTTCCAGAGAAGAACTTGAGGCAATCGAATCAACATTCCCGGTGCTTTCATCCAAGTACATTGAAGACCAAAAAATTCAGGTGAGGATTCATTCGGAAAGTTGTCCAACAGAACATTTCTACCCTGCCGAACCGGAGTTAGAGGATGTCTATTTCATCGCCTTGAAAAGAGATGCGTAAAATGTTCCTTTCTATCTTTTGGTTTGAATTGAAGTATTGGTTTCGGAATCCAATATTTTATTTTTTTTCATTCATTCTCCTATTCTTTGCGGTATTGCTGATGGGTGCAAGCGCAGGGCTCTTTGATGCGGCTAGTACTCAACGTGTGGCTAACTCTCCTCTCAGTTTGTACTCTTTCATTATCCTATTCAATAAACTTACTCTCTTTATCATTCCGGCCCTTATCGGAAATTCTATTTATCGGGATTTTAAAAGCCGCACGTATCAGGTGATGTACACGTTCCCGTTTACTAAGTGGGATTACCTCGCAGCAAAATTTCTGAGCTCGCTGTTGATTGTATTAGTCATTGCTGCCATTACCGTTGCTGGTCTGTATTTTGGAACTCAATTGCCAGGAACCAATCAAGAATTACTCGCTGATACTGAACTATCAGTTTACCTTCAGTTATACGTAAGCTATCTTCTTCCCAATATTTTTCTTTTTGGAAGTTTGGTCTTTTTAGTCGTAGTGCTGTCACGCAATATTTATGCTGGCTTTATCGCGATTGTATTGCTATTGATAGGTCGTGAGTTGATCTCAAAACTAGTGGGCAGTTCCGGAATGATGCTGATTGCTCTGTTGGAACCATTGGGAGAAACAGCTACGCTTCTTATGACCAAGGATTGGAGGCTGGAAGAACAGAATAAAAATTCACTTCCCTTCGCGGAGATCATTCTCTTTAACCGACTGCTATGGTGGCTCGTAGCGTTTGCCTCGCTTGGCTTAGCCTACTTGAAATTTTCCTTTAGCCAACACGGTTTAAGTCTTTCAATTTATAAAGCTAGTTCCGTACGAAGTACGAAGAACAACTTTGGAAGCCTGATCACGATTAAGTTGTCGGCCATTTCATTCAATTTCAACTGGATTCATCAAATACGTTTGGTATGGAAACTTTCGCAAGTGGATTTTTTATACATCCTTCGCAGCGGTTCATTTATAAGCATTGCATTAGCTGGCGGGATACTGATCGTGGTTTTGCTAACACAAATGAACCCACCGTATGAAACACGGATTCTTCCGGTTACGTGGGTCATGCTGGCATTTCCGATCTTCTTCTTTTCGCTGTTGGTAAACTTCCTAACCTTTTTGTATGCTGGTATTTTAATTCATCGTGCACGAACCACACGAATGAACGAGCTCCTGGATGTAACTCCTGTAGGTGATTTTCCTTTTGCCCTTTCGAAGCTAATCGCTCTCGCAAAAATGCAATTGGTTCTACTGGCCATCATCTTACTATCAGGTATAGCCACACAAGTCTATTCGGGATTTTATAGGTTTGAAATCAGTCATTATCTTATTGATCTACTTGCCATCCATCTCATTGGGTTTATCATCTGGGCAACCGCGGCAGTGTTTGTTCATACTGTTGTCTCCAATTTATATGTTGGTTTATTCATTCTGATACTGGGTTTCTTCGGGGTTTCCCAGCTAAAGTTGATCGGCCTTAATTCGTATGCGTTTCAATTTAATCAGGATATAGAGCCTGGTTTCTTCCTGAAGTATTCTGACATGAACGGGCATGGGCACTCATTGATTTCTTATTTTATACTAAAAGGGTATTGGTTGCTGTTTGGCATGCTCTTATTGATTGTTGCCATCATCGCATGGTCGAGAGGAACTTCACAAACCATCCAGGCACGTGTTGTAATGGCGAGTAAAAGAATAAAGAGAAAGCTTGGCCTGGCACTTGTGCTGGCTTTTACTGCGGTAATAGTAGCGGGTGTCGCTGTTTATCGTATGGAAAAAGAATTTCACACACCCAACGAGGCAACACGTAATCAAATCAACGCATCGGCAGACAAAAAATATGGGCATTTAATTTATTTCACGCAACCGAGGATTGTCAAGGTGGAGGTGACCATGCAGCTGTTTCCTGAAAAAGAGTCCTTTGAATCAACGGGGGTATTTACACTTATCAACCAATCGGGCAAGGATATCGATACAGTATTGGTCAATTACTCGCAAGATGCCATCACACAATACAGATTCGATAGAAAATATGAAACACTGTTAAAAGACTCCATCGCAAAATTTGATGTGAACAGATTAAATCAACCGCTTGCGCCCGGGGATAGCCTGCATATGTATTTTGATGTGAAAAATATTCCAAATACCTGGTTATACCAAAATTCGCCCGTACTAGCGAATGGCACTTTTGTTACCTCGCTCATTTATCCGGGACTTGGCTATTATTCGTCCGCGGAAAAGAACAAGACAAACGACAGCCTTACTCGACAAAACCATTATCGCTCCATCGACTCCGATTACATTTCATTCAAAGCAATAGTCAGCACGTCAGCTGATCAAATTGCTATTGCACCCGGTTATTTAACTAAGCACTGGAAATCTGGTGGTAGAAATTTCTTTGAGTATCGATCCACGAATAAAGCTACCAACGACTATGTCTTTACATCAGGGAGGTATAATGTGCTAAGGGATAAGTACAACGATACCAATTTGGAAATTTACCATCACCCTGCGCATGCCTATAATCTCACGCACATGATGAATGGCTTGAAATCGACATTGGCATACTGCGAGAAGTACTTTAGCCCGTATCAGCATAAGCAAGTAAGGATCATAGAATACTCCAGAAAAGCTGGTGACTTTGCACAGTCATTTGCCAATACCATTCCTGTATCGGAACGAAGTTTTGTGATGGATACTGACGACAACAATTCACGGGCGTTGAACCTTAGCTTTCTGGGGGCCTCTCATGAGCTGGCTCACCAATGGTGGGGGCATCAAGTTACTCCTGCCGATGTGAAGGGGAATAGAATGATTACCGAAAGTATAGCGGAATACGTGTCGCTTTGTGTTCTGGAGGAAAAGTACGGCAAAGAAAAGGGTAAACTCTTTCGAAGAAAGGCATTGGATATTTATTTGAAAAGAAGGGTAGAAGATGAGGATGAAAAAGCTTTGATTGAAAACTCCGGGCTTGATAAACCTTATATTCCTTATCAAAAAGGATCATTGGCATTGTATGCCCTGCGGGACTTTCTGGGAGAAGAAAAGTTAAATGGTGCACTTCAAGCCTATCTGAAAAAAGTACAATTTCAGCAAGCACCTTATACTACACCGAATGAAATGGTTGACTTTCTTCGGCTCGCCACACCGGACTCGTTACACTATTTGATTCATGATCTTTTTGAGACCGTTACACTGTATGACAATCGACTGAAAAACTATTCGGTTATAGAGTTGCCAAATGGCAGATATCAGGTAACTATAAACTTTACAATCACCAAGTTTCGTTCTGTGAATGGTAAGAAGGTGTTTACCGATATAAAGGGCAAAACTCTAACCGATAAAGATCGCCAAGATGTAGTTAATTCGTTACCTCTGAATGACTATATTGAAATGGGAATCTATTCGGGTAGCGGTGAAGCGTTGCATTTGAAAAAGTACTTAGTTAATCAGATCAGCAATAAACTGACTATTGAGGTTGATGAAATGCCCGATTTTGTCGCTATCGATCCTTTGGTTAAATTATTGGATGTACACACTGACGATTAATAAACACATTTTTTTAATGTGGGTAGGTTTGACTCTTGCCATAGCATCGGTGTCGCGGTGGGCCCCACATCGGTCGGGATATGCGTACATAGCATGTGGCCACCAATCGGAACACATTCATTACACATACTGCCCTTATGCAACCCTAATTTACAGCCTGGGCCTATGCGCCTAACGCGCGAGGCCGGATATTTTTCCGGTGGGTTTAGGGTAGTTTGGTCAGCAGCCCGAAATTGGGCCAAAATCGGCACGGAGATTTTATCCACGCGAATCCAGATTTGATGCCCCCCGTTTTTCAACTACAAAACACCGCGCTATTTCATCGTGAATGGCCTGTGGAAAACTCGGTGTGAGAATGCGAATGAACCCCCAGTACAACGGCATGGCTGAAATAATTTTTCCAAAATTGCGGTAGAAGGCGGAACGCCAGGTAGGCGCAGCACCGCCATGGCGTATCACCTGTATCCCAAGCAGCCGCTTGCCCAGCGTGGCAGCGAAGTAACACTCGGCCGTAACGTTGTAACCCATGAAAAGAGCAAACGACAACCAGCCGTCCATCGAAGGGGTTATTTCAAAGACGATCGACAGCAACGTCAGCATCACCGACATCACCACCATGTCCGCCCAAAACGCGAAGAGTCTCTTCCAGGCAGGTGCATACGTCAGTTTCATTTTCGGAATGTCGAAGAAAGGGACTGATCCAAACGGCTAACCAAGGGAGCAGCCCAACTTTACGGTTGCCCTGTGTTAGCGAACTAAGTTAGGACAAAGGCATGGCTTTGCCAAGAAATTACTTTTCATACCAACATTGAACCCCCGCATTGCAGAAACATTTGTTGGTAGCCGTTGCTCGTACTCTACTCTTTGAATCTTTCTCCTTTTTCAACCTTAGTTATAATTCTAATGACCTCTTTGTCAATCTCGTTTATCTCTAATTCTTGAACCAACTTTATTGGATTTAGTGTCACCTTAAAATGTTCTTGCGTCCATTTACTCAATTCACTTATAAGTTCCTTACCCGAGATTCTATTTTCTAATTTATCAATACATTTTTTTGCCTCCTTGAATGCGGAATTGACCGATAATTTCCTATTCTCGTTTTGTATTTCTGTCGCAAAGTTAAGCACAATCGACTCCTCGTTATTTTTTAGAATGACCTGAATTTGTTGCTCAACGTCAGATACGGTAATTGTCGTATGCTTTTTCGATTCCTTCGTGATAATTCTCAGAATGGCTGTCGGTACAACAAGATAGTTTTCAATCTCTTTCTTCGACCATATGTGTCCCTCAACTCCAAGCGTTTTAGCTTCAGTCAGTCTTGAATTCTTCTCACTGTTTGTATGATAGTCGGAGTCGAAAATGCAATAGATCTTAATTTTGTCGTCAACAGTCTCTCGAAGAAGCAAACTGCTCCCCTTTGCGTAGTTCCAACCGCCCCAACCACCAATGTCAAAATTTGGTATGGCATCAAATGGCTCCTCTGATTTTGGGAAGAGTTTGTTCTGAAGTCGCTTTAAAATGGCAACGTCTTCACCTTCTACAATGAGCAGTTTCTTTGAAGCCCAAAGCCTTGTCAATTGAAGGTTGTGAATACTACCTATCGAGTTAAGTATCCTTTGGACAACGGGAACTTTTGTAGCAAAAAGTGACCTATCCTTGTCTTTATCAATTATTAGGATGTTGTCAGGCTCTACTTCCGAAATTATTTCTACCGAATGAGTTGAGACAATAACTTGTTTAAAAGTGTCTTTATGCAATCGGATTAATTTTCTCTGAAGGTCTGGGTGCATGTACACGTCAGGTTCGTCCAGAATCACAACATCATTTTCGTCTGTTCTTGAGAGAAACCATATGATTTGTAGCCACATTTGTAGTCCACTACCCATCCATCCTATTTCCGCTACAAATCCAGAATCCTGCACTAAAAGAGATAACTTGTCGCCCGGCATTCCATTTCTTCCAGATAATTCCCGAATCCGTAACCCTGGCCATGATTGCTCTGCCATTTGGGTAAATCTTGGGAAGTACTGATACAAAATCGCCAGCTGATTTCGAAAATGGAGTGAAGCCAAGTCACTACTAATGTTCTGTCGAACATATTCTCGCCCAAGAATTTTCTCTTCTCTTCGTATTGGTGAGATTGGTGGAAGAATACTCACTTGCGATATTTCAAGTTTTGTCGCCTGTGCTTTAGTTTGAATATAGTCTCCAGCCGAATCCTTTAAAGTACAGAAGACTTCAGCATCGTCACCAATATAAATTGTCACCTCTTGTCTATTTGTGAACACTGCAACAATTATACTTGGCGAACTGCCGTACTTATGAAAAATGTTTTCAGGGTTTAATCCTAGGTTTTCAAATGAGAGACCAATTCCTCTTGCCCTTAAAGGTAACTCTGTCCATGACGGGGGATCGTGATAAGTTACAGACTGAAATCGACTCACTGCTATCGACACAAGTCTCAACGCTTCCACTAGTGTGGATTTACCTGCATTATTCTTACCAACTATTACAGATAGTTTTTTAAAGTCAATCTCGTGGTTGTCGTAACATCGATAGTTCTTAATTTTGATTTTATCCAACATTCGAAGTTGTAAATGTCATTAGAGCAATGGCTAACCAACGTTGGTGCATGTGACGTATTGCGGCATAGGAGCTAAAGCCAAATGAGGAACGAATGGCTTTAGCGACCTGCTGCGTTTTGTCCCACGACACCGAACGAAATTAAGAAAGTAAAACTACAATGCTACACTGAACCAGCAATATGGCACATGCACACTGTTGTAGCGCGTTTGTTCAACCTACTTTGGTTTGGTATACGTTAACATTTGTCGTCCGTACTTGTCGTTGATTTCTTTTACCGATCGTTCTTTCATCGTCTCTATGTCGGCCTGAGTAATTCCCAAAGTGTTAGCTGTCCCCTTGTTTAACATCGTTTCAATCATCATAGAGTTTAGCTTTGTTTGGTACTCAAGTTCTAAAACGACTTGTCCCAAGTCAATATCACCAATCTTAATCATATCTTATTTCTTTTTTGTTGAAGAAAGTCTTTCCAATTCCAATTTTGCCCTCTCAAGTTCAATTTTCAACCTCTCCTTGTCAAGCAGTTCGTTTTTGAGTTTAACATTTTCGTCCTTCAAAGAGTTTATGACTTCATTCCGTTCTGAATATATATTCTCGATTGTCTTGTCTAAGTACTCTTGCTTACCTTGCATAAATCTCAAATCTTGAGCAGTGTCCACCGTCTTTAAGATTAGAAATGCTACTCCAATACTTACTATCCACCTTAAGTATTTGTTCTCAAGAACTGTTGTCTCCAATTTAACAGCGTCCTGAATATTGGGCTTTACATTGTCGTCCCCCTGGACATTGAATACAATTTCATCTGCTGTCTTTGCCATATTTTATTGGTTTGTCTAAATGTCAACTAACAAATGCGCTACAACATCGGAATACATTCATTGCACCTATTCCACTTATACAACCCTAATTTACAGCCTGGGCCCATACGCCTAACGCCAGGGCGCTGATATTTTTTTCATCAAAGGGCACATCCTGCCCTCATGCTGCGATGGCGTACCTTTGCCCGCACCCAAACCTCCTGCCCATGCGCGTTTTGCTTGTTCTCGCCCTTTTTGGCCTGGCCCACTGCGCTAACCCACCCGCGCAGCGGCTGCGCACACAGGTTATCCTGCTGGGCACCGGCACACCCAATGCCGACCCCGAGCGCTTCGGCCCGGCCACGGCTATTGTCGTAGATGGCTTTCCCTACATCGTGGATTGCGGACCGGGCGTGGTGCGAAGGGCTGCAGCAGCCGGCCTCGAGGTCTCCCGGCTCAATCGCCTTTTCATCACCCACCTTCACAGCGATCACACCACCGGCTATGCCGATTTCGTGTTCACGCCTGCTGTGCTGGAACGCACTGAGCCTTTACAAGTTTTTGGCCCGCGCGGTACCATTAACTTCAGCCGCCATATCGAGCAAGCCTACCAGGAAGACTACAACATCCGCATCTTCGGATTGGAGAAGGGCGACTCGCTGGCGTATCGTGTACAAGTGAGGGAGATAACAGACGGAGAGATTTACCGCGATGAACGGGTAACCGTTATGGCCTTTGCCGTGAAGCACGGCTCGTGGACGTATTCGTACGGCTATAAATTCATTACACCCGACCGCACGATTGTGGTATCAGGCGATTGCACGTTCAGCGAAAGCATCATGGCGCAATGCCAGGGCTGCGATGTGCTGGTGCACGAAGTGTACAGCGAAGACGGATACGCCCGCAGGCCGCCCAAATGGAAAACCTACCATGCGGATTTTCACACGTCCACCACGCAGCTGGCCGAGATTGCCAACCACAGCCAACCCAAGCTGCTGTTACTCACGCATCAGTTGATCTGGGATTCCAGCGAGGAAAAACTGCTGGAGGAGATCAGGCGAAGTTACCAAGGCGAGGTGGTGTCGGGCCGCGATTTGGGAGTCTATTAAGTTTGTTGAACTGTTGCTGGGATAAAAAAGCCCCGCCTTACGGCAGGGCTACGTCCTCAAAAAAACCGGAACGACTGAGGAAGTTCCGGCTTCGGGAGGATCTGGCTAAAACGCGTTGCTGTAAAAAATCTTAAGCGCTTCATCGGTAAATTCAGAAGCCAGCCGCAAGGTCTCTTGCTTGTACAACGCCTTGTCGCACTCCGCGTAATGCGAAACTTTCACCTGCTGCTCCTGCTTCCAAATCACGCCATAGTAGTTGGGGCGGTAATCCATCATGGCCACGTTTGATTCTTTGAATTTCTTGTCTTTGAACACGGGCGCTTCGCTATCGAATGAGTCGCCTTTCACCTTAACCATCAAAATGGCATCCTTACCCATGCCTTCGCTGCTGACGAACTTAAGTTGTGTGGGCGCCATCAGGGGCGTGGCTCCGTCCATACCAAAAGCGGTGCCCAGCTCGAAGTCAATTTTGGCTTTTACCGATGAGTAGCCCGCCAGGTTTGACGAGGCTGTTTTCATGTCGAGGAAGGGGAAGGCGAACGCCACATCGATAATGATGGCCCCATCGAGGTCGCGCGAAATCTTCGGACTCTTGTCGATCATGGCCGCTTTTTCGCGCCCGTCTTTGTTTTCTTTCTTAACAAAATAGCTGTAGCCGGTGGGTGTGGCGCTTACGAAGCCCGGTATCTGGGCGTAACTCAGCTCGCCACCTTCTTTGCGAATCCAATCGCTGTATTGATCGGATTTCGCGGCATCATCGGCTGTAAGAATTTCAAAGCCCTTGGCCTTTAGCGCGTCTGTGAATTTGGTGTACGCTGCGTTTGTCACTTCAAGAAAATCAGGAGTATCCACACCGCTAACCGCTACCACCATGGAGGTTTTGGTGTTGTTTTTAAACGACCCCCCGATGGATGACGCTTCTGCGGCAGCCAGCACGTGGAAGTAAGTACGAAAGCTGGCGATGTACACTTTGCGGGGCGCTTTGCGCAGGTTCTTCTCGCCATAGCCGCCCTTGTCGGTTACGTTTTCGGCTGTGAGCGTTTGGGCCCAGGCGGTAGTGCTGCACCACCACAGGCACATGAGGATGAGTAATTTTTTCATAGGTGTTCCGGTTTTGTTTTGGTGACCAAAACTAGCCGAACCACGAAGGCGCGGCATTACCGGTTTTCCCTGAAATGCGCTACCGTACTGGTACGGAGGCTACTCCACCAGCTTATGGGCGTAGGCGTACTTCACCAGCCCCACAATGTTATTGGTGTTGGCTTTTGCAAAGAGATTTTTTCGATAGGTTTCCACGGTGCGTTCACTCAGGTGCAGCGCATCGGCAATTTGTTTGTTCGTGTATTCTTTGATGATGAGTTGCAACACCTGTCGTTCGCGCTCGGAAAGCGGTTGCGTGGTTTTCTCCGGTTCCAGCAGGCGTGCGGTGATTTCCGGGCTGATGTACGAGTGCCCCTGCCGCACTTTGCCGAGCGCAAGTGAAAGTTCGTTCTGGCTTGCGTTTTTGAGCAGGAAACCCTGCAGCCCCGCTTTGATGGCTCTGCGGGCCACGCTGGCTTCATCGTGCATGGTTAGCAGCACACCTTTCAGTAACGGATGTAGCTCGCGTGCGCGTGTGAATAGTTCTATTCCGTTGATGCCGGGCATTTCATAGTCAGTAACTAACAAATCGACCTCGTGGGTGCGCATGAATGCCAGCGCCTCCAGCGGATTACTGAACGTGGCCACCACCTCGAACGGTGTGTTCAGCAAACGGTGGATGCCATCGGTTAAAATCTGGTGATCGTCTACTAAAACTACTTTCATATCAGGCTACCTGCCGCCAGGTGGTTTGGGGTATGGAAACAACCAACGTGCTGCCCGCGTGGCCGGGCGAGGAGTCTGCGAACACTTCGCCCTGGTGTAAACGGGCGCGCGACTGGATATTTTTCCAGCCGTTGCCGCCACCCCGGTTCAGGTTTGCCGGATCGAAGCCTTGCCCGTTGTCCTCAATCGTGAGCGTACATTCGCCCTCGCTTTCACGAAGGTAAACGGAAATGGATGTGGCGTGCGCATATTTCAAGATGTTGTTGATCCACTCCTGGCAGATGCGGTACAGCGATACTTCGAGGCGCGCATCCAGGCGGCTGTTCTGCTGGCTGGTAATGGCCACGTGAATTTTTCCGGACGCATTCAAGCGATTCGCCAACTCGTGCAGCGAAGCTACCAGGCCATCATCCGAAAGGGTGCGCGGCAACAGCTCAAAAACAATATTCCGAATCTCCCGATGCATTTGCTGCAACGTGTCAGACGCCTGTGCCCGGCTGGTTTCCGTGGATTGCTGAAGGCACAACTGTACGCCTGAAATCATTTGCCCGAGACCGTCATGCAGATCACGCGCCAGGCGTGCCCGTTCTTTTTCCTGCTGATCAATCACGGCCTCGGTGAGTTTTTGCTGGAATTCTTTTTCCTGAACCGCCAGCCGCTGCTTTTGCCGTGCCAGTATTTGCTGGCGACTGATCCACACAATCACGATCACCAGAATGAAGACAAGCGACAGTCCGGCCATGAGCCACCGGCTTTGGATCAGTTCGCGTTGCTGTTCTGCCAATTGAATTTCTTTTTTCTCGGTTTCGTAGCGCGTTTGCAGTTCGGATATCGCCTTTGCTTTTTCAACCGTGAATAAGCTGTCGCGCGCGGAGTTGAATTCGGTCAGGTAGTGGTATGCTTTCTCAAAGTTTCCGGTTTGTTGGTAAGCCTCCGCCAGGCCCTTGCACGTATGCTGAACCAAATCGGTGTACCCCACCTCGCGCGCCTGTTGCAGGCCAGACTCCAGCCATTCGATGGCCATCGGCAGATTATTGGCCCGGCTATACAATTCACCCTTGGTAACGGTATTCACCGCCAATCCGTACCGGTCGTCAATTTTGCTTCGGATAACGCTCGATTGATCGATGAGTGCAATCGCCTGGGCATAATCATTGTCGTTAGCGGCTAACTCCGCGAGGTCCAGCAGCACGTAGCCCAACCCTACGCTGTCGTTGGTCTTTTTTCGTATCTCAAACACTTCCAAAAAGTAGGGCTTTGCTTCGAGGTGTTGGCCCCTGCGCAACAAGAAGGCGCCCCGATGCCCGAGGCTGGTTCCCAATTTTTCCCAATCACCAATCTCACGCGCCAGTTTTTCGGCCCGGTCCAGCGCCTGGAAACAGTTGGTGAGATCCTTTTGCTTATGATAGAACACGGCCATTTCATTGTTCACCGCCACAATGCCGGCCTTGTGGCCGAGTGCCTCAAACAGTTCCAGCGCACGTAAATATTTTGGCAGCACATGGGTATAGTCTCCACCCAGATAGGTAACAACGCCCCACCCCAACTGAGCAAAAGCCTCCTCCTCTTTCCATCCGTTGGTGTGTGCGGTTTCGGCTGCCCACTGGGTAAGCGTCAACGCGTTTGTAAAGTCCGCGCTGTAGAGCTGGTAGAAGTTTTTGTTGATGTACTCAACCTTAGCGCGATCAGACAAACTATCGGGCTGAGCATAGCCAACAAGAGAGATAGAGAAAGAAAGGAAGAGGAAAACGAGCAATCGCATGGGCAGCAAGTTTGTAGCTCGCTAATTTACTTGATTGCTGCCGAAAACAGAACGATAGAGAGGGCCGCCTGTCGCGCGATTCAGATTGGATGGAATCGATAAAGAAACCGGGTAGCAACGTGACTCAAAAAAAAACAGGGCCACCTCACCGATCCAAACCAAACTAACGATTTCCCCTTTGGTGAAGCGCCCTGTTTCCTGGTCGTTTACGTGCTTTTGAAAAATGCACGCGCAGTTCAACAACGACCGGTCCGTATATTTATTGCCAACCTCGAGCAGTCAAAGTCGCCATTCCCCTCCGGCAGCTCAGTTTTTTTTGTTCTCCAGCGATTTCACTTTGCCCGGGTCGGGTTTTTCCGCCATTTGCTTCATTAAAATCTCAACGGCTTTCTCCACTTGTTCATCGCGCCCCTTCACCAGGTTTTCATACTTATTCTTCACCGTGTAGGTGGGCTCCAGCTGCGTGTTTTCCAAAAACTTACCATCCGCACCCACCATGCCCACCTGGGGTATACCAAATACCAACGTAGGATCGATTTGAGTTTCCCACCACACGGCTGTGCCCGTGCCGGGTATCGGCATGCCCACCGTGATGCCCAGATCTTTGGCGTGATACGCAAAGGGAAACATATGCGCATCGGAGTAATTGCTCTCGCCCACGAGCACTGCGGAGGGCTTCGTCCACTTGAACTGCGGCTCAAAGCCAATGTATTGCCCGCGCGGAATAACATCCAGATACTTGCGGCCGCTGAGGAACGTGGCCAGGTCTTCGTGCAGCCAACCGCCTCCGTTCGAACGCGTATCCACAATCAATGACTCTTTGTTGGCGTGCTTGCCCAGCGCTTCTTCATACACCACGCGGTAGCTGGGGTCGTTCATGCCGCGCACGTGCAGGTAACCGATGCGGCCGTTTGAAAGGCTATCGACCTGGGCGGCCCGTCTGTCTACCCAACGCCTGTACAGCATTTCACCTTCGGCCCCCAGGCTCACGGGCTTCACCACTTCTTCCCAGCGCATTTTCGTGGCGGGGTCATAGAGCGTGACCAGCGTGTTTTTGCCAGCCTTACGATTGAGGAACTGAAACACATCGCTGCCGGGCTGCAACACATCATCGTCAATTTTTTCAATCAGGGTGCCACGTTTTACTTTCGAGTCGGCCCGGTCGAACGGTCCGCGTTTGAGTACCTCCGCCACCCGCATGCCATTGCCCGTGTAGTTCTGGTCGAACAACAGCCCGAGCGAAGCCGTGGCGTCCGGGTTCTTCATATCGGGTGCATAGCGACATCCGGTATGCGAAGCGTTAAGTTCACCCAACAGCTCACTCAGCATTTCGGAGAACTCCCAGTTGTTGCTGATGTGGGGCAGAAACTTGGCGTACTCTTTCTTATAAAAAGCCCAGTCGACACCATGCATGTCGGTGACGTAAAACTTCTTCAACGTTTGCCGCCAGGCGTGATCGAAAATGTAGGCGAGCTCTTTTTGCTTTTGCAGCTGCATTTCACCGTTGATGCTGATGGGCTCCTTCTTCCCGGATTCCGCATCCACTTTGTTGGGCCGTCCGTCTACCAGCACAAACAATTTCTTTCCGTCTTTGCTCAGCGAGAGATTGCTGGCGTTGTCCCCCAGTTTGGTCAGTATTTTGGTTTCGCGGGTTCGTAAGTTGGTCGTCCACAAGTCAACCCCCTTTTCGATGCGCGCCAGGTAGAACAGCCGCTCGCCATCTTCAGATACGATGGCATCAGCCAACAAGGAAGAATGGATAGTGAGTTTGGCCTTGCGTTCCTCCAGGCCCTTGAGGTCGATCACCACGTCATCCGATTTCTTTTCCGGCTCTTTGATTGTCGCGGTTGCTTTGGCTTTTCCCTTATCGTCTTTCAATTTGTCCTTTTCCTTGTCTTTGTCCTTTTCTTCCTTCTCCTTCAACAGTTTGAAATCTTCCTCGCTCAGGCGGAAGCGGTCGTATGCCTCCTGGGTGAAAAACATGCCATAGGCATCGCTGCTGGCACCCCAACTTCCGTGATTTTTCATACCGTCACGGTCGCTGAACCACAACATCATTTTTCCTTTCATCATCCACCGGCCGGCTCCATCGTTGTAGCCGCTGCGGGTGAGGTTCACCACGTCAGCCTTTCCGCTGGCGCTCACCAGCCCCACTTCGCTGATCCAATGGTTCTCGGGATTGAAGTCGACCAAAAACCACTTGCCATCGGGGGACCAATCGTAAAACTGATCGCCATCGGAATACGAATAGTTTTTGTTGCCCGGCAGGATGGTGCGCACGGCTTTGGTAGCCAGGTTTACTACGCGCAGGGTGGTGCGTTCCTCCAGGTAGGCCACCTCGGTGCCATCGGGCGAAAATGAAGGCTGAAACTCTTCGGCTATCGTGGCCACCACGGGTTCCTCTTTCAGCACCGTAGA
Organism: Cyclobacteriaceae bacterium; assembly: GCA_016787665.1. GTDB lineage: Bacteria > Bacteroidota > Bacteroidia > Cytophagales > Cyclobacteriaceae > ELB16-189. Next base: position 406,254 of record JAEUUC010000010.1, on the reverse strand, counting down.
CGCATAAAAATACGGTTCTTCCGGGCGTGCAATAGAGGTGCGGTAGACGTTCCAGTTGTTGTCGCGCTCACCGGCATACACGAGCTGCCGGCCGTCCTGGCTAAAGCTCACGCTGCGCTCCTGGTCGGGTGTGTTGGTGATTCGTTTCGTAACGCCACCCTCCACGGAGGTAACGAAAATTTCTCCACGCACGACAAAGGCTACTTCCTTGCCATTGGGTGAAACCGCCAGCTCGGTCGCTCCGCTGCTGATGGAGACAATTTCATAGGGATTCAGCTTGCTTTCCGTTTGAATGCTGATGTTCACTTTTTTCGGCTGCCCGTCTTTCAACGTATAGATTTCGCCATCATAGGAAAAGCACAGTACACCGGTAGACGACATCGTGAGAAAGCGCACCGGATGGTTGCGGAATGTGGTGATTTGCGTTTTTTCGTTGCCCGCCTTCAGCGCCAACCGATGGACGTTAAATGATCCGCTTTCTTCGCTGAGGTAGTACAGATAGTTTTCCTGCGCATCCACAACCGGGTTGCGGTCTTCGCCCCCAAAGGTGGTCAGTTGGGTATGGGTTCCGTTTTTGGAGTCGTACACCCACAGGTCGCGCGCAATGGACGACACATGGTGTTTGCGCCAAATGTCCTCATACCCTTTGCGATCCTGGTAGTAGATTTTTGTAGCCGAAGCATTGTACACCGCGGCTTCGGAGGGCGTTGTCAACACCATCACATTGCGGCCACCCGTTACCGGCACGCTATACAACTCGGGCATCGCCCCGTTGGGGAAGTCGGCATATCGCTCGCTGTCGGCCCTGCGGGAATTAAACAGAATATGACGGCCGTCCGGTGAAACCGATACCGGATAATCGTTGGCCGAGTGATACGTCAGGCGGGTAGCCATACCGCCACTGGCCGGAATACTGAAGATGTCCAGATTGCCAAACCGGTCGGAGGCAAAGGCGAGCGTCTTGCCATCGGGCAGCCACACCGGCATAAAATCATGAGCCGGATGCGCGGTAACCGGCATGGCCCGGCCACCCTGAGCGCTGACCACATACAGGTCACCCTGGTACGTGAAAGCGATTTGGCTTCCATCGGGTGAAATAGCCGGGTAACGCATCCACAGGGGGTTTTGCGCCAGGGCGGAAAAGGACAACAGTGAGAAAAGGGCTACAAGCAGTCGCATAATATTTCAGTTATGGGTAAGCTAAGGTACGTAATTACTGACGTGAAGTTTTTGTCCAGCGAAGCAAGGGTTCGAGTTTTTGAACACCGCTCACGCCAGCAGTCAGGACTCGAGATACCCGGTGGGGATGATCTCCTCTTCGGAAACGCCAAGAAGTTTTTGCACGTGCCGGCAACGCGCCTGCAATTCCTCTGCTTTGATACGCTTGCCGCGATCAATGGCCTCCAACTCAACAAAAAAACTTTCCCCAACCTTGTCCAGATGAATCTTTACCTCGGCCAGCCAGAAAATGCTGCGCTGCTTTTTTACAATCCCCAGTAGCGTATGCGCTTGTTGCAATTCAGCAATAGCATCCGAGCCGGGGTTGACCTCATAACGATAGACAGTGGTGTGCTCCAGTCCCTGCTGTGGTCTGCGTTCGTAGTGGGTAATCAGATTTTCGATGGTACCCTGCCGCCACTTGAGTTTGCCACGGTCCGTCTCAAAGTAGTGATCGATCTGGTCATCAACACCTATAAACTCAGCACCGAGTTGCTGCAGTCGTGCCTTCAGCTCTTCGGGATTCTTCACACTGGCTTTGATCGTAAAGTCCTGGTAGTTTTCCATCAGGCCATCACGGTCAGCAAGTGAAAAATGGGTTCGCCCAGCGCACGATCACCGGTAATCGTAACGTGAGCCTTTGCCTCTTCCCGGGTTATGCCTTTCGTAAACAGGCGCCAGGCTATTTCTCCGGCTATCTGAACCCGGCAGGAGGGTTCGCTCTCCATCGGTTCGGTTAATACCCACCCCGTTTCCTCTTTTTGAAGAAACCAATTACCGCCACCTTCGCCCTTCACCATGAACAGCACTACGGAACCGGATCTTGCGTCAAGGCGATGGTAATGAAATGGCAACGCCCGCAGGCAGGTGTTGAGAAACGGAAAATAGAAATCGCGCGTTAGCAGAACGCCTTCGGCACCAACGGCCAGCCGAATTTGCTGCTGGTGGTGCCACTTCTCGGAGTATTCGCGTGCGATGTGAAACCAGTTTGCCGATTCGGTTTCCCCGGCCCAGGCAACTGCAAATTTGGCTTTTTCAAAAGGCGGGAGGGATTGCATCACCCCGGTGTGCCACTTGCCGGTCAACTCCAACAAATCGGTGAGCACGGACGGGCTAAGCCGCTTTGCCGCGAGTACCCACTCGGCATTTAGTCGGTTAAGAAATGAGACTAAATCGGCATACCCCTCGATGGCCGGAGTTTCGATCGCGTGATGATCGCGCAAAAAGGAGGCTGTCCTCAGATTAATATCCAGCAGATGGGCGGCCACATCTTTTACACTCCACAGCCGGGCCACCGTGGGTCGGTTCCAATCCGTGGGGGTCAAGGCCCGCAAAAGGCGGATCAGGTTGTCATCCAGCGGAGCAAAAAGATGGGCGGTGAAAATGGGTGTTGACGGTGACATACCAGATGAGCGAATATACTTACTTTGCCGGAGTCACCGCATGAATCTGAATCCGGCCCAACAGAAAGAGCTCATCGAGTTTACGCAGCAATTGGTGCGCACCCGCAGCTACACGGGCGAGGAAGGGGCCATCATTCAGCTCGTGGCCGAACGCATGACCGCGCTGGGTTTTGATGAAGTGAAAATAGATGCCATGGGCAATGTGCTTGGGCGCGTTGGGCGTGGCGGTTCGTCTTTGCTGTTCGATTCGCATGTGGATACCGTGCAGGTGAATGATGCCGCCATGTGGCAGTACGATCCGTTCGGAGGAGAAATCGTTAATGATGTTCTGTACGGACGCGGCTCAGTGGATATGAAATCGTCTGTTGCGGCTAATGTGTATGCCGCAGGGTGGGCCAAACAACAGGGGCTGGTAGGAGACAAAACCGTTTATGTCTCGTGTACTGTGATGGAGGAGGATTGTGATGGCGAAAATCTGAAACACCTCTTTCGTGAGTTTTCCCTTCGCCCCGATGCAGTGGTCATCTGTGAACCCTCCAACAACCGCATAGCCGTTGGCCACAAAGGGAAATTGCAGGTGTCGATCAAGACACAAGGCATTTCAGCCCATGGAGCCGCACCGGAAAAAGGCGTGAATGCCATTTATGAAATGGCCGAGATCATTCAACGTGTGGAGCGCTTAAATGCCAGATTGCTGACGCAGGCAAACCCGCGCGGCACGGTGGTGATGTCGGACATCCGAAGCACAAGCGCTTCGTTGAATGCGGTGCCCAGCGCGTGCGAAGCTTACCTGGACAGACGATTGGTGCCGGGCGAAACCGAAGAGCAGATCAGGGCCGAAATGGATTCCCTTATAGCAGGCAAACGCGCTTCATGGGAAGTAGGCGAGCTGCACCGCGTCAGTTACACCGGCCTGCCGATCCGTTATCGACCTTTTCATCTTGCGTGGAAAATAGATGTGAAACATCCGCTGACACACGTTTGTCTTGCGGCCTACGCGAAAGCGTTCGGCCGGCAACCGGAGGCGTTTGAGTTTTGGGATTTTAGTACCAATGCATAGAGGTGCAGCAAATTCTTGATGCATCGCGATTTTACGTGGAGCTAATTCAAAATTTCTAGAAGCCATCTCAAAAATACTTCACCATGTCAGGTTGAGCCTGTCGAAACCGGGTTTCAGTACCGAATAGCCTTCGACAAGCTCAGGCTGACAATTAAAGATTGATTTTTGAGATGGCTTCTAGTCTTTAGTTCTCACAATATTGCTCGCGATATTCTGCTGCGTGGGTATCACCGAACCGCATGGCCTGATCAAGATCTTTGCAAGCGCTTAGCATAATCTTTTTTGAATTGCTCTTTTGAGCCAGTTTTACCTTTTCAAGAGCGCGGTCCCGATAAGCTACAGCATATTGTGGAGTGATCTTAATAATTCTCGAATAGTCCTCAACAGCTTCCCATTGAGCCCCCATTCTGCTGAAGGCTTGAGCCCGTTTGGCCAAGGTCGTGGTGGCCCGAGGCGATATTTTCAGAGCTTTGGAAAACTCAGAAATGCTCTTCTTTAGATCACCGCGCTGGAAATAAATCATACCCAATTGATCGTGGGCACTGGCAGCATAGGAGGACGTTTGATCTTTGCTCAGGATCCAGAGACACTCTGTCTTCGCTTTTTCGAGTTCTCCGAGCTCGATTAAGACATAAGCCCTTCGCACGTGCGTTTGAATGACCTCGGGGTAGAAGAGGATTGCTCGGTCGAAATCGGCAAGAGCACCCCACAAGTCATTAAGTTCTCTTTTACAAACCCCGCGAAAAGCTAATGCTTGCCAAAGCATGTTATAGTCAATTTCTTTCGTGCTATCGAGCCCCGAAATGGCTTGAGTAAATGAGATGCTCGCCAGGTCAAATTTCTTTTCCTGCATTGCATTGAAGGCAGCCTCGTAAATTTCTCTCGAGGGGTGGCGATCGTAGTTGATTGAAGTTTGGCCCGGCAACGCTCGGCAGACTAATAATTGCGCCAAGAGTACCAGCAAAAGTGACCGATAGTGATTTTGACTCATTCGTACTTTGTGCGTTCAAATCTTAACCCGATATCGACACGCCAACAAGCTTACCAATGCCAAATGTAACGGCAGCAGCGGCCAGCCCAAACAACACCTGCCGCGCACCGCTGCGCCACAGGTTTGTACCCGTAAAAAGGGTGATGACGGCCCCGATCAAGAATAAACCAACGGTGCTACCGGCTAAGCTCCACAGGATGGCGTCAAGGCCCGTCATCCAGAAAAAGGGGATGACGGGAATGATGGCTCCAATGGCGAAGAGAATGAAGGATGAATAAGCCGCTTCCCAGGCCGATCCTTTTAATTCTTCGGGATTGATACCCAACTCTTCTTTCACCAGTATATCGTGCGCCTGCGTTTTATTGGTCATGTCACGCGCGGCCATATCCAGGGCTTGTTGTTCCGGAATTCCTTTTGCGCGATAGATGAGTGCCAGTTCTCTGCGCTCCCCTTCAGGGTCGGTTTCGATTTCTTCCATTTCCAACGCCATCTGGCGCTCATACAATTCCTGCGAACTTTTGACCGAAATCCACTCGCCCAACGACATGGAAATGGCGCCTGCCATCAGCCCCGCCAGGCCGGCCAGCAACACACCGCTACCACCATCGGTTGCCCCGGCAACCCCCATCACCAGGCTCATGTTACTCACCAAGCCATCATTGGCGCCCAGCACGGCTGCGCGGAGGGCGTTGCCCCCCACCGTTTTGTGCCGGCCTTCAATACGCGAAAGTTTTTCGCCCGACACGGACGTCTTGTTTTGAATCAGTGACTGGAGAATGCGCACGTGATTGTTCTCCGAACCTGCCAGCGGCAGTTGCTCCGATATTTTCTTTTTAGCGGTGGCGTGCGAAATGCTTTTCTCGACATCCATCATCACGCCAATGACGTAGTCGTACCCAAAGATCTTCCCGATCCGGTTCAGCATTTTGGCGCGGGTGCTCGGGCCGGGCAAGGATTGGTCGGGGAAGTGCTCCAGTGCTTTTTGTGCATGACCTTTTTCGATGTTGGCCAGTTCACGAAAGGTGGAGGCAATCACCTGATCTTCCTCCGCTGCCGCAATGCACTCGTAGAGGTAGGCGGCATCAACTTCGGTTTGGATCGATTGTTTTTGATTTATTGCCATCGCAGTCAAATCAAGGGTAGCCCGGGCGGCCAAAGTAAAGCGTGAATATCCTCATATATGCAAATTACAGAAGTTGCGGCACTTTGGTTGGCCCGGGGGTAGCCGTTACGGAACCCTCTCGACCGAACGCACAAACGACTACTATTTGTAAAGCCGTGGTTGGGACTGACCAAGCTCATTTTTCGGCCGAAATCTTCTTACTACTTTTAACCGACTTACAGCACCGTGTTTTCGGATCTTTTTATCAACCTGCTCTTGGCCTTGATATTCGGGGCTACGGTTGGTCTTGAGCGGGAAAGCAGCAAGCCCAACGATCCCCACGTTGGGGGTATTCGCACATTTGCCCTGATTGCGTTGCTAGGCGCCCTGGCTGGAATTTTCATCCAGCATAACCAGGCCGCCATTGGACTAGTCATCGTGATTGGCTTTCTGGCACTGCTCATCTCGTATTACATCGCGGAGTCCTTGCATACGAAAGATTTCGGCATCACGAGCGAAGTCAGTGCCATCGCCACCTTCATTCTGGGGCTGATGGTCATGGTTCAAATTATCCCTCAGCAGATCATCATCGCGGTTTTTGTCATTGTTGTATTCGTCTTATCACTAAAATCGCGCACAAGTCAATTGATGGCGGGCCTGAGCCGCCAAGAGGTGCAGTCGTTTATCAGCTATGCCATCATTGCGCTTGTGGCCATGCCCGCCCTTCCCGATTACTCCTATAAACTCAAAGACATTCCGGTATTGCACCAGTTGATTGAGACCACCGGGGCCAATATCAGTGAATTCGACAATCTTGATCTCATCAACCCACGCAAAATTTGGATGGTGGTCGTACTCATTACCGGTATTGATGTGTTTGGGTATGTATTGGGCCGGCTGGTCGGTAGCCGAAACGGTTTTGCCGTTACCAGCTTCATGGCGGGTTTTGTGTCATCTACTTCCGCAACGCAGTCGTTGGCGCAACGCAGTAACCAAACCCCGTTTGTGAATCACCTGGTTGGAGCCGCAGTCCTCGCCAACCTGGCCAGTTTCCTGCAGATTTTTCTTTTGGTCGGACCGCTCAACATGAAGTGGTTGCTGGCGATTGTCCCCAGCATTCTCATCATGGTAACGACAGCCGGCATCATCGCGTATTTCTTTTTTGTACGGAAAGAGCCGGATGAAGGAGAAAAGCCTGAGAGCAAAAAAGCAACCGCCATTTTCTCGCTTGCCCCTGCGCTGAAGTTTGCTGGTCTGCTCATCATTATCAAGATTGTAACTAAGGTTTGCCTTATTCTTTTTGGTCAGGCCGGGTTTATCATCAGCTCAATCATTGCTTCCTTTGCCGGCCTTGATGCGATTATTGTTAACCTGGCCGAAATGGCCGGCAAGTCAATCACCTTCGAGTTCGCGCTGCTAACGTTCCTGATGGTTAATGCCACCAATCTGTTGAGCAAATCATTTTATTCGTGGTTGCAGGGCAATCGGAGCTTTGCCATTAAGTTTTTGATTTCGGCTGTACTCATCGCAGCCTCCGGTGCGTTGTGGTTGGTATTCATTTAACCTCCGGGAGGTCAACTTGAGGCTGAGCCGTTGGTTGGTTCGGGCACCCAACCCAGTTCTTTCTCAAAGTATTCCAACACGTGCATCTTCAACAACTTCTCTTGCTCCAATAAGTCGAAGTGCGGCAGTTTTTTGACCAATTTCCAGTGCGGCCACCCTTGTTCGTCCAATCCCTCGAGTTCGTAGTAGCCCGCCAGACTCAGCACTTTGCAAATGGCGATGTGCATCAGATCTTGTTTTTCTTCTTTTGAAAAGTGACGAGGCCCGCGACCGAGTTCATGCATGCCGATGATAAAAAGCACACCGTTCAGGTCAGCCGGCTTTTTGCCAACTGTGCCCTCGAGGTGCACCAGCAGCCGGGCCCAGTTACGATCCAGTTCCAAATCGCGCTTAAACATCTCAGGCGTGAAGGGCGTCCCAATACTCAAAAGCCCTGCGGAGGTGCGGAATCACGATGGTTCCGCCAATAAGTGTAGCCACGCCCATGGCTTCGTGCACTTCGGCCGTGCTGAGGCCCACTTCATGGCACTTGCCAAGATGATATTTCACGCAGTCATCGCACCGCAGCACCAGTGAGCAGGTAAGCCCGATGAGTTCTTTCGATCGCACGTCCAACGCCCCCGGTTGATAGGCGTTGGTGTCCAGGTTGAAGATGCGCTTGATGATGAGATTATCGGCCTCGGTGATCTTCTCATTCATGCGGCTGCGGTAATCATTAAACTGCTTAACCAGCGGATGTTCCATACTTCTTTTAAATTCGTACAAAGTACGTGGGCCAGCGCTCAAAATCCCAATGTCACTTGCTGCCGATTTCATTCAGCTTTTTTACCCGCGGTATTGTCATGGGTGCCAACGCACGCTGGTGGCCGGTGAAAATGTAATTTGCACCCACTGCCTGGCGGGTCTGCCCAAAACGGACTATCACCGGCTCCCTGAAAACCCGGTTTGGCAACGGCTGGCCAATCGCATTCCGGTAACCCAAGCTTTTGCTTACCTCAAGTTCCGAAAGGGTGGTATCGTGCAGCGCCTCTTGCATCAGTTGAAGTATAATCATCATCCCGAAATCGGGGTGGCGTTGGGGCATTTGGTGGGCCGGGAGGTAAACGACACACCGCACGGGTGGGAGATCATTGTGCCGGTTCCGTTGCACGAATCGCGGAGGCGAAGGCGCGGTTACAACCAGAGTGCGCAACTCGCCCGGGGTCTTAGTGAAGCGCTTGGAATTCCGTGGGATGAATCCATCTCCATTCGCACGCAGCGCACCGAGACGCAGACGAAACGTAACCGGCTCGAACGCTGGCGCAACGTGGAGCATGTTTTTGCTGTCACCTCAACGGATGCCATTCAGGGTAAGCACGTTTTGCTTGTGGATGATGTCATTACCACGGGCGCTACGGTAGAGGCCTGCGGCCGGCATTTGCTCGAGCATGGCGCTCGTCAATTAAGCGTAGTTTGTATAGCTGAGGCGCAGTGAGCATAAAAAAAGCCTCCCGAGCGGGAGGCTTTTCCTGATATCTCTTTTTTGCGTTTTAGTAGTTCGAACCGGCACGGATCATCGCGCAACGGAAACCAATCGTGGCCGTTGCCGAATCCTGATCCAGGAACCTGCGGGTACCGGGTGACATCCAGTACGCCACATCTTTCCAGCTTCCACCCTTATACACACGGGCTTTGTCGGAGATCAACGAAATGAAACCCTCTGGATTCTTATCGTAGGTGTACGAACGGATCGTACGCGTGGTGCCATCCGGATTGGTTACAGTTGAATCTTTAGGATTCTTGGTGTATTGATTGCGATACCCACCGTGGCTGTCGAGGAAGTCATCTCTGCGGATCGGGTTGAGGTCATCTACATCCTGGTAGGAAAGCGGGCGATAAACATCCATTACCCACTCGCTCACGTTACCCGCCATGTTGTACAGGCCGTAGTCGTTCGGAGGGAATTCATAGATGTAAGAGGTGATCAAGGCACCATCATTCAGGCGACCGGCAATACCGGCATAGTCACCCCGGCCGCGCTTGAAGTTCGCCAGGAAATAACCCATTTGTTTTCCGTAAGGATTACGCAACGCGTGGCCGTCCCACGGGTAGAGGCGCTGGTGTGTCTGCATTTCGTCCAACCACTGGGTACCGATGAGCGCCTGCGCGGCATATTCCCATTCGGCTTCCGTGGGCAAGCGGTAAGCCGGAACGACTACGCCCGATTCCAGCGGAATGCGTCCACCGGCTGTTGCTTCGGGGCGGTCATCACGGCCTGATTTCTTATACAAATCATCGTTGACTTTATCTGTTCTCCACTTGGCATACACGTTGGCCTGATTCCAGGTTACACCAACCACCGGGAAGTACCGGAAACCCGGGTAGCGGAGGTAATGATCTACGTAAGGGTCGTTAAAGGCCAGTTTCGAGCGCCAAACCAGCGTATCCGGAAGTGCTGCGCGGTATGCGATGCCTCCATCTTTCGGAGTCGAATCGGTATTCAGGTAGTGCAGGTATTCGAGCCAGTGAATATTGGCGATTTCAGTCTCGTCCATATAAAATGAGGCAACCGATACGGTGCGCTCCACGTTGTCGCGATACGACATCACGTCTTCTTCAAATGACCCCATGACCGCGCGGCCACCCTCGATAAATACCATGTTGGGGGCATCCGGTTGCTGATCGTACTGGGCTACCTGAAAGCGACCATCGCCTTCTTCGCTCAAGTCATACTCCAGGCCAGTAGCCGTACTAACCTGCCCAGGGTTTTGTGCATTGGGCTTACCACCCTTATTGCCAAGGATAAAGCAAGAGGAAAGGACGGTCGACAAGCCAACAACTAGAAAAAGTGATCGAACTAGCTTCATTTTAATACCTTTTGGGTTAAAGGAACCGCTAATATATAGAGATAATGACATGTTTTCCAAAGCGTAGGCTATTTATTGATCAATTCTTAATCCAACTGCTGACCTAACCTGAACGCTCCCAAATCCGGAAAAGTATAGACCCAGGCTGGGAAGATGCGGGGCTGACCGGTTGGAATCCAAGCTTCGGGCCGGTTGGCACGCCCTTTTCATACCCCTGACCGTACCGTAGGGACAGATGTATGAACACACTTCGCGATTTTTTGCAGTCTTCATTTGATGAAAAATGTAACTGGGTTATCCAGAACGGGGAGTACTTAGCCACCCGCCAAGCCAACGGCTTAAAAATTTACTTGTACTGTGGTTCCGGGTACTTCATGGAGGTCTATTATTCCCCGGTACACAAGAAGGTGCTGCTTGTCAATGCATTTGATTCAATGGCTGGCATGGAGCCCTACCTTGAGATGATTTCGCTGGCGGAACTCAACCTGCCGGTCATTTGATGAAGGTGGCGCAGCGCATCTTTCACCGTGTCAATCGGGTCCAGCGTGAGCACGAGCTTTCCGCTGGTCTCTTTCATTCGGCAGGTTTTGGAGTGCGTTTGCACGAACTCCAGAATGCGACCGAACACTTCGCTTTTGAAGTACTCCTCGCGGCCGGACAAGAAGTACCCGCGTAGCTTACCGTTCTTAAGGGAGATTTTTTCGAAACCGAGTTCTTCGCCCAGCCAGCGCACGCGCACGGTTTCAATCAGTTGCTCCACCGAGTCCGGCAACAAGCCGAAGCGATCGCGCAAGGATTCCCGGAAGCTGTCCAGCGAGGGTTCGTCCTTGATGTTATCCAATGTGGCATAGAGCTGTAAGCGTTCGCTGGTGTTGCTCACGTAAGTCTCGGGAATCAGAATTTCGAGGTCGGTTTCAATGATGCAATCCGGCACAATCAATTTGGCTTTTTCCGCCAGGTCGGAGGCGAACAATTCCCGGAATTCGTTTTCCTTGAGCTCCTGAATGGCATCATCGAGAATCCGGTGATAGGTTTCGAAGCCGAGGTCGTTGATGAATCCGCTTTGTTCGGCACCCAGCAGGTTGCCCGCGCCCCGAATGTCAAGGTCGCGCATCGCCACCTTGAATCCATCGCCCAGTTCCGAAAACTCTTCGAGTGCGGCCAAGCGTTTGCGCGAGTCGCTGGTGAGCACGGATGTGGGTGGGGTAAGCAAATAGCAAAACGCCTTCTTATTCGACCGCCCCACACGACCTCGCATTTGGTGCAGGTCGCTGAGACCAAACAAGTGGGCGTTGTTGATGATGATGGTGTTCGCGTTGGGAATATCCAACCCGGATTCGATGATGTTGGTGCTGACCAGCACATCGTAGTCACCTTCAATAAACTTCAGCATGACTTTCTCCAACCGGTCGCCCTCCATTTGCCCATGCGCAATGCCGATGCGTGCATCCGGCACCAGCTTGAAAATGAGATTGCCCACTTGTTCGATGTCGCTGATGCGGTTGTGCACAAAAAATACCTGGCCGTTTCTGCGCAATTCGCGGCTCACCGAATCGCGTATGATGGCTTCGCCAAATACGTGAAGCTCGGTTGTCACGGGCTGCCGGTTGGGCGGGGGTGTGGAGATGATGCTCAGGTCGCGCGCGCCCATGAGGCTGAAGTGCAGTGTGCGCGGAATGGGCGTGGCCGTCAACGTGAGCACGTCAACATTCACCCGTAGTTCCTTGAGGCGGTCCTTTACTTTTACTCCGAACTTCTGCTCTTCATCAATAACCAACAACCCCAGGTTTTTGAATTCAACATCTTTGCTCACCACGCGGTGCGTGCCGATAATGATATTGACGGAGCCGTCTTTTACGCCTTTCAGAATCTCCTTGATTTCTTTTTCTGTTTTGAACCGTGAAACGTATTCAATCTTCACGGGAAAATTGGCGAGCCGCTCGGAGAACGTGCGGAAGTGCTGCATGGCCAGAATGGTTGTGGGCACCAGCACGGCCACCTGCTTGCCATCGGCTGTCGCTTTAAAGGCTGCGCGGATGGCGACTTCGGTCTTGCCGAACCCCACATCTCCGCACACCAGGCGATCCATGGGGTGGCCTTGCTCCATGTCTCGTTTTACGTCTTCGGTGGCTTTGGCCTGGTCGGGGGTATCTTCGTAGATAAAGGATGTCTCCAGTTCGGCCTGCAGGAAGCTGTCCGGGCTGAAGGCAAAACCGGGCGCTGTTTTTCGCTTGGCGTACAGCGAAATCAACTCTTTGGCAATGTCCTTTACTTTCTTTTTGACCTTGTTCTTCTTGCTCTCCCACTCACCGGTACCCAGTTTGCTCACCAAGGGTGGTGTACCTTCCCGGCCGGAGTAGCGTGAGATTTTATGGAGCGCGTGGATGTTGATGTACAGGATATCATCATCGCGAAACACGAGGCGAATGGCTTCCTGCTCTTTGCCGTTAACCTGCTTTTTTTCCAATCCGGCAAACTTGCCGATACCGTAATCGATGTGCACGATGAAATCACCGGGCTGCAGCGATTGCAATTCACGAAAGGTCAGGGCCTTGCTCTTCGAGAATTTTTCTTTTCCGCGCGAACGATGAAAGCGTTCAAAAATCTGATGGTCGGTGTAGCAGGCCACTTTGAGTGAGTGGTCTACGAATCCCTGACGCAGCGGAAAGTCAAGTGCGCGGAACGTAAGTTCCGGATGGATCTCCGCAAAGATGCCCTGTAGCCGCTCGAGCTGCCGTGGTTGCTCGGCTGCTATGAAGTTGGTGTAGCCTTGAAGCTGTCGTTCCACCAGGTCTTTGGCCAGCAATTCGAAATTCTTATTGAAGGAAGGCTGTGCGGAGGACGGGAATGCAAATGTCTGATGGGGTGTAAAGAAAGGACGCGTGCCAAATTCGAGACGCTGGAAGCGTTCGAGTTGCTGCGCTAAACTGTCGCGTGTCACAAAGAGTTGCTCCGGTTGCAGGGCCAGGCGCGTGCCACTGTCGCGCAAAATTTGGTCAAAACTGTCGGAAACCTTTTCGAAACAGCGATTGATCACATCCAGCGTGTGAGCGGTATCGCGAAGCCACAGCCGGGTATGGGGGCTGACAAATTCAAGCAGCGACTGGCGCTCCTCCTGTACCAAACGGGTTTGCACGTTGGGCATCAGGCTCACCACCTCCAGGGTTTCCACCGATAGCTGCGAGCCGGGGTCGAAACTGCGAATGCTGTCAACCTCCTGGCCAAACAACTCGATTCGAAAAGGCAATTCGTGCGCGTACGAAAAAACATCGATGATGCCTCCGCGTACCGCAAACTGCCCCGCTTCATACACGAAATCGGTTTTTTCAAAATCGTATTCGTGGAAAAACTCTTCCAGGAACTGCGTGTCTAATTTTTCGCCCTTTTTAACCACGAAGGTGTTGGAGGCCAGCGATTTCTTGGTGATTACTTTTTCGGAAAGCGCCTCGGGATAGGTGACCACGAGACGACCCTCGGGGTGAGCGCTGAGTTCGGCCAGCACCTCGGCCCGCATCAGAATGTTGGCGTTTTCCGTTTCGTCATACTCGTACGGCCGCTTGTAGGACATCGGGAAGAACAAGACTTCTTTCTCCCCGCCTACATGCTGGAGATCATTGAGGAAATAAGCGGCTTCTTCCTTATCCGCCAGCACCACCACATGGCTGCTGCGCAAGCTTTTGGAAACGGCTGCCAGCAACAGCGCATCGAGGCTGCCGTGCAGTTGTGAAATATGAAAAGCGTGGGGTGTGGACGTACGAATCCCTTCGGTCAGGGTCTTCACCAGGCTGTCCGCGCGATAGAGTGCAACCAAATCCTGCGCCTTCACACCAAAACGGAGCGCAAAAATAGACGAAGCGGATGAAATGCCAACCTTTATCCGGAGTATCCCGTGCAAGGCCTATTTTTGCAGCAATGGAATTTACCCGCACGGTGGTGTTGTACTTTGCCGTAACCTCGGCTCTGCTATTGGCCGTGGGCCTGTACAAGCCGTGGATTGTGTTGTGGTGGGAGGACCGCCAAAACCGATTGAAAGTAATTAAGCTGTACGGCACGCTCATGGCGGTGAGTGTAGCCGGTTATTATTTGCTCCCGTGGTTGTTCACCTGACCGCCCGATGGCGGAAACAGGAAACAAGGTGATCATTCACCAGCCCGCAAGCCTGCATATGGGCGTACATCACCGTGCTGCCCACAAACTTGAAACCGCGTTTGATTAAGTCTCTGCTCAGCGCATCCGATTCTTTTGTAGTGGCTGGAACCTGGCTCAGCTCCTTCCACCGGTTAATGATTGTTTTGCCGTTGACGAACTGCCAGATGTAACGATTGAATGAGCCGAACTCCTTTTGCACCTCCTTAAATCTCTTCGCATTGTTAACCGCGGCCAGCACCTTCAGTCGATTGCGCACAACTCCCGGATCTTTCAAAATTTTTTCGATGCGTGCTGGGGTAAACCGGGCCACTTTATCCACGTCAAAGACTGCAAAGTTCTTGCGGTAGCCCTCCCGCTTGTTCAATATAGTCGACCAGCTGAGACCTGCCTGCGCGCCCTCTAAAATCAGAAACTCAAAGTGGACGCGGTCATCGTGTACGGCAACACCCCACTCCTCATCGTGGTAGCGGATGTACAGGTCTGACTTTAGGCACCAGGGGCAACGGACCAGCTCTTGGCTCATAATCCTTTTTATTTTGTTATCGTGGATTCATAAATGACATCTCCATCGATTGAGTAAAAACGGACATCAAGCCGTGTCGCATAGGCCTCAAGCATTACAAACCCCACCACGGATTTACTGAACCGGGTAATGTCAATTTCACCAGTGGGGCGAACGGATGATCCCGCGCCCGAAACCAGGTGATGCGTGGGCTTTGCCGGATCCTTCAGGTACTGCAAATCGTGCTCGTGGCCCGCGAGGTAAACCGGTATCCGATGAGTGGTGAACAAGGGCTCCAGTGCCTCCCGCACCCCGTTAGGCTCCTGAGCGCGAGCACCACCTGTGTACAGCGGATGATGACCTAGGGCAATGGTGAAGTCAGCATCTTGCAACCGAAAAACACTGTCGATCCAGTGGCGTTGTCGGAGTGTGTCCTGCCCCAACAGGTGGTCGCTCCAACTCAATGAATAATAGGAGCGCTCGAACGGAGTGGTGTCCAGCACCACGAACCGCAACCGGGTGCCACCGGGGTCGGTTCTCACAAACGTATAATACCGGGCGGGCATGTTCCAGCGCGGATTTACGTTGTGATAGTCAAGTTGGGCTTGCACGGAGCCGGCATAGTCGTGATTGCCGAGTGCCACGTACCACGGCACCTGTAAAAAGGGTCCATTATAAATGGCTTCGAATGACGTGTTCCACTGCGGATCAGCAACGCCATCCACTCCATCCTCGTAAAAGTTATCACCCGCAGACAGGATAAAGTCGGGAGGTTCCTCGCGCGCCAGGGCGTTCATGGTTTGCGCCAACTCCCACTGACCGAATTGGCCATCACGCCCCCAGTCGCCAACAACATAAAACCGCATGGGCCGCTGGGCAGGATCGTCACGTGTGCATGCCGCCAGCAGAACCACCAAAGCCGGAAACAGCAGACGGCTCACGTCATATCACTTGATGCCTTCCAACACCACACCACCCAGACTTTCGCGTTGCACCCAATCATTCACACTCTTTACACCTGCAGTAATTACGGTTTCTACCTCGGTTAGTATGGCTTCACTCTGTTTCTTCAAATCGGTAAACAAGTCATAGCAACCCTGTGTGGGCCGCGCGTCCTGTTCATTGATCACGGAATACGCATAATCGATTTGATCATCCAACCGGGGCGGATAATTGATGGGATCCTGACCGGCCTTGTTCTTGGTTTGAATCAGTTGATCTTCCAGGTCGGTCAGCTTTTTCAAGAGATCAGTCGTCAACTTTTTCAATTCCAAACCTTTTCCTGCGCGTTCGGCCCGGGTCACCAGTTCGGCTGTTTGCGACCGCACGCTACGTATCTTCCGAATAGCGAGGTGAACGCGGTCGAGTTCATCGCGGGCCTGAACGGCCAACTCAAATTGTGCCTGAAAATCGGCCGCAGTGGCCGTCCACCGTGGATCAATTCTCACGTCAAAAGGTTGAGATAACGTTTGCCCCGCATAGGTGAGCTGTGCGGTGTACTGGCCGGGGGGCGCAGCCGGTCCACTGGTATACCCATAGGCCAAAATGGTACCCGGTGTGATGGTCGGTGCGGCATACGTCAAGTCCCACCGCTGTTGATTCATTCCTTTTTTCACGATGAGTTTCAGTTCCTTCTTGTTTTCATCCGCCTGGGTTGAATACACCTTGCAAAGGTTGCCTTTGGCATCCCGAATCTCCAGGCGGGTAGCATTCACAGTGTCTTCTTTTGGGAGGTAGAACTGAATGGCGGCTCCGCGCGGTGCCGCTTCCGGTGCACCGGGTCCAAAAAACCCGCCCAGTTGTGTGCGGTAAGCCGGGGCAGGCGTAAACAGCGAAGCGCTTTCGGCTGTCAGGTTGCTTTTCCACTGGTGCAACGCGGAGAGGTTGTCCAAAATCCAGAATGATCTGCCCTGCGTGGCTACGACCAAATCCTGGTTTTTGATGGCCAGATCCGTGATGGGCACGCGTGGCAGATTGAGTTGAAAGGACTGCCAGTTTTTGCCATCGTCCACCGAGACAAACATGCCGAACTCCGTGCCGGCATACAGCAAACCTTCCCGATTGGGATCCTCGCGCACCACGCGTACAAAATGATCAGCCGGAATTCCATTGATGGCTAACGTCCAGGTGGCGCCATAATCCCGCGTGATAAAAATATAGGGCTTGAAATCTCCGAGTCGGTAATTCTGCACAGCGATAACCGCCTTACCCCGTTGAAACGGAGAAACATCAATCGTATTCACGGTGGCCACCGCGGGCAAGCCGGCAGGGGTTACATTTTTCCACGTCTGTCCGTTGTCGCGGCTCACATGCACCAGACCATCATCGCTGCCGGCCCACAACACACCGGCCTCTAGCGGTGATTCTTCAAACGCAAAAATGGTATTGAAATTCTCCACCCCGGTGACATCGTATTGCACCGGCCCACCGGGAAGTTCCTGATGCTCTTTTTTATTCAAGGTCAGGTCGGGGCTGATGACCTGCCACGTTTGCCCTTCATCTTGTGTGCGGTGCACGAATTGTGATGTGTGGTACAGCACTTTCGGGTTGTGCGGAGAAAAATGCGTGGGGGCATTCCATTGATACCGGTACTTAACCTTGTAGAGCGGTAATCCATCGTGCAATTGCGGATAGTGCGTAACAATGCGCGAATGTCCTTTTGAAACATCGAGCCGATACAGGATTCCGGTATAGTTCCCAGAGTAAATGATATTCGGGTTCGTGGGGTCCACCGCCACGTGACCACTCTCGCCACCCCAGGTAATCCAGTCTTGCAGATAGCTGCTGCCGCCCGTTACTGCGCTGGAAACCGAAATGGACGAGTTATCCTGCTGACAACCGTACACACGGTATGGAAATGCGTTGTCCGTTTCCACGCGATACATTTCTGCCGTGGGTTGATTAAACTGCGTAGACCAGCTGGCGCCACCGTTGTAGCTCACACACGCTCCGCCATCGTTGCTGTGAATCATAATGGCCGGGTCATGCGGGTTGATCCACAGATCGTGACAGTCGCCATGGGGTACGCGGATCCGCGAAAAATTTTTCCCGCCATCTACCGACTTCCAGAAACTTACATTATTCACGTACACCGTTTCCGGATCTTTCGGATCGGCAAAAACGTGCGTATAGTACCAATGCCGGGTGCGCAACTCGCGGTCACCACTGATGCGCGTAAATGTTTTTGCGCCATCATCGGAGCGGAACAGGCCGCCCTTGGCGTCATCCGGGGTTTCCACCAATACCCACACGCGATCGGATTTGGCCGGTGAGACCGCGATGCCAATTTTTCCGAGCACTCCGCTGGGCAGTCCGCCCTCAACTTTTTTCCAGGTATTTCCTCCGTCTTTTGTTTGAAACACTCCGCCATCCGGGCCGCCATCGATTAGTGTCCAGGGTTTGCGCTGTACCTGCCACATGCCGGCATACAAAATGCGCGGGTTGTTTGGATCCATCACCAAATCCATGGCGCCTGTTTTTTCATTCACGTACAGCACGCGCTCCCAGTTCTTGCCACCGTCTTGCGTGCGGTACACCCCTCGTTCAGGGTTGGGAGCAAATGGGTTGCCCAGCACGGCCGCATACACCACATCAGGGTTTTGCGGATGAATTTCAATGCGCCCGATTTGTCCACCTTTTTCTAACCCAACAAGCGACCAGGTTTTGCCGCCATCGGTTGACTTGTACATGCCTTTGCCGATCGACACGTTGCCCCGCGGGTCGGCCGAGCCGGTGCCCACATACATCACGTTGGGGTCACTGGGCGCCACGCGAATGGAACCAATGGACCCTACTGAAATAAATCCGTCCGTGATGTTGGTCCAGTTCCATCCACCGTCATCGGTGCGCCACACACCGCCTCCCGTGGCACCCATAAAAAAGGTATGCGGGCGGGACGGAATTCCGGCCACTGCCGTTGAGCGGCCACCGCGGGCCGGGCCGATATTCCGGTATTTTAAATGGGATAGTTGTGAGCTGATTTCCGGTTGGGCCGGATTGGCCGGTGCAACGGTCTTGTTTTTTTGCGCAAACGACCAGAATGAAATCAGGATCAAACCAAGAAGGGGGAATGTTTTCATGTTGAAGGTGTAAAGCGAAAAGATGGGAGAATATTCAGGGAAAACAAACAAAAAATACGATGATTGGCACGGGATAAATCATTTGTACCTTTACGTGAATGGTCACCCGAGCTGCCTTTTGGTGGAGGTTGGTAAACCAAAGAAGCCGGTTTTAATACGTGTTGTATGTCACTCCAGAATAAATTCACGCCACAGGAACTTGAACGCGTAAAAGAGGCGGTTCGACAGGCCGAAGACAAGATCTCCGGTGAAATTGTGCCGGTCATGGTGGCGAAAAGCGGTCACTACTCCATTGCCGTGTATCGCGGGGCGATTGTTATGGCCATGCTGGCGTTTGTCTTTATGATTGTGCTGGATCGTTACCTGCTGAAGAGCGACTCCAACGCACTCTTATACGACCCGATCTTCATCTTTCTCGTAGTGGTAGTAGGGGGTGTAGCGGGTGCTGCGGTTGCACACTTCATTGACCCCGTGAAAAAACTGCTCATGGAACAAACCTACCTGGATCAGGCTACCCAGCGAAGGGCTGAGAGTGCTTTCCTGGAGGAGGAAGTGTTCAATACCCGCCAGCGAACCGGCATTATGATTTTCATTTCCTTTTTTGAGCACGAGGTGATTGTGATGGCCGACCGCGGCATCAGCAAGGTGGTGGATCAGAAAGACTGGGACCAGGTGGTGAACCGGCTGGTGGAAAAAATCAAAGGGGGTGATGTTATTGGCGGCCTTGAAGCGGCCATCGGACGCTGTGGCGAAATTTTGCTGGAGCATGGCTTCCACAAAACGGCCGATGATGTGAATGAACTGGGTGACGATCTGCGTGTCAACTAACCCGAAGACCGTTTCATGAATTTTCGGTTCTTTTTTGTTTTCATTTTTTTCGTTGGTGTTTGCAGCCAGTTGGCGTGGGCACAAAAAGCCGTACCCGAGTTGTGGGGCACGCGTATTCACGATGATGCCGGCCTGCTGCAAGCGGCTACCATTGCCGGTTTGGAAAATCAGCTGAAAATTTTCGAGGATTCCACGTCCAATCAAATTGCCATATTAACGGTAACCTCGCTGGATGGCGATCCCATTGAGGAGTATGCCTTGCGCGTGGCAGAAAAATGGAAATTGGGTCAGGCGCAAAAGGACAATGGCGTATTGCTGCTCATTGCCAAGGATGATCGCAAGATGCGCATTGAAGTGGGCATGGGCCTGGAAGGCCCGTTACCAGACGCCCTTTGCAATCGAATCATCCGCAACGAAATGGCTCCGCGGTTCCGGCAGGGCGATTTTGACGGGGGCGTCCAAGCTGCCGTGAACGCGATTATTCAGGCAATCAAAGGCGAATATGTAGCCGATGCTTCAGACACGAACGTTTATTCCAGCAACGAGGGTGGGCCAAACTTTTTCATTGCTGCTATCTTTCTGTTTGTGATCGGCAGCCTCACGTGGAACTCCCTTTTCAGCAAGGGCGGAGTATCGTGGTTCATGTATGTGTTCCAGATTCCGTTCTATTATTTTTTCCCGCCACTGGGTTTTGGTGCCAGCCTGGGTAAGGGCATCTTTTGGGGTTTTCTGATTGCTTTTCCCGTGCTGCGGTTGCTCATTCAAAATACCCCGTGGGGCAAAGCCATGATTAAGAAGATGGAAGAAAACCAAAAGAACAACCGCTCTCGTGGCGGGGGTGGCGGCTGGTATGGCGGTGGCGGAGGAGGCTGGTCTTCAGGCGGCAGCAGCTGGAGTGGCGGAGGAGGAAGTTTTGGTGGGGGAGGCAGCAGTGGCAGCTGGTAAGAAACAACTTACCTCTGCGCTTCGTTCTGGATTAAATTCAAAAGGGTAAGAGCATGATGGCACATGGTAGAAAAATCTGGATAGCGGCTGTTGGGTTGATGCTGGCATTTCTTTCGGTGTCGTGCAAAGAGGACGACCCCAATCCTGATCGGTACGTCAACGACTGGATACTTGCGAACATGCGGTACCTGTATTATTGGACAGACGAGATTCCGGCAAGCCCCAACAGCAACCAGGAGCCGGCTGCGTTTTTTGAGTCTTTGCTGTCATCCCAGGATCGTTTTTCGATTATTGTTGATGACTACCGCGAATTGGAAAGTGCCCTGCAAGGGGTCACAAAAGAAGCCGGCTATGAACTGGTGTTGTATCGCGAGTCATCCGGCAGCGACAACGTCATCGGCCAAATTGTGTATACCAAACCCAATTCACCCGCTACCACGGCCGGCCTTAAGCGCGGAGACGTGATTACCCACATCAATGGGCAGTTGCTCACCGCCAATACTTTTGGCGCTTTGCTTGGCCAGATTAACGAGACGCACACGGTGACGTATCGCCCTTTTGATGTGGTTAACCGCACATTAGGTACAACGCCTGTCACGTTATCGTTAACCACTATCGAGTATGCCGAGAACCCGGTTTACTACAGCCAGGTGTATGACTTCCCGGCTTCCGGCAAGAAGGTCGGTTACCTGATGTACAACTTGTTTAGTGCCGGCACGACCAGCGGACCAAACGTATACAACGACCAGGTGGATGCTGTTTTTGCAGGCTTCAAAAGCCAGGGCATCACCGACCTGGTCCTTGACTTGCGCTACAACAGTGGTGGTGCAATCAGCGCGGCTGTCAATCTGGCCAGCCTGATGGCGCGCAACGTTACGGCCAATACCGTGTTTGTGCAGCGCCAGTACAACCTGCGGGTAACCAACGAAATAGTCAATGATGCCCAACTGGGGCCGTCTTTTTTGGTGGATAAGTTTATCGAGAAGACACAAAACGTAGGAGGGCAGCTTACCCGCGTGTACGTCCTGACGGGATCGCGTACAGCCTCCGCCAGCGAATTGGTCATCAACGGTCTCAAACCGTTTATGGAAGTGTTTGTCATTGGCCAGACGACAGTCGGCAAAAATGTGGGCTCCATACTCGTCAATGAAGATGATAATCCGGCCAACACGTGGGGTATGTTGCCGATTGTATTAAAACTGTTCAACAGCCAGGGGCAATCCGACTACGACAATGGCTTTGTGCCGGACATCGAAGATCTGGACAACAGTTTAGCGGTTTACCCGCTGGGCGATGTTCGCGAGTCCATGCTCAACAAAGCGCTGGTCCACGTCACGGGTGGCCCGGTGGGTGGGCGCGCGGCCGCTGCAGAACGATTTGACCGCGAAGTCATCGGCACATCGTTTGATCGCAAGGCCTACCGGAACCGGTTGATTGTCGAGCCGGCAAGGACCAGGTTAGAGTAGCACTGGCTACGTTGATCCCAGAGCTGGTCAATTTGTTTTTTTGGCAATGGCAGCCCGCTGGGCTATTTTTGGCTCTTCAATTTCACACCATGAAGCGCGATAAACTCGTCTTTGACCTAATCGGGAAGGAACTGCACCGCCAGCAAAGCGGTATCGAATTGATTGCCTCTGAGAATTTCACTTCGGCCCAGGTCATGAAGGCCCAGGGATCGGTTCTGACCAACAAATATGCCGAAGGCTTACCGGGCAAACGCTATTACGGTGGTTGCGAGGTGGTAGACGAAGTCGAGCAACTCGCCATTGATCGCGTAAAAGCACTCTTTGGTGCCGAGTGGGCCAATGTGCAGCCCCATTCCGGTGCGCAGGCCAATGCAGCAGTGATGTTGGCGTGCCTCAAGCCGGGCGATAAGATCCTCGGATTTGACCTGTCGCATGGAGGTCACCTCACCCACGGTTCGCCCGTGAATTTTTCCGGCAAGTTGTACCAGCCCTCTTTTTATGGTGTTGAACAAGAAACGGGTTTGATTGATTTTGATAAGGTGATGGACATTGCGCTTCGCGAAAAGCCGAAGATGATCATCTGCGGTGCCAGCGCTTACAGCCGGGACTGGGATTACGTCAAGCTGCGCGCGGCAGCCGATGCCGTGGGTGCCCTTCTACTGGCCGACATCTCGCACCCGGCCGGTCTCATTGCCCGCGGGTTGCTCAACGACCCGATGGAGCATTGCCACATCGTGACGTCCACTACGCACAAGACCCTGCGGGGCCCGCGCGGAGGTGTAATTCTGATAGGTAAAAACATCGATAATCCGTTCGGCCTCAAAACTCCGAAAGGCGAACTGCGTAAACTGGGCTCCGTGATCGACTCGGGTGTTTTCCCGGGCACGCAAGGCGGGCCGCTGGAGCACGTGATTGCTGCCAAAGCCGTGGCGTTTGGCGAAGCCCTCAGCGATGACTACATGGACTATATCATTCAGGTGGCGAAAAATGCGAAGGCGATGGCCGCTGAATTTGTCAAGCGTGGCTATAAGATCATTTCCGGAGGCACCGACAATCATTTGATGTTGATTGATTTGCGCAGCAAGAACCTGACCGGCAAGATGGCGGAGGAAGCGTTGATTAAGGCCGACATCACGATCAACAAGAACATGGTGCCGTTTGATACGCAGTCACCCATGGTTACTTCGGGCATGCGCATCGGCACACCGGCCATTACTTCGCGCGGCCTTACAGAAAAAGACGTTGTCAAAGTGGTTGACCTGATTGACGAAGCATTAAAGAAACCCGCGGACGACAAGCATCTGAAAAACGTGAAGCGTAAAGTAAACACGCTGATGAAGAAGTTTCCGTTGTATGCCTGACGGGCAAACCTGTTTCCTTAGCTGACCATGCCACTCGATCAACCGCAGGAAGAAGCCGAAATGTCATTTCTCGATCACCTCGAGGAATTGCGCTGGCATATCGTGCGCAGCCTCACTGCCATTGCGGTGGGCATGGTGGTGGCGTTTATCTTTTCGAGCTGGATTTTCCACAACATCATCTTTGCGCCCGCCCGCACGGATTTTCCCACCTTTCACGCGCTGTGCGCATTGGGTGAGGCCATCGGAAATCCTGCCCTGTGCGTTCAGGAAATTCCCTTTAAGGTGCAAAGCCGCTACATGACGGGCCAGTTTACGATGCAGATCATGGCTTCGTTTGTGATCGGATTTATCATTGCCTTTCCGTACGTGGTGTGGGAGCTGTGGCGGTTCATCAAACCGGGGCTCCACTCGCACGAGCGCAATAATTCGCGCGGGGCCGTGTCAGCGATTTCGTTGTTGTTTTTCATGGGTTCGGCATTCGGGTACTTCGTGTTGTGCCCACTGATGACCTGGTTCTTCGCATCGTACAGCATCAGCGACATGATCGTAAACGAATTTGATATCACCTCCTACGTCTCCACGTTTGTGGCGTTGGTGTTTGGCAGCGGCTTGCTGTTTCAGTTACCGGTAGTCGTGTATTTTCTCACGCGCATCGGCTTGCTCACTCCCCAGTTCATGCGCACGTATCGCAAGCATGCGATCATTGTGATTCTCATCATTGGCGCCATTGTTACGCCACCCGATCCCCTCAGCCAGGTGCTCATCTCGCTGCCGCTGGTCATTCTGTATGAAATCAGTATCTTCATCTCGGCTTACGTGGTTCGCCAGAACCGCAAACGCGAAGAAGAAGAACTAAAAGCCGAACGCTTATGAATGACGTGAAACCAACCGTGGCCCTGGGGGCCGACCATGCCGGATATGCACTGAAAGAAGTGCTTCGCAAGAAGCTGGAACAATACGGGTATCATCTCCGTGATTTTGGAACAAATAATGGCGATTCGGTGGATTACCCCGATTTCGCCCGTCCGGTGGCGGTTGCCGTGGAAAAAGGTGAGTTTGACCTCGGCCTTCTGATTTGTGGCAGTGCCAATGGGGTGGCTATGACGGCCAATAAGCGGCCGGGCATTCGTGCGGCCATCTGCTGGACGGAGGAACTCGGTGCACTGGCCCGCGAACACAACAATGCCAATGTGCTCTGCCTGCCGGCCCGTTTTATTGATGAAACCCTGGCCGAAAAAATTCTCATCAAGTTCTTAACCACCTCGTTCGAGGGTGGCCGTCACCAGCGCAGGGTAGACAAGATTGCGTGTTGACAAACACAAACGAAACAGACCATTCGGCCAGAAACCTTTGTCCATGCTTCCTTCGGTGAAGCATGCAGAGTCACCGCATCAATACCGCATTCGCGAAAATCAACTTACCGTTGGCCCAGAAGGAGCGGAACATCGGGTCATCGGCCAGGTACACCACACTGCCCCGGCCCTTGTTCTCCACACCGAACACGAGGGAATTGGTGAGGCGTTGGTTGGCGCGGTAGCCGGCAAAGCCAATGAGCGGTTTTTGTTTTCCCTTCAGGTAGGCCACATTCCAGGCACCCTCCAGCATGGCATACCTGCGGGCCGAGGTCTTCAGCGTGTAATAACCATCGCGGAGTCCGAACGCCAGCGGATTTGTTTTGTCGAGGGTTGTTTTGTAAATGGCACCGATGATCTCATTGGAAATCTCTCTGCGTTCAGCTTCGGCAAACACCGGTGTGCCTTCTTTTTCCAGGAGGGCGTCATCGGCCTGTTCCATTTTCTTTTTCTCGTCATCGGTGGCGTAGCCTTTCAGGGCAAATCCTTTTTTATCAGCTGCGATGTTCAACGCGTTGCCCATCAGAATCAACCGGCCGCCATCACTCACCCAGCGCTGCACCATGTCTAACGTGGTGTCATCAAACAACCGGTAATTTCCGTCCGGCACGATGAACACGTCATACTTCCACAGATCAATGGTGCGGAAATAATCGGTGCCGATGATCGTGAGCGGGTACTTCAATTCCTGCTCGAAGAAATGCCACACCGTACCGTGCGCCAGCGTGGAGGTCTGGTCTCCGCCCAACAAGGCCACTTTGGGCGCTTTCAGGAAATCAACCTCGCCCGATCCGAAGTCTGATCCCTTTTCCACCAACCCGGTGGGGGCGGCAAACGGAACGCGACCATGGGCAGCGGCCAGTTCCCGCACGGTGTTATCAAAATTAATAACGCTCTCGTTGTTGCGCTGCGGCACAATGAGTGTGCCGGCATCAAAATTTTTTCCGTTGAGCGTAAACGGCTTCAGCGCTACCCGGCTTTTGATTCCCTTCCGGTGAAGGGCAGCGAGAAATTTTGAGTCTTCCAGACTTTGATAGGGAAACACATAGGCATAGGGCTTTTCAGCCACCGGAGAAGTCTCGGGAGCGGGGGCCGCATAGGGGCGGCTGATCGTCAGCTTTTCGTTCACGGCCAGGGCTTTCAACCCATAGGCGTAGGCCAGGTTCCAGGCGGTGATGTCGTAGGTGAGTGAGTCCACCAATTTGGTTTGCGGCTCAAAGAGCGTGGTGATCAGGCGGCCTTTCGCCTGCTGTACCGGAATAACAATATCGGTTTGGCTGATGTTGGCGGTAATCGTGGTTTGCGTTTCGTAATCAAAGCCACGAACGGGCTTGGGCACGGTGGCATGTCCGTATTGAATCTTATGCTCATCCATCCAACGCAGCAGCGCGTTGAGTTTGTCCCGTTGATTGGTGCTTCGGATGACATACGCCTTGTACGGCCAGGGCGCGTTCAGGTTTTCGCGGAAGAACTTGTCAAACTCATCAACCAGTCGCGTGGCGTTTTTCGATGACAGTTCGATCGTAGAGAGACCGGTGGTGTAGTGGTGCGCAATGCGATCTTTCAGCGTGAGGGGATCGCCCTCGGTAGTGGTTACGGTGAGGCCTGCGCCAATACCACCTTGTTCGTACGTCATGCCAATCGCTCCGCTATAGGTGGGGTAGGTGTCACCGTAGCTGGGGTAATACAGGTCGAAGCGTTCGCGTGAGAAATACAGCCAGCCGTTTTGATCAAAGTACTTCGCGTGATTTTTGCCGAGCATTTGCTGGAACTC
Source organism: Cyclobacteriaceae bacterium (assembly GCA_016787665.1). Classification (GTDB taxonomy): domain Bacteria; phylum Bacteroidota; class Bacteroidia; order Cytophagales; family Cyclobacteriaceae; genus ELB16-189. The sequence goes on along the minus strand of JAEUUC010000010.1, from coordinate 379,615 downwards.
GCGTTGCCAGTTGGTGATCACTTCGTGATAGGGCTCGGCCGCGGGGGCAAAGTAGTAGGGGCTGTTGTACCCCTGTTCGTGAAAGTCAACATGCACGTGAGGCATCCACTCGTTATAGAGTTTGATGCGTGCTCGCGATTCCTGTTGGGTAAGCCACGCCCAGTCGCGGTTCATATCGAAGAGATAATGATTCGGGCGGCCGGTGGCCCACGGTTCGCGGTGTTCGCGCGCCTGCGGGTCGGGCTGGGCCGGCAGGTTACCGTTTTGATAATAGAAGTTCACATACCGGTCGCGCCCATCCGGGTTCAGGCAGGGGTCGATGATCACGACAGTGTTCTTCAGCCACTCTTTCGTTTGCGCGTTGGCGGGGTTCACCAGTTCGTAAAGCGTTTTCATGGCCGCTTCGGTGCTGCTGGCCTCATTGCCGTGCACGTTGTAGCTGAGCCACACCAGGGCTACCTGTGTGGCGGGTGTGCCCGGCAGCAGACCCGTGCGCCTGAGGTTGTCCTGCCGGATCTGATCCAGCCGTGCAAAATTTTCAGGAGAAGCAACCACGGCATACAGCAAGGGGCGGTGTTCATAGGTTTCACCAAAAGGGGTTACCGTCACCAGGTCCGACTGCGCATCGACATGCTGGAAATAACTCACCACCTGGTGATGGCGGGTGAACCGTTCGCCCAGCGTGTAGCCGAGAAACTGATCGGGGGATTGCAGTTGAGCAAAACCGGAAATCGGAAGAAGGAGTAGCAAAAGTCGTTTGAGCATAGCGATGCGAAATTGAATGCGACAAAATAGGATTAATTACGATGGCAGTAAACACCAACTGGTGTAGGTGGTTTGGGGTTTTTTTAAGCGATTAGTTCCAGTAAGTTCGGACAGTTTGGAACACAATAGAAATTATTCTTAGATTATTGTCCAAATGCACATGGAATGAGAAGTACAGTAATTATTTTTTTTCTGGTTTTTATAGCCTCGTGCTCACTGCTCAATAAAGATGCCGAGAAAGAAAAACGTATTCGTGAATTCTTACTGCAGTTCAAGGTGGATTTGGGTCGTGCGGATAGTGCTGTCTTGCGTCATTTCCAGGTTGCAAAGCCAAAAGAAGCCCTTTTGCTGGCCTTAAATGTGCTTCGAAACCAGGATTCATTCGTCTTGTGTGAAATCGACTTTGAGCAGGCATCTGTTACCGTTCAAGGAACCTCAATTGTTGCTATCCCCGTAGCATTTCGAACACGCGATGAATCAAAAACAAGGGAAGAAGAATTCTTATTGACTTTAGTGCTTGATGATAAAATGGATTCGTTTGTTATATCGGATATCAATGGAGAAGCGTTCTACAGCACTTTCTGGAAGTTGAAAAACAGTTTACGATGGATTGAGGAAGAGTATCTCGCCATTGAGGAACGCAAACCGATATTTGCGCAAGCGCGGCAACTTGAAAGCCAATTTGACTCAGTTGTGTGGTTTATCAGACATGCCGGGCAAACGTATTTTTATCTGGTGGAGGGTGATTGGACAAATCATTTTCTTGAGCCCCGCCAAAAGCAGAAGCGCGATACGACTGTGCGCATGGGACTTACAACCTTTGACGGTACCGTCATACTCTCACCGGATTATGATCTTATTGGGACACCCGGTTTTTTTTCGGATGATGTTGTTGAGATTAGGCGAAACGGGAAGATTGGCTATTTCGACTTAAAAACTCAGACCACGCTAATTGAGCCAAAATTTGATTTGGTGATTCCACCGCCCAGCGAAAAGCAATGGGCCATTGCCCGGATGGACACGACTTGGGGTGTCATTTCAAACGACTTTCATTTCATCCCCGCGCTCGATTCGATAACAATAGATTGGGTTGATAACTTTCGTTTTTTAGGAAAAAGCATTCGATTGAGCTGCGAGAATTATTCTTGTGCAGAAATTCCTCATGTGGATCATGTTGGTTATGGAGTGGTGATTCCTCCCAGCTATCTGGTAGCAAATGGAATTTTTTCTGAGATACAAGCGGGTTTTTGTGCCACCAACGGACCGTTAAATGCATATACGGAGTATCTCGAATCGAAACCTACAATTTATGATCGGGTTACCGGTACCCTTAAGGCCTTGATCACAGCCTTTGAGGAGCATTACCTCGAAGGCCGCGAAGAATTCTATCATTCAAGCCGAATTGTATTACTCAATCAGGGGGCGGATACGCTGGGGGTTCTGGACGTCCCCAGTAATGGAATTGAAGTGCGTTTGCTGGACTCCACAACCCTAGAGGTAAAGGCCATGACCGAAACCTGGTGGATGAATGACTACCAAACGATAGTGGGAGAGAACGTTGTTTCGGTGTATTCTTACTACAGGTTAAATCATCAAGTCAAGCCCGAAAAGTTGAAATCCAGGAGACTTTTCCCACAAACCGAATTCACCAAGCTTGACAGTTCTTACGTAATGGGTAACTTTTCCATTTACAGCCAGGAGACCCAAAAGGTGGTGAACTCGTCTTTTCTATCTGCCACCACCATAGCCTTTATGCGAGATGAAATTCTTGCCAGTTATGGATATCAATTTGCAGAACCTAATCGGGTGAAACTGTTTCAGAACATCATGGAAGAGTATTCTCCCAAGCACGAATCTATCGGGGATTTTGAAAGCATGCTTACCGAAACGGACCAGTTCAATCTCGTGTTTCTGAATTCACTTCTGCCAGCTAAGGCTGATCTTGTGAGTATGCGGTGATATGGCGTGGAGATTGAAAGTGATTTTTTTGGCTGGCTTCCTTCTTGCCCTGCCTTTGGCGTGGAATGCATTGGGCTACCTCAACCTGAATCCTCGTTTTGGGTTTCTGTTGTTAAAGCAATCAGCTGTTGAAACTGGCTGGTATCTGCCAGCCTTTTACAGTCATGTTATCGTTTCCGCCTTTGTGCTGGTCATTGGTTTTTTTCAGGTATATCAACCGTGGCGTTTACGATTTCCGAATTTCCACAGGGTCTTTGGAAAAATCTATGTGGCAGGAATATTGATTTTCGCGGCTCCCGGGGGAATGGTCATGAGTTTTTTTATTCAACGAGGCCCCTGGGTATTGATGAGTTTTGTTCTTCAATCGCTGTTGTGGTTTTTCACAACCCTCAGAGCTTATGAGTCGATACGAAAGGGCGAGGTTGTACTCCATCAGCAATGGATGGTGCGCAGTTTTGCCCTTACTCTTGCCGCCATTACACTTCGGCTCTATGCCTTCCTTACCTCCTGGACCTTCGATTTAACGCACCCCGTTGCCTATGCCTTCATTGCATGGTGGAGCTGGGTATTTAATCTAATGGTGGCAGAGGTATGGATCAGACGAAGACAGCCCCAAATCCTGTAACGCGGGACTCTGTGATCGTCAGCTCTCTGTCTTTTTGAGCAGCTAATTCAGTTTAATTACACCGTTGGGCAAGGTTAATCAGGATTGAACTTAATTCAACACCCTGCGAATCTGAGGCTGGTGATGGGTGATGTGTTCGCGAAAGAAGATCAGCATTTGCGTGATGTTGAGCATGCCGGCAAACGGGTGCTTGTACACTTTGCGCTTCAGCCGGTTTTCGGGGAAGCGCTCTAAGGTGTCAGCCAATTGCGCGCGTACGTTGTTCCAATCGCTGCGCAGTTGATCAATCGAAGTATAGGCGGGCGTGCTTTCCACTACGCGCCCCGGGGCTTTGAATTTTAAGGGGAGACGCTGGCTGATTTTGAGCAACCCGATGCGCAGGTCTTCCTTCCAACCCGTGTCCGCTGCGTCATCAATACCCAGTATCTTTTTTTGAAGGTAGGCCAGTGACATTTTTTCGGCCGTGACCAGGTGAGCCAGAATTTGCATCAGGGACCACTTGCCGGGCGCTGGCGCGCGGTGCAACGCCTCGCCAGGCAAGGCCTGTGCCATGGCCAGCACGCTTGCGCGCTGCTCTTCCAGTTGCCGGTAAAGGTGCTGCAGGGAGGGGTGCATAAAGGATAATGATTTGTTGACGCCTGTGGTTTTGCCCACGTGAAATTCGTTTTCTATCTTTAGAAAACCTAAACCGAACGGTGATGACCCTCTATGCCGGCTTCTGGCTGCGTTTTGTTGCTTGGCTAATCGATCGAATTCTGATCGGGGTCATCAGCGCCATCATACTATCGCCCATTTTGGCGGCCATTGGCATCGTGTCGGGCGGCTCGATGTTTCCTTTCTCGGATTTTGGTGAGCAAGACTTCAACTGGGCAACCCTGTTGGCCACCCTCACCGCCATGATCGGCATTTCGCTGTTTGTGAGAATGGCAGTGCTCCTTCTTTATCACGCGTTAATGGAGTCCTCCAAGTATCAGGCGAGCCTCGGCAAACTGGCCCTTGGCCTTGTGGTTACCGATGTGCAGGGTAACAAGCTGGACTTTTCCAAAGCGCTGGTTCGAAACCTGTGTAAACTGATCTCCAACCTGACCTTCACGATCGGCTACATCATGGCCGGGTTCACTGACAAAAAACAAGCCCTGCACGATGTGATTGCGGGTACGCTGGTGGTTCGCAAACAATCCAACCAATAATAAAACCTAAACCCTCTACTTATGGATGAATATCAATCGTACGATGGTGCCGAGCAAGGCTTGATCGCAGCCATGGGCATCTTTTTCTTCATTTACCTCGCTGTCATTGTCCTGATTATTGTCAGCATGTGGAAAATCTTCACCAAGGCGGGTAAGCCCGGTTGGGCCGCCATCATTCCGATTTATAATGTGTTTGTATTATTGGAAATCGTGGGCAAGCCGGGTTGGTGGATCATTTTGGTGCTCATCCCCTTTGTCAATTTCTTTGTGTTTATTTATCTGGCCCACCTGCTATCAAAATCCTTTGGCAAGGACATCGTGATGACGCTACTCCTTATCTTCCTTCCTTTTATCGGTTATCCCGTGTTGGCCTTCGGTGATGCAACGTACGGAGGTCCCCCAAAAGATTAGACAAGTCAGTCAAAGCAAACTCAAAAGCCCACCCCGGTGGGCTTTTTTATTGCCGGCAAAACAGAATCTTTCCGCGCAGCACGTTAATGCGTGCCGGTAACAGGCCCGCCCACTCCCCATCGGCTTCCATCGCTGCCGGTTCATGGGCCGTGAGCCATGCTTGTGCACACGTTTGGTAATGCACCTGCGGATGTTCAATGGTTTTTCCGCTTTTCAATTTGCCCTGGAGGCGAAGAAAATCAAACAACGAAACACGCGCAGCGGTGAATACATTCAACAAACCATCTTGAACACTGGCCGTTGGCGCAATGGTGAGGCGGTTGCCAAAGGAGCGTCCGTTGGCGATGGCGAGCACCCGGACCGGTTTTTCCGAAATCGCGGTCTCGGTTTTCAGGGTTATGTTCTGGTAACGGTAGATGAAAAACGTTTGCACGATGGCGGTGAAGTAGTTGAACCCCGCACCCCAGCGCCTCGAGCGCTGCTGCAAAATCTCAAGTACCTGCGGCCCCATACCCACGCTGCACGCATTGATGAAGTAGCGCGTCACCGGCTGCCCGTTGCGGTCGTATAATTCTACCTGCCCTACATCTGTGGGTTTAAAACTTCGCGCCTGAATAAGATCAATCAGTTGCTGCGGGTCTGCACGAAGGCCGCAGGTGCGTGCAAAGTCATTGCCGGACCCCAGCGGAAGGATGCCCACCACCGGCTGCTGCGGCCGCTCCATCACGCCATTGATCACTTCGTGCAACGTGCCATCCCCACCGGCTGCGAGAACAATATCGCTGTCGGCCTCCCGGGCTAATTGGCGGGCGTGGCCGGCATACTGCGTTTCGCGCACGTGCACCTCAAACACCCGCTGAAGAGGAGGCAATATCGTTCGATAGAATTTTTTCTTCGCAGGGCTGATGCCGTTGAGGAGGATGGTGATTTTCATCGGGTGTTAGTCTCCCGACCTGGTCATCACTTGCAATTCTTCTTAATGGCCGCTTTGGCATCGGGGCTGCCGAGTTCTTCGGCATGTTTCAAATCGAGGCAGCCATCGTAGTTGTTGTTGGCCAGTATCTTCACCAGCCCGCGTTGAAAATACGTTTCGGGGTCGCTGGGGAATAACTCGATCGAGTAGGTATAGTCTTCAATGGCCCCCGCGTAATCTTCCTTCTCCGTTTTGCTCAGTGCGCGGTTATCGTAGTACGTGGGGTTGGTGGCATCTAACTCAATCGCTTTGGTGTAGTCGGCAATCGCTCCGAGGTAATCTTCGGTGTTGTGTTTAAGCACTCCGCGCAGGTTGTAGGTTTCGGGATCCTGACCGTCCAACTCAATGGCTTTGTTGTAATCCTCCAACGCGCCTTTGAAATCTTCTTTCGCGCTTTTCGCCAATGCCCGGTTTTCGAATTTGGTGGGGTCTTTGGCATCCATCTTAATGGCCTGATCATAATCGGCAATGGCCTTATCAAAATTGCCGGTGCTGTAGAAGGCCACTCCGCGGAAGTTGAACAACGAGGCATCCGTTTTGTCCAATTCAATGGCTTTGCTGTAGTCGTCAATGGCACTCACAAATTCACCGAGTTCGGCTTTTACCAATCCGCGGTTGAAATACTTGTCGGCATCGGGCGGGCCCAGTTCCAGCGCCTTCGAGAAGTCGAAGTAAGCGCCCTGCAAATCTTCGATGTTATACTTGGCAAAACCGCGGTTGGTGTACGCATCGGTGTAGTTCGGCCGCAGCCGGATGGCTTTGTCCAGGTCGGAGATCGCCCCATCATCATCGCCCAGGTTGATTTTGGCTTCCCCGCGGTGATTGAGGGCTTCGGCAAACAGCGAGTCGATGTCCAGCGCGAAGGTAAAATCGCTGATGGCGCCATAATCATCTTGCAACCCCATGCGGGCGCGGCCGCGCAGCACGTAGGCGAGTTTGTTTTTCGGGGCGGCATCAATCACCTTGGTGGCATCGATCCGGGCTCCTTTATAATCTTTAGCCTCCAGTTTTTTGCGGGCCGCTTCCAGCAGCGGGTCCGTCTGGCCGAATGACATCAGGGTTATGGACAGAAAGCACGACAGAAGAAACGATCGCATGCGAAGGGGTTTTACTCGGCCAAGTTAGGAAGATTTCAGGCGGGGTAAAAAACAAAGGGCTGCATCGCTGCAGCCCCGTGTCAAACTACCGAACCCTCCTGATCCTCACCACGGGTGCGGGCCGCACCACATAGCGGCCGGGCACCCACACATATTGCCGAAGTCGCGGATTCCACTTCCAGTACGGAGCCACCCAGACCTGAATTCTGGGTCTTGGTGCATAACGGGTGTGCGTTTCAGCCGCGCGGGCCGACTGGCCCCAAACCAGCAACAACATCAGCAACGCAAACACGGAAAAGGAAATCAGCTTCTTCATAACCGGAATCTTTAGTTTATCCCAACATCGAATGGTTTCTTTCGTTTGCTCTTAGAGCCCGGACGTTGGTCAGGGTTTAATGCCGCCCCGCACATTTTCTGACGAGATGTGGGGCGGACCCATCAACTTTGAAACATGAAAAAACCGGTAATTGGCCCTATCGCGTTCCTGGTGTTGTCTGCGTTTTCGCTTCGCGCACAGGAGAAACCGCTGGAGATGAAAATGGATTTTGAACAATATGATCCGCCATCATCGCTGGTGGTGGAGGAGCACCGCGTGACGCGCGCCAAATTTCCGTTTATTGATATTCATAATCATCAGTTCAGCATGCCCACGATGGACCTGGGTGAGTTGGTGAAAAAGATGGACGCACTCAACATGGCCGTGATGGTGAACCTGAGCGGGCGAGGCATGGGTAGCCGCGAACATTTGGAGAAGTCGATGGACAACGTGCAGAAAAATTACCCTGCGCGCTTTGTGGTGTTCACCAACGTGGACTTCCGCAGCATTCACGAGGCGGACTGGGGTGCGCGCTCGGCCCGGCAACTGGAGGAAGATGTGAAGGCGGGCGCCAAGGGATTGAAGATTTACAAAAGCCTGGGCATGATGAAAGATGCCAACGGCAATCGTATTCCCATTGATGATCCCCGTATTGATCCCGTGTGGGCCAAGTGTGGCGAGTTGGGTATTCCGGTGCTCATTCACTCGGCCGACCCGAAACAGTTTTGGCAACCCATTGACGAGAAGAACGAACGCTGGCTGGAACTTAAACTGCACCCCGGCCGCAGGCACGACACCGACCCTGTGAAATGGGAGACCCTGATTGCTGAGCAGCACAACGTGTTTCGCAAGCATCAGAAAACCATCTTCATCAATGCTCACCTGGGCTGGTACGGCAGTGATTTGAAGAAACTGGCCTCGCTGATGGACGAGATGCCGAACATGTACAGCGAAATTGGCGCGGTGATTGCCGAACTGGGACGGCAGCCGCGCGCAGCGAAAGCGTTTCTCACGAAATACCAGGATCGCATTTTGTTTGGCAAGGACAGTTGGCAGCCGGATGAATACGAGACGTACTTCCGCGTGCTGGAGACCGAGGATGAATATTTTCCGTACCACAAACGCTACCATGCCTTTTGGCGCATGTATGGTATTGGCTTGCCCGATGACATTTTGAAGAAGCTGTACTACAAAAACGCGCTGAAAGTTATTCCCGGTTTGGATCCGAAGATTTTTCCGAAGTGAGTCAAATGTTTGTCACGCTGAGTCCGATAGCGATCGGACGGTCGAAGGGTGACTACGCATACTACTCTTCGCCAATAGTTTGATCTTCTCCCAATCTTCGTTGAACAGCGCTTCTTTCTTTTTTCGTCCCCAACCTTTCAGTTGCTTCTCCCACTCAATGGCTTGATTAACGTCCTGGAATTCGAGCCAATAGCGAAGCTTTACGGGCCTGCGCCTATACGTGAAGGACTTGGGATCAACCCCTTCATTATGCTCGTGTAATCTTTTGTCGAGGTTGTTGGTTACTCCTGTGTAATATAGGCCGTCAGCACATTCAACAATGTAGACAAAGTATCGATGATCTCGACTCATAGTCTAAAGGTAAGACGGCCAAAATCTATGTGCAATGGTCAGTCTTCGACTAGCTCAGACTGACAGTAGGGTTTTGTCACGCTGAGCCGGTCGAAGCGTGTTTTGGGCACTGTCAGTCTTTGACTAGCTCAGACTGACATGATTAGTTTTTGTCACGCTGAGTCCGATAGCGATCGGACTGTCGAAGCGTGCCGTAACCAGCCCTTTCTTTACCCCCATCAAAAAAATCCGGCCCTCTGCGTTACGCGTATGAGGTGAAGCCGTAAATTGGGGTTTGACATAGGCAAATTAGCATAGTGCAAATAGTGCGGGTAAGACCTTAGAGAGCAAATGGAAGAAGTAGAATCTGATTGAAAAATTTTTCCTAAACCAATCTTCATTATTTTAAAAATCAATAGAATAACTCGGTTATGGATAGAAAAGTATTCAAATGTCTTGTAGCATCTCCTGGTGACACGGCAGTCGAGAGGAGAATTTGCGAAAGCATATTCGAGGAACTTAATCAGAGCCTAGGGGTAAGATTCGGATTTGTTATTGAAAAGAGAATGTGGGAGCATAACACACGCCCCGGTTTTGGCGAATATCCTCAAGCGGTGGTAAGTGCTCAACTAGGTTACGACTATGATATCTTCATAGGAATCATGAATAACAGATTTGGGACAGAGACAAAAGTGGCTGGATCAGGCACGGAGGAGGAATTCAACAACGCCTACCAGAGAATACTTAAGAAAGAGCCTGTTCAAATAATGTTTTACTTCAATGATGAGCCAATTAAGAAAAGCGCGGTTGATCCAAATGAGATTTTAAGGATAAACGCGTTTAAAAGAAAGATAAGTGACCTAGGTGGCTATCACTGGAGTTATAATGGGGCACAAGATTTTGAAAAAACGCTTCGAGTTCAAGTAACTCAATATTTTTTGGATCAGTATAATATTAACCCGACCACTTCAACAAAGGAAAATGTCCAAGCTGAAATGATTCGTGTTAAGCTTGAAGAGCGGCTAAACTTGTCTTTAAAGGCTTTTAGTTCTCAACCCATTATTTGGGTTGACCCTATTTTGAGCAAAACAAATGAAATTTCAACTAACCCTACTGAGAACTACGAAAACCGATACAAGCCTTCTGAACTTATTGCCAACCCCATCTCCACTATTGTCAAGGCACCGCCTCAGTTTGGACTGACTTGCCTTGCTCATTACCTAGTCAGTCAAGCTTGGAACATAGGAGATATTTGGGTCTACATTGATTCGCAGAAGACAAAGTCTCATAATATTCATAATGCTGCAAATAGGGAAATTGAGGCGTTAGGACTAGCTGGGAAGCCAATAAAAGCAATTGTGCTTGATTCATGGAGTAGCTCTGAAAATGATAGTATAAGGAAACTGAAAAATCTTTGTGATAGTTACCCAACTACTCCAATTATCGTCATGCACACAATTGACGATGCCCGATTCCATGATGAGACCCACAATGTCTCAATTAACAGAGAGTTCAAAATTTTGCATTTGCTTGCGCTTCCCCGAACGCAAATACGGAAGGTTGTATCGGAATATGTGAAAGCAAAGGGAATTGGCGCAGAGGACAAGGTGCTTTCGAAGGTACTCTCTGACATGGAGGTTTTGAATATTCATCGAACACCAATGAATTGTTTAACTCTTCTGAAAGTCTCAGAAAAGTATTTTGACGAAAGTCCAGTAAATCGAACAAACCTGATTGAGATGATTCTATTTGTCTTATTTACAATGGACTCATTGCATAGATACAAAACGAAGCCAGACCTAAAAGATTGCGAGCATGTCTTGGGGCATTTTTGCGAAATGATGATTCGGAAAGAAACTTATCTCTTTTCAAAGGAGAAATTTATGACTGAACTTCAGGCTTTTTGCAAAAGCAAATTGATTGATCTTGAGATTGAGAGTGTGTTTGAGATTTTATGTGCTAACAACATTATTGTAAGACGTGATGTTGATTTTGGATTTAGGTCTAGTTATTGGGTTTTCTATTTTGCTGCTAAAAGAATGCATTATGATCCAGGATTTGCTAAATACATTTTTGAATCAAAAAAGTATATTGCTTTTCCAGAGATCATTGAGTTTTACACTGGTATCAACCGCAATAGTAACAACGCCCTTGAAGTGCTCATCAAAGATATCCGTGAGACATGTGACACCGTGACAAGCAAAGTGAAATTCCCCGAAGACATGAATCCTTTCGCCCACATAAAGTGGCAACCCACCGAAGAGCAGATTCAACTTGCACAGAATGCCCTCAGCGATGGAGTAAAGGCCTCTGGGCTTCCAGATACAATTAAAGACCAGCATGCCGACAAGAGCTACAATCAAATTCGGCCTTATAACCAAAGCATTCAGAAATTTTTCGCAGAATATTCGGTGTATAATCTAATGCAGAATATTCGCGCTGCATCACGAGCACTAAGAAACAGTGACTATGGAGACCCCGATCTAAAGAGACAGATTTTTAACGAAATTGTGAGGAGCTGGCAACAGGTGTCTCGTGTATTGCTTGCGCTTACACCTATACTAGCTGACCGAGGTCGCGCTCAATTTGAGGGACAAGCTTTTTTCCTGAATGGCAATTTTGGTGATACGTTTGAAGAAAGAGTTAAAAAGATCATATTAGTCAACATGATGAATGTGGTAAGATTTTTCAAGGACGATATCTTTTCCAGCAAACTCGGACCGCTATTTTTTGAGTTTTTCCAATCGGAAAAGGATGAAAATCAGAAGCATAAGATAGCTCTACTAATCATTTCAACACGACCACGCGGGTGGCGAAAGGAGATAGAAGACTATATAACATCCTTGAGTAAGAATTCCTTTTATTTATTTGACATCAAGCGAGCGCTTTCTGCTAAGTATAGCTATGATTTCACAACTGAAGAGGAAGTTCGAGAGATCGGTTATCTAATAAAGATGTGTTTGGCAAAGCACGAGTTTGGTACCAAAAAGCCAACCCTCAATGAGATATCGAAGATCACCCTTACGCCCCCGACAAAAGGAACAGACAGTTGACCAATTTAAATCCAGAAAATGCCCTACAATCAAATTCAATTCCTTGCTTAGTGGAATCAACATAATTTAATTCATAGAGTTACTTACCGCCTTCGCTACATCGCGCCCTTCGCGGATGGCCCACACCACCAGCGATTGCCCCCTGCGCGCATCGCCCGCTGCAAACACACCGGGCACCGAGGTTTGAAAGTTTTTCGTCCGCGCATTGCCGCGCTCATCGCGCTCTACACCGAACTGCTCCAGCAGCGCAGCCTGCGGGTGCAGAAATCCCATCGCCAGTAACGCCAGGTCGCACGGCAACACACGCTCGCTGCCCGCCACTTCGCGAAAAGCGTTTTCACCGGCCGGCCACTCTACATCCACCACGCGCAGGCCGGTGACCTCACCGCGGTCGTTGCCGGTAAATGCCTTCGTCACCAGGCTCCACTGCCGTTCGCACCCTTCTTCGTGCGAAGTAGACGTGCGCAAAATCAGCGGCCAGTTGGGCCATGGCGTGGTCAGCGTGCGGTTGCCCGGTGGCTTGGGCAGAATTTCCAATTGCGTAACCGAGCGGGCCCCATGCCGGTTGGCCGTGCCCACGCAATCCGAACCGGTGTCGCCACCGCCAATCACCACCACGTGCTTGCCGGCCGCCATAATCTCGTTACCCGCTATGGGTTGTCCGCTCACTCTCCGGTTTTGCTGGGTGAGAAACTCCATGGCGAAGTGCACACCGTTCAACTCCCGACCGGGTATGGGTAAGTCGCGCGGCACGGTTGAGCCGGTGCACAGCACTACGGCATCATATTCCTCCTGCAGTTGCCGGGCAGTAATGGTGGTGCCCACCTGCACCTGGGTTTTGAACTTCACGCCCTCTTTCGTCATGAGATCAAGCCTGCGGTCGAGTACTTGCTTGTCCAGTTTGAAATCCGGAATGCCGTAGCGCAGCAGTCCGCCAATTTCATCGGCACGCTCCAGCACGGTAACCTCGTGGCCGGCATAGTTCAACTCAGCCGCTGCGGCCAATCCGGCCGGACCGGAGCCCACCACCACCACGCGCTTGCCCGAGCGGTGCAGGGGTGTGCGTGGTTGCACCCACCCGTTGTCAAAGGCCTTTTCAATGATTGACTTCTCAATGTATTCGATGGCCACGGCCGGTTTGTTGATGCCCAGCACACATGCAGCTTCGCAAGGGGCCGGACAGATGCGGCCGGTAAACTCCGGGAAGTTGTTAGTGGCGATGAGAATATCATAGGCTTGTTTCCAGTTACCCTGATACACCGCATCGTTAAACTCAGGAATGATGTTGCCCAGCGGGCAGCCCTGGTTGCAAAACGGGATGCCGCAATCCATACAGCGGGCGGCTTGCTTTTGCGTGAGTCCGGCATCCACCGCCCCTTCTACTTCGAAGTAGTCGCGCACGCGCTCCGGCACGCTTCGCCTGGCAGGAAGCTCGCGAGGTATTTCTAAAAATCCGGTTGGCTTGCCCATGAATAGTTGGTGGTTGTTAGTTGTTAGTGTCTAGTTATTAGTTGGTCGTTGATCGTTTTCGTTGTGGGTTGTTGCGGCCAATAACCATCAACTACCAACTAACAACTTCTTCCTTTCCAGTACAGCTTTATAATCCACCGGCATTACTTTAATGAATTGTTTGATTACCCGCGGCCAGTAGCTGAGCACGTGGGCAGCTACGTCACTTTTGGTGAGTTGCTGATGCGCCATAATCAACTCCCGTAAAAACACTTCGTCTTCCCCATCCAGCGTGTCGGGCAGCACCATTTCCAGGTTGCAGTTCTTAACAAACGTGTTGTTGACATCCCACACGTACGCGATGCCACCACTCATACCGGCCGCAAAGTTTCGTCCGGTTTCGCCCAGCACAATTACGCGGCCACCCGTCATGTATTCGCAGCCGTGATCGCCCACACCTTCCACAACCACCGTAACGCCTGAGTTGCGCACAGCAAACCGTTCACCGGCCATGCCGCGAATGAAGGCCTCACCGCTGGTGGCGCCAAAAAAGGCCACGTTGCCCACGATAATATTTTTTGCCGGATTAAATCTGGCTTGTGCCGGAGGATACAGGATCAACCGTGCACCGGAGAGCCCCTTGCCGAAGTAGTCGTTGGCATCACCTTCGAGTTCGAGCGTAAGCCCACGAATGCCGAAGGCGCCAAAACTCTGCCCGGCCGTGCCGGTAAATTTGAAGTGAACATCGGCCCGGTGAGGCTTGCCCACCAACTGATGCGACAACATAGTGCCGGTGGCGCGATCCTGATTGGAGATGGGGAACTCGCGAAAGACCGATTGTTGATGCTGCCATGCGGGCGAAGCGGCTTCGGTCAACTGAATGTCCAGCACCTGGCGGATGCCGTGATCCTGTTCCTCTTGTTTGAACATGGCCACATCCAGTTGCGTGGGTTCGCGGAACAGAATCGGGGAAAGATCCAGGTGTTTGAACTTGGGGTGCTGCCGCACATCGCGCACCGTAAGCCGATCGCTTTGCCCCACCATTTCGTGTACGCTGCGAAAGCCAAGTTCGGCCATCACCTCGCGGAGTTCAGTGGCGAGGAACGTGAACAGGTTGACAACATGGTCCGGTGTTCCGGTAAACAGCGCGCGCAATTCTTTATTCTGCGTAGCCACCCCTACCGGGCAGGTGTTAAGGTGGCACTTGCGCATCATGATACATCCCACGGAAACCAGTGCGGCCGTGGCCACACCCCATTCTTCAGCGCCAAGTAAAGCAGCGATGGCCAGGTCACGCCCCGTGCGAATTTGTCCATCTGTTTGCAACACCACGCGGCCGCGCAGCTTGTTGCGCACCAGCGTTTGATGTGTTTCAGCCAATCCGAGTTCCCAGGGCAATCCGGCATGCCGGATGGAACTTAGCGGTGAGGCACCCGTGCCACCGTCATGACCGGAAATGAGAATGACATCGGCATGGGCTTTGGCTACACCTGAAGCCACGGTGCCCACGCCTGCTTCCGATACCAGCTTCACGCTGATGCGCGCTTGCGGGTTGGCGTTCTTCAGATCGAAGATGAGCTGCGCGAGATCTTCAATGGAATAAATGTCGTGATGGGGCGGAGGTGAAATGAGCCCGACACCGGGCGTAGAGTGGCGCACGCGGCCGATCCATTCATCGACTTTGTGGCCTGGCAGTTGCCCGCCCTCGCCCGGCTTGGCGCCCTGCGCCATCTTGATCTGAATCTCCTGCGCGTGGGCCAGGTATTCGATGGTGACCCCGAAACGGCCGGAGGCCACTTGTTTGATGGCGGAGTTTTCCCAATCGCCATTTTCTTTTCGTTGAAACCGCGCTTCATCTTCTCCGCCTTCGCCACAGTTGCTTTTGCCGCCAATGCGGTTCATGGCAATCGCCAGCGTGCTGTGCGCTTCGTACGAGATGGAGCCAAACGACATGGCCCCGGTGGCGAAACGTTTAAAGATCGATTCAATCGGTTCTATTTCGGCCAGCGGCACCGGAGTGCTGCGCTTGAATTTCAACAGGCTGCGCAGCGTGATGGCGCGCTCGCCCTGTTCGTCAATCAGGGTCGAATATTTTTTGTAGAGTTGGTAGTTGTTGGTGCGCGTGCTGTGTTGCAGCAGGTGAATCGTTTGCGGATTGAAGAGATGCGCTTCGCCATCGGCCTTCCACTGATACACTCCGCCACTCTCCAGCCGCGGCAGCGTGTTGGCCACTTTGGGAAAGGCTTTGCGGTGTTTAGCCAGCGCCTCGGCCGCAATGTCGTCCAGCTTCAATCCGCCAATGCGCGATACCGTGCCCGTGAAATACTGATTGACTACCGTTTGATGGATGCCCACGGCCTCGAAGATCTGCGCTCCGTGGTAAGATTGCAGCGTGCTGATGCCCATCTTCGCCATGATCTTGAGCAACTCGCCCGCCACGGCTTTTTTGTAGTTGTAGATTGCCTTTTCCTCCGTGAGTTCTTCGGGTAACAAGTTGCGCTTCTTCATGTCGTGTATCGTTTGATACACGAGATAGGGGTTGACCCCCGAGGCGCCATAGCCCAGCAGCGTGGCAAAATGATGGGTTTCCCAAACATCACCGGCTTCTACCAACAGCCCTACTTTTCCGCGCAGGCCTTTGCGGATCAAATCGTGATGTACGGCACCCAACGCCAGCAGCGAAGGAATCTGGGCGTGGCCGCTGTCAAAACTGCGATCGGAGAGAATGATGATGGTGAACCCGTCTTCGATCGCATCGTTCACATACTGACAAATGCGATGCAGCCCTTTTTCCAGTGACCCCGGCTGGCCATCGGCTTTGAAGTAGGTGTAGATCGTTTTCGTTTGCAGATGCCGGTGGTCGATGTAGCGTATTTTTTCCAACTCGCTGTTGGAGAGGACCGGGGCCGGCAGTTCGAGCATCACACAGTGTTCCGCTGTTTCTTCCAGCAGGTTGAGCGATCCGCCCACGTGCGAGGCCAGCGACATGATCATGCGCTCGCGGATGGGATCAATGGGCGGATTGGTGACCTGGGCAAAGAGCTGCTTAAAGTAACCCGACAAATGTTGGGCCTGTTGCGACAGCACCGCCAGTGGCGTGTCGTTGCCCATGGAGCCGAGGGCTTCCTTGCCCGTTTCACACATTTGCGCCAAAATCATGCGGATGTCATCGGTGGTGTAGCCGAAGGAAATCTGCCGCTTGAGAAAGGTGGAGGGATCGTATTTGTGAAAACTGCCGCCCGGCTCGGGAAGATCTTGCAACCGCACTTTGTTTTCGCGCAGCCATTGGCCGTACGGTTGCTGCGTGCAGATTTTCTTCTTCAGTTCATCATCCTGGATGAGGCGACCTTGCTCGAGATCAACCAAAAACATTTTGCCCGGTTGCAGGCGTCCCTTCGCCACAATTTTTTCGGGTGCAACATCCAGCACCCCGGCTTCGCTGGCCATGATCACGCGGTCGTCATCCGTAATCAAATAGCGCGAGGGCCGCAGGCCGTTGCGATCCAGCGTAGCGCCCACCAACGTGCCATCCGTGAAGGTAATGGAAGCGGGCCCATCCCACGGTTCCATCAGGTTCGCGTGGTATTCATAAAAGTCGCGCTTCTCCTGGCTCATCTGCTCATTGCCATCCCAGGCTTCGGGTATCAGCATCATCATCACATGAGGCAGCGAGCGGCCCGCGTGCACAAGCAGCTCAATGGCGTTGTCCAGATTTGATGAGTCCGATTGAATGGGGTTGCAGATCGGCAAGATCATGTCCAACTCCTCGCGGGTAAAATAAGGCGATGCGAAGAAGGCCTCTTTGGATTTCAGCCAGTTGATGTTGCCGCGCACAGTGTTGATCTCGCCATTGTGGGCAATGAAGCGGAAGGGCTGCGCGAGCCGCCACGAAGGGAACGTGTTAGTGGAAAAGCGGGAGTGAACAACGGCCAGCGCGCTTACCACTTCGTCATGTTGCAGATCGGCAAAGTAATGACGCAACTGCCCCGAGGTGAGCATGCCTTTGTAGATGATTGTTTTGTGCGAGAGCGAGGAGAAGTAAAACTGGTGGTTGACGTCTTTCACCGATTCGGTTACAATTCGCGTGGTGTATTTGCGCAGCACAAACAGCTTGCGTTCGAAATCCGCCAGGTCGGTGATGGTGTTGGGGCGTTGGATAAAAACCTGTTCCATGACGGGCTCGGCCAGCCGTGCAGTGTGGCCCAAATCGTGCGGGGCAACGGGCACGGGGCGATAGCCTAGCAGTTTCATGCCCATCTTCCGGATTTGCCGGTTGACCACCGTCCGGCATTCCTCCTGAACACGCGCCTCGCGCGGGAAGAAAATCAGCCCGACACCGTATTGCCCCACCGCGGGCAGTTTAAAGCCGAGTTTATGACACTCATCGGTAAAAAACTCATGCGGAATTTGAATGAGAATGCCGGCACCATCGCCTGTGTTGGGCTCGCACCCGCACGCTCCGCGGTGCGCCATGCGTTCGAGCATGGTGAGCGCGTCACTCACCAACGTGTGCGATTTGCGCCCTTTGATGTTGGCAATAAAGCCCACTCCGCACGAATCGTGCTCAAATGAAGGGTGGTAAAGTCCGGGTAAAGAACTCACGTAGTTGAAAAGTGAATCCAAAATTTATCGAACCGCGCACGGTTCTGCGAGTTCTCGTTTCACTTTCTTCAAAAAATCTTTAAAACCCAACTAACAGTTAGTAGCGGAAACGATTGTATTTTCCCTTACCTTCGTACCATGCGTTACCTACACATCGTCCTTTTGTGCAGCATCAGCTTCGGGGCTGTGGCCCAGACGGAAGCTGAGTTTGACAAAATCGCGCAGAAAACGTGCGATTGCGTTACTCAGAAAAATCCCAATCTCACAAACAGGTCAGAAGTCGAGATGGCGCTGGGCTTGTGTATGTTGGACGCGGCAAAGGCCGTTGGCGTAAAAGTGGACGTAACCGATGGCAAAGCCATGGAAGCGTTGGGTGAGAAGGTAGGTATCCGGATGGCCGGCCTCTGCCCGAGCATTTTTCAATCCTTCATCGGTGAGGAAACCGAAGCCCCGGGCGCAGAGCCCGAATACGTGGAAGTAAGCGGCAAGGTAAAGTCGGTCGAGTACAATGATTACACGACCGTGGTTTTGCAGGAGTCATCCGGCAAGGAACATCGTTTACTTTGGATTCATTACTTCCCCGGCTCTGATGCCTATGTAGGTGACCCAAAGATTTTGATCGGGAAATCGGTGACCGTGTCGTACTCGCTGGTGGAAGTATACGTGCCCAAAGCGAAGGGTTACGTTACGTCCAAGCAACTCTTCGGTCTGCAGGCAAATTAGGTCGCTGCGGCAACTTTCTGCTCTTCTTTTCCGTTACCTCGTCAGTAGCTGACAAGATTGTCAGTAGCCTGCGCGGAAAATTTTTTGCAAGGCACAATACCTAAGCAATTCTTTTGTGGGAAGAGTAATTCACCAAAGCTTGTTTGGTCAAGAATTTTTATGAATTGGAGTACAATATATATTACGGGAAAGGCAGGTTTTGAACGTGAGGTACAGCGCAAGCTAGACCGGGCTGACATTGCCGTGATGAACGGAACATCCGGAACGGTCAGCGGCAGCTGTTTATACTGGATTGCGGAGTCGGTTACGTTGCGTGCACTCAAGGAGGCAATAGGTTCGGATTTGATTTGGAAATACAGGCTTCGTTTTTCGCCCGTTATTGAGCAACCCGATACAACGGGTGACCTTGATTTCACGGAACGCGAAAAGAAATTGATTCTGCACATGGAGAGGCGCTCGCGCCAGCCGATTTTATAACCTGACAATTGTCATTTACGGTTTCGTGCCGGTGTGGTAGTCTTGCCTACCCAAATCCCGACACGTATGAAACGCCTGCTCGTCACGATTAAAAAGAGGGTTGACCCTTCGCACAAGCTCATTGCCACGGAGTACGCCACAGACGATGAGCTGAAGATGATTCGTGAAAAATACGGTAACCAGTTTGACCCGGAAGACCCGATTGTGCAATACCTGACCGATCAGTTGGTGATGATCTCTTTCCTGGTGTGGGTGGAGGACTAGCGCGGAGGTTGATATCCGTTGGTGAGGTCCTTGACAATTTCGCGTAGCGGCCGGATGCTGTGCACGTGTTCAATCGCGGGGCCTGCGCACCACACGGTTTTGTAGGTGGCGCCAAAGGCGGCTTTCTCCACGGCTTTCATGCCGCGGAAGGCCAGCAGCATCTTGGCGTATTTCTTCAGCGTTTTGTTGTTGTTCAAAATCCACTCCAGCCAGTTGGCCTTGGTGCCCAGTTGCTGCACGTACGGTGTGTTGATAACCGTAAGTGCGGAACCCGAAAGCTTGGTGGTGCGCACAATGTCCTTTTCGCCATAGTCGATCATGGCTTGCTTGTATTCGGGCGAGATGTCAGCCTCCTCGCACGCAATGAAGATCGTGCCCACCGATGCACCGGCCGCGCCCCATGCCATCACTTCGGTTAGTTGCTGGCCGGTGGCGATGCCGCCCGCGGAAATAATGGGCAGGCCGCAATTTTCTTTCAACATGGTGATCAACTCGCGAGGTGCAATGTTGCCCGCATGACCGCCCGCGCGCGAGTTCACGGCAATCAGCGCATCGGCCCCCATCTGCTCCACCTTTTTGGCGTAGGCCAGATCGACCACATCGCAAAACACTTTAATGCCCAGCGGCTTGCATTGATCGATCACTTCTTTGGGGCTGCCGAGTGACGTGATGATGTAATCGACCTTCAGCTCCAGCAAGGTTTTGAGTTGCGATTTGTATTTGGGATTCGATTTGTTCACAATCAGGTTTACCCCAAACGGCTTGGATGAAAACTCTTTGATTTCGCGGATGGCCGCGCGCAACTCCGCATCGGTGCGGTAATTCAACGCGGGAAAGGCAGCGGTTACGCCACTGGCCAGGGCGGCCTTGATCATCTTGGTGTTGGAAATCAAAAACATGGGCGCGACAATGACGGGGTAGTCAATGCCGAGCATCTGGGTGAGCGTAGGGCGAACATTCATGTTGTAAAGAAACAGAATAATTCCGCCTGGCGAGCAATATCAAATGCCAACTATTTTCCCCGAATCTGGGCCACACACCACATGGCGGCCGGCCGGACGAGCTTGTAGGAGAACAACCCAATGACGCACAAGAGGGATACAATGATAACCGGAAGCACTCCGCCAAAGGTATAGGTGAGCCCGACAATGAGGCCAAGAAAAAATTCACCCCGGTAGATCGGAAAGAACAATGAAAACGCAATCAGGGTCACGAGCATATAAAAGGGAACGTCTTCCACGCCCTGACTAAAGCAAAACGCAATCGCCCCGCCATACACCAGCGCACTGAGAAAGGTAAGGATGACGGAAGTTGGAATTTCCGTCTCCGGGTTTGTTGTGGCTACGCGTTGCTGAACACGATACGTAACGAAGGCGGCAAGAAGCGGAAGCAGCAGACCGCCCCACCAGTTGGGGAAGGCAGGCATGTCTCCGCGGGCCAGAAAGTGATGAACGGGAACACCGCCATGAAAATAATCCCAAACCAGCAACGCCCAGACATACAGGGTTACGCCACCAACGATCAACAAACGAGTCCGGAGCGCCATGCGTTTATAGTGCCAGACGTGCGACACGCGCTTTTGTTACATTCATCAAAGGCAATATGCAGGTAACCTGGGGCGCGCCAAGGCTCCGCTGACCTGGCGCATAAAACGCTACTGATCTTTCAACGAATTTACGGGGTTGGTGGTCGCGGCCCGCAGCGAGTGGTAGCTTACGGTGCCAAAAGCCACCACCGCCCCTGCAACCGCGGCATACACAAACACCACCCACGTAAAGCCCACGTTGTAGGCAAATCCGTTGAGCCACTGCGTCATGGCATACCAGGCTACAGGCGCGGCAATCACCAGCCCGATCAGCACCAGCGTGAGAAAATCTTTGGACATCATCACCACGATGTTCGATACCGATGCGCCCAATACTTTCCGTACAGCCACCGATTTGCGGCTTTGCTCCATCGTAAACGAAGCCAAACCAAACAAACCGAGGCACGAAACAAAAATCGCAAGGCCGGAAAAGATGCCGAACAGCCGGCCCAGCCTGCGTTCCTGATCGAATAGTTTATCGAATGTTTCATCCAGAAACTGGTATTCAAACTCATAGGCGGGAATAATCGTTTTCCAGACGCGCTCTACGTCAGCAAGAGTTGCTTTTACGTCATTCGACTTCATGCGGATGCTCATGAACTGCCCCTCGTACATTGGCTCCAGGTGCATGGCCAGCGGATCAATCTTGTCATGCAAATGCTTGAAGTGGAAGTCTTCAATCACACCAATGATTTTGCCGGGGGCATCACCGCGCTCGCCAAAGTTCATCAACTTGCCAATCGCCTCCTCCGGCTTCCAGCCAAAAAGGGCACACGCGGTTTCGTTGATTACAAATTCCTTTCCGTACTGCTTTGATTCGGGATGGAAATACTCGCCCACTTTCATCTTCATGCCCAGGGTTTGCAACAAATCCGCATCGCCACTGAAGAAGTACATATTCTGCGGCTGATTGTCTTTGGCATTTTCATACCAGAAGTTTGTGGTGCGCACCATCTTGCCGGGAATTTCCAAACTCCGCGTAACGGCCTGCACGCCCGCCAGTTTCAGCATCTCGTTTTTTAGCGTCAGGTCGCCCACGCTGTCCTGCGGCAGTTTCACTACCAGCACCTGCTCGCGGTCGAAGCCCATGTTTTTGTTCACCATGAAATCGAGCTGCGCATAAATGATGTAGGTGCCCACCATAATCACGAAGGCAATGGCAAACTGGAAAACCACCAGCCCTTTGCGCAACAACTGCCCTTTCAGGTTGCTTACAAAATTGCCCTTCAGCACAGCCGTTGGTTTGAAGTTGGAAAGAAAAAACGCAGGGTACGTGCCGGCCAACACACCCACAAAAAATGTGATGATCGCGAAAAGGGCCAGCACAAAGCCATTGGCTAGTGGATTAAGCTCCAGTTGCTTGCCCGATGCGTTATTAAACTCCGGAATTACCGCGGCCAGAATAACCACGGCCAGCACGAGCGAAACAAAGCTGATCACCACCGACTCGCTGAGAAACTGGAAGATGAGTTGCGCCCTGCGGCTGCCCACCACTTTGCGAATGCCCACTTCGCGCGCCCGCTTCAGCGATTGCGCAGTGGTCAGGTTCATAAAGTTGATACAGGCAATGATCAGAATGAAAAAGGCGATGGCCGACATCACGTACACGGTAGTCATGCTGCCGTTGGCCTCCACCTCCAGCCCGCGGTTGGAGTGCAGGTGAATGGACGTGAGCGGTTGCAGGGGCAGATCGTTGCGCGGCTGATCGGGCGTGAGCTGTTGAAACTTGTCCATGAACTCCGAAATCTTTTTGCTGAACGCAACGTGATCAATGCCGGCCGGCAGCACCAGGTAGGTGTAGTGGTTGGTGAGGTAACTCCAGCCTTGCGGTGAGCCGGGGCGCATCGGCTCAAAGTTGTCGGACGAGACCATGACTTCCGGATGCACATGCGCGTTTGACGGCAACGGTTCGAACACCCCGGTAATCTTGTACTCTTTATTGTCGTTGAGCAGCGTAAGCGTTTTGCCGATGGGATCTTCATCACCAAAAAAGGCCCGTGCTTTCTCAGGCGTGAGCACCATTGAGTTTACTTCCGCCAAGGCAGTAGCCGCCTCGCCTTTCAGCAGACGAATGTCGAGCACATCAAACACCGAGGAGTCGGCAAAAAATACTTTTTCTTTGATTTTGATGTCGCGCTCGGAGTTCCGCACAAAAATTTCGCTGGGTTTGATGCGCGTAAACGTCTCGACCTCCGCAAAATTGTCCTTCAGCATCTGTCCGATCGGGAAAGCCGAAATGGCCCAGTTGTTGGCTTCAAGATTGAGCACCAGGCGATAAATGCGGTCGGCCCTGCGGTTGTAGCGGTCGTAGTTTAACTCAAACTGCACAAACAGCGTAATCAGGATGCAGCACGCCATGCCAATGGCAAGACCTACGATATTGATGGTAGCGTGCAACTTATTTCTGCGCAGGCTGCGCAAGGCGATGAGGAGATAGCTTTTGAGCATAGGACAGGGTGAGTAACCTTTAAGGACGACAATAACGGTGCCATTTGGTCGGTCATGGAAATATGATCTGTTCGGCCGATCTTGGTGCGACTTTGCGCCCGTAAATGGGAAAAACCGTTCAATCACGGACGCTTTTGCCGGCAAGGGAGAAGCAGGACCCGAGGTAGCCAACCATTACTACGATATTTTTTCGACCTCAGGCAACAGCGCCACCCTTTCGGGCATTTACTGGATTAGACACTTGTCTTAACACGTGACCGAATCTGAACTGATCCACCTTTGTCAGCAAGCCAGCCCGCGGGGCCAGCAAGAGCTGTTCGACCGGTGGGCCGACTCCCTCTACCGGGTGGCGCTTCGGTATGTAAAGACAGATGTTGATGCGGAGGATATTGTGATGATGTCATTCACCAAAGCGTTTCGCCACATCACCAGTTTTAGGCCACAGGGTGAGGGAAGCCTGCACGCGTGGTTACGCAAAATAGTGGTAAACGAGTCGCTCGGCTGGCTCAGGCGCAGGCACAACTTCAACATGGTCGAGAGTCTGGACGACACCTTGCCGGTTCCGGACTTGAATGACGTTTGTCATTTGCCAGCAGAAGATATTCTTCGCCTGGTGATGGAGTTGCCGGCTGGTTACCGTACCGTTTTTAACCTGCATGTGGTCGAAGGGTATAGTCATCAGGAAATTGCGGAACAGCTGGGCATCAGCGAAAGCACGGCCCGAACACAATTATTTAAAGCGAAAGCGCAACTGAAAAAAATGCTCATCCGGGAGGGGTTTCAGTATGGAACATAGTGAACAATTGATTCAACACAAACTGCGGCAACTGGAAAGCCAGCCCGTAAAATGGAATAAGCAAGCAACATGGCTGCGGTTAGAGAAGCCAAGGCGAAAAAGGATATCCGTTTTCGCGTATGCTGCTGCGGCCTTGGTCATTGTGGTTGGTAGTTGGGTGTTATATGATAGCATGAAGTTCAATAGCTCTGCGTTGCACGATCGTATTGCTGCACTTGAAATACGTCTGGCGCAGGCGGGTGACAAGCTTATTCTTGCCTCACCTGATCCGGGGCGTATGTGTGCACCGGAGATGGCCGTGCAGCCGCAAGAAATTCAACGAGTAAAGCCCCGCATAAAACCTGCCCTCCCATCGGTACTCATAGCCGATCAGCTCAAGCCAGCCATAGACTCAACGCAGCGAACAACCGTAGCCCTGCAGCCGCAAGAACAACCAACCGTAACGGAACCGACTGCTGCAGTCGAAAGGCCATCAATTCCCATTATTCTGGGGCGCTCACAAGGTGCTGCCTATGCCCGCTCCAAACGATTTTCGTTTCGCCTTATTTTGTCCGATCCTGATCTCACCGAGCAACCCATTACGGTTTCAGAGGTTGACATCGTAGCCGGATTAAAGCAAAAACCCAACTAACAGTTATGAAGACGATGACATTGATGTCAGCCCTGGTGCTGACCAGTATTTCCCTTGCTATTTCGCAACCGAAGTTCAATTTGTATCCGGATTCCATTCGCATTGAAATGACCGACATCCAGGCGCTGGTGGTCGTGGAAATGCGGGAGTACCGGAAGGACAGTTTGCTTTTGCGAAATTTTCCAACCCATCTTGGCCAATTGCTTGAGCACATCAAAGTGGGCTACAGCCCTGAAGTTTTCGGGAAAGGGCCCATGCGCATTGAGGTGAACGAAACGCCCGAGGGTGTAAAGGAAGTCAAGCTCAAGCAAGTACCTTTTGGGCAAAAGCAAGTCGTGAACTTGAGCGCTCAGCAAAATGCAATTACCCAAATGACCATTACCGCAGAGAAGGGAATCATCGAATTGCTGCCCCCCGGCTGGGAAATGTACGTCATCACACCGCGGTACAAAGCAAAAATCTATGCGGCCGATCTGGCAGGTCTGGAGAACATTGCCAAACAGGATTTTAGTGCGATCGTCTCGTCTCTTGGTTCCGAGAAGCGGGTGAAGGAACTTGGGCGCAGCAGCATTGAGTCCGTGTACGTATTGCGAAATAGCGAGATCTCGGAGCGCACGATTAACTATACATTTCCGGGCGATCAAATTTCGCTGTCGGCCCAGGCAGGTGTAGGTCTTTTCCGCGACAAGTTCTTTCCCGAGTTGTCCGTGAGGCTGGGTACTCAGTTCCGCGACCGTTTCCGCAGAGAGAATTTCCGCGCTTCGCTTACCTATAACTTCATGTTTTTTGCCGAGCGTGCTCCCGAAGGGGGGTTTACCACAAACGTCAATTCGTTTTTATCCGGCACGTATGAGATCAACTTTAATCGTGGAAATGGTGCCGCACGGTGGTCGGGGCTGGGGGCCGGTGTATTACTACGCAGAAGCGGGGATTATTTCACGGGCAATACGGCCAAGTTTTTTGTCACGCATCATGTAGCCGGCAACCGCGTTCAACTTGTCCCTGAGTTTTACCTCACCAATGACTTCAAGAGCTTTGCCTTCGGCATGACGCTGCGGTATCAGTTCTAGCCGAGAGGCTGAAACGCAGCCGGGCGACCAGTCAGGAACCCGCCTTGGGCGTTATCGCGGGGTTCCAAATCCTGAAAATGTTTACGGGGTTGTCGCGGTAGGTGGTCGTTCGGGACAAGGTCAACCCATTCTTAATCGCGACCCGGGTAGACTCTACATTTTCGACATGAATGATCGATATCAGGGAATCGCGCAAGCGATGTGTGAAGGCATAGTCAATGCAGGCGCGGGCAGCCTCGGTGGCAAAACCTTGTCGCCAATACTCTGGCATAATGGAGTACGCTACTTCCAACTCCTCTTGCGCATCAACTTCCTGCAGCAACAGGCCACACCAACCCGCCACCTGTTTTGATTCGCGGTGAACCAACAAATTCATGCCGCCACGGTCGTGTTCATAACGCCACAGCTGTTTGTTAAACCACTCCCGCGCCAGTTCATTCGGGTCGGTGATGGCACTTTTCCAATACCGGTTGGATTGGGGATTCAGAAAAAACGGACGACAGGCGTCAAAATCGGTAACCTCGATTTTCCGAAAGGAAAGCCGGTCGGTAGTATGTCCATCGAGCAGGTATTTTGGCCGGCTGGTCATAGGGTTTGAAGAACGTAAAGATACCCGGTCGGGTTGAAGATCAACTCGGCTTGTTTGCCTGCTTGAGTTCATTCCTCTTCTTTCGAAACTTTACAATGTCCGCAATCAGCTTTTTGGGCAGCGGCTCATCCAGCGGAAAACGAATGGTGCCTTTCGAGGTGTCGTAGGGTTTCAGCTCTTTCTTAAAAGCTTCGATGGCGGAAGGCATCGCATACAGCCCAATATGTCTTTGTGCCACTCCGAAGTAGATTAATACACCTTTGTATTGGTATCCAGGCATGCCGTAGCTGATCTTCTCTTCTACGCCCGGCACGGTTTTAAAAATGATGTGACGGATCGTTTCCAGCTTCTCGCGCAGCGCGGGCGACTGGGCGGCCACATAGTCGTCAACCGTTCTGAATATTTCACCTCGCATGATTGTGTTTTTTGAGCGGGCCAGGCTTAACGGGCGGAAGGTACAAAAACTAGTGATCAGGGGAATACAAAAGTGACAAGGGGCGACTAGGAGGTTGAAAAGGTAGCGGCAGACGCGAAGTTTGCCCGACCTCTACTTCTTTAGCCAAAAGTCTTGAGCCTTCACAACTTCACCATTCACAACCAATTCTAACCTGTGTTTCCCGGGGAAATGCTTGCGCGTGGTAAAGTCCTGGAAGCGCTGTTTCTTTGAGATGAGAACGGACTCCCCCGGCTTCAACCCGAGTTCTTTTAGTTTAAAAACCTTCGGCAGCTGAGCGCCATTCTTCTTGACAAAATGAATGCGATAGTCCACCATTAATTTTTGGGCCGATTTCTTTTTCGAGATCAACTCGAATTGAAAAGATAAAGCATCGCCTATTCGGATGGCGGTGGCTGAAAGCTTTAGATTTCGTATTGCCACCTTGACGTCCTTCGTGAAGTTAAATGCAGCTAGTGAGTTTTTATCACCTTGTTTGAGGAGCGAACGACAACCACGTTTGATAATCCATGCGGTGTGGGGATGAACCTGATCCCAACGTTTGACGAGCTGCAAGACGTATTCGGGTGAGTCTTTTGAAAGATCGTTGAGGTGATTGGCCACGGATTTCCGCACGTAAAGCGAGGGGTCTTGCTTCAGATTCTCCAGGATCGGTCGTGTGATTTCCGGATGCCGGATCACGGCCTCCAACTTAAACGACCACGGCAACCGCGGGCGACTGCCTTCGGACGACAACCTCCGCACGTGATCGTTTTCGTCCTCACTCCATCGGTAGAGGTGACGGATCGTTTGGTCGAAATCCAGCTTCAAAAAAGTACGAATGGCAAATTCAGAAGAACCGAAACGCGTAAAGTAGTGCAGTGCCTTCAAACTGGTTTCGAAATCATGCTGACCAAACTGGCTCACAAAATCCGGAAATACCAGGGTGGTGTAACCCATGTTAAGCAACGGAATGGCTTCGGTCAGGATTCGGATCGTTTTCGGATAGTCGGGCGGTAAATGTTCCTTCAGGACTACACTCGTGTGCCTCATCCGCTCATTAAGTGAGAGCGAGGCCAACGGTTTCAATGCCTGCCGAAGAAATCGCTCGTTGGGGAATGCGGGATAGACACGCTTCAGCGCTTCGGCCAACGTGACGTAATACGGCCGGTTAAACATTTCTTTCAGGGGGTCCATGCCACAAAGAAATAACATCACCGTGACAAGGGTATGTCAGCAGTGGTGATCGGTTCCACGATTTCTTCAGAAAAAAGCAATGGCACCAAAAGGGTGAAGGTGAATTCAATTCCGGAACCTTCACTACCTTGCACAACCAATTTTTAGTCTATGGTACACGCCTACATTGAATCGAATAAGCAACGTTTCTTAGATGAACTGTTTGAGCTGCTGCGCCTGCCCAGTGTGAGCGCGGACAGCCGCCATAAAGCCGATGTGCGCAAAACGGCCGAGCGGGTGATGCACCGCATTAAAGAGGCGGGAGCCGACCATGTAGAGTTGGTAGAAACCAAAGGTCACCCGATTGTCTTCGGGCAAAAAGTAATTGATCCGGCTAAACCCACCGTGCTGGTGTACGGCCACTACGATGTGCAGCCGCCCGATCCGCTGGAGTTATGGAAGAGCCCCGCTTTTGAGCCCACCGTACGCGATGGGAAAATCTATGCCCGCGGTGCGTGCGATGACAAAGGACAGTTCTACATGCACATCAAGGCATTTGAAATTCTGATGAAGCACAACCTGCTGAATTGCAATGTGAAGTTCATGATTGAAGGCGAAGAGGAGGTGGGTTCGGATAACCTGCCCACCTTCGTGAAGCAATACCGGGAAAAACTGAAAGCCGATACCATTCTGATTTCCGATACCGCCCTGATTTCACTCGATCAACCGTCCATCACGGTAGGCCTTCGCGGTCTCAGCTACGTAGAAGTGGAAGTAACCAGTGCTAACCGCGACTTGCACAGTGGCGTGTATGGCGGGGCGGTGGCTAACCCCATCAACGTGCTCGCCCGCATGATTGCCTCGCTGCACGATGAAAACGGACGCGTAACGATTCCGGGATTCTACGATAACGTGATGGAGCTGAGTGCAGCCGAACGCGAAGCCCTGAACAAAGCACCTTTCGACCTGAACGAATACAAAGAGGAGTTGGGCATTGCCGAAGTAACCGGTGAGAAGGGCTACACCACGCTGGAGCGCACGGGTATTCGACCTACGCTGGATTGCAACGGCATTTGGGGCGGCTACACGGGCGAAGGAGCCAAAACCGTGCTGCCGTCAAAAGCCTCCGCCAAGATTTCTATGCGCCTGGTGCCTAACCAAACTCCGGACGAAATCACCGAGATGTTCCGGAAACATTTTATTTCCATTGCGCCCAAAACGGTGACGGTGAAAGTGACGCCCCATCATGGCGGGTTTGCAGCCGTAACGCCCACCACATCGAAAGCCTACAAGGCAGCCGAAAAAGCATTTGAAGAGGTGTGGGGCAAAACACCCATACCAACGCGCGATGGCGGCAGCATCCCCATTGTGGCGCTCTTCAAAAACGAACTCGGGCTGGACACCGTGTTGATGGGCTTCGGCCTTGACAGTGATGCCTTGCACTCACCCAACGAAAGCTACGGCATCAAAAACTTTCTTATTGGAATCGAGACGATTGTGGCTTTCTACAAACATTTTGGCCGCTGACAACACTGTTTTGATGGGCCCGGTGTGCACGCGTGCACGTGGCACGGTGTATTGATTTTCCGGTTATGTAATCGCGATCATTACCTTTGCAGCTTATGACTCTGCGACTTCTGGCTCTTTTTGTTTTTGTGTTGACTTTGTCCGCCCACGGGCAAATTCTAACGCCCACCAAATTTTCGCACACAGCACCTAAACAGGTAACGATCGGGCAAGAGATTGAGTTAGTGTTCACCGCTAAAATCGAGAAGACCTGGTACCTGTATTCAACGGAATTTCCCTGCGAAGACGGGCCGCTGAAAACCGCCTTTACGTTTGAGCCGAATGATTCTTATCGCCTGGTGGGAGGCATCGTGCCGGTGAAGCCGGTGGATAAGTACGATGAAATTTTTGAGTGTAACGTTAAGATTTTCAAAGGGACGGGCGAGTTCCGGCAGAAGGTAAAGGTGCTTGCGGCCAACTTAAAAATTGCCGGCAACATCGAATTTCAGACGTGCACGGAGGTTAACGGCCAGTGCGTGCCGGGCGAACACGATTTTGTTTTTGATGGCTTTACGGCATCGGGCCAGGCACCCAAACCCAAAACCGAGGAGAAAAAGCCGGACGCAGAGACTCCCGTTCCGGCAGCCGATGACACGACCAACACGAAGCCCTCTCCGCCCCGATTTACTGCAAAAATTGAAGGTCCGCGGTTGGACCCCACCATTCTGGAGGGACAGTCGGAAGTAGAGCAGGAGTCCTTTTGGGCTTATCTGGTTTTCGCGTTTGTCCTGGGGCTCACGTCACTCATTACCCCGTGCGTGTTCCCGATGATTCCCATGACGGTGACTTTCTTTTTAAAAGATGATCAATCGCGGGCAGCCGGTATACGCAAAGCCCTGGTTTTTGGATTTTCGATTGTTGCCATTTACACCCTGGCCGGAACGCTGTTTGCCGTGCTGTTGGGAGCGGATGGACTAAATGCACTGGCTACCCACTGGGCGCCCAACCTTTTTGTGTTTGTCATCTTTATCGTTTTCGCATTGTCGTTTCTTGGTTTATTCGAAATCAATGCGCCCCATCAGTTGGTGAACAAAGTGGATCAGCAGGCCGAGAAGGGTGGATGGGGAGGCATCTTTTTTATGGCGGCCACGCTGGTGCTGGTTTCCTTCTCCTGCACGATTCCTATTGTGGGTAATGTGGTGGTGATGGCGGCAGGCGGGCAGGTGATTAAGCCCGTACTCGCGATGCTTTTTTACTCGCTGGCGTTTGCGCTTCCGTTTACACTCTTTGCCATTTTCCCGGAGTGGATCAAATCCTTGCCCAAATCGGGCGGATGGCTGAATACGGTTAAAGTCACGCTGGGTTTTTTGGAACTGGCTTTGTGCCTCAAGTTCTTCAGCATTGCGGATCAGGCTTACCACTGGGGCTTGCTCGATCGTGAAGTAAACATCGCCATCTGGATTGTTTTGTTTGCCCTGCTCGGTTTTTACATACTGGGAAAAATCCGCATGCCCAGCGACACGCCCGTTGAACGTGTAACCGTGCCGCGGTTGTTGATCGCTGCGTTTATCTTTTCGTTTGTGCTCTACCTGATTCCCGGCATGTGGGGCGCTCCGCTAAAAGCGTTGGCAGGCTACCTGCCCCCCCAAAACACGTTGGACTTTGATCTGGTGGCGATGACGCGCGCCCAGCAGGAAAAAGATATGTGCGAAGAACCACGCTTTTCTGATTTCCTGCATTTACCCCATGGCCTGCAAGGCTATTTTGATTATCAGCAGGCGTTAGCTTGTGCCCGCGAGCAAAAGAAACCACTGTTTATTGATTTCACCGGCCACGGCTGCACCAACTGCCGCGAAATGGAAGCCGTAGTGTGGAGCGACCCGCAGGTGCTTCAGCGTTTGCAAAATGATTTTGTTCTTGTGGCGCTGTATGTGGATGACAAAACCCAGTTGCCGGAATCCGAATGGTATACGTCTTCGTACGACAACAAGGTGAAGAAGACGATTGGTAAGCAAAATGCCGACCTTCAGATTCGTAACCTTGAAAACAATGCGCAGCCTTTTTATGTGCTGGTCGGGGCGGATGAGCGCGTGCTCGCCTGGCCCTACGGCTATGACCGTAGCGTGGAGGAGTTTGTTGCCTTTCTCGAACGCGGAAAGAAAAAATACGAAGAGTTGTATCCGTGATGGCATCCAAGGTGCCTCTTTGCGCCTGCTCGAAAAATAACTATACTTGATATTCGTTGGTTGAAGAACCATGAGATGGTCACGCAGATCGATAACTCAAGCGTTGCTGGCAATGTCAGCCACTATCGCAGTCGGTTTCTTTGCCTTATGGCTGTTGGAATCGGGTTTGCAGGCTGGGCCTGCGCCCTCGCCACCGCTCCTGCCCGAGCCTGATTCCGTGCGTTGGGCCCGCCTGCCTAAGCCGGAATTTGTGGAAGGAATACTGGCCAACGGACTTCACACCCACCGCGACACGGTAGAGAAACATCAGCGATTCACGGATTTGCTGCAGGGCTATTACGTATCGCCCGTGGTCTGGCAACAACTTAATCAACTGGATCGCAACACGTTTGATTTTCGAAAAGTAACAGCCGGAAAAAAGTACACCGTTCTCTTTCAACCGGATTCCCTTCGGGCACTTCATGCCCTCGTGTATGAGCCAAACGAGGTGGAGTATGTCATTTTCCATTTTGATGATTCGCTTCGCGTTGAACCGTGCGCGCGCCAGGTTCAGGTGGTGGAGAAAAGCGTGTCCGGTGTTATTGTCAGTACGCTGGCGGAAAGCTTAAGCGAACAGGGGCTTTCACCAGAACTCACCAACCGCTTTGTGGATGTCTTTGCGTGGCAGGTGGATTTTTATCATCTGCAAAAGAACGACCGGTACAAATTGATTTATGAGGAAGAGCAAGTAGAGGGTCGCACCATCGGCATTCGCGGCATCACCGGCATCTACTTTGAGCAACACAATACACGGTACTATGCTTTTGCTTTCGATCAGGGCAATGGCATTGACTATTTCGATGAACAGGGAAAAAGTTTACGCAAGGCATTTCTGAAATATCCCATTGAGTTTACGCGCATCAGCTCCCGCTTTTCCAAGAAGCGGTTTCACCCCATTGCCAAGGTTTTCAAACCTCACCTGGGCACCGATCTGTCGGCTCCTCCGGGCACGCCCATCCGCTCGGTGGGCGATGGCGTGGTGCTTGAAGCCCGGTATAACTCGCGCAGCGGCCGGTACGTCAAGGTGAAACACAACGACACGTATACCACTGGCTATTTGCATATGTCGCGCATCGCCAGCGGGATCAAACCGGGCATTCGGGTAAAACAGGGCCAGGTGATTGGCTTTGTTGGCAGCACCGGTTGGGCCACGGGCCCCCATCTGTGTTACCGGTTCTATCGCCAGGGTGTTCAGGTAGACGCCCTGAAAGTAAAACTACCACCGGCAGAGCCTATTGCCGAAATCAACCGACCGCAATTCGACAGTCTGCGGCAAGTGATTATCCGCAAACTGGATCGCCTATCTTTTTCTGCGGGTCATGATCTGGCCGGTAACTAAACGTCATATTTTTTACTTACAATTTAACGCCCAACGGTAACTAATGGTAAGTTTACTTCGTTGGGAAGTGGGTATGCGCGTGTTGCAAGCCATCATAGCGGTTTTGATTTTCACCCCGGTTGCGTTTGGGCAGCAGCAGCGGGTGGCTGTTGTCATGAGCGGTGGAGCCGCAAAAGGCATTGCGCATATCGGGGTACTGAAGGCGCTGGAAGAAAACGAAATCCCGATTGACTATGTGGTGGGCACTTCGATGGGCGGCATCGTGGCCGGTTGTTATGCGGCCGGCATGAGTCCTTCCCAAATTGAGGACATTGTACTTTCCGATGACTTTTTAAACTGGGTAAATGGCCGGCCGGAACGAGGCCATAACTACTACTTCCACCGCGATGACGACAATGCAAGTTTTCTGAAACTTAATCTTTCGCTCGATTCACTTTTCAATGTTCAGTTCAATTCGGCTATTGCGAAAGATTTGTCACTGAATTTCGCGCTGGCCGAAAAGCTGGCGCAGCCGTCAGCGGTTGCCAATAATAACTTCGATAGTCTGTTTGTGCCGTTGCGTGTGGTGGCGGCCGATGTCTTCACGCAAACCGAAGTGGTATTGCGCAGCGGTGTACTCAGCGATGCTCTCCGGGCCACGCAAACGGTTCCGTTCTTCTACTCCCCGATTCGCGTGGACGGCAAGTACCTGTTCGATGGTGGTGTGTATAACAACTTCCCGGTGGACGTAGCCGAGCGCGACTTTCAACCGGATGTGGTCATTGGTAGTAATGTGTCATCGAAGTTGTACCGCGAGTACCCCTACGGTGAAGATGACGCCTTGATTTCGCGCTCGTTGTTGTATATGCTGTTGGACAAATCTGACCCGGGCCAGGTGCCCCCAACGGGCGTGTACATTCAACCCCCGATTGACGGATACACAGCCTTTGATTTTGCCAAAGCGCGCGCCCTGATCGACAGCGGCTACCGCCAAACGATGCGCCAGATGGAGGAAATCAAATCGAAAGTACAAAGACGCGTATCATGCGATAAAGTCGCGTTGCAGCGAAATCACTTTAATAGCCGCATGAAGCCATTGGAGGTGGGTGAAATTCAATACGATGGATTTAACCCGAACCAACAACGGTTCATCAACCGTTTTTTCCGCGATGGTAAGCGACCACTGTATTATACGGATGTTAAAAGGGGATATTATACCCTGGTGACCAATCCCTACTTCCACAATGTGTACCCCAGTTTCGGTTATGACACTGCGCGGCAGCAGTACCGCTTTAAGATAGCACGAAGGCCCCAGAACAACTTTCAGGTTGATTTTGGAGGCGTGATTGCTTCGCGCAGCATCAGCAATATTTTTCTGGGATTGAATTATTACAATTTCAATCGGGCCCTCACCCACTTTCAGGGTAATTTTTCAACGGGCAGCTTTTATAAGTCGGCAAGCCTGATTGCCCGCATGGATTTACCCAACTTTGGGCAGTTTTATCTTCAGCCGGAAGCGGTATTTAACAGTTGGGACTTTCTGGAGGGCCGCGACCTGGTTGTCCAAAAATTCAAGCCCACGGTGCTGGATCGAATTGACCGCAGGTTGGGTGTGCGCATCGGCATCCCGGCCGGTAAGCAATTTAAAACCGAGTTGTATGGGTTTTACGTCAGCAATACGGATGAATTCACCGATGCCGAGGTGCTGTCCTCTACCGACACACTGGATGTTCTGCGCCTGCGCGGTTTTCGTGCCGGAGTGTCGTTTGGAACCAGCCAGCTAAACCGAAAACAATATGCGTCACGCGGTCGCGCATTTCAGGTGTCGGTCGACTGGTTTGATATGACCGAGTTTTTTGAACCCGGCAACACCTCGGTGCAGAGCATACCCAACAAAGCCGCCCATCAGTGGTGGCGCATTGGCCTCACGGCCGAGCAGTACTTCAGTCTGGGGGCTTATAGCACCGGTTATTTCCTTCAGGGCACATTCTCCAACCAGCCGGTGTTCACCAATTACACGGGTACCATTGTCAATGCGCCCGGTTTCTTTCCCATTCAAGACAGCCGCACCCTGCTACTCCAGAATTTTAGAAGCTTCAATTTTGTTGCCGGTGGCTGGCGTAATGTTTTCTCGCTGGCCAAAAGCCTTGATTTTCGACTCGAAGGCTACCTTTTCAAACCCATTGAGAGTATTGTCAGGGCCGATAACCAGGAAGCTTCACTTACCACCGATGTTACCCAGGTTTACTTTGCCGGTACTGCGGGCTTGGTCATGCACTCTACGGTGGGACCCATTAGCCTGAGTGTGAATTACTACGATGACAACGAGAACCCCTTGGGCGTCCTTCTCCATGTGGGGTTCCTCCTGTTTAATAAAGCGGCCACGGATTAAACCCGGAACAATTTCTAACATCCTAGGCCGAACCGCATCTCGGTTCCGAATTTTTACTTATGTTTAAAGTTTGATTGGTAACCTGACTGTTTTCTGCCTATGAAGCGACTTGTACTGGTGGTTGTTGTTATAGCCGCTCCGTTTTTTGCACTTGCCCAAACTGTTCAATGGGCGTCCAAAGTAATTGAATTCTCCTCCGAGCTAACGCCCGTTCAGTACTCGGCCGAACAGGCACTGGGAAAGCCGAACGTGTTGCCTGCCGGAGGCCAAAACCCCAATGCCTGGACTCCCGACAAACCGAAAAGAAGTGAATTCATTAAGTTGGGTTACGCTAACCCGATGCAAATCCGCCAGATAGCAGTAGCCGAGTCGTATAATCCCGGATCTTTGTTCCGCGTTTACCTGTACGATGAAGCCGGGAAGGAGTACCTCGTGCACTCCTTCAATCCCCAACCCGTGCCGCTGCAGGGCCGCATGATGAATATTGTGGTCGACAAGACACCCTATAAAGTAACCGCAGTGAAGTTGATGTTTGAAGGCGAAGTGCTGTCCGACTACTTCTCGATTGACGCGGTGGCCATTTCTGATTCCGACATTCGCATCATCCCGGATATTGACACGCCCGAGTTGTTAGCTAAGGGCTTGGAAATTGAGCGACTGGATGAAAAGGTGAACAGCCCTTCCAGCGAACTGAATCCCTTATTGTCGCCTGATGGTAAGACGCTCTATTTCAGCCGAAAAAATCACGAAGGCAACGTTGGCGGAGTGAATGATAAGGAAGATATCTGGTACTCAGAATTAGGCTCGGACGGGAAATGGCAATTGGCGGAAAACATGGGTCCAAAATTCAATAACGCTGGGCCTAACTTTGTGAACTATATCGGAACGGCCACGCCTGATGGAAAGTCGGTCCTGATGTTGGTGGGCAACCGATACCTGGACAATGGTAAAATGCTGGCCGGGGTATCTATGGCCGACAATGTCGGAGGCAATTGGTCCGAACCGAAGGCACTTGAGATTGAGAACGACTACAACTTTAACGAGCGTGCCAACTATTTCATGACCAACACCCGCAAGGCGTTGCTCATGTCGGTGGAACGCGAAGACTCCCGTGGCTCGCGCGACTTGTACGTGAGCTTTCCGAAAGAGGGTGGAAAATGGACCGAGCCCTTAAATCTGGGTGCCGTGATCAATACAGCCGGAGAAGAATCTGCTCCTTTTTTGGCCAGCGATGACAAGACGCTCTATTTCTCGTCAACCGGCTTCAGTGGCTTCGGCATGGCAGATATTTTTGTCAGCACCCGTTTAGACGACACCTGGACCAATTGGAGTCCGCCTGAGAACCTGGGATCGGAAGTGAACTCAAAATTAGACGACCTGTTTTTTAACATCCCCTCCAATAGCGACTACGCCTATTATTCGCGGGGCATGGATCCCGAAAACCTCGACATCTTCCGTGTGAAGTTGCCCCTGTTCAAAGTTCCTGAGCCCGTTATTGTTGTCAAGGGTAAGTTGGTGGATGCGAAAACTGGAGAGCCCGTTGGTGCGAAGATCGTTTATGAGCGCCTCTCCGATGGCAAGGTGGTAGGCGAGACATTCTCTGATCCGCGAACCGGAGAATATGAAATTCACTTGCCTGGTGGCGAGTTGTATGGATTCAGGGCCGAAGAGAAAAACCACATCTCGTCTTCACAGAGCCTTGATCTGCGCGACTATAAATCAGACGCGACCATCACCGGCAAAGACGTAACGCTTGAGCCCATTCAAGTTGCTGCAGTGGACACCAACGTAACGATTACGCTAAACAACATCTTCTTTGATTTTGATAAGGCAACGCTGAGAAAGGAATCGTTTGTAGAATTGGATCGCATCGTGAGCCTGATGAACGAGAGACCGACTATGCAAGTAGAGATTTCAGGCCATGCCGATGCTACCGGGCCGGAAGACTATAATCTTCAACTGTCTGGACGCAGGGCGCGCTCCGTTTCAGCCTACCTGGCAAAGAAGGGCATTGCACAAGACCGCATTACCACCACTTTCTTTGGTGAAACCAAGCCGGTGGATTCAAACTCAACCGTGGAGGGACGCAGAAAGAACAGACGGGTGGAGTTCAAGATTGTTAAGCTCTGATTCATGCGAAAGGTATTGATCGTGTTGATGGTGAGTTGGGTCGTGGCTGCCGCTGCATTCGCACAGGCCGACACAACGATTTATGCGGTGGGAAAAATTGTGAGTGCGGTCACGAAGGAACCAGTTACCGCCAAAATCACCTATCAAAGCTTGCCGTATGGAAGTAAAGTGGGCCTGTTGCAAGGCAGCACATTCTCGTTTCCACTTTATGACAATGAAAAATATGAGCTGACAGTGGAGGCTTCTGGCTTCGCGCGTGCCCGCTATATGATCGATCCGGCAGAGGCGAATGCAGACCGCAAAGTTGTTCGGGATATTGAACTCACTATTCCACAGTCGGCCATGGGCCATGCCGAAACGGTGCATACCGTGGGCAAAGTTATGCGCCTGGATAACCTGATTTTTGAAGTTGGAAAATCTAAGATTGATCCAACCTCTTACTCCGAACTGGACGAAGTGGTGCAGATGATGCGCAATAACCCCAAGATGGTTATTCAGCTTGAAGGCCACACGGATGTGCGGGGTGATCCTCGAAAAAACATGGAGTTATCTCAACAACGCGTGACTGCGGTGCGTGATTACCTCATCAAAAAAGGTGTCCACAAGGGTAAGGTGCGAACCAAGGCCTTTGGCGGTACACAACCGATCTCGCGGGAGAATACAGAAGAGGCACACAAGCTGAACAGGCGGGTGGAAGTTCGGATTCTGGAGAACTAAGCAAACTAGTAGCTGGTCGCCACATCGTGCTGGCGGCTGAGCAGAACGGTGTAAAACTGCCGCACAAACTTTAATCTTTTTTCGTCCGTCCAGGAAGAATCCTCGGCTACTGCGGTAATCAGCAGTGCACCCAAGCTTGAAATTCGCGGTGAATAATATCCCATCGAAGCTTTTTCCAAAGCAACAGCGCAGCCTACCCAATTCTGATGGTTGAACGCGGCTACCGCCCGGTTATAGTGAAAAAGATTAATTAATTGATTGGGGTTCACTTGGCGGAGCAATGCGCCCGGAAGTTGAAACGACACCGTATTGCCGTCTGCCTGGGGTGACTGCGACTGGTACAGCAGAAGCCGTTGTTCAATGTCATTTGCTCCCCTGACAAACCCGTTAAAGCGATCCGTTGCCTCCAGCATGATTTCACCTTCAGCCGTTGAAGCAATGAGCACAACGTGGTAGTTCGTCTCCACGATTCGAAATGGAATGCCCAGTTCAGTCAATAAAGAAGCATATAGGGAGGTTGCCGAGAGGCAATCGTAGCGTCCCGTGCTGAACAAATCGGAAAAAGCGACCTGAGATTGGTATGTCCTCAGGAACTGGCGCTGCACTTTCGCAAACAGGTATTCCAAAAACAACCGTTCGGAATTGCTGCTCACCTGCTTTTCCTCGAGATGTCGTACCAGACCCGTGTATTTCTTTTCCGTCAATGTATTAACCGCACCTCCTTCGGCTCGGACCAGTTGCCCGAACAGGTTACCCGATTGCGCAGTCGCAAAGGCGGGTGCGATGAGGATTGCGATGGTGAAGACTACCTTCATTTTGGTAACACTAAGGTAACAATTTGGTAATCTGAAGCAATGATGAGGTAACATTTCGGTAACATTCGGCAGATTTGGCCCGAAACCGCTATCTTTTCATCTTCTTACCGGCCTTGCATGTCACCTGTAGCATCTTCCTCGATCGACTCACTCACCCGCCTTTTTGCTGCGCATAAGGCGCGCAGCCTTCGGCTACGGACGCAACCCTTAAATGAGCGGAAGAGATTGCTGAAAGACTTTGAAAAGTACTTTGCCGCCCAACGCACCCGCATTCAACAGGCCGTATTTGCTGATTTTGGTAAGCCGGCAACGGAGGTGGACATGTCGGAGGTGTACCCGGTCTTAACGGAATTGCGGCACACGTTGGCCAATATTGACGAGTGGGCCGCGCCTGAGGACATCGATACACCGCTCACCTATTTGGGCTCTTCCTCCGAAGTGAGGTGCGAGCCGAAAGGTGTATGCCTGATTATTTCGCCCTGGAATTTTCCCGTAAACATTTGTTTTGGTCCGTTGGTGTCGGCATTGGCTGCCGGCAATACCGCGTTTATCAAGCCCTCGGAGTACACACCGCACACCTCGCGCCTGGTCCGCGACATGGTGAACGAATTCTTCGATGAGGACTTGGTTACCGTGGTTGAGGGGGGTGTAGACGAAACCCGCGAGTTACTCCGGTTGCCGTTCGATCACATTTTTTTTACGGGCAGCCCGCAGGTGGGCAAAGTGGTGATGCGGGCCGCTGCCGAGAATTTAACATCGGTGACGTTGGAATTGGGCGGAAAGTCACCCACCATCATTGACGAAACGGCCAACCTGAAAGATGCCGCTAAACGTGTCGCATTCGGCAAGTTTCTCAACAACGGTCAAACCTGCATTGCACCCGACCACATCTGGGTACACGAAACCGTTGCGGAAGAATGGCAACAATTGTTGGTGGCCGAAGTGAAGAAGCTATTTGGCGATGGCGACCACATCAATGAACAGAGTCCAAGCTACGGCCGTGTAGTAAGCGATAAACATTTCGCCCGGCTTTATGACATGGTTGATGAAGCCCTTCAGCGTGGCGCCACGGTGCGATTGACCGGTGAGCACAATGTGGCCACCCGATTTATGCACCCGGTGGTGCTGGCCAATGTACCCCCGGATGCCCGGCTGATGGAAGAAGAGGTTTTCGGTCCGGTGCTGCCCGTGCTGACGTATCAAAACCTCGATGACGTGATCGTGCACATCAACGCGCACCCAAAGCCGTTGGCGCTTTACGTATTCAGCTCCAGCAAAAGCACCCAGGAACGCCTGTTACAGCTTACCTCCAGTGGCACGGTATGTGTGAACGACTGCATTACGCAATACACACATCCGAATTTGCCGTTTGGTGGCGTGAACAACAGCGGCATCGGCAAAGCACACGGCAAGTACAGTTTCATTGCTTTTTCGAACGAGAAGCCGGTATTGCGCCAGAAGCGGGGTTTTGCCCTTCCCTACCTGCTGCATCCGCCCTATACGGAAAGTGTAAAGCGCTCCGTTAATCTGATGTTAAATTGGTTCTGACGTAGCCCGGGCGGGTCCAAAAAGCGGCCCGGTATGGGATTACTCTGTAATTTTGTTCTACTCAAACTCCAGGATGTATGAAATGGGTTAAGCGAATAGGTATTGCCGTTGGCGTGGTGCTGATTTTGATTGTTGCAGCTGCGTTCATTATTCCGGTTGTATTCAAAGATGATATCAAGCGAGCGCTGGATAAGGCTCTTGCTGAAAATGTGAATGCCGATGTCGTAATCGATCTGGATAAATTCAGCTTGTCCGTGTTTCGCAACTTTCCCAACATCACGGCTGAAATTCGGGAGATCGGGGTGTTTAACCGGGCACCTTTCGAAGGCGTGCCGCTCTTTGTTGCCAACCGCTTCGATGTGGAGGTCAACCTGATGGACGTGCTTTTTGGCGACCAGCTTTCGATCAAAGGCATCACGCTGGAGCAACCCCAAATCCTGGTTAAGGTACTGCCTGATGGTCGTGCCAACTATGACATTGCCATGCCATCGGCTGATACCGTGTCCGCAGCGACTGATGAGCCCGCGAAGTTTTCGCTCGCTATCGAACGTTGGCAAATTATCGATGGCGACCTGACCTATGATGATCAGTCGCTCACCTTTCGGTTGGATTTGAAACACCTCAACCACACGGGCAGCGGCAATTTCAACGAACAACAGTTCGACCTTAATACCCGCACGGTGGCTGACACCGTTACGGTGGCGTATGACGGAGTGGAGTACCTCACGAACAAGCGCGTTGAGATCGATGCTGTGTTGGGCATCAGTGAGGCCTATACCCGATACACCTTTAAGGAAAACACAGCCCGGGTCAATGACTTTGTGATGAGCTTTGATGGTTGGTTCAAAATGAATGAGAGCGACTACGGCATGGACATCGCATTCAAGAGCCCCGAGAATTCATTCAAGAGTTTACTGTCGTTGGTGCCCGGTGTCTATACTCAGGATTTTGGCTCAATTGAAACCAAGGGCGATCTCGCTTTTGCGGGATTTGTAAAAGGCACCTACAGCGATACGCAAATGCCGGCTTTTAATCTGGCGTTGAACGTCAACGATGCCATGTTCAAATATCCCGATCTGCCCACGGCCATCTCCAACATTCAAATGGATTTGTTGGTGGATAACAAGACGGGAGTTATCGAGAATACCGTAATCGATTTGAAAAAACTCCATCTTGATTTTGGCGCCAACCCGGTGGACGCCCGCTTACTGATCGAAAATCTGAGGGACTATCGCATGGACGGAAACCTGCAGGCTAAACTCAACCTGGCTGAACTTTCGCGCATGTTTCCGATCGAAGGGCTGGAGATGAAAGGCATCTTGGGCATCAACGCGTCCGCAAAAGGGATTTACGACAGCGTTCGGAATGTAATGCCGGCCGTGGATGCCGCGCTAAACTTAAGCAGTGGATATGTGAAGTCGTCTGAGTTTCCGATTCCTTTGGAAGATTTGAAGATGGAGGCCACTGTGAAGAATGCTTCGGGCAAAATGGCCGAGACGGTAATAGCCGTAAACCCATTTGCCATGCTTATGGATGGCGAAAAGTTTACCGCCTCGCTGCTGCTGCAAAACCTCAACGACTACACCTGGGATGTGAAGGCCAATGGCGGAATTGACCTGGAGAAGATCACCAAAATTTTTCCGCTGGAGGGCATGACGCTGGCCGGTAAAGTAAAAGCTGACCTTGAAACAAAGGGTAAGATGTCAGACCTGAATGCCCAGCGTTATGATAAGCTGCCGACCAGCGGTAATGCTTCGCTGAATAACTTCAGGTTCATGTCTGCGGATTTGCCTTACGCGGTTACCATTGCCCAATCGGCCGCCACATTTGATCCGCGAAAAATCGAGATCAAAACCACGACCGGAACCATCGGTAAGAGTGACTTTACGGTAGCCGGTGCCCTGACGAATTATATCGGTTACGTATTCGGCACCGAGACGGTGAAAGGCAATCTGGATTTTTCGTCAAACCTCCTGGATCTGAATGAATTTATGACCGAGACGGAGGAGAGCGCAACCACGGATTCTGCATCCTATGGTGTTATCCCGGTACCTCAGAATCTGGACTTCGTACTGCATTCCGATATTAAGACTGTGAAAATGATGGATTACACCATCACCAATGCGCAGGGCGATGTAGTCGTAAGAGACGGAGTAGCTAACCTCAGCGGAGTAAAGTTTAATTTGTTGGGCGGTGCTTTTGTGATTAATGGGGCCTATGACACCCGTGATCTCAGCCATCCACGCTACGACATGGCTGTGAAAATTGACAACATGTCCATCCAACAGGCAGCCAATTCTTTCTCCATTATTCAAAAATATGCCCCCGTGGCCGGGTTAGCCAATGGCACGTTCAACACCGATTTCAAGATCAATGGGGAGCTGCAACAAGACATGATGCCTAACCTCGGTACCGTAAATGCGGAAGGGCTAGTCAAAGTTGTTCAGGCTGCACTTACGCAATCCAAACTTGTGGCCGGCATTACTTCGCTAACTAAATTGGATGA
Source organism: Cyclobacteriaceae bacterium (assembly GCA_016787665.1). Lineage (GTDB taxonomy): Bacteria > Bacteroidota > Bacteroidia > Cytophagales > Cyclobacteriaceae > ELB16-189. The sequence continues at coordinate 336,251 of JAEUUC010000010.1, read as the reverse complement.
CACGAACCAGGTGACATTAAAAGATGTAGTGATGAGTGCGCAAATCAAAGATGGTCGCCTGAGCGTAAAACCGTTCAATGTGAAGTTTGGCGATTACGTGACCACGGTAAGCGGCAGCTCTGGGCTGGATATGTCGCTGGCGTACAATTTGAAAATGATGGTGCCGGCCGGTAAGCTGGGAAGTCAGATGCAAAGCTTTGTGAATCAATATACCGGCAGCACCAGCTCCACCAGCGAGATTCCCCTCAACATCGGTATGGGCGGCACATTTACCGATCCCAAATTCAGCCTGCTCGCCAGTGAGCAAAAGCAGCAGGTGCAGCAGGCCGTTACCGAGGCCGCCCAACAGAAAGGGCAGGAGGCCGTTGATCAGTTGTTGAAAGGCGACAAACCTCAGGATGTGTTGAACAGTATTGTGGGTGGCGGCAAGAAGGACACCACGAAGACAACAAACCCGGCTGATACAACCAAGAAGGATGCCGTTAATCAGATCATCAACAACCCCGAGTTGAAGAACAAGCTGAACAACTTATTGAAGAAGAAAAAGAACAACTGATCGATGAAAATGGGTGTGGCCCAGGTTCGGGCCATTAGGGGCGACATCAAGGCAAATTTGAATGTACATCTTCGTTGGATGGAGAAAGCGGCAACGATCGGCACCGAGTTGCTCATTTTCCCGGAACTTTCCCTCACCGGGTACGAACCCACGCTGGCCTCAGCGCTGGCTATTGACCTGCATGACGCTCGACTGGATCTGATTCAGGCTTTTTGCGATCAACACGGTATGAGCGTGGGTGCAGGTGCCCCTATCCGAACAGGCCCGGGCATTGGCATCGGTATGATCATGTTTCATCCCCACCAACCCCGCTGGGTGTACACTAAAAAGTACCTACATGCCGATGAGGAACCCTTTTTCGTACCCGGACATAATGAGCGCGAAACGTTCTATGAATATCCCCGAATGGCTCCCGCCATTTGTTATGAATTGTCGGTGCCGGCTCACCGCCAGCGTGCCGTGCAACTTGGAGCGGATGTATATCTGGTAAGCGTGGCGAAAACGAGACCGGGAATGGCCACAGCAACCGAAATGCTCACCTCGTTTGCCCGAGAGCATCGGATTTGGGTGCTCGTGGCCAATGCCGTGGGTGAGGCTCATGGGATGACTTGCGGGGGGTGTTCATGCGCGATTGATCAATCTGGCCGGGTACACGCCCGATTCAATGAATTGGAGGAGGACATTTTAGCGTTAACCGTGCCCCCGAACAGGTAAATCAGGGCAAGTTTATTCTTGCCGTTTCAGGAACCTGTAGCGTATACCCCAACTACCTCGCAGTATTTCGGACTCACTAAATATAGGTGCAACCTCAAGATGAAATCCAAAGTTCTTTGATTCAAACGGAAAAAAATTTGCCCCTATCGGCAGCAGCGGGCCGGAGTAATCTCCGCTACGAGCACCCAGACCGGCATAAATTTCAACGTGCGCTTTGTTCACGATGTCGTAGGTCGCGATCAATTCTACGGATAACTCATCCAAAAATGAGTCAACACCCACTCGTGGTTCGATTCTGAGGCGGTCTTTGAACTCGTAGTTAATTCCGACAAAGGGCAAGTTGGATTGATGGTAAGCGATACCGATTTGTCCATGACAAATCGAAGCTGAACTTATAGTTACAAAGAGAAGCGTAAAAATTTTATTCATGTCCTAGTTTCCAATTCGTTCAAGGGTTTCCTTTTTAAAATGGCCTTCTTTAATTATTTCCATCAGCTGTGCCGCGGACGGGTTGATCTGATAGTACGTGTCTTGGTCACGTTTGATCTCTTTCACCGGACCGTACTTCGATAGCTTCTTCAGAAGGGTTTTTCGATTTTCGTTGTCCTCTACGTCCAGCCCCATAAAGTGAAGGTCGCCATTCGGCAAACGTTTAATAACGCGCAGTACCCATTGATCACCCGAGCGAAAGTTGACGAAATAATAATTCTGATGGGCCTTCACAACCAGGCTGTCGCTTAGTCGCCCCTGCCCCAGCCAGTCTTTGTCGTCTTTATCGCGCAGATGATATCCCCACGCTTCCACCGTAATCGTGTCGCCACCCGAGCCATTCGACTCGCGCGCGAGGTATTGCCCGCGAAGTGGGGCCGGAATTTCTCTCGCAGCTTCAATTCCACGAGGTTGGGGTTCGGGGAAACTTACTTCTTTGCACGCCACCAGCGTACAAAACAAGGCCAACAAATACAGGTATCGAATCATAGGGCAAGGTGAAGATATAACGAAAAACGATGCGTAAACGATACAATCTGTCATTATCTTGGTACACAAAAATTTTAGTTGAATGAAATCGGTGCGTTTGGTGCTGGGGAGTGGAGGCGCGCGGGGTATGGCTCACATCGGGGTAATTGAAGAACTGGAAAGGAATGGCTACCGGATTGTGGAGGTGGCGGGCAGTTCGATGGGGGCCATCGTGGGCGGCATTTACTGCACGGGTCACTTGCCCGAGTACAAGCATTTCTTGGTGGGGCTAAGTAAACTGGACGTTTTCAATCTCCTTGACTTTACCCTGAACGCCCAGGGGTTCGTGAAGGGCGAGCGGGTGCTGAAAGCGGTTGAGCAATTGATTGGCGACCATTTCATTGAAAACTTCAGCGTCCCGTTTACAGCCGTTGCTGCCGATGTGGTCTCCCGCAAGGAGGTTCACTTCCGCTCGGGCAGCTTGTTTCGTGCCCTGCGCGCATCGATGGCCATCCCGACCATATTCACGCCCGTTACGGAAGGCCGCATGCAATTGGTCGATGGCGGTGTGCTCAATCCGCTTCCGCTGGATGTGGTTAAACGCGAGCCGGGCGATTTGCTGGTGGCGGTAAATCTCAACGCGTATTGGCCACAAGAGAAAAAACAGGAAGTGGTGAATCAGGAGAAAGCGGCTTATGAAAAAATGCTTGAGGCCTTTCGCACGCAAATCCTGCGGATCGATAACAAGGCCGAAGAGAAAGTGGAGAAGTTAGGCCTGTTCGACCTGTTGAACAAATCGGCCGACATGGTGCAAGAACGAGTCACCGAACTTATGATCAAAGTACATCAGCCCGATGTGGTGGTCAACATCCACACCAACGTGTGCGGCATCTTCGAGTTCTACCGCGCCAATGAGGTTATTGAGGAGGGGCGAAGGGCGTTTTATAAAGCCATGGAGGAGCCTCGAAACGAAATGAAAGATGCCTGGATTTAATGACTTTCTGGATCGAACTTCATTTCAACTCCCTCAGATAAAGTTGAATCGCATTCTCTAATCCAAAATACAACGCATCGCAAATCAAAGCATGGCCGATGGAAACCTCATCCAATGCCGGAAGTGATTGCTTGAGAAATTTCAAGTTCAGCAGATTTAAATCGTGGCCGGCATTGATGCCCATCCCGCAGTCGATGGCGGCTTCCGCTGCTTTTACATAGGGGCGAACGGTCTCCGTGCGATTCTTATCATAACCAGCTGCATAAGGCTCTGTATACAATTCAATCCTATCCGCCCCGGCCGCAGCAGCGCCCTCCACCATACCCGCATCAGCATCAACAAAAACGGAAACCCGGCAACCGCTTTTTTTAAGTTCGCGGATGATGTCCGTAAGAAAGGGGCGATGTTCGTGTGTATTCCAACCGGCATTGGAGGTAAGCACGTGCGGTCCATCAGGCACCAGCGTTGCCTGGGCAGGCTTCACTTCGCTGATGATCTTCAGATAACGTTCATCCGGGTAACCCTCAATGTTGAATTCAGTGGTTACCACCCGGTGTAAGTCCAACACATCGCGGTAGCGAATGTGGCGCTCATCGGGCCGCGGATGAACGGTGATGCCCTGCGCGCCAAAACGTTCGCAGTCCAATGCGCCACGCACCACGTCTGGGTTGTTACCCCCGCGGGAATTGCGCAGTGTGGCGAGTTTGTTGATGTTGACACTAAGGCGCGTCATTCCGTTTGGTTTGATAATTTTGTCCCGAAATTAAAGGAAAACCATGAGCTTAAAGACTACGATTGATGGCGATATCAAAAAGGCCATGCTGGCTAAAAATAAAGAGGAGTTAGATGCCCTGCGCAGCATCAAGTCCATGATCTTACTGGCCGAAACGGAGAAGGGCGCAGCAACGGAGCTAACCCCTGAGGCGGAAAACAAATTGCTCATGAAGGCCGCCAAGCAGCGCAAAGAGTCGGCTGAGATTTTTCAGAAAGAAGGCCGTACGGACCTTGCCCAAAAAGAACAATTCCAGTTGGATATCATCAGCCGCTATTTGCCCAAGCAATTGACCGAAGCCGAGATTGTTGAGGCGGTCAAGAAAGTGATCGCCCAGGTAGGCGCTACAGGTCCCCAAGACATGGGCAAGGTAATGGGTGCGGCCACCAAAGCGCTGGCGGGTCAGGCCGATGGCAAAGTGATTTCCGAATGGGTGAAAAAACTGCTCAACCCTTGAGTTACGCTGACATTGCTCTGCTGATCATATTAGCCTTGGGCGCCTTTTTCGGCTATCGAAAAGGGTTTTTAATGGAGTTGTTCTACCTGCTGGCGCTTTTGCTGGGCGTGTGGTTGGGTTTTAAGCTGATGGCCGTGGCCATGGAATACCTGGCGCGCGAGTTTAATGCCGACCGCGTGTACCTGCCGTACATTGCCTTCTTCACTGTTTTTCTCATTGTGGTGATTGTGGTGGTGGTGTTGGGCCGCTGGGTGAGCGACCGGGTGGACAAAACCTTTCTGGGACGGGTAGACGAAATAGCCGGTGCTTTACTCGGCTTGTTCAAGTATACCTTTTGTATCAGCATTGTGTTGTGGCTGATGCGTGCAGTGAGTCTGGAATTGCCCCAGGGCTGGACGGCCGGTTCCTGGTTGTATCCGCAGGTGGTTGATTTTGCGCCTCGAGTAACCGATTGGTTCGCTTCGTTTTTGCCGTTCCTCAAAGAAATTTTCCTCGATTTCAAAAATGGCTGATTGGCCAAATGCCGCCCAGCGTTCATTTTTTTAATTTTTCCGCTTTCGCTGATTTTTCAGTTATTTATCCCCAAATCGGGCCCGTATGGCGCTAAACGTAAAGGAAAAAGAGGGGTTTAAGTACGTTGACGAAGGCACTGGCCAGGTGCTGATGTTGCTGCACGGACTCTTTGGCGCCCTGAGCAACTGGGAAGGTGTAGTCAATCGTTTCCAGGCCAAGTACCGGGTGGTGATTCCCATGCTGCCGATCTACGAAATGCCCATCAAAGAGGCAGGCCTGGAGGGATTGCGCCAGTTCACCGAGCAGTTTGTGAGTACGATGAAGTTGGATAACATGATCATCATGGGTAACTCACTGGGTGGCCATGTGGGCTTACTCTATACGCTGAGCAATCCGGAAAAAGTATCGAAGCTTATTCTCACCGGCAGTTCGGGACTGTTTGAGAACACCATGGGAGGATCGTATCCCCGCAGGGGAAGTTACGATTATATTCAGGAGCGCGTGGCCTATACGTTCTACGATCCTAAGGTGGCCAGCAAAGAACTCGTTGACGAAGTGTTTGAGACAACCAAGAGCATTCCGAAATGTATGCGCATTGTGGCCATTGCGAAATCGGCACAGCGCAATAATCTGGCATTGGAATTGCCCAACATTAAAGTGCCCACGCTGCTGGTGTGGGGCTTGAACGATACGATCACTCCGCCCATGGTAGCCCATGAGTTCAACCGACTGATACCGAATTCCGAGTTACGGTTTATCGACAAGTGTTGTCATGCGCCCATGATGGAGCATCCCGCGAAGTTCAATGAACTGGTAGACGAGTTTTTATCCGCATAACGTGGTTGCCGCAGAACTTATCAACTATATGATTCCGCCCCTCAAGGTGACGGACGATGCCCATAAGGCGGTTGTGTGGATCGAAGAATTCCGCTGTAATCATTTGCCCGTAGTAGAAAATGGTAAGCTACTGGGCTTTATATCGGAAGAGGCTATTCTGGAGTCGAACGAGATTGACAAACGACTGGGAGATTTTCGCCTCGAAGGTGAGGATTGCTTCGTCTCCCTTGACTCGCACTTTTATGATATTCTAAAGGTAGCGGGCGACAATAAGCTTGGCATTGTGGCTGTGCTGGATGAGGACAACCATTACGCAGGTGTTATAACGGTGCAAGACGTTATGACCTCCTTTGCGCAATCGGCTGCGGTACAAATGCCGGGGAGCATCCTGGTGCTGTCGATGGACCTGATTGATTATTCTCTTGCTGAGATTTGCCGATACATCGAAGAGAATAACGCCAAGGTGTTGAGCAGCACGCTCGTGGAAGACCCCATGGACAAGGGCAAGATTAAGCTGACATTGAAAATCAATCAGGATGATTTGTCGCGCATCGTGGCCACGCTTGAGCGCTTTGGTTATCGGGTTATTGCCCGCTACCGGGAAACCAAGCGCGAAGACGAAGGGAAAGAACGCATTGACTTGCTCATGCGTTACCTGAATATCTGAGGTCATTTGCTTACCTTCGCTCATGCGCTTTGGTATTCACGGCCGCGACTTCCAGCAGAAATCAAATCGATTCATCGAACGTCTGGTCGATTACCTCCACCGGAATCGTGTTGAGATTTGGGTTTCGGACAAGTTTCTAAAGCAAGTCAAATCTCCCCGAATTCAATCGGCCAAGCTCAAGTCGTTTTCGCTGGGCCAAAGCCTGAAGGGCCTCGATTTTTTTCTTTCCCTTGGCGGTGATGGCACCTTACTCGAATCGGTTACCTATGTCAACAAGGCGGAGGTTCCAATCCTTGGCATCAACACCGGCCGACTTGGATTTTTGGCGACCACGAGCCGTGAGGATTCTGAGAAAGCTATTGCGCACCTGTTAAATGGAAATTTTTCCATCGATTCTCGGACCCTACTGAAGTTGACCGCAACACCCCGGCTATTTGGCGGACTTAGCTTTGCGTTGAATGACTTTACGATCATGAAGAAGGACACCTCATCCATGATTACCGTTCATGTGTATGTGGATGGCGAGTTGCTCAATTCGTATTGGTCCGATGGGGTAATTGTATCGACCCCTACCGGCTCAACAGGATATTCCCTCAGTTGCGGGGGGCCGCTCGTTTACCCGCGGTCTGAAAGCCTGATCATTACGGCTGTGAGCCCGCACAACCTGGGCACGCGCCCCATTGTAATATCAGATGATGCGGAAATCACGTTTCAGGTCGAAGGGCGCAGCAAAAAGTATCTGGTATCGCTTGACTCGCGCTTCGAAACTATCGATGAAACCGTCAAACTCAAGGTTACCCGCGAGCGATTTAAGGTCAAGTTGGTCCAAACACCGGGCCAACACTACTTCAAAACCCTTCGCCAGAAGCTGAACTGGGGACTCGATCTTCGAAACTAACAGCCATTAGGCCCTTTTTTCACACCGATCCGCACGTAGATGTCAGGTTTATTTTTAGTTTTGTACTTCCCAAATACTCTCTGAGCATGAGAAGGTTATTTTTTGTTTTGGTGGCCCTCTTTTGGGTCGGTCTCGCGGGCGAGTCTATGGCTCAATTTAATCGCAAGGCGATCAAAAAGGGCAATACCAAAATTGCCAGTTTCCGCGGCAGTAAGTCAAGTTTCAAATCCAAGGTGTATAACTCCATCGGCTTCTCTGTAAATGCGCTCAATTATTATGGCGATCTGGCACCCGCACCAAAGCGCCTGAGTACAGACATCTCGTTTACCCGTCCCGGTTTCGCGTTTTCCGTTACACACCGTTTTGGCCCGCGGTATTCGCTTATGGGTCAATTCATGTTTGGAACGCTGAGGGGCTCCGATGCGGAATCGGCCAAGCCAGATGACCTGGACAATGGTATCTACCGGTACCAACGCAACCTTAGCTTTCGCAATCAGATCAAGGAGCTTTCCCTCGTAGCCGTCTTTGACTTGTTTGAAAATACCGGAACGTATATGAGCCGCGTCCGATGGACACCTTACGTTTTTCTGGGCGTGGCCGGATTCATCAGCAATCCACAAGGAAAGGCCCCTGAGCGTGATCTTAATGGCAATCCGTTGCCCGAAGCAGGTGATTGGGTCAACCTCCGAAAGCTCGGCACCGAGGGTCAATATGCCGACTTGCCGACAACCGCGGCTAACCATGGCATAAAACCCTACAAAGCCGTTCAAGTGGCTATACCATTTGGCATTGGTGCACGTTTTAAGATCAATGAAGTTTTTGATATCGCAGCAGACCTGTCCTTCCGCTACACCTTTACCGACTACCTGGATGATGTCAGTCAGAACTTTGTTGACCTTACGGAACTCGACTCAGAACTGGCTCGCGCGATGTCTTACCGATCGAGCGAATTGCCCGAAGTGCAGCAAAAGATTGCCCAGGGTAATGCCTTCTCCTATGGCGGGTATACGGTGTTGCCGGGTTATGGACATGAGCACCCGGATAACGTACGGGGAAACAAAAATGACCGCGACATCTACATGGTCACTTCGGTGCGGCTTACCTACATTTTGGGTAACATCCACCGTGCCAAATTCAGATAATCAACTGACCCCAACGAAATGAAAAGGTTTCATCCGATCAGCCTGGTGGTGCTGGTTTGGGTCGGATGGACCCCGTCCATAGCCCAGCTATCTGTGCAACGGGCCGAGGTAGGCGGGGGACTCGGTGTTTTTAATTACACGGGTGATCTTGCCCGATCTTACAATCTGAGGTTTAGCAAACCGGCTGCAACCGTTTTTTACAAATCCAACATCAGCAACGTGGTGAGTTTCAGATCCACCCTTACCGCGGGTAAAGTTGGCGCGTCCGATACCGCAGATCCGCTGGATGCCTTTGCGGCTCAAAGGGCGGCCTCCTTCGATGTATTCCTGATGGAGGTAGGTGCTGGATTTGAATACCACTTTTTGAACTGGCGTGACGATGTGAGGAGATTGCGATTTACACCATACTTGTTTGCGGGGGCGGCCCTCTTCGGTATTTCAGGTGTACCCAACAAAACGGCTGAGTACAGCAACGTTCAACTGGCTATTCCGTTTGGCGGTGGCGTAAAGTATGTGCTCAACCCGCGCTATTACCTGTCGTTCGAGTTCGGCATTCGCAAAACCTTTTTCGACTACCTGGACAATGTTTCGGATGGCGATGTGACGATCAAGAATTACCAATACGGAAATCGTTTCGACTACGACAATTACTTCTACACGGGGTTCTCGCTTACCTATACTTTTTACGAAATCCCCTGCCCCACCAGCCCGTATCGGTGAGAATTTGAGCAGTTCGAATAATCTTTAAAAAAGGCTAATTTTGCCGGCTTGTGAGTTCATTTAAGGAAAATATTGACCCCAATAAGATGCCGCGCCATGTGGCCGTCATCATGGATGGCAATGGCCGGTGGGCTCGCAACAAAGGAGCGGCCCGCATCTTTGGTCATCGCAATGCCATTCAGGCAGTCAAAGATGTAACCGAGGGGTGTGGTGAGCTGGGGATTAAGTACCTGACGTTGTATGCCTTTAGCACCGAGAATTGGAGCCGACCGAAAGACGAGGTGGATGGCTTAATGGAGTTGTTGGTCAACACGCTTCAGAAGGAAATCAAGACACTGCTGGATAACGATGTGAAATTGGTGACCATAGGGGATATCAATCATTTGCCGGTTGACTGTCAGCGAAACCTGGCTTCGGCCAAGGAGGCCACTCAAAATAACACGGGCCTTCGAATGATTCTGGCCCTCAGCTACAGCGGGCGATGGGAGTTGGTGCAAGCCATGCGCAAGATGGCGTTGCAGGTACAACAAGGCAAACTGAGTCCGGACGATATTGACGAGAAAAAAATCATTGATCTGTTGGAAACGGCCGGTGTACCCGACCCCGAATTACTGATTCGTACCAGCGGTGAAATGCGCGTAAGCAACTTCTTGTTGTGGCAAATTGCATACACCGAATTGTACATCACGCACAAGCTTTGGCCTGACTTCCGCAAAGAAGATTTATATGAAGCCATCTGGGCATACCAGCAGCGTGAACGAAGATTTGGAAATGTATTAGACCCGGCAGTATGAGGCGTGTGTTTTTGATTAGTGTGGTTGTATTGCTGACGTGGGGTTCTGCCGATGCCCAGTTTCGCAGAAACCGTACCAGCCCCTCTCCCTCGGCTCCTTCCACGCTGGAGGAGCAAACATCCAATTACGCTAACCCGGTTGAGTACACCATTGGCGGAATTGAGGTGACCGGTTTGAACGTGCTGGATAAAAATGCTATTGTTTCCCTCACCGGTTTACGCGTAGGGGACAAAATCAAAATACCGGGTGATGCTACTGCGAATGCCCTGCGGAAGCTTTGGAAAATGGGCTTGGTGGGCGATGCCGCGCTGGTCATTGATCGGCTGGAAGGAGACCAGATATTCCTGCAACTCCGATTAGCCGAGAGGCCACGTCTGTCCGACTTCTATTTTACCGGAATACCGAAGGGAAAGCAATCGTCCCTCAAGGAAGACATTAACCTGATTAGAGGAAAGATTGTGAACGATGCGATGATTCGGAATACCGAGCTGTCGGTCAGGAAGTTCTTTTTGAAGAAGGGGTTTTTAAACACGCAGGTAAAAATCTATCAGGAGGTTGACACCATTAGCCGCGGTAACGTTCGTTTGCGCATTGATGTTAATCCGATGTCGAAAGTGAAGATCAATCGCGTTTGGATTGAGGGGAATCAGGAAGTCAGCGACAGTAAATTAAAATCTCAACTTAAGAAGACGAAGGAGCATCCCCGGTTTACCCTGCACCGGGCGCTGCTCAATGGAGCGCTTCATTTCAAACCCCGGTATGTCCGTGAGTATTTCGATTCTACGCGCCAAACCTCTTGGCAGGAGGTTAAACAGTTTTTCGGTCAATACGTGAAACTGAACGTTTTTGCTTCATCAAAATTTATTCGGGCCGATTTTGATGAGGACAAACAGAAAATGATCTCCTATTACAATTCACTGGGCTATCGCGATGCTGACGTGCTCTTTGATACGCTTTACAATGTTGATGATTCGCACATCGATGTGGTCATGCAGGTTAACGAAGGACGCAAATACTACTTCCGCAACATTACCTGGACGGGCAATTACATTCACAGCACCGCCACGCTCAACAAGATTCTGGATATTCAGAAGGGCGATGTCTACAACCGGGACCTGTTGGACAAAAAGACTTCGTTTAATCCAAAAGGGGCTGACATCAGCGGCTTATATATGGATGATGGATATCTCTTTTTCCGGGTTACACCCTTCGAAATTGCTGTAGAAGGGGACTCGATTGATATCGAGATGCGCATCTTTGAAGGCGATCAGGCTACGATCGACAAAGTGATTATCTCCGGCAATGATCGCACCAGCGACCATGTGATCAGGCGCGAGTTGAGCACGATCCCGGGCCAGAAGTTCAGGCGCTCCGATATCATTCGCACCCAACAGATGTTGTCGTCCATGGGCTATTTCAATCCGCAAAAAATCGGGCAGGACATTCGGCCGAATCCGGCAAACGGAACGGTTGATATCGAATGGAAATTAGAAGAACAATCCAACGATCAGATTCAACTTTCGGGTGGCTGGGGCGGTGCGTTCGGCTTTGTGGGCACGGTCGGTGTCACGTTCAATAATTTTTCCATGCGCAAAGTGCCCTACCTGAAACAATGGCGGCCTCTTCCTGTGGGTGATGGTCAACGATTATCTATCCAGGCCCAGGCAAATGGCCGATCATTTCAAAGCTATAGCCTATCCTTTACCGAGCCTTGGCTGGGCGGTCGCAAACCCAATTCACTCACGTTGAGCTTTAACCACTCGATTTCGCGTTTTGCGGATCAGAATTTTGAATTCACCAGTAACCGGCAACTGAAAAACTATGGAGTCACCGTAGGACTCGGCAGGCGCCTGGAGTGGCCTGACAATTATTTCAGTCTGAATAACTCACTGTCATATTTGATTTATGACTATGCAAACTATTTCAATACACCCTCATTGCCGCAGGTCGGGGTAACCAACAGCTTGATGTTCAACACCACGCTCGCACGAAACAGCATCGATAATCCGATGTACCCGTCATCGGGCTCACAGATTTCCCTAAGCCTAAGTTTGACGCCTCCCTGGTCACTGTGGCGAAGTGAAGAAGAGCTTCAGGATGTGAATACCCGTTACAAGTGGATTGAAATGCACAAGTGGATGTTTGATGCGCGATTCTATATCAAGCTGGCGGGTAGCTCCAAACCTGAGGGGCGAAGTCTGGTGCTGGAGACGAGGGCTCATATGGGTTTTGTAGGCCAGTACAACCCGGCAGTTGGGTACGGTCCATTCGAGCGCTTTGTTATGGGCGGTGCCGGCCTTGCCGGAGGGTTCAACTCATTTGTGTTAGGCCAGGAAATTATCGGTTTGCGCGGATATGAAGACAATCAGGTGACGCCACCGCTCTATGCGAACCGCGGTCAGCCGTCAAATGAAATCGAGGGTGGTATTGTGTATAACAAATACAGCATGGAATTGCGCTACCCCGTAACGACCAGCCAGGCGGCTACCATTTACACCTTTTTGTTTACCGAAGGCGGAAACAACTGGAACAATTATCAGGAGTTCAATCCGTTTAAACTTTACCGCTCGGCCGGGGCCGGGGTTCGTATCTTTATGCCGGCTTTCGGTTTGATCGGCTTGAACTGGGCCTATGGTTTTGATACGCTGCCAAACTCCTTCCAGAAGAGCGGTACGCAGTTCCACTTCACCATCGGTCAGCAAATTCGTTAATAAAATGAGGGTTTTTGCGCTTTTTCTGATCCTTTCCGTTTTTGGCCTGCCTTTTGCCAAAGCTCAGAAGTTCGGCTACATCGACTCGGATTTTATTTTGAGCAAGATGCCCGAGTATGGCAAGGCGCAGAGTGAAATTGATCAACTGAGCGCTGCCTGGCAGAAGGAGATTGAAGATATGCAAAAGAAGGTGGAGGCTCTGTATGCTACGTTCGCGGCTGAGCAGGTATTGCTTACCGAAGAAATGAAAAAGGAGCGACAAGACGAGATCCGGAAGAAGGAAACGGAACTGAAAGAATACCAAAAGAAGGTTTTCGGCTTTGAAGGGTTGTTTTTTTTGAAGAAACAGGAATTGATTAAACCTTTGCAGGACAAAGTCTTTGATGCGGTAGAAAAAGTGGCTAAAGCGAACCGGCTCGCCATTATCTTTGATAAAGCGGGCGAGCTAGTGATGATCTACACCGATCCGCGCCACGACTACACCGACTTTGTACTCGAAGAACTTGGCTTAGGAGATCCAAACGATAAAATAAAATAGAACCTAAATTTTTAATACGACTAACATGAGAACACTAGTTATCCTCCTGTTTTGCGCCCTTTCCCTGCCGGCTTTGGCACAGGAGCAAAAAATCGGCTATGCCGATTGGGAGTACATTTTCAGCCAGATGCCGGAGTTCAAGCAAATTGATGCCGAACTAAAAACGCATGGCGCCCAATTGGAGACCTCGCTGAAAGCAAAAATGCAGGAGTACGAAGGCAAGGTGAAGGCGTATCAGGCCATGCCGGCCACCACGCCTGAAGCTATTCGCGCGGACAAGGAGCGTGAGATCACGATGCTTCAGGAGAACATTCAGAAATTCCAGCAAGATGCTCAGGCCTCTCTACAAAAAAAGCAGACGGATCTCATGGATCCCGTTTTCAAAAAAGTAGGCAAGGCCATTGAGGATGTCGCAAAAGAAAACGGCTATTCGTTTATCATTAATCCACAAATGATGGGAGGCGGTGACGTATTGTTATACAGTGATGAGAAGTATAACATCTCAAGCCTGGTATTAAAGAAGATGGGCATCACGGTTCAGCCGGCACCGGCCGGGACTAAGCCCAATTAAAGCACACGCAGAAGAAACAAAAAATCCCGGCCTGTGAAGACCGGGATTTTTTTATGCGGCTGCTTCCTCCCGCAACGCCCTTCGCAAGATCTTACCCACGTTGGTCTTGGGTAATTCCTTGATGAACTCGATATGTTTCGGGCGCTTATAGGAAGTGAAATTCTCTTTACAGAATTCTCTAAGCTCCTCTTCCGTCAAAGAATCATCCCGCTTGACGACATAGAGTTTTACGGCTTCAGTTGAATGTTCATCTTTGACGCCAACCGCAGCCACCTCCAATACCTTGGGGTGCGTTGCCACGATGTTCTCAATTTCATTCGGGTACACGTTGAAGCCAGAGACCAGGATCATGTCTTTTTTGCGATCAACAATCCGAATGTATCCGTCAGCTTCCATCACAGCAATGTCACCCGTTTTAAACCAACCGCCCGTATGAAACACCTGGCTGTTGTCTTTTTGCCAATAGCCTTTGAATACCTGTGGACCGCGTGCGCACAACTCACCGGCCTCGCCATAGGGCATGGTGTTGCCGGCATCATCCTTCATGGCTATTTCCGTACTGGGGATCGGCACACCAATACTTCCCATGCGCTCTTTGCCTGGCATTTGGAAGGTAAGCACAGGTGAGGTTTCGCTCAGCCCGTAACCTTCGGCAATGGTACAGCCGGTCATTTCTTTCCAACGTTTGAACACAATCTCTTGAAGGGCCATACCACCGGCCACACAACTCTTCACCGGCTTCAAATCGACTTCTTTAAACAGGGGGTGATTGAGCAGGGCATTGTACAGCGTGTTCACGCCAATCATCACATGGAAAGGTTTTTTCTTGAGCTCCTTGATGAAAGCCGGCAGGTCTTTCGGATTGGTAATCAGCAACACGTTCATACCAATGCTCAGGTAGGCAAAGCTTGCCGTCAGGGCAAAAATGTGATACATCGGCAACGGAATAACTGCAACATCGCCCGGAACGATATCGCCCTTATTGGTTGCTCGCAGCACGGGTAAACACTGCGTGAGGTTAGCCAACAAGTTTCCGTGCGTCAGTTCGGCACCTTTTGATAACCCCGTAGTACCGCCCGTATACTGGAGAAACACCGTATCCTCATTCTTCAGCGGGGGCACTGTTACTTTGTGATTTCTGCCGCCTGCCAGCGCGGTTGAAAATGAAATGGCACCGGGCAACTGATAGGGGGGCACCATCTTCTTCACCTTTTTCACCACAAAATTGACGAGCAGCTTTTTTACCCCGCCCAGCATGTCACCAATTTCGGTTACGATCACGGTTTTGATTCCCGTGTTGCTGATAATCTTTTCCAGATTGTGGGCGAAGTTCGCCAGTATGACAATCGCCACGGCACCACTGTCGCGGAACTGATGTTCCATTTCTCGGGCGGTGTAGAGGGGGTTCGTATTCACAATGATTAACCCGGCCTTCATCGCACCGACCATCGCAATCGGGAACTGTAAGAGGTTCGGCATCTGAATGGCGATGCGGTCGCCCCGTTTCAGCTTACATTCATTTTGCAGAAAGGCCCCAAAGTCATCGCTCAACCGGTTGAGCTCAGCGTAGCTGATGGTTTTGCCGATGTTTTCGAATGCGGGGGACGAGCCGAATTGCTTGGTGTTTTGTCGAATCAAATCCACCAGTGAATCAAATGGAGGCTTGGTAATCTCGGCCGGCATATAGGCCGGATAATGTTGTACCCAGGGTTTATCTTGCATAGCTATTGATTTTGTCGGTTGAAGTTTGTGATGATCCAATTTTGGGCTTCCGGGAAATTCTGGAATACCGAGTCGGGCCCGTATTCGTCTTTCGCGAAGTCAAGGGTATAGCCCAGGCAAACATCGTTGACCTGCGTGGCACAGGTGATCTCGGCAAAGCCGTAGCCGTCTGCGCGGAGGTAGCTCCAGTTCTGAAGATCGTCTTCGCTGCCCGCGGTTACAGTCAGACCCTCGGGTAACGGCTGGCCGGCCACCGTGCTAATGCCCGGATTGGCTTTTAGCCCACCCTCCAAAGTAAAAACGGAAGCAAATCCCTTGGCGCGCAAAGCTTCGGCAGCCCGGCCGCTGCGAATACCAGAAGCACAGAACACGAGATATGTTTTCGAGCGGTCGATAAAGTCAAACGTCATCTCAAAAGCCGTGCTGTTGATGTCCAGGTGTCGGCTGCCGGGAACATAGCCAGCCGTTAGTTCTTCCAGCGTACGCACGTCCAGCATTTCCGTGTTCGCTTCTTTTGCCTTTTGCAGAAAGGCAACCGCGTCCAACGAAGTGCTTTCCGCCTTTTTTTCGGAGGGGCCGCAAGACCAGGCGATCGCAAAAACGGCAACAAAAAGCAAGAGGCGCATGAGGTTGTGGGTTTAGGCGCTTCGAAAATACAAAACAAAGGGTCCTTTGCAAGCGATTAAAACGATTGCAGGTGGGTTTGTTTAAGGCGGCCCCGAATTAATCTCTACTGGTTGAGTAGAGTTTTATATTTTTGCGCCCTTATGGATTTTTTACTAGCCCCCTGGCCGTGGTATGTTGCCGGCCCAATCATCGGCCTCACGGTGCCGTTGCTCCTGCTCATGGGTAATAGGAAGCTGGGCATCTCGTCAACCTTGAGGCAAATCTGCGCTGCGTGCGTGCCCGCCCGCATTCCGCTGTTTCAGTATGATTGGAAGAAAGACAGTTGGAACTTGTTTTTTGTTGGGGGGGTGCTGCTGGGGGGGTTTTTAGGTGGCGTGGTGTTGGCGAATCCAAAACCGGTTGCTCTTTCAGGAAGCACCATTGCATACATCGCCCAGTTCAACATTGCGCATGAAACCGGGCTGATGCCAGCTTCGCTTTTTGCATGGCAAGAGTTAGCCACGGTGAAAGGTTGGTTGCTCATGGTGCTGGGCGGTTTCCTGGTTGGCTTTGGAACGCGCTACGCGCGAGGCTGCACGAGTGGCCACGGGATCACCGGATTATCCGCCCTGCAATGGCCTTCTTTATTGGCCACGTGTTCGTTTTTTCTGGGCGGTATTTTGTTTTCACGCCTCATTCTCCCTTTCATTTTGGCTTTATGAAGAACTGGAAATACGCGTTAGTGGGAATGGTTTTTGGCCTGGCGCTTACCAAAGGCGAAGCCATTTCGTGGTACCGCATTCAGGAAATGTTCCGGTTCGAGAGTTTCCACATGTTTGGAATATTTATGACCGCCATCCCAACCGGTGCCCTTACACTTTGGCTGCTTCGGAAGACTAATGCGAAGACGTTCGAAGGGGAGCCGCTCGTAGTTCCCCAAAAGAAATACCACCACGGCATCATCATCGGCAGTTTAATCTTTGGATTTGGATGGGCCCTTACCGGGGCGTGCCCGGGCCCGCTGTATGCACAGATCGGTGCGGGTTTTTCGGTTGTGATCGTAGGCCTGCTGGCAGCGCTGGCGGGCACCTGGACCTTTGGCCGATTCCAGCGGTTTTTGCCGGATTGACAGCTTCATTCGTTTGAAATGCGGCCTTTCGCATTTCTTCTGCTAATTTGGCTGCTCAAACAAGACCCTCGCTATGTTATTAGCCGACTACCTCCAATATGTAAAGCAACGGAACGCCCACGAGCCTGAATTTCTGCAGGCGGTAGACGAAGTACTTCAATCCGTGTACCCGGTGCTCGAGCGTCATGCCGAGTTCCGGAAGTTGAAGTTGTTTGAGCGCATGACGGAACCCGAGCGCCTCATTTCCTTTCGCGTTACTTGGCTCGATGACAAAGGTGATGTGCAAGTCAATCGTGGGTATCGGGTGCAAATGAACAGCGCCATTGGTCCGTACAAAGGTGGTTTGCGTTTTCATCCCTCCGTAACGCCCAGCGTGCTCAAGTTTCTGGCATTTGAGCAGATCTTTAAGAACGCCCTCACCGGTATACCCATGGGTGGCGGAAAAGGGGGTAGCGATTTCGATCCGAAGGGCAAAAGCGAAAACGAGATCATGAAATTCTGCCAGGCGTTTATGGGCGAGTTGGCGCGGCATATCGATGACCGCACCGATGTGCCGGCTGGTGATATTGGTGTTGGTGGCCGCGAGATAGGTTACCTGTTCGGCACGTACAAAAAAATCAAGAATGAATTCACCGGTGTGCTCACGGGTAAAGGCATCGGGTGGGGCGGAAGCCTCATTCGCACGGAAGCCACCGGTTATGGCTTGATTTACTTTGCGCAAAACATGCTGCAAGCCAAGGGCGATTCCCTAAAAGGGAAAGTCTGTTTGGTCTCCGGCTCGGGCAATGTGGCGCAATATGCCATCGAAAAGATCATGCAGTTGGGAGGCAAAGCGGTAACCGCTTCTGACTCCAACGGCTTTGTATATGACGAAGCAGGCTTCACGACAGAAAAACTGGAGTTTCTCAAAGAGTTGAAGAATGTAAGACGCGGGCGAATCAAAGAGTATGCGGATAAATTCAAGGGCGTAGTGTATCAGGACATTGATGCCAAGGCCGATCATAATCCGCTTTGGGCGTTGAAGGCGGATTGTGCTTTCCCCTGTGCCACGCAGAATGAGGTGAATGAAAAGGATGCGCGCAATCTGGTGAAAGGTGGAGTGAAGTTGTTGGCTGAAGGTGCCAACATGCCGACCACCATTGAGGGTATCAACGTGATTCTGGATGCGGGGGTGATGTATGCACCTGGCAAAGCGAGTAATGCCGGGGGCGTGGCCACCTCCGGATTGGAGATGACGCAAAACTACATGGGCCAGAACTGGACGCGCGAAGAAGTGGATGATAAACTTCAGGACATTATGAAGGGCATACACGACACGTGTTTAGCGGCAGCGAAGGAATACGGCAAGCCGGGCAACTATATGGCCGGTGCGAACATTGCGGGCTTCCTCAAAGTTGCACGCGCGATGCAGGCACAGGGAGTGATTTAATTCTTTCTGAATCATTCGAATAAAAAATCTTTTTGCCGCGGGCGTTGCAAAAACGAAACGCGTTGATTTACCTTTGCATCATGCTTCAAGTAAAAGCAACATATCGACTTAAAAATGAGCCAGGTAGTGATATTTGGTTTGGGCCGCGGATTTTCAGTTGATCACCGTGTGATCGAACGCTGAAAACCCGGCTTTGACCGGGTTTTTTTATGCCCGCTCCGTTCGGAGCAGCATCAACAAAAGCTCGATGAGAAGAAATAAATCACCAGCAGGTGATGTGAAATCACTTTGCCTGTTTGAAAACTCCCGCAAGGGAAAAAATGAAAGACGATGAAAAGAAAAATGTTGAGTGGAAAAGATGTGATGAAGTTGGGCTACCCGGAAGGGCGGGCGATTGGCATGGCCATCAACACCGTGCATAGACATTTTCGCAGAAGCGAGAAGGAAGAGATCTACACGATGTTGCGAAATGTGTTGGCCGATCCGCGTGCTTACATCAACGATACGGTATGGAGCAAAGTAGCGCTGGAGTTGGTGCCGACAGAAAAGAAGTCACTCGTGCATCAATTGAACACGCAGCGCCTGGATTATCGGATTTACGGGGCGGGCGAAATTGAAGAGGGCGCTCGCAACCAGATGGAAATCGCGATGAAGCTCCCGGTAACCGTAGCGGGGGCGTTAATGCCCGATGCACACCAGGGATATGGCTTGCCCATTGGCGGTGTGCTGGCGACACGTGAAGCGGTGATCCCCTATGGCGTTGGGGTTGATATCGGCTGTCGCATGTGTTTCAGCGCGTTTGCGATTGATGCTGCCTATCTGGAGCGCCACCGCAGCAACCTGAAGCAGGTGCTGTTGGCCAACACGAGTTTTGGCCGTGAAACGGTTGCTCGCCCAAAGGAACACGAGGTGTTGGATCGTGCACTGTTTAGGGAGATCACGGTATTGAAGCCGCTGCAGGGAAAGGCCGCACACCAAATCGGCTCATCCGGCAGTGGCAACCACTTTGTGGAGTTTGGTCTCCTGGAGGTGCCTGCTGAAAACGAGTGGCAACTGCCGCAGGGAACCTACCTCGGTTTGCTGTCGCACTCGGGCTCGCGTGGGTTGGGGGCAGAGATTGCCCGGCACTACACGCGCGTGGCGAAGCAAGTGTGCTTGCTGCCGGGTGAGGCCGCCAACCTGGCGTGGTTGGATCTGAACACCGCAGCCGGTCAGGAGTACTGGCAGGCCATGAATCTGGCGGGCGACTATGCCTCGGCTTGTCATCAGCAGATTCATGAACGGATCGCGCAGGCGTTGGGCGAGCGCCCGGCACTGCGGGTGGAGAATCACCACAACTTCGCGTGGCGCGAAAAGTTGGGCGATGGCACCGAAGTGATTGTGCACCGCAAAGGAGCCACACCGGCCGGCAGCGGAGTGCTGGGCATTATTCCCGGTTCCATGACGGCACCGGGCTTTATCGTGCGGGGCAAAGGCGAAGCAGCTTCGTTGAACTCAGCTTCGCACGGAGCCGGGCGACTAATGTCGCGAAGTGCTGCGCGACAGCGCATCACCAACAAAATGGTGAAGCAGGAACTGGAAAAACACCAAGTGACCTTGCTGGGCGGTGGCTTGGATGAAGCACCGATGGCATACAAAGACATCCGCACGGTGATGCGACACCAGGCGGATTTGATAGACGTGCTGGCTACTTTTTCACCCCGCATCGTTCGGATGTGCGGTGATGACTCGCCAGCCGAAGATTAATCCGGTTCCCACACTCGCGTGTGTGAGGGCCGACACACACAAAAAGTGATGAACATGGAATGGATGAATCAATACATGGCGGATGCCGAACGGCTGATTATGGAAAACCGGGTAGACGAAGGTCTGGCGATTCTTCATGGCTTGCTCTATGAAGAACCGGGCTACGCGAGCCTGCACAACCACATGGGTTGGGCACAACTCTACTTCCGGAATGACACGAACCAGGCCGAGTTGCACTTTCGGGCAGCGATCGGGTTCGATCCCTCGTTTGCGCCTCCGTACCTGCACCTCGGTAATTTGTACAACCGGATGGGGCTCTACACCAAAGCGCGTGAGCACTTCGAGCGTGGACTTGCATGCGAAGGCGCGAACCGTCCGGCCTTGTTCGAAGGCATGGCCCTGACATGGGAAATGCAACGCGCGTTTGGCCGGGCCATCCGATGCTACAAAGAAGCGATTGCCGTTTCCGCGGGATCGGAATTCAACCAGCTTCGGGAAAGCATCAAGCGATGCCGGACGAAGAGATGGGTACTGTTGTTTGATTGAACACGTAAACGTGGAGTGTTCCGCGCGAAGCGGAACACCCACTTTATGATATGGAAAAGATTAAATGGTTAGACGAATATCTCGAGCACGCAATGGAAGTAGCCTGCCTGGAAGGCCATGAACGCGCCCTGAAGTTGCTGGACCGGTTGCTATATGAGGAGCCCGGCTACGGAAAATTGCACCAAACGCTTGGCATGGTGTATGCACAGTATCCCGAAGACGATACACTGGCGGAGCAACATTTCCGGCTGGCCATCCGCTTTAACCCCGAATTAGCGGATGCGTACATTTATTTGGCCGAAATACTGAAGAAAGGCGAACGCCACGATGAAACCATCGAGGTATGCCTGAAGGGTTTGGACGTGAAGAAGGCGAACAAATCGCAATTGCTGGAAAATGTGGGCAACGCGTGGGAGCTGAAGAAAAAATACCGGAAAGCGATCAAGAGCTACCGCGATGCCTTAAGCCACTCAGCTGAGCTTTGGAATTGCCGGGTGCTGGAGGAGAGCATCAAGCGGTGCAAGCGAAAGCAGAAATAGATTTGAGATATGAGACTTGAGATTTGAGACCAATGAACTATGCTTTGTCTCATATCTCACATCTCACTTCATTTAAAAGCGGAATTAATCAAAGATACCCCTTAACATCCAAATAAAAACTACTTCAAAGAAAGTGCATCACGTCACGCCACCGGCAACCCGCTGCGGTTGGAGATTTGCGCCTGTAACCACTGCTCCAAGGCTAACCCATCCACCGGTGTGAGACCTGTAATCGGCAGCGACAAGGGTTTATCATTTTCCCAAAACACGACATCTATGGGCTGCTCCGGTTTCCGTTCGCGCGTGCTTACCTTTTCCGCTTGTTCTTTGGTGAGCAGAAAAATTTCCGGAGCAATGATCTCCTGATCGGTTTGCATAAACGAAAACACCACGCGCACCACGTGGCGCAACGGCAGTGCAGTCCGTTTTTCATTACCACCGAAAAACCGAAACCGGGTAGTATAATTCAGGTGTTGTGCATCAAACGAAATCCGATGTATCCGCAACATTTTTCGCAGCAGTAGCGCGATCGTAACCACAAAAACCAACGAAACCACCACCGCCAAAACCCAGCCGCCCGCCTGCCTGGATGGAGAGGCCGTTGGATCCAAAATCATGGAGGCCGGTATAAGGCCAAACATCCCAATGAAGAGGCCCACGATCAGTAAGCCCAGCCATCCAATCTCTCCGCCCCATTCCAGCACGGGTCTTTGCGGTGCTGACACGTTTTTAAAGCCGCCCAGCCCCGCAGTTTGGGTGGGTGCAATCAAAGGTGCTTGCAGGTTCACGCCCGCCACCAATTGCTGAAACACGTCATCCGCATTGCGCTTTGACACGTGGTCGTACACGAACCAAACTCCACCATCTTTCTTGCGCACGTAAATCATGTGAATCTCACGCTGATAGCCGCCTTTGACAAACCGCAGCGTATGTTGAAAAAAGCCTTCAATTTCAGCGTACGGAATAAAACTCTGCCGCCCCGTTGCACTCATTACCACATCCAGCCGGCCGGCCGTATTGTTAAACACAAACCGTTTCGGAATAATGCGCTTTTTTTCATCCGGAGAAAATACGCCCACCAGAAAAATCAGAAATCCCAGCGCGGCAAAAAAAGCACCAAACAGGCCTTCCCCCCGCAACAACACGAAGATGCCTACCAGCATAAAAAGCAGCGCTACGAAAACCACCAAACCGTAGGCCCGCCTGCGATCGATGCGCTCGAAACTCAGTTGCTGGGGCGTGGTTGTGAAACGAAACGTCATGGCTTTTTATTCAAAGATATACAGCAGGCCATGCCGTACATGCGCCTCTGCGCAATCCACAGGTTAAACAAAAGGCAGTTTTACCCGATACACCATTTTTTGGGCGCCCCCCCCTCGTGCCTCGGGGTCGGGCTGCTCTGGGGTTCACTTGCGCTCAAGTGGCCCCGCGAAACGCGCGGCCACCAAGCCCGCAGTTTATCCCGCCAAGGCGGGGCATCTCTCGCACAGCACCCGAAGGAATTTTCAATCGTGAAAATTGAAAGTTAGATTTTCATAATAATCGATTTGAGTGCGAACCCAGTCGTTCTTCAACTATTTTCGCTATTCCCTATCTTTCCTTTTTCATCATGCCCCAACTCCCCCGCCAACTCGGCCTGCTATCGCTCACCGCTACGGGCATCTGCTCGATGATCGGGGCGTCCATCTATGTGGTACCGTTTATGGTGCAGCGCCACGTGCCGGGCATCGGGCCGTATGTGTGGGCCGCGTTTTTGCTGGCGGCTGTACCGGCTGTGCTCGCAGCGTTTGCCTACGCCATATTGGCTTCAGCCATGCCGCGTGCGGGCGGCAGTTACATTTTTGCCAGTCGCGGGCTACACCCCTACTGGGGTTTTGTAGCGAGCTTCTCGCAGTGGTTCGGCCTGTGTATCGCTATTGGTGTTGTGTCGTATGTTATTGTACCCTTCCTGCGCGACATTGCCGTGGCCGCGGGCTGGCAAGCGCTTGCCGCACAGCTCAGCATGCCCACGGTGCGGCTGTTGCTGGCGCTGGCGTTGTTGTGGACGTTCGTGGCCGTGAACATCCGCGGCATTAAGGCGTATGAGAAAACGCTGCTGCCACTGATGATGCTCATGTTTGGTCTCGGCTTCATCGTGATCATCATCGGGTTCTATTTTAATTCAACTGAATTTATGGCTGCGCTGCAACGTAGCGGCCGTGCGTTACCCGAAATCTCCGCACCTTTTTCCTGGTCGGTACTTTTGTCGGCTGCTGCTGTTTTGTTCTCCAGTTTCATTGGCTTCGACTCCATTGCGCAGGCCGGTGGCGAAGCCCGCGAACCGGGTACGCTGCTGCCACGCGCTATCGCACTTGCGGTGGGCATTGTAGGTGCATTTTACTTTTTGTTTGCCTCGGCTGTGTACCACACCGTGCCGTGGCAATTTGTAGCGGTCGAAGCGCAGCAGACAGACGTTACTGCTCCGGGCTTATTGGCGTACGTGGTGCCAGCCGGGCTTTCCGTTTGGATCGTAAGCGGTGCTGCGGTAGCACTCACCAACGATTTACCCGCCATGTTGCTGTCCGTGTCGCGGTTGTTATTTGCGTGGGCTGCCGATGGTGTTTTTCCCGCAGGCGTAGCCGCTATTCACACCCGCTACCAAACGCCTTATCGCGCTATCGTGCTCAGCGGCCTGATGGCTACTGTGGGCATTGTGGGGTGCCACCTTGCTGGCGATTTTTTTCTTGGTGTTGATGTGCTGGTCATTGCAATGCTATTTAACTTTTTGCTGATGTGTGTTACGGTGCTCGCCATCCACCGGGTAAACCCTGGGTTGGCAGGCGACATCACAGTGATTCGAAATCGAAGGGTGCAGCACGTGATTGCGATAGCCGGGATCGTTGCACTTGGATTATTTTTCGTCATCCACGTGAGGCGCGATCTGGCTTCCGACCTGCCTTGGTATTTTCATTCCACCTGGGCGTGGCTTCTGGTGATGTTCATTGGCTCGCTCATCTTCCTCGTGAAGTATCAAAAGCTCAAACAAAATGGCAAGACTTCGGAAATCTTCACCAAATTACCGAACGAATGAATACGGTTGAACTGGCACCCGGCCTGCGCATTGCGCGATTGGTAAATGGCCTTTGGCAGATTGCCGATCGTGAACGGAGCGGACAGAAAGTAGATCCGCGCGAAGCATCAAAAGCGATGTTGCCTTACGTGGCAGCCGGACTCACTACGTTTGATATGGCCGATCACTACGGCTCGGCCGAAGAAATCGTGGGAGCATTCACGCGAGCCTACCCCAACCAAAAGATACAGGCATTCACGAAATGGGTACCGCAACCGGGCGCTATTTCCCGCGCGGATGTAAAGGCGGCCGTAGACCGCGCATGTGCACGTTTGCAAACCAACCGCATCGACCTGATGCAGTTTCATGCCTGGAGTTACGCGCACCCGGCCTGGTTAGATGCGCTGTATTTCCTCTCGGAAGAGAAAGAAGCAGGCCGTATTGCGCACCTCGGTGTTACCAATTTTGACACCGCTCATTTGCACATCGCGCTGGCTAGTGGCATCCCCATTGTGAGTAACCAGGTCTGCTTCTCACTGCTCGATCCGCGCGCAGCTGGCGCGATGTCCGATCTCTGCAAGCGTTTTGGTGTGAAGCTGTTGGCATTTGGTGTTCTGGCAGGCGGATTTTTGTCGGACAAGTGGTTAGGCAAGCCCGAGCCGGTTTTAAACGAGTCGCTTTCCTGGAGCCAGATGAAGTACAAACGCTTTATTGATGTAGCGGGCGGCTGGGAGAAATTTCAGGCGTTGCTTCACGTGTTGCGCACCGTGGCCCGCCAACACAACACGTCCATCTCAACCGTAGCCGTGCGTTGTATGTTAGATGAGCCGGCCGTGGCAGGCGTGATGGTGGGAACGCGGTTGACGAGTGCTGAAACGATCGATGAGAATAAAGCCGCGTTGCATCTTTCGCTCAGCGCCAGCGATCGTGATGCGATCCGTGCCGCGCAGGCGAACCTCAACCCTATTCCGGGAGATTGCGGAGATGAATACCGCAAGCCTCCTTTTCTTACCGCATCCGGTGATTTGAGTCATCACGTGAACAACTTTCCCAAACCTTATCCGGTAAAGCGCGATGAACAGGGCGTAGCACATGCGCTGAGCGGCACGGTGTGGGAAGATCTCGCGGGTTTCAGTCGGGCGGTGCGCAAAGGCAATCACATTTTAGTTTCGGGCACTACGTCAACCCATGGAAGCCGCGCGGTTGGTGGCCATGACGCTGCTGCGCAAGCCCACTTTGTTATCGACAAACTGGAGGGCGCATTACAATCGCTGGGTGCAAAACTTGAAAACGTGGTGCGCACCCGCATTTTTATTCGAAACATCAATGATTGGGAAGCCGTAGCGCGTGCCCATGGCAGCCGCTTTGCGCACATCCAGCCCGCCAACACCATGGTGCGAGCCGATTTGATTGGCGATGAGTACCTCGTGGAGATAGAAGCCGAAGCTGAGGTGTGACCGTATTTTCCTACCTTGATCCTCCGTGTATCGCAGCATACTCCATCTTGATCTGGATGCGTTTTTTGTATCCGTAGAACGAAGAAAGAACCCTTCGTTGAATGGTTTGCCCCTGATTGTGGGCGGGAGCGGCCGAAGGGGTGTGGTGGCCGCCTGCAGTTACGAGGCGCGAAAATTTGGTGTACGTTCGGCCATGCCCATGTACCAGGCGCTGCAACTTTGCCCTCAGGCAAAAGTGGTGTCGGGTGATATGGAAGCGTATAGCCATTACTCGCATCTGGTGACCGAGATCATTGCTGATCGGGCGCCCTTGTTCGAAAAATCATCCATCGATGAATTCTATATTGATCTGTCGGGCATGGACAAGTTTTTTGGTGCATTTCGGTGGGCCAAAGAATTGCGCCAGGTAATTATTCGCGAATCGGGGTTGCCCATTTCGATGGCATTGTCGGTAAATAAGCTGGTATCCAAAGTGGCCACGGGCGAGTATAAGCCAAATGCGGAAGTGGAAATACCACCCGGAAAGGAAGGTGACTTTTTTGCCCCGCTCGCGATTGAGAAGTTACCCATGGTGGGCCAACATACCACGCAGGCCCTGCACGAACTCGGTGTTCGCACGGTACTGCATTTGCGCGCGATTTCGCTCGAGGAACTGACGCGTGCATTTGGTAAGAGCGGCCAGAGCCTGTGGAACAAGGCACGAGCACTGGACGACTCACCCGTTGTACCTTATCGGGATCAAAAATCGATTTCAACCGAAAGTACGTTTAGTCATGACACGGTAGATGCCGCCAGGCTGAAGTCAATTCTCATGGCCATGGTTGAGAAAATCACCTTTCAACTGCGTGAGCAACACAAGCTGACAGCTTGCGTGACGGTTAAAATTCGATACTCGGATTTTGAAACGGTGAGTAAGCAACGCCATATCGATTTTACCTCTGCCGATCACGAAATAGTGGGTGTGGCGTTTGAATTGTTTGAACAACTGCGTGACCGCAAGCGTCTCATTCGCCTGATTGGTGTGCGGCTAAGTTCTTTCGTTCACGGCCACCATCAGATTCATCTCTTTAACGATACGGAGGATAACCTGAATCTCTATGGGGCACTGGATTACATCAAACATAAACACGGAGTTGACAAAATTGTCCGCGCGTCTACGGTGGACGTAAACAAACGCCTTCGCGAGGAGGTAAACCTATTCAACGGAAAGGTGATAAGTAAAAAGAAAAGCTAAACCACGGCTAGTCTTCACTAAACATTTTAGGGCGAAGCTGATGAAAGCCACTGGCTTGCTGGAAAAGAAACGCGGCCTCCAGCAGTGTGCCCTCGTCATACAAGTTGCTATACAAAACAACAGACGTAGGTCGCCCGCGTTTGTCAAGCCCTGTAGGCAAACTGATGGCCGGATGGCCCGTGAGGTTGGTGGCCATAGACAAATTGTATCCTTCGGCTGGCGCTACGATGACATCATAACGGCTCAGCAGCGCATTCATCTTCTCGATTAGTAACGTCCGCTGGCGGTTTGCCTGGAGATATTCAACAGCCGGAATAAAACGGGACTGCCGCAGCGAATTGGCGCGCGAGGATTCATCCTGCTCGCCTAACTCGCGGTCGCGATGAGCAAGTACCAACTCATCAAAAAAGGCACCGGACTCGGCCCGCAAGATGATATCAAATCCGGCAAACGGAATGGAGTCCGGGAGACTGACCGGTGTGAGTGTTGCACCCAACCTGCGCAAGATGTGTAAGGCACTATCGTTGGTTATTCGGTGGGCGGTGTCGCGTGCGAACAGCTTGTCGAAATAGGCAATACGAAGTTTTGACAGATCTGCAGGTGGGTTAAACGTAAATGGCCACGACACCACTGACCGATCCGGTTCCGGGTGGTTAGGGCCGTAGATCGCATTGAAAACCAAAGCGCAATCCTGTGCCGAGCGGCAGATAGGGCCGGCTTTGTCCATTGACCACGCCAGCGTCATGCACCCACCGCGGCTCACACGCCCAAAGGTGGGGCGTAGTCCGGTTGCTCCGCACCGCGATGAGGGCGCCAATATGGAGCCCAGGGTTTCGGTCCCGATTGAAAACGCCACAAGGCCGGCAGCGGTCGCGGAAGCAGACCCGGCAGATGATCCACTGGCGCCCTGTTTAAGGTCCCAGGGGTTTTTGGTTTTGCCACCAAACCAAACATCCCCGCGCGCCAATGCACCGGTGGTTAACTTCGCCACCAAAACGGCTCCTGCCGCTTCGAGGCGTTGGTACACTTTTGCTGTATCGGGTAACAGCTGATGCTGATAGGGTTCTGCGCCCCAGGTGGTTTTGTATCCCGGCACGGCAAAGAGATCCTTCAGGCCATATGGAATGCCGTGCAGCGGTCCGCGGTAGAGGCCACGCGCAAATTCTTCGTCAGCCCGCTGCGCTTGTTTTAACGCAAGTTGTTCAGTAATGATGACAACAGCTTGCAGGGTGTCGCCAAAGCGCTTCAGACGATTAAGGTAAATCTGAGTGAGACGTAGTGAGCTGATCTTGCGCGTACGAATGAGAATACTCAACTCAGCCACACTCAGGAAGGCAATTTGGTCATCGTTACCGATCATGTCGGTATCACGTTCGCTCAGTCGCCAGTCGGATGGCCCCGCTTGTGACTGACGGTTGAAGTGAGCCGGGCGCGGATCGAAGTACAACGCAGGGGATGTATTGATGCCAGCCGGTACGGCTCGTACACTATCAAAGCCCTGGCGGTTTTGCACCAGGTAGTTGCGCAGTAAGTCAATCTCCTCATTTGTGAATTGTACGCCAATCAGTTTCTCTGCCCCACGAATGTCTCTGCGCGAGATGGACGTGGGTGAGGCACAACTGAACACCAGAGCGACAGTAAGCAAGGGAATCAACAATCGGGTCACAGGCGGTCGGGTGATGGTTTGTTTCACGGGCGAAGCAAGTTAGGTGCCCGCACAAATGAACGACTATTTTTGACCCGCAGCCGTTGGTTGAAATCGAACGAGAACTTGCTGCCGGTGGCATCGTTGGTCGGCACATAGGTGAGTCGAAATTCGATGGTGCCGAAAATTAGGTTTTCATTGCGTGTCCGAATTCCTCCGCTGATACCCCACACAACTCGGTTTGGATCTTCACAATTTTTGCAATACACCTGCGCACGTGAGATACCCGCAAACGGGGCAAAGCGAAAACCGAACGCGATCCACGGAGTATACAGTACGGTTTCCAGTCGTACGAATGTCTTGGTTTCACCCCACACGCTGTCAGCCGAAAAGCCTCGTATTTCCGTGGAGTTGATCGGTACGAGTTGGAAGACATTCTGATTGAAGAGGTGCGTATAGGCACCAGCTACCAGCGTGCGTAACTTGTAACGGTTAAGGTTGAATGCTCGCGTCACATAGTTGGCATTGGCTTTCAGCAAGACATCTTCCATTTGGTTGTTTCGCAAGTAGCCCCCCGCCTCCAGGCCGTAGGCATAGAAGTTTCCTTTTCGGTTAGCAAACGAATGAGTCCAACCGGTCGCCATGTAGGGCCGTTCAACACCTACTTGACGGGTAAGTCCCGCTGTGGCAGTAATGGTCAATCCGTAGGGAATATCTTCCGTACGACCGAACCCGAACACGTAACGGGTTTTGAAGAAATTTTGCCAATAAAACGTGTATTCGCCCAATACACCAAACAGGTCGTTATAGCTCAAGTTCAGTTTGTACTCTTCCTGTTCGGGCTGGCGCAGGTAGTTGCCATCGAAATACCTCACCCCGAGAAAGTGGCGGTTCCGGTTACTAAACTCACGGTTGACGCCAAAGTTGTAACCAATCCAATAATCCTGAATGGTGTAATTGTAATTGAGAAAAGCGGTATCGGGCTCGTTGTACACGTTGTGCGACCAGTTGCGACTAAGTTCAACGCCACCGGCCAGTCGTGAATACGGGGATACCAATGGTCGGTCTACCCGGACATAATAAGCATACTCATTTTCATTGCCAATGCTGATACCCTGATTGATCTGCGAGTACCCCACTTCAACCGAAGCCAGGCTAGCCAAAACGCTGCTCTTGCGATAACGGGCGTTCATGCCAAATACAGGACTGCGGCCCTGCTCAATCAGGCCGGTGAATTCCAGACGTTGTCCACGACCCATCAGGTTCGCATCGTACAGGGTGACTTTTGGGGCCGTTGGAAAATCACCGCCAAAAGAAAGTCCGAGAGTGAATACATCACGGGTAACGACTGTTAGATCTACCGAGTCGGTGCCGATTGGCGTTACCACAATACGGCTGTCCAAAATGAAGTCGAGGTCGCGAAGAAAACGCTCATTGTCGGCTACACGGTACGGGTTGAAAACCTGGTTGGGGTAAACGAAAAGATGGTTTCGAATAATTTTTTCACGAGTGGGGTAGTGCAGCGCGCGGGATGCATTTTGAATAAAGCGGCTGGTTTTTCGTGTACTGTCGTAAATAGATTTTTCGAGTGCAAAAAAGTTGATGTGGATGTTTCGAATAATGCGGCCCTCAAAACTTTTGAGATTGGCCACGCTTGATTCGTTGACAACCGTATCTTCGGCTGAGGTGGTAATGTAACTCATCCCGAGCTTCCAGGCTTTTTTCGTTAACGAAGTTTTTGTGGAGTCTTTCTCCTGCGCGAGCCCGGTTATGGCGAATGACAACAAAAGCAGAACTCCGAAAAAGAAGGTTTGGAAGCAAGGCGATTTGTTTTCCGCGTTAGCCACGGATAAAGATATGGCTTTTTTGTGCCGACCGAAAGCTACTGCAGGGTCGCTTCAATGCCCACGCGGTATTCGGTTGCCTGCTGGTTAAAAGCCTGTTCAAACTTGGTGCTGTCGAAGCGATAATCGCTCTCAAACTGGTACATCATCTCCACAAACTCGCGCAGCACCGGGACAAAAACCCCCAGCAGCCCCACACCCCATTTGGGCATGGCTTGTATAGCATACTTCCGTTTGGTGATTTCACATGCCATACGCACATAGTGTTCACCCGTCATCTCGAATTTGCTGGTGAGGGCATGCCAGGTTTGGTTGAAGGCCGAAGAAGTGGTGCCCAGCATGGCTACCGTTTTGCCGGCATCGGGTGTATAGGTGAAGGTGTGTACGGCTTTGGGGTCACCAATCCATTGGGCCCCCTTTCCCGCCCGCAGACGCGCGGTAACGGTGGCATGGGTGAGGCTAAGAAGCGCGCCAGGCCCATAAAAATCAGCCGCGCGAATGATCATGCCCGCCAGATTGTTTGCTTTGATTTCTTCCAGCAGATGGGTGGCGATGCGGGCTCGTACCTCTCCTTTTTTGCTACACGGATTAAAAGGCGTTTGCTCGGTCATGGGCCCGGTCACCTTGCCGTAGGCATACACATTGTCGAAGAATACCAGCTTGGCGTTGTGCTTTTTGCAGGCGTCTATGGCATTTTTCATCACCACGGGCCAATCGCGCTGCCAAACTTTAGTGTCGTACTTGAGCCCAGCAAGCAAATAAACCACTTCACTGCCAGCCACTGCTTTTTCGGTTTGCGCGTAGTTGAGCAAATCGGCATGAACGAGTTCGTCCGTCTCGTTTACTTTTTTTGGGTTCCGGCTTGCTTGCCGGATGCGCTTAGTGTGCTGAACCAACTGTCTGGAGGTTTCAACACCGATGATGCCGTTGGCGCCTAGGATGGTATGCATACCGTTCTAGACGTGCTGTAGCCAAATTTAGTCTGTTCTGTTGCCGCCAAACCCGACCTAAAAGCGACTCTGGTCATTTTTTCATCAGCGTTTTCACGAAGTAGTCTGCGGTGGCCTGATACACGGCAACGGCATTCTGGTAGGTCATCCAATGGTGGGTGTCATCGACAATCACCAACGTTTCCATCGCCACGCCTTTTTTCTCCAATCGTTTCACCAGGTCTGTACTTTGATTGAATCGTACGTTTCGGTCGTCATCGCCATGGATAATAAACACGGGTGACGTCCACGTATCGACCCACGCCACCGGTGACGACTGCCAGGCGACCTGCATCGCTTTCTCCAGATCAGGAGCTTTTTCCATCCGGTCTGGATTTAAAAATCCGCGAAAGCGTTCGGTGGTGTAGTCATGAACGCCATGGATATCAACCCCGGCTGCAAATAGTTTTGAGTCGCGCCCAAGAGCCATAGCCGTCAGGTAGCCACCATACGAACCACCATAGACACCGATGCGGTTGGCGTCTACGTTGGACTGTGCAGCCAGCCATTCGCCAGCCGCTTTGATGTCCTGATACTCCGAGCAACCGCGCATACCCGCGTTGGCCGGTTGATGGAAATCGTATCCATAGCCGATGCCGAGGCGGTAATTCACTGACAAAACAACGAACCCCAGGCTGGCCAGGTATTGATTCGAAGCGTAGGCATTGGAATAGTAATCCGAGTAATGCCAGCCGAGTAACATTTGCCGGGGTGGGCCCCCGTGGATATACACGATGGCCGGGCTCTTCCCGCTTTTGTTAACCGGTTCAAAAAGATCAGCGTGCACCAGCACACCATCGGGGGCCTTGAAGGTGACTTTCCGGGGTGTTACCAGATTCTTTTCTGGAAATGCAGCGGGCAACAATTCGCGCCCGATTAGCCGAATGGGTTGATTAGCCGAAAAGCTCATGACTGCGGGCAGCGGTGCACGCTGAGCGGTGGCGCTGACAAATGCAACATGCGATCCATCGCCTGTTACAACGGGCATCCACTCTAATCCGGCACCAGGTGTCATTACGTCCAGCGCAGCTTTGTCTACCGGCACCCGCGCCACATGTCTTCGGTCGAGGTCAAGTTTGTCGGGGCCGGTGTTGGCGCTAAACACAAGCCACTTGCGATCCGCACTCAGTTGAATATGTTCGCACATAAACGGCCCGGTCGTGAGCAACAAAGGTGAGCCACCTTGGGCTGCAATTGAATACAAATGCGGCCAGCCATCGTGGTAGGAAAGAAAAACGATACGGTTGCCCGCTGCCCAATTGAGATTAGTGGTGCCATGCGTAGTGGGATAGGATCCCGGAAGCGTAGCAGGCGCTTTCCACAATACCGCAGCCTTGCCGGTATTAACATCAGCCGTCCAAATGCTCCACGGTTGATGCCTTCGGGCGAGAATGGAATCAGGCTTACCACCACTTCCCGGTGTGCGCACAAAAGCCAATCGGGTTCCATCGGGTGACCAACGCGGAGAACCATCATGATGAAACGAAGGCGCGATCCACTGAAGAGGTTTGTCTGCAGCCGAATAGATACCAATAAAAGAATGATCACTTCGGTTAGTGACGAATGCAAGACGCGAACCATCGGGCGACCAGTTCAGAGAACCAACAGAACCTCGGGTTTGGAAAAGGCTCTTGGCGGCAGAGGAGCCATCCACCGGAACAGTCCATGCCTGGTCGCCTTTAATAAAGGCTACCGTGTTACTGTTTGGGGAAATAACCGGGTAATCGCCTTCGCTAATTGACTTCGGTTCACCACCGCTAAAAGGAATCGAATAGATTTGAGTCTTAGCCGGGTTAGTTGCGAAAGTGGGATTTACGATTAGGTCATCATCCCAATTCGAGCCGTGATCGCCCCCGCGCACGTAAACAACCCATTGGCCGTTGGCGGAGATCGAGAGGCTCGTGATTTCCTGACCATCATCGGTTGAATAGCTCGTGAGTTTTCGGGGTTTGAATTCAGGCCCTTCGGCCACATACACATTCCTTCGGCCTTGTTCATCTAACGCCCAGGCGATGCGGGAGCCGGTGGCGGCAGCTGTCAACTCAGTAGGAAACGGGTAGCTTTTGATGGCTTCGAGCGTTACCGGTTGACCGAGCGCGGCAACACCGGCCATCAGAATCAAAACGACAATCAGATTTTTCATAGAATAGAGGTTACATGTCTTTCTTTTGCTCTTTACCGACCACAACCTGTGGCAGGTTTTTCACTTTATCATTAATGGGTGCAACATAATCGCTGATGAGGCGATCCAATTGCCCGGCAGCCTCCTGGTTTTCACGTTTCAACTCGCCAAGACGTTCCAGCTGAGGTTGTGTCGGTCGGGCCGTTGCATCGTCTACATCACCTAACAGGCTTGAAATCTCTTCGCGCAGGCGGGGTCGCTGGCGATAGCCCATATTCGGTGGGGGCCTACGCAGAATTTCGTCTTCGTACTCCTTCAGTTTTTTTATGGCTTCATCAATTTGTCCCGCTACGGTAGCATCGACACCGGCATCTGCGCCACCATTCTTCACCCGGTCCTTGAGTTGGCCAAGTTGTTTGAGCAGATCATCGGTCCGGTTAATCATCCGGTGTGTTTGCGATAGTTGATCGCGTAAAGCGAGAGTCGTTTCGGTCTTTAACCGGTAGTCAACGTCCGACATGGGAATTCGCGGATCTCCGCGCACTACGATTTTCATCTCTACAACCTGACCGTTGGCTTTTAGCCGGGCGGTGTAATTACCTGGTGCCACTAAAGGTCGCTGTGCACCACCTCCCCAGCCTGATCGTACGGGCTGATTCAACCGATCGGCTTCCTGATGCCGCAGGTCCCATACAATCCGGTTTACCCCGGCCCTGGCCACGGTGTCCTTCAGACTTCGAACTTTTGTGCCGGCCGCATCTACGATATCAACCGTAACCGGTTCCTTCGGGTCAGCCGCCAGGTAGAAGTTGAGATAGGCTCCGTAGTCAGGATTTTTTGCCCGATAGGCCTGGTCCCCCTGCTCTTCGATCAGGCTATAATAGTTCCATAAGGTGGCCGGCCGTGTTTCAAACGCCACTACTTCTTTGCTGCCAACAGCAGAGAAATCTTCAAGGGCGCGGATGTCATCCAAAATCCAAATGCCGCGGCCATGCGTAGCCGCAACAAGGTCGCGTTCCCGCTTTTGCACCCGCAGATCACGTACCGATACATTCGGCATGTTGTTGTTGATTTTACTCCAGGTCTTGCCTTTATCCCACGAAGCAAAGATGCCGTGCTCCATGCCGGCAAACAGAAGATTGGCATTGTGCGGATCCTGACGTACCACATAGACCCAGTCCTCCGGCAATCCCGCACTGATGCGTGTCCAGGTTTTGCCAAAGTCAGTCGTCATGAAAGCATAAGCCCGGTAGTCGTCCATGCGATGTTGGTCCACGGCCACAAAGGCAGTGCCTGCATCATGTTCACTGGCGTGGATTTTCGAAATCCAGGCGAAGGGAGGAAGACCGACAATGTTTTTGCTAAGGTTGGTCCAGGTCTTGCCGCCATCACGCGTCAGTTGCACATGGCCATCATCCGTACCCGCCCAAATCACATCCTTCTGCACGGGCGACTCGGCAATGGTGAGAATGGTGCAGTGAAACTCCGCGGCTGTATTATCCTGATAGATTTCTCCACCCGATGATTTTTGCTTCGACTTGTCATTGGTGGTCAGGTCGGGGCTAATCAATTCCCAGTTGTATCCCTTGTCGCGACTGCGGAAAATGACGTTGCCGCCCGTGTATACCGTATTCGGATCGTTGGGAGATATATGAATGGGTGAATCCCAGTTGAACCGGTATTTGTGATTTTCGATGGCGTCTCCCGCGGAGCCCATTTTGTTGGGGTAGGGATGGATGATTCGGGTGTTTCCTGTTTTGGTATCTACATGATGAATCACACCCCCCTGAAGGTTGGCGTATACTTCGTTTTCTTTACCGGGGATCGGAACAGCATAGTAACCATCGCCATACGCAATGGCTTTCCAATCCCGTTTTAGGATGCCAATCTGATGTAACGAATTGCTCGGACCTGTCCACGTACCGTTGTCTTGAAGTCCACCGTACACAAAATACGGATCCTGATCATCGACAAAAAGCTGATAGAACTGCGACAACTCAACATTGTTGATTGTCTGATAGGTTTGAAACCCATCATACGACACGCGGTATCCCCCATCGTCTCCGTTTAGCACGCGATTTGAATTTTTCGGATCAATCCACAGGGCTTGATTGTCGCCATGCTGGCCCCGGGCGATGCCGCGAAAAGTGCGACCTCCATCGGTTGACTTGCTTAAGCCGCCCGAGAGCGTGTAAACCACTTCCGGGTTGTTGGGATCGACCCGCACATCGCTGTAGTAGAAAGGTCGGAAGTTCAGATTGCGGTCGCTATTGACCAACCGCCAACTTTCTCCGCGATCGTCCGATCGGAAAAGTGTGCCACCATCCTTGAATTCGGTGATCACATAAACCGTGTTGGGCTGGCTTTGGGCAATCGAAATACCAATGCGCGCCATAGGTTTATCCGGCAGACCGTTTTTGTGCGAGATCTTGACCCAGGTCTTACCGCCATCGGTTGATTTGTATAATCCCGTTTTCTCCCCGCTGTCGTCAAATCGCCATGGCTTTCTGCGAAACGTCCACATGCCCGCATACATAATGCGGGGGTTATCCCACTCCATGGCGATGTCCGAGCATCCCGTGTTTTCATCGAGGTACAAAACTTTTGACCAGGTCTTGCCCCCGTCTTCAGTGCGAAACACACCGCGGTCGGGGTTGGGCCCCCACTCACGGCCCAGGGCGCATACGCAGGCAACATCCGGGTTCTGCGGATGAACAACAATCCGTTTGATGCGGTCTGTTTTCTCGAGCCCCAGTGCTTGCCAGGTTTTGCCGCCATCAGTGGAGCGATACACACCATGACCATACCCCACACTGTTGCGCGGGTCACCTTCGCCTGAGCCGACATATACCACTTCGGGGTCGGAGGGGGCAACGGTGACATCTCCAACCGAATACGACTTCTGATCGGTGAACAGCGCCTGCATAGTCACTCCGCCATTGGTGGTTTTGAAGACCCCACCATCGGCACCAGCGATGTAAAACGTGGTCGGATCGCCCGGTATACCTTCAATATCCGTGACGCGGCCACCCATGTTGGCCGGGCCTATGGGTCGCCATTTCATATTTTTCAATGCTTTATCAGGCGTTTGTGCGGGCAATAGAAATCCCGATACGACCAACAGGAGAAGAGCAAAACAACTACGCATATTAGTTTGGGAATTAATTTTTGAGAGTTAGCGAAGGTACGGCAAAATTCAAACAGCGATTTGCATCAAAGGCTTCTATTGGATGCGAATTGCCTTTACCGCCATTGGTTTTCCCCCAGCGCGAAAGGCCAGCACATATTCTGTTCCGCCCTCGGTGAGTTGCGTCTTTCGGCAAATCTCAGCCACGCTAAGCGGATGATTTCGGGAAATGATGTTGGCCTGTTGCCCTTCAAATTGAGCAGAAACGTGTTTGTCGAGTTTCAACGGGGTGACCACTTCGAATATTCGCCCCGGGAAATGGGTTTGCCGTTCAGTGCTGGTGTAGAAGTGGGTGTTTACATCCAGCTTGGTAAGCCCAAAACGCTGACCCAGTAATTTGAAAGGCCCTGCCTTTAACAAGGGCGCCCACGGCTCATACACGTATGGCCTTAATGGACCGAAGGTGGACTGAGCTGCCATTTCATCGTCCGAAGTAAAGGAGAATCGATTGGCCCAGCCGTTCGCCAGCGGGTCGTTACCGAATAGATTGATCGCGACAATGGAAGGCCTGCCCTCAAAGTCCTTTTTGGCCCATCCCAGCAACTCCTTTACCTCATTGTCAACGCCAACCACTACCAAATGGGTGAGGTGGCGAATCTCGCGCATCATCTGACTGAGATCCAGCATAGGCGAAGCCTTGATCAATACGTGGTTCGTAAGTGACCAGATCCGGTCTTGCAGTGCCACGACATTGGGTTCATGGTCGGCCAGTAGTACCGAGCGTTGGGAGCCTTTTCTTCGCGAGGGGTCGATGTAAACGAAGTCGAAGGATTGGTGCTGGTCGTTGATAAAATCCACGGCCGGTATGGGATGGTAGTGAATATTTGACACGGCAAGCAGCCGATGGTTATGAGCCGCAATGTCGAGAAGGCTTTTGTCCGGCTCTACGCTGTGCCATTCGCTAAACTGTTGAGACAGAAAATAGCTATCTACGCCAAAACCCTGGGTAAGATCAACGCCACGCTTGCGTTCCGGTATCAGCTCCTTGGCAAGAAATGCTTTGAAGCGCGCGGTAATTTCGGAGGAACTTTGTTCGAGATTGACCAAGGGGGGATACAGCGCACCCACAGCGTAGTACCAAAGCGGCAGCTTCGTGCGCGCTTTTCTTCGCCCAACCAACTGTCGTCCGATGTCAGCCGCAGTAACCCCGGCTGGAATCTGGCCGCTGAGTACCAACTTCCGCTCGTCCGCGTTTTCATGGTCCCGCAGAAACTGTTGGACGTCCGAATCTAAAAGTCGGGACAACATGCGCTGAATATAGAGGTAATTTGGGTAAACTTGCGGCAGATTATGCCAGATGATCCGCGCCTATACGTTACAGGAAGGAAGGCTAACGCAACACAAGCACCCTGCGTTACATGAGTTGGAGGGGTTGCCCAACCTGATTTGGCTGGATTTGCAATCGCCCTCCCAGGAAGAAAAGGAGTTTGTCGAGAAACTTTACAAAATTGAGTTTTTCACCTCGCAGGAAGCGCAGGAGATCGAGAGCAGTTCGCGTTTTCTGGAGACAGACGATACGATTGAAATGAACCTGAGTTTGCTGCAGAATGGAGCC
Source organism: Cyclobacteriaceae bacterium (assembly GCA_016787665.1). Lineage (GTDB taxonomy): Bacteria > Bacteroidota > Bacteroidia > Cytophagales > Cyclobacteriaceae > ELB16-189. The sequence continues at coordinate 297,611 of JAEUUC010000010.1, read as the reverse complement.
AGCGAACTGAGCATTGCCAACGCTTCTTTTATTTTGAAAGGGAACACGCTGTTCACTTTCCGGCAGGGTGATTTGAAGTCCTTTGCGGAGACGGTCAGGCGACTGAAGGCCGGAGGATCGCTGGAAAAGAAGGAACATGGGTTAGGCGTCTTCCTGACGATACTGGAAGTTCGCATTGACATGGATGCAGACTTGATTGAGGGCATTCACCGCAGGCTCAATCAAATCAGCAAGGAGTTAATTGCCAATAAATCTTACCAGGAGGAGTTGCTGTTGAGCATTGCCCGAGAGCAGGAAAATACGATGCTCATACATCAGACCATAACCGAAAAGCAGCGGGTGGTATCGTCTCTATTGCGAATCGGTGAATTTACACCGCTTCAGGTGGAGCGGTTAAAGGTAATTGTGAAAGACGTGGCTTCGCTGCTTCAGCATGCGGAGTTCAGCAGTGAGCGCCTGGAGTACATGCAAAATACTTTTCTGGGTTTGGTGAACATTGAACAGAACACGGTAATCAAAATCTTTACTGTGGTAACCGTGGTGTTTATGCCACCTACACTTATTGCCAGTATTTATGGCATGAACTTTCAGCACATGCCCGAGTTGGATTGGCTGGGCGGGTACCCGTTCGCCATTGCGCTAATGTTGATATCGTCTTTGGCCTTCCTCTGGTACTTCAAGCGCAAGAAGTGGCTATAGGTTAAAACCCGTCTCCGGGTTTGCTACGCTGAAAGAAGAGGATATTCCGCACGTACACGAAAATGCCAAGCCCCTGTGCCAGCAACAAAACAGGGTCAATGCCACCCGGCCGGAAAAGGGCATAGAGAATCACCATGACCGAGGCAACCGCGCTGATTACCCAAAAGCCAAGTGGAAGCGCTGAAGTACCGGCCCGCTCGGAGTAATACCACTGATACACAAACCGGAAGTTGAGCATCAGTTGGCCCACACCGCCCAACACAATCCAAAAATTGGTGATATCGGCTTGCGAAACAATTCGTTGCCATACGTGGCCGGGGCTCATCACCATCCAGCCGAAAACGACTGCGGGCAGGGCGAATGCGATTATCCGTATCGCCATTGGAAAGCCTTTCCAGGCGTCTTTCAATTGAAGATTGCGGATATAGATGAAATACGAAAGGGTTTGGCCCAGCACGATCACCGGATCGCTGCGCAGCACACCGTAGATCAAGAAGAGAAAGGATGCCAACAAACTGAGCAGCCAAAACAGTGTGGGTGACACGCTGCGCCCCTCGCGCTGCGACAGAAATACCTGCACCAAAAGGCGTGCGCCAAACAGACCCTGCGCAAAAAAACCAAGTGCGTAAAGTGCGTACTCACCCATGCGGGCGCAAAGGTAAACTAAAAGAGGCTGAGCGTGCCGCTCTTTCGAAAGCGGGTAAGGTCATAGGCGGGCATCTGGCCGTGCGCGAGGTACTTCTTTTTAGCAGCCCGGTGCAGTTGGTGAATGATATCAGCCAACTGGCCTGATCCGCGCAGGCGCCTGCCGAATTCCGAATCGTTTACACCCCCTTCATGCATCGACCGGATTTGATTCCAGACTTTATCGAAGCGATCCGGAAAGTTTTTTTTGCAACCAGTCTTCGAATAGTTTTCCAATCGAACCGTTGAGCCGCACCACTTGAACACCGGTGGCCACCGCACCACGTTCTGCTGCGGCTTTTACGATTTCCGGAATTTCGTGATGATTCAGTCCCGGAATAATGGGAGCAATCATAACCCCGGTAGGGATTCCGGCTTTAGCCAGTTCTTCAACTGTATGCAAGCGCTTGGCTGCACTGGCCGTGCGGGGCTCCAGTAAACCTCGTAGGTGCTCATCCAGTGTGGTAATCGAAATGTAAACATGAACCAATTTTTGCTCAGCCAATGCCCGCAGCAGATCAAGATCGCGCAGAATGAGACTATTCTTGGTGATGATGCCAACCGGATTTTGGTATCGTAGCAATACCTCCAGCAAGCCGCGCGTGAGACGATACATTCGCTCCAGGGGTTGATAGCAATCCGTGTTACCGCTGAGTTGAATGGGCACGGCCTCCCAGTTTCGGTTTACCAGTTGCTCCTCCAGCAACCGCGGTGCATTCTTCTTGACGATGATTTTGCTTTCAAAATCCAAACCCGCGCTGAAGCCGTAATACTCGTGTGTGTTTCGCGCATAACAATAGATGCAGCCGTGTTCGCACCCCTGATAGGGGTTCATGGAATAGGAGAAACCCAGATCCGGGCTGTCAACCTTGTTCACCATTTTCCGGGGCGTTTCCTCAAACACCTGGGTGGCTACAGGTCCCAGCAGTTGCTCATCCAACCCCTCGACATGCTCGGTGACATAGGCGGCCTTCAAAAACCGGTTGGCCGTCTTAATTTGCGCCCCGCGCCCCTTTAGGTAGGAAGTATTCATCGGTCAATAATACTAAAATTTTTAGCATTAATTGTTGGCTCAATTTCTTTAGATTTGGCTTGTATGGATTCAGTCTGCAGGCGAGTTGGCGCATTTGTCCTCGCCCTCTTTATTGTCACAAGTTGTGACAACGAGTTTCTTTTTAGTAGCCGGCCAACGGTACGCATGACGGAGTTGTCAATACCGACAAATGAGGATTTAGTAAGCGTGCAGTATGTTGGGGGTGCGCTAGTGGTAGGCAATCGCACCGGGCAGCTTTTTGTTTCAGATGATCTTGGACTCAATTGGGAGATTGTTAGTCAAGTACCGGGTGGAACCCAACTTAACCGGTTTGATTTTTTCAACAATCAAGTGGGTTTCGCATGCACTACCAGTGGGCTTTATTTTACCGAAAACGGTGGTCAGGAATGGCTTCTCGTGCTGGATAATTATAACGTTAAGAAAGTTGCCCCCGTGAATTCTACAGATATCATTGCGGTGGGTGCAGATGGGTTTACGGGGTCTATCTTGCGAAGCGCCAATGGAGGGTTGGACTGGAGTTTGGTGGACAGTTCGCCTACCTGCGAGGTTTTTAATGCTGTTTCATTCCGGACTTCACTCGAAGGATATGCGGTTGGAAGTAATTCGTGTATCTATACCACTAATGATGGCGGTTTGAGTTGGACAGCAGATAGAAGCGACATCCCCGAGTTGTCACTAAATGATGTTTTAGTGGGGGAAGTTTCACGAGGACCAAGACCACCAATTAGTTTTACTGTTATGGTCGCCAATCGGGGAGTCGTTTTATCGGATGCCAGGGCTGACTCCGGTGTTGAAGAGAGTTTTGATTTCAAATTGGAGGCCGTTGATGTCAGGAGGGATTTCGGAGTAATTGTTGGAGAGAACAGTGTTTTGATGTCCAACGTGGCCCTAAGCAAAACTTGGGCATATTATTATGCTCCGGATGGCAGCACTTTCCCTTACCATTTTTTGGATGTGGTGGTAGTTGATGACTTTCAGTTTATTGTGGTAGGCCGTAATGGGGTTATCAGCAAATTTGATAGACCGATATGAGAATTCTGTTTTTCCTGTTTTGCTTTTCAACATCAGCGTGGGGCCAGTTACTGGTTACCGGTGGCATTCATTACGATGCACTCCCATTTGATTTGACTGTGCCGAGGAACATCGGTACCTCAGAAAAGCCATTCTTCATTTCGGAATCGCAGTCATACCTGGTGTCATTCATTGGACTAAATGCTACGGCCGAGCAGCGATTTGAAATAGGTAAACAAGTTGCTGTCGCAGCCGGGGCAGGTATTAAACTTAGCTCAACGAAATCGGACTCACCACTTTTTGAGGAACGACTTGCTTTTTCATTTCCATTTCAACTCTCTTTTCGATACGGTGCGTTAGCCACGCCCACTGCAACCAAAGTATGGGGAGTGGCCGCCAGTGTGGGCTATCAGAACCATCAACACTCCATCCCTTATGGGGCTGTTTTTTTATCAACTGAATTTTCCTTAAAGATGGGAAGAAGTGTAACGGGTCTGAGGCTCTCGGCCGATCTTGGCGGTTTGAGTGTAACTGCATTTTATACCTCTGAGGGCATGGTGGAAATCGGAAAGATGACACAGTTTGGCGTAACGCTGTTTTATACACGTACCAAATAGACCTATTGTTGGCGTGTTAGCATATAGTCAGGGACCTCTCCAACACATATTACGAGATGAGTCCTACCCTAAATTGATTTTGCTCCGGGAGGACCTCAACCATCCCTACGTTTCTGGAAACAAGTGGTGGAAGCTGAAGTACAATTTGCAGGAAGCAGTTGATCAAGGGCATCACACCCTACTCACGTTTGGTGGAGCTTACTCCAATCACCTCTATGCCACAGCAGCCGCTGCACGCGAGTTAGGATTGAACGCCATTGGCATCATTCGTGGAGAGGAGGTATTGCCACTTAACCCGACACTCGCTTTTGCACAGGCGAACGGCATGAAGCTCCATTTTATTTCGAGGGCGCGTTACCGCGATAATGCAGAAGACGAATTCATTCGGGAGTTGCACGATTTGTTCGGGGATTTCTACCTGATCCCTGAGGGGGGCACCAATGCATTGGCCATTAAGGGCGTGCGGGAATGGGCACACCAAATAAAGAATGAAGTGGAGTTTGACTACCTCTGCTTACCCGTTGGCACAGGTGGGACTTTAGCTGGACTGATAGCCGGGCTTGATGGTGCGGGCGAAGTAGTCGGCTACTCCGTTCTGAAAAACGGGGGCTTCTTACGTGCCACCGTACAAGAAATGTTAAATGAGGTACCGCAGCCCTTTCGAAACTGGCGGATCGAGACTTCTTACGACCATGGAGGCTATGCCAAAACCACGCCCGCCTTACACACATTCATCCGAAGGATGAAAGATGAATTTGCCCTGCCGCTTGATGCTGTGTATACGGGCAAAATGATGTTTGGCATTCTGGACATGTTGAAAGCAGGCAAGTTCAAACCAGGGAGCACCGTGTTGGCGCTGCACACCGGTGGGCTGCAGGGCAATTACCCAAACAAATCTTCAAAAACATCCTTCAGTTTCCCGAACCCCTTCACCTGAATTTTCGATTTCTTACTATCAACCGATTTTTGGTTGAACTTGGAAATATAGATTTCGCGAAAGCCAAGTTTTTCAGCTTCTGAGATTCGCTGTTCAATGCGATTCACCGCGCGCAGTTCGCCACCCAATCCGATTTCGGCCGCAAAACATATTTTTTCATCAATGGGAATTTCTTCCATGGATGAAATAATGGATACACATAGCGCCAGATCAATGGCGGGGTCTTCCACGTAAATGCCTCCGGCCATGTTGATGAAGACATCCTGTGTGCCCATTCTGAATCCACATCGCTTTTCCAGCACCGCCAGCAACATGTTCAATCGCTTTTGATCAAATCCGGTGGGCGTTCGCTGTGGCGTGCCGTACGAGGCCGGGCTCACCAGCGACTGAATCTCAATCAACAGCGGGCGATTACCTTCAATGGTTGCCCCAATGGTGGCTCCGCTAAGAGGTCCGTCTTTTTGTGAAATCAATATCTCAGATGGATTTGATACTTCGCGCAGACCGTTGCCCCGCATTTCATAAATACCGATCTCAGACGTAGATCCAAATCGATTTTTGGTGGTACGCAAAATGCGATAGGCCAGATGTTGATCGCCCTCAAACTGCAAAACCGTGTCGACCATGTGCTCCAGCACTTTGGGGCCGGCCAGTGAACCATCTTTGGTGATGTGCCCCACTAACAGTACAGGTGTGTGGGTCTCCTTGGCAAACTTCATAAGCTCACCCGCACATTGCCGCACCTGCCCGATGCTGCCCGCCACTGAATCCAACAGTGGAGAATACAATGTTTGAATGGAGTCAATGATCACGATATCCGGTTGAGCCGATACAATGGCCGAAAAAATGTTACGGGTGTTCGTTTCCGTGAGGATAAGAAATCCTGGGGTCGTCTGGTTTCCCGCGATGCGCTGCGCCCTCATTTTGATTTGCTGATCACTTTCTTCGCCTGAGACGTATAATGTTTTTGCTGCGGGTAATTGCAACCCCAGTTGCAGCATTAAAGTCGATTTTCCGATTCCCGGTTCGCCCCCGATGAGCACCAGCGAGCCGGGGACCAGTCCGCCCCCCAGCACGCGATTAAGCTCGTGGTCCGGTGTGGGAATGCGTTGCTCGTGCCCGGATTCAATTTCGGCCAGCGTTTTGGGTGTTAGCGTTTTGGTTGGCTGGCCCTCGTTGCGCCATTCGTTCTTGTTCGTTTCGGTTTTGGTCACCACCTCTTCAACGAAACTGTTCCACGCGTTGCATGAAGGACATTTCCCCAGCCACTTGGCCGACTCGTAGCCACAGGATTGGCAAAAAAAGAGTTTCTTTAGTTTGGACATTTTTACGCAAAGTCGGCAATTTTGGGGAGTCTCAAACAGTTGTTATGCATATACGTTCGGGCTGGCTTTTTCTGGTTACGAATTGTTTTTGCTGCTGCCTCGTCTCAGCCCAAATTCCCTCGGAAGAGTTTGGTGAAATATCAATGGGCGAGCTAAAAATGTCTCGTTACGAATCGGACACTACTGCAGGGGCCGTCATTCTGTTTAGCCGATCCGATGTTCTGGTTGACCCTCGGTTGGGTGTTTTATTTGAGGAACATATGCGGATCAAATTCTTCAACCAATCTGAAGTCAAGGAATGGACAAATTTAAAAATCAAGGTAAATGAACTGGGAACAGTTACGAAAGTAAAGGGGATTGCGTGTAACCTGGAAAATGATCAGATAATCAAGTCAGTGATGAGCGATGAGGGAATGTTTAAAACCCGAATAAGTAAAGAGTGGACAGAGGTGAGATTTGCGATTCCGAGTGTGAAGGCTGGAACCGTGGTTGATTTGTTTTATTCTGTTCGCTATGACGCCCTGTTTCTGCCAACTTGGAGCTTCCAGCAAACGCTCCCAGTTCAACGCTCTTCCTACCGAATCAAGTCTACGGGGAAGTCCTCTTATACAGAGGAAATTATTGGCATGTTGAAACCGCAGAAAAGCGAGTCGTCAAACGGGATGATTCAAAACTGGTCCATCGAAAAAGTCCCCGCCTATCGCGAAGAGCCGTTCATGCCCGATGGTGACGAATTCATAGGTCAAGTTAACTTCTATTCCAACTATAATCTTACCACATGGGGACGCATTGTCGGGGAATTCATTCAGAGTCCTGATTTTGGCGGACAACTGCGAGGTTCGGGATATCTAAAGAAGTATGTGGAAGCCAATATGAATGGCATCACCAATCCTAATGACAAGATTGATCGACTTTGTAACTATGTAAAAAAATCAATTGTTTGGAACGGCAAGACAGAAGTAATACCCACGCGAGATTTTTCGAAGGTTCTTGCCGAGGGGACTGGCACTTCGGCTGAAGTTAACTTACTCTTAGTTGCTCTTTTGCAGAAGGCTGGTTTTGATGCCACACCCGTAGCGATACGAACTCGCAATCGGGGCCCCATCAAACACCACTTACCAAGTCGGTCCCAGCTAAACGACCTAATCGGATTGGTTAAGATTGACGGAAAAAGAATTTTCCTTGATGCCACAGATGGTTTGATGACTTCTCGGTTTGTTCCGGAACGATGCCTAAACGGATTAGGCCTCGTAATTTCTGAAACCGCAAGCGAATGGCTGGTAGTAGAGGCACCCAGGGCACGACTGGCCGTCACCACCCAGGTTACTGTTTCGAGCGAGGGAGTTCTTGAGGAGCAAATGAAGGTCGTGCGGGATGGCATTCTTGGAGCGCAGGCGAAGAGATTGATTGCCCAAATGGGAGAACGTGACTATGTAAACTCGATTTCTCAGGGGAAGCCATGGCAAGTCAATGCCTGGGCGTTCAAAAACATCAAAGATCCAACTCCGCTTGAACTGGAGTGTGTTTTAAGTATCTCTGACCACGTGCAAAATGCAGGCGACCGAATCTACTTCAATCCACTATCTTATGGAATTCAAGAGGATAATCCGTTTAAGGAGGCCGTTCGTGTTTTCCCGATAGATCTGAAGTATCCATTCGAGAATATTTTAGTGTCGCGTGTTGCGATACCAGCCGGGTACGAAATCGAGGACCTCCCTCAGACAAAAGTTATTGCTCTCGCTGATAATGCAGGAAAGTTCTCGTATTCAGTTAGTGTGGTAAATGGGCTGGTGACCGTTACCTGCCAGTTTGTGATGAACAGGACACTCTTTTCACCGGAAGACTATTTATCGTTACGCGATTTCTATGCGCAGGTAGTGGCAAAGCAAAGTGAGCAGATTGTGCTTAAAAAGAGGATGTAAACATTTTCTGGGCAAGATTTTTTGCGCGCAATAGTAGTTCCAACGTATCTTTAAATGACATTCCTTGATTTGAATGAAATATCTCATTATTGGCGTGAGCCTTTTGGTATTGGCACACGATGGCCGGTCACAAATTTCCTACGATTTTGGGAAGATATCGGAGAGTGAATTGACTATGCAATCGTATGAAAGAGATCCATCAGCTAAAGCTGTGGTTATATTCAACCGAGGAGATGTTGAGCTTAATGATCAACTTGAGGTAATCATGAAGCGGCACGTACGAATAAAGTTTTTTGACCAGACCGAAGTGGATCAGTGGGCCAACATGACCATTCAGCTCAGTCGCGGCTCAAGCACTATTTCGAAGATAAGGGCATCGGCTTACAATCTCGAAAATGGAAAAGTGGTTGAAAGCAAGATGAGTGAGGACGCAGTTTTTAAAACGAAGATAAACCGATACCGCGAGGAGGTCAAGTTTGCTGTTCCCAATGTGAAGGCGGGTTCCGTAATTGAGTACAGCTACACCATTCGATCGGATGCATCCTGGATTCCTCCCTGGCAATTTCAGTATGACATTCCGGTACTGGAGTCCGAGTATGATACCCGATTCCCATCGAATTTTACTTTTCGAAGTGATGTTATTGGGTATCTCCAGCCTCAGCGTAAAGATGGCCGCGATCGCACAACCTGGACGATGAAAGATGTGCCGGCATTTCATGAGGAGCCGTTCCTGACGACCGAGGATGACTTCGTATCACGAGTAGATTTTTATTTGGAGGAGTATATGTTCCCAGGCACGGGTGTAGTACGTGTACTAAAGGGCTGGGGCTATGTGACAAATGGCTTAATGAATAATGTGGATTTTGGGGGCCAAATGAGAACGTCAGGGTTTCTAAAAAAGGTTGTGGAGGAGCAGGTGGGTGAGGAAAAAGATCAGCAAAAGATATTGGAAAAACTGTATGACTATGTGAAGAGGACCATTGAATGGAATGAATACACAGACGTTATTCCGGATCATCCGTTCAAAAAAGTCATTGATGAGGGTAAAGGAAGCTCGTCTGAAATCAATCTTCTGTTGGTTACTCTTCTTCAGAAGGCCGGGCTCACGGCTTACCCGGTGGCTATCAGCGACCGCAGTAATGGGGCAGTCCGTGCCTTTGTTCCGATGCTTAGCCAATTTAATGATTTGTTGTGCCTCGTAAAATTAGGGGACAAGCCGATTTTTCTAGATGCCACTGATCGTAAGTTGCCAATGAAGTCTCTGCCCTTGAGATGCTTAAATGGGGTGGGTCTCGTAATTTCAGATGCGCCTGAATGGGTTACCGTGCAAGCAGCCCGGTCAAGACTCTCCGTTACCACAACAGTGTCAATTGAGCAAGGGGGGGCTTTGTCAGGCAGCCTGAAGATTGCCCGTGATGGCTTGGCGGCCTCGGTGGGCCGAACCAGTGTGATGGGCAAGGGCGAGCATGACCATGCAAAGAGTCTGTTTGCAGGCAAATCTTGGGAAATCAAGAACAGCGCTTACAAAAACAAGGATGAATCGGCTTTGCCTTTTGAAGAAGCGCATGAGATTGTCGTCAATGACCACATTCAGGATGCGGGGGATCGAGTCTACTTCAACCCACTGATGTATGGAACGCAGGAAGATAATCCCTTCAAGTCGGAGACACGTGAGTACCCGGTTGATTTTGGAACACCTTTTGAAAATATCATCATTTCAAAGTTTGTTGTGCCGGAGGATTATGAGGTAGAAGAGCTTCCGCAAAGCAAAGCACTTGCTCTGCCGAACAACAGTGGCCGCCTAAATTACTCGACTAGCCAGAGTGGGCAAACGATTTCAATTACCTGTCAGTTTATCATCAATAAAGCAAAATTTCTTCAGGAGGAATATCCGGCACTCCGCGAATTTTATACTCAGGTGGTAGCTAAACAGGCTGAGCAAGTGGTATTAAAAAAGAAATTATGAGATTTCGTTTTCTTTTAATCAGCGTGTTGCTGGCGTATGCTGCTGGGGCTGCAGAAGTCAAATACCCGGTTGGAGCTATACCAGCGGAGTTAACAGAGGGCATGTACGCAGTTGTCCGGCTTCAGGAACAGGATTTCCAGATTGTGTCAAAATCAAAGTCTCGTTATCGGTTCAAAAGAGTTATTACCGTTCTCAACAGCCAGGGTAAGGACCATGGCGTTTTCGTTATTGGTTACGACAAAGAGCGCACCATTGATTTTGTCGAGGGAGCCGTCTATGATGCTTTGGGTAAGCAGGTTAAGAAAGTGAAGAACAGCGATATCATCGATCGCTCAAGCACCAGCGGATATAGCCTGTATGAGGACAATCGAATCAAGATTGTGGACCTTCGGCAGGATTACTACCCGTATACGGTTGAAATCGAATACCAAGTAACAAGCAAACTACTTTACTCAATTCCGGGTTTTTATTTGTACGAAGATGATGAAGTGTCAGCCGAACAATTGAGTTATCAAATTTCTTACCCGGTTCTGCTCAAACCTCGCTATAAGGCATTTCGATGCCCTGAGCCCGAAAGGGCCGCGGCTGGAAAGGATCTTGAAGCATTATCCTGGAAGTTTTCAAATGTAAAGCCCGACAAATTTGAACGTTATGCACCTGAGGTAAATCGCGTAGTACCAAATGTCGCGCTTGCTCCAGCCGACTTTGAATACGATGGCTATGCCGGGTCGATGAATAGCTGGCAAAGTATAGGGCAGTGGCAACTGCAGTTGAATGCGGGTCGGGATGTGCTACCGGAGGCGACCCGATCGAAGGTTAGACAAATGACGGCAAACCTTACCAATGACCGGGAGAAGATACGCGTGCTGTATGAATTTATGCAAAGCAAGACCCGTTACGTAAGCATTCAATTGGGCATTGGAGGTCTTCAACCGTTCGATGCCAAAACCGTGGATGAGGTAGGTTATGGTGATTGTAAGGCCTTGTCCAACTATATGGTTGCCTTGTTGAAAGAGGTTGGCATTAAGGGATACTACTGTTGGGTTTTCGGAGGCGATGGCATGAAGCACCTTTCGCCCGATTTCCCGGTAGATTATTTCAATCACATCATTGTAGCCGTACCACAAAAGAAAGACACGGTATGGCTTGAGTGTACAAGTCAAATTGCACCGTTCGGCTTCCTTGGAGATTTTACCTCTAATCGTTATGCCCTGATGATAACCGAAGAGGGTGGTAAATTAGTAAGGACGCCCCACTATGCTGCCGATGCCAATCAGCAGATTCGGGTAGCCAAAGTTGATCTCCAACCAACTGGTGATGCACAGGTGGCAATGATGATGAACTTCTCAGGTACACAAACGGAGAATGGCGGATTGGATGCATTAATGGCATCTAGTCAGACCACTGAACAAAAGAAGTGGCTTGAGCGAGCCATTGATTTCCCAAGCTTTACGGTCAAGAGTTTTTCCATGTCAGCAAAGAAGTCGGAAATTCCCACCTCCACGGTTTTGGCTGACATAGAGCTTCGTAAAGCGGCCACCATAAATGGTAAACGGCTTTTCATTACGCCCAACATTTTTGGGCGATTTGCCCATGTTCCAGAGAAACTGGAAGTCCGAAAAAACCCCGTAGTTAGAAACGCGGCCTACGTAGACACTGATACAATAGTAGTTAAAGTGCCCCAAACGTTTCATCCGGAGTTTGTGCCAACTACTGTTTCGATAAAGACAAGGTTTGGCGAATACTGGGCCGACTATAAGGTTGAGAATAACACGGTTTACTACATACGGAGATTGAAAATGCTGGACGGTGAGTTCCCGCCTGAGTCTTATTCGGAGTTAGTAGAGTTTTTTAAGAGCATCTCGAAAGCAGACAATACGAAGATGGTCTTCGTCAACAAGACCTGATCAACCAATCGGTGCATTTTGCTCTTTTGCCATCACCTTGTACACCATCTGGTCAGCGAGGGAGGGCCACCACTTGTTCAGCCACACCGCCAGTTTGCCCTGTGTGGTTAGGATTAGAAAATTCTTTCGCTTAACCACGGCCCGGTAAATATGATCCGCGCACTCCTCAGCGGTCATCATTTTCTCTTCCGCCCGGGGCGACTCCCCCTGCTGGGCTCCGGATTTTGTTAATGAGCGTTTGCGAATATTGGAGGCGGTGAAGCCCGGACAGGCCGTGAGTACGTGGACACCGGTTTTCAAATGCTCGGTGCGAAGCACCTCCAAAAAGCCATTGAGCGCAAATTTGGAGGCTGAGTAGCCGGCCCTTCCGGGCAAGCCCCGGAACCCGGCTATAGACGAGATACCCACCACGGAGCCTTTATTTTGCTGGATGTAGGGCAGGCAGTACTTGGTGGCATAAAGCACGCCAAAGAAGTTGATATCCATTACTTTTTTGATAACCGCCAGATCCACCTCACTGAAAAGCGCACGCATGGAAATACCTGCGTTGTTGACTAACACGTCAATTGTTCCATATAAACGGACGGCTTCGTCCGCCATTTTTTGGTTGTCTTCTTCCTGGCTTACATCGGCCCGAAATCCCGCCACCGTGATCCCTTTTTGCTGCAACTCGGCCACAGCCGTGTCAAGCTCGGTAGCGTTTCTTCCGGTAATCAAAATGCGCCCGCCTTCACGGCCGAACTTTTCAGCCAGTGCCCGGCCTATCCCGGAAGATCCCCCGGTTATCACAATCACCTTATCTTTCATGGAGTTTTGTTCAATACACCAGACTCGACAAACCAAAACGTGCCGGTAGACGGCCAGGATGAACCCGGGAATGCTTCGGTGCCGCTGGGCGAGCCGGCAACAACGTGTACCTGAACGGCTTGTTGATTCCGATGCCAATGAAGTTTTTTACCCGGGCTGCAATCTTCTGCCATCGTTTTCCCTTGAAGGAAGTATGCTTTACCGATACCAAAAACGGTGGTCTGGCCATCAGGCGCAATACACACAGCGGTTTGCTCATCCACTCCGATACCACGGGGTTGGTTAACTCCGAAATCTTTCTCAAGGCGAGCCATAAAGACAACGTGCCTTCCTTCGCGGCCCCGTTGTGTATAATGTTGATCGGCTATGACGTTCGCAAGAGCGGGAATTTGGATAAAGCTCTTTGACAGACTCACAGCCGGCACATACGGATTGGCCAGTGCTTCCGATGAGGTAACCGTTCCCTGTTGTGCATCGAAGATGTAATCACTGAGAATGGCACAGCCGGCACTGGTGCCGCCAATCGGTACTTTTTTTTCGTTTAAGAGGTATTGAATGGCAGCCGATACTTCGGTGTTAGCCCAGAACTTCACATAATTCGCCTGATCCCCACCGGCAATGAAAAGTGCTTCTGCTTCACGAATACGTTTGCCGGTCTCTGGCAGGAGCGCTTTTTCGCGAGTATTGATGAGCAGTGTTTCGACCGAGTTGACGGTACCCAACCCAAATATGTAATCGTTGTACCCTGTAGACCCCGAAGCGCGGATTACTATGAAGTCGCCTCCCCCGCTTCGCTGCAACATCCATCGAATGGCTTCATCCACATCGGTGCTGCCGCCCATCAGTACGGTGCCGCCAGCCGTGGGTGATGTCACATCTTCCGGATCTCCAACCAGCCCAATGCTGGCACCGGCCTGACCACAACAGGTGATCGGTTGCTCGCAACTTAGAGCAATTGCCAAAAGAAAGACAGGCGACAGAATTCTCATGGACACAGTCCTCAAAAGTAATCAAAACATCCTCTAATTTTGCCGGTCATGTTTTTGCTCCGCTTACTTTCCAGGCTGCCGTTTTGGTTTCTCTATCTGCTTAGTGATTTCCTCTTTTTCTTGATTTATCATGTCATTCACTACCGCAGAGAGATGGTTCAAAAAAATCTGCGCAATGCCTTTCCGCAATTTGATCAATCCAAACTCAAAAGCATTGAACGTGAGTTTTATCACCATATGTCAGACTATGTGGTGGAGATGCTCAAGCTACTGACGATTTCAGAGCAGGAATTTCGAAAGCGCCTTAAGCTCATTAATTCCGATTTGATGGATCGAATCAAAGGAAGTCATGAATCGTTTTTTGGCTTAACGTCACACCAGTTCAATTGGGAGTGGGCTCTGGCCGGCACCATCCTGCAAGCCCCCCTGCCGTTGGATTTTGTGTATCAGCCGGTAAAAATTGAACTATTTGAGCGGTTCTCGCTGGCCAGTCGCATGCGGTTTGGCGGCCATGCGATTAAGCGCGATGAAGTTGCCCGTGAATTGTTCAAGCGCAGGGCTATTCCGAAGATCATTGGACTCGCGGCCGATCAATATCCCGGCATGGATCGCGACAAGCGTTACGCTACCCGTTTTCTCAATCAGGATACCGTTTTTTTTGACGGCACCAATCAACTAGCCGTGTTGATGCAATACCCGGTGCTTTTTTTTAATACCCGCAGGGTAAAGCGAGGCTACTACGAGGTCACGATTGAGCTGCTCACCGAGCCACCCTATTCGAAAGGCGATACACAGGTTGTAGAAAAGTATGCACGGAAACTGGAGCAGGCCATTCTGGAAAACCCGGCTAACTGGTTGTGGTCGCATGATCGCTGGAAAACGCGACACCTCAAGAATGAGGCAGTTTCTTAGGCCAACATCATCTCCAGGTCAGCCTTCGTCAGCTGCTTGATAATGCTCTCCTCACTTTGGATAAGATTTTCAGAGAGCTTCAGTTTATGTTTTTGCAACTGCAGAATTTTTTCTTCCACTGAGTTGCGCGTGATAAACTTATAGGTAAACACCTTCTTCTTTTGCCCAATCCGGTGCGCGCGATCAACCGCTTGAGCTTCCACGGCCGGGTTCCACCAGGGGTCAAGAATAAACACGTAGTCGGCTTCGGTGAGATTAAGACCTAGTCCGCCCGCTTTTATGGAAATGAGGAAAATCTTCAGGTCAGGATCTTTATTAAATCGCTCAACCTGCTCTTTTCGATCAGTGCTGCTTCCATCGAGGTAGGCATACGGAACCTCCCGGTTGTTCAGCATTTCCCGCACAATCTCCAGATGCTTTACAAACTGACTAAAGATCAAGAGTTTGTGCCCTTCTAACAGCGCGTTTTCAACCAGGTGCGAGACGTCCTCCAGTTTGCCACTATCACCTTTGTACTGCGCGTCTACCATCCGCGGGTGATTGGACAATTGACGCAACTTGGTTAACCCCTCCAGAATGGTCATGCGGCTGTTGCTGATGCCTTCCTTCTCAATGAGGTCGAGAATCTTATGGCGATAATAGCTTTTTGCCTCTTCGTATTTTTCTTCTTGCTCAGCGCTCATGTCGGTGTAACGAATATTCTCCACCTTTTCCGGCAGATCGCGCGCCACCTGCGATTTCAACCTCCGCAACACAAACGGTTTAATGATGGCATTGAGCTTTTTCGTTTTGGCTTCGTCTTGCTTCTTCTCGATGGGTTGCTGGTATTCGTTCTTAAAGAAAGTCTGTCCGCCTAACAATCCCGGATTGACAAACGTCATCTGCGACCATAAGTCCAGCGTAGTGTTTTCCAGGGGTGTGCCGGTAAGCGTAAGCCGGAAGCGCGACTTGAGTTGGAGCACAGCCTTGGCAATATTTGAGGAGGGGTTCTTGATTACCTGGCTTTCATCCAAAATGATATAGTTGAAGTAAAATCCCTGCAACAGATCGGCATCTAAGCGGGTAATGCCATAGGAAGTGATTACGAGATCATACTTCGAAAATTGCTGAATGTCTTTTTTGCGGTGCGTGCCGGTGTAGTTGAGGATTTTCAACTCGGGGGTAAACTTGGATGCCTCCATCTCCCAGTTATAGACGAGCGAAGTCGGCATCACCAAAAGGGAGGTTCTGGGCGCACCTTTTTCAGATTCCTTCTCTTTCTCGGCTTGCAAGAGTGCCAACGTCTGAACGGTTTTTCCCAAACCCATGTCATCCGCCAGGCAACCCCCGAGGTGAAATTCGTTCAGGAATCGCAGCCAGTTGTACCCGGCTTTTTGATAAGGGCGTAATTCTCCTTTGAACCCTTTCGGGATGGGGAAGTCTTTTATGCCGGTAAACGACTGAAGGTTGCGCAGCCGGTCGCTCATTTGCACCTTAGCCAGCGAGCCTTCCTCCAGTTCTTTTACCAGGTTGATGTGGTATTTTTTCAATACGGGTTTCTCCTGGTTACCGTGGGTCTCGCTCATGGCGAATAAGTCGCCATATTTAATCAGCCAGGCTTCGGGAATGATGGCGATTTCTCCATTCGGCAGTTTGAATTCAACTTTCTTCTTCAGAATGAGCTTTCGCAATTCCTTGAAAGAGATTTCGAATTCGCCAAAACGGATTTTCGCATGAATGTCAAACCAATCGATATTTTCCTTTACCTCAAGCTCGATCACCGCCTTGCCCACAAAGTATTTCTTATCGCGGTTTTCCGGCTGACTCACTTCAAAACCCAGGTTGAGCAGATTCACGCGATTCTCGTTCAGCCATGAGAAGGCTGTGCCTTTGTCAATGGCCACGCGAAACCCCTTTAGGGGTAACCCCAGCTTAATCAGGGTGTTGGCATATTTTTTCTCCGCGTCAATGTTGCGCTTAACGCGATGAAAGATGTAGTCATCTTCTTTTTTCTCCACCGTAACATTCACCGGGCCAATCATATCACCACGGAACCGATGCTTCCCGTATTTGAACGACAGGTCAAATACAATTTTTCCGGCCTCATCATCGCTGGGGGCGCTGTCATCGCGCACGGTCTCAAAAAGAGTTTTCACCTCCCGTGTATTGGCCGGGGGTAGTTCGGAGAGTGACAGCAGCGGATGCGGATCGTATTCGCTCTTGTTGATTTCAAAACCGTTTACCTCCACATCGTCAAACGAGGCGATAAGCGGTGCCACAAAACGATTGTAATATGTTTCTTCGAGATTTTTCGGAATGACGACAAATTTCTTGCTGAGAAACGGTTGCAACTTTCGTCCGTCAACCGGTTTGTCAAAACCGTATAACTTACCATTCACGACCAGCCAGGCCGGATTTTTACAAATCAGGTAAGCATTAACGTTTGGAACATCAACTTTCTTGCTCTCGTAGGTAATCGTAGGATAGTAGTTGGTGTTTTCGTTGCTCCGGGTAAAATGAAATTGTATGGAAGCCCGTTTCTCCAGGACCTCTACCTTACGCCAGGTGGGTTCACCATCATTACCCATCTCAAACAGCATTTTGCCACGCATCTTTTCGAGAATGGCAGCGCGGAGCCCCTCGAGGTAAACCTCAATCTGCTCTTGTAATAACTCACTGCCTTTTTGCTTGTCGTAGGTTTTGGCAAAAAACTCCTGCGGCTTCATGGGTTTTACCGAAAATTTCTTCAGCAACACATCGTGCCCCATCTTGTCCATGAGGTCGATCAATTGGTAATCCCGGTCGTCCAATCCTTTGGAAAACTCGCGCGCATTTTTTGCCGAGATGTTCTGATGCTGGTAGGTCAGCTTGCCCTTGTCGTCCAGGTGTACGATGAAGGATTCAAATAAATAGCCCAGGTACTCATGCTGGTACATGGAGTAGATTATTTGAAAGGGCTGGGCGGCCGATACCTTCATTTTTTGTTCAATTGGCCTTTTTTCGAACCCAAGCGGGCCAAAAGGCCATTTTTGGGCAGGTACAGAATAAGGCGAATTGCAAATTAGGCAATTGGCTCGAACTGGCCGCTGGAAAAATAGACAGAAAGGTACACCAACCTTACATGGGCTTTTATCTAGAGATGCTGGGGGGACGCGGCCCGGGCGGCCCGCTGGGCCGGGTACCACGACATAGCAATGGTGATCACGGCAATCAGGCCCAAAACGGCCAGGAAGTCGGTACCTAACATCTTAACCGGATAGTTAGGCACCACGGCATTTTCCATACCCATGCTCACCAAGCCAACGGTTTCCTGCAACCAGCACAGCACCCCCCCCAGTACGAGGCCGCATCCGGCACCGATCCCGGCTATTACCATGCCCTCAGTTACAAAAACGGAACTCACCAGACGCGGGGTGGCGCCCAATGACGCCAGCACACTGATGTCTTTCGTTTTGTCGATGACCAGCATCATGAGCGAGAAAAAGATGTTGACCGATACGATCGTGATGAGTAACCCCAGGGCCAAAAACATAAAGAGCTTTTCCATCTTCAGCAGCCGGTACAAGTCCTTGTGCTGCTCAAAGTTCGTTTTCACGGTGAACCCATCTCCCAGTATCTGTTGAATGCGGGCTTTAACGTCTTCGGATTTGGCAGACGGGGTCGACTTGATTTCAAGTGCTGTGCGCTGGTTGCCATAGTCCATTAAATCACGCACTACAGCAAGTGGCAGAAAGATGTAATTCTCATCATAATTTTTTTCAATCGAAAAGACCCCTCCCGGCATAACCATAGCCGTGGTATATTGTTGTGTTGGATCAAAAGAAAAGCCAGTGCCTTTCCGGATGTAATAAAGCTGAAGGGGGTAAAAGTTTTCTTCAATGGCCATTGATAAAGTGTATTGAACACCCCGGCCGACAATGGCATAATTCACACTGTCTTCGCGTAATACAAGCCGGCCTTCGGCCAGTTGACCATCCAACCGATGCTGATCCAGGAAGTTGTCACTAACGCCCTTCGCAGTCACCACCATGTCGGCCCCATGGTAACGGACGTAAACGTAATCTTCAATCACTTCGGTGACAACGGCCACGCCCTCCGTGTTTCGTAGGGCAGTAAGAAGGGAGTCACTCACCGGAAACGACTTACCCAGCCGGGCCTCTACCTTTAGCTCCGGATCGAATGATGTGTACAACGAGCCGATCAGCGTTTCCAGGCCGTTAAACACCGAAAGGACGATAACGAACGCAGCGGTAGCGATGGCAACGCCAACAATCGAAAGCCACGAAATAACATGTATGAAATTCTTTTTGCGCCTGGACAAAAAATAGCGCCTCGCGATGAAGAACGAAACGTTCACGGCTACTCCCGGGGTTCAGGCGGGATGTTCAGGTTGCGAATCAAGGCGTCCATGCGCATCGCATTTTCTTCTACCTCATCAATGATGAAGACCAATTCCGGAATAATACGCGCCTGGTTTCGGATTTTATCGCCCAGTGCTTTTCGAATTTCGCCTTTATGGTCGTTGAGCTTGGTCAACACCGCCTGTTTATCGGGGGCCAGCATCATACTGATAAACACCTTAGCCACCCCCAAATCCGGGCTCATGCGCACTTCGGCAATGGTAATAAAAGCGTTGCCCAACAAGCCGCGCTTGTCGCGCTGGAAAATGTCGCTCAATTCCTTTTGGATTAGCCGCGAAAACTTCTGTTGTCTTACGCTCATACGGCAAAGATAGCAAGATTAGATTTCGGAGTCCGACTCATGTTGGCTTGATGTTTTTTGAGTTTATTTGCCGGCAAACCTCAAACGTGTTACTCCGCTTTTTTCGAATTAACGATCCTTATCGCTTGCTGGCCGTTCTCGCGGTGCTCGCGCTTCTGGCCCTTCCGTTGTGGTTGAGCAACCCCGGGCTCTTGTTGAGGGATCTTTACCAATTCATTACGGGGGAGGCGGTTAGTGAAGGTCGTACGCTTTATTCGGAATGGTTCGTTTCCACTCCGCCTCTTGCCGCCTGGATGGCTGCGTTGCTGGAGACTTGCTTTGGACGTCATTCTCTGGGTTGGAATGCCGTTGGGTTTCTGCTTTTATTTTTGCAGGCAGCCGTTTTTGGCTGGATTCTGATTGTGCACCGCGCCTACAACGAAAACACCTATCTGCCGTCACTGATTTTTGCCGTCCTCGGTGTCAGCTCATTTGATTTGTTGAGGTTTTCGCCCGAGTTACTTGCTTCGCTGCTCTTGCTGCTGGCGCTTCATCAGCTGTTTAATGAAATTGAGTTTCGGGAGCAGCGCGAGGACGTGGTTCTCCGGGCCGGGTTTCTTTTGGGATTAGCTACACTGGTCGTCTTCAGTTATTGGGTCTTCTTTCTCTTTGCGTGGATTGCGTTGCTGCTGTACGCGGGCCTGACGTTTCGGAAGTCTGTATTGCTGATTACGGGGTTTCTTCTTCCTCATCTGGTGCTCGTAATGGGTTATTTTCTCATGGATCAAACGCGATGGCTTGGCGTGAATTTCTACGCTGCCAATTGGGTATGGGGCGGTAAATGGGACATCGACTTTAGATCCCTGTTGGTTATTGGCGGAATTCCTTTTCTGTATTTCCTGATCTCGCTTTTCATGTTACAGCGGGAAGCCCATTTTACGCGCTACCAGAGTCAATTGCTTCAGGTGATGTTCCTTTGGCTGGTCGCAGCGGGTGTTCAGGCAACGCTTGCTGAAGCGCGCACGCCCACCACGCTTATTCCTTTTATTCCACCTGTCACTTATTTTATTAGCCATTATCTGTTGCTCATTCGCAGGAAGTGGATTGCGAATATGATGTTGGTTGCCATGATTCTGGGTGTGGCGGTCTCGGCTCAGGCGGTGCTGCGTGGCTATGTTGGTAAGGGTTCCTACCAGCAGATGCTGGTTCAGGAGACACCCACCCGGGTAAAGGCGAAGCGCGTCATGATGTTAACTGACCCGGTTCCCGGACTCATGACTGAAAATCAGCAGGCCGGTTTTTTCTATGACTGGGAACTCAGTAAGCCGGTGTGGCAGGAGCCAGAAATGCTGGCGCATGCGCTTTTGATTCAGCGATCATTTTCAAAAAGCCCCCCGGAGGTGATTTTTGACCCGCATGACAATTTTAAGAAGATTTCGGTCGTTCTGCCGAACGTCTACACCGCCTATTACCGTGATGGCGAATTCTGGTATCAAAAACAGACAGCCGGGATTGGGAATACAAGGTAAACGCGGTCCAACATCTACTGCTCGAACGTAACCTGGGCTTTGCGTAACTGAAAATTCTGGCCGAGATAAACTTTGCGCACCAACGGATCGTTAGCGAGTTCCTCGGAAGTCCCGGATTTGAACAACTTACCCTCCACCATCAAGTAAGCACGGTCGGTTATGGACAGCGTTTCGTCTACGTTGTGGTCGGTTATCAGGATGCCAATGTTTTTTTTCTTGAGTCGTGCCACAATACCCTGTATCTCCTCAACGGCAATTGGGTCAACGCCAGCAAAAGGCTCATCCAATAGCACAAACTTGGGGTCAACGGCCAGCGCGCGCGCGATTTCCGTTCGCCTCCGTTCGCCCCCTGATAACACCATGCCCAGGTTTTTTCGCACGTGCGCAAGGCTAAATTCTTCCAGTAGTTGTTCCACTTTTTGCTTTCGTTCGCTGGCACTCATTGTTGTCATTTCGAGGGGAGCCATTATGTTCTCCTCCACGCTAAGTTTGCGAAAAACGCTTGCCTCCTGGGCCAGGTAACCGAGCCCTCTGCGGGCCCTTTGGTACATGGGTAACTGCGTGATCTCCTCTGTGTCTAAGAAAATTTTACCCTCGTTCGGTTTTATCAACCCCACGATCATGTAAAAGCTGGTAGTCTTGCCGGCACCGTTTGGCCCCAGTAAGCCAACAATTTCACCTTGCCGCACCTCCACCGACACGTTATTCACCACGGTGCGCTTCTTGTATTTTTTCATCAGGTTCTCGGCCCGCAGGATCATACGCTTCAGTTGGTTTAGTCGAATTTGATATCCTTTGCCCGCAATTGAATCGAAGTGTTGCCGTTGAACGTATTCTCTTCAATGGTGTAAGCCATTCGGAACATATCTCCGTTCTGTAAGCGGGCGTAATGCTCTATCAAATCGAATGCCATTACGGTGAAGATCTGGTCAGAGCCTGACTGCCCGACCAAAAAACGCATGTGTTTGTCCTTAAAGCTGGATAGCGAATTGGCAACCTGCAGGCCGCGGCTTTCAAAAACGGGTTTTTGGTTTTCGGGACCGAAAGGCGCCATTTGCTTCAGGATGTTGAAAAATCGCGGATTAATCAGGCCCAGATGTATTGGCAGATCAATGTCAACGATGGGAATTCGCATGTCGTCAGTCAGCGTGGAGGCCACAATTTCTTCAAATCGTTTTTGGAATGCGGCCAGGTTTTGGGGCAGCAGTGTAAGGCCGGCCGCGTACTTGTGTCCTCCGAATTTTTCAAGCAGATCGCTACACTGCTCAATGGCATCGTACAGGTTAAACCCGGCCACACTGCGTGCCGAGCCCGTAATCCGTTCATTTGATTCGGTCAGGATGATGGTGGGCCGGTAGTAGCGCTCCACACATCGCGCGGCTACAATGCCGATTACACCTTTGTTCCAGGTGTTCTTAAACAATACAGTTGATTTGGCGGTACGCAGCGATTCATTACCTTCAATCATGGCAATCGCTTCTTCCGTAATGTTTACGTCAAACTCTCTGCGGAGGTCATTGGTCGAATTGATTTTGCCAGCCATCTCATTGGCCTCATCTTCGCTTTCCGCGACTAAAAGTTCAACCGCTGCCCGACCGTGATCGACCCGGCCGGCTGCATTGATTCGCGGCCCGAGGGTAAACACTACGCCTGAGACGTCCTGATCGGCTTTGATGCCCGATATGTCGCGCAAGGCTTTCAGCCCGGGGCGAGGGTTTTGATTGAGTTTTTGCAAACCGTAGAAAGACAGCACCCGATTCTCGCCATTAATGGGCACAATGTCTGAGGCAATGCTCACAGCCACGAGGTCGAGGTAATCAAAAATCTCGTGCTCCTCGCGATGCGTGCGGGCGTAACCCTGAATCAGTTTAAACCCGATTCCGCAACCGCTTAACTCCTTAAACGGATAGTCACAATCCGGCCGTTTGGGGTCAAGCACGGCAACCGCTTGCGGAATGGCTTCGTCCGGCAAGTGATGATCGCAGATGATGAAGTCAATCCCCTGGTGATAGGCAACCTTGACCATATCGGAAGCTTTGATGCCGAGGTCAAGCGCAATGATCAACTCTACATTGTTCTCGGTAGCGTACCGAATGCCCGCTTCCGACACCCCATATCCTTCTTTGTGGCGATCGGGAATATAAAAGTCACAGTGCGGGTAGAAACTTTTCAGATAGCTGTAAACCAAAGCTACGGCCGTAGTGCCATCCACATCGTAATCGCCATACACGAGAATCTTCTCGTTGTTTTCAATGGCATAATGCAGGCGGGCTACCGCTTGCTCCATATCCGTCATCAAAAACGGATCGTGCAAGTCACTGAGTTGCGGCCGGAAAAAATGATGGGCGGTTTCATACGTAGTGATACCGCGTTGAATCAAAATGGCTGTCAGGTACTGGTTGATGTTGAGCTGGCGGCTCAGCGTTTCAATTTGTTCCTTGGGCGGAATGGGTTTGTAAAGCCAGCGTCTAACCATTTCTCACTTCTGTACAAAACTAACAATGCCTGGCAAACCCACATTGCCGTCCTGTCCTTCTTTGCCGCGCTGGCCCCGTTTGCCGTCCACTTTGGGCCCCAGCCCGGCATCACCTGCCTCCCCGGCATCGCCACCGCGACCGGCCGAGCCCCCATTGTTACGCACAATGATCTGGCGCGAATCACCAGTCAGTTGGTGGTATTGAAGCAACAAGTTGCCGCCATTGCCGCCATTTCCTCCGGCTGCCCCATTTCCTCCGTTACCGCCATCTCCTCCGGCACATACCCGCGTACCACCGCCACCGCTGCCACCCCATCCTCCGTTTCCGCCATCGCCCGCGTCTCCGCCCGTTAGCAAGACAAAGAAACGCCCCATCAGGGTAACGTGGTTCCAGTAAAGCGATATGCTGCTGCCATGGCCACCCGGTTCTCCGGCTGTGCCTGACGTTGCATGTGTGCCGTTGCTGCACGGGCCATTGCCATTTTGTCCATTCCTGCCGTTTTCACCCCGTGCGCCTGCTTTTCCTTCCGCGTGAATCACCGCACCCTTGCCTATGAGGGCAACCTTGCAGTGAATGAAATTCTGGTCTTTGTCATTCCGAAATACAATGCGCGAACTATCACCCATGACGAGAGTATCAATCACCAGAATGTCGGACACGCGCACCTCGTACTGTTCACCTCGTTTCAGCGAAAGCTTATCGAGCCGCACCTGCCCGAATAAGGGAAGACTAAGCAATGCCAACAGACCAATTCCCGCTACACGACACACCATAAACGTATAAAAAAGGCAACCCCGGAGTCGAGGCTGCCTGATCAGAATTTAATAACAATCTTAATTTTTCTTTTTGGCCTCCTCGGCCTTCGCAGCTGTTACCGCATCCAACACTTCTTTTATCTCTACGCGCTGGCCATCACGATAGGGAACAATCCAGGCATCCGATACGCCCATAGCGCGCATATACTTCTTGAATTTGTCGGCTTCCCAATAGTCGCGGAAGATTCCGATGGTAAACTTCTGCTCGCCCTTGTCGGTGGCCTCGCCTCCGAAGTTGGGGTTGTTATCAAAATATTTCGCCAGGTCTTTCTTCCGAAATGCGCCAATCTGAACCTTAAATACCAGCCCTCTCGAAAAATCCATTGGATTAACAGGTGGGTTCTCTTTTAATTGCGCCAGTTCGGCACGTGCCGAGGTAAGATCGCTTCGCATGCGGGAGAGTTGATCTTCCAGGTCAGCAATCTTGGCATTCTTGTCGCTGACGCTCTTGTTGAGTCCGCTGACCTCGTTTTTGAGGCGCGATACTTCACTGTCAGCTGTTGCTTTTTCCTCCGTGAAGTTCTTCAGGGCCTCCGGATTTTTGGCGTACTCCTTGGCTTTCTTTTTCCAGGCTTTCTTGTCCTGCTTGGATAACTGAGCAAACCCCGCTACGCTGCAAAAAATCAAAGCCAGACAGACGGTTAGCAGTTTCGTTTTCATTCTGTTGTTGGTTTAATTGAAGGATAAAAGTAGTAAAAAATTGGAAAACAGCGAGTTGAGGGCCTTATGTCAGGGGGCGCTCACAAAAAAATCGCCTCCGTTTCCGAAGGCGATTTCTCAAATCTAACCTCTCAATACGCGCATCTCGTTTAAACCATTTTTTCTGGCCGTACCCACTCATCGAACTGTGCAGAAGTGAGCAAGCCCAGTTCAACCGCGGCTTCGCGCAGGGTTTTGTTTTCCTTGTGGGCTTTCTTGGCAATCTTGGCGGCATTTTCGTAGCCGATGTGGGTGTTGAGGGAGGTGACGAGCATGAGCGAGTTTTCCATGTGCTGCTTGATGATGGGCAGGTTGGGCTCGATGCCCACTGCACACTTGTCGTTGAAGCTCACGCAGGCATCGCCAATGAGGCGCGCGCTCTGCAGCACGTTGGCCGCGATGACGGGTTTGAATACGTTGAGTTCGAAGTGGCCCATGCTGCCACCCACGCTCACGGCCACATCGTTGCCGATCACTTGCGCACACACCATGGTCATGGCTTCGGGCTGGGTGGGGTTTACTTTGCCGGGCATGATGCTGGAGCCGGGCTCGTTGTCGGGGATGATGATTTCGCCAATGCCGCTGCGCGGGCCGGAGCTGAGCATGCGGATGTCGTTGGCAATTTTCATGAGTGCCACGGCCGCACGCTTCAGTGCGCCACTCAACTCCACCATGGCATCGTGTGCGGCCAGCGCCTCAAACTTGTTGGGTGCAGTAACAAACGGGTAGCCCGTGAGCGTGGCGATGTGTTTGGCCACCAGCACATCGTAGCCTTTGGGTGTGTTGAGGCCGGTGCCCACGGCTGTTCCACCGAGTGCGAGTTCGCGCACGGCTTCCAGTGCATTTTTGATGGTGCGCATGCTGTTATCGATTTGCTGCACGTAACCGCTGAATTCCTGGCCGAGCGTGAGGGGAGTGGCATCCATAAAATGCGTGCGGCCGGTCTTCACGATGCTTGTGTATTCCGTTGCTTTTTTGTAGAGGGTGTCGCGCAGCTTTTGCATGCCGGGCAGCGTGATTTCCACCACCTGCTTGTAGCTGGCGATGTGCATGGCCGTGGGGTACGTATCGTTGCTGCTTTGCGATTTGTTTACGTCATCGTTGGGGTGCAGCACCTTTTTCTCATCGGTGAGCTTGCCGCCACTCAGCACGTGGGCGCGGTAGGCAATCACTTCGTTGGCGTTCATGTTGCTTTGCGTGCCCGAGCCGGTTTGCCAGATCACGAGGGGAAACTGATCGTCTAGTTTTCCTGTGATGATTTCATCGCAGGCCTTGGCAATCAGGTCTTTCTTCTCGGCACTCAACACGCCCAGCTCGTGGTTGGTGATGGCTGCCGCTTTTTTAAGGTAGCCGAAGGCGTAGATAATCTCTTTCGGCATGCTGGCCTCGGGGCCGATTTTAAAATTGTTGCGCGAGCGCTCGGTTTGTGCGCCCCAGTATTTGTCGGCCGGCACGTGCACCTCGCCCATGGTGTCTTTTTCGATGCGGAAGCTCATAGAGATTTTAACGTTTCGAATTTATGATTGAATATTTTAAAGCAGAGACAAAAATAAGCTTTTGAACGGTGCGCGTGAGCCCGATTCCTTTTGCCCTGCTACAATTAGTTCTATAAGCTAATCAACGGGCATTCATGGTTCCGACCCGTGGCAACATTTTTCACTTATGCATTTGAATACCTAAGGGATTAACGAAATGCGGTGAGGTGTGAACTACACGAAGGTTCAGTTCCGGGGTCAACAGATGCGATCCTCTTTTTCGATGTTTCTTTGTTTTTGGCCGAATTTGAGGGTATTCCGCGGTTTCGAGCTACAAACAAAGCCCCCTGATAAAAGTCATTTTTTACGGTGACAACCGACAGTCCCTCCGGCAGTTAGGCAGGCTACTTTCAAGCCTGAATTAACACCGCAATTTCATCATGAAAACCCCCGCCCCCTATATCAATACCGATGGCAACTCGGCTGTGGCCAACATTGCCTATGGCTTTTCGGAAGTGGCCGCCATTTACCCTATCACCCCCAGCAGCGACATGGGAGAAAAAGCTGACGCCTGGGGTGCCGAAGGGCGCAAAAATATTTTCGGGCAGGTCGTGGATGTGGTTCAAATGCAGTCGGAGGGTGGTGCCGCAGGCGCTATTCACGGTGCGCTAACCGGTGGTGCCATGGCCACTACGTTTACAGCTTCGCAGGGGCTCATGCTCATGGTGCCCAACATGTTCAAAATTGCGGGCGAATTGCTGCCCACGGTCTTTCACGTGTCGGCCCGGTCGCTGGCCTGCCAAAGCCTTTCCATCTTTGGCGACCACAGCGATGTAATGGCTACGCGCGGCACGGGCTTCGCCATGTTGTGTTCATCCAACGTGCAAGAGGCGCAGGACATGGCCGTGATTGCCCACCTGGCCACGCTCGAATCTAAAATCCCGTTTCTCCATTTCTTCGATGGCTTTCGCACCTCGCATTCCATACAAAAAATCATACCGCTGAGCTATGAGGAGTTGCGCGGCATGCTCGACATGAAGTACGTGGAAGAGTTCCGGAAAATGGCGTTGCGCCCCGAAGCACCCGTTTGTAAGGTAGGCGCACAAAACCCGGACGTGTACTTTCAGGGCCGTGAGACGGTGAACCCGTTCTATGATGCGTGCCCGGATATCGTAAAGAAATACCTGAAACTGTTTGGCGAAAAAACGGGCCGTCACTACAAACTCTTTGAATACATCGGTGCCCCCGATGCCGAGAGCGTGATCATGGCGATGGGCTCTTCAACCGAAACCATCCAAGAAACCATTAACTACCTGAACAAGAAAGGTAAAAAAGTGGGCGCGCTGCGCGTGCGGCTCTACCGGCCGTTCCAGTTGCAAGATTTTCTGGCTGAGCTGCCCAAAACGGTAAAACGCATAGCGGTCCTCGACCGAACGAAAGAGCCCGGTGCCCTGGGCGATCCCCTCTATTTAGATATGGTAGCCGCTTTGGCAGCTGAGCGGCCAGGCATACGAATCATTGGCGGTCGCTACGGCTTGTCATCCAAGGAATTCACACCCTCCATGGTCAAGGCCGTGTACGACCACCTCGACAACAACGGGTGGCATGGGTTCACGGTAGGCATCAACGATGATGTCACGAAAAAATCAATCCCCGTAAGGGATGAAATAGACACCGAACAACCGGGCATTGTGCGATGCAAGTTCTGGGGCTACGGCTCAGACGGCACGGTGAGCGCCAACAAGAACGCCATCAAGATTATTGGCGATAGCACCGACCTGTTTGTACAGGGGTACTTCCAGTACGACTCGAATAAGTCGGGCGGTTGGACCATCTCGCACCTGCGGTTTGGTAAGCAACCGATTCAATCTGAATACCTGTTAAACAAAGTTGACTTCGTAGCGCTGCACCGGCCGCAGTACATCGGGCAATACGATATTCTCGAGGGCATCACCGAAGGCGGCACATTCCTGATTAACTCCAGCCAAAAGCCGGAGAACATCTTCCGCCTCTTCACCAAGGACATGCAGGAGACGATCAAAAAGAAAAAGGTTAAGGTGTACGCCATCGATGCCTCCAAGATTGCCAAGAGTGTGGGCCTCGGTGGTCGCATTAGCTCGGTGATGCAAACCGCATTCTTCAAAGTATCGGGTGTATTGCCGCAAATGGAAGCCATTGCGCTCATCAAAGAACACGTAAGAGAGCAGTTTGCGCGCAAGGGTCAGGAGATTGTGGAGATGAACCTGAAAGCGATTGACGCAGCCAGCGAAGCCGTGATTGATGTGCCGATTCCAGACGTGGCCGAAAAGTTTGCCGAAATCGAACAAGTGGTGCCGGCCAACTCGGGTGTGTTTGCCGACACGATTGTTGATCCGATCCTGCGCCTGAAGGGCGATACCATTCCGGTGTCCGCTATGCCAATCAACGGAGCCATACCCACCGGCACGAAGCGCCTCGAATACAAAGGTGTGCCGGGCAATCCTGCCATCTGGATCGATAAACTTCCGTTTGTTTCCGAACCCAATATTGCGGAGCCGTATCTCGAGTATCCCCCGAGCTGCTCGGGTTGTGGTGAGGTGCCCTACATTCACCTGGTAACGCAGTTGTATGGCGACCGAATGATCATTGCCAACGCCACCGGCTGCACCTCCATTTATGGAGGAACGTTCCCGCTTACCCCTTACACGAAAGATAAAAATGGCAAAGGACCAGCCTGGGCCAATTCATTGTTTGAAGACAATGCGGAATACGGTTTAGGCATGCGCCTGGCGGTAGATGCCAACCGCAGGCAATTGAAAACCAACGCACAAATACTGCATGCCAACCTACCTTCCGGGGATTTGCAAAATGCGTTGCAGAAAGCCCTGCAGCTCTTTGATGAAACGACCAACGAAGCAA
The DNA here is from genome assembly GCA_016787665.1 of Cyclobacteriaceae bacterium. Lineage (GTDB taxonomy): Bacteria > Bacteroidota > Bacteroidia > Cytophagales > Cyclobacteriaceae > ELB16-189. The sequence continues at coordinate 268,208 of JAEUUC010000010.1, read as the reverse complement.
AGGCCAATGCTGAAACCGTCAAACAATTGCTGGCAACGGCTAGTGGTCAGCTGAACCAGGAGATGGCGCCTGTACTGGCGAAGGTGATGGAACTACAAGATTACTTCATCGATAAGAGCATCTGGATCATCGGGGGCGATGGCTGGGCATACGACATCGGCTTTGGCGGACTGGATCATGTGATGGCCGGCAACCGCAACGTTAACCTGCTGGTGCTTGATACGGAAGTGTACTCCAACACGGGTGGGCAAGCCTCGAAGGCAACTCCGCGTGGTGCAGTAGCGAAGTTTGCCAGCGATGGCAAAAAACTCAGTAAGAAAAACCTGGGCGTCATGATGGCCAGCTACGGCAATGCGTATGTGGCTTCGGTAAACATGGGTGTGGATCGGGAGAAAACGGCTCTCGCCTTTGTGGAAGCCGAGAAGCATAGAGGCCCATCCATCATCATTGCCTATTCGCCTTGCATCGCGCACGGTTATGATATGCGCCTCACCAAAAAGCAATCGGAAAAAGCGACTAAGAGTGGCTATTGGCCGATGTACCGGTTCAACCCGGATTTGCGCACACAGGGTCAGAACCCATTTACCTGGGATGGTGTACCGGTAGACATCGACTTCAACTCGTATTTGGAAGAAGAACTACGCTACAAGACACTCACATTCTCCAATCCGCGTGAAGCGGAACGTTTGGCAGAGTTGGCGGTGAAAGACAACGCCCAACGCTTTAAAGATGTTCAACATTTGTCAGAAGCATAAACCGTTTTACTATGGCTATCAATCTGAGCACTCACTATGGAGGCCTTGCCCTCAAAAATCCAATTGTGATTGGGGCAAGCAACATCGTAACCGATCTGGATAACCTGGTGAAGTTGGAAAAAGCGGGAGCAGCGGCTATCGTGTACAAATCGTTGTTCGAGGAGCAACTGCAATTGGAGCAGTACAACCTCGAACAGCAGCAGGAAGCCTACAGCAACTGGGATGCTGAGCACGAGACGTTTTTCCCCCGGGTGCGACACGCGGGGCCGGCTGAGCACATTTTGCGACTGCGCGATGCAAAACGAAAAATCAGCATACCGCTCATTGGCAGCCTCAACTGCACGCACGATGAAACGTGGGAGCAGTTCGCTGTGGAAATGGCGAGTAGCGGTATTGATGGCCTGGAACTGAATTTCTATAACAATAACACCTACTTCGATCTGGAGGCCAACGAAATTGAACGCAGGCAACTGCTAACGCTAAAGCGAGTGCGTGCGGCTGTGAAGATTCCGATTTTCGTGAAGTTGAGCCCCTATTACTCCAACCCGTTGCGCATGATTGAGTTAATGGATCAGGCGCAAGCCGATGGATTCGTTCTTTTCAACCGGCTTTTCCAACCAGACATCGACATTGACAAAGAAGAACACCACTTCCCGTACAATTTCAGTTCAGAAGCTGACAACCGCCTCGCTTTGCGCTATGCCGGACTCTTGCATAAGAAGGTCAGTGGCAGCATCATCAGCAATACAGGTGTCCACAACGGTCGAGATGTAGTAAAAATGTTGTTGGCAGGTGCTGATGCAGTACAAGTTGTTAGCGCGGTTTACAAAAAAGGCATTCAGTATATCGAAACAATGCTCAGTGAATTAGAAGGATGGATGAAAAAGAAAGGATACGAGAGTCTGGATGATTTCCGGGGCAAGTTGTCTAAAGAGAATCTGGCTGACCCATTCGCTTACAAGCGAGCACAGTATGTCGACATACTAATGAAGTCAGAAATATTTATGCAGTATCACCCCAAGCGGGGAGAACTCGACCATGGACATGAGGATTTATAAACCCTAACCCAATCAATACACTAATACTATGGCAACAATTGGAATTTTCTACGGATCAACGGAAGGCAACACCGAACGTGTGGTTACGGCTATTCAGCAAAAACTCGGGGGCGAAGCAACAGCCGCGCTTCACAATGTAAATTCTGCTACAGCTGATGACATCGCACCCTATGCGAATGTGATTTTAGCCTGCCCTACATGGGAGATCGGCCAGCTGCAAGAAGACTGGGAAAGCTTTGTGGATGAATTGGGCGATGTGGACTGGAATGGCAAGAAAGTAACCTACGTTGGCTTGGGCGATGCCGATGGGTACCCGGACACGTTCCTGGATGCACTCGGTATCATTCACGACCGCATCAAATACAAAGGTGCTGCGTTTGTGGGCGCCTGGCCCACGGAGGGCTACAATTTCGAGGCATCCAAGGGCGTGGTCAACGGGAAGTTTTTAGGCCTGGCCATCGATGAAGACAATCAGAAAGACCAAACTGCGGCCCGCATCGACAAGTGGGTAACGCAGCTAAAGGCCGAGTGGTAAGATATGGCAGCCATCCGTTTCAAAAAGCCAAGTTTCAAAATCAGCGATCCGCTGCGCACCTATTTGGTGCGCACGGGCCGTGAAACGGATGTGCCCATTACCTATACGGATTTGGTGCACCACACCAGTTCCATTACGCTGCACGACAAAAGTGGCAAGGATACGTTGTGGGAAACACTGATATATAATCCGGCCGATCTGCAATACATTCACGATTGCCTGCGCAAAATCTATGCACAACTGAAAGTGGGTGGCGAAGTGGCAACGATAGAGCACCTGTATATCGACCGGGTGGACTACTGCTTGTATGCGAATACGCATCCCCTGCGGGTACGCATTGTCAACCGGCTCAACGATTTGTTTGACTACTTCTACATTAAGAAGGCGGATGCCTCACGCATCTATGGCATGGAGTTGGAACATTTGCTTTCGCCCAACAAAATTAACTACCTGGTAAAGGGCAATACGCTGATTGAGGAACATATTGCCGGCATTCCGGGCGATACGTTTGTGAAAAGCTATCTGTTGCGCAACGACTACAACCCCCTGCGTGTTGCTAAGGAGTTTGTGAAGTTTAACGAGCGTAGCCTGGTGCAGTTGTTGGGCGACATGCGGGGCGACAATTTCGTGGTGGAGATCATTCCCGATTTCGATGAATTGTATTTCCGGTTGCGCGCCATTGACTTTGATCAGCAGTGTTACGAAGGCAGCGTGAAGATCTACCTGCCGCAGTATTTCAAGGAGAACAATCCCATCATCAACCTGGGATTCAAAACCATGTCGCCCGTGTTAGAGCACCAATACCAACGCGAAGAGCGTGCCCGCATGCTTACCCGCGTGAAGGCAGCTCAAGGCCAGATTGACGAGTTGCTCACCGCCATGGAGCAGGATGAGCTCTCAACCCCCGAGCATACCGCGCAGCTGCGCACAGAGCTGGCTGCGCTTTATGGTGATGATGCTTTTTTGAAGAGCAACAGCATGGGGGCGCTTGTACGCACGAGCCTGGAGATGTTGGAGAAACATCCCGTGCGGCAGCGGCACTCTATTAATGTGTTAACCGAGGAATATGAATCCGCACGTTAACCGGCATTTGGGCACTGTGCAATCGCACGAGAACGGCAAGTGGCAGATCCGCCTGGCCGACCCCGAGGGTTGTGCCGTTTGCCACCGTGGCTTGTGTTGGGATTCCAACGATGAACGCATCGTAGAGGTACATGCACACGAAGAGCGGTTGACTGCGGGCCAAAAGGTGTGGGTAGAAGTGAGCGACCGTAGTGGTTGGCGTGCCATCGCCTTGTTTTATGGGTTGCCGTCATTGTTGCTAATCATGCTGTTGTTGGTCGCATTGGCGACTGGCGTGAATGAAGGCGTAGCGGGAGCGGGGGCGCTGCTGGCCCTCGTGCCGTACTATCTGGTGCTCTCCCTAACGCAGAAAAACTGGAAAAATAAAATTCACCTTTCGGTGCGAGCGATATGAATGATGTAGTCATCTACACGGTTTTGAGTTTGACGGGCATTGGGTTGCTGGCGGCCGTGGTATTGTACTACGTCTCGAAAAAGTTTCATGTGACGGAAGATGAGCGCATTGCGCGTGTAGAGGCGGTATTGCCCAACACCAACTGTGGTGGTTGCGGTCAGCCCGGTTGTCACGCGTTCGCGGAAGCGGTGGTGAAGTCGGGCGACCTGAGTGTGCTGCACTGCCCGGTAGGGGGCAACCCCGTGATGAAACAGGTGGCGGAGGTGCTGGGGGTGAAAGCCGTAGAGAAAGATCCATACATCGCGGTGGTCCGTTGCTCGGGTTCGTTTGAGTACCGCAAGAAAACCAATGTGTACGATGGAGCGCCCAGTTGCGCCATTGCCGCACAACTTTACAGTGGCGACACCGGCTGCGCCTACGGCTGCCTCGGCATGGGCGACTGCGTAGTGGCCTGCGACTTTGAAGCCATGTACATGGACGAGAAGACGGGCTTGCCGGTGATCATCGAAGACAAATGCACCGCTTGCAATGCGTGCGTAAAATCATGCCCGAAAGATATTCTGGAACTGTGGCCGAAAGGCAAGAAAAACCAGCGCATTTATGTGGCATGCCTGAACGAAGAAAAGGGAAGCACGGCACGCAAGGAATGTGCCGTAGCCTGCAGCGGATGCGCCAAATGCGCAGAGGCATGCCGCTACGAGGCAATCACCATTGATCACAACCTGGCCACGATTGATCCTGACAAGTGTAAACTGTGCGCGGAGTGCATCGACACATGCGATGTGCGCAACATAGTCGCCACGAATTTTTCACCTGAGAAGCTACAACAGGCCAGCGAGCACCGGCAAAAGCGCGAGGAACGCGAACGTAAGAAGCGCGAGGAGGAAAAAGCACAAGCAACAGCCAACAACAATCCTGAACCAACGGTATGAAAAACCGCGCTTTCCATAAAGAACTAAAAACCTTCCGGCTCGGAGGCGTGCATCCGCAGGACAACAAGTTGTCGGCTTCTGCACCGCTGGCACAGTTGCCGTTACCCAAACAGGTAACCATTCCGATCATTCAACACATTGGCGCTCCTGCGAAAGTAGTGGTGCAGCGTGGCGACACCGTGAGAGTCGGGCAGGTGATTGCCCAGCACGAGGGATTCATTTCGTCCAACATCCACGCCTCGTGTTCCGGGCGCATTGGCATCATTGAGGAAGTGATGGACAGCTCGGGCTTCAAACATCTCGCTGTGAACATCCGCGTGAAGGGTGATGATTGGCTGGAGACTATCGATCGAACCGATACACTAGTGGAGGGGATTTCGCTTTCGCGGGACGAAATTGTGGCACGCGTGATGGAAGCAGGCGTGGTGGGTATGGGCGGTGCCGGTTTTCCTTCGCATGCCAAGATCAAAGTGCCGGAAGGCAAGACCATTGATACGCTCATCATTAATGGAGTAGAATGCGAACCTTACCTCACAGCCGACCACCGCCTGATGTTGGAGAAACCACGCGAGATTATTGTCGGTGTTCGCATCTTAATGAGGGCCTTGGGCGTGTCGCGTGCCATCATCGGCATCGAAGACAACAAGCACGATGCGATTGAATTGTTTGACGAATGGCTGCGCGAGGACAAACAAATCGAAGTACAACCATTGGAAGTACAATACCCGCAAGGCGGGGAGAAGCAGTTGATCCAGGCTGTGCTGGATCGCGAAGTGCCCTCCGGTGGCTTACCCGCGGATGTGGGCGTGATTGTGCACAACGTGGGCACCACGTTCGCCATTTACGAAGCGGTGCAAAAAAATAAGCCGTTGGTCGAACGCGTGGTAACCGTGACCGGCAAAGATGTGAAGCAGCCGTCCAATTTCTGGGTGCGCATCGGCACGCCTGTTATCGAGTTGATTACCGCAGCAGGCGGGTTACCGGAAAGTACAGGCAAAGTAGTTTCCGGTGGGCCGATGATGGGCAAAGCCATTGCGGATTTGGAGGTGCCGGTGGCAAAAGGCACATCCGGTATTTTGATGATTGCGCAAGCGGAAACCAAACGCGCGGAAGAATATAACTGCGTGCATTGCGGCAAATGCATTGAGGCGTGCCCGATGGGATTGGAGCCCTACCGCTTGTTGCTGTTGAGTAAAGCGGGGCAATCCGAGAAATCAAAACGCGAAAACGTGCTCGATTGCATTGAGTGCGGCTCGTGCTCTTTTGTATGTCCCTCCAATCGACCCATTCTCGATTACATCCGACTTAGCAAAACGAAAGTGAAGAAATTGAAATGAGCCAGTCGCTGTTAACCGTTGCGCCCTCGCCTCACATCCACACGGAATTGACCATTCCACAGGTGATGCGCGGGGTGATCATCGCCATGGTGCCCGCGTTATTGGTTAGTGTGTACAACTTCGGACTGGGCGCGGTATACGTTACCGGTTTGTCGATTTTGTTTTGTGCCGGTGCCGAGTGGATTATTTGTAAGTACCTATTGAAGCGTGAGCCTTCTATCGCGGACGGCAGCGCGGTGATTACCGGTATGTTGCTCGCCTTCAATGTGCCCAGCAACTTGCCGTGGCACATCATTCTCATCGGCAGTTTGGTTTCGGTGGGCATTGGCAAAATGAGTTTTGGCGGGTTGGGCAACAATCCGTTTAACCCCGCGTTAGTCGGTCGTGTGTTTTTGCTGTTGTCATTTCCGGTGGAGATGACGAGCTGGCCGCAGGCCGTGGCCACCTGGTCGCTGGATGGAACTACAGGTGCAACGCCACTGGGTATTTTGAAAGATGGTCTGCGGGCCGGGGAAACCGTACCAGCGCTCATGCCGCAAATGCCCTCGTACACCGATTTCTTTTTTGGCTTTCAGGGGGGATCACTGGGCGAGATGTCGGCCTTTGCCTTGTTGATTGGATTGGGGTACATGCTGTATCGAAAAATCATCACGTGGCACATTCCGGTAACCATGATCGCCACCGTGTTTGTGATGACGGGCATCTTCTGGTTCATCGACCCGACCCGATTTGCCTCGCCTTTGTTTCATGTGCTGACGGGCGGTGTGATGCTGGGCGCGATTTTCATGGCGACTGATTATGTGACGTCACCCGTATCGCATAAAGGTATGATCGTGTTTGCGATCGGCTGTGGCGTGCTCACGGTTTTGATTCGTTTGTTTGGCGCCTATCCGGAAGGTGTCTCATTCGCGATTTTGATTATGAATGCTTTTGTGCCGCTGATCAACACGTATTTGAAGCCGGTGAGATATGGACGGAAGAAATAGTTGGTGGTTGTTAGTCTTTAGTTGTCGGTACGCCAGCGTCACCACAACCTGTAGCCTTTATGAAATGATGTACTAACTATACATGAGCACTAACAACCATTAACTAACATGTCCAAACCATCCACATTCCCAAACATGGTCATCACGCTGGTGGTGGTTACTGCGGTCTCGGCCGTGGCGCTGGGGTTTGTGTACCAGTGGACGAAGGAGCCGATTGCGCAAGCGCGCCTGGCCACGCAACTGAAGGCGATTGAGTCGGTCATGAGCGGCTATGATAACAATCCTGTGGAAGAAAAATTTTTCCTACCCACGGCCAGTGGAGATAGCCTGGAGTGTTTTCCGGGAAAGAGAGGCGGTATATCTATGGGTGTCGCCATCAAAACCAAATCATCGAAAGGCTACAGTGGTGACATCTGGCTCATGGTGGGTCTGGACACTGCGGGCACCATACGCAACATCGTGGTGATTGAACATAAAGAAACCCCTGGGCTGGGTTCCAAGATGACCAGTGAAAAATTTCTACATCAATTTTTGAATGCCAATCCCGCGGCTACCGACTTGCGCGTGAAAAAAGATGGCGGCTCCGTTGATGCCATTTCGGGGGCCACCATCAGTTCACGGGCATTTAGTGAAGCGGTAAAATTGGCAAGTGACAGTTATCAGGCGTATGGAAAAGACCATTAGTACCAAAGAGAATTTTCTTAAAGGGCTCGTGCGCGAGAACCCTGTACTCGTGTTGCTCCTGGGCTGTTGCCCTACGCTGGGCGTTACCTCTTCGGCTACCAATGCCATTGGCATGGGACTGGCCACGTTGTTTGTGTTGGTGATGTCAAACCTCGTGATCTCGCTCGTGAAGAATGTGATACCCGATAAGGTTCGCATCCCCTCCTTCATCGTGATCATCGCTGCCTTTGTAACGGTGGTGCAACTGCTGATGGAAGCCTATACACCTGCTCTCTTTGAGCAGTTGGGATTGTTTATTCCGCTGATTGTGGTGAATTGCATTGTGTTGGGTCGCGCGGAGGCTTTTGCTTCGCGCTATTCGGTGGGTGCAAGCGTGGTGGATGGATTAGGGATGGGCCTTGGCTTCACCCTGGCACTTTTACTGTTGGGGTCTGCGCGTGAGGTTCTCGGTTCGCTCTCGTGGTTCGGCCTGAAGTTCAGCGAAAGCGATGGCATGCTCGTCTTCGTGCTCGCCCCCGGGGCGTTTATCACGCTTGGGTTTATCATCGCCATCATGAACGGGTTGAAGAAGAAAAAAGCCTGACTTATGGAATACGTCATCCTCCTCATCTCCACGGTTCTGATCAACAACATTGTGTTGGCGAAGTTCCTGGGCATTTGTCCGTTCCTCGGTGTATCGAAATCATCTTCTACCGCGCTGGGCATGGGCGTAGCCGTCATTTTTGTGATGACCATCTCAACCGTATTCACTTGGCTCGTGTATACCTACCTGTTGCTGCCGCTGGATCTGGCCTATCTGCAAACCGTCACGTACATATTAGTGATCGCGTTTTTGGTGCAGGTGGTAGAGATTGTGATGAAGAAAGTGAGTCCCGAGTTGTATCAGGCGCTGGGGGTTTACCTGCCGCTGATCACCACCAATTGTACTATTCTGGGTGTGGCCATTTTGGTGGTGCAAAATGATTTCAACTTGTTGAAGAGTGTTGTTTTTGCCGTTGGCAATTCAGTTGGATTCACATTGGCCATTGTCATCTTCAGCAGCATTCGCGAGCAAATGGACATGGCCGAGGGTATACCTGCCTGGATGAAGGGCACACCCGCTGCGCTGATCACAGCCGGCATTTTAGCGATGGCCTTTATGGGGTTTGCCGGGTTGGTGTAAACACATCGTCCTTGGAGGACCCGGTTCAACAGAAGATTAGTTCCACCATCGTTCTCCGGCTTCGGGACAACCGTAAGAAAACATAATGTAAAAACGGTCTCCGGTGAGCGGCCGTAGACCTGTGCCCCTTCCGCTAAAACCGATACACAATGGCATTGATATTCATTCCTGCACCTACGGAAGCAAAGACTACCGTATCGCCCTCTAGAATCCGATGGTCCTTTAGCTGATGGCGCAGAATCAGATCCAGCATGGTGGGGATAGTCGCCACCGAGCTATTACCCAACCAGCTGATGGTCATCGGCATGATGCCCGCAGGTACAGTGTCCAGGTGATACAGTTTACACAAGCGCTGTAAAATGGCTTCATCCATTTTATGGTTGGCTTGATGGATCAGTACTTTTCTGATTTTGGTGATCGGAACCCCCGCCTTGTCGATAGCCGCTTTGATTGCCAGGGGCACATAGCTCAAGGCAAATTCATACACCTTGCGGCCGTTCATTTTAAGAAACAGATGCTCTTGAGTATCGGGTTCTTTAACAAAGGACGGGCCCAGGCTGAGCAACAGGGCATGGTGGTGAGCGTAGGTTTGTGTTTTGTGGGCGAGGATACCTTTGTGGCCCACTTCGGTGGCCTGCACTACTGCCGCTCCGGCTCCATCGCTGTAGATCATGGAATCACGATCGTACGGATCAATAATCCGTGATAAGGTTTCGGCCCCAACTACGAGGCAGCGCTTGGCATCGCCCGAACGGATGAAATAGTTGGCGTGTATCAGTGCCTCCACCCACCCCGGGCATCCAAAGGGCACATCGTAGGCTACGCAATCCGGGTTTTCGATTTTCAGTTTGGCCTTGATGCGCGACCCGATCGAAGGAAGAAAATTGGAGCGATTGCTCTGTGGGCTCACCTCACCAAAGTTGTGAGCTGCAATAATATAGTCAAGCGTTTCCCGATCTACACCGGCATTGGCAATCGCTGCTTCTGCCGCCAAGGCACCCAGGTCGGATGTATTCTGATCTGGCCGTGCATATCGCCTCTCGGTAATGCCCGTGATCTCGGAAAACTTTTCAATGATGCTTTCATTAGTCTTGTTGGCGGGCACGCCTTCGCGCTCGTAAAACTTGTGATGCAGAAAGTCACTGTTGGGAATGACTACTTCAGGAATATAGCTGCCTGTGCCGATGATCTGAGAGGTGAACATAGGATGTTATTAATGTGAAGGTAGTGGAAGTTACTCAACAACCACCCTCATTTTCTCTACCTCGTCCAGGCAGGGCTTCAGGCGCGCCCAGGTGTCAGGCATCGCCTCATCCAGCCCAATGCTCATGCGCACCAGCCCGTCTGTGAGCCCCATCGCTTTGCGCTCCTCCTGTGGAATCTCCGAGGAAGTGCTCGACCCTGGCGAACTGAACAAGGTTTTATAAAATCCGAGACTTACGGCCAAATAACCCAGATTGGCCTGTTGCATTTTTTCCATTAAGGTATATGCGCGCTCTTTCGTATCGAGGTTCAATACGATCATGCCCCCGAAACCAAAATCGCCATTCATCATTTGCTTCATCAGCTCGTGTTGCGGATGTCTGGTCAACCCGGGGTAGCGCACTTTGACTCCGTATTCCAAAAAACGCTGAGCAAGAAAGGCTGCGTTGGCGCTGTGCTGTTTGATGCGCACATGAAGGCTATGTAGATTTTTCAGCACCGAGGCCGCACGCACGGAGTCCATTACCGGTCCTAATAGCATAACGGTGCCGCTGTGGACATCACTTAACTGGTGAATCAACTCGTGCCGGGCGCAAATCACACCGGCCACCGTATCACTGGTGCCGTTGATGAACTTGGTCAAACTGTGAATCACCACATCCGCCCCGAGGTTGGCCGGTGAAATAATCATTGGTGTAAAGGTGTTGTCCACCACCAGTTGAAGGCGATGACGCCTGGCCAGCAAGGCCAGGGCGGGAATGTCAGTGACTTCCAGCAACGGGTTGCTCATCGACTCGCAGTACAATACTTTGGTGCGCGGGGTGATGGCTTCTTCTACCACGTCCGGTCGTGTAATGTCTACAAACCGGGTGTGAATGCCGAAGCGAGGTGCTATGTTTTTCAGGAAAGCGTATGTGCCTCCATAGACCATGCGGCTGGAGACAATTTCATCGCCTGCGCTGCACAACTGAAGCAGCGTGGAGGTGATGGCCGCCATGCCCGAAGCGGTGACCATGGCGCTTTCGGTGTTCTCCATCCGGGCTAATGCTTCACTCAGGTAATGGTTCGTGGGATTCCAGTGACGCGAGTAGAGGTAGCAGCCTTCCAACTCTTTCTCAAACAACTCCTCCATGCGCTGCGCCTTGAGGAAGGTGAACGTGGAAGAATCTTCGATGGATGGGTTTACTCCGCCAAATTCACCGAAGAACTGCAGGTTCTGTATGTTTCGCGCAGGATTGAAATTCGCCTTCATGGCTAGCAGGACTTTTCTGTAAAACCTAAACCACCCAACTACTTTCTCCCATCAGCAATTTCTCCAGGTCGCCTTCGCCTTTCGTTTCGATTTCATGTTCAATCTGGGCAGTCACGCGTGCTTCGTACGGCTCGCGGTGGATAGCCTGCAGCACACCCATTGGGCGGGGCAGGTCCTCGGAGTAGGTCATGTTGGCGAGGATGAACGCCAGTGTGCTGTCTTTCTCGTTGTGGATGAGCAAATCATTCACCGAGTAATCGCCATCTTCCAGATTCACCGCGCGGGGTGTATAACCATCCAGTATAATGCCCCGGTTTTTTTCTTTGCCAAAAATCAATGGCTTGCCGTGCTCGAGAAATACGGTGTGATTGTCGCGCGTATCCGCATTGGTGTACAAATCAAAGGCACCATCGTTAAAGATACGGCAGTTGGTATAGATCTCGATGAACGAGACGCCCCGGTGTTCGGAGGCCCGCTTGAGTAACGATTGCAGTTGTGCGCGGTCTTTATCATGCCCGCGGGCCACGAAGGTAGCCCCCGCACCTAAGGCCAATGCTACGGGATTGAAGGGATCGTCCAACACCCCGAGGGGTGACGACTTGGTGATTTGCCCGCGGTGCGAGGTGGGTGAGTACTGCCCTTTGGTGAGGCTGTATACTTCGTTGTTGAACATCATGATGTTGAGGTCCACATTTCTGCGGCAGGTGTGGATGAAGTGATTGCCCCCGATGCTCATGTTGTCGCCATCACCGGTAACGACCCAAACGCTCAGATCGGGGCGCGCGATTTTTAGGCCGCTGGCAATAGCCAAGGCACGGCCGTGAATCGAGTGGAAGCCGTACGTATCCATATAGTACGGGAACCGACCCGAGCACCCGATTCCGGATACGTACACGATTTTTTCTTTGGGCACACCCAACTCGGGCATCAGGCGCTGCGAGGGCGACAGCACGGAGATAGCGCCACAGCCCGCACACCAACGCACGTCTACATTGGGCTTAAAATCTTTGGCCGAATAGACCAGGCTGCCTTCGTGGGGCCGCTCGAGAAGTTCGTCAATCTGGGTTTTCATGTGCTAGTGTCTATTTTTTGATGGCCACATGGAATCGCCTTTGATTATCGTGCCGTTGGGCGTAAGCATTTTAATGGCGATTTCATGGGTTGATGTTTTTTTGTTTCCGTCATTGCGAGGACGAGTCTGGAGGAACGACAGACGAGGACGAAGCAATCTCCTCGCCCCGATGTTGAATGGATAAATTCCTTTAATGATTTGCTGCGGAGATTGCTTCGTCACCCCGAGTGCCTCGGGGTTCCTCGCAATGACGCCAACAACGGCCCCCGACAAATTTGCGCGTCTTTTCATACCGCTACGGGGTTGTTGAGCAACAACGCTTTGAGTTTTTCCTCCAACTCCACACTCTTGAACGGCTTGCCCTGCACTTTGCTGATGCTCACCACGGGCTTGAGGTAACGCGCCTGCAACAGCCACTTGAGGTGACCGGTGTTCAGCTCCGGAACCACCACGCGCTCGAAGCGTTGTAAAATGTCGCCCAGGTTTTTGGGAAACGGGTTGAGGTGGCGAAGGTGCAGGTGCGACAACGGGTGGCCGCTGGCCCGCAGTTTTTCAAATGCCGTCTTGGCCGCACCGTACGTGCTGCCCCAACTGATCATCAGCAAATCGCCTGAGAGTGGGCCTTCCACCTGTGCTTCGGGAATGTCATGTGCAATCCGTTCCACTTTCTCCGCACGGATGTGTACCATGCGTTCATGATTGGCGGGTTCGTGACTGACATTGCCACTGCCATCTTCTTTTTCCAATCCACCGATGCGGTGTTCCATGCCCTGGAAGCCAGGCAGCGCCCACAATCGTCTCAACGTTTCGGGGTCGCGCCTGTAAGGGGCAAAGTCGGCCAGGTTTGTAGCGAAGTGCGCTTCGATCTCCGGCAGCGTATCGGGCTCGGGTATGCGCCACGGTTCGCTGGCTTGGCCGATGTACCCATCCGATAACAACAGCACCGGTGTCATGTATTTCAGCGCGAGGCGCGCAGCTTCAAGTGTCATGGCAAAACAATCGCTGGGGCTCGCAGCTGCCAGCACCGGCATGGGCGCTTCGCCATGGCGGCCGAACATGGCCATGAGTAAGTCGCTTTGTTCGGGTTTGGTGGGCAAACCGGTAGATGGACCCGCGCGTTGCACATCGATGATCACCAACGGCAACTCGGTCATCACGGCCAATCCCATCGCTTCTGTTTTTAACGATAAGCCCGGACCACTCGTAGTAGTCGCAGCCAGACTTCCGCCAAAGGCAGCACCGATGGCGCTGCAGATGCCGGCAATTTCATCTTCGGCTTGCAGGTGTCGTACTCCGTATTTTTTATAGCCGGATATCGCTTGAAGAATTTCGGTAGCCGGTGTAATGGGATACGAACCGAGGAACAGCGGCAAGCGCGCTTTGCGCGCGGCCACCACCAAACCCAACGCCACGCCTTGGTTACCGGTGAGGCTGCGGTAGCGACCGCGCGGCAATGGCGATTTGTCGATTACATATTGTTTTTGAAACAGATCATGTTTCTCGGCAAAATTCCAGCCTGCGCGCAGCACGTGCACGTTGGCGAGCACCACATCGTCTTTGCCCTTGAACTTGCGGTTGATCCACTCCACCGTGGGTTCCAGCGGCCGATTGAAAAGCCAGTACGTGATGCCGAGGGCAAAAATATTTTTTGTTTTCGCCAGCGTTTTGGCCGGCACATCAATGTCCGACAATTGCGACTTGATTTCGCGCGACATGTTAATGGCGTATACGGTATAGTCTGCGAGGCTGCCGTCTTCCAACGGGTTGCTGGCGTAGCCGGCCAGTTGCAAATTGCGCGCGTCAAAGCCTTCCGTGTTGGCCAGAATAATACCGCCCGTTTTTAAATTGGCTTTGTTCACTTTCAGCGAAGAGGCGTTCATGGCCACCAGCACATCAATAAAATCGCCCGTGGTGTGGATGTGCTCTTTGCCGAAGTGCACCTGAAAGGCGCTCACCCCATAGAGCGTGCCCTCGGGGGCGCGTATCTCCGAAGGATAGTCGGGGAAGGTGTTCACTTCATTGCCGGCAAACCCGCTGGTGTCGCTAAACTGGGTGCCCACCAGTTGCATACCATCGCCCGAGTCGCCTGCGAAGCGGATGGTGGCTTCTTCGAGGTGTTCAATGATTTTGCTCATACGGAAAGGGGGTGCGTTGGAGGGATAAGGTACAGTGCCCCACACGGGCAGAAAATGATTTTGGTCAGGCCGCGGGGCAACTTTTCGTTGCTGGTTGTTAGTTGATAGTTGTTAGTTTTTTGGTGATTTGGCGGCCCCCCGATGCGCGCGGGCCTGCGCACAAGGCCATCGGGGCCGGGCTGTACGCTACTACTCCTCGCTCCACCGCACGGGCCCACGCTGCTGCGGGGTATCCGCTGCCATCCCTGGCCGTAAATGCTCGGGGTAAAGAAGTTGCCGAAGGCTTGAGTTCCCCGCATTTGGTTCGAGTTTTGTTAACTTGAAATGGGGTTTTAATTTAGTCGCTACCCAGTTACCGGTTCATTTTTTGGTCAGGCAAAACTCAAACACAAATGAATTTGAATGAAGAAAAATTCGCAATGGACTTGTTTGTCAAACTGCGTGGCATAGATGGCCAAGTTGAAAAGACGGAGTCACCAGACTACTTAATAAAACAAAATGAAGGTGTGATCGGCATTGAATTTACAGAAGTTGTAAACAGGTCAGCAAGCAATTTAGAGCATCTGCCAGTGAAGTGGTATGGCTTTGAAGACAAAGTGCTGACGAGAGCTAAAAGCATGTTCCAACAAAAGAGCAATGCTAAGGTTTTTGTCTCTGTCGACTTCAATAAGTATTTGAGGATCGATCTAATGAGCGTTGACAGAATTGCGATCGCCTTGGTTGAGTTTATCATAGAAGAACTTCGTTACCATGACCATAATGCAGCGAAGGCTAATATTGATCTTGACCGAGAACTTATTTCAAAATATTTTAATCATGTTTCCTTTGACATCACCCCAGAATTCGAAGAAACCGAGTGGGTTGCAATTAGAGCGAAAATGGCCGAGGATCTGGTATTGACGGAATTAGTTGTAGTCATAGAGAAGAAGGAGAAGCTGCTTCAAGAGTATAGACGTAAGGCAGCAACCGTTTATCTGGTAATTGTTGACGGCTTTGGTGCAAAGAGTTGGTACGCGGGTTTCAAGGCTGAACCAATTGAAATTCAAACCGGTTTTGACAGCGTGTTTCTTTTAAGGGCCATGGAGAATACGCTGATTGAACTAAATTGATTGATCACGCTGCTAAATTGGGATGCAAAATCTACTATATTGGCTTCTAAATCTGTAATTTATGTTCGGCATAAAACACATCAAGTTCGACTCCATGACCTTTGTGCTTCACTACACGGGGGGTAAGTTGAAGCGAGAAGGAAGGGGTCTCTCTTTTTTTTATTTTTCTCCAACCAGCTCTATTGTTGCTATTCCCATGGGCAGCAACGATCTCCCGTTTGTCTTTAATGAGACAACAAACGATCATCAAACGGTTTCCATCCAGGGTCAAATCAGTTACAAAATCGGAAACCCGAAAACCCTAGCGGACGTGCTTGACTTTACGGTTGACGACAGTGGTCTGTATAAAAGGAATGATATTGAGAAATTGAATCAACGTATTATTAACGAAGCTCAAACGTCCACAGCTTCCTACATCCACGAAATCAAATTAAAAGATGCCATCCGTTCAGCTAAAGCAGTAGAAGCGCGAATTCAGGATGGATTGAAGAATTCACAGGCGATCGCTCTCCTTGGTATCGAGATTCTCGGTGCAAACATTTTGGCCGTGCAGGCTACACCTGAAATGACGCGCGCACTGGAAACTGAAACGCGCGAGAAACTTCAGCAGGAGGCGGATCAAGCGATCTACGAAAGGCGAAATTTTGCTGTCGAGCAAGAGAGGAAGATCAAAGAGTCCGAATTGAACACTGAAATCGCGGTCGAGGAGAAGCAGAAGCAGATCGCGGAGAAGAAAATGCAGACGAGTGTCCAAAAGGCTCAGAATGAGCGTAAGCTCCGGGAAATGAAAATAGAGGCCGACATAGCGATTGAAAACCAACGTAAGCAGTTAATTGAGCAAAAGGCGGCCAACGACAAAAAGCAAGCGGATACAGAGGGTTATGTAATTGAGGCTACCCTTAAGCCATATCGGGAGATGGATTGGAAAACATTAACCGCTTTGTCAAATAATCCAGATCCCCGGTTCAACATTTCGCTAGCGTTTCGACAATTAGCCGAAAATGCGGACAAAATCGGCAGTTTGAACATCAGTCCAGATCTCTTGGATTCCATTCTAAACGATAAGAAGGATGCGCGTAAATGAAGGTTGAGTACGCCATCATCGTCAAGAACAAAACGCGGCTTGAGTTTTTAGTTGAACGCTTCAATACCCGCGCTCAGGCGCGATTTTACATCGAGCGGCAGGGGGGTGATTTTTTGGACTACGAGGCAGAGCACGAGACATTCCATCAATCCCTTCAGACCCTTCAAATCCAGCTGTCCGGCATTGTCAAACATAAAATTGTAGAGCGAGCTTTTCTACCGTCCTATTTATTTGCAGAGAATCAAATGATTGTTGTAATTGGACAAGACGGGTTGGTTGCCAACACAGCAAAATATTCGAAAGGATTGCCAATCGTAGCGGTCAATCCGGACGCGGCCCGATATGACGGTATCCTGCTGCCGTTTAACCTCGACAATTTTACAAGTGGAGTTGGGAGCGTTATGAATGATACGTTTAAGGTGCAGGAAGTTCGGTTTGCCGAGGCTGTGTTGAATGATGGACAAAGGCTTTTGGCATTTAATGATCTTTTTATTGGCGCTTCTACGCACGTTTCTGCCAGATATCGTATTTCATTTGGCCGCGAAACGGAGGAGCATTCATCTAGCGGTTTAATTGTATCCACTCCGGCCGGATCTACTGGGTGGCTAAGTTCTATTTTTAATATGGCGTATGGGGTAACAGGTTTATTTGAAAAAAATCTAAAACCTAAGCGACCGAAACTTAAGCCAGACGAATTATTATTTGCTGTTCGAGAGCCGTTTAAGAGCCTAAAAACCCAAACAGCTATTTCGGCCGGGGTAATTCGGGGAGATTTAAGTCTCAGAATTGAGTCATTGATGCCTACAAATGGTGTGATATTCAGTGATGGAATTGAATCGGATTTTCTTCGATTCAATAGCGGATCAGTCGCCACGGTGCGAGTAGCTAGAGAGAAGGCGAGGCTGGTGACAAGAAATATGGGTTAAACACATAATTCTGTCTGGGTTGTTGTTTTGGCCTCACGCTCCAAAGATTAATCAAAGCTTACCAAAGTATCTTTGCCAAAACGCAGCCCCACCCCCTCATGAATATCTACAGTACCTCTGGCTTCAAAAACGAGAATGCTGACAAGGCCTATTTCGAAGATTGGGTAAAAAAACTGGAATCGCATAACGGCAGAACCTACGAGCGTTTTGTGATAACCACCTCGCTTGGAAAGACTCACCTGTGGGGCCTGAATACAACTGATCCGGAGGCCGATACGCTTGTTATTTTCCCCGGGGCCCGCACCACGTCATTGATCTGGGATTTCGATCTTGGGTTGGATAATCTTCATCACCGTCTGCGCATTTTCATGGTAGAGACAAACGGACTCCCGAATTTGAGTGATGGAGCAACGCCTGACATTAAAACGCTGGACTACGGCTACTGGGCGGCAGAGGTTTTTGAGCAACTCAACATCACCCAGGCGTTTGTGGTCGGGGCCTCTTTTGGCGGTTTAATCTGCATGAAGTTGGGCATCGTACATCCGGAAAAAATCAAGCTTGCCTTTCTGCTCAACCCCGGTTGTCTGCAGCCGTTTTCTCTAAGCTTTAGTAATCTGTATTACAACCTCTTGCCCATCATTCGGCCTACGGCCAGGAACGTTCGTACTTTTTTACATAAGGCCATTTTTTCAAAACCTAATCACCAGCTTTCAGCCGAGTCCGAGCAATTGCTTGTCGATTATGAAATGTTTGCCATCAGTCGGTATAAGGACAAAACACAGAAGCCATATTACATGGGTGCAGAGTTACAACGCGTAAAAGCCGAAACCATTGTACTGCTGGGGGATCGGGACCTTCTATTCCCGTACTCAAAGTCGGTTGCCAATGCCAAGAAACATCTGCAAAACCTGAGGGAAATCAAGGTGTATTCGCAGGTCGGGCATGGTATAGAAACCTACCGTGAGGCGATGACACACATTGGCACTACGGTAAAGGCCTATCGGGCTGGCCAGGGTGAAAGCATGACAAGGTACCTGTGAATCTTTTGGCCGCCCGGCCCGCGCCTATTCGCGCTGCGGCAGTTTTAAATTCAATAACCTGATCAGCGCCTTATTCCGTTACCACGTTCACATTCAGAACAAATTCGTTGTGGATAAACCAGTCTTTTTCGGATCCACGCTTTCCCTGAGAACCGTACTCAATTCCGAATGCAGTGCGATCGATCGTGAGCGTTGCCGCTGTGCGCGTGCCCGTTGGCGTGGATGTAACCGTGGCAATAAACTCAACAGGCTGCTCGCGCTCCTTGATTTTCATTACGCCTTTTACCCGGTAATCGTTGCCCGATTCGCGGGCTACTTCGGTGATACGAAAACTAGCGGTTGGGAAGCGGTTAACCTCAAAAAAGTCCTCCGTAGTTATATGGTTAATGAAATCCTGATTGTGCTGGGCATCCGTAATGTCCGTAACGGTAATGGAATTCATGTCCGCTTCAAAAGAGCCGCCAGCTAATCGGCTATCCTGGAACTGTAGTTCTGCTTTGGTCAGTTTGATTTTGCCCAGGTGGGTGTCCGTTACGCTTTTGGCACTCCATCCCACTTCGCTTTGCGAAACGTCTACCGGGGGCACCACCACGCGGTACTTGTTGTAGAAAAACCAACCAGCTAACGCCACCACCATCAACCCTGCACCCGTAAGAAGTAATTTCCTGCTCATGTTTTTTTCCAGCAAAGAAATCAGGGTGTGGGGCACCCAACCGTTATTGACTTGTTAACAGTTGTGAAGAATATGTTAATGCTATATCGTACCCCTCCATATCTGGATTAGAAATATTGTTTTGAGACCCCAATCCGAGTTGGGCCGTAACTAAACGGGCTTAGTAATTTTTACCCGCACATGATTGAAGTCATAGGACTGCATTAGCTGTTGCTCGACATTGGCTGCCGGATTTTTCATTTTTTCAACTCTTAGCCGTGCCATTATGGAACTCAACCAGCAAATTCTCAGCGACCTGATCATCTACATGAAGTATGCCCGTTACCTGCCTGAACTCAAGCGCAGGGAAACCTGGGATGAAATCTGCACCCGTTACCAGCACATGATGGCCGAAAAATATCCGCACCAGAGCCTTGAACTGGAGGAGGCCATGCAGTGGGTGCGTCAGCGTAAAGTATTGCCCTCCATGCGCGCCATGCAATTTGCCGGGCCTGCGATTGCGCGCAACAATTCACGCATATACAATTGCGCCTACCTGCCAGTGGATGACATTCGCGCGTTTCCCGAAACTATGTTTTTACTGCTGGGGGGCACCGGTGTCGGGTACTCGGTGCAGCAACATCACGTTGATCAGCTGCCGCGAATCAAGAAGGCCCAAAAACACCGGAGATTTCTCATTGGCGATAGTCTCGAAGGCTGGGCCGATGCCATCAAAGTACTGTTGAAAGCGTACTTTGGCATGAGCGAGTACCTCCCCGATTTCGATTACTCGGATATTCGCCCAAAGGGAGCGCGATTAGTGACGGCCGGAGGAAAGGCACCAGGGCCGGAACCCCTGAAGATTTGCGTGGCCCATGTGCAGGCACTGCTCGACCGCAAGACTGAAGGTGAAAAACTCACCCCGCTGGAGTGCCACGATCTGATGTGCCACCTGGCCAATGCCGTGCTGGCAGGAGGTATCCGGAGATCGGCTATGATCGCCTTGTTTTCGCATGGTGATGAGGAAATGCTCACCTGCAAGTTTGGCAACTGGTGGGAACTGAATGAGCAACGCGGCCGCGCCAACAACTCGGTTGTATTGCACCGGGAGGGAATCACCCGAACGCAGTTTATGGAACTGTGGAAAAAAATCGAATGGTCGGGTTCGGGCGAGCCCGGCTTTTATTTTACGAACCATACCGACTGGGGCACCAACCCCTGCTGCGAAATCGCTTTGCGTCCATTTCAATTTTGCAACCTATGCGAAGTGAATGTGTCGGATGTAGAAGCGCAGGACGAGCTGAATGCCAGGGTGCGCGTAGCCGCCTACCTCGGCACCTTACAGGCCGGCTTCACCGATTTTCATTATTTACGGGAAGTTTGGAAAACGACAACCGAACAGGATGCCCTGATTGGGGTGGGCATGACCGGCATTGCCAGTGGCAAGGTGTTGAAGCTTGATCTCAACGAAGCGGCTCAGGAAGTCAAGCATGTCAACCTGGAAACGTCATCAGCTATCGGCATTCAGTTTGCCGCCCGCTGCACCACCATCAAACCCTCCGGCACCTCTTCGTTGGTGCTGGGTACATCATCGGGAATTCACGCCTGGCATGCACCGTATTACATACGAAGAGTGCGCATTGGAAAAAACGAAGCCCTGTATGACTACTTACAACACGCACATCCCGAGCTGCTGGAGGACGATTTACTGAACAGTCGCCAGGCCATCATCTGTGTGCCGCAGCGTGCGCCAGAAGGCAGTATTGTGCGTACGGAACCCACCTTGAATTTGCTGGAGCGCATCAAGAAGTTCAATGCGGAATGGATACGAAACGGTTTTCGAAGAGGGGATAACGCCAACAACGTGTCCGCCACGGTATCCATCCCCGATGGCGACTGGCCAGCGGTGGGCCAGTGGATGTGGGAAAACAAAGCTTCCTACAACGGGCTAAGCGTTTTACCGTTCGATACCGGCAGCTATCAGCAAGCGCCTTTCGAAGAGATTTCGGAAAAGAAGTTTTTGGAAATGGAGGAAAGCTTGCGCGCCCTGGATCTTACGCATGTGGTGGAAGCGGAAGATGAAACCGACCACAAGGCCGAGGCTGCGTGCGCAGGGGGAACCTGCCAATTGGTGTAAACCTTAAGCGCGCTTGGTCGTTGCTTTGCCCACCGGGGTGTCAACCTCCATCATCATCAGCTTGCCATTCTGATATGTAAAGTATGAACTTTTTTTATCTGGCGTGGTGAGTTGGTACTTCCCACCCCCCAATGGCTTTAATTCGACAAACTCAGCGTGCATGTTTGAATATACCCGGTTGAGCCCTTTGGGTTCGCGGAAATACAAGTCAGCTACGCACATAGTAATGGCCTCGCCAATCACCGTCTTTTTTCCGTTGCGCTCCCGCTGATATTGACCGGTTGCCGTTTTCTCGGTGTGCGCATGTACATCCTCGGACCCACGATTGGCGTGGCGGTAGGCCGTTCCCTTCACTAGTTTGTTATTTTCATGCACCGTATAAATTTCCGACTCCACGTGCACGGAAAAGGCCAGAACCTTGGTGTCGGACTGAGTTTTAATATCTTTGATCAGTTGGGCGCCTTGCTTCTCCTCGAATGCCTTCAAGACACCGATTTTGCTACCCTTGAAAAAGATATCGAAGGTGGCTTCGGTTTTTTGAGCGAAAGCAGGCGTAACGCCCATCCAGAGCAGCCAAATCAGATTTTTCAGGTTCGTAGATTTCATAGCATCAAGCGATATTTACAAAAGTAACACTATGAAAGTATTCGTCCTCTCACTTTTGCTTTTGATTGCCGGGTGTTCATCTACGCGGTACTTCCGTGAGCTGAATCCATCGGAAAAATCGGCACTGGCGCAGTCCCGGAAACAAGCCACCCTGAACGATGGCTGCTATCATGTGCTGGTCATGACCGATGCCGGCAATATGATTCTGAAACTGTACAACGAAACTCCGCTCCATCGGGACAACCTGGTGGATAAGATCAAATCGGGATTTTATGACAGCCTGATTTTTCACCGCGTGATCAACAATTTTGTTGTCCAAGGGGGTGACCCTACGAGCAAGCGTGCAACAGGCGATGCAAAGGTTGGCGAGGGTGAAGCGCCCGGCCCCAAAATTCCGGCTGAGTTCCGGACAGAGCAGGGCATCTACCACAAGCGCGGAGCTTTGGGAATGGCCCGCGACAACAACCCGGAAAAGGCAAGCAGCAATGCGCAGTTCTACATTGTGCAACGCAGGGCCTACCGGCCGGCCCAGCTGGATAGTTTTGTGGTGCAGCGCAACCTCACACTCAACGAGGCGCAGCGAAAATTATACACCACACAGGGCGGCACTCCGCATTTGGATGGCGGTTACACAGTGTTTGGCGAACTGGAGTCGGGGTGGGACGTGCTCGACAAGATTGCTGCTGTAAAAACCGGACCGGGAGACCGGCCGGTTCAGGACGTGCGCATGCGGTTGTTTTTGCTGAATGAGATTAAGAATTGAGGGTCGATCCGAGTTAGCCCACGCCTTTAATAATCTCAACGAAATCGCGGCTTTTGAGCGAGGCACCGCCCACCAGGCCACCATCTACATCGGCACAGGCGAAAAGCTCTTTGGCGTTGTCGGGCTTTACACTACCACCATACAAAATCGAAATCTCCTGAGCCACGGTATGACCATACTTCGCAGCCAGTTGCTGACGAATAACCGCATGCATCTCCTGTGCCTGTGCAGTAGTTGCCGTCTTACCCGTGCCAATAGCCCATACCGGCTCATAGGCAATTACTATTTTCTGAATGGCTGCGGCATCAAGGTGAAACAAGGCTTCTTCCACCTGTTTCTTCACAAGTTCAATGTGTTGATTTTTCTCGCGCACATCGAGCGGTTCACCGCAACAAAAAATCGGGGTGAGCCCATGCCGTAAAGCGGCATCCACTTTCTTTGCCAGCAGTTGCCCGTCTTCACCAAAATACTGCCTGCGTTCACTATGGCCCAGGATCACGTATGGAATGTTCATGGATTTCAGCATGGCGGCCGATACTTCACCGGTGTAGGCCCCACTGTCATGCTCGCTGCAGTTTTGGGCGCCCACCGCAATGCGGTTCGTGCCCAATTGGTTTTTAACGGTGAGTAAGAAGGGGAACGGAGTGCACAGAATAATCACTGCGTCATTGGTCACTTCATCCGCTACCATTCCCAGTACTTCCGCTGTCAGCGCCTGTGCTTCCGCCAGCGTTTTGTTCATTTTCCAGTTACCGGCTACAATTTTCTTACGCATAACTCACTTTTTGGTGTCAAAAATAAATACTTCACTTGCTTTGCCCCGCACCAGCCGGGCACTTTTCACCGGGCTCTTATAGGTTACGTGCACGAGGTTCGATTGGTCGTCATGAATTTCCATAATCACATCGTTGAGCACTTCCAATGTCTTCATCTTTCGGATGTTTTCGATTTCCAGGTAGCACACAAAGGCGAGGTCTTCCGTTTCGATTCCCAGTAGGGTATACGTCACCGGCTTGCCGTCAACTTTTAGGCGGAAGTGCTGTGTCAGATATTGGCCCACAAGCTGCTCTGTAGTAATGCCGGCCGGAGGTTTGGTGATATCCAGCTCCTCTTGTTTCCGCTGGGCCCGGATCGCCAGTTCCAAATCATCAATAAAAATGCGGGATGTTATCTGCAACGCCCGGTCCTTCTCACTGTAATTGATTTCCGAAACGGAAATGTGAATCGGATGCATCCACAGTACACACGCATAAACAACAGACAGCATGGTGCGAAATTAGCGATAACCGGGCCGTTTTCGATACGCCACTAACATAAAAGGGTAATGGCAGATGCGATTTATCTGTTATACTTGCCATTTGGTATACAAGGGCATGTTTGGACTTTACTTTGGTCTCGGTCGTGAGCACATTCTGGATATCCAGGGGTATGACCATATCTTGTTTGTGGTGGCGCTGTGCGCAGTTTACCTGCTTCGCGAATGGAAGCAAATTCTCATTCTGGTTACGGCCTTTACGGTCGGGCACTCCATTACGCTGGCGCTGGCCACGCTGCAATGGGTTGATGTTGATTCGGGCTGGGTTGAGTTTCTGATTCCCGTCACCATTTTTACCACAGCTGTTTTTAACATTTTTCGCGTTGACCGGTCGACCAGTGTCGGCCATCGGGGCCTTCAACTCAATTACGCCTTTGCTCTTTTTTTTGGATTGATCCACGGCTTGGGTTTTTCTAATTTTTTGAGAAGTCTGCTCGGCCAGGAACAAAGCCTGTTTACTCCACTTCTTGCGTTTAACCTCGGGCTGGAGTTGGGGCAACTTCTCATCGTCATAATTTTTTTGGCATTTAGCTTTTTGGCAGTGGATGTGCTGGGGGCAAATCGCAGGGATTGGAAGTTGGTGATTTCCTCTGCCATTGCCGGCATCGCGCTGGTCTTGATTCAACAACGAATTCCATTTTAAAATCAACTAATCTCTTAATATGAAATACCTCGTTTCATTTTTTATGCTGGTGGCTTCGGTGGCCCAGGCGCAGCAGCCCACGTGGAAGGGCAAGTTTGAGCAGCTCGATCAACTGTTGCCCACGCCAAACGAATACCGCACCGGCAGCGGGTCGCCCGGGCCCAAATACTGGCAACAACGGGCCGACTATGTGATCAATGCCGAATTGAATGATGAAAATCAAAGTATCACCGGCAGCGAAACGATCACGTACTACAACAACTCCCCGGATGTGTTAAAGTACCTGTGGGTGCAGTTGGATCAAAACATTAACACGAAAAACAGCCTTAGCCAGCTTACGGATCAAAACACGGTGATCGATTCGGTTACCACGCTTGATTTGGGTTCAAGCCTGCGCTTACATGAATTTGATGGCGGCTATAAGATTAAGTCGGTGGCCGATGCTGCCGGCAAGGCATTGCCGTACGTGATCAACGAAACCATGATGCGCGTTGATCTGCCGCAGCCGCTGAAACCCGGCCAACAATTGGTGTTCTCCATCGGCTGGTCGTTTAACATCAACAACCGCATGCACGACATGACGCCCAATGATGGCCGCAGCGGTATGGAGTATTTTCCGGAGGACGGCAACTACCTCTACATCATCGCGCAGTGGTTTCCCCGCCTGTGTGTGTATGACGATGTCGTAGGTTGGCAGAACAAGCAATTTTTGGGGCAAGGCGAGTTTACCCTGGAGTTTGGCAACTACACGGTAAACCTCACCGTGCCGGCCGACCACATTGTAGCCGCCACCGGCATGGTGCAGAATCCGAAGGACGTATTGACGGTTGAACAGCAACAGCGCTTTGAACAGGCCAAAACTTCATTTGACAAGCCGGTGATGATTGTAACGCAGGCCGAGGCGGTGGTCAAGGAAAAGACCAAAGCAACAGCGAAAAAGACCTGGAAGTTTTATGCCGAAAATGTCCGCGACTTTGCGTTTGCCTCTTCGCGCAAATTCATTTGGGATGCGCAAGCGGTAAAAGTTGGCGAGGGCAAAACGCCTCTGGCCATGAGCTACTATCCGAAAGAAGGCAACCCCTTGTGGGAAAAGGAGTCAACCAAGGCCATCCGGGCATGTCTGCTCACGTATTCGAAATTTTCAATTGAATACCCGTACCCTCAGGCAACTTCGGTACACTCGGCCTCACTGGGTATGGAATACCCGATGATTTGTTTCAATGGGGCTCGTCCAAACAAAGACGGCACCTACAGCGATCGTACCAAATGGGGACTGGTGGGCGTTGTTATTCACGAAGTGGGCCACAACTTCTATCCCATGATCATCAGTAACGATGAGCGCCAGTGGACCTGGATGGATGAAGGCGTGAATACGTTTGTACAATACCTGACGCAGGTTGAGCATTACCCCGACATGCCGCAGCGCAGAGGGCCAGCATCGCAGATTGTACCCTACATGAAAAGTCCGCAGGAGTTTCAACGCCCGTTGATGGTAAACTCCGAGACGGTAGTGCGCAGGAACTTCGGGGCCGAGCAGTATGCCAAGTGCGCAACTGCACTCAACATTCTGCGCGAAACGGTAATGGGCCCTGAGTTGTTTGACAAAGCGTTTAAAGAGTATGCGCAGCGCTGGGCGTTCAAACACCCCAAGCCCGCTGATTTCTTCCGCACGATGGAAGACGCCAGTGCCGTAGATCTGGACTGGTTCTGGCGTGGCTGGTTTTACACCACCGATTACACCGATCAATCGCTGGATAATGTAAAGTGGTATCGGATACGCAAACCGGCCACTGATGTTGAAAATCGCAACAAGAATGTCAAGGGAGCTGAGGCCATGGGTGGCGGGGCAGGAGCCGATAAGCCGGCAGACTTCAGCAAAGGCCCTGAAATGTTCACCGTGTTGCCCACCGATGATCGGTTCTATGGCGATTTTCGTGCCCGGATTGATGACAAGGCTATGATCAGCAAACTGGAGAACAAAAACTTTTACGAAGTAACGCTTAGCAACAAAGGAGGCCTCATCATGCCGGTAGTTATCGAGTGGACATATAAAGACGGCAGCAAGGAGATCGAGCGCATACCAGCCGAAATCTGGCGCACCAACGAAACGAAAGTGACCAAGGTATTTGTCAAAGACAAGGAAGTCGTAAGCGTTGTGCTGGATCCGAAAAAAGAGACAGCCGATATCAGCGAAGAAGACAACGTGTTTCCGCGCGTGGCCAAGCCAAGCAAGTTTGATGAGTTGAAAAAGAAAAACTGACCGATCACGTAAATGAAAAAGATAATCGTATTCGTGCTGGTGGCGCTTTCCGGGAACGGCATAGCCCAGGAAAAAAACTGGCAGGGAAAATTTGAGCAGCTGGATCAATTGCTGCCCACGCCCAACAGCTACCGCAGTGCGTCCGGAGCACCGGGCCCCGCCTATTGGCAGCAGCGTGCCGACTATGACATCAGCGTTGAGCTTAATGATGAAAATCAATCGCTGCGTGGTTCCGAGACTATAACCTACTACAATAATGCGCCTGAGCCACTCACTTATCTGTGGCTGCAATTGGATCAGAACATTCTGGCCGATGGCAGCATGACACGGAAAACCTCCGGAGGAGCGATTCGGGATTCCATTCCGGCCAAATTCCTGGCTACTACTGCCAGCGCCTATGACTTCAAAGGGGGTTACCAGATTTCCTCTGTGCGCGATGCCAGTGATAAGCCGCTCAACCACGTCATCAACTTCACCATGATGCGCGTGGATCTTCCGCAGCCGCTCAAACCTGGTGAAAAATTCACGTTTAAGGTAGATTGGAGCTACAACATCAACGACATGATGAAGATCGGTGGTCGCTCCGGTTGTGAATTTTTCCCGGAAGACGGCAACTACATCTATTTTGTTGCACAGTGGTTCCCGCGCATGTGCGTATTTGATGATATCGAAGGCTGGCAGAACAAACAGTACCTCGGGGCGGGCGAGTTTGCCCTTACGTTTGGTGATTACAAAGTCCGCATCACGGTGCCTAGCGATCACATTGTAGGAGCTACCGGCTGGCTGCAAAACCCGAAAGACGTTCTGGCAAGAGAACAACTTGAACGCTTTGAACTGGCGCGTAAAACTTTTGACAAACAGGTATGGATCGTGACGGAAGAAGAAGCGAAAAAGCGGGAGAAAGAGCGCAGCAAGAAAAAGAGCACCTGGGTGTTTCATGCCGAAAATGTGCGCGACTTTGCGTTTGCGTCTTCCCGAAAATTTATCTGGGATGCTATGGCGGTGAAAAATGCCGACAAAGCCCCGCTGGCTCAATCCCTTTACCCGAAAGAGGGCAATCCCCTGTGGGGCAAGGAATCGACCCTGGCAATTAAGAACACGCTGGATATTTACACCGAGCGCACCATTCCTTACCCTTATCCAACGGCTTACTCCATCAACTGGGTAGGCGGAGGCATGGAGTACCCCATGGTTTCCTTTAACGGTGGCCGGCCAGCCAAAGACGGAACGATCAGTGACCGGGTGCTGGTGCGCTGCGTGTACATCATCGTGCACGAAGTTGGTCACAATTACTTCCCCATGATCATCAACAGTGATGAGCGCCAATGGACGTGGATGGACGAGGGCCTGAATTCGTTCCTGGAAAAGGAAACGATGCGCATCCGGTATCCGAATCTGAACTACAGCAGCAATACACCCAAGGATATTGTCAACTTCATGAAGGGCGACAAAGCGATGATGCGCCCTATTATGGCTACGGCCGATAACCAGGGCCAGTACGGGGGCAGCAACGGCTACACCAAAACCGCGGCAGCGCTCACGCTGTTGCGCGAAACCGTGATGGGACCCGAATTATTCGACAAAGCATTTCAGGAGTTTTCCGTTCGGTGGGCGTTCAAACATCCAAAGCCGGCTGACTTTTTCCGGACGATGGAAGATGCTAGCGCGGTAGATCTGGATTGGTTTTGGCGCGGTTGGTTTTATTCAACCGATCATGTGGATATCACACTGGACGAAGTGAAGTGGTACAAAGTCAAAAAATCGCAGCCTGATCTCGAGAAACGGAACGTGAAGGTTGCCGGTGGCGATGTTTCAGCAGGCAAGGGTAAACCGGGTGAGAAGGTGACCGACTTCAGCAAGGGTCCGCAGGATTTTACGGTGCTCAATACCAAGGAGGAGGACTACGGCCAATTCCGTGCCCGCATTGACGACAATGCCATGCGCACCAAACTTGAAGAGAAGAACTTCTACGAGGTAACGTTGAAGAATACCGGGGGCCTGGTGTCACCCGTCATCATCGAGTGGACATACAAAGACGGATCAAAAGAGATCGAGAAAATTCCGGCTGAAATCTGGCGTCTCAATGAAAAGGAGGTGAAGAAGGTGTTTGTGAAGGAGAAAGAAGTCGTGAACGTGGTCATCGATCCCAAACAGGAGACTGCGGATGTCAACATCACCGATAACGTCTTCCCGAAGCGAGCTGCAGAAAGCAAGTTTGATCAGTTGAAGAAGAATTGATTGTACGTGAGAATAAGGAAAGGCAGCCGTAGCAGGCTGCCTTTTTTATTTCGTAGAAAAGAAGGTGCCCAACTTCTCCAGGTCAACGTTGCCGCCTGAAAGAATGATTCCCACGTTTTTCCCAGCAAATTTTTCGCGCTGTTTTAGTACCGCAGCAAATGGAACAGGGCAGGAGGGCTCAATCACAATTTTTAATCTTTCGTAAACCAGCCGCATGGCGGCAATGATTTCAGCGTCTGTTACGGTAATGATTTCTTTCACCCGTTCACGTATGATGGGAAAGGTTTTGTCACCCAGCGTGGTGAGCAGGCCATCGGCAATGGTTTGCGACTGTGCCGGCTCGATTTTTCCACTTTGCATAGAACGGTAGGCGTCATCCGAACCAGCGGGTTCCCCGGCCATCACCAGCGTGCCCGGAGAAAAGTAATGCGCGGCCAATGCGGTGCCACTGAGTAATCCGCCCCCACCTACGGGGGCGAGGATGATATCCAGGGCGGGTGCATCTTCAAAAAATTCCTTGGCACACGTGGCCTGCCCTTCGATCACATCGTAGTTATTGAAGGGATGAATTTCGGTGGCTCCGGTGCGGGCAATCACCTCGGCTAAGGTAGACTCACGGGCAGCCAGTGTCGGTTCGCACTCGAAAATCTGACCGCCATAGCCGCAGACTCCGCGTTTTTTTATTTCCGGAGCCGTGCGCGGCATCACAATGTAGGCGGGCACCCCAAGCATGCGGGCGGCCCGGGCCAGTGCCTGTGCATGGTTGCCGGACGAGTGTGTAGCCAATCCTTTTTGTTGTTGCTCCCGCGATAGCTTTAGCGAGGCATTCATGGCACCCCGCGCTTTAAAGGCCCCTACTTTTTGAAAATTCTCACACTTGAAAAAGAGCCTTGCACCGGTCATCTCGTTGAGTCCTTCACTCACCAGTACAGGCGTGCGGTGAATAAACGGGCTGATGCGTTCATGAGCTGCAGCAATCGAGTTTTTATCAGGTATCATATTTTAGATTCTTCACTAATCATCACTTCTCACTTTTGTCTTCCGGCTTCTCATCCTCTCACCTTCTGGCTTCTCATCTTCTCACCTTCGGGCTTCTCATCCGCTCACTCCACCCATCGGATTTTTTCTTCAACCGGTTTGCGTTTGCTGGCTGGCGGCAGCTCGGGCTTTGGCATGCCGATGTGCAAAAATCCGCAGAGCTTGTCCTCATCACCCAATCCAAAAAAAGACTTGGCCTCAGCAAACTGGGTAATGCCGCCTGTGCTCAGGTAACACCCGATGCCGTAGGCCGTAGCGGTCAGGTACATGTTTTCGATGGCGCAAAATACAGCACCCAGTTCTTCCCATTCAGGCACGCTTTTTTTCTCATCGAGCTTCATGCCGATGGCAATAATATGCGATGACTCCAGCGGTTTGGTTTGCAGTGACTGATAACGGTCTTCGCGAAACGTACCATCGCGCTGGGTAACCTCGCGGTAGCACGCAGCCTGGAATTCGGCCAGCTTTTGTAGCCCGGCACCGGTAAACACGACAAACCGCCACGGCTCGGTGAGTTTGTGCGTGGGCGCCCGGTTGGCATTTTCCAGCATCTGCCGGACAACGCTGTCGGGTACCCGTTCGCCTGAATAATCTTTCGGAAAAACTGACCTGCGCACGCCAATCAGTCGATTAATTTCTGTAACGTTGAAGGACATCTGACTTTTCTGCTAAATTACCTTTTCTATGCGAACCCTGCCCCTACTCATTTTGGTTGTGCTGGCTGCTTCCTGCGCGCCTGCCTACCTGCCCAACACCCGTAATGTGCCCCTCTTCCGTGAAGCCCAGGAGTTTTCTGCGGCTGTCAATGTCTCCGCGTCTCTGGATGCCCAGGCGGCTTATGCCGTTACAGATAACATCGCCATTATGGGCAACTATTCATTCCTTACCCGCCAGTTCACGGATCCGGATTTTCAAAAGAAGCATAACTTTTTTGAGGGTGGTTTAGGGTTTTATGGACTGACGCGAAAATTCCGGTATGAAGTATTTGCCGGTTACGGGGCAGGGAAGAGCAATAGCTTTGATCAGTACAGCTTCATCGCGAAGCAAACCGGACAGCAACAACAGGTGGAGGCTGAGGGCACGTTCAATCGGTTTTTCATTCAACCGACCCTGGCCACCAACAACCGGGGCTTCAACCTGGCCTTCACGGCCCGCGTTTCGTCTACTCAGTTTACCGAATGGGTTTCGAACGATATTGCCTATACCCCCGAGCCTGGCCGGCAGATTTTTCTTGAGCCAGCGATAACAGCTATAGCACCCATCAAAGGAAACCTGCGCGGCTTTTTCCAGCTTGGTCTGAATGTAGGTATGGGGGATGTCTATTACGATTTTGAACCCCTTCAGTTTTCACTCGGCATCCAACTCCACACCGGCAGTTTGCGTACACGTGTCTATTAAGCCAAAGCTGAGCCTGTTCGACCTCACCATGGTGGTGGTGGGGTTGGTCATTGGCATGGGCATCTTCCGTACCCCGGTTGAGGTTGCGCAAAAAGCGCAAACCCCTTTCCTGTTCTTTGCCGCCTGGATCGTGGGGGCGGTGGTCAGTTTGTTTGGTGCGCTCACGTTTGCCGAAATCGGATCGCGCTACCCCGTAGCGGGCGGCTTTTACAAGATCTTTTCGCATTGTTATCATCCGGCCTTTGCCTTTATGGTTAACTGGATGACGGTGATTTCCAATGCAGCGTCTACGGCCATTGTGGCCATTGTCGGAGCAGAGTACATCAACCCCTTTCTCTTTCCCAACCTTGATCATGATGTGGCCATTCGCATCACCACCATTTCGGCTATCAGCCTCTTGTTTATCATCAACCTCCTCGGCATCAAGATGAGCGCCCGCACGCTAAATGTGCTCATGATGATCAAGATGGGACTTATTGTATTGCTGATACTGGCCGTGTTTGCCGCGCCCGACCCCGCTACGCGCACCACCACGGTACCCACGCTTTCTTCATCCGATTCACTTAAGGCATTCTGGCTTTGCTTTGTGCCTGTGTTTTTTACGTATGGCGGCTACCAGCAGACGATGAATTTTGGCGGTGATGTGCCCAACGCCAGCCGCACCTTACCCCGAGGTATCTTTTTTGGTATCGCGATTATTCTCACGTTGTATCTGCTGGCCAATCTTTCCTATTACCTGGTGTTGGGCTTCAATGGGTTGCAGCAGTCAAGCGCCTTGGCGTCCGATGTGGCAGGGGCCTTATTGGGCGATTACGCCTCTCGCACGGTGGCCATCATCATGTTTTTTGCCGTGATGGCCTATGTGAACGCATCCATCATGAGTAACCCGCGTGTGTATTATGCCATGGCCGAGGACAAGGTGCTGCCGGCCATTTTCAAACGAATCAATGAACGCACGCAGGTTCAGGAATTTGCCGTTACCGTGTTTGTGGCGTTTATGATTATTACGCTGTTTTTATCTTCGTCCTTCAGCAAAGTGCTCGACTATGTCATGTTCTTTGACAGTATTGCATTAGCCAGTGCTGCGGCCGCGATTTTTATTTTACGATATCGGGCGAAGAGACATGGGGAACCAAGCGGCATCTATAAAATTCCACTCTATCCCTGGCTCCCGCTGGTATACATTATTACGTATTGTTTTGTGAATACCAGCTTACTGGTATCGAACCGGGAAGCTGCCCTGATGGGCTTCCTTCTTTTTGTCTCTGGCCTGCCGCTCTACTGGTTGCTGAAGAAACTGGTTGATCGCCCCGAAGCCTCCTGACGGAGTGGGGTATCCCATCCGCTACGGTTCGTTATTGTTATCGTTGAAATACTTGTCATCATCGTCCTCCGGCTTTTTCTTTTCCGGCATAGGTCCGATCTCCAGGATCTTGAATTCCGTGCGTCTGTTGCGCTGGCGCCCCTCCGGATTGTCGCTGCCATCGGGGTTGGTGTTGCGGGCAATAGGACGGGTTTCTCCATATCCTTTCGCTACCAGTCGCTTGCTTTCAATACCTTTCTTAATCAAATAGTCTACCGTGGCTTGCGCTCGTCTTTGCGAAAGATCAATGTTGTAGGCATTCGAACCGACACTGTCGGTGTGGGAGCCCATTTCGATTTTAATCTCCGGGTTATCGTTTAAGAGCTGAACGAGCCGATCCAATTCCCGCGCGGATTCCTTCCGGATCACGGCACTGTCAAAACCAAAGTAAATGTTCTGCAAAACAAAAATCTTGTTGCGCTCTAACTTATCCAGCACAAGGAGCGTATCCAACGTCACATTCGTCAGCAGTTCCTTAAGCGTTTCTTTTGCCACGCTCTTTCCGCGCGTGGTATAACGCCCACGCTCCACCAGGTAACCATCGGTTTCGCCAATCAGGGTGTAGTTTTCATTTTCATACACACGGAACAGAAACTTGCCATCGTTGCCCGTGATAAAGTCCTGCATCTCTTCGCCATCTTCACCCAGCAGCGTGACTTTGGTTTCGGGCAGAATTACCTTGGCGCTGTCCTTCCCCCACGCATAGGTAACGCCCTGCAGGTAGTAGTTCACCACCTTCAGGTTGGGGTCTTCATTAACGAACGTATAAATGTCGTCATCGCCTTTACCACCATCCCGGTTGGAGGTGAAAAATCCACGATCGGGCCGGAACAGGAAGATACCGAAATCATCACCGGTGGAGTTGACCGGCTGGCCCAGGTTTTCTGCCGTGGTTTTACCGCCCGAGCGGGCCACCACGAAAATGTCGAGCATACCGTAGCCGGGGTGTCCATCGGATGAGAAATACAACTGTCCCGTTTCCGAGGCGAAGGGAAACATCTCATCACCGGCCGTGTTGATATCGGCCCCCAGGTTGCGCACTCGCCCAAAGCGCCCACGACTGTCCATGGTGGCACTGTAAAGATCAAGGCCACCGTAACCGCCTTTCCGGTTCGA
Organism: Cyclobacteriaceae bacterium; assembly: GCA_016787665.1. Classification (GTDB taxonomy): domain Bacteria; phylum Bacteroidota; class Bacteroidia; order Cytophagales; family Cyclobacteriaceae; genus ELB16-189. The sequence goes on along the minus strand of JAEUUC010000010.1, from coordinate 233,932 downwards.
TGAAAAATAGAGGGTGCGGCCATCGGGGCTGAATGCCGGTGTGGATTCCCACGAATTCGGTTGGTTGATGTTGATCAGCTGGGGGACCGTCCACGCACCATTGCGGAAGCGCGAGAGGTAGAGGTCTACGTCATCGCGGCCTTTGCGTTTACCGGTATTGCCTTTGGCAAACACCATTGTTTTTCCATCCGGTGTGAAGGCGATAGTGCCTTCGTTAACCAACGGTTCATTGATGGTGGGCGCCAAAGCACTTACCGTGTTGATATCCACATTGGCGCCTTTGGTTTCAACTTTGTACAGATCGGTATAGGGTGTACCCGAACCATCGAATATGCGGCTGTTATTGCGGGCTGATGTAAAGTAAAGTTCGTTGTTGAGGTATACCGGGGAGTACTCGGCCACCGGGGTATTGATGGCTTCCAGGTTCTTGATCCGGTAATAGCTTTTCTTTTCGCTGAGCTCCTGAAGCCGCCCCAATCCGGTAATCTCCCTGCGTAGCCGCGATTTTAATTTTTCGTTGTCCGTTTGCTCAAGGGCTTCTTCCAGTTGCTGACGGGCCTCGGCATATTGCCCAGCGGCCTGCAATGCCTTGGCATAACTCAATTTCAAGGTATCCTCGTTAATGCCCCGCCCGCCTGCCTTAGCGTAGTAGGGTATCGACTCGCGAATGCGGTTTGATTTCCGGTATGATTCGGCCAGGTAATAGTTAGCCCGGCCGTTGTTAGGGTCGCGCGCTAAAATGGCCTTATAGGCTTCGATGGCCGATTGATACTTACCATACTTGAATGCCTTTTCCGCTTTTTTTTCGGCACTGCAAGCTGCCAGCATCACCACCACCACTGCAAACGCTACGCTACACTTCATAAGGACGTTAAAGTTACGAAATCTGCCCGTCAGGAAACTAACGAAGATTTCGGCAGATATTTTGCCAGCCAGGTTTTTTCAGCAGGTATCAGCCAGTGATTGTCCAGGTCATCTTTGGTGGCGGCCTGGAGGTTGAACGCCAGCGTCTGACCATTGACCTCACCACTCCCGAAGGCCTGTTTCAGCCGGGTAAAGGGTATAGTGACAATCTGCCCGTTAGCCCAGAATGCCACTTGCGTGCGATCAAAAAAATCAATCCCTAATTGGTGTTGCAGATTTTTCATCACATGTACTGAACCATCAATGGAGCATCCGCTGGCCGCATGACCCGATTCGTCTACCATCAGGACCACAAACCGGTGAAGGCGTACCTCAAACCCGGCATTGAGCGGCTGGCCATGGGCCATCCAGTGTTGGCAAAACGCAGCGAGTGTGCGGTTGAGTTCTTGTTCTTCCGCGTCAGTGAAATTGCGATTGGCCTGGTAAATCCAGACGCGGGAAGAAGCGGGCATTAATGAAGTTTCAATCAGCACGGTTGTTTCTTTTGATGCTATAAACCCTTTGCTTCGGCAATCAGTTCCGCGAGGTCTTTCACGTTCACCTGTCCTTCTTTTTCCTTGTTTTTCACGCCATCGTTCATCATGGTCATGCAGAACGGGCAGGCCACAGCAATGGTTGTAGCCCCGGTTTGCAGCGCTTCCTCCGTCCGCTCAATGTTGATGTCTTTCCGGCCAGCTTCGGGTTCTTTGAACATCTGAGCGCCTCCAGCCCCGCAGCAGAGGCCGGCCGTGCGGCAGCGTTTCATTTCCACAAGGTCGGCATCGAGCGCTTCGAGCACCACGCGGGGTGCTTCGTAAATGTTGTTCGCGCGGCCGAGGTAGCACGAATCGTGGTAGGTAATTTTTTTGCCCTTGAAGGAGTTACTGTCCGACAATTTTATTTTTCCCTGGTCGATAAGTTCTTGCAGAAGCGTGGAGTGATGAACCACCTCATAGTTGCCGCCCAATTCGGGGTATTCGTTTTTCAGCGTATTGAAGCAATGCGGGCAGGCAGTTACAATTTTCTTCACGCCATAGCCATTCATAACCTGTATGTTGTTCATGGCCTGCATCTGAAACAGAAACTCGTTGCCGGCCCTTCGGGCCGGGTCGCCTGTGCAGGTTTCCTCGGTTCCCAGCACGGCAAACCGGATGCCCACCGAGTTCAGAATTTTTACAAACGCAACCGTCACCCGCTTGGCGCGATCGTCAAACGAGCCGGCACAGCCTACCCAAAATAGAATTTCAGGGGTTTCGCCTTTGGCGGCCAGGTCGGCCATAGTCGGTATTGTCATCATATCGGGAGCTGTCTATGCATTTGTCTTCGCCCAGTTAAACCGGTCGCTGGCCGGAAATTTCCAAGGGGCAAAATTGGTTTCGATGTTCTGGAACATGCTGTTCCACTGGCCGGGCGCGCTGCTTTCTTCCATGCTTTGGTAGCGCCTGAGTTCGAGAATAATTTCCAGCGGATTGATCATAACCGGGCAGGCTTCCACACAGGCGTTGCAGCTGGTGCAGGCATTGATTTCTTCTTTGGTGATATAGTCGCCCAGCAGAAACTTGCCGTCATTCAATCCCGGGCCGCCTTTCGCTAGGCTGGCTCCGACATCTTCCATACGGTCGCGCACGTCCATCATGATTTTACGCGGAGAGAGTTTTTTCCCCGTTTGGTTGGCGGGGCATTCGCTGGTGCAGCGCCCGCATTCCGTGCAGGCATAGCCGGCCATCAGGCTGGTGCGGCTCAAATCGTTGATATCTTTTGCTCCAAACCTGCCGGGCACCTCGCTGGTCGTAGGTTGTTCTACCGGTAACCCCAACATCGACTTTACCTCGCGGGTAACCACTGGCATATTATTGATATGCCCTTTCGGTTGAAGCTTAGCGTAATAGGTGTTCAAAAAAGCCATGAAGATGTGAAGGTGCTTCGAGTAGGTGATGTACACGGTGAAACCCAGGATGCCCAGGATGTGAAACCACCATGCCCCACGTTCGATAAAGATTAGTGTTGAGGTGTTAAGGTGTTGAAGTGAAGACGTAAGCCATGAACTGAAAAAAAGCGGGCCAGTTTGGGTGTAATGCGCATCGCGGGTTTGCAACACCTGGTCGGCCGCGTTCATGGTCAATATGGCCATCATCAACACAATCTCGATCGTGAGTATAAGGGTGGCATCCAGCCTTGGCCACCGTGTCATTTCTGCAGACTGAAAGCGTTGAACTTTCAACACGTTTCTGCGAACCAGAAAAACGACACAGGCCACCAGCACAGCCACCGCCAGGAATTCAAATACGTTCATCAATATCGGATACACACTACCCAGGTAGGGCGCAAAAAAGCGGTGAGTGCCCGCGAGGCCGTCAATCACAAATTCAAGAACCTCCAGATTGATCACCAGAAAGCCGACATAAATAAGCAGGTGAAAGAAAGCCGGAAGAAACCGCTTGAACATTTTCTTTTGACCAAAGGCCACCAACACCACATTCTTCCACCGTTCCCCGGTTGGCCCGGCTGCGGGTTCTGATTTGCCTAATGCAATGTTCTTTCGGATGAACCGCACCCGCTGCGCGATAAACCAGCCGGCCACGCCCAGCGAGAGGGCAAAAAGTATTTGTTGAACGTATGCCATAAAAATTTTTGGAAATTACAAGAGACCGGTCGCTTGCGCAACCGTTAGCGGTAAAACCGGAAAACAGCTTGGCTGGTTTGCGCAACACGCATTTTTATCTACTTTTGTGCCCCTGTAAGAAAAACAGCCATCTGGTGACGTAGCTCAGTTGGTAGAGCAAAGGACTGAAAATCCTTGTGTCGGGGGTTCAATTCCCTCCGTCACCACCAGCACCCCCGCCATTTCGGGGGTTTTTTATTGGTAAACCTTACATGGTCGCCCGGGCGGCAAATGGCTTGCTCCTAAACCATTGGGCTATCTTGGGTATTTAGTTGTGTGCTGTCTGTGGATAACCCGTTGATGATGCTAATTGTGACGTATGCTGCTCAGGCTGCTGTCGGGGTAGCGTTGTTTGTCATCTTTCGTTACTTCAGCGGCCTTTATAAAGGGCGTTTTCTTCGCACCTGGTCATGGGCCTGGTTCAGCTTTACGCTGGCCATGGTGGCGAACCTATGGCTAACGGCACGCATCGAGTTTCATGACGTTACCCAGCCCACCTCAATCCTGATCAGTTTCATCTCCCTCTTCTGTTTCCTCTTTCAGTATTTGCTTTTATCAGTCGGCACATGGGAGCTCTTGCGTGAGGCAACCTTAAGCAGGCGCCTGCTCAGTTACGGTAGTGCCATCTTGTTAATTGTGGCAGGGGGGTTGGTCCTGGCATTTATAAACGACCCGGAAGCCAGCGCCTGGCGATACGCCCTCCGAATCGGTTTGCGGTACCTCGCAGCATCGCTGTGTTTTATCACCATCAGTTATCTGCTTTATAAGCGCAAGGCTCATCTGGGCATTGGCTATCGCATCATGTCGGTAAGCATGTTACTGGTTGGTTTACTGCAGGTCTATTACCTCTCCATCGTGGTGTCGTACTTATTGGGGAGGCCTCTGGAATTCCCCGCCTTGTTTGGCATCATCGATCTGCTGTTGATGTCCGGTATTGGTATAGGTATGTTGATCGGGCTACTGGAAGATGAACGCGAAAAGTTGCGAAAAGCAAATCAGGAGTTAGACAGCTTTCTCTATAGCACCTCACATGACCTGCGCGCACCGATCGCCTCCGTGCTGGGGCTGACCAATATCGCCCGCATGGACATTACCGATGCACGCGCGCTGGAAATCATGGGCATGATCGAGGGTCGCGTGAAGAAACTGGATGCTGTGATCGGAGATATCCTCAGCCTCTCGCGTGGCAAGAAGGCTGAGCTGAAGCTGGAGCGTATCTCGCTTACACGACTGGTAGATGAAGTCGTGACAGACGTGAAATTTGCCCAGGATGCGCCCGCCATCCGGTTGATTTTTGATCGTGAGCCCGAATTCATTTTTGTCAGCGACTTCGCCATGATGAAGACGGTAGTGGGCAATCTTTTCTCGAACGGGGTAAAGTATCACCGGATCAATCAGGCCGATCCGTTTATCAAAGTGACAGCCTCAAGAAGTAGTTCCGTGGTGACACTTCGAATCGAAGACAATGGTCAGGGAATTCGCCCGGAAAATCAGGCCAGAATATTCGACATGTTTTATCGGGCCTCCAGCCAATCCGAGGGTACGGGTCTGGGTTTGTTCATTGTGCGCGAGTCGCTCGCCCGCCTGGACGGACAAATAAACGTGAAGTCTGAATTTGGCGTGGGCACTGTGTTCACCATAACGTTGCCAGCTCGCACGCCCGAATAGGACAAATCGACTAAAGTGCAACTTCAATCTGACCGCGCATGAGGTCATCCAGTGTTTCGCGCTGGCGGATCAAATGAGCTTCACCCTTCCACAGCAACACTTCAGCCGGGCGAAAACGCGAGTTGTAGTTGGAGGCCATGGAAAAGCCGTAGGCTCCTGCGTTCTTGAGTACAATCAAATCACCTTCCCGCACCTCATTCAATTTACGGTCGGCCCCAAAGGTATCGGTCTCGCAAATGTTGCCCACCACAGTATAGATCTTTTGCGAACCGTTCGGGTTCGACACGTTGACAATCTCGTGATACGCCTCGTACATCATGGGCCGAATCAAATGATTGAGACCCGAGTTAACGCCCACGAACGTAACCGAGGGTGTGGCTTTGACCACGGTGGCGGTGGTGAGCAGATAACCCGCCTCACTCACCAGATACTTGCCCGGCTCCAGCCACAGTTCCAACTTTCGGCCGTATTGATGGTAGAATTCCTTAAATGCCTTTCCGAGCTTCAATCCAAGGTCAAACACATTCGTGGTCAGGTCGCCTTCTTTGTAAGCCACCTTGTAGCCGCTGCCAAAGTCGATGAACCTGAGTTGCGGGAAATCCCGGGCAACACCGAACAAAATCTCCGCCATTTTCAAAAACACCTCGGTCTCGGTAATCTCAGATCCGGTGTGGATGTGCAAGCCCTCAATGCGCATCTGGTAGCGTTGCACCGTCTCCATAATGTTAGGCAGTTGATAAATGGAAATGCCAAACTTGGAGTTGCCGTGGCCGGTAGAAATTTTATAATTGCCCCCGGCCAGAATATGAGGGTTAAGCCGGATGCAACAGGCTTGGCTGGCTCCGTACTTCTTCCCGAATTTGTCCAGCACGGAAAGATTATCCAGATTAATCGTGAGCCCCAGATTTACCCCTTCTTCAATTTCGGCAAAGTCGACACAGTTGGGCGTAAACATGATATCGCTGGCCACAAATCCGGCTTTCAGTGCCAGGTGAGCCTCCTGAATCGAGACGACATCTACACCGGCTCCGTGCTTCTTCAACAACCGAAGTATCGATAGGTTAGTTAGTGCTTTGGCGGCATACTTGATGCGCACGTCATTCTCTGAAAATGCATTCTTGAGGTTATTCAATTGCTGCACCATGCGCGCGCCATCATAAACGTACAGAGGCGTTCCAAAATCCCGCGCCAGATCGTCAAAGGGAATATTTTGTATGCGGTATCCTTCGGCTGTCAGCTCCATGCGATAAAAGCCTCAAATATAAACTGATTGGGGTTGCGATTTGTACCTTGCGGTTGATTTTACCTCCGCATGAACCTGTTCTATCGCGAGGCCGGAGAAGGCCGGCCGCTGATTATCCTTCACGGGTTATTCGGCTCGTCCGATAACTGGTACACGTTGTCAAAAACCTTTGCTGAGCAGTATCACGTATTTACGGTCGATCAGCGCAACCACGGCCAATCGCCCCAAAGCGATGATTTCAGCTATCGGTTGCTCACGGACGATCTGGCGGAATTTATTTCGAAACACCAACTGGAGCGACCCATTCTGCTCGGCCACTCGATGGGCGGCAAAACGGTGATGAACTTTGCTGTCAAACATCCGGATCGGCTGGCGGCTGCCATTGTAGTCGATATCGCCCCGAAGTCCTATTCTGTACAACACGATCACATCCTCGAAGGATTGGAAGCCATACCGCTTCAGTCGCTGACCTCGCGGCAGGAAGCCGATCGGATCTTAACACCGTTCGTACCTGAGGCAGATGTACGGCAGTTCCTATTGAAGAATCTCAACCGTACCGCTGACGGTTTCAGTTGGCGTGTGAACCTCAAGGCCATTGACCGGCACATGGATGAAATTGTGGCCGACTTGCAGTACCCCGGCCAGTATTCGGGGCCGTGCCTTTTTGTTAAAGGTGCGCGTTCCAGCTACTTCGCTCCGGGCGATGATGATATCATTCGCGGCCGTTTCCCGAGGGTCGAATTTGCTACGCTTGACACCGGCCATTGGGTTCAGGCCGAACGTCCACAGGAGTTTGCCCGTGTGGTGCTGAACTTTTTAGATCAGATATGAAGCCTGTTGCGCTGTATCTGATTCCAAACGTGGTGGCCGAAGATGCGCTCCATACACTTTCCCCGCAGGCGCTGGCGGTCTTACCCGACCTGCGTTTTTTTCTGGCCGAAGATGTACGCACGGCACGCAGATTCCTGAGCTCTCTTAAAATCTATTCAGCCATTGAAGGACTTACCTTCCAGAGGCTGGATAAGGACACTGCATATGCTGATCTCAATGAAATCATGCAGCCGTTGCTTGAGGGCGATTCAATAGGTGTGATTTCCGAATCGGGGTGCCCGGGCGTGGCCGATCCGGGTGCACTGGCTGTACGGTGGGCTCATGCGCATCGGGTGCGCGTAGTACCATTAGTCGGTCCGTCCTCATTGTTGCTGGCGTTAATGGCCTCAGGCCTGAACGGGCAAAAGTTTGCCTTTCATGGTTACCTGCCGATTGAAGGGCAGGAGGCCGCCCGCAAAATCCGCGAGTTGGAGCGCGAATCTGCGGCCAAGGGGCAAACGCAAATCATGATTGAAACACCGTACCGGAATGCCAACCTGTTCCTGAATCTGATCAAGAATCTTTCGGCCCACACACGTCTTTGCATCGCCATGGACCTTTCGGGGAAAAGCGAATGGGTGCGAACTCAAACGGTTGAAGAATGGCGGAAACACGTAGCTCCCTGGCCAAAAACACCCGCAGTTTTCTTGTTTTTGGCCGACTCCTGATGTTTTGTTCCGGGACAGCAAAAAACAGCCAACCTTTATATCTTTGCGCCCTTAAAATCGAATCAAAATAAACCATGCCGTATCTATTCACTTCCGAATCCGTTTCCGAAGGCCACCCTGATAAAGTGGCAGACCAGATTTCTGATGCCCTGATCGACTATTTTCTTGCCTACGACAAGAACTCCAAGTGTGCCTGCGAAACATTGGTCACTACCGGTCAGGTCGTGCTGGCAGGCGAAGTAAAATCAGAGGCTTACCTCGATGTTCAAGATATTGCCCGCGAAGTGATTCGCAAGATCGGCTACACGAAGAGTGAATACATGTTTGAGGCGAACAGTTGCGGTATTCTGTCGGCCATCCACGAGCAGTCGCCCGATATCAATCAGGGCGTGGAGCGCAGGAAGAAGGAGGATCAGGGTGCTGGCGATCAGGGTATGATGTTCGGGTACGCCACCAATGAGACCGACAACTACATGCCCCTCCCGCTGGAATTAGCGCATTCGTTGTTGCGCGAATTGTCGGCCATTCGCAGGGAGGGTAAGGTGATGACTTACCTGCGTCCCGATGCCAAGTCACAGGTTACAATCGAGTATTCGGATGATAACAAACCGCAGCGGATTGATACCATCGTGATTTCCACCCAGCACGATGATTTTGATAAGGATGCCGCCATGCTCAAGAAGATCCGGGAAGACGTCATTAACATTCTCATCCCCCGCGTGATGAAGAAAGAGCCGAAGCGGTTGCAGAAACTTTTTAATGATCAGATTCAATACCACATTAACCCTACCGGCAAATTTGTAATCGGAGGGCCTCATGGCGACAGCGGGTTAACGGGCCGTAAGATTATTGTTGACACCTATGGTGGCAAAGGAGCTCATGGCGGTGGTGCGTTCTCCGGAAAAGATCCTTCGAAAGTGGATCGGTCGGCTGCCTATGCTACGCGGCACATTGCCAAAAACCTGGTGGCCGCAGGTGTGGCGGACGAAGCGTTGGTTCAGGTGGCGTATGCCATTGGCGTGGCCAAGCCGGTGGGCTTGTATGTGAACACGTACGGCACCGCCAAGGTATCGATGAATGATGGCGAGATCGCCCGCAAGCTGGAGAAGATCTTTGACATGCGCCCGTACTTCATTGAAGAGCGCTTTAATCTGCGCTCACCGATTTATTCGGAGACGGCAGCCTACGGACATATGGGTCGCGAGCCGAAAACGGTCGAGAAAGTCTTTAATAAAGGAAAGAAAAATGAAAAGCGCGTGAAGGTGGAGCTTTTCCCCTGGGAGAAGCTGGACCATGTTGATGTAATCAGAAAAGCGTTTAAGATTTGATTGTTTCCGGGACAAAAGGAAAGAGGCTGCCCGAAAGGACAGCCTCTTTTTTTGCTTCACGCCCGCCCCGCTTTTATACGGGTCTTGAATTTCCGCAGCTGGTTGCGCAGCGCTTCGGTTGCCTGATCAGCCGCGGCTTCGAACGAGCGGGCCTGTTCTTTGGCAAAGAGCTGTTGCCCCGGCACATTCAGGCGTATTTCAACTGTTTTATTTTCAATGCCCTCGTTGTTCAGGCGCAAGAACACTTCGCCATCCACCAGGCGGTCATAAAACGTTTCCAGTTTGTCCACCTTGCGCTGAATGAAATTCAGCAGTTTTCGGTCGGCATCGAAATGAATGGATTGAAAGTTCAGCTTCATACACGTTTGGATTTAGTTGAAGTGATTTATGCTTTTGGGTGAGCCTGATCGTAAGCTTTCTTTAGCTTTTCAATACTGTTGTGGGTGTAAACCTGCGTGGCCGCCAGGCTGCTATGGCCAAGCAAATCTTTCACGGCATTTATCTCGGCACCTTTGTTGAGCAAATGGGTGGCATAGGTGTGGCGCAGCACGTGGGGGCTGCGCTTTCCCGTAGAGGTTAAGCGCAGATACTTTTTGACGCTTCGGTAGATCATCATCGGGTAGCAGCGCTTTCCTTTCGAGGTAACGAACAAAAGTCCAAGATCGTCTTGGCCTACTTCGCGGTTGCGCACCGCCACGTAATCTTTCATCACCGGCAACAGACTCTCCGCAAACGGAATGACACGCTCTTTATTCCGCTTACCTAAAACCTTAATGGTGCGTTTACGCGGATCTATGTTAACCTCTTTCAGGTTAAGCAGTTCCGAGAGGCGGATACCGGTTCCGTAAAAAAGCTCCAGAACCAGTTTGTCGCGCTTGCCCTCAAAACTATCGTCAAACTGAGTGTGGTCAAGCAAATTCACCATTTCCGGCTCATTTACGAACTGAGGTAAACGTTTTTGAGCCTTTAGGATCTTGATTTTCAACATCGGGTTCTTCTGGATCAAACCCTGTTTTTGAAGGAATTTATAGTACGAACGAAGGCATGCAATTTTCCGATTAACCGAGGGGGCGTTCAGCTTTTGCTCCACCAATTGCACCACCCATGAACGAATGATGCCGTGGTTTGCTTCTGGCGGCTCAAGCCCGTCATAGGTTGCGCGCAAGAAATCCGCAAACTGAAGGAGATCCGTCCGATAGGCCAACACGGTTTTTTCGCTGTAACGCTTCTCGTATTGAAGAAACTGGAGAAAAGAATTTACCGTGCTACCCATTCAGCTCCGTTGTCCAACAGCAATATAAAAAAACAAACCCCCGGAAGGAATCCTTCCGGGGGCCGTGTGAATGCTTTGTCGATAATTTGTTAGTAATTCTCCTGAGCGTATTGCTTCTGGCGATATGCCGCACGAATGATTTCACTTCTGCGCTTTACAGACGGCTTTTCAAATGCCGTGCGCGCGCGCAATTCTTTTAAAACGCCTGTTTTCTCGAATTTCTTCTTAAAGCGCTTCAAGGCCTTATCGATTGATTCGTTTTCCTTGATATTGATGATCAGCATACCGTTTATTTCTTAAGGGCTGCAAATATAGGCGAAAAGCCTTGTTTTCTCCAAATTACTTCAAAATCGCCCTGGAAATCACCAATTTCTGGATTTCTGACGTGCCCTCACCGATCGTGCACAGCTTGGCATCCCGGTAATACTTCTCGGCCGGAAAATCTTTGGTATATCCGTACCCCCCGAAAATCTGCACCCCCTCGTTGGCAATATCTACGGCAATTTCCGAAGCGTAGAGTTTTGCCATAGCCGATTCTTTGGACATCGGCTGGTGACGGTTTTTCAAATCAGCTGCATTATGAATCAGCCAACGCGCGGCTTCAATCTTCGTAGCCATGTCGGCTAATTTGAACGCAATACCTTGAAAAGCGGAGATCGGCTTGTTGAATTGATGACGTTCTTTCGAATACTGCAGGGCTGCTTCGTAAGCACCCTCGGCAATGCCCAGGCTCAAGGCCGCAATCGAAATGCGTCCGCCATCCAGCACCTTTAGCGACTGCACGAAACCCTCACCGACTTCACCCAGAATCTGACTTTTATGAACGCGGCAATCAGTAAAAATCATTTCGGCCGTTTCGGATGCGCGCATACCCAGCTTGTTCTCTTTTTTGCCGGCCGCAAAGCCGGGTGTACCCCGCTCTACGACAAAGGCCGTCATGCCGTGTGAATCACCCACCTGGCCGGTTCGTGCGATCACGACAGCGACATGTCCGCTCTTACCGTGCGTGATAAAATTCTTCGCACCGTTGAGAATGTAATAATCGCCATCAGCAACGGCTACTGTGCGCATGTTGCCCGCATCGGACCCGGTATTCGGTTCCGTCAGGCCCCACGCACCAATCCACTGGCCGGTGGCTAATTTTGGAAGGTACTTCTGTTTCTGTTGCTCATTGCCGAACTGCAGAATGTGGCCCGTGCACAACGAATTATGAGCGGCCATGGACAATCCAATCGAGCCATCGACCTTGGAGAGTTCAACAATGGCTGTCACGTATTCGTGATAACCAAAACCGGCACCACCATAGCTCTCGGGAACGAGAACACCCATCAAACCCAACTCACCCATTTTATGAAATAGCGCGATCGGGAATTCCTGGCTTTCGTCCCACAGCATGCTATTTGGCCTGATCTCGCGATTGGCAAAATCGCGTACCATCTTGGCAATCATCTCTTGGCTTTCGCTCATCGCGAACGAAGGCCCACTCAACTGTTCCATTTCTACATTCATTGTTGTGGGAATAGGGGAGACAAAGGTATACATACGAATGTTAGTTTGCTAATTAAACACGGCTGATAGCGGGTTTCAAGGGTAGAATGGCTTATTTTTGCCGGCTAGTTAAGTTCAAGTCATGAAGATTGCAGTTGTCGGAACCGGTTATGTCGGGCTTGTGACCGGGACGTGTTTTGCCGAAACCGGAAACACCGTAACCTGTGTTGATATCGATGCGGAAAAAGTGAGGAAGTTGCAGGGCGGACAAGTCACGATTTATGAACCCGGGCTTGAACTTCTGTTTGAGCGTAACGTAAAACAAGGCCGCCTCTTTTTCACCACGAGTCTGGCCGAGGGCATTGAAGGAGCCAAGGTGATTTTCCTGGCACTGCCTACGCCCCAAGGCGAGGATGGTTCTGCCGATTTGAAATACGTTCTCAAAGTGGCTGATGACCTAGGGCCCCTGTTGAAGGACTATACGGTAGTAGTGGACAAGAGCACCGTGCCGGTCGGCACAGCCGAAAAGGTGAAGTCCCGCATTGCAGCGCGCGCAAAGGCCGAGTTCGATGTGGTGTCGAATCCCGAGTTTTTGCGTGAGGGTGTAGCGGTGGAAGATTTCATGAAGCCCGAGCGGGTAGTGGTGGGCACCTCTTCGCCCCGGGCGCGCAAGGTAATGGAAGCGCTCTACAACCCGTTTGTTCGGCAGGGGAATCCGATCATTTTCATGGAAGAGCGTTCAGCCGAACTCACCAAATATGCCGCTAATGCCTTTCTGGCAACCAAGATTACATTCATGAATGAGATTGCAAATCTCTGCGAGCGGCTGGGGGCCAATGTAGATGATGTGCGCAAGGGTATTGGCACGGACAGCCGTATTGGCAAACGCTTTCTTTTCCCCGGTATCGGGTATGGGGGCAGTTGTTTTCCAAAAGATGTGCAAGCCCTGGCCAAGTCGGCTCAGGAATCGGATTATGACTTCCGCATTCTGCGCTCGGTCATTGACGTAAACCACGGCATGAAGACCAAGTTGGTGCCGGAGCTGAAAAAATTTTTCAATAACAACCTGGCTGGAAAAGTGATTGCCGTATGGGGCTTATCGTTTAAACCGCATACCGATGACATCCGTGAGGCGCCCGCGTTATACAACATCGAGGAGTTTTTAAATGCAGGAGCAGTGGTTCGTGCGCATGATCCGGAGGCGATGGAAAACGTGAAGAAGGTGCTGGGCAACCGCATTACCTTTCACGAAGACCCATATTCGGCTGCCGATGGAGCGGATGCCCTCTTCATTGCAACGGAGTGGCCGGAGTTCCGTACGCCCGACTTTGACCGGTTAGGTAAACTACTGAAGAATAAAGTGATTTTTGATGGTCGTAACCTATACGAGCCGAGTGATATCCGGGAGTTGGGGTATCGCTACATCAGCATAGGCCGACAAACTGTTTGACATGGCACGCGAAAGAGTTTTAATCACCGGGGCAGCCGGCTTTCTGGGATCGCATCTGTGTGATCGCTTTCTCAAAGAAGGTTATCACGTAGTGGGCATGGACAATCTCATTACCGGTGACTTGCGCAACATCGAGCATCTCTTCAAGCGCGAAGATTTTGAATTTTACCACCACGATGTCTCCAAGTTTGTGCATGTGCCGGGCGAGCTCAAATACATTTTGCACTTTGCTTCGCCTGCCAGCCCGATCGACTATTTGAAAATTCCGATCCAGACGCTTAAAGTCGGGTCGCTGGGCACCCACAACTTGCTTGGCCTGGCGCGCGCCAAGAAAGCGCGAATCATCGTGGCCTCAACCTCAGAAGTATATGGTGACCCTACGGTGCACCCCCAACCCGAAGAGTATTATGGCAACGTAAACCCGGTGGGCCCCCGCGGAGTATATGATGAGGCGAAGCGATTTCAAGAGGCCATCACCATGGCCTACCACACCTTTCACGGGTTGGATACGCGCATCGTGCGCATCTTTAATACCTATGGCCCGCGCATGCGCCTCAATGACGGACGCGTGCTGCCGGCTTTCATTGGCCAGGCTTTGCGCGGTGAAGACCTGACCGTGTTTGGAGACGGATCGCAAACACGGTCGTTCTGTTACGTAGACGATCTCGTGGATGGTATCTACCGTCTCTTGTTAAGTGATTACGTTCAGCCGATGAACATCGGCAATCCAGACGAGATTACGATTCGCGAATTTGCGGAAGAGATTGTGAAACTGACGGGCACCACACAAAAAGTAATCTATCAACCATTGCCCAAAGATGACCCCAAGCAACGGCAACCGGATATTCGCAAGGCACGTCAAATCCTGAATTGGCAGCCGAAGGTATCGCGGGCAGAGGGATTGAAAATCACCTACGAATATTTTAAGTCGCTGCCGAAGGATTTGCTCTATCAGCGCGACCACAAAAACTTTGAAAACTACATTCGCTAAATGGCTGAACGCACCATTCTGATCACCGGGGGAGCCGGATTTATTGGTTCGCACGTTGTGCGCCTCTTTGTCAATCAATACCCGGATTACCGGATTGTCAATCTGGATGCCCTCACGTATGCGGGCAATCTGGAGAACCTGCGCGACATTGAGCAGAAACCAAACTACACCTTTGTGCGGGGCGACATTCGCGATCTGTCGTTTCTTAACGAAGTATTTTCCAGGTATTCTTTCGAGGGTGTCATTCACCTTGCGGCTGAGTCGCACGTGGATCGCTCGCTGGAGCAACCAACCGAATTTATTCTCACTAACGTAGTGGGCACGGTAAACTTGTTGACTGCTGCGCGTAATCAGTGGAAATCTGATTTCCGCGGCCATCGCTTTTATCACATCTCCACCGATGAGGTGTATGGATCGGTCGAGCACGGGGGTTTTTTTACCGAGCAGACACCGCTTGATCCCCGCTCACCCTATTCGGCATCCAAAGCGGCCAGCGATCAGTTTGTGCAGGCTTTTGCCAACACGAATGGCATGCCGGTCCTTATCAGCCGCTGTTCAAACAACTACGGGCCCAATCACTTTCCCGAAAAGTTGATTCCTCTGATGATCAACAACATCATCAACAACAAGCCCTTGCCGGTGTATGGAAAAGGCGAGAATGTGCGCGACTGGCTTTTTGTAAAGGACCATGCCCGCGCCATTGATGTGATTTACCATCGCGGGCGTGTGGGCGAAGTCTATAATATTGGCGGCAACAACGAGTGGAAGAACATCGACCTCGTTCACCTGTTGTGCGAGGTGATGGATCGCAAACTAAAGCGTGACCCCGGTACTTCGGCCAGGTTGATTACCTACGTGACTGACCGGCCTGGCCACGACTTGCGTTATGCTATTGACTCTTCCAAGTTGCAAACTGAATTGGGCTGGCAGCCTTCGGTAGACTTCCCCACCGGTCTGGATCAAACGGTGGATTGGTATCTGGCTAATGCGGAATGGCTCAGGCACGTAACGTCCGGGGATTACCGGCAATACTACGAAAGCATGTATGCCGGCCGCTGAACTACTCTTCACTGTAAATCACCGCGAGTAATACACGACCAACCGCTTCCAGCGTTTCCGGACTGATCAGCTCGAGATTGTCCTTGGTCCGGTGATGGTAATCACCAAAAAAGCCGAGTGCAGGGTCGTAATGCACAATATCAACCATTGGAATCTTTCCAATTTCATTCACAAACACGTGATCATCCGTAATGCCTGCGACTTCCCGATTCACGAAAAGGCTGCTGTACCCCAGCTGTGAAGCCGTTTTCCAAATCTTGTTGGTGACGGCCGGAGCATATTGCATCGAAACGCCCTCTTTGAAGAAGTGAGAATTCTTAGCTCCCACCATATCCAGCAAAATGCCGTAGTAGGCCGAGTAGTTAGGTTTGTGTTTGTTCTTGCTCCAGTGCTGCGAACCGAGGCACCACCATGAATCCAGGCCGGGCGGTAAGGGGAAGTTGGCCGGCTTGCCTTTGCCTATCTTATCCCAGGTTTCGGTATCGTGGCCCCAATCTTCTCCATCGAAAAAAATGATATCGACACCCACGGCCGGAGGTTGTCCGGCTTGCAGCGCCCGCGCCATTTCCAATAAAACGGCAACGCCACTGGCCCCGTCATTGGCTCCATCAAACTTTGCTGCCGGGTTTTCATCCTTATCCGCAAAGGGCCGTGTATCCCAATGGGCGGCCAGCAAGATTCGTTTTTGCCTCTCCGGAAAATAACTTCCGATGATGTTGCGTAAGGCTAACCGCTGACCGTCATAGGTAGTGGCCTCAAATGCCTGCACGGTTACCGTGGCACCGAATTTCTTTAACTGCTCGATCATATAGTCACCCGCCTTACGGTGCGCAGGAGAATTGGGTATGCGCGGACCAAAGCCGACCTGATCTTTCACGAACTGAAAAGCGGAATCAGCCGAAAACGGGGGTGCCTGCACCAGTGGTTTTTCAACTGCGGGCTTTTGCCCCGAATCCTTAGGGCCGCAGCCATTGAGCAGCGCTAGCGAAGCCAAAACGGCAAACACGAGAGAGAATCGAAGAAGTTTTTTCATCATACGCGGAGGCCCCGGGCTGCTGCGCAGGGCACTTTGACTTGAACGCAAAAATGCATTACCTTTGTGTCACTTTCATATCGAAAACTGATAAGAGGGGACTAAAAAGTCCCCTCTTTGTTTGTATAGACCTGATGGACGTAAAACAAAAAATCGAACAATTGGCACAAGCCAGCCTGGCGAACGACTCCCACTTTTTGGTGGGCGTACACGTGGCGGAGCGCCAAAATCCGCCCAAAATCATCGTTTGGGCCGATGGCGACCATGGACTGACCATTGACGATTGTGCCGAAATCAGCCGCAGGCTGGCCGAAAAACTGGATCAGGAAAACATCTATGCCACCGGGTTCACCCTGGAAGTTTCTTCACCCGGGGTAGACCAGCCGCTTCGGATGGCCCGCCAGTACAAAAAAAATATTGGCCGCAGTGTTAAAGTCACCCGCACCGACAAGAGCATTGCCCGTGGCGTGCTGCAATCCGTGTCGGAGGCAGGGATTGCGCTAACCTACACCGAGGGAAGCGGCAAAAAGGCAATGGAGCAAAAAATTGAAATACCATTTTCAGAAATTGATAAAACAACTGTAACCGTTTCGTTCAAATGACGCCAACCATGGATACCGCAACGCTGATCGAGTCGTTTGCCGACTTCGCGAAGCAAAAGAACATTGATCGCCCTACGATGATCCGCATCCTGGAAGATGTGTTTCGTACGATGATCAAGAAAAAGTATGTCACGGATGACAACTTCGATATCATCGTGAACGCGGATAAAGGAGACCTGGAGATTTACCGGATTCGGGAGATTGTAGACGATGACTCCGAGGACATTTGGGATCATGATAAGATCAGCCTGAGTGAGGCGCGGAAAATTGAACCTGATTTTGAAGTAGGCGAGGAAGTGACCGAGCAAATCGGTATTGAGCATTTTGGCCGCAGAGCCGTGACCACAGCCCGCCAAACGCTGATCCAGAAAGTAAAAGATCTGGAGAAGGATGTTTTGTATCAGAAGTACAAGGACATTGTAGGTGAAATCATCACCGGTGAAGTGTATCAGGTATTGAGCAAGGAAGTGCTGCTCATCGATGGAGAGGGTAATGAAATCGCGATTCCCCGGAGCGAGCAGATTCCCAAAGATCGCTACCGCAAAGGCGAGAACGTGCGAGCGATTGTACACAAGGTGGAAATGGTCAACGGCAATCCAAAGATCATTCTGTCCCGCACTTCGCCTGTTTTTCTGGAGCGCTTGTTCGAGCAGGAGGTTCCGGAGGTTTACGATGGCCTGATTACCATCAAGAAGGCGGTGCGCGAGCCGGGCGAACGCGCCAAAGTGGCCGTAGAATCCTATGATGACCGCATTGACCCGGTAGGCGCCTGTGTGGGTATGAAAGGCTCTCGGATTCACGCCATTGTGCGCGAACTTCAGAATGAGAACATTGACGTAATCAACTATACGGAGAATCTGGAGCTGTTCATCCAGCGCGCGTTAAGCCCGGCCAAGATCACCAGCATCAAAATCGATAAAGAAAACGGGCGTGTGCAGGTACACCTGAAACCCGACCAGGTGTCGTTGGCCATCGGTAAGGGCGGCCTCAACATCAAGTTAGCCAGCCGGTTGGTGGGTTACGAAATCGATGTGTTCCGCGAATTGGATGGCCAACAGCAGGAAGAAGATGTGGATTTGGATGAGTTCAGCGATGAAGTGGAGAGCTGGGTGATTGATGAGCTCAAGCGCATCGGTTTGGATTCGGCCAAGAGTGTCCTCGCGCTCAGCAAGGAAGAACTGGTGCGCAGAACCGACCTGGAAGAGGAAACCGTGGAGAACGTATTAACGATCTTACGTAAGGAATTTGAATAAGAATTAACCGCCAAAACAGGCGAAATCCGGAAATAACACGACATATTTGAGCATGGCTGAAGAAAAATCGATACGACTGGGGCAGGCTTCCCGCAAGCTGAACGTGGGCCATACGACCATTCTGGAGTTCCTCGAAAAAAAGGGCTTCAAGGTGGAGAACAATCCCAATGCGAAGCTTACTGCGGAGCAATTTGCCCTGCTTTCCCGGGAGTATGCGTCTTCAGCCTCGGAGAAACTGGAAGCCTCTCACCTTTCCATTGGTGTGAAGCACAGCGACCAGGTGATGGTGGCCACCGAGACAGCCGAGGCGCATCGGAAAAAGGCGGAGGAGGATGAGCGTATTCTGATTAAGAACCTGGGCTCGAAAGAAATTGTGAAGCCCCGCGAGGAGCCTAAGCCCGAGAAGGTTGAGCGCGAGAAACCGAAGCTCGAAGGCATTCGGGTAGTCGGCAAGATTGAACTCGATAAGAAGAAAGCGGAGGAGGCTCCGGTTGCCGAAGTTAAGCCGGAGAAAGAAAAAGAGAAGGTTACCGAGAAAGAAAAGGATGTAAAGCCGGTGGTGGCCGAGAAACCGCAGCCGGTGGAACAAGAGTTGATCAAAGCGAAGGCAGATAAGCTTCAGGGCCTGAAGGTGCTCGATCGCATCGAACTGCCCGCTGAGCGCAAGAAGGAAGAGGATAGTTCGGACGAGAAGAAGAAGCGTCCGCGCAAGCGCATACCCGCTGGCGAAAGCAACCAGCGTAACCGCCCCGGGCAGCGCCCTTTGCCGCCCCGCGTGCAGAAGGAGGAGCCTTCTGAAAAGGAAATTCAGGATAAGATCCGCGCTACACTGGCCCGTTTGAGCGGTGGACAGCGGAAGTTTCAGTCCGGTGCGAAGTACCGCAAAGAGAAGCGGCAGGCCAATTTTGAAGCACAGGAAGAGCGCATCCAGCAGGAGCAGGAGCAATCGAAAACACTGAAGGTAACGGAATTCATTTCGGCAAATGACCTTGCTTCGCTGATGAATGTGTCGGTGAACGATGTGATTTCAACCTGCATGGGTTTGGGCATGTTTGTGTCCATCAACCAGCGCCTCGATGCTGAAGCCATCACGGTAATTGCCGATGAGTTTGGATACGATGTGCAGTTCACCTCGACCGAGGAGGACACCGAAGAAGTGGTTGAAAAGGAGAGCGAGGAGAATCAGTCACCGCGCGCGCCCATTGTCACCATCATGGGTCACGTTGACCACGGTAAGACATCATTGCTGGACTACATTCGAAATACAAAAGTAACGGCTCAGGAAGCGGGCGGAATTACGCAGCACATCGGAGCCTACGATGTAACTACGAAGAGCGGAAACAAAATTGCCTTCCTCGATACCCCGGGCCATGAAGCCTTCACCGCCATGCGTGCGCGGGGAGCTAAGCTCACGGATGTTGCCATTATTGTGGTTGCCGCTGACGATGATGTGATGCCACAAACCAAGGAAGCTATTAATCACGCCCAGGTGGCCGGTGTTCCGATTGTCATCGCCATCAATAAAGTAGATAAGCCGACCGCAAACCCTCAGAAAGTGCGGGAGTCACTGTCGAAGATCAACATCCTGGTGGAGGACTGGGGTGGAAAGTACCAGGTTCAGGAGATTTCGGCCAAGACCGGAAAGGGAATTGACGAGCTGCTGGAAAAAGTATTACTGGAAGCCGAAATCCTCAACCTGAAGGCTAACCCCGAGAAACCAGCCGTAGGTTCTATCATTGAAGCATCGCTGGATAAAGGTCGCGGCTATGTGGCCACGGTTATGGTGCAGGCCGGTACGTTGAAGATCGGTGACATCATGCTGGCCGGTTCCAACTATGGCCGTGTCAAAG
The DNA here is from genome assembly GCA_016787665.1 of Cyclobacteriaceae bacterium. GTDB lineage: Bacteria > Bacteroidota > Bacteroidia > Cytophagales > Cyclobacteriaceae > ELB16-189. The sequence continues at coordinate 213,591 of JAEUUC010000010.1, read as the reverse complement.
CCATGTATGACGATACCGGTAAGAGAATTAAGGAGGCCGGCCCCTCAACTCCGGTACAGGTATTAGGCCTTGATGGTGCACCGCAGGCGGGTGAAAAGTTCAGTGTTGTGGAAACCGACCGCGAAGCACGCGAAGTGGCCAACAAACGCAGCCAGATTCAGCGCGAGCAGAGCATTCGTACCAAGAAGCATATTACACTTGATGAAATTGGCAGACGTTTGGCGATTGGTTCGTTCAAGCAATTGAACATCATTGTCAAAGGTGATGTGGATGGTTCCGTGGAAGCGCTTTCCGATTCGTTACTGAAGCTCACCACCCAGAAAGTGGCCGTGAATATCATTCATAAGGCCGTGGGTCAGATTTCGGAATCGGATGTGTTGTTGGCCTCAGCCTCCGATGCCATTATTGTCGGCTTCCAGGTTCGCCCCTCCGGTTCGGCACGTAAGCTGGCCGAGAACGAGGAAATTGAAATCCGCATGTACTCTATCATTTATGACGCCATCAACGATGTGAAGGCCGCCATGGAGGGTATGTTGGAGAAGGAGATGGAAGAGGTGATTGTGGGCAACGCGGAGGTGCGCGATGTATTCAAGATTTCCAAAGTGGGTACGGTGGCCGGTTGTATGGTTACCGATGGCTACATCAAACGCAACAACCCGATCCGCCTCATTCGCGAGGGTATTGTGGTGTATGCCGGCAAGTTGAACTCGCTGAAGCGCTTTAAAGACGATGCGAGCGAAGTGAAATCAGGCTTTGATTGTGGTATGGGCATCGAAAACTTCAACGACATCAAGCCAGGCGATGTGATTGAGAGTTACGAAATGCGTGAGGTGAAGAAGAGTTTGTAACGCATCACAATCCTCAAAAAAAAAATAAAAATGCCCCGATCTCGGGGCGTTTTTGTGATCAGGAAAGTCTGTCTGGAGTTATTTCTTATCGAATGCATCTTGCACGCTGGGTGCGTTTTCTGATCCGGGAGCAGCTTCGAAGCCTTTGCGAACGCTGAAGTCCTCACCACCTCCAAACAAATTCAAGGCCATTCTTTTAAAGAACCCCCGAACATAGGAGTTGTACTCTTTCACGGTCTCATTGTAGCGTTGGCGAGCCACGTTAATTCTGTTTTCCGTGCCTTCCAATTGCGATTGCAATTCTTGGAAATTTTCAGTCGAACGGATTTGAGGATACGCCTCAAATGCAAGATTAATTGCGGTATTGATTTTTCGTCCAGCGATTTCAAGATCTTCGGGTGTTTTGGCACTCACAATGCCGGCCCGCGCCTCTGTAACCGAGGTAAGAATGCCCCTTTCGTTTTCAGCAGCTTCTTTCACGGTAGCAACCAAATTGGGAATTAGGTCAGCTCTACGTTGATACGTAGCCTGCACATTGGCAAATGCTTCATTGACGTTCTCCTGCGCCAATATAGCTTTATCATATACTCCAGTACCCCACAGGAAGAAACCGACTACCGACACCACCAGGATGCCCACGATGATTAAGATTGCGATCAACCCTTTATTCATAATTCAAATTTTTTGCAAAGTTAGCTATTCCCGGAACATAAGCCGTATGCCATGCGAAGCGCCTGTTCTGTTTGGTTTTGGGTGTGATGCCTGCCTCAGATACGTAACTTTACGAGGGGCCTGCTGTTAGAGTTCTTATGCGAGGCCTCGTTCTACTCATTTTTGCTTTGTTCGGCTGTAAAATCGATCGCGATCGCCCGGTCGACTTTAGTCGCCTGACGTTCACCATGCCGGACGATACGGAGTTGTTCTTCCGAAACGTTCGCTCCATTTATTACGATCGGGAGGTACGGGGGAATCAGGAGGTATTTCGGTGGGCCGACCGGCCCGACTCCACCGGGAATCCAACACTTACACCAGCCCTGGTGCTAAGTCCGATGAATGATATGGCTTTTGTTGTTCTTGAACTTGAACCGGGCAATGCAAGCGAAGGGTTAACGCTGATTGCTGTCGATTCCGCAACAAACCGCACGGATACGCTCCGGTTGGCGGAGCCGCTCCCGCGCCCCTCGCTTGAATTGGCTACCCGGATTTATGAGGGGATACGACAAAACCAAGGCTTCCAATTGCTGCAGCCGGACAACACAAAGCCCGTGTTGCAAACCGATCAGGAGCGCGAAACTTTTCGGGTAACGATGGCGGACTTCTTCCGGTTGACGAGAGTATTTTAAACGACCAAACTCCGCTCGCGCATGAACTCGGCAATTTGTACCGCGTTGGTGGCGGCCCCTTTGCGCAAATTGTCGGCCACAATCCACATGTTGAGCGTGCGGGGTTGTGATTCATCCCTGCGCAAGCGGCCCACAAACACCTCATCGCGGCCGTGGCTGTTGATGGGCATCGGGTACACGTTGTTTTTCACATCATCTTGAACCACAACGCCCGGTGTGTTTTCCAAAATCTGACGCACCTCGCTCAGGTCAAATTCTTTTTCAAACTCAACGTTCACGGCTTCCGAATGGCCGCCAATCGTAGGCACGCGTACGGTGGTAGCCGTTACGCCAATGGTGTCGTCACCCATAATTTTCCGGGTTTCGTTCACCATCTTCATCTCTTCTTTCGTGTAGCCGTTGTCGAGAAACACATCGATATGGGGCAGGGCGTTGAAGTCTATGGGATGGGGATATACCTTGGGGCCTTCCGTGCCGCTGCGTTCGTTCATCAGTTGCTGCACGGCATCTTTGCCAGTGCCGGTCACGCTCTGGTAGGTGCTTACTACCACGCGTTTCACTTTGTATTTTACATGCAGGGGTGCAAGGGCCATCACCATTTGAATGGTCGAGCAATTGGGGTTGGCGATAATACGATCGTCAATGCGCAACACATGGCCGTTGACTTCCGGCACCACCAGTTTCTTGGTAGGGTCCATGCGCCAGGCCGAGGAATTATCAATCACCACGGTACCCATCTCGGCAAAGCGGGGTGCCCATTCCAGCGAGGTACTGCCGCCCGCTGAAAAAATGGCGATATCCGGTGCCCGTTTCACCGCCTCCTCCATGCCGATGATGGTATAGTTCCTTCCCTGAAAGGAAATGACTTTCCCCACATTCTTGGCTGACGCCACCAACAGCAATTCATCAAACGCGAACTGACGCTCGCTAAGTACTTTCAATAATTCCTGGCCTACCAGTCCGGTGGCCCCCACAATGGCTAGCTTCATTTTACGGTCTCATTTAAGGCTGGCAAAAATACTATATTTGGTTAGGCACATGAAGCAAATCCTCTGCGGAATCATCGTATTCGTTTGCGCTGCGATTGCCCAGGCGCAAGTGGTTGATGATTTTTCCGATGGCAACTTCACGACTAACCCTGCGTGGACGCCCGATCTCGCAGCCAATTGGACTATAATCAGCGGCCAACTCCGGTCGAACTCCACAACAGCCAATTCGTCTTTTCAGATCGTGACGCCATCGGCCACCTCGACCAACGCCCGGTGGGAATTTTTTGTGCAGCTCAACTTTAACACCTCCAGCGCCAACTACGTTGACGTGTTTCTGATGTCGGATCAATCTAACCTGAGTGCCGCCACCACCAACGGTTATTTTGTGCGAATCGGAGATACTGCCGATGATGTGAGCCTGTACAAGGTGACCAACGGTACAGCGGCCATTCTGATCAATGGGCTTGATGGCATTACCAATTCATCGGCCAACACCCTGCGCATTCGTGTTACCCGCGACACGAATAACGTGTGGCTGCTCGAACGCGATGTTACCGGCACGGGGATCGATTACGTTTCGGAGGGTACGCAGCCGGACGCCAGTTTTCTGACCAGTTCATTTTTCGGAATTCGTATTCAGCAATCGACCTCGTCTTTCTTTCAACGGCATTTTGTTGACGACATCTACGTGGGCGCCATTCCTCCCCCGCCACCTCCACCCGTTCCGATTACGGAAAAAGAGATCATCATCACGGAGATCATGGCCGATCCTTCGCCCACCATCGGGTTGCCCGATGCCGAGTATGTGGAGCTTTTCAACCGAACCAACCGCACCATTAGTCTATCGGGTCTCCGGCTCACGGATGGATCCTCTAACGCGTTATTTCCGGCTGCTTCTATGTCGCCCGGCAGCTATCTGCTGCTAACGAGCACATCCAACGCCAGCAAGTTCGCGGGCTCCGTTCTGGGTCTGGCCAATTTTCCAACGCTGAATAATGATGGCGATGCGATCATGCTCAGGCGGTCGGACAACAGGCTGATCGACTCCGTTGCGTACACGCTGGACTGGTACCGGAGTGAAGACAAATCCGAAGGTGGTTGGGCCTTGGAATTAATCGACCTACAGAACCCGTGCGGTGAGCAAGATAACTGGGCGGCTGCGGAAGCCAGTGCCGGAGGTACTCCGGGAACATCAAATTCCATCAATGCCAACAAGCCGGACGTGACCGGGCCAAAATTGGAGGCGGCCGTGCCGAATGGGCTCCAGCAAGTTGAGTTGTTGTTTAACGAGAAGTTGAACACGGACCTTGGTACGATAGCCGTTACGCTCACGCCTGACGTTGGCATCACCAGCCTGACGCTTCAGAAACCAGCACTCACCCGTTTGATTGTGAGCCTTGAGAGTCCCCTTCAACCTCGCCAGTTGTATCAGGTTGCGGTGAGCAACCTTCGGGACTGTGCGGGAAATTTTATTCAACAGGATTTCGCTCAATCCACCTTTGCCTTGCCGGAAGAGGCTGATAGCCTTGACCTCGTGATCAATGAAGTGTTGTTCAACCCGCGGGTGGGAGGGTATGATTATGTGGAGATTTTCAATCGATCCGAAAAGTTTGTCAACCTGTTGAATTGGCGAATCGCATCACGTGAAAACGGAGTTCTGCAAAATGCTGTAGCGATTACAGTGAGCCGATTGATTGCTCCTCGGGGCTATTTGGTGTTGACCGAGCGGGCCAGTGAAGTCATGTTCCAATACCCACGCCACGAAGGGCGTGCATTTATGCAATCCAAACTGCCTTCTTTGCCGGATGATGAAGGCGTTGTTACCCTCGTGGGTGCCAATGGTCAGCTGGTGGATGAGTTCAGGTACGCGCGTGATTTCCACAGCGAACTGATCAAAGATGAAGAGGGAGTTGCTCTTGAACGAATATCAGCGGAAGCTGAAACCCAGCAAGCCAGTAACTGGACATCGGCCAGTTCAGTCGTTGGGTTTGGTACACCCGGCTTGATCAACTCGCAGTCCAGACCCGATCCGTTGATTTCACCGGATGAGGTGATCGTTGAGCCTGAGGTGATTGCTCCGGGGAGCGGCCGCGATGAGTTTGCACTTGTCCGGTATCAGTTTGATCAGCCCGGACGGTTGGCCAATGCGAAAGTCGTGGATCATCAGGGGCGCGTGATTCGTACATTAGCCAACAACGAAGTGCTGGGTACCGAGGGATTTTTGCGCTGGGATGGGGACCACGACAACGAAAGTAAAGCGCGCCCGGGCTATTACGCAGTATGGTTTGAAGTGTATGGGCTGGACGGTAACGTGAAGACGTATCGCAAGCGCGTGGTGGTGGCCCCACGGTAATGTTTAAAAAAAAGCCCGGGGTTCCCCGGGCTTCCTTTTGTCGATTAGTGTTTGTCAGGCATTCTTCCACTTAATGCCACAACCGATGGCTTTGGTTTTGGTAGTGGTTACCGGCTGGCCGTTGAGCAGTGCATTTAAAGCATCCTCTACGTAGCGTTTGGTCACCTGGCCGGCATCTTTCGGGCTATCATCTATCGCACCGATGTAGGCTACTTTCAACTCTGAACCCTTTTTGTTCAGCACAAAAACGTGCGGAGTATTGGTTGCGCCAAATGCTTTGGCCACACTTTGTGTTTCATCCATCAGGTAGGGGAAGTTGTAGCCCTTGATCTTCGCGTACTTCACCATTTCGTCAAAGGAGTCTCCTTTGGATATACTCGGGTCGTTGGCATTGATTGCAATTACCGGAAATCCCTGGTTGGCGAATTTCTTATCCAACTCCTGGATTCGTGCATTGTACGCTTTCGAGTACGGGCAGGTGTTGCAATCGAAGATCACCACAAAACCTTTGGCATTCGGGAAATCAGCCAGGGCCACCATTTTGCCATCAACGTTTTTCAATTTGAAATCAGCTACCGAATCTCCAACCTCATAGCCGGTTGGTTTGGGTGTAAATGCGGTAGCGGCTACCAGCACCATCATCAACATCACGTGTTTCATGTTCATTTTGTTTTAGGGTTTATAATACATCCGCGATCAGTTTTTCCAGATCACCGTCTTTCAGTTCCTGTTGCACAAACAACCGTTTTCCGGTTGCGGTATTGATGATAACCGTGGCGGGCAAAGCACCCGACCACCGCTTGTCGATCTTTTCAATATAGGCATTGGGGTCACGCTCATCCAGCATAAGCACGCGCGACTTGATTTTCTTGCGCTCAATGAATTTATACACTTTGGCCGGGTCGGGATCCAGATCCAGGTCCAGGCTCACCAAGGTAACGGCTACATCCGGTCGGCCGGCCGACAGCTTTTCGAAGAGGGGCATCTCCTTAATGCAAGGGCCGCACCAGGTAGCCCAAAAGTTGTAGACTTTGACTTTGGTATCGGTGGAGGTCATGTCTTTAACCAAATCATCTACCCCGATACGCGAGGCCGTTTGGCCCACCACCGCCACGGTGGGTGTTGCCGCTAACAGAACAATAAGCAACAGGTGCTTCATGTGATGGATAAACGTTGGTGGGTTCCCCGAGGGATGCAAAAATACACGAATGGGAGACATGTAATATCCGGCCCCGTTGCCGCTTTAAAAACCCGATAATCAACCAGTTAGAATTGGCCAAAAAATGAGACAAAATTCAATCCACAATTTTTGTCTTTTATCCACATTATCAGAGGGTTACGATTTAATCATCTGAAATACAGATTGTTACGGCCTCTTTACTGAATTGCCGATTTGTGGAAAACTTTCAGCAGGATTTCTTCCGGCCCACAGGCCGAGCCTGCTCTAATCTTCAGATATTCAGGCCAAAACAGATGGTTCTATGAGCTTCGACCGTGTAAGAAATCTCTTGGGCATCGAGATTCCCATTGTGCAGGGCGGGATGGTTTGGTGCAGCGGCTGGCGGCTGGCTTCGGCCGTCTCCAATGCAGGCGGCCTGGGGCTCCTTGGCGCGGGCTCCATGCATCCGCAAACCCTGGCCGAACATATTCGCAAATGCAGGGCTGCCACCACCAAGCCATTTGGCGTTAATGTTCCTTTGCTCTACCCGGAGATGGCTGCCATAATGGAAATTCTGGCGGAGGAAGGAGTCAAGATTGTTTTCACTTCGGCCGGAAACCCGGCAACCTGGACTCCCCACCTGAAGTCGAAGGGCATGACTGTCGTGCACGTGGTAAGCAGTTCGCGTTTTGCCCAGAAGGCGGAGCAGGCTGGAGTGGATGCCGTTGTAGCCGAAGGCTTTGAAGCAGGCGGCCACAATGGCCGCGAAGAAACTACCACCCTCTGCCTGGTTCCTTTGGTCGCAGATGCTGTGCGCGTGCCCGTAATTGCGGCTGGCGGAATTGCCTCCGGCCGGGCCATATTGGCGATGGAGGCATTGGGCGCCTCCGGTGTCCAGATCGGATCGAGGTTTGCCGTTAGCCAGGAGTCGTCTGCGCACGATAACTTCAAAATGCGCGTGATTGAATCGCGGGAAGGAGATACGCACCTTACACTTAAACAGCTTACTCCGGTTCGTTTACTTCGAAACGACTTCTTTCAACAGGTGCAGGAGGCCGAGGCCCGGGGCGCTTCAAAGGATGAATTGATGCAACTCCTCGGGCGCGGCCGCGCCAAACGCGGAATCTTTGAAGGCGATTTGTCGGAAGGTGAATTGGAAATCGGGCAGGTAGCGGCAGCCATTCGGGACGTGCGGCCTGCGGCCGAGATATTGAAGAACTTGTGGGAAGAATATCGCGAAGCCCGGCAAAAAATTGCTTCCGATTAATACTGATCAGGCGGCTGCGCTTACGGGGCGGTTGGATGGCCGCGCCTTAATCTTCTCAATCCATGCCGTATAGTCGGCATAGGGAATACAATCGACCAGTAACTCCTGGTTGCGCAGTACCTTAATGATCTTGTCTTGTTCAAAGGTGGACCAGAAGATCGCCTTTTGCTCTTTCGGCAAAGACGAAATCCGAACGAATCGGATGCCTTTGTAATCTTCTACCGGGGTTCTCATAGGTTTTTCAGGTGAGTGTTTATGGCGCTTGGATAAAATTGGTAACCCTGCGTTTAATCGCAGCACCGGAAATCATTAAGTTTAAATCATCAAATCGTAATGGTGGGATGAAAAAACTTCTGTTTGGACTGATTTGGCTGGTTCTGGGTTGTGCCCCCGATCGCCCTGCCGCGGAACTGCCGAATGCCGGTTATCATCAGGAACAGTTCAAGGCGTACTGGTATGCCGGCAAAGCGGAAGTTACCAGTTATCGCCTCAGTCAATCGCGCTATGGCGAAAATCGCGAGGGCAATGCCGTGTTGATTTTTGTAACCGAGGATTTTTCGCGGAATAAACTGGTGAAGTTGGATAATCACGAGCAGGCCGGGGAGGACAAGGTCAACGTACTCAAGATGAATTTAACCAAGAATTTCGTCACCGGTATTTATCCGTATTCCCTGATGCTTTCGGTTTTTACGCCCGTAGATCGCGCCCGTTATGAAAACACCATGAAGGTGACGATGAGTAGCCAGGAGTGGTGCGGCCAGGTGTATAAACAGTTAATGTTGCGAGGACACCACCAATACCAACTGGTTGGGCATTCCTATTTTGAACAGGAGGGCGAGCAAGATCTTTTGGTTAACGATGATCATCTGGAAGATGAACTCTGGACGCTGGCCCGGCTCGACCCGCGGCTGCTGCCGCAAGGGGAGTTTGAAGTGTTGCCCGGGTTGCTGCATGCCCGGCTGCGGCATGAAGATCTCCGCCCGATGAAAGCCAGCGGCCACTCCGACACCCGGGGCGACACGCTGGTGTATACACTCTCCTACCCCGAATCTGGGCGTGAGTTAGTAATTGAAATGGAGCATGCATTCCCTCATGCAATCCTGGCCTGGCAGGAAACCACAGTCGAAAACGGGAAAGAGCAGGTAACACGAGCGGTGCGCCAAAAAACATTGATGACGGATTACTGGACCAAAAACAAAAATGAATTTTTGCCCCTGCGCGATTCGCTCGGCTTATCTCCCCGCAATTATTGATCATGTTACCCTCTCAACGCTCAAAGTTCTCGTTGCCTAAAACCGGTGTTTACCTGAACTGCGCCTACATGGCCCCTTTGCTCAAGAAAGTTGAGCGAGCGGGTATGGCCGGGATTTTACAAAAGAGAAACCCCATGGCTGTAACTCCGGCCATGTTTTTCGAAGATTCCGAAAAGCTGCGTGCCGAGTATGCCCGTTTGCTGAATGTATCCAGTCCAAAACGTGTAGTCATTATTCCCTCCGTTTCCTACGGACTTGCTTCGGTGGCACGTAATGTTCAGCTTCATAAAGGAGATGAAGTGGTGGTGGCCGCGGAGCAATTTCCGAGTAACGTGTACACCTGGATGGACTTGACTGACCGGGCCAGTGCCCGCTTAAAAATTGTAAGACCGCCTGACGAGTTGGCGCAGCGCGGCAGGCGCTGGAACGAGCGGATCCTCGACAGTATCAATCGCCACACCCGCCTCGTAGCGTTGGGCCACGTGCATTGGGCAGATGGCACCCGATTTGATCTGGCCGCCATTCGCAAACGAACACGTGACGTTGGAGCCTTAATGATCATTGATGGCACGCAGTCGGTGGGGGCTCTTCCGTTTGATATGAAAGCGTTCGATCCGGATGCCCTGGTGTGCGCGGGATATAAATGGCTGATGGGCCCCTATTCGATCGGGCTGGCCTACTACGGCCCGTACTTCGATGACGGTAAACCAGTGGAAGAAAATTGGATCAACCGGCTGTATAGCGAGGACTTTACAGGTCTGGTCAATTATCAACCGGCCTATCAGCCGGGCGCCCTGCGCTACGAGGTAGGCGAGCATAGCAACTTTGTATTGGTGCCCATGATGCTGGAAGCTCTCCGGCAAGTTAACCAGTGGAATCCCTCGCGTATACAGGAGTATACCGACAAGATATCGCGTGAAGCACTTGCCATGCTGCGCGCGGCCGGCTGCTGGATTGAAGAAGAGTATCGGGGGAATCACCTTTTTGGCGTACGCCTGCCTCGTGAAATTTCACTCGGCAAAGTCAAGGAGGCGCTTCAAAAGAAAAAGATTTCAGTCTCCATTCGGGGCGACTCCATTCGCGTAGCCCCGCACCTCTACAACACGGCAGCCGAAATGAAGATGCTCGCTCAAACTATTCTTACTGCCCCATGACAGCCAACGAAGCCCTGGTTCATGCATTCTATGCCGCCTTTCAAAAGCGCGATGCGGCAACGATGAAATCTTGTTACCACCCCGAGGTGCATTTTCATGATCCCGCGTTTCAGGATTTGCATGGAGCTGAAGTGGGCGCCATGTGGCAGATGCTGATCGAGCGGGGCGGGGACATGACATTGAACTTCTCGGACGTAAAAGCCAATGAAAACGAGGGTAGCGCAACCTGGGTTGCCCATTATACCTTCTCGCTCACTGGCCGGCCCGTGCAAAATCACATTCGCGCCCACTTTCGATTTGCCGATGGCCAGATTATTGATCATGTTGATGAGTTCGATTTCGACCGATGGTTGAAAATGGCGTTTGGCTGGAAAGCATGGCTTTTCAAGTTGCCACCGGTAAGGCAGAAATTTCATCAGCGCCTGCGGACCATGTTGAATAAATTTATGACCCGTGACTTACGATGATGCGCATTCTGATTTTTTTGCTCCTCTCCCAATGGGCTTTTGCTCAAAAGGAGTTTACACTTGTCATGCTCCACAAGAGACAGGATTTACCCGCTATGCCAAAGGAGGAAGTAGACAAGCTCATGCAAGGTCACTTTGCTAACATGGAAAAACTGCACAAGGAAGGGCACCTCGTGGCGGCTGGCCCATTCGAAGGCGGTGGGGGGATTTTTATTTTCAATTCCACTAACCGGGCAGATATTGATCGTTGGTTGGCGGATGATCCCGGAGTGCAGGCCCAGCGCTGGCGGCTGGAAGTGTTGCCGTATAAACCCGTCATCGGCTCGATTTGCGCGGTTAGCGAGCCGTATCAGATGGTGAACTATTCATTTATTCGTTTCGTACCTCAACTCACGAAGGATAATCAGCGGGATGCGACCCGGCTGTTCCTCGCGCATCAGGATCTTATTTCGGGCCTGAACACGAACAAAGTGATCATCACGCATGTGCAAATGGGCGAACTGGAGGATCTGGTAATTGCCACTGAAGCGATAAACGCAGATCGTTTTGCTACCGACCCGGCTGTTCAGCAGGGATTATTGGCTGTGGAAGCCAAAAAGCTGTTTATTGCCAAAGGTTCGTTTTGCGAGAAGTAGTTACTCTGCAACAACTACGGCAAGTTGATCTCCCTTGGCGTTTACCGCCAGCCGTGTGATGCCTTTCAGTTCAGGTGTGGAGGGTATTCCGGCTTCCATCCAGTTCTTACCGGTTGAGCGGGTGTCGTAGAAAAAGAGTTTCGTTCCATCACTCATCAGAATTTTTCCGTCTGCCGTCCACGCCAGGTCTTCGCGGCCGGGCAGTGTGACCGCAATCTCCGAAACCGTATTTTTTTCTGGATCAAACCTCATAATACGCCAGTCGTTTTCAGCTTTTTTCCAGACAAAACTAAGCGCCCGTTCACCGGGAATTCGATGAAGGGAGCGCCCGATGCCCGAGGCAAGGATGGTGTCTTGCCTTGTGGGTAACTGTAAGTAATGCAGTGTCTGAGGTTCACCTAATACAAAAAGGGCGACATGGCTATTGTCGAGCCACACATGGTAGCCGACCGTCAGGTTGTTGATCAGCACCTGGGGCTCGCCACCGTCAATCGGGTATTTGCCCAGGTCTTGCGCACCGTTGTCGCGCTGAATGATGCAGGAGAGAAACTGGCGATCGGGTGTAACCGTGGGGGAGTACTCACGCTCTGCCGTGGTGGTGATGTTTGACGTTGTCTTGGTTTTGAGGTTAAAGGCCCGAATGTCCGAACGCCCATCTTCATTGAACGATGCGTAATACAGCAGGGGCAGTTGCGGATGGAAATGCGGTTGATTGTCGTAACCCGGATGCCGGGTGGCGTTCACCGGGTTTGAGGCGCTGACGCTGCCCTTCTTGACTTTCAGATTGAGTACGAGAATTTCAGAACCGGATTGTGCTTTCACTAAGCCCGGGAGCAGAACAATCAGCCAAATGAGTGTTTTCATCAGAACAAGGTAGTATTTTCAGCAGATATGATTTTGGTCGTTTAGTCGAGTTGGTTTTGCTCGTAGGCTTTCGCCCGCCCGGGGTCCAATTCGATCAGGCGTTTAAAGATATCTTTTCGCTCCGGATCCAATTCAAGTGTTTCGCGGTAGAGTTTGATGGCCTCTTTGGCGTTTTGTTCGCGGTCCTCCAGCCAGGCCAGGCGATGGATTAACTCCGGTATTCTTGATCCCAGGTTATAGGCTTTGCGGTACGGTGCCCGCGCCTGGGAATAATTTTCTGTCGCATAGGAACAATCACCTTGCAAAATCAAGGCATCGGTATAGTTGGGATTGATCAACAACGCCTGGGTGAGTAAGCCGTTGCTGGCGGAATATTCCTGCCGATCAAATCGGATGAGCGCCTTGTTGTACAAGGCTTCGATAAAATCCTGCCGGATGGAAAGCGCGCGGTCGTAGTAGCCGTCAGCAGCTGAATAATTTTTCTCGGAATAGTACACATTGCCCAGGCTTAACCAGGCATCGGCATTGCCGGGTTCTTTTTTGGTGATTTCCTCGAAAATGGATTTTGCCTGGGCATAATCGCCCTGGTTGTAGGCTTGCGAACCACGATCAAAAGGAGTCAGATCTTCTGCAGCCGTTTCCTCCGCGGAAGAAAGTTCCTCAACCGGTGAGCTTTCGTTTGCCGGGGATGGGGCATCGCCACTGGCCATGTAAGTCACCAGAAAAATGATCAGTATTCCACCGAACACCCACACAAAGGCGTTAAAAAAAGTTACCTCTCCCAGCACGGGTGTGGTGTGGATGGAAGCCGGTCTGGCCTGTTCGTTGGACGTTGATGAAGGATTTTGAAATTGTTGTTTTGCCGAGACGCTTAACACCCAGCAGCCCACGGCAACACCCCATAAGGGAATGGCGATGAAAGCACCAAGTGAGGAAAACAATGCACCTGCCAGTGCCAGCGTCCAGCCTATGCGCCTGTATCGCCTCAGTTTTCGCTCCAGTACTTCGTTATCCATTACAGTTTTTCCAGCAGGAAGTCGGTCATCAACGTCATGAGGTGATGGCGCGGCTTGCCCCCCCAGCCGTGGGGCAGATCGGGGTAGTAGAACGAGCGAAATTGTTTGCCTGCGCGAATCAAGGCGTCTTCAAGTGCCACCGAGTTTTGGAAATGCACGTTGTCATCTCCGGTTCCATGAATCAGCAGAAAATCGCCTTTCAAATTGGCGGCATGCGTGGTGGGCGAGTTGTCATCATAACCCGAGGCATTCTGTTGTGGGGTTTGTAGAAAACGTTCGGTGTAAATAGTGTCATAATACCGCCAGTTTGTTACCGGTGCACCCGCAATACCAACCTTGTATACGCCTGCCCCTTTGGTCATGGCCAGCGAAGTCATGTAGCCTCCGTAACTCCATCCGTGCAATGCTATGCGACTTTCATCAATGTAATCGAGTGCGCCCAAGTGTTTGGCGCCAGCGAGCAAATCTTCGAGTTCAAATTTGCCGAGTTGCTTGTAGGTCATCTTCGCGAATTTTTCGCCCCGGAAACCGGTACCGCGCGTGTCAATAACCGCCACGATAATACCTTTCTGTGCCAGCATCTGGAACCAATAAAAATTTCCACCACTAAAAGCGTTTAGCACGCTGGGCGCACGAGGGCCACTGTACTGGTACACCAGGACCGGGTACTGGCGTGAAGCGTCAAAGTTGCGCGGCTTGATCAGGAAGCCATCCAGCAAGGTTGAGCCATCGGCACTTTTGTATTGAAAAAATTCTTTTTTGACGATCCCGTATTCGTCCAGCGTCTTTTTTAATGCCTCGTTACTCTCCAATACTTTTACCACGGCATTGCCTTTTGTTTTGAATAAAGTGACCACGAGCGGCTGATCAGCACTGGTGTGGTAGTCGATGTAGTATTGATGATCGGGGCTCATGTTGATCGTATGGGTACCCTCTGCGGCCGATAGTTTGGTCTTTCGTTTTCCATCAAAAGACACGGAGTAAAAAGTGCGGTTGAGATAGTTGCCCTCCGTAGAGATGTAGTAAACCAATCTGGCCTTCTCATCTACCGACACGAGTTGCGTAACCTCCCAATCGCCAGCGGTGATAGGGTTTACGGCCTGCCCGTTCGTGGTGTTCAGGTAGAGATGCTTGTAGCCGCTTCGTTCGCTGGCGGAGATGAAATACTTCTGATCCTGTGTATAAATCAGGTCATCCGTATACTCAACATCAACATAGGTGTCACTTTTTTCCTGCTGTACAAATGTTGCAACTCCCGTGGCGGCATTCACATGGTAAAGCGTCATTTCATTTTGAAGCCGGTTGAGTGTGCGAACCGAAAGCAACCCGGGGGTAGTGGTCCATTTCACGCGGGGGATGTACCGATCGGTCTCGGTGCCGAGATCTGCTTTTACCACTACGCCTGAATTTACATCGCGGATGAAGATATCGACCAGCGCATTGGCCTCGCCAGCCTTGGGATACTTGAAACGATAATCTTGCGGATAAAGCTGGCCACGGTTCCATTTCTGCATGTTGTACTCCCGCACCCGGCTCTCGTCAAAGCGATAGTACGCCAGGTATCGGCCATCGGGCGACCAATAGAAAGCTTGTGCGAATCCCAATTCCTCTTCGTACACCCAATCGGTTGATCCATTGATGATTTCGTTGTGCTTGCCGTCTGTGGTTACGGGCGTCTCCTTCAGGTCACTGAGGTTCACCACGTATACATTATTATGGCGTACGAAAGCCGCTCGGGTGGCATCGGGCGAAAACGTAGCGTAACCCGATTTTTCGGTGGTGAGTTTTCGAAGCGATTTGGAGGCAAGGTCATACACGTGGTACACGCCTTTGTATGACCTTCGATAGATGCCTTCGCGCTCAGAGAGGATCATCAGTTTTTTTTGATCTGCGCTCCACTCGTAGTCATCCACCTCAAGGGAGAGGGCGTCTCCATCCACCAGTGTTTCCACAGCTTTGCCGGTGGTGACATCAAACTTCACGATCTTATTGTCTTGCAGAGACGTATAGAACTTTCCGTCTTTCATCCAGTTGATACCCGAAACGCTTCGCTGCAAAAACGTAGGACGTAAGGTAAAATCGTCAATGGTAATGGCCTTTTGCGCAACTGCGGTGGCAACGACAAAAAGCAAAGCAACAGTACATGTGAATCGGTTCCTGATCATATAACATTATTCAAGCAACCAAAGATAGATCAAAAAAAATCGTCCTGACGGGGGCCGCCAGGACGATCGCGAGATGCGTATGGTTCGGTTAATTCACATTGACATTGAACGTCACATCCAGGTCGCTTTCGCCATCATTGGCGGTTGACGTGGCCGACTTAATACCGGGTTGGTGCTTAAGCACAATGCGTAACGTGCCGTTTCCGGCCGCGTTTACCGTTGTCCAATCGGTGAGGATACCGAGTGGGAGGCCGCGTTCGTCTTCGTCCAGATAATTCACAACGTCAGTGCGGTTATCGATGTTTCCGTTTCCGGCTGGATCAGAAAACAAGTTGCCCGTCCAACCATAGAAGAACATGTGCTCATCGGCTTCTTCCAGCACTTCCAGCGTGATAAAACGTTCGTCCGATGTTAGCGGTTGTAATTCATTGATCAAATCAACGGACAGGCCGTAGTTGATGTTCCTAACCAGGTTAACCGGGCCACTCAGCGTATATCCCTGCGGGCCTTCACCATCCGGATCAGTGGCGGTCACTATAATGTCGGCAGCGCCAACGGCTGAAAATGTTAACTCAACTTTGGTAATGACTTCCGGAATGTTTTCGGGCTCCGGGTCGTCCTTATCACATCCTGACAGAAATACGAGCGCACCGGCCATCAACAACAGGCTGGCCAATGAAAAGAGTTTGTTCTTCATATTAACTTCAATTTTGTTTTTATGCAACGATGTTGCAAATATAAGGATTGAATCGGGAACGACAACTAAAAGCTTAAATGGAGGCCCAGGATGAAATTTCGACCGGTTTCATTGGCGTAGTACCTCATGCGGTTGGTATACTCGCGGTAGCTTTCATTGGTGAGATTTTCACCTGCCAGCCGGGCTTCCAGCTTAGCGTTTTTCAGTTGCCAGGTGACGCCCACTTGCGCGTGCAGTAATTGAACACCTGCTGGCGCGGCCATAAAATCGAAGTTGCTGTCGTCCTGGGCAATCAGGTCGATTCCCTGGGCGGTTGCGTCAATCAGTTGACGTGGAGTAATAACACGCGGGGCACGTGTCTGCATGGCAATCCACCGCAATCCACTTTCGGCATACCAGGAGACCACGCCCTTTTTCCCGGATTCATATCGGATGCTGATATCGGCACGATTGGCCGGGATGAAAATCAGGAAATCATTTTCCTCCACATCGCGGGCTTGCAGGTAGGATAATTTCCCGTTCATACTCCATCGTTCGGAAAGTTTGTAACCGACCGACAGATCAGCACCGGCAAAGGAGGCATTGGTCTGAGTGTAGCGGAAGTATGGATAAACACCGCGGAGGCTATTGGTAACACCACGTGGCCGCAGGTAGATGAAATGCCGGATGTAATTGAGGTAAGCGGCCACATCTAATGTGAGCCGATTACCGGTGTAAGTAAACCCACTCACCCACTTGAGGGCTTGCTCAGGTTTTACACCGCTGTTTTCAAAGGGCACTACCTGTGTGTTTTCTTCGTCCAGCAGCAGCCCGTACTCAATGGCGGCTGCGCTTTGGTGCGTTCCGATGCTGTACAATTCCGGCAGGTTAGCCGGGCGCCAGGCACTACTCAATGAGCTGGTGAACGATCCGCGTTTGCCTACGATACGTTGGGCCGAAACGGTGCCACTGATGTTTTGAAAATGAATTTCCGATCGATAAAGCTGATTCTGAAAATCAAACCCGGCTACATCGTAGTTCCGCAGGTCGGCCCGCAGGCCCGCCTCAACTGTCCAGTGCGTAAGCGTAAACTTTTCCAGTGCAAACAGTCCGATGGCATTGTGCGTAAAGTTTGGAATGAACGGGATGGTTTGCGTACCGTCTATTTTCTCATTTACCTGATGCATAACGTTGATACCCCAGTTGCTTTGGAAGCGCGCATGGTGTTGGCGCTGCCACTCCAGGTCGAGCGTATGGGTAAAGAGCCTGAACCCGAGTGCCGGAATCTCAACCAGGCTGCCCCTGCGCTGGTCAAACTCACTTCGCACATTCAACTGAAAACCATACTGCAGCCGATAGTCATTCTTACCTGCGGTTTGGTGCGCGTTTAACTTGAACAGCGTATGCTGTACATCTTGCCGGGGCGGCTTAATGTCATACGTGAACGGCATTGTCTGTTGGGGTGGTTCGCGTTCCATGGCATTGGCCAGATCTTCGGCATTACCGGTGGCTGACCCGCGCAAAATGCCAATGTTGGTTTTAAAGTGACTGACAAACACGTCTATACCCCGGTTGGCTTTGTGATACGCAGCTGCCAGCGAGAAACTCTGTTCTTCAAATCCTGTATTGGAAAGCACGTATTCCGGGGCGCGCGAATCCCCGGCCTTCTTGATACTGCCCTGCGCCCGCCAACCCAGGCCCTTCCACTTCTTGGATCCCCCTTCAACGAAGCCCGAGGTTATCAGCGATCCATTGTTGGACGCACCGATCAGGTGGAATTGTCCCCCCAATCCGGGGTCACGCGGTAGTTCGGCTGGGTTCACCAATACTACGCCTCCCAATGCATCCGACCCATATTTGATGGCAGCAGCATCCTTGATCACCACCAGGTTACTGGCAATAAATGGATCCACTTCCGGTGCGTGCTCAGCTCCCCAGTTTTGCCCTTCCTGCCGTATGCCGTTATTCAGAATCAAAACACGATTACTATGAAGCCCGTGAATCACCGGCTTGAAAATGGCAGGTCCGGTTTGAATTGTGTTAACTCCAGCAAGTTGGCGTAAAGCTTCACCCAGTGGTTTACCCATCGTCTCTTGAAGTTCATGCCCGCTTAGGCGATTGAATGTAGATGTGGCCTCCACGTGCGGAGCATGATCTTCCACCACCACTTCCTGAAGAGCTGTTTCGTCCGGCTCAAGCGAAACCGTCAATTGCGTATTCTGGCCTAGCCGGATTTCCTGGCGATAACTACCAAACCCGACAAAGCGCACTTCAATTTGATAATTTCCCTCGCAGAGATTCTTCAACTCGAAGCGACCCCGGTTGTTGGTTGTGGTTCCCGGTCCATGGGGCAACACGACCACCGTGGCACCTGCGAGCGGTTGGTTTTCATTGTCGTAAACTGTGCCTGACAAGGTGAGGGTGCAATGCGCATTCTGAGCTAATGAGAGCAAACTCGAAAAGCCGAAAGCGAGAGTAAAGAGATAGCACACAGATTTTTGCAACAGGGTTGCAAAGGTAAAAAATCAAGCCATCATCCTAATCCAGGATGTCGGATGACTTGAATTTTTGTATAACGTAATAGAGGAAATTGAAATTTAGCGGGTCCGCATTTTCCTTAGCCGGGTTACCATCGTTTTTTGCGGTTGGTTTACCAGGCTTATTCGCGCTGCCGGATGCTGGAGTGATGACGGGTGTCTCGCGAACAGATTGTGGTTTTCCGGATTCTTCCGACACCACTACTTTATCCACTTCGGGAGTTTCGTTTGATTCAATCGGAGCTTCGCGTTCAGGCTGGCCTGGAATGCCCTCCTGTGCAAACGCCACGGAACTCAAGGCCAACAGGGCGAAGGAAAAAAGAATATGGTTTCCGGCTAACTTCAAGTCTCTGCGCACTACAATGGTATTAACAGATTACTTTGCGTAAGGATACCAAAAGTAGCGAAATATATGATTCAGTGGGAGGATTTTTCGAAAATCGACCTTCGCGCGGGCACGGTGGTGCGGGCGGAGCCTTTTCCGGAGGCCAAAAAGCCCGCTTTTAAGCTCTGGATTGACCTTGGGCCTGACCTTGGCGTTAAGGCATCCAGCGCCCAGATCACCCGTCATTACACGCCCGAGGAATTGCCTGGCCGCCAGGTCGTTTGTGTTGTCAATTTTGGGCCCAAGAAGATCGCGTCCTTCACCTCCGAGGTATTGGTCACCGGATTTGCCGATGCGCAAGGTGATGTGATACTAACCTCGGTGGATAAAAAAGTCCCCAACGGCTCCCGTTTATTCTAGTATGCGGTTCTCTCAACTTGTTGACGTTTGCGGTGGCCATGTGCTGGCATTGACCGAAGATCACGAGGTGGTTTATCTCGCTACGGATAGCCGGAAAGCCATACCATCGGCCGGCACTTTATTTTTTGCCATTCGCGGACAACGCCACGATGCGCATCGTTTTCTGAACGAACTGTACAAAGCCGGAATTCGTCAGTTTGTGGTGGAGCAAAACATCGATCCAGCTGCGTTGCCTGGGGCCAATTTGTTACAGGTAACATCTTCGGTGGAGGCCTTGCAACGTCTGGCTGCGCACCACCGCGCATCGTTCCGGATGCCCGTGTTGGGCATAACGGGCAGCAACGGCAAGACCATCATTAAAGAATGGCTTTATCAGCTTCTTTCCGTTGACTTCAGCATCTGCAAGAATCCCGGCAGCTACAATTCGCAAATCGGAGTGCCGCTGTCGGTTTGGCAACTTCAGGATTACCATGAGCTGGCGATTTTCGAAGCCGGCATCTCTCAACCCGGTGAGATGGAAGCGCTCGCACGAATCATTCAGCCCACGGCAGGCCTTTTTGCGAACATTGGCCCCGCCCATGATGAAGGGTTTAAGTCGCGTCAGGAAAAGATCCGGGAGAAGATGAAGCTATTCCAATCGGTTCAGACGTTGATCTTTTGCCGCGATCATACTGCTATTTTCGAAGAAGTGGAGCGGAGTTATCGGGGGCGCACGTTCACGTGGGGCGTGCATCCGGATTCCGATGTGCACCTGCAGCACTGGGGCGCAGACGGAGCGGAGATTCTTTTCGATGGAGAGGAAGTCAGCCTTGCGTTTCCGTTCACGGACCGGGCCTTGCAAGAGAATGCGCTGCACGCAGTAGCCGTTATGCTTTGGTTGAAGGTAAAGCCTGCCGTCATTCAGAGTCGCTTGCGACAGTTGCGGGCTGTGCCGATGCGGTTGGAAATGAAACAGGGGATCAATCAGTGCCAGCTTATTGATGATACCTATAACAACGACCTCGGAGGCCTTCATATCAGTCTTGATTTTTTAGCCAGCCTACAGAAGAAAAACAAGACGGTGATCTTGTCGGATGTTTTGCAGAGCGGGCGCAGTGGTGTGGACTGGGTGACGGAGTTGTCTCGTATGCTGGCCAAAGCCGGTGTCAATCGCTTTATCGGTATCGGGGAAGTGCTATCGGCAAACCGGGCGATTATTTCCGGTCAAGTGGGTCGTTGTGAGTTTTATTCATCGGTGAGCGCGTTTGTGGAGAAGGCCGACTTTAATCAATTCGACCACGAGGTCATTCTGGTTAAAGGTGCACGATCGTTTCAGTTTGAAAAGATCGTTTCGCTGTTGCAGCGCAAGGTACATGGCACGGTGATGGAGATCGATCTGGATGCCATGGTTCATAATCTCAATTTTTTCCGCTCGCGGTTGTGGCCGGGCGTAAAACTGATGGCAATGGTTAAGGCGTTTGCCTACGGCAGCGGCAGCGAAGAAATCGGCAATCTCCTGCAGTTTCACAAAGTCGACTACCTTGGCGTAGCCTATCCGGACGAAGGAGTGGAGTTACGCAAAAACCATATTCGCTTACCGATTATGGTGATGAACGCTTCAGCTGAGTCACTCGCAC
Source organism: Cyclobacteriaceae bacterium (assembly GCA_016787665.1). Classification (GTDB taxonomy): domain Bacteria; phylum Bacteroidota; class Bacteroidia; order Cytophagales; family Cyclobacteriaceae; genus ELB16-189. The sequence continues at coordinate 192,504 of JAEUUC010000010.1, read as the reverse complement.
TGTGTTTGAAACATGATTTGGAGCCGGAAGTGTTCAGCCGTGCGCAGTTAGAGGAAATGGTTCAGCGGCTGGATGGCCGTGCGCTTAACATCCATCTGAAGTTTGATACCGGCATGCATCGCCTGGGATTTGTCGAAGGCGAGTGGTCCATGATTTTCGACCGCCTAAAAGAACTTCCAAACGTGCGAGTAGCAAGCGTGTTTACGCATCTGGCTGCAGCGGATGAGTCGCAGCATGATGAATTTTCACGCGAACAGCTGGCATTGTTTGAGCGGGCATGCTCCCGATTTGAATCTAGCATGGGTTATCGTCCCCTTCGGCACGCATTAAATTCTCCCGGTATTTTGCGGTTTCCGGAGGGACAGCTGGACATGGTTCGGCTGGGCATTGGCTTGTACGGCATTAATCCAACAGCGGAGTTTTATCCGGAACTCAAACCGGTGGCAACATTGAAATCGGTTGTGTCGCAGGTTAAGGTTGTAAATGCGGGCGACACCATAGGCTATGGGCGAAGGGGTACTACAGCACGACCCACTACCACAGCCACCATTGCCATTGGCTATGCCGATGGTTTTAGCCGGGCGTTTAGCCGGGGAAAAGGGGCGGTGTGGATAAAGGGCCGACTGGCGCCCGTGATCGGAAATGTGTGCATGGACATGGCCATGGTAGACGTGACGGGCATGGATGTGCGGGCGGGTGACGAGGTCATCATCTTTGGGCCTGAGTTGCCGATTACCGAGGTGGCGGCCCGTATTGACACGATACCCTACGAAATTCTTACCGCCACCAGTGAGCGCGTAAAGCGGGTGTACTATGCGGCAAGTATTTGAATAGCGTTACCTTTCATTGTAAGTGCTTTGGGAATGCAGCGTCCATGGAAACCATTATCTCATGCCGGTTAACTTGTTTCGTCACCGTTTAGCGATGGCCGTTCGATTTTTGTTAATCATAATCGCTTCGTTTGGCATTCGTCAGGCAGCGGGTCAAAGCATTAAAGAGGAGTTGGTGAGCGACTCCAGTGCCCGTAGTGTGCTCAAGGGAACGCTGCTTATCCCCGAGCATAAAACGAAACAACCTGTGGTATTGATCATAGCCGGTTCCGGACCAACTGACCGCGATGGCAACAGCCCGAGTTTGAAGTCTGACTACCTGAAGCTTTTGGCCGAGAATCTGGCGGCCAATGGCATAGCTTCGTTACGTTATGATAAACGCGGTGTGGCTAAAAGCAAATACAACGGAAAGGAAGAAACTCTCATTTTTGATGACTTTGCCCTTGATGCGGCAAGTTGGATCTCGCGCTTAAAGGCCGATCCACGATTTTCGAAGGTAATCGTCATGGGTCACAGCGAAGGATCATTGCTGGGCATGCTCGCCATACAACGGTCAGCAGCCGATGGGTTTGTTTCGGTAGCCGGTGCCGGTCGACCCATTGATATCATTTTGAAAGAACAACTTCACGCTAACGCCAACAATCCTGCGTCCTTGATTCAGGCAGCCGATGGCATTATCGATTCGCTGAAGATGGGGCTTCAGGTAAAGCAAGTGCCCATGTTGTTGTCCGGCTTGTTTCGACCGGGTGTGCAGCCGTTTCTTATCTCCTGGATGAAGTATGATCCCGCGGTGGAGATCAAGAAGCTGAATATTCCGGTCATGATCGTGCACGGCACAACCGACATTCAGGTTTCGAAGGCAGATGCCGAAGCCCTGCGGATTGCCTATTCAACAGCTACGTACCAGGAAGTTGAAGGTATGAATCACGTTTTGCGTGCGGCACCGGCTGATCGATCCGAAAACATCAAAACCTACTTCCGGCCTGATCTGCCACTGAAAGAAGAGTTAATCCGAAGTCTTACCGAGTTCGTTCAAAGAATCCAATAGGCCGCGCTCTAAAACGCACGTACTAGAACTCTTCGATAGTCAAATCAATTAGCCTCCGGTCGACATCACATTTCTTGATGGTTACCATAACTTCATCGCCCAAACGGTATACCTTTTTTCTGCGTCTGCCGATAACGCGGTAGTTTCGCTCATCCCACTCATAGAAGTCGTCCTTCATATCCGCCAACCGCACCATGCCCTCGCATTTGGTTTCAATAATTTCTACAAAAATGCCAAAGTCGGTGACCCCGGAAATAATACCTTCATATGGCCGCTTGCTGGCCATGCTCATAAACTCCACTTGCTTGTACTTAATGGAGGCTCGCTCGGCATCAGCCGCACGCTTTTCGCGTTCGCTGCTGTGTATGCATTTCTCCTCGTACTCCTTGCGGTTTACGGGTTTGCCTTGGTCCAGGTAGTGTTGCAGCAGACGGTGCGCCATCATGTCGGGGTACCTGCGGATGGGCGAGGTAAAATGGGTATAGTGCTCAAAGGCAAGTCCGAAATGTCCTTTGGCCTCGGTGGTGTATTTTGCCTTGGCCATCGCGCGCACAGCCAACGACTGTAGCACGTTTTGTTCGGGCTTGCCTTCAATTTCATCCATCAACCGGTTGAGCGATCGCGATATGGATTTATCCTCTACCTCCAGCTTATGGCCAAACTGGCGTGCAAACGTGGCAAAGTCCTGCACCTTTTCGGGATCGGGCAGGTCGTGTGTGCGGTAAACAAAGGTGTTTTTTTCCTCCCCCTTCTTCATTTTGTAGATGAAGGTGGCCACCCCGCGGTTGGCGAGCAACATGAATTCTTCAATCAACTTATGAGCATCTTTGCGCACTTTGGGCACAACGGCCAGCGGCTTGCCCTTTTCGTCCAGTTTGAATTTCACCTCGCTGGTTTCAAAGTTCACTGCACCTTTTTTGAAACGCTCTTTGCGCAGAAGGTGATGCAGGTCATTCAGAATCTTGAGCTCTGCGGCAAACATACCGGTGCCGGTCTCAATAACCGCTTGGGCCTGTTCATACGTAAAGCGGTGGTTGCTATGAATCACCGTGCGCCCGTACCACTCGCTATGAATCTTCCCTTTCGAATCCATCTCGAATACGGCCGCAAAGGTCAACTTATCTTCGTTGGGCCGCAGTGAGCATAGCCCGTTGGAGAGCCGCTCAGGCAACATGGGCACTGTTCGATCAACCAGATAAACGGAGGTGGCGCGGTCAAAGGCATCGGCTTCCAGGGCTGTGCCCGGCTTTACGTAGTGCGTTACATCTGCGATGTGAACACCAATTTCGTAGTGTCCGTTTGACAGTTTTCTGAACGAAAGGGCATCATCAAAATCCTTCGCGTCCTCCGGGTCGATGGTGAACGTGAGTACCCCACGAAAATCTTTTCGTTTCTTAACTTCCTCGGCTGTGATTTCACCCGGGATGGATTCTGCCTCAGCGGTGACATGCTCGGGAAAGCGAAACGGCAAGTCAAACTCCGCCATGATGGAGTGAATTTCTGCCTCGTTTTCGCCCGTCTTGCCGAGGATCTCCACAATTTTGGCTTCATGACTTTTATCGCCCTCGCCCCAGCGGGTCACTTCGACCACCACCTTGTCGTTGGTTACCGCCCCGTTAACGTTTTCCGGATAGATGAAAAAGTCCTGATAGATCTTCTTGAAGTCCGGCACTACGAACGCATAATTCTTCGACAGCTCGACACGGCCCACGAACCGCGTGCGAGCGCGTTTCACAATTTCTACAACTTTACCTTCGGGGTTTTGTCCGGTGCGCCTGTTCAAGAGTTCAACCGCTACGGTATCGCCATGCAGTGCATTGGCCAGGTCTTGTGTGCGCACATAGATGTCCTTGCTGCCCTCCTGCCCGGTGGCGATGTAGGCAAACCGGACATTAACATGGTCGACTACGCCCGTTATGGTGTCTGTTTTCCGGGTTGATGTGTAGCCCCCGTGAGGAAGCTGTCTGATTTTTCCACTCTCTTCCAGGTTTTCCAGAATGGAAAAGAGGTCTTGGTTCAGCGCCTTGTTTTTTGCACCCGCCTTTCGTGCGATTTGCTTGAAGTCGTATACCCGGCCGGGATTTTCATCAAAAAGATTTAGCACCTGCCGGAACAGCGAAGTGTGTGTCTCTTTTTGCTTTTTTTGTTTCTTTTCCTTGAATTTCTTTTTGGACATGGTTAATGAATAAGGTGAGGTGCCAACAAGGGCAACCCTTTGAACTTGAGATAGAGCTGTGCAATGGCCACGACATCACCTACACAGTACTCCGCTATTTTCGACAGATTTTTTTCGTCATAGTAAACACTATTCACCATTGAGCCATCCATAATACCCTTGCTGGTGGGGATGTTGAAGAGCGCGGCCAGCAAATCGAGCGAGGTGTAGTGCTTGTAGTCACCGAATTTCCACATCTCCATGGTGTCCAGGTGGTTTACTTCCCAGGGCTTTCGGCCCGACTGGTTCAGGAGGTCCGGTGGCAGGATGTCGTTGATGAGCATTCTCCGGCTGAGGTAGGGGAAGTCAAACTCCTTGCCGTTGTGCGCACACAGGCGCGTTGAGGAATCCATTTTTTCCAGTAGAGCTTTGAATTCGAGCAAAAGTTTCTTCTCGTCATCCCCGGCCAGGTACCGGGTTTTTAATCCGGGTTGGCCCTTCTCGTCTTCAGTGTACTTGCCAAGGGCGATGACAATTACTTGACCAAATTCGGCATAGATGCCGGCCCGGTCGTGGTACAAGTCGGCATCGGTTTGCCCTTCTTCCCGCTTGAGAAAGCTCGCTTTACGCGCCCATTGTGTTTTGAGGCGCTCATGAAGTTGGTCGTAATGCTGTACACCACGAATGGTCTCAATATCCAGGAACAGGATGCTTTTAAACTCGGACGTCATGAAGGAAAGATAACGAATCTTTTACACTCAGGAGTGAAGCACGCCCTCCATATCCAGTTCTTTGATAAACGTCAGGTTTTCTTCTTTGATACTCTCGGGTACGAAGACAAAACGTTTATCGTAAATCTGCCGGCCGATATAGTAGCTCACCCAATATTCGTTGGTGAGGTGGAACACCGCAGCATCAATGGGCTCAATGAGTACGGACCCGTTTGCCGGCACGGTTTGAAGAAAATGGCGCAGTGTGGAGGTGCGCTGCGGCTCACCATCTTTTTCACCATATCCCTTGCTGGCTACCAGTGTGTTTTCGATCGCAAAGTTGTTATTGTTGATCAGATACACCTTCCACTCCTCCTGATTAACCAGATTTTTCTCGCGCACAACGGCCAACGTCACGTTTTGTACTTCCGGTATTTCAATGTCTTTCTTCATACCGGATTCAAAGGTAGCTGATTTCGACTCAATACAGGACAAACTCAAATGTGCGGGCAAGTTGGCGTACCAGTTCCTGTTGAACTTCAACCATGGGCAGTTCCCGGTTGAGCTCCTTTTGCATGGAGGTCACCGCCTTGTTTTCGATTCCGCACGGCACGATGTAGTTAAAGTAGGACAAATCCGGGTTAACGTTCAGCGCCAGGCCGTGAAGCGTTACCCAGCGCGATGTTTTGACACCCATGGCGCAGATTTTTCGCGCCCGATCCGGACGTTCGCCCTCCAGCCAAACCCCGGTAAAGCCAGGCAGCCGGCCGCCTTCAATTCCAAAGGTCGCGAGTGTCTGAATCACGGCTTCCTCCAGTGATCGCATGTAGCGGTGGATGTCGGTAAAAAAATTTTCCAGGTCAATGACCGGGTACACCACCAATTGACCCGGGCCATGGTAGGTGATGTCGCCCCCGCGGTTGATGCGGTAAAAGGTGGCACCCACGGAGGACAATTTTTCAACCGGAATCAGCAGGTTTTTTTCGTCTCCGCTTTTGCCCAGCGTATACACATGCGGGTGTTCGCACAGCAGCAGGTAGTTGGGCGTGGGCTGATGCCCGCCATCTGTTCGTTCACGATTGTGCTTTTTGATCGCCAGAATTTCCTCAAACAGCCGGGTTTGGTAATCCCATCCGCGCTGATAATCAACGAGACCGAGATGCAGCAGTTGCGTTGATTTATTGGAAACCGGGTTCAAGGTTTGAGTCACCTATTTTACTTTCTCCAATTCGGTTTTCAGGTAAATAATCGGTTCAATGGGCTCGGGTTCAACACCATTTTCTTTGGCCAGGTAGTACGAAATCCAATCGGTGAGGTGTATGAGGTAGTAGTACTGTTCCAGCAGGGAAGCACCTTCACCAATAATATCAATAATCGGGTTCGATTTTTTCTCGAACATGTCGCGGCAGATTTCCATGCGCTTTTCCACGCGTTCGTGGTCGTGATCCGAGTAGAGATAGATTACCTGTAGCATGGGCATCAGGGCTTCGGGGAAACTCCAACCCACTAATTCATTGTGGTTCATTTCCGGGAAGGTGTTTACATGCGCCATTTGCTTGCTGTTCTCATTCAGTTGCTGTTGAAAACGCAGCGCCATGGCGTGCAGGCGACTGTCGCAGTAGATTACCGGCAATTTGCCCTTTAGTTTTTTAGCAATCAGTTCGGCTTCCGATTGAATACCTTTTTCGCCCCGGTTCAAAAACTCAATCGCGTTTTCGGTTTCTTTGATGTAAGCAGCCCCGATCAGGTTGCTGTGGTACAACAGTGACAGCAAGGCCAGCATATTGTAGGCCAGCATGGCGCGGGGGCTATCCGAGCCGGCCGGTAACTGAATGTAAAGTAAGTTGTATTCCTTGGCGATCTCCAGAATTTTGCCACCTGAAGCAATGCAAATCACTTCCGCTCGCTTCAACATCGCTTTGTTGAGGGCAGCGACCGTTTCCTCTGTGTTGCCGCTGTACGAACTGGCAATAAACAGGGTATGCGGGCTTACAAACTGCGGAATGTTGTACGTTTTGCAAACGGTAATGGGAATCGGAATACGTCCAAAAGTCAAGGACTCTACGAGGTTGGCGCCAATGCCGGAGCCGCCCATGCCGGCAATCACAATATTGCGGATGTCGCTACCCGGCCGCACAAAATCCAGGGCTTGCCCTAATTTGAGTCCTTCTGCCAATTGCAGTGTAAACGATTCAATGTATTTTTTGGTCGTAGACATGTGTCGTAAATTCCGGCAAAGGTAGGGTGCATGAGCGACAAAACGAAGAAAGGAAAGGCTGGCGAAGATCGTGCAGCTGTTTTTTTACAGGAAAAGGGTTTTGTTATCCGCGAACGAAACTATCGCGCTGGACGGGCTGAGATTGACCTGATTGCGCAGCGCGACAACTGGCTGGTGTTTGTGGAGGTGAAATTACGCTCGTCCGATGCGTTTGGTTACCCAGAGGAATTTGTCGATCAAAAGAAGATCAATCGCATTCTCGAGGCGGCTGTGGAGTACCAGTATCAGATTAACTGGCAGGGCAACGTTCGGTACGACATCGTGTCCATCCGCGATCATGTGCGGCCCCCTGAAGTCGTGCACATTGAAGATGCGTTTTATTGAAAGTGTAATCGTCCTGCAGGCTTGAATTCCTACTATTAATTTGTCAGTATCCACACCAAAAGTCCGCCACCAATTGCGAAGGGCACCAATGCCCGCAATCGGCTCCCATTTTATCGACCGATTGCTTTAAAGAAGGCGTCTTTAGTTTTAGGACTCCCCTCCGCTTTCCGTAGCGACTTTACAACGCGCTTATCGTGTTGAACAGCGCCAAAAATGATGCTCCAATTTGACGGGAACGCATCGGCAACCCTGAAATAAGAATTCGGCTTTTGCCTGGCAACCTCATAAACAACCGTGCCGAAGTACTTGGCCGGGATTGTCTGCCCTCGTGGCAGGCTGGCCAGACTGTCGATAAGAGTCGAGTCAGACAGTTCACGAAGATTAGCCAAAAGAAAATTGGTCATGCGCACATATCTGCTCTGCTCAGTATCAAGGCTATCATATACTTTTTTGACCTCTCTGTCGGTATTTGATCTGAATATCTCCGGGTTGGCATCTTTTACTGGAATTGCGTCCCAGCTATAAAACCCATTTCGGAATGAATAATGGTAGAGCGGGTATTTCTTATTCAAGGTGTCGCTCAGGCCGAAGTACTTTTTCAAATGGTAACCTTTGTTTAGTTCGTAGTGAGCCGAGCTTGTGTTCACGCTTGTTAGGGGCAAAACCTTTTTCGATACCCTTAATTGTTGATTTTTCCCATCAACAACCAACTGGTGGTCGTTGCTGAAGTATTGGGTTGACGAGGATTTGTCTAAAGTGTCTATTTTTTGAATGACTGGACCGCTGCCGGCTTTATCCATAATGTAGACCATTTTGTAAACTTTCGCCTGATGCGCCTGTAGTTCGACACAATAGAGTCGTGTCTTATTATGAGTTCTGAGAAAAATGGAATTTTGACTTTGCGCCCAGCTCTGAGACCAAATCATGATTGATAGTATGGCAATTAATCTTGCTTGCACTTGCCGCTAATCAATGTCATTTTGCGATAACAGTTTATTTTGCTGGCTGGACCCGCTTCAATACTCCTTGTCGTTCGAGTAAATCTCTTTTCCGTTCTCGTCAAACTCCCTTCTGACATACGGCCGGAATAGTTCGTCAAACGGATCTTTGGCGTAGGCAATTACGCGCTTGCGCTTGCCGTTGGGGTAGTTCTCGATCCACTCATTCACTTTGTGATCCCATCGGTACTCGCCCCGCACCGCTACCTGCCCGTTTTCGTGCAGCAGGTAATAAAATCCCTCCTTCTCGCCATACTCCATCGGAATGATCTCTTTCACCTTCGTCTTTTTATCGGGGTCGTAGTAGGTCACAATGGACTCTTTCGGCCAGCCTTTGTAATACTTTTCCTTATCCTCCAGTTGATCAAAACGGTTGTGCGCCATCCAACGGCCGTGCTTGGTGCCCTTGTAGAAGATACCTTCTTCCAGAACAGTGCCACCCATCATTCGTTTGTAGGGTCCATGCACCAGTACGCCTTTCTTCTGATCGAAACCGGCCGGGGTGGTCCGCCTGATTTCGCGTCTGGAGAAATCGAACCAATACACATCGCGGACAAATCCGTTCGGCTTTTCGGCTTTTTTCAGATAATAGAAAAGTTCGATCGTCATCTTGTCGCCATAGCCCTTGCGCGTGAAGCCTTTCTTGGTTTTCAAACCGTAAAAGACCTTTTTCTTTGGCTTTTTCTTTTTGGTGGGGATGGGTTCTTCGTTTTGCGAGTATAAGTCCAGAACCGTGAAAGGCTTATCCGTGTCGAACGTAAACTGACCCTCCACCGTAACCGGAGTTACCTGGGCCCTTGCTGCACAAGTAATAAAGGCGGCCAGTATCAGCAGTATTCCGATTCGCATTAACGCAAATAACGCAAGAATCGGAAAAATATTTTCAGAAGGTACTCACATGTATCACCTGCTGTCCTTTTCGAAATGCCTGACCACGCTGGTCAATAAAGTCGCCCTGCCGTGAAATGTCCAGCAGTGAGTTCACATAGTCCTCGACCACGTTTTGGCGGATGACGATGGGGGCCCCGTATGTAACCGCCTCATCTATGTACGAATAGATCAACTTCTGAAATTCCTGCCGAAACAAACTGTTGTTGATGAATAGGTCAGCTCCCTCAACCCGATTTTCGGTAATGGCCACTACACCAAGAATGGTGTCGTCCTGCTCAAACAAGTTCAGGAAAAAGTCAACATACTCCTGCTCGGCTCTGCGGAAGGCGCGGTTGTTGGCGTGATCGGTATACGCATCGGTGGAACTGTTAACGCCATCACGTTTATTGCTCTTACTGACTTCATCCCAAACTTGTGCCTGGCCGAGGCGGTGATCAATAATGTCGCGCAGGTGCTCGTTGGCCATACCGTAGTATTCCGAAAACTTCTGATCATTACTTTGTCCTTTGTACTTCCACCGACCCTGCTCTACGCAAAACACCGGTATGCGCACCCGCCCTTCACCCGGTGGGATCAACATATCGCGGGCGATTACGCGATCTTGTTTGCCGCCTTGTAAAATTTCGCCCGACATTAAAAACAGCGTATCAGTGGACAGGTTCCGTGCGATCAGCGTGTTCACTGTGCCCCCGGTACTGGCTTCGGTAATGACCACCTTGTCGTTGAGCATGGCCTGGTGCAGCGATGTGTAGTAGCCCAGGTTGCCTACTGCGTCACGAAAACCGGCCTTCATCCGAAGGGGTACCAGGCGCAGGTTTTTGAATGTAAATTGTTCCGGGCGATCGTAGTCGGCATAAACAAGTCCGGAGAAGAACGGGAAGAAATCACCGCTGGGTTGGGTTCGACTCGACACGGGCGCCACATCTACTGCAATTTTTACGGATGGAACACGAAGGCTTCGAATCAGATAGTCGTAAAAACGCTCTTCCGCGCTTGCGCGGGCAAAACTCTTCAGATCAAGCATCAGTTCTGCTTCGCGCGTAGAGCTATTCCAGACCGCTGTCGAAAACAAAGCGTTTACTTCACCCTTGTCATCGCTACTGTAGTTGGCGGCAGCTACCCGTTGAGGTGAAGCGGTGAGGATCACCGGAATTTTTGAAACCGGTTGCGCGCCATTTGTGATGGAAAAAACCAAACGGCTATTGGCATTGCCAGTTACCCGTACAAAGGAAGCGGCTGAGCGAATGCTGATTTGATCCAAGAGCTGCTGAAGGCGGGCGTAGCTTTCGATGGCAAGAAATATGGATTTACCCTGGTAACCGGCTTCTATATTTTCCCCCCAATAGTCTTTGAGCGTCAACAACGAGCGAAAGTAAAAGTCAATGGCTGTGGCCAGTGCATTACTTTGTTCAGCCACTACTGCCTTCTCGAAGAATTGCAAGGCCATGTTCCTTGCCGCTGCGAGATCTTGTTGCTTCTGCGCCTGATAACGGGTTTTGCTCAACCGGTAGTAGACCCAGTAATTTTGATCATCTTCAAAACTTGCTACGCGCTCAAAGTCTTCAATGTCATCGGCAGCCGTGGTTTTGATGTTGGATTCATACTCTTCCTTGAACTGGTAATTTTTGTCGATCTGATTCAGAATTGACGTGCTGCTGATGGAGATACGGATGTCGCTGACGAGATCTTGCAGGGCATTCTTTTTGGCTATTCCCAGATAGTCGTTCAGACGCTTGCTGGCCGAGCCAATGCCGATGTAATAGCCTTCTTCCGTTGGTTTGTTTGCCACCCAGGCCGGTCGCTCGGCTGCCTGCCCGAGTGCGATCAGGGAGAATAACAAAAAAGCGAGGGTCAGTTTGGTTTTCATGGTGATAGGGTTATTGATTTAACGACAAGCCCACTGGCTTCGTTAGCACGTGCGTACCTGTGCACAGCATTTTGTTTAATACCGGCTTGTATGGAACCATGGATTGCCATACCCGGTGGACAGTTCTTTAAACAGCCCGACCCCTGGCAGCCAAGGTTGGCACAACTACCAAAAAAAAGGACAGAGAAGCTAACCGCCCCCTGTCCGATACGATAGGTACTATGCGAACCTACGACACCAATTCCACACTTCGCCTGATGAAGTTGGTGAGGTCGGCCCCAGTGAGCATGTTCTGCGAGAGCAGGCCGAGGTCGTAGGCTTGCTTGGCCAGTTTCACTTTCTGGTCTTCCGTCTCGGCTTTCAATATCTGCTGCATGATTTTATGATTGCCGTTGATGGCCACGTTGTAACTGTCCGGCATCGATCCCATAAAGGGCATGCCGCCTCCGCCCGTGCGGGCCATGTCTTTCATCCTGCGCATCCATTCGCTCATGGTCACCGTAACGGGCAGATCTTCAGGTGACAGCGGCTCGATGGCTACGCTCATGGCCGTATTGTTCACGGCTTTTTCGAAGATGGATTTGATCTGTTCTTCTTCCTCTTTGCTCAATACGCTGGTGAATGTTTCATCGCGGGCAATCAGTTTGTCCGGAGTTTCGCTGTCCACACGCTTCAATTGCGTCTTTTCAAGTTTTTGCTCCAGGTTGCTGATGAAATGGCTGTCGAGCATGCCGTCAAAAAGCAGTACATCGTATCCCTTGGCCCGGGCCGCTTGTACAAACGTATCTTGTTTTCCGGCATCAGTGGTATAGAGGTAAACCAGGTTTTTGTCCTTATCGGTCTGGGTTGGCTTAACGCGTTCTTTGTACTCCTCCAGTGTAAAGTACTTATGGTCCGTGTTTTTAAGCAACGCAAATTCCTTTGCCTTGTCGTAGAATTTTTCATCGCTGATCATGCCGTACTTCACGAAAATGGAGATGTCATCCCACTTTTTCTCGAACTCCGCGCGATCTTTCGTAAACATCTCCTGCAGCTTATCCGCTACCTTTTTCGTGATGTGCTGGCTGATCTTCTTTACGTTGGCATCGCTTTGCAAGTAACTCCGCGAAACGTTCAACGGAATATCCGGTGAATCCAGGATGCCATGCAGCAGCATCAGGAAATCCGGCACTACATCCTTTACCTCATCGGTAATAAACACCTGGCGGCTGTAGAGTTGAATCTTGTTGCGCTGAACTTCGAAATCGTTTTTGATTTTCGGAAAATACAGCACGCCCGTCAGGCTAAACGGATAGTCTACATTAAGGTGAATCCAGAAAAGCGGGTCTTCGGAGAACGGATAAAGCTCCTTGTAGAATTTCAAGTAGTCCTCGTCCTTCAGTTCAGTTGGCGTTTTTGCCCACAGCGGACTGGGGTTGTTGATGATCCGGTCTTTGGTAACGGTCTTGTACTTCGGCTTGCCGTCCTTGTCGGTACCGTCTTCTACGCTTTCGTCTTTCGTGCCAAACTTAATCTCGACCGGCAGGAACTTGCAGTACTTTTCCAAAATGCCTTTGATGCGCCACTCATCCAGGAATTCTTCCGAGTCTTTGTTGATGTGGAGAATAACATCCGTTCCGCGAATTTCACGCTTGGCCGGCTTGAGTTCGAACTCGGTCGAGCCATCGCAGGTCCAGCGGGCCGCTTCATTTTCGTTGGCTTTGTACGAGCGGGAAATCAATTCTACTTCATCGGCCACCATAAATGCCGAATAGAAGCCTAAACCAAACTTGCCAATAATATCTTTCGCATCGGCTTTGTCTTTAAACTTCTCAACGAATTCGGCAGCGCCTGAAAAGGCAATCTGATTGATGTATTTCTTAATCTCCTCGGCCGTCATACCGAGGCCCTTATCGCTCACCGTGATGGTCTTTTTCTTCTTGTCGAAACTCACCTCCACGGTCAGGTCGCCCAACTCTCCGGTAAACTCGCCCAGCGAAGCCAACTTGCGCAATTTCTGCGTGGCGTCAACCGCGTTGCTGACCAGCTCGCGCAGGAATATTTCATGATCGGAATACAGGAATTTCTTGATGATGGGGAAAATATTCTCGGTATGAATCGAGATGGAGCCCTTTTCTGCCACTTCTGCCATAATGATTGGAAAAATTAGGTTTAACTACGTAGCCCGGGTGGGTTCAAGTATTGTTCCAAAGCCAGGACCGTGTCAGTATGGCAGCCTGCTAGTAGCGGGGCACGTGCTGGTCAAGAAACGCTTTGGAGGCGCTGTTCCATTGGTTCAGCAGTGCTGACCTTTTCTTGTTCAGATCGTTTGTTACGGCATTATACCTGGCTATGCTTGCATTGAAGTCATTTACGGCCTTGTTGTACGCATTGATATCTTCCTTGGTGCGCTCATTCGGTCGTTTAGCATCGAAGGCTGCTTTGATTTTTTCGAAATCTGCTTTTTTCACGATAAAACTATTCATTTCAACACCAATGTTCGCAGCTTCCGATTGGTAGAAGTTCAACATCTGCAGACACGCCTGTTTAAGTGAGTTATCACCTTTGTAGTGGGTGAGACTGGCCAGTTTGGCTAAGCCCTCCTTTGCGCTGGTTTGCAGGGTCTGCCGCGTCTGCTCCATGGCGTTGACATCCTCCCGGTTTTGTGCGTCCAGATAATAGGCTTCGTCTTTGTAGCTTTTAAAGAAGAGCAGGTAAACCCTGTTATAGTAATTGTAAACAGCGCTCGCTTTTTCCAGTTTGGCGCCCAGTTTGCTTTGCCCCTCAATCAGTTTGATGTTGTTGCGTAAAGCAAAGGCTTGTTGCTGTTCTTTCACCACATCAAACGCCTGCTCAAGTTTTTCATCGGCTTTTTCTTTAGCCAGCAAATAGGCCTCCATGGCATCATACGATTGCTCAGCAATCTCCTCCAGGTTCAGAATCTTGTCATAATCTTCGTTGAGTACGTGCTTGCTGATTCGCAGGTAGGAAACAACGGAGTCGCGGTAACTACGATCGCCATTGAAAGGCTTTAGCTTGCGCACTTCGGATTCGGCCAGGGTCACAGAGGAAATCAACTCCGCCCGCCTTTTTTCAATTTTTCTGGCGCTCTTGCCGTGGGAGGCAGCACTTGTGTAACTCATTGTGTTGTGAGCAATGTTGTCAAAATGAGCGCTGATTTGCTGCATGTACTCAACAGCGTCAGCCGTGTTTTGACCGAATGAGGTGACGGCAAAAGCGCACCCCGATACTAAAATCAAGATCAGCGATTTCATCATTTCTGTAAATTCAGATAATCAACCATAATTTGAAAGGCTTCCTGCAATTGAACGCTCGTTTCCAGATCTTTCAGTTGCGATTCGAGCAAGTTTTTTTGAAAGGCATCGATACGTAGAACGGTTTGATCGGCCAGTGCGGTCCTCGCCTTAAACCGGGTGGCGTCCGCCAGCGGCAACTCAGCTGTAAGCCCGGCAATAAATGTATCCAGTCCTTCGGTCGTTAAGGCGATTGGTGTTTTAATTTTTTGCTCGTACGCCAACAGTTCCCGGAGGGCGGTATCCTGGGCCTGGCGTTTATGGCTTCTTGATCGTAATTCGGATAGTGTTGAGATCGTTTTAGGATTTACATACACTTTTTTCCGAATGGAGTCCGATTCGAGACAGAAAGGCAGTGCCGACTCGCGATCCGTGATTCCATCAGACCTTCCAATCTCGATATCGGGTATCACACCCTTTTTTTGATAGGTGCTTCCGAAAACGCGGTAAACTATGCCGTTGGTAATCTTGACCATATCCGGCCTGGCCTGCTCGGTGTCGGGTAGCGTAAATATTTGTTGGCCGGTTCCTTTACCAAAAGTGGTTTGCCCTACGATGATCGCACGCCCCAGGTCTTGCAGCGAGGAAGCCACCAGTTCGGAGGCGGAGGCGCTTTGGGAATTTACCATGATCATCAGCGGGCCTCCATAAATGATGCCCTTGTTCATGTCGCGAATTAACGCGAGTTCTTCGTTGCGCTGCCGCGATACGCCCACGGTACCGAAGTCAATAAAGATCCCAATCAATTCAACGGCTTCGCTGATTGATCCGCCACCGTTATCAAAAAGATCAATAATTAATCCATCAATCTTTTCCCGATTTAGCTTCATGATGGCTTGAGCCACATCTTGAGCAATCCCCTTCGGCCGGTCATTCGACCAACTCGAATAAAAACTGGGTAGCGATAAATAGCCTACTTTTTTTTCTCCCTCCAGGAGTATGGCACTAACGGTATTCTCCCGATTTTCAATGACTTCCTTTTGCAGTTCAACCGTCTTCAAGGCGCCTGTTTTCTTTCGAATAGTAAGTTGAGCACGCGTGATCGCACCCAGCTTTTCGTACAGTTCCGCGGGCGACATATCCTGAACTACTGATGGGTCATTGCCCTCCGCCAGACTCACCAGTGCGTCTCCCTCGTGAATTTCATTTGACTTCCATGCCGGGCTGCCCGGTTGAACGGCCATAACGACCAGTTCACCCAACTCATTGTATTGAAGAGAAAAGCCAAAGGCAGAAATTTCCGTGCTTAAGGAAGCCTTGAACTCCTCAGCTTCCTGATGCTTGAAATAAGTGGTATGCGGATCAAAGCTTTGCGCGACAAGGGGCAGGAGTTTGTCCAGGAACAAGCTGTCCAACTCGCGCACGACCTTCTTCTCTTTTTGCAGAACGAAAGCCCGGGCACTTGCTTCGAGTTCTGCGAAGCGAGCCGAGGACCTGCCGGTTAGCTTTTGCTTCCGCATTCGTTCCAGCACCTGATATTTTGCCAGGCGCATCCGGTGTTGATGCAATTGGGTACCCGCCATCGGGTGCTCCCCAATGGTCCACACATTAAGGCTGTCAGTTGAATTGAACGGCAGTGGTTTTCCGAGATTTTGCTCGAGCCAACCCGCGTAGTCGTTGAGCGCCACACTGTACATCGCCCGCCAGCCGCCTAACCACTGGCATTTGTCAAGGGACTTGCCGAGAGGATCATTCAACGCGGGGTCTTGCAGATGCCTGTTGATTTGATCCTGCGTAAACAGCACGCCAAATGGATCAAGGGTACGAAATCCATTCTTGGCCATACGGATGGCCAACTCCTGCCGCGAGGGGGGGCGGATGTGATGCTTGGAAATGAAGTCGGCCAAAAACTCAGCCCGGTCACAAACAGGGGCGGGCTGGCCAACTGCGGTGACGCCATCAAGAAGAAGCAGCCAGGAGAGTAAAAGCGCGTAGCGCATGGGCAATGAATAGCTAAGATAACCGGGTTCCGGAACGTTTGAAAGCCAGCACGAAAAAAAACCCCGGCACTTGCCGGGGTTTTTAACTATGCTTCCATCACCACTTCAACGGGCTTTTCTTTTTGCCCCAGGTCGATTTCTTCGCCCTCGCGGTTCAGAAATTTGTATTCGGTGATGCCCAGGCTGGAGTCTTTCACCAGATCCACCGAGCGTTTGTATTTCCACCACCATTTGAATCGCTTCGAAAACATGCCCTTGGTGTAATACGCGTGCAGGAACGGATGCACGGCCAGTACGAGTTGTTTCTCGTTCTGTTTCACGAACAAGTGCTCCACCGTTTGCTCAATCAGGTCGGTAACCAAAATGGAAGCCGAGATCTTGCCCGTACCATTACATGTGGGGCACACTTCTTTGGTTACAATATTCATCTGAGGCCGCACACGCTCGCGCGTGATCTGCATCAAACCAAATTTGGAGAGCGGTAGAATCGTGTGCTTCGCACGATCCTGCTCCATCGCCTCCTTCATTGTTTTCTGAATGAGCTTGCGGCTTTCCTGGCTGCGCATGTCGATGAAATCCACCACAATGATGCCGCCCATATCCCGCAGGCGAAGCTGGCGTGCAATTTCGCGTGCCGCCTCCTGGTTCACATGCACCGCTGTGGTTTCCTGGTTTTCTTCGCGCGTGCTCTTGTTGCCGCTGTTGACGTCAATCACATGGAGCGCTTCGGTGTGCTCAATGATCAGGTAGCCACCACCCTTCAGGCTCACGGTTTGCCCAAATGCCGATTTGATCTGTTTTTCAATGCCATACTGCTCAAATACCTTGGCCTTGCTGGTGTGCAGTTTGACGATCTTCTCTTTCTCCGGGGCGATTTGCTGAACGTAGGCTTTCACCTCGTCAAACGCTTTTTTGTCGTCCACCACGATGCTATCGAACGATTCGTTGAGCAAATCGCGCAGCAGGGAAGAGGTTTTGCTTAATTCTCCGATCACTTTCTCGCGGGCTTCGGCTTTCACCAATCGGTTCATGCCTTCCTGCCAGGTGCTGAAAAGATTGCGCAGGTCGCGATCCAGTTCAGCCACTTCTTTGCCTTCGGCCACGGTGCGGATGATAACACCGAAACCAGGCGGCTTGATGGATTGAATGAGGCGCTGCAGGCGCTTGCGCTCCTCGCTGCTGGAGATTTTTTTCGAGACGCTTACAGCATCTGAAAAGGGCACGAGCACTAAATAGCGCCCGGCCAATGACAGCTCTGACGAAAGTCGGGGACCCTTGGTTGAGATGGGCTCCTTTACAATCTGAACGGGGATGAGTTGGTTTTTGGAAAGCTGTTGGGCGATTTTCCCATGCTTATCAATGTCTTTCTCGGCCTGGAACTTGTCCAGACGTCCCCCGGTGATTTTACCGGACCGTACCAACTTGGTGTACTTCTGCAGTGAACTGAACTGTGGGCCCAAATCCAGGTAGTGGAGAAAGGCATCTTTCTCGTACCCGATATCGATGAAGGCCGCATTTAAGCCCGGTACAACTTTTTTGACCAGGCCCATGTAAATGTCACCGACTACAAACCGGTTGGCTTCATTCTCATGATGAAACTCAACCAGCTGTTTGTCCTTAAGAAGAGCGATCCGACTTCCGCTTTGAGCTGAACTAATGATTAGTTCGGTACTCAAAACTTTTAATGGTTGTGCCCCGACTAGGTCGGGGCGGTTAATAAATCAATTACTTCTTCTTGTGGCGATTCTTTCTCAAACGCTTCTTGCGTTTGTGAGTCGCCATTTTGTGCTTCTTTCTTTTCTTACCACTTGGCATACGTAAATGTGTTAGTTTATGGTCTCTACCCTAAGCCATTCGGCCCGGGTTTATCTTAAGTCTTTCAGGTAGGAATCGGCTGCGGCCTGCACGGCAGGATCAGGATCGCGTTTTTTTACTTCTTCAAATTCAGCCCTGGCCTTGTCTTTATCTCCGCCATTCAGGTACGCAACGCCCAGTAACATCCGGGCCTGGCTATTATCCGGTTTGATCTCCAGTAAACGAGCCAGGTAGTCTTGTGCTCGATCATACTGACTGGTTTGCACCGACAACATGCCGAGGTTAAAAAGCGCAAACTCATTTTGGGGATCTTTCTGAATGATCTCTTGCAGCTTTCGAATACCCTGCATGGGCGGGGCGGTCGCCAGCAGGGTCATAGCCAGTTGGCCTTGTGCATCCAAATCATCGGGCCGCTGCTCCAATACCTGGTTGAGGAAACGCTGAGCTTCAGCGGCAAGCACCTTCTGGCGCCCGGGGTCAACCGCAAAACTGTACGCTTCGTAGTAGCGCGCGGCTGCCTGCCGGTACGATTCCAAACTCTTTAAGAACGTTGCCGCTTCACCGGCATACCACGCTGAGCTGTCATATTTGCCTGCCTGGGCGTATAATCGGCTCAACGAGTCGGCAAAAGTAGCACTTTTTTCATTGAGCACCGGCTGTGCCAGGGGCCGCAGCGCGGCAATGGCTTCGGCCAAAGCCATAGGAATATCGCTATGCGGGTCGGCCGGGGCGTTCTCAACCGTCTCGCTTTTCAGTTGGCTTTCGTTCTCAACAACGGATTTGGGCAGAAAGTAAAGTCCGGTGCCAATACCCACCGCCACAACCGTCAACAAGATTCTCGATTTCCACATTCGTACTCAGGCAAAACCCTCAGGCTTGCTTCTCGGCCAGCGATTTCACCTTCTCGCTGTTCTTAATTTTATTGATGAAGATCTTCGCGGGCTTAAAGCTGGGGATGTAATGCTCATCGATCACGATGGCGGTGTTCCGCGAAATGTTCCGGGCAATTTTTTTCTTACGCTTCTTATTAATGAAACTTCCGAACCCGCGCACGTAGATATTGTGACCATTCGACATGTTGGTTTTCACAATGTTGAAGAATGCCTCCACGCTCGCAGTCACATCGGCTTTATCGATGCCGGTTTTCTCTGCGATTTGATTGATAATATCAGCCTTCGTCACGGTAGGTAGGTTTGGTACGAGGAGGGCAAATTTAGTTGCCTGCGCCTCATTCACAAAATGAAATCTTTGATTATCAAAAAGATGCGTTAAACTGTTCAAATTGATGCAAGAAGGCTTTCGAATAACGGGCGCTTTTTGAAAGTTTCGCAACCGCAACGAATGAATAAGCGAATTTTTGCCCAGCGCCTGCTGGATTGGTACCATGAAAACCAGCGTTTGTTACCCTGGCGCGAGACCCGTGATCCTTATCGGATCTGGCTTTCGGAAATCATCCTTCAGCAGACCCGTGTAGCTCAGGGATTGCCATACTACCAGAAATTCATTGAAGCTTTTCCTTCCATCCATCATCTGGCAGCCGCCCCCGAGCAAAAGGTGTTGCGCCTGTGGCAAGGTTTGGGATATTATTCGCGGGCGCGGAACCTCCATGCCTGTGCACAACGGGTGGTGCACGATTTTGGCGGCACGTTTCCATCTACCTATACCCAATTACTTGACCTGCCCGGAATTGGTCCTTACACCGCAGCGGCTATTGCATCTATCTCGTTCGGTGAGCCTGTTGCCGTGGTGGATGGCAATGTTTTTCGTGTACTGGCTCGTGTTTTTGGCCTGGATGATGACATCACCCGCCCGCCCGCCAAAGCGAAGTTCACCCGGCTCGCTAACGAGTTGCTGGCCTCCGAACCTCCCGACCTTTTTAACCAGGCCTTGATGGAATTCGGGGCGCTGCAGTGCACGCCCAAGGCTCCGAACTGCCCTGAGTGTCCACTGGTAAAAAATTGCGAAGCGTTCCGACAGCAACGCGTTCATGAGTTTCCGGTAAAGAGCAAGAAGGCGGCCGTGCGCCACCGCCACCTTTCGTATATCGTGTTTGCCCATGCCGAAAAAGTATTAATGAAGCCACGCACCGATAAAGACATTTGGCGCGGGCTTTATGAATTTCATTTGGTTGAGACGAAAACCAGGCGCAGCGCATCCGCCATCATCAAAGCAAGCGGTTTACCGCTCGGCCGTGCGGTCGTTATCTCAAAGCCGGTCTCGTATCAACATTTGCTTTCGCACCAACGGCTCCACATTCAACTGATTCGTGTAAAGCTGACCACGGCCGGGCAGGCGCAGCGTATCCAACAGAAGGTAGGCGGTAACTTTTTCTCCCCCCGACAGGTTGAGCGCTTGCCCAAACCGATCATTATCCATCAGTATTTGCAGGATAGCAAAAGAGCGGCCTCGTAAAAATTGGTAATTTTACCACCCGCCCGTGGCGGCTGAATGAGCAATTTCAAATAATCTGCATATGTCTGGAGTAAATAAGGTGATTTTGGTGGGCAGACTGGGAAAAGACCCTGAGGTGCGCAACCTTGAAAGCGGGGCCACAGTCTGCAATTTTACACTCGCTACGTCCGAAACGTATCGCGATAAAACAACGGGTGACCGCAAGGAAGTGACCGAGTGGCACAATATTGTGTTGTGGCGCGGCCTGGCGGACATCGCAGCCAAATACCTCCACAAGGGCGATATGGTCTACATCGAAGGCAAGCTACGCACGCGCTCGTGGGAAAAGGAGGGCGTTACCCGTTACACCACAGAAGTTGTGGGTGATAACATGACCATGCTGAGTACCCGCGGTGGCGGAAGCAGCAATACCGAGCGCAGTTCAGGTGGCGGCTACAGCGCACCACAAGAAGAATTTAAACCGACTGCCGATACCGCCACCGATGACTTGCCGTTCTAACCGGTGATGAAGCGTTGCTTGATCTTGGCCTGGGCCATAGCCGGGCTTGTGGTTTCTTCTTGCGAAAGCAACTACCAGCCGAAACCGAAGGGGTATAATCGTCTGGTGTTGCCGATATCGGAGTATCGCGTCACCCCGGATTCACTTCCCTATAGTTTTGAGTATTCAAAACATGCCAAACTAATGCGGGATACTTCCTGGATACGCGAGCGGCATTGGGTAGAAATCTACTACCCGGAATTGGAGGCGAACATTCACATCACGTACAAGCAGGTGCAAAACCGGGAGGATGTGTTGCGCGAGTTGATGGACGATGCCTACCGGCTTACTGCGAAACACCAGATCAAAGCTTACGGCATCGATGAAGTAAACGTGCGCACACCCAGTGGCAAAACGGCTGTGATCGCGGAGATTTCCGGAGAAGTGCCCAGCCAGTTTCAGTTTACCATGACCGATTCATCCCGGAATTTCTTGCGGGGTGCCGTATATTTTGACACCCGCGTGGCCAACGATTCGCTGGCCCCGGCAATCGAGTTTATGAAGCGCGAAGCTATGCACCTGATCAACACGGTGGAGTGGAAGAAGCCATGAGCAGAATCATTTGAGCGCGTTGCCGCCCCGCGTTTACATTTTGATGATGCCGTTGGTTCGGCTTAATTTGCTTCTCTCCAAAAATGGTGCTGCCTGACTAACTTTTTCGAAACCCCGATCGAGTTCTTGAAGGGCGTGGGCCCTCAACGTGCTGCCTTACTGCAGAAGGAGCTCGGCATTTTCACGTTTGCCGACTTAATTCAGCATTACCCGTTTCGATATGATGACCGCACCCGCTTTTTTTCCGTGCGCGAGATTACCGAAGAGATGCCTCATGTGCAGGTGCGCGGGCGAATCACCAAAATGGAAGTTGTGGGTGCGCACCGAAAAAAGCGGTTGGTGGCCCGTTTCACCGATGGCACAGGGGATATCGAACTCGTTTGGTTTCAGGGCATCAACTGGACGCTGGACAAAATCAAACCCGGTATCGACTACGTTGTGTTCGGGAAACCGGTGCGCTACGGCAGCCGGTTTTCAATCGCACATCCGGAGGTAGAACCGTCAACCACCGCGAACAGCGCAGGTGGTTTTTTACAGCCGGTATATCCGCTTTCAGAAAAACTGCGCGCCCGCCATGTCGACAACAAAGTGTTGATCAAGTTGCAACAGCAACTTCAGTCGTTGGCTGTGCCCCACGTTCATGAAACGCTTCCCAGCGAACTTATCCGCAAGCATCGGTTGATGGAGAAAAAGGAGGCGGTGCAGCAAATTCATTTCCCGAAGGACCAGCAAATTCTGCTGCAGGCACAGACGCGGCTCAAGTTTGAAGAACTATTCTTTATTCAACTGCGGCTCCTGAAGTTGAAATTGGTGCGGCAGGACAAATTTCGGGGCTTCGCGTTTTCGGATACGACACTGCTGACCCAGTTCTATAATACCCAGCTGCCCTTTCCGTTGACCAATGCGCAGAAGCGAGTGGTGAAAGAGATTTATGCCGACATGAAATCGGGTCGGCAAATGAACCGATTGTTACAGGGCGATGTGGGCAGCGGCAAAACAATTGTGGCTTTCATTTGCATGCTGCTGGTGATTGGCAGCGATGCGCAGGCCGTGTTAATGGCCCCTACTGAGATACTGGCCCAGCAACACTTCACCAACCTGAGCCGACTGGCTAACGCGATGAAACTCCCCATCGCCTTGCTAACCGGCTCGGTAAAAAAGGCCGATCGCAGGCCACTGCATGCAGCTTTGCAAGCCGGCCATTTGAAAATTCTGGTGGGTACACACGCGCTGCTGGAGGAGGAGGTCAAATTTCAGCGCCTTGGGCTGGCCGTTATTGACGAACAACATCGCTTTGGGGTGGCACAGCGCTCGCGATTGTGGCAAAAAAACGCTGACACCTATCCCCACGTATTGGTCATGACGGCTACGCCCATCCCCCGCACGTTGGCCATGACGTTGTATGGCGATCTGGACGTATCGGTAATCGATGAACTGCCGAAAGGGCGTAAGCCTATTAAAACGATTCATCGGTTTGACGCTCACCGTCTGCAGGTGCATGGATTTATTCGTGAACAGATAGCGTTGGGCCGGCAGATCTACATCGTGTACCCGCTCATTGATGAATCCGAGAAACTGGATTTGAAACATCTCATGGACGGATATGAGAGCATCACCCGCGCCTTCCCGGGTGTGCCGGTAAGTATCGTACACGGCCAGATGAAACCGGAAGCCAAAGATTTTGAAATGGCCCGGTTTGTACGCAATGAAACCAAAATCATGGTAGCCACCACCGTGATCGAAGTGGGCGTGGATGTGCCGAACGCCAGCGTGATGATTATTGAAAATGCCGAGCGCTTCGGTCTTTCCCAACTTCACCAATTGAGGGGGCGTGTTGGCCGGGGTGCGGAGCAGTCGTATTGCGTATTGATGACCGGGAACAAACTGAGTGCGGAGGCCCGTGTACGCATCGATACACTTGTGCGCACCAACAATGGATTTGAAATTGCCGAAGCAGACTTGAAGTTACGAGGCCCCGGTGACCTGATGGGCACCCAGCAGAGCGGTGTATTGGACTTACTCATTGCCGATCTTGCCAAGGACGGGGACCTCCTGAAAACAGCCCGCGAGGAAGCATCCGAACTGCTGCAAAACGATCCTTCCCTGGCTTTACCGCAACACGCGGTCGTCCGCCAGCAAATTGAGCGCATGAAAAAGTCGGTTGTCAACTGGAGCCGCATCAGTTGATAAGTGGAATTCAATATCTTTGAAATTGTCTTAGCCTGACATGAAGGTTCTTGCCCTCGCGTGGGTTCTATGGTTGGCGTGCTTTTCGGCCTGGTCGCAGGCGGGAGACTTTTACTTGTCGCATCACGCACCTGCTGATGATCGCCTCGAGTACTTCACCCGCAGCATTGTCCAGAACCGCGAGGGTATTCTCTACTTTGCCAACCGGCAGGGCATTCTTGAATTTGACGGCCGCAACTGGAAAATCATTCAGTCCCCCGGTGCAGTCTTTTCCTTGCAACTGGCCGGACGGAAAATCTTTGCCGGAGGCATTGACGGCACCGGTACGTTGAGCACGGATCGGGATGGCTTTCCGCAATATCAGCTGCTTACGCAACAGCCGGTGCTCAATCTGGTGGCAACTGATAGTTTGCTGTACCAAATTGCGGAAACGGGTATATCGGTTTATGATGCTATATCGAAAGTTGCACTCCATCAGGTAAAGGCGCCCGCGCAGGTCGCCTGGAAGGGAGGAGGCGTGGCTTTTGGCCGACCCGTAGCCTTCACTTCAACAGCACTGTATTACATTGACCAGTCGGAACTTATCTCAATTCCACTCGCCCTTCCGGATGACGAGGAAATCGTTTTTGTCAATGCCTGGGAGGATGGCGCCCCGGTTATTGGCACATCGGCCAATCGGTTGCTGGTGATTCAACCGAATGGTGGTTGGAGAGAAGTCATATTGGAGGATCGTACGTTGCTCAACCGCGTTACACTGGCGACTGCCATTTCAGTAACGCCAAACCTGGCTGCCATCGGCACCGTTCGGGGTGGGGTTATCTTTATTGATAAGACAACGGGGAAAATTCGCGAGATCATTAACTATGAGTCCGGCTTGCCGGATAACGAAGTCTACTGCCTCTTTGTCGATCACGATCTGGGCGTCTGGGTAGCGCACCAATATGGGTTTACGCGAATTGCGCCCGATATCCCGTTTCGCGCGTTCGATCACTACCCGGGTTTGGCGGGAAATCTGCTTACGGTTTTTTCCAAACCGGGGGTGCTTTATGTGGGCACCACGGTAGGTCTGTTTCGTCTCGAACCGGAGTCTCGCACATCCGCTGCTGACATTGACCCCGGGCAAGTCAAACGCTCGCGCCCCAAAACCAAAGCAGTTGTTCCCCCTGCGCAACCCTCAGGTTTGCCCGGTGTTGAGGCATTCCGATTTAGCCGGGTAGCCGGAATTGACGGCAAGATTACCCAACTGATGGAAGTCAAAGGTAAACTTCTGGCAGGCGGCTCGGCCGGATTGTTCGAAGTCGTGGGCCTAACCACGGTACCGGTATTCCAATCGCCCATCCGAACCATGATGTATTCACTATCGCTTGAGCGACTGCTGGTCAGCACGTATGAGAATGAAATGCTCGCGCTCCAACCGTTCTCAACGAACTGGTATCGCGAGGTAATTGTAGACTCCATCCGCGATCAGGTTACCCATATTTTCGAGGATCGTCTCGATAATGTCTGGTTTTGTGGAAGCCGCGGTGTGTATAAACTTGAAACGCTCGAGGGTGTAGTGGCAGAGGTCAAGACGGTGTCAATCAAAAATCCTACGCTGAACGAAACGGTGGGCCTGGCCTACGGTTCGGACGTTTACATTGCGGCCTCCGGAATCTTCTACCGCTATCAGCCGGAGAGTAACCAGTTGGTGCGGTACGATTCGTTGCCCGGCCCACGCAAATATTTTGCCTCGGCCGGCAGCTTTTGGTTTAATGACGGTCATGGGTGGCGCACGATTGACAAGCGGCTGCAGAAATTGAAGCTGGAGTGGCTTTCATTGTTTCCGCGTCTGCGACACCTCGCTCCGGCCCAGGGCGAAGATGCTTTATGGGTAGTATCCGGAGACAACCGGCTGTACAAGTTTATTCCACAGGAAAACACCCCGCCCGTTGCCGAGAAGCACCCGCTGATGCTCCGGCAAGTGCGCACGGAGCAAGCCGCGCTGCCACCTGCCAAGCAAATTTTGGTGAGCCAGGATCAAG
This sequence comes from Cyclobacteriaceae bacterium, assembly GCA_016787665.1. GTDB lineage: Bacteria > Bacteroidota > Bacteroidia > Cytophagales > Cyclobacteriaceae > ELB16-189. Next base: position 166,645 of record JAEUUC010000010.1, on the reverse strand, counting down.
GTAGCGTTACCTTCGAGTTTGTTCAGCCCGACTACGTTAGCCTGCAGGCGATGGAATATCGATATCAGGTGCGCGGGTTATTCAATAAGTGGTCAAGCTGGTCGGCCAGCAATAGCCAGATCAACTTCTCCTATCTGCCGGTGGGCCAATACCAACTGGTGATGCAGGCGAAAAATGTTCTCGGTCAGGAGTCCGTAGCGGCCACGGTTGACTTTGAAGTGAAAGCTCCGTATTGGAAACGGTCGTGGTTTTATGCACTGGAGTTTCTGGTGTTTTCAATCCTGGTTTGGCTTTCCATTCGGCTAAGCTCGGCCAACAGCAAATACCGGATTATCAGCCGAATTCTTTCCTTGCTCACGGTGGTCTTACTCATTCAGTTTTTGCAGGCGGTATTGTATTCGCAGTTGTCACTCAAGAGTTCACCGGTGATTGAGTTTTTTGTGCAGGTGAGCATTGCGTTGGTTGTTTTCCCCATCGAGGCTGTGCTGCGCAGAGTGATGTTGCGAGTGGGGCCCTGAAAAGAGGTATTTTTCCTACCTTGCACCATACCCCAAAACATCACCCGTATGCCAATGCGTTACCTGCTCCTATTCGCCTGTCTGGTTGTGTGGCTCGCTAGTTGCGGCCCCAAAGAAAAAACGCTGGGGGAATTGAACCCGGCTGCTGAAGGTTTTGATTTCGCTAATTCGGATGCGGCCGCCATTGATTTGGCGGACAGCATCATGCACGCCATGGGCGGGCGCGAAGCGTGGGATAAAACGCGCTTCATTTCGTGGAATTTTTTTGACAGGCGAGACCTGGTGTGGGACAAACACACGGGCCGCGTGCGCATTGAAAGCAAGAATGACAGCACGATTTACCTGGTGAACATCACTACGGGTGAGGGCCGTGTACAAATCAAAGGACAGGAGCTTACCGAGCCCGATTCGTTGCGCAGGCAGATGCTCGAGCGCGCGAAGAATATCTGGATTAACGACTCCTACTGGTTGGTGATGCCGTTTAAGCTGAAGGACACCGGGGTCACCCTAAAATACCTGGGACAGGATACGCTTCGCGGCTTGCCCTATTACAACGTTTTGCAACTCACCTTCCAGAACGTAGGCCGAACCCCTCAAAACAAATACAAATTGTATGTAGATATCCACGACAAACTTATCCGGCATTGGGCCTTCTTTGAAGAGTCGGCTAACGACACGGCAAACTTTATTCGCCCATGGGACAACTATCAAACGTACGGCAACATTCTGCTGTCGGCTGACCGATCGGATAACGGAGGTCCCAAGCGTGTGAAAGTGGATGAGTCACTACCGGATGCTCTTTTTACTGAATTCTGATTGTTATGTTGATCAACCTGAACTTCATTCCTCCTTTCTATAAAAATTACGTCAAACTGGTGGAGGAAAGCAACGTGATTCAGGCGTTGCGCATCTCCGGCAACCGCATGGTGGAGTGGGTTCATGCCTGGCCGGAGGATAAAGCTGACTTTCGCTATGCGGACGACAAGTGGACGGTGCGCGAGGTGCTTTGCCACACGCTGGATGCCGAACGAATCTTTGCTTACCGTGCCCTGCGTTTTGCGCGAAATGATAAAACACCGTTGTCTGCATTTGACGAAAATAGTTATGCCCCGGAGGCCAATGCGGGCGGACGCCCGCTGAAAAAAATTGCAGCCGAAATGGTTCACCTGCGCTCTTCCACAGTGGATTTATTTGAGGGATTTACCGAGGAAATGCTCACGCGCAAGGGCACAGCCAACCAGAATGAAGTATCGGTGCTGGCCCTGGGATTTATTATTGCCGGGCACGAGATTCATCATCGTAGGGTTCTTACAGAACGCTATCAGGGCAAGCCGTGGATGGGATGAAGCTGGTTGTATTCGTGCTTCTACTGTCGTTGCTGGCCGCCTGCAGCCCCCAGCGGTACGTAGCCAAAGAAATTCGATCCGCTGAAGACCGGTTTCAGGATCACATCGGCTTCTATTTGTATGACCCTGCCACGCGAAAGGTGCTGGCTGATCATCAGGCCTCGCGGTACTTCACGCCAGCCTCCAACACAAAAATCCTCACGCTATTTGCCAGCCTTACCTTGTTGGGCGATTCAATTCCAGCTCTTCGGTTTACCGATCGTGGTGACTCGCTCATCATTTGGGGTACCGGTGACCCCACCTTGTTCTATAACCAGGTTAACGTAAGTAATCCGGTTTATTCTTTTCTCAGCACCACAACCAAGCCCATCTACTTCTCGTCCTCCAACTTTCGCGAAGATCGATTTGGGCCCGGCTGGGCCTGGGACGATTTCAACGCGTCATACTCGCCTGAGCGCTCGGCTCTGCCGGTGTTTGGCAATGTGATGGAAATTCAAGTGAACGAGCAGGCTGTACGTGTGGCACCTGATCACTTTCATCAATATGTGCGCGAAGAGGCGGGCAACGGACGCACCCGGGTTGAGCGCCTGAGTGGTGAAGCCAATGACGTGGTGGTGAAGCGCGGCACGCGAAGCGTTCGCGATTGGATCATTCCTTTTCGCGCAGATGACAGTGTGATTGCCCGTTTACTGACCGATACGGTGAAAAAGTCCATACCCGTTATTGACGAACCGTTACCGGCCAGTTTTCAAACGCTGTGGACCACTCCGGCCGATAGCGTATATAAAGTCATGATGCAGCAGAGCGATAATTTTTTGGCAGAACAGTTGTTGCTGGCCTGTGCCGGAAAAATAGCTGACACCTTGCAGACGCAAATCGCCATTGACTACCTGCTGAAGAACCATTTGAGCGACCTGCCCGACAAGCCGGTGTGGGTTGACGGTTCGGGACTCTCGCGCTACAACCTGAATACGCCTCGTAGCCTGGGGCGGTTGTGGGAAAAGTTGTTGCAAACCTACCCACGCGAGCGCCTCTTCCCGCTGCTGGCCACCGGTGGGCAACCGGGCACGCTCCGAAACTGGTATGTGGCAAACCCCCCTTTTGTTTTCGGTAAGACCGGCAGCCTGGCCAACAACCATGCGTTGAGCGGCTACCTCATAACGCGGAAAAACAAAACACTCGTGTTTGCCCTCATGAATGCTAATTTTACGCAAAGCAGCAACGAGGTGCGCACCTGGATGCAATCGCTGCTCACGTACATCCGCGATCATTATTGACATGTTGATGAAGAAGTTGTTTTTAGCATTGACCCTGATAGGGCTAGCCACAAGCACGCAAGCTCAGTTACGCGATAGTCTTGATTTTAAGATCGGGCAGATGTTGTTGATGGGCATACCACGGGCAGATGTGGATACACTCGTGTATGAAGCCGTAAAATCCGGCCGGGTGGGTGGCATCATCTTATTCGAAAAGAATGTCCCCAAGAAAACCAGTGCCTTTGCCGATCTGAAGAAGATCATTTGGGCCTACCAGAAAGCCGCACCCACGCGCTTGTTTGTTGCCATTGATCAGGAGGGGGGGCGCGTTAATCGACTAAAGGAGAAGTACGGCTTCACCCGGTCGATCACAGCCGAGGCCACCGGAAAGGGAAAATCGTTGGACTCTGCACGCTTTTATGCAGAGGCCACTGCGGCAACGCTGGCCGGCCTTGGTTTCAATGTCAACTTTGCGCCTTGCGTGGACGTAGCGGTAGAGCCCACTAACCCGGTCATCGTAAAATCAGGGCGGGCCTATTCAGCCAACGAAGACAGTGTAACCTTTTGGGCGCGCGAGTTCATTGAGCAACACCGAAAATTCCGGGTTGTCACCGTACTGAAACACTTTCCGGGTCATGGCAGCTCAACCACCGATTCGCATTTTGGTGTTGCCGATGTTACCCGCACCTGGACGGAACGCGAGTTGAAGCCTTACCAGGCTTTATTGCAATCGGGTCATGTCGATGCCATCATGAGTTGCCATATCGTGAATAAGAAACTGGACACGGCCGGTTTGCCGGGCACGCTTTCGCGCGAGATACTGAACGGCATGTTGCGCCAGCGCCTGAATTACAACGGAGTTGTTTTTTCCGATGACATGCAGATGGAGGCCATCTCAAAGCAATATGGTTTTGAAGAGAGCATTAAACTGGCCATACTGGCGGGGGTGGATGTGTTGTGCTTTGCCAACAACGTGCCGGGCAGTTTGAAACAAAAGCCCAGCTGGATTTTTGAGGTCATTCGCCAGGCTGTACTGAAAGGTGAGATCCCGCGGGCAAGAATAGATGAGTCGTATCAGCGCATACGAAAATTGAAGGCATCCATGAATGATTTGGCGGGAGAGCAGTATCGTCAATTGTGGATCAAGGCCATGAACGATAACATTGCCTTGCGACAGCAACTGGAAGCGGCTAAGAAGCCAGAACCTGCATCCAAGAAGAAAAGAAAAAAGGATAAGAAATCATGAAAACAATTCGTGTTCCTGTTTTGGTGTTGATTTTATTAGGGTTGTTGCTTTTGGTGTCATTGGGTTACGGATTAACCAAACAGATACAAGCTGAAGTAATGTTACGCGAGGCGCAGATGCAACGAGATATGAGTATTGCGGCACAACGCGAAGCCGAGAGTCAACGGCAACTTGCCGAAATGCATCGCGTGGCGTTGGAACGTGCACTGCAGGATTGCAAATAGAGATAGCCCCTGACCTTAAATTGAAAGTCATGAAATCAGAAAAGATTAGTTTGATAGCCAACGCTGTTTTGTTCTTCCTCCTGCTCACGGCTATTGTTTACGCTTTTGTCCAACAAGCGGAGGCCAAGCGACAAGAGGAGGCCGCGGTAGCGAACGCGAAACACGCAATTGAGGCCTCAATGGAAGCCGATTTATGTAAGAGAGAAGCCGCGGCACTTCAAGCCGAAGCCGAAAGACAACGGCAACTTGCCGAAATGCATCGAATTGATTTGGATCGCGCACTCGCTGCGTGTAAAGGGAAATAATCCATGGCACCATTTCACATCCGGCAGCCGTCTGGCGCACGGGTGCCCATAGTGGTAAGCGTACCTCACTGCGGCACCGCTTTTCCCGAGGAGTTGATTTCACAGTATGATCCCGGGTTGATGGCAGCGCCCGATGACACGGATTGGTTTGTGCATCAGCTCTACGATTTTGTACCCACCATGGGCATCACGATGGTTTATGCGCACTACTCCCGCTGGGTAATTGATCTCAACCGCGATCCGCAAAGCAAGCCATTGTACACGGATGGACGAATTATCACCGCACTTTGTCCCACTACGGATTTTTTGGGCCGCGCACTTTATCGTGATCAGCGCCAGGAAGTGGATGCAACTGAAATTCAACGCAGAGTGGAACGTTACTACACCCCGTACCACCAACAACTGCAACAGCTTCTGGCAGCCACAAAAGAACAGTTTGGCCGCGTGCTGTTGTGGGATTGCCACTCCATTCGCCAGCATGTGCCCACTATACGGCCGGAGAAATTTCCCGATTTGATTTTAGGTGATGCCGATGGTACCTCGGCCAGCCCGGGACTGATCGAAGCAGCCCTGCATACGCTTGACCACAGCCCGTACCAGGTGAGCCACAACCACCCGTTTAAGGGCGGTTACATCACGCGAGCGTATGGAAGCCCAACCGCTAACCAGCACGCGTTGCAAATGGAAATGACTAAAGTGAATTACATGGATGACGCGGAGAAGGTCTATGAGCCCCTTCGCGCGGAAAAAATGAGAGAACTGCTCAAGCGAACCTTTGAGCGGTTGATTGAGGTATTGAAGTGATCCCTCACCGCGCCCTACGGGCACCCCTCTCCCCACAGGGAGAGGGGGTCAGGTGAGGGAGCGTGCACGGCAACCGAAGTAAAGTGAAGCGGAAAAATAATAACCGGGCATGGCCTTGGGAACGAATTCCGGATGCCATCAAAGCTTTTGCTCGCGAAATGCGAAAGGCCCCGACACCTGCCGAAGCACTGTTGTGGGAAAGACTTCGCGGACGAAAGCTTCGAGGCTTGAAGTTTAGACGCCAACACCCATTCGAAGGCTTCATTCTGGATTTCTATTGCGAGGCTGCCAGATTGGGTGTTGAGGTAGATGGGCACATTCATGAAACAAAGCAACAGCGAGATTATGATCGTCAACGAACTAATTATCTTGCGGAGTATAAGGTTCAAGTTATCCGATTTGGTAATCATGAAGTTCTAAACGACACGGATAAAGTATTACAGAAAATTGCCGAGGAGGCCCACAATAGAATGAACGCATCAATGGGTAATGGGGAGCCAGCACAATCTGGTTCGATGGAAACGCAGGGGAAATCCAACAGTCCAAATCTCAAATACTTCCAGTTTTCCGGTCTGCTACAGGGCGAGGGATGGGTGTCCCCAGCGTATGTCGGGGTGGATGAGAAAGGCACCATTCGTTTTCTTTCTGATTCACCGCCAGCCGAGTCGACTGCCATCGAATATGTTGCGGGCTTTGCCCTCCCCGGATTTCAGAATGCTCATTCGCACGCCTTTCAATATGCCATGGCGGGCCTAGCCGAAAGCCACCCGGCTGGGACAGACGATGATTTCTGGACCTGGCGCGAGGCCATGTATCGATGTGCGTTGGCCATCAATCCGGAACAGATGCAGGCGACTGCCGCCATGCTTTACGCGGAGATGGTTCGGCACGGCTATACGCAGGTGGCCGAGTTTCATTATCTGCATCACGCTCCGGATGGCCGGCCGTACCATCATCCTGCTGAGATGGGTGAGCGTTTGGTGGCTGCAGCATCTCAGGCCGGCATTCGCCTTACGTTGATTCCTGTTTTTTACCAGAAAGGAAATTTTGGAGTCGATCCCCAACCCCGTCAACGTAGGTTTATCTCCAAAACTTTGGATGAGTACGTTCGCTTGTTTGAGGCCACCGAAGCGATTGTGCGAAAGCATGAAAATGCATCAACAGCGGTAAGTGTGCATTCCTTGCGCGCGGTTTATTTTTCGGATGTGCAAAGAACATTGGCGTGGGCACCGGCCACGCTCCCCATCCATCTTCACGTTTCTGAGCAACTGAAGGAGGTCACGGATTGCCTCGCGTACTGCGGGCAGCGACCGATGCAGTGGTTGCTAAACCATGCCGATCTAAGTAGCCGCTTTCATCTTGTTCATTCCACTCACCTTGACGACCCGGAGTTGAATGGTCTCGCCAAGTCTGGAGCCAACGTAGTGCTTTGTCCATCTACCGAAGGCAACCTGGGCGATGGTATTTTTCGAATGAAAGAATACGTGCAAAAGGGCGGCCGATGGAGCATCGGCACGGACAGCCACATCGGGCTGAACCCGTTTGAGGAATTGCGAATGATTGACTACCGGCAGCGATTAATTACCCACAAGCGAAACTCGTTTCCCGGGGATGCCGCGCAGTATCTGATCCATGAGTCGGTTACCCGCGGGCGATTGGCGATGGGAAAAAATCAGGAAAATCACTTTGATATCGGTCAACCCCTCGATGCCCTGGTCGTAAACTCAACTGCGCACCTGGTAGCGGCCACTTCGGCCCGCAACCGGCTGGCCACCTTGCTTTATACGTCCGACTCCAGCCGCAATCTCGGCACCTTGGTAGGGGGGCGTTGGGTCGTTAAAAGCCAACATCACCGGGATGGTCATGCCATCAAAGTCGCTTTTGCCAAAGCCTTGCGCGAGTTGGGCAACCGCTGAACCGCTCACCAAAATCCAGTAGGTTCTTTTTTGCTTTTTCCTTAACTCTGAGAAATAAATCTAAATCCGTATGAAGCGTTTTCTCTATTTGTTTTCATTGTGCCTGTTGATATCATCAACCGGTTGGGCGCAAAAAAGCAAGGCCAAACCGGCTGTGCAGCCTGGCGGCCCGTCAATAAATGCTGATCAGTTTAAGGGCTTGAAATGGCGAAACATCGGCCCCTTTCGCGGAGGCCGTGCCAATACCATTGCCGGACATCCGCTGGATGCCATGACGTACTATGTCGGCTATACCGGTGGTGGGGTGGGCAAAACCGATGATGGCGGCATGACCTGGCGCAACATTTCCGATGGATTTTTCAAGGTTGGTTCCATCGGTGATATTGCCGTGAGTGAGAGCGACCCCAATGTGATTTATGTAGGCACGGGTGAGCACGCAGTGCGGGGTGTAATGACCTCCTATGGCGATGGGGTTTACAAATCAACCGATGGAGGCAAGACATGGAAAAATATCGGCCTCGAAAAAACGCGTCATATTTCGGATGTTGTCGTCCATCCGGGTAATCCGGATGTCGTGTATGTTGCCGCACAAGGAACGGTGCATGGCCCCAATGCCGAGCGTGGTGTCTACAAGTCAACTGATGGGGGTGCTACCTGGAAACGCGTCTTGTTTGTGGATGAGAACTCGGGGGCATCGTCTCTCACGTTGGACATGACCAATCCCCGCATATTGTATGCGGCCACCTGGCAACACAGGCGTTACCCGTGGAAAGTGGAGAGCGGTGGTGCCGGTTGCTCCGTATGGAAGTCGACCGATGGTGGTGAAACGTGGAATAAAATCAATGACGGCCTGCCCAAAGAGATGGGTAAGATTGGCATCAGTGTTTCACGCGCGAATCCGAATCGGGTATTCGCCATTGTGGAAGCCGAAAAATCGAAAGCCGGTGTTTATCGAAGTGATGATGGCGGCAAGAAATGGAACCTCATGACCAACGACCAGACGCTGACGGCCCGCTCATGGTACTACATGGAGATCTTTGCTGATCCGGTCAATGCCGATGTGGTGTACGTGCTCAATGCGCCCATGATGCGTTCGATTGATGGTGGCCGTAGCTTTGCGAATATCCGGGTGGGTCATGGCGACACGCATGACCTGTGGATCAATCCAAAAAATAATCAAAACCTGGCGCTGGCCGATGATGGCGGGGGTGAAATTACCTACAACACCGGACGCACCTGGTCGCCCATCAATAATCAGGCTACGGCACAGTTTTACCGCGTTATTGCCGATAATCGTTTTCCCTACTGGGTTTATGGTGGCCAGCAAGACAACTCTTCAGTAGCCACGCCAAGCCGCAACGGAAGTTTTGGTATCACCGATAAGGACTGGACAAACGGACCTGGATGTGAAAGTGCCTGGGTCGCCTTCGACAATCCGAATGATCCACAGTTGCTTTTTGGCGGTTGTTACCAAGGTCAGATTGATGTACTTGACCTGCGCACGGGTGAGACCAAAGATATTCAGGAATACCCGTCAACGAATCTTGCCTTCGCGCCCAAGAAAATGAAATATCGGTTTAACTGGAACGCGCCCTTTCTCAACTCTCCGCACGACCCAAAGGTTATGTATCATGCGGGCAACGTGCTGTTCCGTACCACCAACGGGGGTATGAGTTGGGAAGTGATTAGCCCGGACCTTACGCGCAATGACTCAACCAAACAGGATGTAAGCGGTGGGCCCATTACCAATGAAGGCGCGGGCGGAGAGAACTACAATACGATCTATTATGTGATGGAGTCGCCTCACGAGCCGGGCGTTATTTACACCGGCAGTGATTGTGGATTGGTACACCTGACGCGCGATGGCGGCAAGAACTGGAGCAACGTGACGCCAGCCGGTTTGCCGGAAGGCATGATTCACTCCATCGAAGTGTCGCCTCACGAAAAAGGCACCGTTTACATTTCGGCTTCGCGCTATAAGTTCAGCGACTATAGCAACATGACGTATAAGTCGGTTGACTACGGCAAGACCTGGACGAAGATTGGAACCGGTGTAGAGACCGATGACTTTATCAAAGTGATACGTGAGGATAAAAAGGTGAAAGATCTGCTTTATGCCGGTTCGGAGCGGGGCTTTTACATTTCTTACAATGGGGGTGTAAACTTCAGCAAGTTCCAGCTCAACCTGCCGGTGGTGCCCGTTACGGACTTAACCATCCGCGACAATGACCTGGTGGCGGCCACCGCTGGTCGTTCCTTCTGGATTTTGGATGATCTGTCAGCTATCCAGCAAAGCAAAGGCGCATTTGGCGATGCAGTGGTGAAAGTGTTTTCTCCCAAGCCTACCTATCGGTTGTCATCGGTTACCATTCCGGCCTACTTCGGTGATATACCAGGCCTCGGCCGCAATCCGCTGAATGGCGTTATCCTCGATTATTATTTGAAGGAGAAGGCCGATACCGCCAAGGTCACCTTACAGATTATGGACCTGAACGGTCGTGTGATTCGTTCATATTCAAACAAGGCCGATGACGGTTTCAAACCCTGGCCGGGCGGCCCTCCCGCCAAGCAAACCATTCCCGCTGAGGCTGGCCTCAATCGCTTTGCGTGGGATTTCCGCACCGAGGCTTTGACGGGCGTGCCCGGTGTTTTTGTGTATGGCGATCACAGCGGCTATCGCGTTGCACCGGGCAAGTATAAAGCCCGCATTGCGTACAAGGGGCAGTCTTCCGAGACGGAGTTGGAAATCATTTCCGATCCCCATGTGAAGGCCACAGCCGCGGAGTGGGCGGCTCAGCAGGAATTCTTACGGCAGGCCAGTGAGCAATTTGATGAACTGCACAAGGCCGTAAACCGCATGCGGCAGGTGAAAAAGCAAATCGAAACGTACAACGAATCGCTTAAGGATAATGCGGACGCTAAGGACCTGGTGAATACCGGGAAAGACCTGGTGAAGAAAATTGAGAAGTGGGAGAGCAACCTGGTTGAGCCCCGAAGCAAGAACTTCCAGGATGTCATCAACTTCCCGAACAAACTGAATGCAGAGTTTTTACAGTTGCGCAGCGTAGCCGATACGCACGATCCGCGCTTAACCAAAGGGGTGCAGGATCGTGGTCGCGATGTGCAGGCCGACTGGACCCGCTACAAGCAACAGATGAATCAGTTGATTCAAATTGACATAGGAAACTACAACAAGTTATTCCGCGAAAAGAATATGCCTGCATTGGTGGCAGAACCAAAGGAGCAAGAGATTAATAACTGATTAATCCGGATCGTGAAAAAGGCTGCCAATGGCAGCCTTTTTTTCTTCGCGCTTATGGTAAGCCAACCGATTGTTTCTTAACTTGTTTGCACATGTATAAATGGCTGGTCCTGGTTTTACTCCTTTTGCGAGTTACACCATCCTGTAGCCAGGCTTCTGGTTTGTTTGATTCTGATTCGGTGCTTCACCTGGTGCTATCCGGTGATGTACGCCAGCTTCTCCGCGACCGGAAGGATGACCCAACCTACTACCCCATGTCATTGATATGGAGAGAAGCCGAGCAGTGGGATACGATTCCAATCCGGGCACGTACACGGGGGCACTTCAGGCGGCAGTCCGGGGCGTGCACCTATCCACCGGTGCTGCTCAATTTTTCATCTGAAGCGGTGAAGGGTACATTATTCAATAGGCAAAATAAACTAAAACTCGTTTTGCCATGTCAGGGGGAGAAGTATGTTGAGCGTGAGTTTGTCGCGTATAAGCTATATCAGGTGCTTACCCCAAAAAGTTTCCGCGCACGAAGGGTAGAGGTGCAGTTTCTGGAAAACGACCGCTTATCCAAACCCATTGCCGGGATTCTTCTGGAAGATGAGAGCGAAATGGCTGCGCGAAACGACATGGTACTGCGTGGCGACCTGGTGGTGCGACCCGAGGACACAAATCCGGAGGACTTTTTGCGCATGGCCATGTTTCAACTGATGATAGGTAATACCGACTGGTCGGTACAGTACCGGCAAAACATCAAACTCATGTGGTCAAAAAATTCGGTGAATCCCGTACCCGTGCCTTATGATTTCGATCACAGTGGCTTAGTATCAGCCCCCTATGCGCGGCCGGCTGCTGAGCTGGAGCTCAGTTCGGTGCGCGAGCGCAGGTACCGGGGAACATGTCAACCCGATGTTAAGCACTTTGATCCGGTTATTGCCGAATTTCAATCGAAACGAGAAGCCTTTTTTAATGTGTGCCGGCAAGCCGGGTACCTGGATGATACATCGGGAAAATTTGTGCAGGGGTACCTGGAGGGTTTTTTTAAAATGCTAAGCAACAAAAATCGCCTGAAGGAAGTGTTGATGTACCCCTGCGATCCTACGGGAACCGGAAACGTGGTGATTAAGGGACTGAAGCCCTGACCCGTTGTTGCAGCCATAAAAAAAGAAACACCGCCTTTGGGGGCGGTGTCTCGCAAGTGAAAACTCAAGGAAACCAGCTAAACCTTCAGGGTGTCTTTTAGATAATCGATGCTCGATTTTCCCTCTCCGGCAAAAGTTTCCATCTTCTTGTTGTACGTACGCTTTGCATCATCCAGCGTCTCCTGGGTCTTGTTCTTCAAGTCTTTGGTTTTACCCAGCAGTTTTTCACGCGTCTTTTTTCCGCTATCGGGTGCCATTAAGATACCTGTTAGCAGCCCAGCGGCTGCACCGGCCAGCACACCAACCAATACTTTTCCTGTTGTGTTCATATGGTACCATGTTTTGAACAACGGTTCTGAAGTTTTCAGAACATTCATGGTAACCTTGTTAGCACAAGGCTACACTTAGGCAACGGGCGCGGGCCGCTATGGGTTCGGCCAATTCGTTTAAAAAAGGCAATTAAATTTCAGGTCATGAGTTGACATGTAATATCCATTTTTCAACTTCTCGATAACCCTCAGGAAACTTGTATCTTACCAACTCGATTTCACCTATCATCATATGCCGACAGTTGAAGACATTCAGGAACTCCTGCACCGTGGTCGGTACCTGGAGGCGCGGGTGCAGGCGGAGCAAGCGTTGCGAGTAACCCCGGATGGAAGGCTAAAGCAACTCTATGCCCTCGCCTTGTCCAAGTCCGGAGCACCGGAGGCTGCGCGCGATTACCTGGAGCCTTACTACCGCAGCAATGTCAATAACCCCGAGGCGGCCGGCATCTTGGGGGGTATCTACAAAGAGCTGTTCAAAAAGAATCATCATACCCCGTTTGCGCAGCAGGCACGCGACACGTATCTCAAAAATTTTCAGGCTACCGGCAACTATTATACCGGCATCAATGCAGCCGCCATGTCTGCCATGTTGATGCAGGCGTCAAAGGCGAAAGAAATTGCTGCGCAAGTGGCCGCGGGCATACCAGCCGAAACGGAGGATTTTTGGCAGATGGCAACCTTGGCGGAGGCCAACCTGCTGCTGAAAAAGCAAGACAAAGCCATTGACTATTACAGCTCCGTGCGCAGAGCAGCCGGAACAGATTGGGGAAAAGTGGCAACCGTTCACAATCAGCTTTGGTTGCTGAGCCACTTCATTGCGGTTCCGCGTGAAATCTCGAAGTTATTCAGCCCGCCACGCGTGGCCGCTTTCGTAGGCCATATGATCGATCGCCCCGGCCGGGCCACTCCCCGCCTGCCGGCCTCGCTCGAGGGTACCATCAAAGAGGCCATCAAAGCCAGCATACGCGCAATGCAACTTCAGGTAGGTTTTTGCTCGCTGGCCTGTGGTAGCGACATTTTGTTTGCGGAGGCACTATTGGAGCTGGGTGGAGAGGTGAACGCCCTACTGCCGTTCAAAGAAGATGACTTTGAGAATATCAGCCTGCGGTTTGCCGGGGATCACTGGGTGGAGCGATTCAGAAACCTCCTGAAACATGTGCCCTACACGTTCCTGACACACGAGCCCTATAACGGTCACGATGATCTCTTCTCGTTCCAAAGCAAGATCATTTTCGGTGCGGCCGTGCTGCGTAGCCGAACGTACCACACGGAACCTTATCTGCTGACGGTGCTCTCGGAAACCGATTTGCAGCGCAAGGAAGGTGGAACGCGCGATGCGCTTAGCCATTGGCCGTTTTCAGCCAACATCATGAACATCAACCCGGAGAACTACCTGGCTCCGACAACGGGTATGAGTGCGCCAAGACCGGCATCAGCCGAAGTCTTGCTGGCGCGGCCGGTGCAATACCTGATTCGGGTGGACTTGACTCATCTCAACCCGATTGATCAAAGCAAGTTTGATGAGATTCGGGATGAAGTCCTGGCCGATGGAAATGTGAGGATCGACCAACACGGTATGCGCTATACCTTTGCCTTTGAGTATCCAACGCCCGCCTTTAATTTTATTCGCCAACTGCTCAGTTCATTGCCACCCGTTACCGAGAGCAATTCGTGGCGTGTGGCGATCCATGCCGGCCCCCTGAGCCGTAATTCGTTTAATCCGTGCGAGACGCTTCACCGGCTGGATCGGTTAGAGGAATTTGCGCCCCCCGGGCAGTTGTGTGCCCTGTTCCCGTTTGCAGCTTTGTTGGCGCTGGAAACCCGGTGGTTCGATGTGATCTTTGCGGGTGCCATTACCGGCACCAGCTCCGAGGATGAAACCGTTTTCCAAATCGTGCTCAAAAAGGAATAGCGGCCCTATTTGGTTACCGTGATCTGATCAATCAACTGGTTTCGGGCATCCAATTGCTGCAGCCGGAGTGTTTTCCCCTTCGTTTCGATGAGCGTGTAGGAGTGCACATCGGAAACCATTTTTACCGTAAAGGGTACCCAGTTTTCCTGCGGCTCATGTTTCCACATAAAGGGTTTGGCACTCATCTCCTTATCATAAAGGGCTGCACCCCCCGCACCCGTTACGATGTAAATAATACCCTTGGGTTTTGTCTTGGTGACGCCATCAAACTCCTGGTCAAGCGTGAATTTTCCGTCCACCCTTCCTTCTTTTGAAATCACATATTGCGTTCCCGTTGAATCTTTCTTTGGCTCAAATGTAAGCGGGAAGGTGCGTTGGTAATTGTGAACGTGGCCGGTTAACACCATGTCAACACCCAGTTGTTCCAGCACCGGTGAAAGCAGGCGCATCAACTGGTAATCGTAGTGCGCCTTGCTCGAATTAAAACCGGGGTGATGGTAGGAGACAATCTTCCAATCTGCTTTGCTGTTGCGCAAATCGTTGGCCAGCCAATCGATCACAGCCGGGTCTAAGGGATTAATGTACGTATTGGCATCCAGGCAGGCGATGTGCACGTTACCATGATCAAATGAGAAGTGCGTCATACGCGGAAACCGCGGCTGCGTACTTTTTTTAAACGCCTCGACCTGTGCCGGTGTACCTTTCACTTCGATCGTTGCCTGAGGTACGGCTCCGTTTAAGGGTAGATCATTATAATAGAAATAAGCCAGCCCATCAGGGTATTTGGCGAGATCAGCACTGTAAATGTCGTGATTGCCCACCAGCATATAGAATGGTATGTTCTTCATGATCGGTGAACCCACGGAGCTGTCGGACCTAGCGGAAATGTAATACGGGAAAAAGTTTCTCCGGTATTCCTGTTCGCGCCCATTGTTGTACACAATATCACCGGTCACCAGTACAAAGTCTGGTTTTTGTTCATTCACCAGCCATGAAATTTTCGCTTGCTGCGGAGATCGTGCCCCGCAATCGCCAAACACAGCAAACCGGGTTTCGGGTTTTCGGGTGCGCGTGCGAAACGTGGCCGTACTGACAACTGTCCCATTCTGAAGAACGCGGTAGATATAATCCTGGTCAAACTTAAGCTTACCCAGCTGACTACGGTAAAGCAACGTGGTTTTCTGATTGAGTTTAAGCGGGGTAACGGTGACTTTGCTGCGGCTGATTTTTTTGGCTTGCTCGAATTGAGTGCCCGTGGTGAATTCGACCATAAACGTGCCGGGCACGCTGTCCGTTTGCCAGATCAAAACTTTTCCCTCACTCGTCAGGGCCGGATAATTACCGGGTTGTAAGTAAGGCGGCACCAACACTTGTTGGGCAAATGCAGCCGAAGCTGCCAGCAGCAGAGCGATTGTTCCCTTCACGTTCATGATATCAACTAATTTTTTCGACAGCGATCAATAAAAGCATCTTTGAATAAACGCTCGTTCTTAAGCGTGGCAAAAAATTCACCGACAAACGACCGGATATCAATCAATTGCTTTTCCGAAAAGTACGCAGCATGATCGTTGATCACGGCATTAACATCGTTTTCTTTCTCGAGATATCGTTGCCGCACATAGCTGACCATGCGCTCGCTGCGGCAAAAACCACGGTAAACGCGGTCGCGAACCGTGTTCTGGCCGGTCAGTGGACTGGGTTTGGCATACGGGGCATTCACCAAACCCGACATATCAAAGTCGTAGGCCAGCGGGATATGTCGGGCCGGTTTCAGCTGTAGAACCTTAATGTTATGGCTGGTTACCGATGACCAGTCGGTATTGGATATCATGTACTGGAAGAAATCATGCGTAATGGCAGTAGTGTCTTCCAACTGCAGGGGGTGTAGTGTGGTCTCCCGAATCTTACCGTCAAACCGCTCGGCCACCAGATCATCATCCTCAATTAAGAAGCCGACAAGCTGATGGGTTTTGATCTGTTTGCCCTGCCGCTCGCGCAGCGTGACGTTGACAAGCCGCGTGTGAAAAATATACCGCGTATGTGGTTCATATAGTTTGTACCCCAGGTACTCCTTTAGGATTAGCGAATTGGCGTCTTTCGAATTCTGGCAGGGCAACACCAGTTTCAGATTCTTGTTCCCGGCAAATGGGGTGTTGGCGGCATCGCTCTTCTTCATCTTTACCCGCAGAGGCGGATAGTAACAATTCTCACGTCTGAAATTTCCGCGCGCCCGCATGCCCACGGGGAGTGAATCCCATCGTCCTTCCGCGGTCTGGTACCTTAATTGAGCGGGAAAGTAGACACTGTCCGTAAGGTTCTTTTTGACCTCCCGAATGGAAATGGCAAACTCAATGGAAAGGGGTTTGTTTTCCTGAAACAATACCGGAACGGTTTGGGCTTGCCCATCGATTCCAAGGAATACGCAGGCGACTACGGTTAAAAGGCGCAGTTTGGTTTTCAATAGTAATAGATTTTGATGATGGCTCTGTTTTTTGGAAAATCAACAGACTCTACCGTGAGCTCGCGAATATCCAGCCCGGTGCGCAGCCGCAGGGCCGCCTGTAGTTCGTTGTAGTTCATGGGGGCCACATGTTCAAGCTTGTCGTACTCAATTACTTGTGTCTTTTGGTTTTTCATAATGATATTCCCATCAACCAGAAACACCACAATTACAATGATCGCGTTAACACCTAAAATCTCGTAATAGGTACCCTTCATGATCGCGTTCAACAACCCCACTGCGATAATGATGAACACATAGGTCATGTCCTTGGAGGTCATTGCTTCGGTGCGCAGGCGAAGAAGTGAAAATGCAGCCAGCAGGCCGAACGCTGCACCAAACGAGCCAAATGCCTTCGAGTTTTCCAGCAGGTAGGAAAGCAAAAAGACAATAAAATTGAGCAGGAAAAACATGAAGAACAGCTCCCGTTTATGGTACGTACGCACGTAGATCACGCGAATCAATAAGATCATCACAATCGAATTGAGTATCACCCGGTAAATAAAGAGTTCGGTAAAAAGAGCGTGGCTGTCCATGAGCAGGTTTTAAATTTTGTCCCCGTTTAACAGGGGAGCGGTAACAAGGCAGCCAAAATACAAAAAAAACCGCGCATGGGTTCTCCGAATGAGTTGACGAATTCCCGTTGAAGTACAATTCCTTTCGCGGGTGCAGCTTTTTTAGTAATTCGAACGATCTAAAAAACACGGATCGCCTATGCGCAGCCTTTTTGTTTTCGCCTTGATTGTTTTGTCTCTGGTATCAGAAGCGCAAAAGAAGCAGGCCGCGGTTTCTCCTACGATTTCTTTTGACCAAGCCCTCTATTCCGGTATGCGTTGGCGCGAGTTGGGCCCCTTTCGCGGTGGCCGCTCCTGCACAGTAACGGGCGTGCCCGGCCAGCCTAACCTGTACTATTTCGGCACGGTGGGCGGTGGCGTGTGGCGCACCAAAGATGCCGGGCAAACCTGGGAAAACATTACCGACAGCTATTTCGGAGGCACAATCGGTGCCGTAGCCGTAGCCGAGAGCGACCCGAATGTGATCTACGTGGGCGAGGGTGAACAAACCCTGCGCAACAACGTCTCCAGCGGCTGGGGGGTGTGGAAATCAACCGATGCCGGGGCAAGCTGGAAACACATCGGCCTGAGTGATTCGCGACACATCGCGCGGATCCGCATTCATCCTAAAAATCCGGATGTGGTGTACGTGGCGGCCATGGGCAACTTGTGGAAGCCGAACGAAATGCGTGGCATCTATAAATCAGTAGATGGTGGGGCCACGTGGAAACGCGTGCTCTATATTAATGACACCGCCATGGCGGGCGATCTGGTGATGGACCCGAACAACCCGCGCATCTTGTATGCCGCCACCTGGAACATGAAGCGCAACGGCTACCGCATGGACAGCGGTGGTCCGGATTCGAAACTCTGGAAAAGCACCGATGGCGGTGAGACGTGGGAAAATCTGTCGGACAAGCCGGGGATGCCCAAAGGCACCAATGGCATTATTGGTGTAACGGTGTCGCCCGTCAACTCCAACCGCGTGTGGGCAATCATCGAAAATACGGAAGCCCCGGGTGTGTATCGTTCAGACGATGCCGGCAAAACCTGGACGCGCCTCAATCAGGATCGTGCGCTGCTGCAACGCGCCTGGTACTATTGCCGCATTTATGCCGACACGCAGAATGAAGACAAAGTGTGGGTGATGAACGTGAGCTATGGCGTATCGAAAGATGGCGGCAAAACATTTGAATTGAAGAATGCTCCGCATGGCGATCATCATGATCTGTGGATTGATCCCAACAACAACCAACGCATGGCCATTGCCGATGATGGCGGAGCGCAAATTTCCAATGATGGTGGCGAAAACTGGACCACGTACCATAACCAGCCCACGGCACAGTTCTATCGCGTCACCACCGACAATGCCTTTCCGTATAACATTCTCGGGGCGCAACAAGACAACACGAGCGTGCGCATTCCCCATCGCACCAGTGGTACGTCCATTACCGAAAGCGATTGGACCGCTCTCTCCATAGGCGAGAGTGCACACCTGGCGCCTGATCCCACCAACCCCAACATCATTTACGGCAGCGATTACAAAGGCTACATGAGCATGCAGAATCTCGACAACGGGCAGGAGCGCAGCACCAACGTGTGGCCCGACCTGCCGGCCGGCTCGGGCGTGGAAGTGATGAAGTATCGCTTCAACTGGAATTATCCGCTGGTGTTCAGCCGCCATGATCCGAAAAAACTCTACGCGGGCTCCAACTATCTCCATGTTACCACCAATGGCGGGCAGAGCTGGCAAACCATCAGCCCGGACCTCACGCGCGGTGAACCCGAAACGCTCAAATCGTCAGGTGGGCCGATTACACAAGACAACACAGGTGCCGAGTACTATGCTAACATTTTTGTGATTGCCGAGTCGCCTAACACAAAAGATGAAATCTGGACCGGTTCGGATGACGGCCTGTTGCATGTGACAACCGATGGCGGCAAGAACTGGCAGAACGTAACACCGCCTGCCAATGTCTGCCCCCGGCTGAACATGTGGAATAGCATTGACGTGAATCCGTTTGAAAAAGGCGGGGCGTACGCAGTTGCCACTTCGTATAAGTTTGGCGACTACACTCCGTACATCTACAAAACGTTGGATTATGGCAAAACGTGGACGGTGATTACCACGGGGATTCCGAAAGAAGAGTTTGTGCGCGTGGTGCGGGCCGATCCCAAACGCAAAGGGCTGCTCTATGCCGGTACTGAAAAAGGGATGTGGATTTCGTTTGACGATGGCGCGAGCTGGAGCAAGTTTCAACTCAACCTGCCGCCCGTGCCGATTGCGGATTTAGCCGTGAAGAACGACAACCTGATTGCCGCCACTCACGGCCGCAGTTTCTGGTTGATCGATGATCTCACTCCGCTACATCAACTCACGAAAGACGTGGCCGCAAAAGAGGCGGTGCTTTATAAACCCATGGCCAGCTACCGCATGCCCGGTGGCGCGGGCTGGCGCGAAGCCAACCGCAAGCTGGAAGGACAAAACCATCCGGGCGGTGTGATGGTGCATTTTTTTGTGAAAGCACTTGACGAGAAAGCAGACGTGAAGCTGGAGTTTCTGGAAAGTGATGGCGATGTGATTAAGAGCTATAACAACAAAGCCAAAGAGCGGGCCGAGCAACTTTCGGCAAAAGCAGGGGGCAATCGCTTTGTGTGGGACATGCGCTACCCTGGCTACAAAACGTTTCCGGGCATGGTGTTTTATGGTTCGCCCAACCTCGGCCCTAAAGCGGTGCCGGGCAAATACAAAGTACGCCTTACGGTGAATGGCCAAAGCCAGGAGCAGGAGTTTGAGATACTAAAAGATCCGCGCATCAACACTACGTTGCCGGAGTTACAGGCGCAGTTCGACTTTTTAACAAAGGTGCGCGATAAGGTGAGTGACGCTAACCAGGGCGTGGTGGACATCCGTAAGATCAAGGACGATTTGGGTTCGCTGAAAAGCAAAATCGGGGCGGAGCCGCAGTACAACGACCTGCGCGAAGCCATGAAAAAGTTCGAGGACGAGTTGAACGTGCACGAAAACAACATTCACCAGACCAAAAACCGCAGCGTGCAAGACCCGCTCAACTACGGCATCAAAATGAACAACCGGCTGGCGCACCTCATGGTGGAGCAGGGCGGAGGTGATTTTGCCCCCACGCAGCAGGGCGAGGAAGTGCGCCAGATGCTAACCAAAATGGTGGATGACGAGTTGGGCAAACTGAATGCCACCATCGACCGCAACGTGGAGCGCATCAACACCATGGCGAAAGAGAAAGGCATTGAATTGCTGAGCGTGAAGAAAGCCCCCGTAGTGAACTAGAATACGTCATCGCGAGGAGCGAGTCCCGGAAGGGACGAGGGACGAAGCAATCCCAACACCAAACGCCAGGCGAACATTAACACGGAAAGCCAGGCTGCGGAGATTGCATCTCCCGCTAAAGCCGGATCGCCATGACCGTAGCACTTAAACCCTACAAAGACACCAAGACGTCTGTTGGCATTCCACCACCGCCTTGCTTACTTTTGATTAATACAATCAAGACCGGTATGAAATACGCAGCCGCCATCGCGTTTCTTTTCGTTTTCAACGTAAACGCTTTTTCCCAAAACCCGCACCCACTCGAAGGCCGGTGGGATCTTACCGTTAATTGGAACAACCGGCAGGTGCCCTCCTGGCTGGAGGTACGCCACTCCGGGCGCGAGACGCTCGTAGGGCGTTTCTGTTTTGCCTTTGGCAGCGCGCGGCCCGTGGCCGAAGTGAAGTGGGACAATGGCAAATTCAGTTTTTCCCTTCCTCCGCAGTGGGAGCAGGGCAAGCAAAACCTTGAGTTTACCGGCTTGCTGGAAGCCGATAAACTCATTGGCACGATGACCTACACCGATGGCCAGACCTCATCGTTTACCGGAGTGCGTGCACCATCGCTGTTGCGCACGGCACCGCCCGTGTGGGGCGACCCGATAGCACTCATCGGTAAAGACCTGAACGGCTGGAAACCGGATGGCGACAAAAATCAGTGGGTGGTGGAGAACGGAATTTTGAGCAGTCCGCAGTCCGGTGTTAACCTCCGCACGGTGCAAACGTTCACCGACTTTAAACTGCATGTGGAGTTTCGCTACCCGAAAGGCAGTAACAGCGGTGTGTATTTGCGCGGCCGCTATGAAGTGCAGATCAACGATGCGCTTGGCCTGGAGCCGTGGGACATTAACTTCAGCGGCATTTATGGGTTGCTGGCACCCAATCGCAACGTGGCCAAAGCACCGGGCGAGTGGCAGACGTACGACATCACCCTGGTCGGCCGCACGGTAACTATTGTAGCCAATGGCGTTACGGTAATTTCCGAACGAATCATTGCCGGCCCTACCGGTGGCGCTATTGACAGCCGCGAAGGCGAGCCCGGCCCCATTTTATTACAGGGCGACCACGGCCCGATTGAGTTCCGAAACATGATCATCACCCCGGCCCGGCCGTAGTAAGTCATCCCCCTTAATGGGGTTTCCGTGTCGGCTGCCGTGTTGTTTTTGTCGGCAGTCGGTCAGCAGACGTTCTTTAGTTGTTTCGATAGTTCATGGCCAGGCCCGTGTCGCCATGCACGGTGAGTTGAACGGAAGCTTCTTGCGCAGATGGGTTGACGATGACCAAAGCGGTGTTGGCTTCCACCCGCACACCAACCGTTTCGCCCGGCTTTACGGATTGGCCGGAGTGACGGCCACCATCGATGGGCGCCCGGTATATCTCAATATCCTGCGCTGACGTATTGCGAAGCTTTACCCGGAACCGTCCGTGGTTGTTGTTGCCGAGTTGGAATTGTTCATTTGCCTTGATGTAGGTGGTGGAGCGCAGGGAGCAGGAGTCCAGCAGGAATCCCATGGCGGCTAACGCCAGCGTAAAAATCATCTTTCTGTTCATGGTATTTTGTTTGAGACACCAAGGTGGGCGATAAACTTGTAACGCGGTGTAACATGGTGCAACATGTTGTCGCGCATCCAGCATCCAGCCTCCAGCCCAGGCTTCGCGGGCCTCAGCCTGACAGTAGGGAAAATCCAGAATTCAGCATGTAGCATATAGAATACAGAATTCGGCATCCAGGATGGAGAATTTAGCATATGGCATATAGCATATAGAATCCAGAATCCAGTATACAGCATCCAGAAAAAAAATCCTGCCCTCCGCGTCACGCGTATGGCCGCGCGCGGTAAATTGGGGTTGGGATATTGCGAATACATGCAGTGCATAAATTCAGATGTTGCAGGCAATTTTATCAGGACAATGACACCAACACCTAAAATATTTATTTCTTACAGTTGGACAACCCCAAACCATGAGGACTGGGTGATTAATCTCGCAGAGAGATTAGTTTCTGACGGAGTTGACGTAGTAATAGACAAGTGGGACTTAAAAGAGGGGCACGACAAGTACACATTTATGGAGTCGATGGTGCGGTCGATTGAAATTGTAAAAGTCTTAATCGTTCTGGATAAAAAATATACCGAAAAAGCTAATAGCAAAACTGGAGGAGTTGGTACCGAAACGCAAATCATTAGTCCAAAGATTTACGAAAATGTCTCCCAAGAAAAATTCATACCAATAGTTACGGAACGGGACGAGAATGGGAATCCTTATATGCCGACATATTTAGAGAGTAGAATCTATATCGATTTTTCTTCCCAAGAACATTTTGAAATAAATTATGAAGCTTTACTGAGAAACATTTTCAAAAGACCATCATTCAACAAGCCAAAACTAGGTAAAGCCCCTTCTTACCTTTTTGAGGAAACTCCAATGACTCACAAGACGACAACGTTAGTTCGAAGTTTTGACGAACAAGTGAGCAAAAATCCAAAAAGGATAAACTCAATGCTTCGAGACTTCCTCGACAAGTTTTTTTCGAATCTAAAGGATTTTACAGTAACATTCCCTAGTAGGGACAGCTTCGAAATTGGCAAAGCGATATGTGACAATATCAATCTTTATACGCCTCTTAGAAACGATTTTATTGATTTCTTCGACAAGCTAACAAAAGAAGATGAAGCCTTTGATATTGACATTGTGATTAGATTTTTGGAAAAACTTCCGATTCTTACAATGCCACAGGACGACAGAGGCAGTTGGTCTAATTACGAGTTTGATAACTTTCGATTTTTCATCCATGAATTATTCTTGAGCCTGATAGCAATCTCAATTAAGAATGAGAAGTACAAATTCATTGAAGAAATTCTTTATTCAAGCTATATGTTCCAGGACAAATATGGCTCAAGTGAGGACAAAAACTATGGTAAATTTTATCTCAATATTGAGTCGATAAATCCATATTACAATCAAACCTATTCGAGAAATTTCTTCAGTCCAATGGCTGAATTAATGATAAAAAGAGTGCCCGAAAACCTGACATTAGATAACATTGTTGAAGCAGACTTATTATGTCATTATGTTGGTGTATTGAATAGTATAAGGTGGTTCCCTATGACCTATATTTACAAAACAAGAGGAACTTTTGAGTTATTTGAGAGATTACAATCAATGAGGCATTTTGAGAAGACAAAAATGCTTTATTCAGTTTCAACAACAGACGAGCTAAGAGCTAAACTGACAGAGATAAAAAACAACGACACGGATTCAGGGCGCTGGAGATACTCTGGTGCCTTCGAATCAGTCAGACCAATTTACACCATGATTAAGTTAGACAAAATAGGGACGACTAGATAAAACTGCCTGCAACAGCAGCTATTTGCAATTGCGGGGTTTGGTGTTAGATTAAAGCTTATGTTTTCAAATGCGGTTCGGTCACAGGGGACAATCTCACAGCGGGTAGGCTTTAACATTCCGCTGCGCTCCATTTTTAAAGCCTCCTATGCCCGCCACTGCAGAAACGCAAACGTTGATGGCAATTTTTATGGCTAGATTAAACCAAAAACGTGGACTGAGTACAAAAGAATTTATTTTAGAGAATGAGAGACTCGTTGTATACCAGCGAAGTATACTTAATCAATTTCTGGAGGCTGACATTCCCTTCGAGGACATACACATAAATAGAATAATTAGACGAAGTAAGGTTGACATATTCTTTATTCTAATGTCCATCCTAATTGGCTTTTTCTTTTTGGCGGCACTGATTTCAAAAATCACAATACCAGAGACAAAGGCGGACTGGGAGATAATCACTGGCCTTGGTATTGGGACTTTAATTTCATTGAGTTTGTTCTTTTTGACAAAAAAAGATGAAATCATTCTACCAACAGACATGTATTCAGTTGTTCTTTATCAAAAAAGGCCTTCGCGACAAGATGTTGACTACTTTGTAAATACTCTCAAGGACAGGGTCACGACTTATGTGAGAAACAAATATCTGATACTCAACAGAGATTTGGACAACGAGACAAGAGCAAGGCATTTATTTTGGATGTTTGAAAGAGGATTTGTGTCACAGCAGGAGTTCGAGGAAGTAAAGGCTTCAATTAAAGTCGAGTTATAAAAACTACCACCAACAGCAAGGATTTGCAATTGCGGGCTGTAGTGTCAAATTAAAGTTTATGTTTCGCGGGTTAGGTCAGTCATTGACAAAAAGGGCAGCAGACATTTAAATGACACGGGGACAAAAAATAGTACTAGGATTTAGTGTGCTTGTCGTTTTCGGAGGGGTTCTCCTTTTTTTCTCACCAGTTGGACAATTTGTTATGGCATATGATTACCATGAGGGTAAATTAAAATTCGATAAAAGGCTTTGGACAATTAATTGGAGTATTCGCCAAATGGGAGAAAATGACAGGCATTATATGTTAGACGACCTAGTCGACAATCATCTGACGATTGGAATGGATAGTATTAAAGTGAAAGAGCTACTTGGAGAACCTGAGAGAGATTTTGGCTTTTCATACAACTTAGGACTTTATCGGAGTGGGTTAGACCCAACATTTTTAATACTTGAATTTGACGACAACGGGAAGCTAAAGCGTGTAAAGGTTGAAACAATTTAGACGAAGTCTTACGAATCAATAGAGCCCATGGACCTACTGATCGCGCAAACACCGCACCGGATTGACGCGCGAGGCGCGGATGGCTTGGGAGGCCACGGTGAGCCAGGCAATCACCAACGCCAGCGCACCGGCACCAACAAAGTACACCCAGGTCAACTCCACATGGAAGGCAAACCGGGTTAGCCATTGCTTGAGCAGCCAATAGCTCACCGGCAAACCCAGTACAATGGCCAGCAGCACCATCTGCGTAAAATCACCCGAGAGCAACAGCACGATGCGCGTGGAGGATGAGCCCAGCGCCTTGCGAATGCCGATTTCTTTCAGCCGCCTTTCGGCCGTGAAAGCCGCCAACCCAAACAAACCGAGGCAGGAAATAACAATGGCCATGGTGGCGAAGTAGAACGAGAGCTTGGCCACGCGCTGTTCGGCCGCATACTGCCGGGCATATTCCACATCCTGAAACTTATAGTCGAACGTGAAGCCGGGGTTAAACTCTTTGTAGAATTTTTCCAGCGCAGTTAACGCTTCTTTTTCACGATTCGCGTCCAACCGGATCATGCCCGTCCACGTGTTATCCGGACTCAGGCGGAAGAAGAGCGGATTCACCGCATCGTGCAGGGATTGAAAATGAAAGTCTTTGACTACGCCAATGATCTGCATATCGTATTCATCCCACAAGCGAATAGTTTTACCAATCGGCTCATCTAACCCCATTACGCGAATGGCTGCTTCGTTGAAAATAATTTTGGTGGAGTCCGCCCCGAACTCTTCGGAAAAAAATCGACCCTCAGCCATTTCCAGCCCCAGCGTTGCCAGTACTCCGTAGTCCGCAGAAATGTTTTCGAACAGGATGCGCGCCTCGGGGTCTTTGCCGTCCCAGTTGAGTCCGCTGGTGTTGTTGTTTCGACCCAGCAGATTATGACCCATGGTGGTAGCCTGGAGCACACCCGGCACCTGCCGCACTTGCTGCAGAAACGTTTCGCGTTGTTCGCGCACACGCCCCTCCAGCGGAAAATAAATGAGGTGTTCTTTGTTGTAGCCCAGGTTCTGCGTCTGCACAAATTCAATCTGGCGGTAAATCACCAGCACCGAAACAATGAGCACTACCGACAGCGCAAATTGAAAGACCACCAGCCCCTTGCGGGCCCACAGCTCGCCCCAGGAACCTTTCACTTCGCCTTTGAGCACAGCAGCCGGCTGGAACCCCGACAGGTAAAGGGCCGGATAGCTGCCGGCCACCAGCCCGGTGAAGAGAATGATCGCCACCAGGCCCAGCAGCAACTGCGGGTCGCTGAAATCGAGTATCATTTTTTTGTCCGTCACCTGGTTAAACACAGGCAACATGGCCCACACCAGCACCCACGCCAGCACAACGGCCAATAGCGTCATAACCATCGACTCGGCCAGGAATTGCGCAATCAGGGATTGGCGTTGAGCGCCCACCGATTTTTTGATGCCCACTTCGCGGGCCTTTCGCGAGGCACGGGCGGTGGACAGGTTCATAAAGTTGATGCAGGCAATTAACAAGATGAAGGCCGCAATGATGCTGAACAGCCGCACATATTCAATGCGCCCGCCAGCCGGCTTACCGTTTTCAAAACGGCTATGCAAATAGCGTTCGCTGTAGCGCTGCAAAAACAGCGTAACGTTGGTTTGCTCGTTCTTGCTTTTGACGAGCTCTTTGATTTTTTCCGCAAAGGCGTTGGCATCCGTGCCGGCTTTGAGCGTGATCAACGTGCTGGGTCCGTTGTTACCCCATTGCCGTACCCACTCGTTTTCTTCTTTAAAAAGTTCGAAAGAGGTTACAAAATCAAATTGTAGGGAAGAGTGACGGGGCGTGCCTTCAAACACACCGCTCACGGTAAAGCTTTTGTCGTGTTGCAATTCCAGGGTTTTGCCCTGCGCCTGATCGGTGCCGTAGAGTTTGATGGCCAGGTCGCGCGAGATGACGATCGAGAGTTTGTCTTTCAAGACCTGGTCGGGCTGGCCTTGCAGCAGGCGAAACGAGAAGATGTTAAAGAAGTCAGGGCCCACGCTGTAGCCTTTTGCTTTTACGTTCAGCTCACCCACCGACAGGGTATAGTCCTGAATCCACGTGGTGGTAGCCGCATGTTCAACCTCCGGGTAATCGGCTTTCAGCGTTTCGGCCAGTATGCCGGGCGTAGAGGTGGTGGTCATGATTTCATCGGCATATTGCTGATGTTCCATCACCTGGTAGAGCCGGTCATCTTTTTCATGAAACTGGTTCATGCGCAGTTCGTCCACCACCCACAGGTAGATGAGCAGCGTGCACACCAGGCCGGCCGTGAGCCCAATCAGGTTGATGGTGAAATAGCTTTTGGCGCGGAGGAAATTGCGGTAAAGCAGCAGCAGGCTGTGGCGAAGCATGAGGTAGCGGGGTTAACAGGTGAAAGACCTGAGCCGGAGGCCGAGGTTGCACCACGGGATTACTTTGTGAGATGGAAAAGGTTACAGGAAAGTTGAACGAATTCGCTTTTGCGCGCGATTTAACGCAGCACCCATAACCACAAAATGGCCAACAGCAGGGCAATGGCCAGCCAGATGATCCACCGGGGCCGTTCGGGAAACTCGTACCCGCAAATGGGGCATGCGGTGGCGTCATCGTCAACATCCATGGCACAGCCGGGGCATTCTTTGGTCTTCGAACTCATGCGCGTGGGAGTGAATAGGTCCAGACCAGGAGAAGAATGAAAAAGAGCAAGGCCGGCCATGGCCCTATCGTAACGGCTAACACGATTGCTAACATTCCTTGCCAGGCGGGCACGGCAAAAATGCCGAAGGCGAACTTGACGGAAGCAGCAAACACAGGATCTTTGATTTTGCTGCGAATGCGCGCCCAGAGGAGTAGTGGAGCGAAGTGAACCAGCCGCCATAGCCGGTAGCTGAAGTTTACCGCTGGGGTTGGTTGCAGGCGTGCAGTTGGCGCAGGGCTGCCAATCAACCGGGCGACCTGTTCATTCAAAGCAATCGGGTCGAGGTAGTCGGGTGCTGTTGCCTCCAGGGCAGCATATACCGGTTCGTAGTGTTGCTCGGGTATGTGTGTAATCAACGGCTGCATCCGCTGGGTCAGGTGTTCGCGCAAGGCCAGGGCACTGGCGGGGTCGTTGGGTCGGTAAATCTCATTGGCCATAAAGTTGGGGCCATACACCACATGTACGGACGTGCGAAATGGCTCATGGGCGGTGTAGTTAATGCCCACCGGCACCACGTGCACAGGTTGTTGGGGTTGTTGCTCCAACGCTCCCTGCAGGGCACGCGTAAAGCCCTTGCTCAAGGGCCGCAGCTGACGCTTCCATCCGTGGTTGCCTTCCGGGAAAATGACGAGTGCCTCGCCTTGCAACAAGATATCCGTACAACGATCAAAGGTTGTTTGGTTTTCGCCCAGGGATTGCCAGCCATCGCGGATGCGGTAAATGGGAATGAGGTTGATGAGGCCCAGCAGTTTTTTTACCCAGCTATTCCGGAAAATATCGGCCCGCGTGAGAAAGTGCGTGTATCGTTTGCTGCTACACACGATCAGGAGGGCATCCAGAAATGCATTTTGATGATTGGCAGCAAACAGCACTGCGCCTTTTGGAATATGTTGCGTTCCGGTTACGCGCAATTGACGGAAGTAGAAATGCAGCCCTACCCACACATAGGTACGCAACACCCCATAAAAGATCCGCTGCATCATCGGGCGATGGATGTGGCCGTTTTCCAGCGACTCCACACCAACGCGAGTGAGAGCCCTGCGAGGATGTGCCAGATGCCCCACCACGCGGCCACGATGGCCATGCCGCCCAGCCCATCGAAAAAGCGGAAAATGAGGATGAGCCCGAGGCCTGAGTTTTGAATGCCGGTTTCAATGGCGATGGTTTTCTGATCAGCGAGTTGTAGGCCGGCCAGCCGCGCAGCGTAAAACCCGGTGGCCAGTGCCAGCGCATTATGCAGCAGTACCAACACGGCCACCTTGCCGATGTGCTCGGTGAAGTGATCGTAGTTGTTGCCAAACGCGATAACCACAAAGCCGATGAACACAAAGATGGAGACCGGCTTTACGCCTTTTGCCACCACCTGGGCCGCACGCGGCAGGTAATGTCGCACGAGCATGCCCAGCACCAGCGGAATGCCCGCCAGTGTGATGATTGTTTCAATCATGTTCCACGCATCGAGCGAAATTTCCTTAAGTAACCCGGATGTGGGTGGATAAAGTGAAGCCCAGAGGCTGAGGTTGAGCGGAGTAGTGAAGATGGCCAGCACCGTGCCCACGGCTGTCAGGCTTACGCTGAGGGCTGTGTTGCCGCGCGCGAGGTGCGTTAAGAAGTTGCTGATGTTGCCACCCGGGCAGGCGGCTACCAGAAACATGCCCAGGGCAAGGCTCGGGTGCGGGCGAAGGATGTACACCAACAGAAAGGTGAAGGCCGGCAGCAATACGAACTGGGCCAACACACCTACCACGGAAGCGCGAGGGTTGTCTTTTAATCTCCGAAAGTCATCCACGGTAAGTTCCAGCGCAATGCCGAACATGATGACCGCCAGAATGATGTTAAGACCCCACAGGCTGTCGGCACTGAAGTTGAGACGAATGGAGTCGAGCGAATTCAAGGCGCGCTAATCGTTCTTTTTGCTTTTGGTCAAGTCGGTAAACAAACTGTTGAACACCGACAGGATGACGCTGAACGCCAGCGCCCACCAAAACCCATCAACCTGAAAGCCGTCTACGAAATGGTCTACCAGCAGCACCATGAGGGCGTTGATCACCAACAGAAAAA
Source organism: Cyclobacteriaceae bacterium (assembly GCA_016787665.1). Classification (GTDB taxonomy): domain Bacteria; phylum Bacteroidota; class Bacteroidia; order Cytophagales; family Cyclobacteriaceae; genus ELB16-189. Next base: position 136,609 of record JAEUUC010000010.1, on the reverse strand, counting down.
GGCCGAGCGTCACCACCGTAATCGGTATCGTAAAAACAACCAGAATGGGTTTAACAAAAATATTGGCGAGGGTGATCAACACCGCGGCCAATAGGGCCGTCCAGTAGTCGGTTACATGCACACCCGGCAGCAGATACGCTGTCAGGATAACCCCTACACCAGAGAGAAAAAACCGGATAATGCCGTTCATTGCTTTAAAGTAAAGCAAACTTTTTGAGATGGTTTTGGTGTTGAATAAACTACTTTTGACACGTGTACGCCATCGTTGATATTGAGACTACAGGCGGCTATGCCGACCATCACCGCGTAACGGAAATCGCCATTTATCACCACGATGGTGTCCAGATCACGGGTGAGTTTCATACCTTAATCAACCCCGGGCGTAAAATTCCCCATTACATCACGGGTCTCACCGGCATTACCACGCAAATGGTGGAAGAGGCCCCCGCCTTCGATCAGGTAGCGCAACAGGTATTGGACCGCCTTAAAGACCGCGTGTTTGTAGCGCACAATGCGCACTTCGACTATAGCTTTCTAAAAAAGGAATTTGAAGAAGCCGGTTTGCCTTTCGCGGCCAAAAAGCTTTGCACCGTCCGCCTTAGCCGTAAAATCATTCCCGGCCTGGAGTCGTATAGTCTCGGGCGTTTGGCCGAGAGCCTGGGCATTCGAATCATCAACCGCCACCGCGCGGGCGGAGATGCACAAGCGACAGCCCGGATTTTTCATGAATTGCTGAGGCGCGATAAAACCGGTGTGATTGCCCAGGCGCTGAAACGAAATTCGGGCGAGACCATTTTGCCCCCCAACCTGCCGAAAGGTGATTTCGACCGGCTGCCGGCCAAGGCTGGCGTATACTATTTTCATAACCAACGGGGCGAAGTGATTTATGTGGGTAAGGCCATCAACATCAAAAAAAGAATTGCCGGGCATTTTACCGGTGAAGCACGGGAGTGGAACCGCAGCAACATTCGCAATGAAATCTGCCGCATCACCTGGGAGTTAACCGGCAGTGAGTTGATTGCCCTCATCCTGGAGGCTCAGGAGATTCGGAGACTCTGGCCTAAGTATAACCTGGCCCAGAAATACAAGACCGAGGAGTGGGGTGTTTTCCAGTATGAAGACCGCAACGGCTATCAGCGTTTTGTGGTGAATCAGGTGGTGCGGGGATCGCAACCGATGGTCACGTTTACCAACAAGGCCGAAGCATGGAGTTTTTTGTGGGAGAAGGTAAAGGAGTACGAGCTCTGCCCGAAGCTTTCCGGGTTGCAGCTGGCGAAAGGCCTTTGCTTCAGTCATCAGTCGGGCACCTGCAAGGGCGCTTGCCAGGGCGTGGAGAGTGTGAAGAAATACAACAAGCGGTTGGAAAGTGCGGTGAGTTCTTTTCTGGAAGAGGGACCCACCGTGGCCATGATCGGCAAGGGCCGCCAGTCGAACGAGAAGTCGGTGGTGCTGGTGGAGAAAGGCAGCTATGTGGGTTTTGGTTTTGTAGATGAAGAAGTTGTTTTCCGCGATGTAGAGACGGTCAGGCAGTGGGTTGAGCCTTCGCGAGAAAACAGGATCGTTCAAAACGTAGTGAATTCCTACCTCACCAAACCGCGTGGTGTGGAGTTGGTTTTGTTTGATGCCCTTCCGGGGAATTCACGCTAATACAGGGTCATCACACTACCGGGTTTTTGTCAACCATAGGTAAGCGCTGCGCACCTGCCGTAAAAATCTAATCTCTTTCATAAATCACCCGGCCATCGAAGATGGTCATTTTGACCAGTGTTTCGTGCGTTTTCATCGGATCAATGGTAAACAAGTCCTGGGAAAGCACAATCAGGTCGGCCAATTGGCCCTCTTTGATTTTTCCTTTAACATTTTCTTCAAAAGAAGAGTAGGCACCCGCGGAAGTATAGGCTTTGAGAGCTTCGGCCATTGAAATTTTTTGTTCCGGAATCCAGCCATTTTCAGGAAATCCCTCGGGGGTTCTGCGATTGACAGCCACGTGCAGGCCTCGAATAGGATTCAGATCGATGCAGGCGGGCCAATCGCTGCTGAATACCAGAAATGCATTGTTCTTTAACATAGAGGCCCAGGGGAATGACCACGGCAACCGCTCTTCTCCAACGGCAGCCGCCCACACGGCCGTGGTGCCGGGGTCTGCATGAATGGGTTCCATAGACGGCATCACGCCAAGTGCGGCAAACCTCGGGATGTCATCGGGCGAGATGGTTTCGATGTGTTCTACCCGGTGGCGGGAATCGCGTTTGCCATTTTTTTTCATGGCCATTTCGTAGGCCTGAAGGGATTCCCGAACGCTTTTATCACCAATGGCATGGGTGTAAATCCGAAAGCCCAATTTGTCAAATTGAGCAACCATTAGCTGGTATTGCTCCACCGGCAAGGCCATCTGTCCGTGCGCCAATGGGTCGGTTTTGCTCAAGTCGGCATACGGTTCCAGCATATGGGCGGTATGAGATTCGATGACACCGTCAATCACGAACTTAATGGCATCTGCGCGCAACATCGGGTTGTTCGGTCCCAGGCTGTCTTTTAATTCGCGAAAGCGGTTGATGTCTTTTTCTTGTGTTTGCTTTCCGGCAGAGAAGGCTGCGGCATACCGCAAGGTCAACTCCTTGTTTTTCAAAAGTTGAAGGTAGAGTTTCAGATCTTCCTCTGTTCCGTCTGCATTTTGAATGCTGGTAATGCCCAGCGAGGCTGCCCGTTTCATACCTGCGCGCAGCGCGTTGAGTTCTTCCTCCACATCAGGCTTCGGAACAAGTTTACCCACCAACCACATGGCACTCTCGCGAAGTGTTCCTGTGGGTTCACCATTTTGGTCTTTCACTATTTCCCCGAACCCTTCGTAGGTTGTGTTACGGTCAATGCCGGCCATCTGCAACGCCTTTCGGTTTGCCCACGCACTGTGGCTATCATAGGCGCGTATAAAAACCGGCACGTCATTGGTAATGCCTGCGAGCGATTGGTGATCGGGTAATCCCCTTTCGAAGCTTGAGTACTGCCACCCTCTGCCAATAACCCACGACTTATCTGAATGGTTGGCATAAAATGTATTGATGATCTCCACCACCTCGGCTGCTGTGCGGGCATCGGTTAAGTCGGCCTCATCAAGACCCATGGAGCCCCTCAGAAAATGAATGTGGGCATCGTTGAATCCCGGGATCATAAGTTGCCCGTTGAGATCAATGCGTTTGGAATCTTTCCCCCCGAGTTTTTCGATGTCAACGCTCTTGCCCGTTGCCTGTATCTTGTTTCCCCGGATTGCCACGGCTTCCACAAACGAAGAGTCGTTTTCGCCTGTCCACACTTTGCCGTTGACGAAAATAAGGTCCGCCTTAGGTTCGGTACTGCAGGAAAAAATGAAAATGCCAAGGCATAAGGCCACGCAAAGAGCTGGAAATTTACCTGATATCATAACGTGTAGATGATCATTTGAAACCAAGATAAGAGTATTTTTTAGCAAGTACGATTAAGATCAATTTTCCCGGTTGTGGATTAAGTTTTACCTTTCGATCAATGAATTACATTGAATTAATCGGCTACTTCGGCAGTTTCCTGACCAGCATCACCTTCATTCCGCAAGTGTATAAGACCTGGCGCACGCGCAGTGCGGGTGACCTGAGCATGACCATGCTGCTGATTGTGTTGTTGAGCACGGTGGTGTGGATGGTGTATGCCGTAGCGCTGATGTTGTGGCCGGTGATTGTGGCCAATGCCATTATTGGCTTGCTCAGCCTTTTGCTGATCTACTTCAAGATGACGTTTACGAAGTAAGACGGACTTCTTTTAGTTTTTCTTGCCCTGCGCTTCACTCATCAATTTCACATCGATGTTGGAGTACGTGATGGTTTCAAAATTTCCTTTCCCGGCTTGCGCCAGGCGCCTGAGCCCATCAAGTGAATTGGAATTCTTGGCAAAGGAAAAAATGCTGAGAAACATTTCTTGCTCGGCCGATGATTTGATGAGCGCCTGTGTCTGAGGGGTTACCGAAAATTCGCCATCGGTAGCCAGGATGATGCGATTGTTGCCGCCTTTGATCCAATTTTGCTTACAAACCTCATAGGCCTTGGCTATGCCCTGGTTGCCATTCGTTTTTCCTTCGGGCTTCAGGCGTTGAATAGCGGCTTGAATTTTTCGGAACTCCCGCGCGGAAGTCGGAGGCAGCGCCACCGTAGCCTTATCGGAGAAGATCACCAGCGACAACTCGTCTTCGGGGCGCATCAACTTGGCAATGGTAAGCACGGACATTTTCAGCAACGGAAGTTTTTCCGGTTGATCCATCGAACTGGATACGTCCACCAAAAGAACCAGGTTGTTGGGCGCATACCCCGCCAACGACATAACGTTCTCGTTTGGTTTTGATACGTAAACGGTATCACGCTTTTCGATATAAACCGTGTCGCGGGTGCGGGTTTCGATGCGAATGATGTCGGTGATGCGCACCGTATCGCGAATGACGCGCCCCTCGGTAGTATTCGGATTTTGGGTTGGCCCGGGCACCGGAGTGGTCACACTCGGCACAACCGCCACGGGTTCACGTTCATCTTCTTTTTTGCGAGGCGGCACAGGCGGGCTCACGCGATAAACGCCTGTGATCACACATTCGCGGAGGAAAGGGAGCCTGGATAGCTCCGCCAGTTTTTGCTCGTCATACGTGAGGTTGCCAAAAGCGAGCACCACATCGCGGTTGAAGTAAAACAGAGTGTCGGAATCATTGCGTTTCCCTAAACCGGCATATTGCAGATTGAGCGTGTGTACCTGATTGAAAAGATTTTCATACCGGTACCCGGGATCGTCACCGCTGCCCGGTACAGCCGGTATGCCTTTCAGATTGGCATACTTGGCGGAGAGAAACTGCCGGGCCAGTGAGTCAAGGCGGTTAGGGTTAAACCGGGGCGGCTGATTAGCCTGAAGATCTTCGCGCGCCTGCTTTACCTCGCTGTAACAGGCGTTTACCAACTGACGGGCCTGCTGAAGGGTGCGTGACCAGGAGCTGCTGGGCGGAGGGGCATAGGCCGCCAGAATTTTTTGAATGTCATGATGGAGTTGCTCGCGGTGTTGCTCGTATTCCTGTGTCAGTTTTTCCATGCGGGCAAATGCCTGGTATACTTCATCCACCGAGCCAAACGTAACACTCTTGGGCGCGTCCTGGCCTTTGAAGCGCACATTCCACTCGTACATTTCATTGAAGATGTTATAGATTACGATAGCCTGGTCCATCAGCGAGTTTCGCACAGCGGCCGGCAACGTGGCAGACTCATTCAGCGCTTTGCGATAGGATGCCTCGGGCAGTTCAACGTCCAGGTAATTGAACAGTCGCATGTTGCGCTTACCACTTTTGATTTCGAACGCATCGCGGGCCAGCGTGCCGTTGCTGCGGTGGGTAGCCTGAATGATCTGGTTTACGGTACGCGTGCATTCAGAGAGAAACTCGGTGTAGTGGTCAAGGCTGGCGAGTACGGTTTTCGGTATCGGTGTCGGTTGTCTGGCGAAGGTAAACGGGCGGTAGGGTTTATCCGCATAGGGCGGAACGGCAGAACTGAGCGTTACTTTTTCCGATCGCTCGGTGGTGAGCAAAATGGGGAAGTCCATGAACAAGCCGGTGTAGCCGCTTTGGTAAAATGAGTTCAGGAGTTTGTTGTAGTCGTTGACCAGGGTAACGAGGTTGCGTTGGAAGGTGATGAGTTTGGAATTGGAGAACTCATCGGACACACGCGCTTTGTCGTTGTATTCGTTCAGCGCTGACGTAATGTGGTATTCGAAGGATTCGAGCAGGTAGGCATGCTGCGAAAAAAAGCCGGGGATCTCGGGAAGGGCTTTTAAATTTTTCCAGGTTTGCCCGTGTAAGGCATAAAGGGCACGCATGTCTTCTACCGGCCAGCCGGTGTGCACCGTGTACGCCCGGTTGAATTTCCATTTCAGCATCAGCGACCGGCAGGCCACAAGAAAAGTTCGGATTTCGTTGGCGGCCTTTGCCTCCTTCGTGGTGAGCGCAGGCTTACCAAACGCCTTCTCGATATCGGCCATGATGGCCTGATGCGCTTCTACGAAAAGGCTCAACTCCTTGTCCACGGCTGCGGGAAACGCCTTCGCTTTTTGGTATTGGTCGCGCTTGTAGTCTTCCAGCTTGGCGTAGATTTCCAACTGGCGTGTTTGGTCATCCAGGCGCTGATACGCCTCGGTCAACGCTGTGAGCTTTTGCTTCAGCGGAGCAGCAGCTACCTTCAAGGCAGCCTGGTAGTCGGCTTCGTCCTGAGCGGACCAGTCGCTGGTGTAACGCACCATCAGCCGATCGGAGCGATAGCCGGACCGTTGGTTGAATTCGTTGACCTGCATGGACGTGTGACTGACGGCATTCACCTTTTCGGCCAGCACGTTGAGGTAGATCACCGGCAGGTTAACCGATTCGTAGCGGCTGAGCTGGCCAGAGGCTGCCTGTGCCACCAGCAGAAAGAACACCATAGAACCCACCCGAATCATTTGACCAAGGTACAAAACGGCAGGAGAGCTACACCAGCCGGCCGCCTGTCAAAAATGTACACCCAAAGCGCTATGTTTGCCGTTTACATTTGGCAATTGACCGGATTATGACAGAGGCAACCGAACTTCATCAGGAGTACAAGCAGAAAATTCAGCAAGCCATTGGCGAGGTGGGCAAAGTGGTGGTGGGGCAGGAGTATATGGTGCAACGCCTGCTGATCGGACTTTTTACCAACAGCCATATTCTGCTCGAAGGCGTGCCGGGTTTGGCCAAAACACTGACCATTTCCACGGTGGCGCGTGTGTTGCACCTGGATTTTCAACGCATCCAGTTCACGCCCGATTTGCTGCCGGCCGATTTGGTGGGCACCATGATTTACAATCAGAAAGAGGGCAAGTTTGAAGTGAAGAAGGGCCCCATTTTTGCCAACATCATTCTGGCGGATGAAATCAACCGGTCTCCCGCCAAGGTACAGTCGGCTTTGCTGGAGGCCATGCAGGAAAAGCAAGTAACCATAGGCGAAACTTCGTTTCAACTGGATCGGCCGTTTTTGGTGCTGGCTACCCAAAACCCGGTTGAGCAAGAGGGAACATACCCGCTACCCGAGGCGCAGGTGGACCGCTTTATGATGAAGGTTTCGGTCAGCTATCCTACCAAAGAGCAGGAACTTGAGATCATGCGCAGGATTTCCAACATGCAGTTCAGCTATGAGGTAAAGCCCGTGCTCACCAAGCAGGATATCTTTGCCATCCGGGATGCCGTCAACCAGGTCAAAATTTCGGAATCGCTGGAACGATATATAATAGAGCTGGTTACGGCTACGCGTAAGCCGGTAGAATATAAGTTGGAGAAGGAGGCGCAGTACATTCAGTTTGGTGCCTCGCCCCGCGCCAGCATTAACCTGAACCTGGCCGCGAAGGCGCAGGCCTTCCTCGAAGGCCGTGAGTACGTGCTGCCGGAGGACATTAAAGAGGTGGCGGCCGATGTGATGAACCACCGGATTTTGCTCAACTACGAGGCAGAAGCCGACAATGTGAAAACCACGGACATCATCAAAGTATTGCTGCAAAAAGTGCCCATCTCGCGCTAAGCGGAAGGAAGTTCTGTTATCATCCGATTAACGGAAGTTTATCGCAGTAACATTTGCTTAACTAAGAAAATTATTTTTTGGGCCGTTTTCAATGATCGTAATATTACGATGAATGGGCACACGCCCGTTAGGGCATCCCGCTTAACAATTTCGTAATAAACCCGACCCGCGGGGGTAATATGGCGGTGGCACCTTTGCCCCCGAAACCAAAACACCCCATGACTCGTCAATTCCTGCTTTTTGCCATTCTTTTGGTCACCACCGTTACCGGTTGGGCGCAAAACGGCACCATTTCCGGCACGGTAGTGGATGCCAAAAGCAACGAGACCATTGTTGGCGCCAACGTAGTGATTGAAGGTACAGCCGTTGGTTCAGCAACTGACCCCGATGGTAAATTCGATATCCTGAACGTTAAGCCGGGTGTATACAATATTGTTGTGTCGTTTGTCACGTACAAGACGCAAGTGGTTACGGATGTGGTGGTCGAAAGCGGCAAGAAAACAACCCTCACCATTTCGCTGGTGGAGGACATTGCCGAACTGGCGGAAGTAGTGGTGCAGGCCAAGCGCGAAATCGCGACCGATGCCAATTTGCTCAACAGTATTCGCGAAGCCAAGCTAGTAGTGAGCGGCATTTCAGCTGAACAGATCACCAAGTTGCCGGATCGCGATGCGGCCCAGATCGCCCAGCGTGTGCCCGGCATCACCATTGCCGATAATCGTTTTGTGGTTGTGCGCGGTATTCCGCAGCGCTACAACCAGGTCATGTTTAATGGCTCACTCGGCCCAAGTACTGAAACCGATTCACGCTCATTCTCTTTTGATCTTATTCCGGCCGGCTTTATCGATCAAATGCTGATCTACAAGTCAGGGTCGGCAGAACTTCCCGGTGATTTCTCTGGCGGGTTGATTCACATCGTGACCAAAGAGCCCGCAGCCGAGGATTTCACCAAGGTTGAGGTCGGTGTTGGCTTCCGCCAGGGAACTACCTTTCAGGATAACGTGGGCCCTCAGGGCAGCAGCACCGACTGGCTGGGTTATGACAATGGCTTCCGCGATTTGCCCGCTAATTTTCCCACTACCCGGGCGCTTCAGGCATCCGATCGCTCGTCCAGTTTGCGCGAACGTGCCGGCCGCTCGCTCACCAACAATTTTGAACCGCTGACCAACAGCACCCCGGTTGACCACGGTATGAAGGTGACGACCTCACAAACGTTTAACATCGGGCGGGTGAAAGTGGGCAATTACACATCCATCGCTTACTCGCGTAGCTACCAGAACTATCAGGCCGAGTTCAACCGATTCAACGAATTCTCGAGCACTACGCTGACGCCTCGCTTTGCGTTTCTCGATAACACCTACACCAATGAAGTGCGGGCCGGTGGTTTGTTCAACTGGAGCTTTAAATTCAATGACCGCCACCAACTGGAGTTCAAGAACTTTTTTGTTCAGTTGGGCGAAACCCGTTCCATTGTTCGTGATGGTAACGACTTCATTCAGCAACCTAATTTCGACCGGCTCAACTATGGTTATTACTACCTCAGCCGGGGCATCTATACGGGCCAGCTGAAGGGCGAGCATAAACTGGGTGAAGCCAACAAGATTACCTGGACGGCCGGTGTAAACAACATCAACAAGTCTGAGCCGGACTACAGGCGTTTCCGCACATTGCGCGATCAGTCCTTCCGCGGAACGGAAGAACCCTACTTCATGCAATTGCCGCCCAATAGTAATTTGTTTGATGCCAGCCGTTTTTGGTCTTCGCTGAGTGATTTGAGTGTCAACCAGACGTTGAATTTTGAGCATCGCTTCGGGAATCCGGATGCCAAGCGTACTCCCGTTGTGCGGGCTGGTTATCTGGTGGAATTGCGCGAGCGTGACTTCAGCGCACGCTACCTCAGCTACCTGGCCGTTGATCCGTCAACTCCGGAAATTCAGAATATCATTCGCGAGCCGTTGTCAGATGTTTTTTCCCGGGGGAATATCAACCGAAACACCGGTCTTACCATTGAGGAGGGTACCAATCGCTCCGACTCCTACACCGGCACAAATCAGCTTTTCAGCGGCTACGTGAGTGGCACGCTGCCGATCTCAAAATTTGATCTTACGGGCGGGTTACGCGTAGAGCACAACATTCAGAAGCTGGAGTCCTTCTCCAATCTCAACCCGGTTAATGTAGAAAACGTAGTAACCGCCTTTTTACCCTCCTTGAATGCTGCGTTTAACCTGACCGACCGGTCCCTGGTTCGGGCAGCCTACAGCCGTACCCTCAACCGTCCTGAATTCCGTGAATTGGCCCCCTTCCTTTTCTACCAGTTTGAATTGGATGCCAACATTAACGGAACACCGGATTTGAAAACGGCTTTTGTCGATAACGTTGACGTTCGGTGGGAAATGTATCCGAACCCGGGCGAGCTGTTCAGCATTGGTGGTTTCTACAAGAAGTTCACCGATCCAATCGAATTGTATAACCAGATCGTAGGCGAAAGTCCCCAATTCTTCTATGCCAACTCACCCTCGGCCACTTCATATGGTGCGGAGATTGAATTCCGGAAGTCACTGGCCAGCCTGGGCGTCTCGAAGTTCTTGCGCAATACGTCTGTTAACGTCAATGCGGCATTCATTAAGAGTGAAGTGGATGTTGGGGCGCAAGCCACCAACCAGGCCCGCTTCCGGCCGCTGACCGGGCAATCGCCTTACATTATCAATGCCGGTTTGTACTATCAGGATGAAAACGGATTTTCCGCCAACATCGCGTACAACGTATTTGGTCGCAGAATCTTTGTTGTGGGCGATGTGTTGTACCCCACCTGGTTCGAAATGCCACGCAACATTCTTGATCTGCAGATTGCTAAGGAATTCAAGCAGCGCTATGAAGTGAAGCTGAATGTTCAAAATCTGTTGAATGCCACGTATGCGTTCCGCCAGGATAACGCGAATGATAACGAAATTCAGCCGGGTGACCCCATTATGCGAGCCTATCAAATTGGCGCACAATACTCGATCACGTTTGGGGTGAAGTTCAACAAATAGAGTATAGACGGTGATACCATCGAAAGCCCGGGCAACCGGGCTTTTTATTTGTTAACACAAGATGAAAGTGGTAACACTGCCGTAATGAATTGTTAAACGGGTCGTAACGGCTGCCGCAGAAGTGTGGGGTAATTTTGGGACTCCAATTCAAAACTAAACGTAGCATGAAAAAGACATTGAAATTGATGGCCATCTTTATGGCAGTGGCAGGCGTTTTGGCGCTTCAAAGCTGCAATGACGATGATGGCCCCGGGTCTGGCCCGGTGGTTTCGTTAAACAAAACAACGGACCAGAACATTCCGGGATCGACCATCAGCGTGACAGCTGATGTAAATGCGCCAAATGGAGGACGAGACTTGACCGTTTACGTGGCCGGTGTGGAAGAAGACGTGTTGGACATGGGCGGATCAGCTGATTTCAGTGTCGACTATTCATATCAAATTCCGGCAAATGCGATTGTTGGATCAAAAATCATTGTGTCTTTCCAGGCCACCGACAATAGCGATTATTCTTCAGCTGTTGCTAATCTGGTGATCACGGTGGGCGATCCGATCGTGGTGCTGCAGGGCAATTTGACCACGCAAACGCTGAACAAAGGAGTTCCCTACCTGATCAAAGGACAAACCTTTATTCCAAATGGGGTGACGGTAACGGTTCAGCCGGGTGCCATCATCAAAGGAGATAAAGCGACTAAAGGGACGTTAATTGTATCGCCTGGTGGCACACTGGTCGCCAACGGTACGGCTGCCGAGCCTATCGTATTCACGTCAAGCCAGGCGATTGGCGAACGCGACCGTGGGGATTGGGGTGGAATTGTAATGCTTGGAAATGCTTTTGTGAATCAATCGACACTTCCGGCAGTTGAAGGCATTTCCCCGGCTCAGGTGTATGGCAATAACACGTCTCCCGCTACCAATGCCACATCAAACTCCGGAACGCTGCGGTATGTTCGGATTGAATATGCCGGCATTGAACTCTCACCCAATAATGAAACCAACAGTTTGACGATGGGCGGCATTGGAAGCGGCACCACCATCGAGTATGTTCAGGTTTCGTTTGGTGGTGATGATGGCTTCGAGTGGTTCGGGGGTACGGTCAACGCTAAGTACCTGGTTTCATTTTCTACGTGGGACGATGACTTTGATGTTGACTTTGGCTGGAGTGGCAATGTACAGTATGGCTTGGCTGTTCGAAACCCGTTCTTTGCCGATCAATCCGGTTCAAATGGTTTTGAGATCGATAACCAAGGTAATGGTAATGCCACCTTTAACGGTGATGCTACACGAGGTTGTGACGCGGATAACAGTGGTGGAGCAAATACAACGGTAGGCTGTACCCGGGGTATCTTCTCTAACATTACCATTTTGGGACCTCGTCCTACCACACCTACAGGTGGTTCAAATTTGTCGGGTAACAACCAAAATGCCGTACACTACCGCAGAAGAAACGCAGTTCAAATCCACAACTCCTTCTTGTCGGGCTTCCGTTTGGGAATTCGTTTGGACGATGGCGGAACTTGGTCTAACCTGGCTGGAACCTTGACTACCGGTGCAAACGGTGGTTTCAAAAACAATGTCTTGACGGTGCCCAATGGGGCTGAACGCGGTGCTACCACTGCGACTGAGGCAGCTTTTGTTACAAGCACATCGGTAACGGCTACAGGAAACACGCCTGCCTTTAATAGCGATGGTACAACTCTTCGTGACTACTGGACAAACAACGGCAATACCTTCACCCTGAGTAACACGGTTGCTAACCACACAGCTCTTGGCATTGACGCGGCCTTGTTCTGGGACAACAAAGGTCGCCCGGGAAATACGACCGGTGCTCCGTTGTATCCGTCAAATCCGAATTTTGCACTTCTGGCAGGGGGTACTCTTTCAACCGGTGCGGTATTCACAGGCTTACCTGGTTTCTTTACCTCGGGGACATTCCGCGGTGCATTTAGCACAACGGACTGGACGGACTCGTGGGCTGAATTCCAACCGGATTCAAAAGTGTATTGATTAGGTTGTTTAGGTTATATCATGAAGACCTGCCGAAAGGCAGGTCTTTCTTTTTAATTTTGAGTGATGAAGCGATTGTTGTTTGTTGTTTTCGCAGCCATGGCCTTGCTTGGCTGCTCAGGAAAAAAGGATTTTACTCCGGCTGCTTACCTCACACCGCAGCAGCAGGATCAGAACATGTGGAAAATCATCCGCTACCTGGCCAAGCCCCCGGAGGGTTTGCTGCCCATGGAAATCTTTTATCCCCAGTACGATTCATTCTATCGCGCAGCGCAAAGCCTGCACCGATTGGATGCCTACTACATCGATGGTGATGTCCATTATTTTCTCGTCAGCCGCAGGGCCCCCAGCATCAAAGACAAGCGTGTGGCCACGGGTGGCCGGATGAAATTTGACGAACAAGGCAACCTCACGGAGTACGAAGAAGTGTTTCGCACCTGGAAAATGGAGGATGAGGTACTCAAAAAAAAGAGTCTGTTCCTTTTCGACATTCTGGTAACGGGAGGCGATTTGACCCGCTACTACACGGCAAATAATTCCGAAGAATACATCGAGTTCCCGGACGAGCGAACGTATTTTGATAAAGAGGACCGAAAGTGGAAAGTCAAGGGTGACTAATTAACCTTCCGCTGCCGCTCTTTGTGTGAGTTGAGCACTTCCTTGATTCGTGTAGATGCCTGCGCCACGGAGTCTTGCGACTTTTTGTTGTTTTCGAGGCGTACTTTCAAAGCGGCATTCTCCAGTTTGTTATTCTCCAGCGATTTCTCCAACGCCAGGCGTTCCTGATCGTTGTTGTTCAGGCGTAGGGTGAGATCCTTGTTTTGCCCCACGAGTCGCTGCTGCTGCTTTTCCGTGGCATCCAGCGCACGCTGGGCTTCGTCAATTTGCTCCTGGATTTTGTCGCGGTAATACTTAACGCCAAACCGATAAGCCACTTTTTCGAGCTCCTTCAACACGGCATTAACATCGCTTTCGTTCCACTCGGCATCCTTCAGGCCAATCCAGGCCGTGGCTTTTTGGTCGTTTCCCTCGGCTTTCACGTATAGTGTTCCCTTGGTGTACGAAGTGCCATTTACAACCACTTCGGTTATGCTGGTATAGTCACCTCCGCTGCGATTCTTCCCCAATTCCTTTACAAATTTTCCCCAGGCTGAGGCAATGTCATCTTTTTTACCCTCGAGGGTCACGCCAAAACCGCGTGCTTCTTCACCTTTGATCCGCATCGTTTGGGCAGTAGATGTAACGGTCTGCGCCTGACACAGGCGGAGTCCGGAAAAAATTACAACGAGCAATCCAACTTTCAGGCTCATGGTCTTGTTACTTTAATGCGTCAAAACTACGACTTAATGGCAAAACGAGTGCTTATTACCGGTGGCAGTGGCTTGGTCGGCTCACGCCTCACCGAACTACTTCAGCAAAAAGGCTACCAGATTTGCCACCTGGGCCGTACCGCACGGGAGTTGCCTGTAAAAACCTACTCGTGGCACCTTGTGCGCAACACCTTCGACCCGGATGCCTTTACGCATACTGACTTTATCATTCACCTCGCGGGAGCCGGAGTAGCTGACCAACGATGGACGCCTTCACGGAAAAAGGAAATCCTGGATAGCCGTGTGCTCTCCACCCGCTTGCTGGCGCGAGCCCTTAAGGAAGTCCCTAACCAGGTGCAGGCTGTAGCCAGTGCATCTGCGGTGGGATACTACGGTTTCGCACCGGGCGCTGAGTGGTTCACCGAAGAGAGCGGGCCCGGAACCGATTTTTTAGCCGAGGTGACCCGCGCCTGGGAAGACGAAGTGCAAAAAATAGCCCAACCTGTGTCGCGGTTGCGTATTGGAATCGTATTAAGCAAGCACGGAGGTGCACTACCACAATTGATGCACCCGGTGAAGTGGGGTGTTGGTGCACCGCTGGCATCCGGCCAGCAGTATATGAGTTGGATTCATATCGATGATCTCTGCGCCATGTTCATTCATGCCTTGGAGTACCGGCTAACAGGAGCCTACAATGCTGTGGGTCCTAACCCGGTGACCAATCGGGAAATGACGCACGCCATTGCCCGCGAATTGAAACGGCCGCTTTGGTTGCCCGCGGTGCCAGCCTTTGTACTTAAAGCCATGTTGGGTGAGATGGCGAACATGGTTGTTTTCGGCAACCGGGTTTCAAATGAAAAGATCGTCAAAACGGGCTTTACCTATCAGTTTGCCACGCTCGAGAGTGCCCTTCACCTGTTGCTTGCCGGCAAATGATTTTAGATTTACTACTTTCGAAGTTTGTTGGTCAGATCAATCGCAATGTATGAACAATAGCAAGGGAAAGAATTTGCAGGAAGCGCTGGAAGAGGAGCACCGCATCCGTAAGGCGTTTAAGGATAAGGATTGGGCCGAAATCAAGAGCGCAGACTCATGGGTGATTTTTAAAGTCATGAGCGAGTTTGTGGAAGGCTTTGAGAAACTCGCGAAGATTGGCCCCTGTGTAACCATATTTGGTTCGGCCCGCACAAAACCCGATCACCCCTACTACATCCAGGCCGAGGAGATTGCATATCAGTTGGTACAACATGGTTACGGTGTGATCACAGGAGGCGGACCAGGCATTATGGAGGCTGGCAATAAAGGGGCGAACCGGGCGGGCGGAAAATCTGTTGGCCTTAACATCTTTCTTCCCTTTGAACAAAAAGGCAACATCTACATCGATCCCGACAAACTGATCACGTTCGACTACTTTTTTGTTCGCAAGGTGATGTTTGTCAAATACTCCCAGGGTTTTATTGTGATGCCCGGTGGGTTTGGCACGTTGGATGAATTAAGTGAGGCCCTGACCCTGATTCAGACGAAAAAGATCGGACGCTTCCCCATTGTGCTGGTGGGTAAGGAATTCTGGGCCGATATGGTGGAGTGGATTAAGAAAGTGCTCGTGAACGAAAAAATGATCAGTCCGGAAGATCTTGACTTATTTACCATTGTCGACAAGCCTGAGGATGCCGTTAAGGTGATTGACGACTTCTATTCGAAGTACCTGTTGTCGCCTAACTTTTAGGGCATTTTGCGTCCGATACATTTTTCAACTTATAATTCCGCACATGGAACACCATTACTATAATCCGGAGGATTTGAAAAAATTCGGCTCCATTGCCGAGTGGGAGGGCAACCTGGCAAAGAAGTTCTTTGATTGGTATGGCGATGTTTTTAAAGAAGGTGATTTGACCGCGCGGGAAAAATCATTGATTGCCTTGGCGGTAGCGCATACCGTGCAATGCCCCTACTGTATTGATGCGTACACGCAGGATTCGCTGGAAAAAGGAGCAACTGAAAAGGCCATGATGGAGGCCATTCACGTGGCAGCCGCCATCCGCGGAGGGGCATCACTCGTGCACGGAGTCATGATGATGAACAAGGCGAAGAAGCTTTCGATGTAGGATCACACGTGCGTCTTCCATGATTAAAAGCCTTCACGCCCGCCATCACCAACTGGCTGATCAGCAGCGCCAGCGCGAGATTCTCGAAAATGGAATCTTTCGCGAAGGCCGATTGCCGAAATTCGAAAGAAAGATCGCAGAGGCCGGACATCCTGCACTCATGCCGGGTGAATTGGAAATCGTTCAGGTAAATGTTGGCTACATGTGCAACCAGGTGTGCAAGCATTGCCATGTCGATGCCGGGCCTGATCGGCAGGAGATCATGAGCCGGGAAACGATGGAGCTTTGCCTGAATGCCCTGGCGAAGAACAAAATTCGGACGCTTGACATCACCGGGGGTGCACCGGAAATGAATCCGCACTTCCGCTGGTTTGTGGAAGAGGCTCATCGAATCGGTGTGTCGGAAATCATCGTACGCTCCAACCTCACCATTATTGTGGCCAATCCGCGCTATCACGATTTACCGGTCTTTTTCAAAAAGCATGGTGTTAGGGTGTGCTCATCTCTTCCGTTTTATAATGCAGGAAAAACGGACCGCCAACGCGGTGAGGGCGTTTTTGCTGATTCGATCCGGGCACTGAATATGTTAAATGACGTGGGCTATGGACGGCCGGGCAGTGGACTCGTACTCGACCTGGTGTACAACCCCGTGGGCGCTTTTCTGCCGGGCGATCAGAAGCAATTGGAGCGGGATTTCAAACTCGAATTGAAATCACATTTTGGTATCGACTTTAACAACCTGTTCACCATCACCAATATTCCAATCAGTCGTTTTTTGGATTTTCTCCTGGAATCCGGCAACTATGACGACTACATGGAGAAACTGGTGAACGCGTTTAATCCCGCGGCTGTGCCGGGTGTCATGTGCCGCAACACCATCTCTATCGACTGGCTGGGAAACCTGTACGATTGCGACTTTAATCAGATGCTCGGCCTTGGTATCGATGCCCGCGTGAAGGGCCACGTGCGCGATTTTGATTATGTCGAACTGAAGTCGCGCAAGATTGCCGTGAGTCAGCACTGCTTTGCCTGCACGGCCGGGGCAGGTTCCAGTTGTCAGGGTGCAACTGCGTGAGCTTTTTATTCGTGTAAGCCGTAGACTAATTCCATTACCTTTCGGGCATGACATTACAACATATACATGAGGCAACGGAGTTCGTTCGCAAGCGGGGCATCACCGAGCCGCAGGTGGGGGTCATCCTCGGTACCGGCCTGGGTAACTTGTTTGTGAAAGAAATCCAGAATCCGATCACGATCAATTATAACTCGATTCCCCATTTTCCCATCTCAACGGTGGAGTTCCACAAAGGGCAGTTGATTTACGGAGACGTGCGGGGTAAAAAGGTGTTGGCCATGCAAGGCCGGTTTCATTTTTATGAAGGCTACTCGCTTCAGCAAATCACCTTGCCGGTGCGCGTGATGAATCTTCTGGGAGTGGAACACCTGTTGATTTCCAACGCTGCCGGCAACATGAATCGCAACTGGCGCAAAGGGGAACTCATGGTCATTGATGACCATATCAATTTATTGCCAGACAATCCCCTGCGCGGCCCCAATCATGAGTTATTCGGTCCACGTTTTCCCGACATGAGCCAGCCGTATGCAAAGCAGTTAAACACCCTGCTGAAAAGTATTGCGGCCGAGCGCGGGATCAAACTCAACGAAGGCGTCTATGTCGCGGTGATGGGACCTAACTTGGAAACCCGGGCCGAGTATCGATTCCTTCAGCGCATTGGCGCAGATGCCGTAGGCATGAGCACCGTGCCGGAGGTCATTGTGGCCAATCACATGGGGCTGCCCTGTTGTGCCATTTCCGTATTGACAGACGATTGCGACCCGGATAATCTCAAACCGGTAAACATTGACGAAATCATTGCCATTGCCGGTCGTTCGGAGAAAGACCTTACCGCACTTTACGTGGAATTGATCGCGCGATTGTAGCGCAAAAAAACCAATGGCCGCCCGCAGGCAGCCATCGGTGCGAGGTAAGCCGATTAGGTTGATCAACCCTGATTGTCGCGTTTCGCCCGTTTTTCGGCACGCTTTTCTTTCAGGGTTTTCTGGGGCTTTTTCTTTTCCTCTTTTTTCTGATCTCTGCCTTTTGACATAACAATTTGCGGTTAATGCTTTCGAAAGTTAATGGTCGGCAGGCAAATCGTCAAACCGGCATGCAACCCACGCAGCCCGATTTGCGTCTAACCGAAAAAACCTTCTCATGAAACAGTGTGTACTGATTCTCCTGCTGATGCCAACCCTCGTTTTGGCTCAAAATGACAATGGCCGCGACTACCATTTGGATAAGGAATTCGATGTAAACCTCGGAGGCCAGGTTCGCCTGCGTTGCTCCGATGCCGATGTGGTGGTGGTGGGCTCCAGCCGGAGCACCGCGCACGTCAAAATTGACCGCGTGGTGACTACCCGGGGTTGGGTTTGGGGTGACGAGACTTTCTCAGTCGACATTTCCAATGAAGACGGTAACCTGGATATCCGTGAGCGTGCCAACGGCACCGTTTCCATGGCTTTCGGCTCCTATCACGAGCGTTACACCATACTGTTGGAACTGCCCTTGGGGATGTCGCTAAGCGTGGATGGGGATGATGGGGATTACCAGATTTCATCACTACACGGTGCCATTCGGCTCGATTTGGATGATGCCGATGTGGTGCTGGAAAAATGCCAAGGCAATTCCTTCTCGTTTCGGTTGGATGACGGAGACGTGCAGATGGACGAAGGCCGCGGCTCACTTACGGTGGATGGCGATGATGCCGACATCCGCATTCGCAACGCGCGCTTCGCTTCGATGGATGTCAACATCGATGACGGAGACTTCGTAGTGGAGACTTCTTTGGCTGATGCCGGTCGCTACAATATTGATCTGCAAGATGGATTGGTTTCGCTTACCGTTACTTCGGGAGGTGGCCGTTTTGATATTCGCCATGACGATGCCCGGGTGATAACCGAGGGCGCTTTTAGTGTAGTTAACCGAACCGAAACACGCACCGAAGTGTCTACGACTAACGGCTCGGCCGAAGTGCGTATTCAGGCCGATGATGCGCGCGTAAAACTGGTTCGGATTTAAACGTCACAAATCAGAACCGACTCGCGCAGCGACTTCATGTTATCCCCGCGCGAAGGAATGAACTCCTGGGCCACAAAGCCTTTGAATCCGGTTGCCACAATGGCCCGCATAATCGCGGGGTAATGCAACTCCTGCGTTTCGTCAATCTCGTGACGGCCGGGTACTCCGCCCGTATGGAAGTGTGAGATGTAACGAATGTTTTTTGTGATGGTGGCGATGACATCACCTTCCATGATCTGCATGTGGTAGATGTCGTACAGCAACTTGAAGTTTTCGGAGCCGAGTTTCTCGCACAACTGAACACCCCATGCCGTATGATCGCACTGATAATCTTTGTGATCAACCTTGCTGTTCAGCAACTCCATGCTGACCGTAATATTGTAGCGTGCAGCCACCTTGAGCACTGGTTCTAAACCCCGCGCGCAGTTTTCCAGGCCCTGGGCAGACGATAAACCCCTGGCATTTCCACTGAAGCAAATGACGTTGGTCAGGCCGGCATCGGCAGCTTTGGGTAGGTTGGCCGAGTAATCTTTCAGTAACTGGGTATGGTCAGCCGGGTTGTTGAATCCACGTCCAAGCCCCCAATCGTTGGCATAGGCCATGGCACAGGTCAAACCATATTTGGCAGCCGTGCTCCATTGGCTGGCATTTAACAAATCGATGGAGGTAATGCCCATCCCCTTGGCTTCCTCGCACAGTTTTTCCAGCGGCATATCGCTGTAGCACCATTGGCAAACACTGTGGCGGATGTTTCCTTTTAAAGATGCAGGGCCGTGGTGTGGATCGCGGGCGAGTGTGGGAAGGGCCATGGCTCCTGCCACACCGGTAGCCATCGTTTTCAACGCTTGCTTTCGGTTCATAAGTCTAAGGTAACAATTCTGAACAGAGGTATCTTCACTTCATTTCATCCCGGTATACTTTACCGTCTTTCATTACCCACTTCACTTTTCTCAGTTGGCTGATGTTTTGCGTGGGGTCACCCTCTACGACAACCAGGTCCGCCAGGAATCCTTCGCGAACAAAACCAATTTCATTTTCGAGGTGCAGCATGCGCGCGTTCACCGAAGTGGCGGCTTTCAGAGCCTCAATCGGCTTCATGCCGTACTCCACCATCAGTTCCAACTCGTACACATTTTCTCCGTGCGGATACACCCCTACATCGCCACCCAATCCAATTTTTACTCCGGCTTCGTAAGCAATTTTGAAACTCTTTTTTTTCTGCGTTACCAGGCGGGGCTCTGGCGTTTTGCCTTTATCCCACCCGCGGTAACGCTGAATGGATTCCACGGCACCCAGGGTCGGCATGAACGTTACCCCTTTCGCTTTCATCAGTTGAGCTACTTCTTCATCCAGATAGTCGCCATGTTCAATGGTTTCGGCACCTGCCGTTATGGCCCGGATCATGGCTTCTTTGGATTTGGCATGGCAGACCAACACGCGACCACTGCTGCGCGTCACTTCGTTCACCAGTTTGAGCTCATCGAGGGTAAACGAGGGGCGATCTTCGCCATAAATTCCCCACCGGTAGTCGGCATACACTTTTACGAAATCTGCGCCATTGCCGATTTGATCGCGCACGACTTTGATCAAACTATTGCCATCGGCCGGTTCGGCCCCCAGCATGATGGTCTGATCGTTGTCGTATCCTTTTGGTCCGTATGAGCCGGTTGATACGATGGCGCGGCCGGCTACCCACATGCGGGGTCCGGGAATGATACCTTCGTTGATCGCACGCTTGAGCGCCACATCGGCATAGCCGGCCCCTTCGGTGCCCAGATCGCGCACGGTGGTGAAGCCGGCCATCAGTGTGTTTTTGGCGTGTACGGTGGCCCGGGCAGTGCGGTAGGCATCCGATTCCTTCAGCACTTGGGTGTCCCAGTCAGTAATGTTGTAGGGATACAAAAACAGATGCGAGTGCCCTTCGATCAGCCCTGGTGTGAGCGTAGCATTGGTAAACGTAAGTGTGACGGCCTCTTTCGGAACTTTGATGCTCTCGCGCGGACCGGCTGCCATGATTTTGTTCCCTTGCACAAGCACCGCCCAGCGCGTGTGCATCATTTCACCGTCAAAAACGCGATCGGGAAGGAGAAGCAAAGTTTGGCCCAGGCTTGCCGAGCAGATTAGTAACAGAAGGGCAGTTAATCGTATTGGCACATCGACCAAATGCTCCCGAAAAAACGATCTGTAACAAGTAAGTTCCTTGTAGGGAATGCGCGCTGGAGTTGCGATCATTTATCAAAGTGGGTTAACCAAATGTAAAGTTTATTGTTATCGAGCTTTTTTAATTGAATAATCTGTTTTGCTGATGTAAAAATAACATCATCTTCGGCTAAGTACTTTCCGATTGTTTTTGTTCCGTGAAAGGGATCCACAGCGACAACTTGACCACGATTGGCGACAAAAAAATTGCCATTTGCATCGGTCGAAAGCAGATGAGTTTTTCCGGCTTTATGAGCCCAACGAATAAACTGAAGTGCTGGCTTATTCCCGCTTGATGGAATTTCTTTTGTGGAGACGGAAAAAGATTTCGCAACGGGCCGATCGCTGGTTATCGGCATGAAAACCACCTCGTTGAGCTTGAGGCTCGCAAGATTAGGTAAACCGATCGATCGACCGCCAGTCATCAATCCTGAAACCAAACCAAATGCAAGAGTTGCTCCTGCATTACTAGCTGTCCTTGCACCTTCACCTATGAGGCACGGAACTCCGTTTTTTCGCACAATATCAAACCACAAAATCCGATTGTTCGACAGGGAATCTGTCCTAAAAATTATTTGATTTTTCTCGCCAGTTACAAGATTCATCTTCCAGATCAACGGTAACTCTATCGGTGAACTGCTCATCGTTTTTTTTTGATAAGAACGCCCGGTTAATAAAACCTCCTCCTCGTTGAATGGGAGAATATTATCAATTACTCTTTGGTTTTCCTTATCATCTAATTCAAAATTGAAAAGTTGCGTCCCTTCGCGGAAATCCAGAATGCGAAAGATATTTCGTTCCTTCTTAGTTCCCACATCTTCCCCACAAATGATAAAGATTCTACCCTCTTCAATAGTCGCATCAAGAATCGAAAAACCAGGCTGATCAAACTGAGTACTCCAAGTCAATTTCCCTCGTTCCGAATGCGCAAGGATTTCCCATTTCTGGCCCACTGAAGCCTCATAAAATATTAGAAATCCGTCCAAGTTTGGATCGGTAAGAAGCCAAGTTGTTTTCTTTTCATTCCAAGGTGACGCAAGTTTCATTCTGAAAGGCGTAATCTGCCGGGAGATTTTGTCAAACACATAAAGAATGAGGTCTCCGTATGCTGATCCCATTAAGATTCCCATCGATTTCGATGACTCTGCCGAGGCAACAAACGAATAGTCGCCCTTAAGGAACAATGAAACTGTATCAACAACGGAAAGTGACGTATCAAAATCGATTGATCGATAGTGAATTAGTTTTTTATTCTTTGTCTTGACTTTGTAAGTTAACCGAAAGGCTGAATGATCCCTTTGGGAAACGAGGTAGGGTTGCAACAGATCACCATCTTTTATTTCAAAAGACTGAGCAATTGAATTGGCTTGCACCAACCCTATAAACATTGCTAAGTGAAAACTAATCACTGGCTTCATGTCGAAAAGGCGTAAAGTGTTTGGGCCTTAAAATCTACTGCAAACCAGCTCTCTTTCGAAAGTAAGTCTGCAACCCTCCAAGATACGAGTTTTTTACAGCGCCTTCAGCGCGGCATCGTAATTCGGCTCCTGACCTACCTGGGGAACCAGTTCGGTGTGCTTTACTTTCCCCTGCCCATCGACTACCACAATGGCGCGGGCACACAGCCCTTTGAAGCCGCCATCGATGAATTCAACGCCATAGTTCCGGGAAAAACCTTCGCCTCGAAAGTCGGTTGCCGTTGTCACCTTATCGATGCCTTCGGCTCCGCAGAAGCGCTTCAGGGCAAACGGAAGATCTTTGGAAACGCAGACTACGGCCGTGTTTGCCAAACCCGCTGCCCGCTTGTTGAACTCGCGCACGGAGGTAGCGCACACATTGGTGTCCACACTGGGAAAGATATTCAGGACGACATTTTTGCCCGAAAAGTCTTTCAGGGAAATTTCCTTCATGTCGCTGGTAAGGAGCTTGAAGTCGGGAGCTGTGGAGCCTACAGCCGGAAGTTCTCCGTTGGTGTTGACCGGGTTAGGGCCGAGCATTGTTTTTGCCATTATATTTCTCGTTTTGATTTAAGAACAATAGTTATCCGGAATAGTTTTACCGGATACGATCGGAGTCGCGTACCACACGCTCATCTCTGCGAATGAAACGAATGGCCAACCAGTTGAAGGCCACTGCTCCAAAAATCACCCACAAGCTGATGCCATTTTTTCCGCCAAACTGATTCACCAGTTGATTGAAGAATACCACCATACAAATCATGATGCCCGCCAACAACAGCGAGTTGAGCGTGCCGAGTTTGATCTGTGTCATGCGGTTATCAAAACGTCTGATCTCCAGGATGGCCACTGTTGCGGCAGCGGCCATTAACATAGCGGTGATGGCGTACGGAAAATATGTAGTCGTGCGTGTGCCGTCCTGAATCACCGTGTAGTGTAAGGGGTAAAGTTGCCGCGAAACCCCGGTCGGGTCTTCACTCACCCAGATGGGGAGGAAAAAACTGACCAACAGGCAGGCCACACAAAGCACCAGAAAAACGGTCTGTACACGTTGCCACATAATGGGTTACTTTTGCTGCAAAACTAACGAAACAACACCGTTTGTGCCCATGAGTTCTGCCTTGGTTCTCGACATTTTGCGAACGCCCATCGGCCGTTATGGGGGTTCGCTGGCCTCCGTTCGGCCAGACGACCTGCTGGCGCACGCGCTGCGCGAACTGATCAAACGCAACCCGGAAATCGCTCCGGAGTGGATTGAAGACGTGGTGGCCGGGGCGGCCAATCAAAGCGGTGAAGACAATCGCAATGTGGCGCGCATGGCCTTGCTCCTGGCGGGGTTACCCACGTCCATCGGGGGTGTCACCGTCAACCGGTTGTGTGCGTCAGGGCTACAGGCGATAATGGATGCTTCGCGCGGTATTATGACCGGTGTGGGTGATGTGTACCTGGCCGGTGGTGTAGAGAGCATGAGCCGGGCACCGTTTGTGATGGCGAAGGCGGAAGAACCCTTTGCGCGAAAAACGGAAATGTATGACACCACACTGGGGTGGCGCTTTACTAATCCCGCGTTGGCGAAAATGTATCATCCTTTTTCCATGGGTGAAACAGCCGAGAATGTGGCCGACAAATGGAAAATCACGCGTGAAAGCCAGGATGCTTTCGCCCTGCAATCGCAGCAGCGGTATGCCCAAGCCCATGCCGCCAATCGGTTTGCCGATGAACTCATTTCTGTGCCGGTGAAAAAAGGCAAAGACGTGTTGGCTTTTGAGAAAGATGAATACCCCCGTGAAACATCTTTGGAAAAACTGGCTGCGCTCAAGCCGGCATTCCGCGAAGGTGGCAGCGTAACGGCTGGCAATTCCTCTGGCCTTAATGATGGTGCGGCTGCCGCCCTGTTGGTGAGCGAGAGCATGGCGGGTAAATTGAAGAAACAGCCCATGGCACGCGTGGTGAGCATGGCGGTGGCCGGTGTTGATCCGGCCTATATGGGTGTGGGTCCGGTGCCGGCCGTGAAGAAGGCGCTTGCCCGCGCGAACCTTCGCGTAGCGGATATTGGGCTCGTGGAATTGAATGAGGCGTTCGCTTCGCAGGCCCTGGCCTGTATACGTGATCTGGGGTTAGATCCTGAAAAGGTAAATGTCAACGGAGGGGCCATTGCGCTCGGCCACCCACTCGGTTGCAGCGGGGTGAGAATTTCAGCCACCCTGTTGCACGAAATGCAGAAACAAAACGTGCGCTATGGCGTGGCTACGATGTGTATTGGGGTGGGGCAGGGAGCGGCAGTGGTTTATGAGAATTTGAGAATTTGAGAAGTTGGGGAATTGAGATTTCGATAAATTGAGGTAATGTGAAGTAAGTCGTATGGCAGCTACTCAGAAATTTGAGGAGTTAATCGTTTGGCAACGGGCACATCAATTCGTTTTGTTGGTTTACCGTAATACGGCTGGGTTCCCGAAAGATGAACTTTATGGATTAACTTCTCAGTTCAGACGTGCAGCCATTTCCATTGCGGCAAACATTGCCGAAGGCTATGTGAAACGGACAAAGCCAGAAAAGATCCGTTTTTTGAACATATCGCAGGGATCGGTAGAGGAATGCCGATATTACATCATTCTTTCCAGGGATCTCAAGTATACGACAGATGACGCCTTGGGTTCCCTTCTGGAGGAGGTGAGTAAGTTGCTTAACTCCTACACAAGGGCCATTAAGATATCCAACATCTGATTTGCGATTCACCAGACCCCTCAGCTTCTCAAATTCTCAAATTCCCAACTTCTCAAATGCGCTTCTTCTTCGAAATCAGCTACAACGGCACGCGGTACCACGGTTGGCAAAACCAGCGCAACGCAGTGGGTGTGCAACAACTGGTAGAGGAGGGGTTGAGCAAGATATTCCGCGAAAAGGTAGCCATTACCGGCAGTGGTCGTACCGACACAGGCGTGCATTGCGCCCAGCAATTTTTTCATGTTGACCTGGAAAAGGAATTTCAGCCCGAAAAATTGATTCAGCAAATTAACTCCTTTCTGCCGGCTGATATCGCCATTGGCGGAATACGGCAGGTAAAACCCGATGCCCACGCGCGGTACGATGCCCGCGAACGCACCTACGAGTACCATCTGACCACACGCAAAAATCCATTGCTGGTGGGCCGGGCTTTTTACTGTTTTAAACCCCTCGATTTTCAAATCATGAATCAGGCCGCTGAGTTGCTGTTGGGCAAGCACGACTTTGAAAGCTTTAGCAAGGTAAAAACGGATGTAAATCACTTTATTTGCGACCTGAAGTCAGCACGCTGGAATCAAAAAGGCGATCTTTGGGTTTTTACCATAACCGCAAACCGATTTTTACGCGGCATGGTGAGGGCTGTCGTGGGAACATTGCTGGACGTGGGATCGGGAAAAATAACGTTGAATCAATTCAAGCAAATTATTGACGGGCGCGATCGCAAACTTGCCGGTATGAATGTTCCGGCCGAAGGCCTTTACCTCGTAAGCGTCAAATACCCAAAAGAGATATTCCTGAAGTAGGTGGATAAAGAGAAAGTCAGTAGCGGTAATATCATCGACTGGTCGGTGCTCAGGCGCCTGATGCAGTTCGTAAAGCCCTATAAGGGTCGGTTCTACCTGCTGATTGGGCTTACCCTGGTCATCGGATTTCTCACACCCGTGCGTCCGTACCTGGTGCAGTACACCCTCGACCATCATGTGGCAGTAGGTGATTACTCCGGTATGGTCACCATTATCATCTGGCTTTTTGTTTTGTTAGTGGCACAGGCGGCAGCACAGTATGTGCACACCTATATATCGGGTCGCATCGGGCAGTACGTCATTCGCGACATACGCATCAAGCTCTATGAGCACATCATAAATCTCAAGCTGAAATTTTTCGACAAGACACCGATTGGCCGACTGGTGACGCGCACCGTTTCGGATGTAGAAACGCTGGCCGATGTCTTCAGCGAGGGATTGGCGGCTATGGCAGGAGATTTACTGCAGATTGTGGTGATTCTCGCCTTTATGTTCTATACCGATTGGCGACTGTCGCTGGTAAGCCTTTCCACGATTCCCTTCATGCTGCTGGCTACCTACATCTTCAAGGAAAAGATCAAGGTGGCGTTTAATGACGTACGAAACGCGGTATCGAACCTGAACGCATTTGTGCAGGAACATATCACGGGCATGAGCGTGGTTCAGCTCTTCGGGTCGGAGAAACGGGAGTACACCCGCTTTCAGGAAATCAATAAGGAACACCGCGATGCCCATCTTCGGTCGGTTCTGTACTATTCAGTGTATTTCCCCGTGGCCGAGATTATTGCCGCCATGGGTATCGGTTTGCTGATGTGGTACGGAGCGCGCGGGGTCATCAATGCTGAGGAGACCGGTATTACGATCGGCTCGCTTACCGCCTTTATTATGTACATCCAGATGTTCTTCCGCCCCATTCGCATGATTGCAGATCGCTACAACACGTTGCAGATGGGTATTGTCAGCACCTCCCGCATCATCAACCTGCTTGACGATGAAGAGTATGCGGTCAAGAGTGGCACCCATGCACCGGCTTCAATTCAGGGCGAAGTGAAATTTGAGCATGTCTGGTTTGCCTACAATGAAGGGAATGATGTGCTGCGCGATGTAAACCTGGACATACGTCCAGGCGAAAAAATTGCGTTGGTGGGAGCCACGGGGGCCGGCAAGTCGTCTATCATTAACTTGTTAAACCGGTTTTATGACATCAACCGCGGCAGCATTCGGGTTGATGGCGTTGATGTGCGCGACTATGCATTGGCCAGTTTACGCAGGCACATTGGTGTGGTGCTGCAAGACGTGTTTTTGTTTTCGGACTCCATTCGCCACAACATTACGTTAGGCAGCCCTGATGTTTCCGATGAAATGATCTGGCACGCGGCTGACCTGGTGGGCGCGCGCAAGTTTATTGAGCGTTTGCCGGGCGGGCTCGATTACAACGTGATGGAACGCGGAGCCACATTGTCTGTGGGGCAGCGGCAATTGATTTCATTCATCCGCGCGATGGTGTACGATCCGAAGATTCTGGTGTTGGATGAAGCCACCTCATCGGTTGATAGCGAAACGGAATCGATGATTCAGGAGGCCATTGACAAAATGATGAGCCACCGTACATCCATTGTGATTGCCCATCGCCTGTCAACCATCCAGAAGGCGGACAAGATTATTGTGATGGAAAAAGGCGAGATTCGCGAACGTGGTCGCCATGAGGAGTTATTGGAGGCCAACGGCCCCTATGCGCAGTTGCACCGCATGCAGTTCAAAGAGCTGGCGTGACGTTCGCCAGCTGAATTCGGCAGGCTATCCCTTGCGACCTCTAAAAAAGCCTATATTTGCTCTAATGCGCATTTCGAAACTGGCCGTTTTCAGTGTCATTTTCATCCTTATGGCACCTGATTTGGTGGCTCAAACCAAGAGCCCGGTCAGTACCGGCTATCGCGTTCCAAAGATGACGCGCAACAAAGCCCGGGTTGTTTGCCCGATTTTTCACGACAGTCAATATCCGTATCAGGGTATTGGATTCAAGTTGGGCGATCCCTTTGCGGTAACGTATAAGTTCTATGCAAACCCGAAGTGGGCGTTTGCCCTAGATGGCGGCAAAGCCGCCAGCGGGCTGTACAATAAGTATTATCGTGAGATTTTTCCCGAATACATCGACCAGAATTTTTCTTTGGTTGGCGATGAAACCATTGACTACCTGACGCACAGAGCAACGCAAGATTGGCTGCTGGAAGCGAAGTTCTTGCGTCAGTGGGATGCCGAAGCGATTTCCAAAGGCCTTCAAGTTTATGTTGGCGCGGGTTGGCAATGGCGGAGCACCACGTTGAAATACGATTATCTCTACACCCAAGACCCCAATAATCCTTTTTCCGAAACACGTTCGGGGACACTCATCGAAAAACGTTTTACCTATGGCCCGGTGGGCGTGTTGGGTTTTGAATATTCCTATTTCTCGATTCCAGCCTCCGCCTTTATTGAAATTGCCTGGTTCACCGATGTGCTCGTTGACCCGGGGTACAGTCGCTTCCAGGGCGGGATCGGGCTTCGCTACGTGTTTTGATTATTCCGAGGATTCTTCCTGCGGCTCACCTTTCATCTGCCGCTCATACAAATCGGTATAAAGGCCGTTAGCGGCCAGCAGCGATTCGTGATTGCCGGCTTCCGCTACGCGCCCATCCTCGAGCACCAGAATCTTATCCGCCATGCGGGCGGCTGACACCCGGTGGGTGATGATAATCGTTGTGCGACCCTTCATGATGGTGCGCAGACTGGACAAGATCGCATTTTCTGTTTTGGTATCTACGGCTGAAAGGGCATCGTCCAGAACCAAAATACGCGGCTCGCGCACCATCGCCCGCGCAATGGACACCCGCTGTTTTTGCCCGCCCGAGAGCGTGATGCCGCGTTCGCCCACGCGCGTTCCGAATCCCTGCGGAAATCCCATGATGTTCTGGTAAACATCTGCATCCTTGGCGGCTTGTATGATTTTTTCTTCCACCGGCTGGTCAAGGCCGAAGGCAATGTTGTTGTAAAGGGTATCGCTAAACAGAAACACATCCTGTGGCACATATCCCATTTGATTGCGCAGCGCCACCAGATCGTAGTCTTTCACCGATCGCCCGTCAATGCGAACTTCGCCTGTGGTGACATCGTATAACCGGGCCACCAGACTGCCAATGGTTGATTTTCCGGATCCCGTGGCCCCCACAATGGCCAGCGACTCGCCTGGCTCGAGCGCAAAACTCACATCGCGAACGGCCTGTATGCCGGTGTCGGGATAGGTGAATGACACATGATCAAACTCGATTTTGCCCTGGATCGCGTGAATTTCATTTTTTTCGGATACGAGATCTGATCGGGTCATCAAAAACTCATTGATCCTTTTTTGCGATACCTCGGCACGCTTCACCAGGCTGCTTGTCCAACCCAGCGAGGTTACCGGCCAGGTAAGCAGGTTCACGTAGATGACAAATTCGGCAATGTTTCCAAACGTGAGTGTGCCGTTGATGACTTCGCGGCTGCCGGCATAGATGGTGAGTATGGTGCTGATGCCGATAAGCCCCATGATGATGGGGAAGAACATCGCCTGCACACGCGTTAACTTCAGCGATTGTTTCTTATAGATGTCACTCTCCTGGGTGAATTTTTCCAGCGATTCATTTTCGCGCGTGAAAGACTTCAATACACGTATACCCGAGAAGGCTTCCTGTACAAAGGTGCTCAGCCGGCTTTGGCTTTTTTGAATTTCCTCAGCCCGCTGGTCAATAATGTTGTTGACATAAAAAATACTGATCGACAGAACAGGTAAGGGGATGAGGGCATACCACGTTAAGGTTGGGCTGATGGTAAACATCAGGGGAATGAGCATGACAAAAAGCGTTATCAACTGCAGCCCGTACATAATGGAAGGCCCCAGGTACATGCGCACACGCCCGACATCTTCGCTGATCCGGTTCATGAGGTCGCCCGTGTTATTACGCCTGTAGAAACTCATCGGCAACGTCTGGTAGTGTGCAAAGATTTCGTTTTTCAGGTCGTATTCGATCAGGCGGCTCATCACGATCAGGGTTTGCCGCACGAAATACAGAAACACCCCGCGCAGCAAGGCCATGAGCAAGATCAACAAGGCATATACGAGTATGCCGTTGGCAAATACTTCAAAGAACTCCTTTTGCGAGGCGGTGCCCTGAAGCGATTGATAGGTCGTGGCATTGTCCACCACCAGATCGATCGAGTGCCGCACCATCTGTGCAGGATAGATCTGAAACAAGTTTGAAATGATGACGAACACGAGCCCCAGCACGAGATGCCACTTGTATTTTTTCAAGTATTTATTGAGGTAGGCCAGTTCCTTCATGAAATATAATTGGGGGCTGAATTAGTGGGGCGGAATATTCTTCTAAAAAATTAATGCAATCGATTTAACAAACTAAAAATGGCCTTTTTGGTAATTTTGTGCCCATCAAAGCCGGGTGCGGAAGCAGGCTGTAAAAGTAGAGAATACAACCTTAAAACAATCACCAAATGGAGATCAAAGAACTGGAACGTGTGCAAACGGGAGTTTTGGGAAAAGTGATGCAGATGGGTCACGAGCAGGTAGTATTTTGTTACGATGAGCATACCGGTCTGCGGGCCATGATTGCCATCCATAATACCACGCTGGGCCCGGCCCTGGGCGGAACCCGCATGTGGAACTACGCCACCGAGGAGGAAGCGCTGACCGATGTATTGCGCCTCTCGCGTGGCATGACGTTCAAAGCGGCTATCAGTGGTCTCAATCTGGGCGGTGGCAAAGCGGTGATCATGGGTGACGCGTCCAAACTGAAGACGGAAGCATTCATGCGCAGGTTTGGCAAGTTTGTGAACAGCCTGGGCGGCAAATACATTACGGCCGAAGATGTAAACATGAAAACCGCTGACATGGAGTTCATTTCCATGGAGACGAAGCATGTCACCGGCTTGCCCGAATCCATGGGTGGCGGGGGAGATCCATCACCTGTAACTGCGTATGGCACGTACCTCGGCATGAAAGCCACCGCGAAAAAAGTTTTTGGTTCAGATTCCCTTGCCGGTAAGCGCGTGGGAGTGCAGGGTGTTGGGCAGGTGGGCATGCACCTGGTCGATCATTTGATTAAGGAGAACGCCAAGGTTTTCATTACCGATATCTCGGACGAGAAGGTAGATGCGGTTGCGGCCAAAACGGGAGCTATACCCGTGCCGATGGAAAAGATCTACAGCCTGGATATGGATATCTATGCGCCCTGCGCATTGGGTGCCACGCTGAACGATGAAACCATTCCGCAACTCAAGTGTGCTGTGGTGGCCGGAGCAGCAAACAATCAGTTAAAGGATGAAACCCGGCACGGCTACATGCTCATCGACCGCGGCATTACGTATGCACCGGACTTTCTCATTAATGCCGGAGGGTTGATCAACGTTTACAACGAATACGTGGGCAACTACAACCGGCAGCGGGCCTACGAGCAAGCCGAAAAAATCTATACGACCTGCCTGAACATTCTTAATCTGGCCAGTCGTGAGAAAATCAGTAGTCAGGAGGCCGCTATTCGCACGGCCGAAAACCGGATAACCGAAGTGGGCCGCGTGCGCATACCACGCTGAGCCATTTGCGTATAAGGGCGGAAGGATTATCGGCTTCGTTTGCCGGAAAACTTCCGCCTTCCATTTCCACCGCCTCTAAAGGCCGACTTCCTTTTTAACTCGGGTTGATAGGCCGGGCCATCGCCCAGACTTTCGGGTAGTGCAACTTTGGGTACTTCCCGTTCAATAAGTTTTTCGATGTACGAGAACTTGCGTTGGTCTTCTTCATTCACGAATGTGATGGCGGTGCCCGTTGTTTCTGCGCGGGCGGTGCGGCCAATGCGGTGTACGTAGTCTTCGGGGTCAGGCGGCACGTCCCAGTTGATCACCAGACTGATGCCTTCAACATCAATGCCCCGCGAGAGCACATCCGTGCCAATGAGCAATTTGATTTGCTTGTTCTT
Source organism: Cyclobacteriaceae bacterium (assembly GCA_016787665.1). Lineage (GTDB taxonomy): Bacteria > Bacteroidota > Bacteroidia > Cytophagales > Cyclobacteriaceae > ELB16-189. Next base: position 104,318 of record JAEUUC010000010.1, on the reverse strand, counting down.
GAATGCCCGCATGAGTTCTTCGCGCTCGGCCTGCTCCAAATCACTGTGAAATGCCCGCGCAGGGAAATTACTCTTTGCAAAAGCCCGGTCGAGTTGTTTCACGGTTTCCTTGCGCGAGGCAAAGAGAATGGCGCTATTCCACGGGTAGGTCTTCAGCACGTGTTTGAGCAGTTCCGGCTTTTGCCGGTCGTAAACCACATACGCCTGTTGCAGCACCCCTGCGGCAGGCTTGGCCAGCGCCAGGGTAATCTCTTCCGGTTCGTGCAGTATTCGTTGAGCCAGTTGCCGGATTTTTGGCGGCATGGTGGCGCTAAACAACAGGGTTTGCCGTTGCTTCGGCAGATAACCGATGATCTTGAGAATATCCTCAAAGAAGCCCATGTCAAGCATGCGATCGGCTTCATCTAAAATGAGATGCTGGAGCCGGCTCAGGTCCACACTGTCGCCCGCCAGCAGGGCAATCAAACGTCCGGGCGTGGCAATGATGATGTCGGCCCCATGTTCGAGTGCCCGTTTCTGCTGGTCCCACGTGGCGCCATCGCCACCGCCATACACGGGAATTGAACTCACGCCTGTGAAATAGCCGAAACCCTCGATTTGCTGATCGATCTGCTGGGCCAATTCGCGCGTGGGCACAATGATGAGGGTGTTCAGATGCCGGTGATCGTTGCGAATCATCTTGTTGATTACCGGCAACACATAGGCGGCTGTTTTTCCGGTACCCGTCTGGGCGCAGCCGATCAGGTCGCGGTTAGCCATAATCACCGGAATGGCCTTTTCCTGAATGGGCGTTGGTTTGCTAAAGCCCATGGCATCCAGGCCTTCCTGGAGTTTGGGATCAAATTGGAAGTCGGTAAAAGTCAAAGTATCCGCGTTAGTGCGCGGCAAAGATAACAACCCTTTGTTAGCAGTCTATTTGACTCACCAGGCTCAGGCGGCCTTCTTCACCTGAGTGAGGCTCACCTGGCGGGCCGGGTTAAGCTTGATCACCCCAATGAAATCCAGCAAGCGGATGACCGGGTAGGTGGGGTCAAACTCGTGCCAACGCACGCCACCAAAGTTGGCGCGCGAGCCATGCTTGTGGTGGTTGTTGTGGTAGCTTTCGCCCATCATCAAAAAATCAACCGGTAAGAAATTGCGCGAAGTGTCGCCTACTTCAAAATTGCGATATCCATACTTGTGCGCGAACCAGTTGATGATCGCTCCGTGAATGGGGCTCATGAAAAACTGGATGGGTAACAGCAACCAAAGCCACCAGGCCGTAGCAAACTGCCAATAAACCAAGGTGTACACCGCGCCCCAGAGGATGCGTGAGGGCCAGGAGCGCGCAAACCGGTCAAAGGCAACCCACTCGGGTGCGCCTTCGGTAAAGCGCTTGTCCGGCACAATGGTCTTGTTTGTAATGCCGGAGTAAATGGTTTTGGTCTTCCACATCATTTTGAAGATCGACTCATCATATTTGGGAGAATGCGGATCATCTTCCGTATCGGCAAAAGCGTGGTGCATGCGGTGCATAATGCCGTACCCATAAGCGCTCAGGTAGTTTGAACCCTGAAAAATCCAGGTGAGCACAAAAAACACCTTTTCGGTGAACTTGCTCATGGTGAATGCTTTATGGGCCGCATAGCGGTGCAGAAAAAACGTCTGGAAAAACAGCGACAGGTACCAGTGGGCAATAAAAAAGCTAAGGATAACAGCCATAGGTTTAATGTTTTAGGGTACAACAGGGCACACGTCACCCTGCACAAGCCCTAAGACAGGCCAATCCGCGTTTTGTGACAGAACTCAGTAAAAAATTCAGATTTATTTTTGCCAGGCTGTGGCAATGTCCTTTTTGAGCGTCTCAATCAACTGGCTCGCATTCCCCACGGTGCACGCTTCCCGAAAGCTCTTCATCAGCTCGCCCGCGTCCGGCAGTTCAAGGTGGATTTTTGAGGTTTCGTCCGCCAGTTTCTTCTTGGCCCGGCACACGAGTTGACGGCAATGTTCTTTTTTCTTTTCCACCGCATGCTGCAACTCATCGTACTCGTAGTCAAAAACTTCTTTGAGCAGATAGGCGGCACGCTCCAGCGGTTCCAGCTTGTGTTGAAGCACGGCAAACGCGGCTGAAAGCTTAACATCCAAATCCAGGTGACCCAGGTTGGTTTCTTTGAACTTCTTCAGCAAGTCGCTCACGTGCAGGTTATCCAGGTAGGTCTCTTTCTTCTTGCGCAGGCTGTTGAGATGATTCAGGCAGGCATTGGTGACGGCAGCAATCAGGTACGCCTTCACATTCTCAACCTTCGAGAGGTCAATGCTCAGCCACTTGACAAACGTGTCTTGCACGATGTCCTCGGCATCCTCCTTGCACCGCACGAGGTTGTAGGCGATGGTTTGCAGCATCGGTTGATACAGAGCGATGGTTTGTGCGTGATTCATAGCCAAACGAATTCCAAAGGTACGGCTTTGGGAGAATTGTTATCCGGAATTTTTCAAGTTGAGGCTAACAGGTGTAAGTGTTCCGTTAGCTGGATGAGATGAGTTGTTGAAGTACCCGGGACGGGAGTATTCGGTTCTTTCCCCGTTACCATATTAACTTAATCGAATTCGCTTTAAGTCTCTGTAAATCAGAGACCCAAAGATAAAGGAATATCCACAAGAGATAAAGTGGAATTAATTAAATTTGTACGCAAATATGTACGCCTTATGGGGCTTTCAGTTAAGTTCTACTTAGAATCAAAGGTCAAAGGCGATAAGGGCAAACACCTACCGATCTTCTTGTACATTCGAAGAAAGGGTGAAAGGGCAATCAAGATTTCTACTGATAGGAAGTGTAACAGGGGGCACTGGGACGTTAACCGCTGCAGAGCTAAGGCGAGGTGGCCTGCCGCTGCCGAACTCAACGGATTCCTAAGTGACGTTGAAGAAGAGGTTGCAAGTCAGATGCATTCTAACCTCCGAAAGGGGATCCTCACCTCTAAACGGGAAGTCAAGGACATTATCGCAAAGCTTAGCGGCAAGGAACTGAAACGCATTAACCTGATCAGTTTTGCAATCGAGTTTGTCGAAAAATCCAACTTTGCCCGAAATACAAAAAAGGGCTATCAAACTACGATAAATGCTCTGAAAGAATATTCTGAAAGGAGCCGTAAGATTTTAGATTTTTCGATGATTGATCTGAATTTCTACGATGACTACACTGGGTTCCTTTGGAAGGAAAAGGAGCTAAACGACAACACGGTTGGCACTCACATTAAGCACATCAAGACTATCATGAATGAGGCGTTTGAACGTGACTTGCATTCGAATCTAAAATTCAAACGAAAGGGATTTGTCGTTTTTCGGAAAGACTCTGACTCGGTTTACCTTTCTGAATCTGAGATTAGCAGCCTATTGGCTATTGACCTCAGATCAAATCAAAAACTAGAGCGCGTCAGGGACGTGTTTTGCATTAATTGTTGGCTTGGTTTGAGGTACTCTGACTTAGTTCGGGTAACAAAGGATAAAATAATTGAAGAAAATGGGATGACCCTTCTCAAAATTGAGACTGAAAAAACCGGGCAAATTGTAAGAGTCCCGATTAATCCCAAAGCCAGGCCCTTGTTAGAAAAGTATGGCTACAACCTACCCGCGATTTCGCCCCAAAAATTTAATGAGTACTTAAAGGAGGTGACAGCAATCAAACGGGCTGGTCTTGACATTCCCGTGGAAATCACCCACTCGAGAGCCGGCCAAAAGGTGAGGAAAACCGTTCCAAAATACGAGTTAATAACTTCCCATACAGCAAGGCGTTCCTTTGCAACCAACCTGTACTTACAGGGAGTGCCTAGTCAACACATTATGACCGTTACAGGACACAAAACGGAAAAAGCCTTCAGGGCGTATCTCAAATTGTCTGACATGGAAAAGGTGAGGGAAATAGATAGGCACTTCAAAAAGCAAGCTGAGATGTTCGCTGCATGATAAAAGATCCCCCTAACACAGAATTGGAAACGGACTTTCGGATTAGATTTGATCTGTTGGTCAGATACTCCGTTGCCCGAACATCCAATTGGAAGGAGCACCCGGCAGTGCTTGTAATGGCTTCAAAGTTGGTGATTAAGCCTGTTGAAGAACTATTCAAAGAATTTGTTAAAAATCGCCCTTTCGTTGATGCCGATATGGTTGAATGGGAGGAATGTCTTTCTCAAGCATTGAATTCCGATAATGCGAACCGAGACGAAAGCCGTGAAAAAATAAGGTGGGCTCTTGATACAAACCTTGGGTACGGGGCTGGTAGTTCTCCCTACGACTTTTACTTCATTTGGTCCCACCGGTTCTTTGGCGTTAACCTAAACCAACAATTCGAGGTGCCAAAAGACGATCCTCAATTTCCCCTTCTTTTCGGCTATCGACTGGCAACAACACAACACCCGGTGGAGTTTTTGGATTTTCACTTTAAAGTAACGTTCAAAGGTAGTCAGAGTAAGCTAAGGCTTCTGTTGGCTCAGTTGGATGACAAGGTTCTTGGGTCAAGAATGAGGCTACTTGAGGAGTGGGCTTCTCAACATTTGAAAAGGACAAAGTCATCTTTCAAACACAAAAAGAAGCTATTAGATTTTACAGGGGATGTTGAAAAGGCTTTGAAGGGTGAATTAGGAGAATATCCTAGCAAAACCAAGTTGCAAAGAGTAGCAAAGACGTTGATGATAGTTTGTGAGAGAAAAGAAATAAAGATAAATGGCGCGGCTATCGCGCGCTATTTTCATAGCATAAAGGCGAAGCCATCATTAGCGCTTAGGAGCCTACAAGACTACTTTAAAAAGGCACCTCTGAGTAGTACAGAGCCAATTCCTCATCTAAAGGAATCCCTCCTTAATAAAATTTAATCGCGTTAGTATCGCGCAAATAAAAACGCGATTAAGGCATTTGAGTTATTTCGCTCAACAATTAAAGTTGAAACGAGATGACGCAACTTATTCTTACAACCCGAGATGAACTTCGCAGCCTTTTGCGTGAAGAGTTCGATTTACAAAACTCAAAGCAAGAAGTTACTTCAAATGATGAAACGTTATTGAAGCGAACAGAAGTTGCAAAACTATTCGGTGTTAGCCTCGTAACGGTTCATGCCTGGATGTACACTGGCAAAATCCCATTTCATCGAATCGGCAATCGTGTCTTCTTCAAAAAAGGAGAGCTTTTCGATTCAATGTCAAAGGTCAAAATCCGGAAAAAGTGATTTCTCAAGCCCAAACAAACTCCCTCGCATCGGCTGTTCAAAGTATCGGCAGCGCAATAAAAAGTCGAGACGGCTTTGCCATTGCCAGCGCAACGGCTGGATCAGCGTCAACTGCAATTTCGGTCGGTTTGCTTCAGACCGTGCCGGGCGTTGGGCAAGTGTTGGGCGCCATCGCTTTGATTTCCGGATTGATTGCAAAAGGCCGCGCCAAAAAGAAAGCCTTTGATGAACAGCGTGCCCAAGTCGAAGTGCAAAACAGCGAAATGAGAAGCATGATTGCCGAACTGGATGTGGCCATTGCCCAGATCGAGCGCCAACTTCAATCCTCACTGGTTCAAATTAACCAGTTGGGCAGTTTAGGATCGAGTTGGTTTGACCGTACGTTCAGGCCTGGCAAAACGGCCGAGCGCGAATACAACGCTGCCGCAACCACCAACGAACAATTGAAGCGTGATTTAGAGACGCGGATGGGCACGGCCGAGCAGCTTACACAAGGCCTGGTGCAAGTGTTGGAAAAGCTCACCAACGTGCAGGGCAACCGGGCGGCACAGAATGCCGTGTTGTTTGGTTTGCTTGTCTTGGGTATTGGCGTTGCAGGCTATTACGGCTACTTAGAGTTTTCTAAAAAACAGCCGATCCTGGCCGGCTGATTAAAAAAATCAACGGTGGATTGCCAGGGGCCACTGTAACAAAAATTTATTTTATGGAAAATGAAAAAGATCCCGCAGTTGCGGCCGAGTTGGCAGAAGAAGCTTTGACCAAGGCGCGTTTATACACGCTCTTTGGCGGCCTGTTAATTCTCGCGGCCGGGCTTCTGGCGCAAAACCAGTAGTAAAAAGTAAAGGACGAGGCCTTTCCGGGGCCTCGTCCTTTTTGATTTCTTCTAAAATAATTACGCAATGGCAATTATACGCAATACGTATTACGCAAGCAAGAACTTACGCAAAACTCTACGCGATTTACGCAGTAAACGCGCAAAGATCGGATGGCAGATACGCAGGCTTAAGTCTCAAATGAGTGCTTATGCCCGAGGTTAATCAAGTCAAGTTGGGGGCTTTTCAAAAGGACATTGAGAAGCATATCCTACCGGTTGTCAATGAGTTCGATGGAGACCGAATCACGGACGAGTCAATAATTCCGCCTATCATTCCGGTGATTGAAATTGGTGGAAGCATCTTTGCCGCCAAGGGCGACTTGTCAATCATTGGTGGACTACCTAAAGTGGGAAAAACATCTGTTTGCGCTTTTATGCTCGCAACTGCACTAATCAAAGATTGTGCGCACCTTGATACTCTCTCTATTCGCACAAGCTTTTCAGAGGGTCGCCCGGTGGTCTACGTTGACACTGAGCAGCCGAAGAGCTATACAGACAAGCTTAGAAGGCTAGTGCTAAAGATTTGTGGACTGAGCAAAGAACCATCGTCCCTGCACATTTATAATTTCCGCAAGTACGATTCCAAAGAGAAAAACCGGAGAGTCTTTGCCCTAATGGAGCAACTGCCTGATGCACACCTTTGGATCATTGATGGTGTTGCAGATTTAATACAAGATCCGAATGATACGAGGGAAGCATTTGGAATTGTCGAGCAATTGATGATTAAATCCGACCAACTCAACACCACAATAGTAGCACACATACATGAAAATCCGGGAACCTCCGGGAAGCTGCGTGGTAACCTCGGATCGGAGGCGGAACGTAAATGCGGTGGAGCAATTACCATCAAGAGAATTAAAGAAAAGAGCATTCACCAAATCGAAGCGAAGCTGATTCGAGGGGGGCCAAACTTCGATGATGTATTTTTTCGTTTTGATCGTGAATTGGGAATGCCGGTCTCCCTTAACTCAATTGAGGCATCCGAAGCCAAACGATCGACCGATAAATCCACTGTAAGGCTCGAAAAAAGAATAGAGCTGGCAAAGCGCTGCCTCCGAACCGGAGCCCTTGGGTATCGTGACCTGGTGAACGCAATTGTTGATGCGTCAGGCGAGATCGAGGGAAAAAAGGTTTCCCAGCGGACCGCTGAAAGCAGAGTAAAGGAGCTTGTCGAACTCAAAATGGTAGTTCAAAATGGAGATTACTACGAATTTAACCCTGCACATATACCGCAACCGTAATCTGTATATAGGGTCAATTGCGTTGCGTTGCGCTAACGTAACGCAACGCAGCCCCCTATATACGCCCCCCTTTTGCGGTTGCGTTTTGCGTTGAGTCGAATTTTCTTGAGATATGGCTGAGCGCTTCAAACTCGAAAGCTATTCCGGGCCGCGAAGCCGGTTCACTTGTCCATCATGTGGCAAGAATCGCGAGTTCACCAGGTACATCGACCTGGAAACTGGTCAGTACATAGCTGAACACGTGGGTATTTGCAATAGGAGGGTCAATTGCGGGTATCACCTAAGTCCGGCCGAGTTTTTACGTAGTGCGCATACGCAAAAGAATGCGCAAATTTCCACCCCATTGCGTGCGCAACAGCGTCCCGAACTACCGAAGATGCTGATTCCAGCCAATTTGTTCTTAAAATCAATTAACCACAAACACTACGCAAAAAATAATCTGTTTGAGTACTTGCGCAATGTCGTAGGATTGCGCAATGCGCTTTCGTGCGCGAGAGCATATCATCTCGGTACCTCAAAAAGGTGGCCAGGCGCAACTATTTTTTGGCAGGTCGATGCAACGGGTGCTATTTTTTATGGAAAGCTGATGTGCTACGATGCCAAGACAGGGAAGAGAGACAAGACGAAGTTTGACAGTGCCCACAGTGTCTTGCGAAAGTCTGGCCAACGAACAGCCCATATTCGACAGATACTTTTTGGCGAACACCTTTTGTCGATCCCCACGCCACGAGCTGTAGCGGTAGTAGAATCGGAGAAAACTGCGATGATTTCGAGTTGCTACCTACCTGAGATCACCTGGCTCGCGTGTGGATCAATCTCCAATCTGACGGCCGAAAGGATGGAACCTCTAAGGTCGAGGCAAGTCGTGCTCTACCCTGATCTTGGCGCATTCTCGAAATGGGCCGAGAAAGCCGAAGCCTTTCAACGGATAGGTTTCAACGTTCATGTATCGGATATCCTAGAGAAAGCCAGCTTTGTCAGCAACGATGATCGCATTCGTGGATTTGATTTAGCCGACTATTTGCCGCGGACTGGGAAACCTCCGTACAATGAAGCGCTGGATATTTTGCTAGATAAATATCCACCGCTTCAGGAATTAGTCATTCGCGTTGATCTTGCTTAACCTGTATAGGCCTTGCCGCCAACTCCGGTATTGGTTTGCGATTCATCAAGCATAAACTCGCGTAACAAATTGCTTAACGTCCAAGATGCCTTTACTGAGTCAGCATCACCAGCTCGCTCGGGATCTGATGCAATTGACTCGATAGCTAGCAAAAGAGACTTCTGAACTCGAACAAGCTCCTCGCCACCATGCAGAGTGACCTCAACCTTGACCTTAGAATCTTTTTGGATTGCGTGTACCATATTTTTTGGGTTTAAAGTTTCATTGATTTTTGTACGCCCATACGTACGTAAAATAAAAAAGTCACTGCTAATATTTTGATTAACAGTGACTTGCAAAAGTATTCGTACCCGGGACGGGAGTTGAACCCGTACAGCCTTTAAGGGCCACAGGATTTTAAGTCCTGCGTGTCTACCAATTCCACCACCCGGGCGGGCCATTCTGTTGCTGGTTGATCATGGTCGGTTATTCCGTCCGCAGACTAAAACAAAAAAGTGTGGCTTCAACCACACTTTCGCTATCGAATAACCATTAACCAACAACGGTTAACGATTCCGAGCGGGAAACGAGACTCGAACTCGCGACCCTCACCTTGGCAAGGTGATGCTCTACCAACTGAGCTACTCCCGCTTGCTTATCAGGCCAAAAAACTCGATTTCAGAGCATTTAGCCAGAAAACCCTAAAAGGGAGTGCAAATTTAATGGGCCATTCACAATTTCCAAACGCCCCGGAGCGGAGAACTCGAAAATGCCCGATCGGGCGGTTAAGTTGTGACGGCCTCGTGCTGAACCTCAATTCGGGTCACCATCGTCACCTTCGACTTTATCGAATTCGTAATCAGGCAGGCGGCTTCGGCTTTTTGCACAATGCGTTCGGCCCGATCACGGTCTTTCCCCTCTTTCAGGGTAACCACGGGTTTCAGTTCAATTTCTGAAATCATGTACTTACCCTCAATCAACTCCAGTTTGCCAGTGGCCGCACACTGAAACGCCTTAAACTCAAGTTTAGAGTTTTCCGCAATCGCCAGGAACGTTGTCATCAGGCAACTGCTCACTGCGCCCACGAGCAAATGTTCGGGCGACCAAATACCCGCCATGCCTTTTGGGAACTCGGGCGGGGTAGCTACGTCAATCGTTTGGGGCAATACGGTGGAACTCAACACGCCTTGGCGGTCGGCTTCCCACATGACGTTCACATCATAATAATGTTCCATACTTATAGGTGTTGTTCAATCACCCGCTGCAGTTGGGCCAGGGGCATAACCCCGGACTGCCGCCACTTCACTTCGCCATTCTTAAACAAGATCAGCGTGGGTACTCCCTGAATGTGGTACGCCTGGGCCGCCAGCGGATTACGGTCCACATCAATTTTTACAATTTTTGCTTTTTCACCCACAACTGTTTTCAGTTGCTCCAAAATGGGGGCGAGCATTTTGCAAGGGCCGCACCATTCGGCTGAAAAATCAACCAGTACCGGTTGAGGTGAGCGAATGAGTTCGGAGAACGTGGGTTGTGCCATACGCTACGCTACATTTTGCCACGGGCCTGCGTTATGCACGTTCACGAATCCGGCCTGCTTTAGAATTTGTTTGGCAGAAGAACTGCGCATACCCGATGCACAACAGGTGATGATCACCTGGTCTTTGCTTTTGAATCGCCCCAGATTAGAATTCAGTTGATCCAGCGGAATGTTTACCGCGCCTTTGGCATGACCTCCGGCAAACTCGCCCCGCGAGCGCACATCCACCACAGTCGCCCCGTTTTTGATTAATTCCGCGTAATCCACTTTGGGGCCAAGGCCCAGCATGTTTTTCAATAGTTCCATCATGAGTTTGAATTAGATTGGTTTTCTGTTTTCGTTGTTTTTTCAGACGACCTGATCATGCCCCCGGCTAACCAGCCCAGTACACCACCATACAGCGTGCTGTTGAACGGGCTGGAAGTAATGGGGCAGGTGCCGGAGTAACACCCGACATAATACCAATAGGCCCAACCGGCCGCCAGTCCGGTTGCCAATCCCATCCATTCCCATCGCGTTGGCCACCTCATCGTCTTTTTTTATGCAAATCTAAAGCGAGGCACTCCCTGCGTCAGGAACAAATGTTACAGGCCAGTCAGAATTTCGATGGTATTGCGGCCCAGTTTTACCATTCCCTTGGTTTCCATGGTTCGCAGCAAACGGCTGACCGCCTCACGGTGCGTGTGCAATTCGTCAGCGATTTGTTGATGGGTGATATGGAGTACGCGCGTGCGTTGCGCTTTGGACCGCTCCTGCAGGTAGTGCAGTATCTGTTTGTCGAAGTTGTGAAACGCAATGAGATCAATCACTCGAAGCAGCTCGGCAAAGCGATTGGAATAGGTGGTGTGCATAAACTGGCGCCATTCGGCTGATTGAAACCAGTCGTCCAGTTGATTAGCGGGAATGAACAGTATACGGGCATCTTCTTCCACCACGGCATTGACCATACTCTTCTGGCCGGACTGGCAACAGGTGAGCGACATGGCACAGGTATCACCGGGGTATAAATGATACAGGAAGACATCGCGGCCTTCTTCGTCTTCCCGCATAATGCGCAGACTGCCGGCTAACACCAGAGGTGTAAACACCACAGGGTCGCCCGAAGAAATAACTTTGGCCCCGGCTTGCACTTTCTTCAACACCCCAAACCGCTGAAGCCCGTCAATGAGTTTGGGGTCATGAAAAAGATCGGAGACTTCCATATACCGGTTGGTGTGATTTGCTAAATTTACGATGACAAGCTGATTCCTGATAGCCAAACTGAATTGATATGAAAAAAATTCTCCTTCTGCTGTCGTTTGGTTTCTTTTTTGCCTTAGCCGCCAAAGCACAAACCGTCTATTCTTCGGATCAAGGTGAAAAATACCACACGGCCGATTGCCGGATGTCGGGCGATGCCAAAGACATGACGCTGGCTTCGGCAAAAAAGGCGGGTAAAAAAGCCTGTGACATCTGCAAGCCCGATGAGCTGGGCAAAGCAAAACTGAACCGGTGCGAAGGCAAAACCAAAGATGGCACCCGCTGTAAGCGCATGACCGGAAACAAAACCAAGAAGTGCTTTCAGCACACGACCACGTAATGCAACGGGATAAGCTGCATCCAGACGGGCCGGAGATCAGCCGGCTTGTAGCCGGAGTCTGGCGATGGCACACGGTTTCGCCCGAAACGGTGGACCGATTGGTTCGAACAGCCCTGGATCAGGGCATTTCAACCTTCGATCATGCGGATATTTATGGAGACCATGGCAACGAGGAGATTTTTGGGCAGGTTTTAAAGAAACAGCCCGCGCTCCGCGCCCAGATGGAGCTGGTGACCAAATGTGGTATCAAACTCGTATCGGGCAAACGCCCCGCCACGCGACTGAAGCACTACGACACCACCCGCGCGCACGTAACGTGGTCGGTTGACCATTCACTGGCGGCACTGGGCACGGACTACCTGGATCTTCTGTTGATTCATCGGCCCGACCCCCTGCTCAATCCTGCGGAGCTGGCTGAGACGTTTGCGGATTTAAAGCAACAAGGCAAAGTGCTCCACGTTGGCGTTTCCAATTTCACGCCTTCCCAATTCGATGTTCTTCAGCAAGCGCTGGATTTTCCACTGGTCACCAACCAGATTGAAATCTCGTTATCACGGGTTGATCCGTTGTTCAACGGTGATTTGGATAACCTGATGCTTCACCGGGTGCGGGCCATGGCCTGGTCGCCCCTGGGTGGTGGCAAACGGGTAGGTGATGAGCGCGACTGGTTCGCGATGGCGGCCAGGCACAACGCCTCGTATAGCCAGTTGGCACTGGCCTGGCTAATGCAGCACCCCAGCGGAATCTTTCCCATTATCGGTACGACACAGCCCGATCGCATTGTCGAATCAGCCAAAGCCCTTTCTATTCAGTTGGATCGGCAAGATTGGTTCGAAATGTTGCGCTGGGCCACGGGCCGCGAAGTCGCGTAGATTTATTTTCAGCCCCCGAACCATCCTTGTTTCTTTTTTGTATTTCTTGCTGACCGATTTTTTTGATGGACCGATCTGCCCAAGCCATACGATCAGACCCTACCGGGCACGACCACATCGAAGTGATCGGGGCTCGTGAGCACAATTTGAAGAATGTGTCCGTGGCGTTGCCGCGCAACAAACTGGTGGTCATCACCGGCATTAGCGGTAGCGGCAAATCATCGCTCGCGTTTGATACCATTTATGCCGAAGGGCAAAGGCGCTACATGGAGAGTTTCTCTGCCTATGCACGCAGCTTTATCGGTAACCTCGAGCGCCCCGATGTGGACAAAATCAACGGCTTAAGCCCGGTTATTTCCATCGAGCAGAAGACCACTTCGCGCAATCCGCGTTCAACGGTTGGCACCGTTACCGAAATTTATGATTTCATGCGCCTGCTCTTTGCCCGCGCGGGCGAAGCGTACTCGTACCTGAGCGGGCAAAAAATGATCCGGCAATCGGAAGATCAGATACTGGATGCCCTGCTGGGGAATTTCGCAGGCAAAAAACTCACCCTGCTGGCTCCGGTGGTCAAAGGCCGAAAGGGCCACTATCGCGAGTTATTCGTTCAGATTCGAAAGCAGGGATTTACCAAGGTGCGAATCGATGGGAAGTTAGAGGAGATCACCGCCAAAATGCAGGTGGATCGCTTTAAGATACACGACATTGAAATCGTTGTTGACCGGATAGTTGCTGATCCCCAGGATCGATTCCGGATCAGCCAGTCGGTGGCACGAGCCATGAAAGAAGGCAAAGGCGTGATGATGGCCATGGAGGAGTCTGGTAAGGTGCATCATTTTTCCAGGTTCCTGATGGATCCGGCCACGGGCCTTTCGTATGACGAGCCTGCTCCCAATTTGTTTTCATTCAACTCACCCTATGGAGCCTGCCCGGTGTGCAATGGGTTGGGTGTTATCGAAGAAATTACTGAGGAGTCGGTTATTCCGGACAAAAAGCTAAGCATCAGCCGCGGGGGCATTTTGCCGCTTGGTGAATACCGCGACATCTGGATCTTTAAGAAAGTGGAGGCGATATTAAAACGATACAAGGTATCGCTGGCCACGCCCATCAAAGACATTCCGAAAGAAGTGATGCGGATATTGTTGTACGGAGATGATGTGCCCGTGGCGGTCGCATCCGTGAAGTATCCGGGTACCGAATGGAATACCAAATTCGAAGGCATCATCAGTTTCATTAATAAGATGCGTGAGGACGGGTCGGACTTTACCCGAAAGTGGACGGAGGATTTTACCATCACCCGCACGTGCCCGGAATGTCTGGGCGCTCGTCTGAAAAAAGAATCTCTTCATTTTAAGCTCGACAACACCAACATCGCCCAACTGGCTGAACTGAATATTTCAGCGCTTAGCCGATGGTTTGACGGCTTGGAAGGCCGACTCAATGAAAAGCAGCGGGTGATTGCCACTGAAGTGTTGAAAGAAATTCGCAAGCGGATTGGTTTCCTGTTGGATGTCGGGCTGGACTATCTCCACCTGAACCGCCCGATTAACACCTTGAGCGGTGGTGAGTCGCAGCGGATACGATTGGCTACCCAGATTGGTACGCAACTGGTGGGCGTGCTGTATATTCTGGACGAACCAAGTATTGGGTTGCATGCTCGTGACAACGCCCGCCTGATCAAAGCCCTGAAAGATTTGCGGGACCTTGGCAACACCGTGGTAGTAGTCGAACACGACAAGGAAATGATGCTCGAGAGCGACTACATTGTGGATATTGGTCCGGGCGCGGGCCGTCATGGTGGCGTTATCGTGGCCGAGGGCAGTCCGCAGCAGTTTCTGCGCAACAACAGCACTACGGCCCGCTACCTGAGTGGCGAATTGACTATACCCTTTTCGAAGAATCGGAGAAAAGGATCGGGTGAGTGGCTGTCGCTCACGGGCGCCAGTGGAAACAATCTGCAAAATGTTGACCTCGAAATTCCGTTGGGGACGTTCACCTGTGTTACCGGTGTGTCGGGCAGCGGTAAATCTACGCTTATTCACGATACCCTTTTCCCGATCCTCAACCGGCATTTTTTTAATGCCCGAAAAGAACCACTGCCCTATAAGAAAATTGACGGCCTGAAGTTGGTTGACAAAGTGATCGAGGTGGACCAGTCGCCCATCGGCCGCACGCCCCGCTCAAACCCGGCCACGTACACGGGTGTATTCACCGACATTCGCGATTTGTTTTCGCAAATGCCCGAGGCGAAGATCCGGGGTTATAAAACCGGCCGGTTCTCGTTCAATGTAAAGGGTGGGCGCTGCGAAACCTGCGAGGGAGCCGGTTTGCGACACATCGAGATGGAGTTTTTGCCCGATGTGTACGTGCCCTGCGAAACCTGTAAAGGCAAACGGTACAACCGCGAAACGCTTGAAGTACGGTTTAAAGGCAAGTCCATTTCCGATGTGCTGGATATGACCGTGGAGGAGGCCGTTACCTTCTTTGAGCATCAGCCGAAAATTCTACGCAAGATTGAAACGCTCAATGACGTAGGATTGGGCTATATATCCCTTGGGCAGCACGCAACAACGTTATCGGGCGGTGAAGCACAACGCGTAAAACTCGCGACTGAACTATCTAAACGTGATACCGGTAAGACGCTTTACATTTTGGATGAGCCCACCACTGGTTTGCATTTCCAGGACATCGCGCATTTGTTGGCCGTGCTTCAGAAATTGGTTGACAAGGGTAACACCGTATTGGTGATCGAACACAATCTGGATGTCATTAAGTCGGCTGATTACCTGGTTGACCTTGGCCCGGAGGGCGGAGCCGGTGGCGGAAAGATCGTTGCCAAAGGAACCCCCGAGCAGGTGACAAAAAATGCTGCGAGTTTTACCGGCAAGTTTCTCGGGTCAGAGTTGAAGGTACGGAGTTGAATCGGCCAACCGAGTTTATTTTATCACCAGTTTTTCTAGTCGGCTAATTCGTGACTCAAGATCCCCGAGCGTGTCTAACTTTGCCGAGAGCTTATCAATAGCGTCAGCAAGTTTGATGTTCGACAATCGCAATTCCTGAAACTCCACATTGGTCTTTTCTTGACTGCGTTGTGACTCAGAGACTACCTTTGTCAAGCGATCCACCGCGGGAACTAAATCCGCCATCAGATCAGTCAATTGATTCACTTTGTCGTCAAGATTCATAAGGATAAACTTATCAAAATCAGCCGTTAGTACCAACTGTGCCATCATTCTCGGCCGCCACCTCTTCCCGGGTACTGATCCAAAAATTGTTGTACCCTTCGCCCACTTGAATGCTCAACAGGCTGTTCGCCAGCATTTCCAGGATGGCTAGAAAATTAAAGATCAGCGTGATGCGTGTGGGGGATTGGTGCAGTAAATCGGTGAACGCAATACGGCCACGGGTGCGCACTTCACTCAGAATAAATTCTTTCCGTTCTTCGATGGTGTACGGGTATTGAATCACCTGATGCACCGGTTTGTTCTTTTCCTCCTCGGCCCGCTTCATCACTTTTTCAAAAACCATCAGCAGCTTGAAGAGATCTACGTCCTGCAGTTCGGCTTCCACGTTGGTGCTCTCGGCCAATTGGCGCAACTCCTTCATCAGGTTGCCGCGCTTTTCTTTCATGATCTCGGTCTCTTCCATCTTGTGGAATTGATCGATCACCGATTTGTACTTTTTGTACTCGAGCAAATGCTTCACGAGCTCCTCGCGCGGATCAATCTCATTGCCGGCTTCATCCAGTTGCGGCCGGGGCAAAAGCATTTTGGACTTGATGCGCATGAGCGTGGCGGCCACCAGAATAAATTCGCTGGCCAGTTCTACGTTCAGTTCCTCCAGCCGATGCATGTACTCCAGAAAATCATTGGTGATTTTGGAGATCGGGATATCGTAGATATCCAGTTCATCGCGTTCGATGAAAAACAGCAGCAGATCAAAGGGCCCTTCGAAGAGGGGCAGGCGAATTTCGAAGTTTTCGGTGGTCGTCATGAAGGGACAAAAATACCGGGTTTCCCCCATTTCCGGCTCAGGTAATCGTCTCAGTTTCCCACAAACTATTCACCCCGTGCCGTGGAAAAGCCTAAAATTGGGCGGGTTGCGCAAAACACTTACCTTCACGATCTGTTTTAACCATCATCACCCGCTTTTCACCCCATGTTAATTGAACCCGGAAAACTGCTGGCCAATATCAACGGCCCTGACGATGTGAAAAAACTCGACCAGGCGCAATTGGTACAGCTTTGCGATGAACTGCGGCATTTTATCATCGACAATGTGTCGGTCTACGGTGGGCATTTTGGTGCCAGCCTGGGGGTAGTCGAGTTGACCGTGGCGTTGCATTATGTGTTCAAAACACCCTACGACCAGCTCGTGTGGGATGTGGGCCATCAGGCCTACGGCCACAAGATTCTCACCGGCCGAAGGGATACGTTTCACACCAACCGGGTGTATAAGGGAATCTCGGGTTTTCCCAAGCGCAAAGAGAGCATCTACGACACCTTTGGTGTCGGGCACTCGTCCACGTCCGTGTCGGCCGCACTAGGTATGGCGGTGGCCTCCAAGTATCAGGGACTTGACGATAAGCAACACATTGCGGTGATCGGGGATGGTGCCATGACTGGTGGTATTGCCTTCGAAGGCATGAACCATGCCGGGGTATCGGATTCCAACATTCTCATTATCCTCAACGACAACTGCATGTCGATCGACCCGAATGTGGGAGCCCTGAAAGACTACCTCACGGACATTACCACATCGCGCACGTACAACAAGCTAAAGGATGATGTCTGGACGGCCCTGGGCAAACTCTCCAACTTTGGCAAGAGTGCGCAGGAAATCGTGTCGAAGGTGGAGCACGGGATTAAGGCCACGTTGCTCAGTCAAAGCAATTTCTTTGAGTCGCTTAAGCTTCGGTACTTCGGTCCGGTCGATGGCCATGATGTTGACCACCTGGTGCACGTACTCAACGACCTGAAAGATATCAAAGGCCCCAAGATCCTTCACTGCGTAACGGTAAAGGGTAAGGGCTATGGTCCGGCCGAAAAAGGAAATGCCACCACGTGGCATGCACCCGGCCTGTTCGATAAGATCACAGGCGAGATTTACAAGAAGACACCGGAAAAGCCACAGGCCCCAAAATACCAGGACGTCTTTGGCCATACGCTGGTCGAGCTGGCCAAGCAAAACGAAAAGATTGTGGGCATTACGCCCGCCATGCCCTCGGGCTCATCGATGAACATCATGATGAAGGAAATGCCGGACCGTGCGTTTGATGTGGGCATTGCCGAGCAGCATGCTGTTACATTTTCGGCAGGACTGGCCACGCAGGGATTGGTGCCGTTTTGCAATATCTACAGTTCCTTTATGCAACGTGCCTATGATCAGGTGGTGCATGATGTGTGTATCCAGAATTTGCCGGTGAATTTTTGTCTTGACCGGGCAGGCTTTGCCGGTGCCGATGGCCCAACGCACCACGGGGCTTACGACATTGCCTATTTCCGCTGCTTGCCCAATATGATTGTGGCTGCGCCTATGAATGAACAGGAGCTGCGCAACCTCATGTATGTGGCGCAACTTCCGCGAACCGAGAAAGCTTTCTCCATTCGTTACCCCCGGGGCCAGGGTGTGATGCCGGACTGGCGTACCCCATTTGAAGAAATCGAAATAGGGAAAGGCCGCAAGTTGCGCGAAGGCGAAGAGTTGGTATTTCTCACCCTGGGTCATATCGGTAACTACGCCACCGAAGTATGTGAACGTTTAGCCGCGCGTGGCATTGAAGCAGGGCATGTGGATATGCGGTTCGTAAAACCGTTGGATGAAAAGCTGCTCCATGAAATTTTTAGCCAATACAAAAAAGTGATCACCATTGAAGATGGATGTATCCAAGGCGGCTTCGGTAGTGCCATTCTCGAGTTCATGGCGGACCACCACTACACGGCAGAAGTAAAGCGGCTGGGCATACCGGATGCCATCATTGAACACGGTGAACAAATTGAACTTCATCGCGAGTGTGGATTCGATCCGGACGGAATTGAGAAAGCGGCCCTCGCGATGCTGGAGCCAAGCCTGGCTAACCGGTAAGGCAACCCATGATGCCGGCACTACATTTCCAACGGACAGGCACGGGCTATCCGGTGATTCTGATTCACGGCTACTGCGAAACGCTTGAGATCTGGCGCGATTTCGTCCCGCTTCTTAGTAATCATCTTGATGTAACTACTCTTGACCTGCCTGGATTTGGCAAGTCGCCCGCGCTGCGGCAGCCGTTTACCGTTGATGAGGTAGCGGATATCGTAACCGATTTTATCAAGTCTCAACATTTTACCGAAAAGCCCCTGCCGATTGGCCATTCGTTGGGCGGCTATGTGGTACTGTCGATGGTTGCCCGTTATCCCGATCTGTTTGCTGGTGCCGGGCTTTTTCATTCTACGGCATTTGCCGATTCGGAGGAAAAGAAGGCGAATCGGAACAAGGCCATCGAATTTGTGAACCGAAACGGTGCAAGACCCTTTATTGATAGCCTCATCCCCAATCTGTTTGCCGATAAAAGCAATAACCGGGTGAAAACAGCCCTGGATATTGGCTATCAAACACCGGATTCCACCGTTACCGGGTATGCCGCTGCTATGCGCGACAGGCCAGATAGATCCGGATCGCTGCCGGCATTATCAAACAACTTGTTGATTATTGCCGGACAGCAGGACACCGTGGTGCCTGAAGCGATCAGCCGCCAGATGGCCGGATTGGCTAAAAACGCAGTTTTTACTCTTCTTTCCGGGGTTGGTCACATGGGTATGCTGGAAGCACCCGAAGCCTGCGCAACGGCAATCGTTTCATTTTCGCGGAAAAACCGCTAAAAACCTGAAGTTTTAATGCTTTTTTGGTTACTTGCTTCCTCGCAGAGACATGAAGCATTGCCTATATTTGTTAGTTCATTAACTTAACCCCGCTAACACCGATTTATGGAAGAAGTTGTAGACCCGAACAAGTACGCCTCCTGGAATAGTCTGGCTTTGAACCTCGCCTACATTTGTTGGGGCTTAGGGATTCTGGTTGCCCTGGGATATTTCATCCGATTGAGCCTGATCGGAGACAACAAGGATAAATATGATTTCATTAATAAGCATGAAATCAAATTCCTGTGGATCGCATCGATCATCCTGATTTTGGGTGGCTGCTTCTTTTTTAATGCGAACGTAACGGAGCTTACCCCGGTTTGGATTTTTGTGCGTGTGTTTATGACGGTAGCGTTTGGCATGCTTGTGGGGCTGGTGATTCAAAACCTGCTTAACTTCTATTATCCCTTCTTTATTGAAAAGCGCCTGAAAGTACTGCGTTACAAGCCCAGGGTTTCACCCAAAACCGGTAAGGCCATGAAGTTGTTGAGTGAGGAGGAGGAAGATGCCTACATGGACGAGGGTATGATCGCGGAAGAAAATGTCTTCTCCGTTGATTATGACGTTTGGAAGGACGAGGAAACCGGGTATATCAAAATTGAGAAATACGCAGGTCACCTGCATGCCTTACAGTGCCCCGAATGTAATTACCAGACGTTTAAAGTTGTGAGGGAAGAAGTTATTACGCAACCATCTCCATCTTCGGAGGGCGAACTGATGAAGCACTACCAGTGCGGTTACTGTGGTTACAAGGCTAAGAAGGCGGTTGCCCTTAAATTCACGTCAAAACTGCAAGAGTCAGCGGCTGCAGTCTCGTAACAGGATTGATGTATGTGAAATTGAAAAAGGCCCGGCAATGCCGGGCCTTTTTTTATAGATGAGGTAACCGAACCTGGTCGGCATAAAATTTCATGCGACTGTGTTGGGTATCTAACCGCCCGATGCGCTCAATGCACGCTTTTTTATGATTGATGAAAACCTCAAAATACTCCGTTCCCAACAAGAACAGGTTCACTTTGTACCCGTAGTATCGTATCCCCACGACAAAAAGCCCCTCTTCATAGAGTCGTTTGATTTGATCATCGCGCGAAAGCTTTTCAAATGGCAAAGTCGAGGCCATAGTTAAAGCTACAACTTTTTCGCAGTTTTCTGAACTTATCCGAGTTTCTGTTTCAGAAACGTAATCGTGCGCTGCCAGGCCAGCTCTGCAGCTTCTTTGTTGTAACGCGTGGGTGCAGTATCGTTGTGAAATGCATGCTGGGCTCCTTCGTACATATACAACTCGTACGCTACACCCGATTTTTTCAATGCTTCTTCATATGCGGGGATGCCGGCATTAATGCGTTCATCCTGTCCGGCATAATGCAATTGAAGGGCGGCTTTTATTTTCGGTGCGTCAGCGACATCTGCCTGACGCCCGTAGAACGGACACGCAGCTTTCAAATCAGGGACATGTACGGCCATCAGATTGGCCATGCCCCCGCCCCAGCAAAAGCCAATTACACCCAACTTTCCACTGCAGTCTTTTCTTGACTTGATCACGTCAAAGGCATTCGTGAAATTTTTCAGGTTCTTTTGTGTATCTAATTTCTGAAACATTTCACGCGCTTTGTCGGCATCGGTGGGCGTGCCGCCTAAAGGCGCCAGGGCGTCTGGAGCAAATGCCAGAAAACCTTCCAAGGCCATTCTGCGGGTTACGTCCTCGATGTGTGGGTTGAGCCCCCGGTTTTCGTGAATGACCATCACGGCTGCATACTTCTTCTTTTTTGCGGGGCGCACCACATACAACCGCATGTTGCCTTCGCCTTCGGCCGGGTAAGTCACGTATTCGGATTTCAGACGCTTGTCATCCGGCAGCACGGTTTGCGCTTTCGCATAGTTGACCTCCAGCAACGGCAATACCGCCATGGCGGCAGCTGTACTTCCGGTCATTTTCACCAGGCGGTTGAGAAATTCCTCCCGCTTGAGCGGCTTGTGCGTGTATTCATCAAACAGGTTAATGATTTTCTGGTCCATGGCTTCAGTTTTTCGGAAAGTAGCCCAAAGGCCGATCCGACCCAAGGGCTTTTACACAAGCCTTTGTTTTGTTTTAAGGAAGGTCTAAATTTGCCGTCCCAAACGGTGAATGTAGCTCAGTTGGTTAGAGCATCAGATTGTGATTCTGAGGGTCGTGGGTTCGAGTCCCATCTTTCACCCGAACCCCGCTTCGAGCGGGGTTTTTTATTAATGGATTTTGTTGTCTACATCTTACAGTCGGAGAAAGACGGCTCGTTTTATATTGGGCAAACCGGTGACTTGCCCACTCGGCTGAAGCGGCATAACCAGGGTTTGGAGAAGTACACCTCCCGGAAAGTTCCCTGGAAGTTGTACTGGAGCAAGTCTGTAGAATCGCGCAGCGAGGCGGTCAAACTGGAACGGAAGATCAAAAATCTGAAATCACGCCTGAGAGTAACGGCATTTGTTTTGGCACACGGAGGCCCTGTGGGTCCCGTGGCGTAGCCACGAGGATGCTCGTCACGCTTGGCGTGACGGCATTCGAGTCCCATCTTTCACCCGAGCCCCGCTTCGAGCGGGGTTTTTTATTAACGATGTCTACATCTTACAGTCGGTGTCAAAACTCCCGGAAATGACGTAGGTCATATACCAGTGGGCTCCTGAGGGATAGCTTTGGGTAATTGAAATAGCCCCATGAAGTCCATTCCCTCCGATCTTGAGATTGCTCAGTCTGCCACGCTAAAACCCATTACCGAAATTGCCCGCCAGCTGGGAATCCCCCCAGAAGATTTGGAATTGTACGGAAAGTACAAAGCCAAATTACCACTCTCACTCATCAACGATGATCGGTGGAAAAAAAGCAAGTTGATTCTGGTTACGGCTATGACACCCACCTCGGCAGGTGAGGGCAAGACGATGACGGCCATTGGGCTGAGCGAGGGCCTTAATGCAATCGGTAAACGAACCACCGTGGTGTTGCGCGAACCCTCTCTGGGCCCGGTATTTGGCTTGAAGGGGGGTGCAGCAGGAGGAGGATTTTCGCAGGTGATTCCAATGGAGGACATCAACTTGCACTTTACCGGTGATTTTGCTGCGGTGGAGAAGGCGAACAACCTGTTGGCCGCGCTGATTGATCACGACTTGCAACGTTCGGAAGGCGGCCTTGGAATTGATCCGCGCACGGTCGAATGGAAACGCGTAATGGATATGAATGATCGCGCTTTGCGTAACATCATCACCGGACTAGGCGGTCGCACCGGAGGCATCATTCGCGAAACGGGATTCAACATAACGGCAGCATCCGAGATTATGGCCATTTTGTGCCTGGCCAATGACTTGGGCGACCTGCGCGAAAAAATTGCGAACATCTACATTGGAGATGCGCATGAACGAGGGCCCGTTCGTGCGCGCGACCTACACGCGCAAGGCTCCGTGGCGTTGCTTCTAAAAGATGCCATCAAGCCAAACCTGGTTCAGACGCTGAAAGGGTTTCCCGCCATCATCCATGGCGGACCGTTCGGTAACATCGCGCAAGGAGCAAACTCCATTATTGCCACGCGTATGGGGTTGAGCCTTTCCGATTACGTGGTGACCGAAGCCGGCTTTGGATCCGATTTAGGTGCGGAAAAATTTGTGAACATCGTATGCGGCTATGGTGGCTTTTCGCCTCAGGCGATGGTGATTGTGGCCACCATTCGGGCCATGAAGTTTCACGGTGGAGTGCGCAAAGAGGAGTTACACCTCCCGAATGTGGCAGCTCTGCAAAATGGTTTTGCCAATCTGGAGAAGCATTTGGAGAATACTCAGATTTTTGGCGTACCCGCGGTGGTTTCCCTCAATCGTTTTGTGACCGACACAGAGGAAGAAATCAAGTGGGTCATGGCAAAATGTGGTGAACTTGGCGTGGACGTGGCTCTTTCGGAGGCTTGGGAAAAAGGAGGTGCGGGCGCAATTGATCTGGCAACAAAGGTGGCACAGGCCGCGGATCAATTCAGAGGCAAATGCAAGCCGGTGTATGACTGGCGCATGTCTGTGGTAGATAAGATAGAAATGATCGCCACCCGAATTTATGGAGCCAAGCGAGTGGAGTTTTTGCCCAAGGCAAAGCAGCACTTGGGTAAGATCGATCGACTCAATTTAACGCAGCTCCCGATTTGTATGGCCAAAACGCAAAACTCATTTTCGGATGATGCGCGAAAAATCGGCCGCCCGCGTGACTTTACGATCACCGTTCGCGAAATTGAAGTGGCGGCCGGTGCGGGCTTTCTTATTCCCATTACCGGTGAAATGATGCGTATGCCCGCTTTACCACCGGTTCCCGCAGCCCTTGGAATGGACATTTCACCCGAGGGTGTCATAACCGGTTTGTCCTGATGGGCTGAAACTTTACCTTTACAAGGCCTCACCAAAACCCCAATGGTATATGAAACGAAGTTCGTTGTTTATTCTTTTGATCAGCGCTATTGCTTTTCAGGCGTTTGCGCAGATGACGTTACCGCCCAGCGGAAACAATCAAAAAAGTGAAGTGACCCAAAACCTGGGTTTGGTTAAAGTGACGATTGCCTACAGCAGCCCGGATGTGGCCGGACGCGAAATCTGGGGCAAGGTTGTGCCGTACGGATTGACCAATCTCAACTTCGGGAAGAGCAACGATCAAAATCCTTCACCTTGGCGGGCTGGTGCAAACGAGAATACCTTGATCACTTTTTCACATCCGGTGGAGGTGGAGGGTAAGCCTATTAAGTCCGGCACGTATGGGCTCCACATGATTCCGGGCAAAGAAGAATGGAGCATCATTTTCTCATCCAACACATACTCGTGGGGCAGCTATGCCTATGTGCCATCCGAGGATGTACTGCGCGTTAACGTGAAACCAATCGCTTGTGAGTTCAACGAATGGCTCACGTACGATTTTACTGATCGTTTGCAAAACAGCGCTACGGCCCGGTTGAAGTGGGAAAAACTGGCCGTGCCGTTCAAGATCAGCGTGCCCAACGGAGATGATTTGTATGTTCAAAAACTTCGCGAAGAAATGACCGGCCAGAAGGGTTTTGCCTGGCAAAATGCGGTGTCAGCCGCGAATTTCTGTGCCACCAAGAAATTAAACCTGGACGAAGCACTCGGGTGGGTGCAAACGTATGTCGATCGCGGGGTAAAATATTTCCCGGTGTACCAAAGCAAAGGCAACGTACTGTATGCCATGAACAGGACAGGCGAAGCGGATGCCATCATGAAAGAGGCGATCAATTTGCCCGATGCTCAGGCGGGACAGATCGTGGCCTATGGCCGCTCGCTCATCGCACAGAAGCGGGAGAAAGAGGCGTTACCCGTGATGGAGGTAGCGGTCAAACGTTACCCGACTCTTTCGGTTGCCTTGATGGGAATGGCCCGCGCATACTCCGCCAATGGCGATAACAAGAAGGCGTTGAAGGCTGCGCAGGATGCCTTGAAAGTGGAAACGAATGTCAACACAAAATCGGCAATTGAAGAAATGATCAAAAAGATTGAAAAGGGTGAATCCATAAACTGATTCACCACCAATACTCAAAACGCCCACGCACAAGGTGTGCGTTATTGTTTTCGGGGGTAGCCAAACAGGTGATCCCACGAAGCCAATGCAGGCTTTGGCTGCAGTTGCTGATCGACCAAGCCCAGGTAGGCGAAGTAGGCAATGCTGGGCGGTACATCGGGTGGAAGGCCGGTAAGATCAAGATCGGTAAATACGAGTTGAAACACAGCGGTTGCTTTGGCCGTCATCAGCAAAGCATGATGATGGAGAATGTAAGCAGCCTGTGCTTCCTTTGAGCTGGTGAATACCCGTGTGGGGGCGTTGACGGAGCCGGAGGTCCACCCGCCCTCTGAGACAAACACCGGGATGTTTTTTCCCTCAACTAAGCGGCTGTAGTAGTTCAGGGGAATATCTTCAGGTTGATCAAAGCCAAAGTACGGGTAGGATGAGAGACCAAGTTCTTCTACAAAAGGGAAGTCAAAAAAATCCTGGTCGACACCTTGGAATCCACCCCCTGCTAATTTTCCCCAAGCGTGATCCACCTGAACACTCACGCTGAGTTTGGCTTTTGAACCACGGGCTTTCAGTTGTTGCGCTGCGCTATTGGCGGCCGTTTTGACGCCCTCGTATAGCGCGGAAGGCGCGGCCGTTCGGATCAGGTTGGTTTCCAGCGCAAGTCCTAAATGGTCGGGCTGTACGATGGCATCAAAGGCCAGCACAAAATCCAGATAGAGTTGCTGAATGGCAGGTTCGCTGATGCTGCGCCCCGCTTGTTGCAAGTCGACTGCATCTTGGGCTCGATCAAGCCCGTTTTGTGGATCAATGTACACCCACAACTCGAAGTTCTGGGTTCGATAGTAAGCGGCCAGGTCTTTGAAGTTCGCGTTAATGTAGGTTGCGGGGGAGGTGCCACTGAGCAATTCTTCCCAAGGTACTTCGTGTGTCATCATAGCGGCATCGGCCCGCTGCGTCCAGATGTTGAGCGACTGGATGAAAAGATCAAAGTTATCAAAGCGGGGAGCAGAGTTTTGAAACCCCATGCGATAACTGCGCGAAGTGATGTTGTCACCCTCGCTGCAGCCCGATGGCAGGGTCAGGATAAAGGCCGCTAGCGCAAACCATTTCATAATCGTAAGACGAAGGTAGCGGTATTTTTCTCGCATGACCCGACATAAAGACTTCTGTCACCCAGTCATTGCTTTAACGCCATTTGAAGGCAAATTCCAATTTTGTGTCAAACTTCGTATCCCCGACTAGTCGGGCAAAAATGCTTAAGCGATTTAACTTCATGTTGTTTATTGTGCACAAGTAGTAACGGGGCGAGGTGTATGTTGAGTATGCTTTTTTACTGCCCGTGAGAGGCAATAAGAAACAGATTTGATCAAATTATGCTGCGGCCACTTGCCTTTCAGGTTTTTCTTTTTATGAGTTTGTAACCCAGAATAAGGCACCAACGATTATAATCGGATGACCAATAAATATATGTACTGAAGAGGTCTGTAGTTCGTATGTATCTCAGTTCAGCACTAAAGCGATCGAAATCAAAGCCCCCGCCTAGAGCAAACGAACCGCTTGGAACGAGTTCCAATACTTCGGTAAAGTTTGGTGAGGCTGAGAATGTGAGAGTTGAATTAAAATTTAGTGCGATTGCGGAGGTATACAACCCATTGACAAAGATTTTACGATGGTCGTCAAGAAAGGAGTAGTATCGGATGCCAACCGGGAACTCGATAGACTGAAGTCGCAAATTTGCAGTTGAAGTAGAAAGTTCGGTTGTAAGATTAACATCCTGATAGACCGGCTCAAAAACAAGCGCCCACTTTCCCTTATTGAAAGGAAAGGTGAATTCCGCTTCTGCACCCAGTCGGTAGGTAAGTGCCCGACCAAACGATACATCTTGCGAGTTGGTTAGGCTATTGGCAACGTTCAATAAGGGCGCATTCAACCCAGGCGTAACTTTGAGTGCAAAGAATGTTTTCTTGATACTACTTTCCGATACATCAACCCCAACGCATTTATTATAACGAACAAATACCGACTTCAAGTCACCCTCGGTGTAACGAATGCGCTCTACGGACCCTAGGTTTGGACATTGCATATCCAAAAATATCTGTTGCCGAAAGTCGTTATTAAAATGCACCACGTTATCGACTCTGAACATCTTGTAAACCAGTTGCTTTATTGATGTGTCTGAAACAGAATAGAAATACCTTGAGACCCTACTGTCCTCAAAATAGTAAAGTGATGCTTTGCCGCTAAGAAGTACTTTTAAGAAAAGCGTTTCTTTCGACCAAATTGGAGTCCGATTACTTGTCAGGGCGGAGAGTTCATTTGATGATCGGTCAATGTTTACCTCAGCGCGGACATATTTCGAAAAGCCGTAGATGCCGAACTCTTTGACAGTGTCGATTTTTGCACTCAACGTGGTTTTAGAATCATGTCCCCGAACCAGAAATTCTGATGGATTATTTTTCCAGTCGACATTCTTTATGAGACATTCCCTGCGTTGATTTCGATCATTAACAAAATATCCTTTTTCAAAATCAATTTGAGAGAAGGATGGGATGGAGAATAGAAAGAGACACATAAATGACAAGCGGCACTGCATTGGCATAGAGTTTTATGAATTTGGTGATTGAATTTACAAAAACATTATAACATTTGAAATTTGTTGCTGTGCTTTACTTTGGCTATCAGCCAAAAACAGTTCAGACTTTGATCGCTTTTTGAAAACTCTATCGGGACATTAGGTATACATCGATGCCCGTTGAGATCAGTCCGCTTGTCAGGTCGCTTGGCGTGGTCACATTTCTCCCAACAGATTTTTTGCTGGGCACGATTAAATGATCAAGCGGCTATTCGGTATCAGTATTTTTCCGGCTAGGGATGCGGAGGGCCCGGTGGCTGCGCGCCTCGCGCGGCCACGGAAGCGAAGCGCACCCCAGAGCAGCCCGGCCGAAGCCGGGAGGGCCGGTGGGCGGGTGATGAGGAGCCGCCTGAAAAAAATTGGCTACTCGGCCCGCAGCGTTTTGGTGGGGTTTTCCTGAATGACGCGCTTAAGTTGGCTGCCCACCGTGAGCAGTACGATGATGAGCATGGAGGTGATGGCCACCGCAAATGGCCAGGGTGATTGCGGAATGTGCTCCGGGTAAACGGACTTGATCATCGAGTTCATTAAAAATGCGCCCAATGGTGCGCCAAGGAAAAATGCGGTGAGCACGATCCACAGATAGTCGCGGTTCATTAAGCCGAAGAGCGAAACCGTGTTGGCGCCAAAGATTTTTCGCACGCTGAACTCTTTCAATCTCCGGGTGAGGTTGTACGACACGAGGCCGTAAAGTCCCATGGCCACCAGCAAGATGGAGATGGCGGAAATGAAGTAGAGCACTTTGTTATTGGCGCGATTGCCGCGCAGGAAGCTGTCGAAAACTTCGCTCTGTAGATAGCCATTGTAGTGATCTTCGGGCGCTACTTCTTTCCAGGTTTTTTTGATGAACTCGTGCACGGTGCCTACCTGGCCGGCTTCGGCTTTTACGGCCAGCACGCGGAATGTGTTTTCCGGGGCGATGGTGATGACGACCGGCCCAATGGCGTTGTAAAAGTCATCGTAGTAAAAATCTTCCAGCACGCCCACCACGTAGCGCTTAACGCTATCCATCTCAAACGACTGGTTGAGCGGCTGTGACCAGCCCATGGTTTTGGCGAACGACTCGTTCACGACCACCGATTCCTGATGGTCGGACGCGATTTTTTCATCGAAGAGGCGGCCGCTTTTCAGGCGAAGATTCATGGTTTCGAGGTAACCGAAGCCGACCGGAAAATGCTGAGCGCGGATTTCTTCGCTCTCTTTCTTCACCAGTGCGGTAACACCCATGCGACCGATGTGTTGGTTGGTGCCGGCATAGCTCACCACCTGGGGATGCGAGGCCACTTGATCGCGCAGCTGGTGGTATTGCTCCAGCGTTTGCACGGGAATGGCGATGGTCTGTTGTTGATTGTACCCCCAGTCCTTTTTCTCGAAGTGATAGCTCGACCACATGAACACCTGGCAACCCACCAGTGACGTGAACGACAATACGAACTGGGCCCCCAACAATATTTTGCTGAACAAACTCTTGCTGCCAAATTTTTCCTTGCCTTTCAGAATTTTTACGGCATTGAAGGAAGAGACATACAAGGCCGGGTAGGCACCTGAGATTAGGGCCACCACGAGCAACAACCCGCCAAAGAAAAGCAGAATCATTTGCCAGGAGGAAAAGGTGAACGCCATCTTGACATCGTAAAGGGTGTTCCACCCCGGAATGAGTACGAAGTACGCCAGCCCGCAGCCGGCCACCAGCGCAATGGCGCAAACGAGCACGTTTTCTGTGAGGAATTGTTGGATGATTTCCTTCTTTCCGCTGCCCACTACTTTTCGGATGCCGATTTCTTTTAACCGTGTGCTGACCGAGGCTACGGCCACATTCATATAGTTGAAGCAGGCCAACAAGATGAGGAACACCGCCATGACACCAAACGCGACCATAGCCGAGGGGTGATTACTCCACGAAAGGGCATCAGTAAACGTGTAGCTTCTGCGGGCTACGAGGTGCAACGGCACCAACTCGGTGCCGGTTACCGGGCGGGGTGAACCCGTGAGATTGTAACTCTCGCGATAGCTGGCGAGCGATTGGTTAAGTTGGTCAGGGGCAGCACCGGGCGCCAGTGCTACAAACGTGCTCACGCTCATGTCCGACCAGTTGGCGGCACGGGCGGGCGTGATGTTCTCCCAGATTTTCAGGGGCAGAAGAAAATCGAAGTACATGCTGGAGTTCAGCGGTGTGTTTTCCAGAATACCACCGATGATAAACTCTTCGCGGGCATCATCGCGAAACTTGATCGAAAGGGTTTGGCCCACCGGGTTGCTATTGCCGAAGTAGGTGATGGCCTTCTGCTCGGTGATCAGGATTTGATTCAGGTTTTTCAGGCACCCGCGGTCGCCCGCGATAACGCGGAAACTAAACAGATCCATAAATGACGGGTCGGCAAACGAAACGCGCTCCTGAAAAACTTTGTCGCCTACGCGCACGGTGGCCGTGTTGCGCCTGATGCGGGCTACACCTTCCACGGCCGAGTTATCCAACAGCACATCGGCCAGTCGGAAGGGGGAAGAGGCAAAGTGCCGCGTTTCGTTGCCCTCGCGCACGTGGCTCACTACTTCGTAGATGCGGTCGCTCTTTTCATGCCATTGGTCGAGATGGTAGTACGAATCTTCCAAAATAAAAATCATGATGGTACACCCCAATGCCACCGATAACCCGGTGATGTTGATGAGTGAGGGAGTGAGGTTGCGCAGCAAATTGCGAAAGCCGGTGATGAAATAGCTTTTGATCATGGCAGAAGAGGGTGAATAGGGTTTTAATCGATCTTTTCGAATGTTGCGCCAGCGAAAAAAGCGCAGCACGTTCCAGGCAAACTGGACCTTCGCTTTCGCGGGATGCGTGCGCGCACTGCGGTAAAACAACTCATGGGCATCGCCCTGGATTTCCTCCAGCACGGCCGGGTGGCAGTACCACTCCAGGAAGCGGTTGGCCCACCGCGGTGGCGCTGTTCGTTGTGGGTTGTTCGGGGTGGACTTCATACCTCAAACAACGAGCAACTAATAACCAACAACGATTGACTGCAAAGCCACTTTGGGTATCTGCTTGTACATTTGCGTGCGCAGCTCCTGGGCTTCTTCCAGCGAACGCTTGCCCGCAGCCGTCAGGGTGAAGATGCGTTTGCGCCTGCCGCCCCGCTCTTCGGTTGGGTCACTCATGCTGGACTTCAGCAGTCCTTTTTCTTCGAGGCGGGTGAGCACGGCATGCACGGCACTGATGTTAAGGTCGCGGTCGGCCTGCTGTTTGAGTTCGTCCATTACCGCTACACCATAGGCATCGGGGTACAAGATGCCTACGGTAAGCAAGACCAGTTCTTCCAGTTCGCCCAGGTACGTTCCTTTCATAATTTTTGGAATTAATTCTACAAACGTGAAAGTAATCAATAAGTTTCAGGTTTGTAGAAGAAATGAAGGAAACGGCCGATTACCGTTTTCTGATTAGAATAAACACCAACGCACTCAGGCCCAGCAAATAGGGGTAGTATAAGTTGGCCATAAGTTGCAGGGGCGTGATTTGCTGACTGGCAATGGCCGTAGCCGCGAGTACCTGCGCACCATACGGCAAAAAGCCCTGTACAAAACACGATATCGTATCCAGGATGCTGGCGCTTCTGCGCGGTTCAATTCCGTTCTCGTCAGCGATGCGCTTGGCCAGTGGCCCCACAATTAGAATGGTGATGGTGTTGTTTGCCAGGCTGGCATTCACCAGCGCGGTGAGTGCCGCAATGCCCAGTTCACCGCTGCGCACACCTTTCACTTTTCGGGCTACGTGCGTGAGGATGTAGTCAATGCCCCCGTAGTGGCGAATTAAACCCACTACGCCCCCGATGATGAGACACAACACACTGAGCTCGAACATCGAGGCAATGCCCGCGTTCATCGATTCGATCAGCTGCCAGATGCTGGCGTTGCTGTGCCACAGCCCAATGCCCAGCGCCAGCACAATACCGGCAATCAACACCCAGATCACATTCAATCCCGCCAAGGCGGCCACCAACACGAAAAGGTAAGGTACGATGCGCACCAGCGAGTAGGTATGTTCGCCCGGCACCACGATGTTGAAAGGCGATGCGAAGGAATAAATCGCGAACGTAACCACCGCGGGTGGCAGCGCAATCCAGAAATTGACTTTGAATTTCTCGCGCATTTCTACGCCCTGCGTGCGCGTGGCCGCGATGGTGGTATCCGAGATCATGGAGAGGTTATCGCCAAACATGGCCCCGCCCACTACCGCCCCCAGTGCCACGGCCAATGAGCCCGGCACGGATTCGCTCATGCCCACGGCAATGGGCGCGAGCGCCACGATGGTACCCACCGATGTGCCCAGCGACAGCGAAATAAAGCACGCGGTAAGAAACAAACCCGCAATCAAAAAGCGGGGCGACAGGTGCGCCAAGCCGAAGTTAATCGTAGCCTCCACTGCACCCATACTCTTCGATACACCCGCAAACGCCCCGGCCAGCACGAAAATCAGAATCATCAACATGATGTTCGGGTCGCCCGCACTTCGGGTAAAGTGTTCCGTCTTTTCGTGAAATGAAATTCGCGGGTACAACACAAACGCCACCACTGCGGCAATCAAAAATGCCACGATCACCGGCATTTTATAAAAATCGTTGAGCACCAGCGAAGTGGCCAGGTACAGTACGATAAACACCAGTAAGGGCAGCAGCGCCCAGAATTTTGATCGAAACATTTTTGCAGCGGTTAATCCGGACGATTAGTTTGGTTGAAGTACGGGTTTTCGGTGTAGAGCGGGGCGGCCTGCGGTTGTCAGTGTTTGAGCGGCTTGCTGCAGATCGGCAATCAGATCAGCCGCAGCTTCCAATCCCACCGAGAGCCGCAACAAACCATCCGTAATGCCAAAGTCGATGTGGCGCTCTTTGGGTATGGACGCGTGCGTCATGGTGGCCGGGTGTGCGATTAAGCTTTTTACGCCGCCTAGACTTTCGGCCAGTTTAAACAGCTTGGTAGACGTGGCGAATTGTTTGGCGGCAGCAAAGTAATCTTCGCACAGGCGAAATGATACAATGCCCCCGAAGTACGACTGTTGCGCGGCAGCCACGGCATGACCCGGATGGTTGGCCAGGCCCGGGTAGTACACTTCTTTCACCCATTCTTGCGCCTGCAGAAATTCTGCAATGTGTTGTGCGCTGTGTGCATGTTGTTTAAAGCGCAACTCCAGCGTTTCCAATCCGCGAATGAGCAGCCAACTTTCAATCGGGCTCAGCACCGCTCCACTGGCATTTTGAACAAACAAGATTTCCTTTCCGAGTTCCTCAGTAGCGGCCACCACCAGGCCGGCAATCACATCGCTGTGGCCACCGATGTATTTGGTTGCACTATGTACCACCAGATCGGCCCCCAGTTCAATCGGGCGCTGGGCCACGGGTGTGGCGAAGGTGTTGTCTACACAAAGCAGAATGCCGTGGGCTTTGGTGATGGCGGCCACCGCGCGAAGATTGACAATCTTCAACGAAGGATTAGTAGGCGTTTCCACCCACACCAGCCGTGTGGCCGGTGTAATGGCGGCCGCGATCTCATCTTCATTCTCGAGATCGACAAACGTAGTGGTAACACCAAAGTTTTTGAAAATGGTGGTGAGCAACCGGTAAGTACCGCCATAAATGTCGGTGCCGGCAATCACATGGTCGCCTGCTTTCAACAGTTTGAGCACGGCATCGATGGCAGCCATGCCGCTGGCAAAGGCAGCTCCGGTGGTGCCGCTTTCGGCCCGTGCAATCAGGTCTTCCAGCACTTTGCGCGTGGGGTTGCCCGAGCGGGTGTAATCGTACCCCTGGTGCACACCGGGCGAGCTGTGTACAAATGTGGTGGTTTGGTAGATGGGAACGGAAATGGCTCCGGTGGTTTCATCTACGGGAATGCTGTGAATGAGATCGGTGGTAAAGGACATGTGTTTTTTGGTTTTTAGTGTTTTTGTTTCGTTGCTGAACACTTACCAAAAAACGCGCGGAGGGCTTTTAACAAAAAAGCTCTTCCGACAAATCAGAAGAGCTTGCTGTTATTTCAGAACTCTTTCCAACTCATCTTTCTCCGATGTACTCGGAGCTGGATTTAGCACCTGCATAATTCAGGTTGCTAAGGCTTCACAGGGCCAGTCCCTCTGCCTTTCTTGATAAGTAGTTTGCAATGAACGCGGTTCAAAAGTACAGGAAGTTATGGTTGGTGCAAATGGTCATGAAAAAAAATTCTGACTAATGCGTGTTAGCCATGCCAGTTCTTTAACGGGTTCAACTCACTTAGAAAGTGTGTAACGTGCTGCACAAAAACAGTTGGTTGTTCCACCATCGGCAGGTGACCGCACTCGTCAATAAACTTGATTTCGGAGTTGGGCAGCAGGTCGTGAAAATGCAACGCCTGTTCGGGCACGTGCACGTTATCATTCAGCCCCCACACCAGCAGCACCGGGTGATCAATTTTGTGCAGGAAAGACCCTACGCCCGAGTTGCGGGCCGAGCGCATGAGATGATCGAGCGCCATGCGCTTTGAAATGTTCTGCACGGTGGCGTAAATCTCATCTACAAAATCTTCGGGCACGAATTCACGTTTGAAAAAGGCGCTCTCCACTTTATCGTGCACGTAGTCGTAGTCATGCACGTGGTCGCGCGGATTGATAAACGGGTTACGTTCGGCCAACCCGGCACTGCTGATGAGTACGAGACGATTGACGCGGTGCGGATGCCGGTGCGTATACGTTACGGCCAACTGCCCGCCCATGGCGTGGCCTACCAGGTTCACATCAGTAAGTTGATGCCATTCAAGGAAATCATGCAATACTTGCGTGAGGTACTTTACAGAATTGTTTTCCGGGGGTACATCAAACAACGGCAGGCGTGGTACAATTACCCGGAAGTTGGTTTTAAGGGCCTCCACCAGTGGCTTCCACTGCTGCACATTACCAAACAGCCCGTGCAGCAGCAGCACCACCGACCCGGAGCCCACGTCCAGATAGGGTTGATGAAAGGGCGGTGGATTTTTTCGGGTCATCACAAGCTAGTGAAACGGGACGGGGGGTGGAACGCCAGGCGCCTGGCCGCCCCCATCGCAAACGCAAGGTTAGTGCAAAATTCAGACTGTTACCAATAAAGTCTATAGAATTTATAGATTATATTGCGCCCACATTCATAAAACAATCGCACGCGCGTGCCATGAGCCACGAACTGATTTTGGGAGCCTGCATTATGCCGGCCTTTTTTCTCTTTTTTGGATTAGAGTATGGCGTAGCCTGGTTGCGTCAACAACATCACCTCATCACCTACGAGCGATCGGTGGCCAACATTTCTGTGGGCGTTGCCGAGCGCCTGCTCAACCTGTTCATCACCGGTAGCTTTTACGGCTTGTATCACTACATCCATCAGCATTTCGCGCTTTTGGAAATTCCAACCACGTGGTGGGTTTGGGTGCTCTTGTTGCTGGCTACCGATTTTGTGTGGTATTGGTATCACCGGCTCGGCCACGAGGTGAATCTCTTTTGGGGCGCCCACATTGTGCATCATCAAAGCGAGGAGTTTAACTACACCGTTTCCGCACGCATCACCACCCTGCAGGCCGTCATCCGCAACCTGTTTTGGTGTGTGTTGCCCCTAGCCGGGTTTCATCCCACCATGGTCATTTCCATTCTGGTGGTGCATGGCACGTACTCTTTTTTTACGCACACCCAAATGATCGGCAAGCTGGGTTGGTTGGAGCAGATCTTCATTACGCCCTCGCACCATGGCGTGCACCACGCCTCCAACCCAAAATACCTCGATAAAAACTATGGCGATATTTTTGTTTTTTGGGATAAGCTCTTCGGCACATTTCAGGCGGAAGAAGAAAAGCCGGTGTACGGCCTCACGCATCCGCTAACAAGTAAAAGTTTTTTGTGGCAGCACTTCCATTACTATGCCGAGTTGGCCGAAGCCTGTAGGCGCAGCGGCAGCGTGTGGAAGTCGGTGCGCATCATCTTCGGCAAGCCGGATGATCTGGATCCGTCCATCCGTCCGGCACTGGAAAAGAAACTGCTTCCCGAAAAGGCTCCGTTCCGTTCTACATTCCGCTTCAAAGCCTATCTCAACCTACAGCTACTGGCCGCGCTCATCGCCCTGAGCTTGTTCACGCTGTTTTTCCATTCGCTCGGCACCAGCGACAAAGGATTTATCGTGACGCTGATTTTGATCACGCTCATCAACTGTGGTGCGTTACTGGAACAGCAACGCTGGGTATTCATGGCCGAAGTGGTGCGTGCGTTTGTGTGCTGCGCGTATGCCAGTGTGCTGGCCGAGAGTTTTGGTGTGTTTGTCGTGAGCCTGCTGGTGCTGCTGCTGGTGGCCACGCGCGACAGCCTGGAAGAGGCCTATTATCGATTGGTGTACGATTCACCGCAGCAGGAGGGTTAGCAACAGCCCCCGCGCGTTACCGTATCACCTTATTCAACTCCTTCCACATTTCATCCTGAAACAGGAACGGCACTAGTGAAGTATCGGGCGCATCGCCCATGCGAATCACCACCAAGCCTTGGCTCGGCACCACATTGATCAACTGCCCGTTCTTCCCCATGGCGGCAAACAAATCGGCCGGGGCATTCGGACTAATCGATTGGTTAAACACCGTTTGCAAACCCGGCACCATAGACGATGCCTTGCCATTTAGCCACGTAAGGTAGCCGTACGACAGATTGATGTTTTGCGAAGTGGTTACCATCAAGTCAAAATAGGCGGGCGGAATCACCTCCGTTTGGTCCCACTTGCCCTTGTTCAACAGCAGCAAGCCAAACCGCGCCATGGCGCGCGGTGTGCTGTAGTACACGTTGTTGTCGCCCGTCTTAATAAACGTGCCGTCCATCCCGATTTTGGTCTTGATTTGCTCATTGAGATACGTGTTCAGGTCTTGTCCGGTAGCACTGGCGATGACGTTATCTAATAATGTGTAGGGCGCGTTGTGGTAGGCCCAGCGCGCACCGGCATCCGCTTTGTACACCAGGCATGCTTTCGCGGTGCAATCGGGATTGGTAACGCCATCGTCCAGTCCGCTGGTCATGGTGAGTTGATGGCGCACCGTGATTTTATTTTCCTGCGCCAGCGTCAGGCTCGTCCAGCCCACGCCCAGGTAGTCTGATGTTTTGGCATCGAGATTAATTTTCCCCTGCGCATTCGCAATGCCCACACAGGCACTGGTAAGCGTTTTGCCGGCCGAAGCCCAATACCAGTTGCTGCTGACATTGAAGTCGAGCGCGGGGTTTACCAATTGTTTGCCGAAGTAATTTTCCATCACCAGCTTGCCATCTTTCAACACCAGAAAGGCACGCGTGTTATTGCTACTCAAGAAGGAGAGTAAACCGGGTATGGCACTTTCGTTCCAGCCCAGGCTTGCAGGCGTGGTGGTATCCCATCCAGCACCCGTCACGGGCGGAAAGTACAAAGAGGCAGGAGCCGGTTCATCCGCATCAGCGCAGGCCAGCAACGCCAGGCCAAGTAAAAAAATCAAACGCATAGAGCATAAATAGAAAAAAAAACGTTGTGGCGGTTTAAACCCGTTCATTTTTTTGGGCGGCTCCCTCGCCCCCGCGCGCGTACTCCGCGGCTCGGGCCCGGCTTTCCGCTGCAAGTCCTCGCGCCCACGCACAGGGCCACGCTGCTGTGGGCCCCGACTGAACGAGGGCTCTCGCAAAGCGGAGCTTTCCGCTGCAATCCTTGCCGCAGTTCACAGCTACCGTTAGCGCTCGTTCAATGCCACGCGGTTGCCTTCGCTGTCTTCAAACTCCGCTACAAATCCGTTACTGCCAATCGAGGTCTTGGGGTACAGCGTTTTGCCGCCCGCGCGTTGCACTTTTTTCAACACCTCGTCAATATTCGTCACGCCAAAATAAACCAGCGTTCCGTTGTGCGAGGGCTTGTAAATTTCACCCTGCGCCAGCGCGCCCGTAATGCCGGTGCCCGCCTCAAAAAAAGGAAACAGCGCCATGGTATTGTGGTCAATAACCTCATCGGTAAAATCAAAACCAAAAACCGAGGTGTAAAAACGTTTTGCGCGGGTTACATCCGTAACCGGTATTTCGAAATAAACCACCGGATTAGCATTCATCCCCGTTGTATTAGATATTTTGTAAAACAACTCGCCTGCGGAATCGCCCACAGCATCTTTGCCCAAAAAAAGCAGGAAGCCGAAGGCCAGAACTCCGGTTACCGTTATCGCCAGAAGCACCTTTTTCATGCACCCGTTTTTTTGCGAAGATAGCAGAAACAACCCACGCGTGTTTCTAGCCCTGTGTTAACCGGTGCGCACTCCACCAGCACGCGTATCATCACATAAGTCAGCAACGTAACCGACAAATGTTTAGCTTTGGTAGCCCATCCCACTCAACGAAATGATAAAAATCACCCTTGCCGCCCTCGTGGCAGCTGCGGCACTTCTGGTAGCGGCCACGACTAACATCAAATCACTCTTTCAGTTTCACGAACAGGTGAGGGCAAATGCCGCCCCCCCGGTTTCGCTCTGCGGCACCCCCGGTGCACGCACCATTTTACAATGGCTGGACACCACGCGGCAAATGGCCCCCCTGCTGGAGAACCTCGGCAGCTATGGCATGGTGGTGAGTACCAAAAATGAGATGGCCCAGAAGTTTTTCAATCAAGGGCTCAACCTGTATTACGGCTTCAATCATCTGGAAGCCTATCGCTCCTTCAAAGAAGCCGCCCGCCTGGATGCGTCCTTGGCGATGGCCTATTGGGGACAGGCACTTTGCCTCGGCCCCAACATCAACTTGCCCATGGACCCGGCCGATACCGAAACCGTGTACAAAGCCATGCAGCGGGCAAATGCCCTCATCAAAAATGGCAACGCACTTGAGCAGGCGTTGATCAACGCGTTAAGTCAGCGGTACACATCAGAGGCCTTGAAAGACCGCAAGCCCCTGGATGAAGCTTATGCCTCGGCTATGCGGCAAGTGGCCGCGCAATTTCCGGATGATCTGGACGTGCACACACTTTTTGCAGAGGCGCTGATGGATTTACATCCGTGGGATTTTTGGAAAGAGGGCAAGGCACAACCGTGGACAAACGAACCCGTCAGCATCATTGCCTCGGTGTTGGCGAAAAATCCCAACCATCCGGGCGCCAATCACCTGAACATTCACCTGCTTGAAGCATCGCCCGATCCCGATCGCGCAGCGGCCAGTGCCGATCGCCTCACCCATTTGGTGCCGGGTTCCGGCCACCTCGTGCACATGCCTTCGCACATTTACATTCGTCTGGGCCGATACATTGAGGGCGTGCGCTCGAATGAGCAAGCGGTAAAGACCGATGAAGAGTACATTGCCGCTTGTCGCGTGCAAGGCGTGTATCCACTGTTTTATTATCCACACAACTATCATTTTCTACTGGCGTGTGCGCAGATGGCCGGCATGCAGCAAAAGTCCATCGAGACGGCCGAGGCGTTGAAAAAAACGATACCCACCGGTTTGCTGACGAACCCGGGTTTTGCAACTCTTCAACACTGGTATGTGATGCCATGGTACAACCTGGCGCGGTTTGGTCAGTGGCAAAAAATCATGGAGATACCCGACCCTACCGATTCGCTGAAATACGCAAAAGCGGTTTGGCACTATGTACGCGGCATGGCGTTACTGCGAACCCATCGCGACAAGGAAGCTGATGCTGAACTGGCTGCGTTGCGAAAATCGTTGCCCGATCCGTTTATGGAAAATGGTATTTCCGGGTTCAACAGCTTTCGATCGGTTTTAACGATTGGGGCAAATTTGTTGGAGGGTGAGTTGGCGGCATCGCGCAAGCGCTATGACCAGGCGATTGCGGCCATTGCCAAAGCGAAAGACATTGAAGACGGATTGCTCTACCAGGAGCCACCGGATTGGTACTTGCCCACGCGCCAGGTGTTGGGCGCGGTACTGCTGCAAGCGAAGCGACCGGCAGACGCGGAAAAATATTTTCGGGAAGACTTGAAACAATACCGCGACAACGGGTGGTCGCTGTATGGACTACGCCAGGCCTTACTGGCGCAAAACAAAAAGAAAGCGGCTGCTGAAGAAGAAAGGAAATACAAAGCGGCCTTTGCGCAGGCCGACATCCGGATCAGCAGCTCGCGGTATTGACCACAATCATGTGTAACATCTGCCCGATCATTTCGTCTTAGCCCTGATGTGGTTTTTAACATTCATTGATCGCTGGAAGCAGAAGGGCTTTCTCCAGATTTTCACCATCTACCTGCGTTACCTAATTGGTGGTGCGTTCATCATGGCCGCTTTTGGCATGGGTAAACTGGATGGCACTTCAAACCTGATGGGTTCTATGAGCGCACCCATTCAGGAGCTCGCGCCCATTCAACAGTTTTTTCGTGTCATGACGGACTCGGGTTTGTATTGGAAGTTTATCGGGTGGTCGCAGATTCTCGCAGGCGTTCTACTCATGAGTCAGCGCCTGGCCCGGGTTGGCGCGTTGATGTTTTTTGTGATTATCCTCAACATTTTTGTGATCACCGTGGCCTATGAATTTACCGGCACTCCGGTCGTAACGGGTTTAATGCTGTTGGCGACAATTTATCTGTTGGTGTGGGACATTCGTTCCTTTTTGCCATTACTGATCGAGATGCCGCCACACCCACCTGCGCGGTTGTCTATTGCCGATCACCCGTACTGGCAGTGGCTCGGTGCCGTGATGATCGCCCTTGTCGTCACGGTGTCGTGGCTGCGCATTCACTTTCTCCTGCAACTCGCCCTTCCGGTAGGCGTGGGTTTGCTGGCGTTCGTATTCTTCATGGGGTTGCTGTACAAGCGTGCGCGGGCGAAGCCTTGAGCGCTAGTCGTTAGCGCGGGCGACCTACCTGGACACCAGGTCCCTTAAACCCAGGGTTGGTGTCTCGGAAAATTGTTGGGTTGGGTGGAGAAAATAGGTTTCGATACGATACAGCGGCACATCATGCGTTTTGAAACGCAGGATCACCTTATTGAGGCGCTCCGAATACTCTTCTAAAATTGTTATTTGCTCAATGTTTTTGACTGACGATGGCTTTAAATAGGACTCAAGTTTGTCAGGATCCTGATTAAGTACATCGCGGAAAAGGGCCGGGGTGGTCTCCTGATGCATCAACACGAGATCCTTAAAGTACTGACTTTCCAACAAGCTCAATAAAATATCGAGCAACTCGGGTTCAATGTAGATCTTGAAATCATTAATGAATGTTTTGATTCCTTTGGTCACGGCTTCATGGTAGTTTTTAAAACATTCTCCAATCGTTCTGTTGTAAAA
Source organism: Cyclobacteriaceae bacterium (assembly GCA_016787665.1). Classification (GTDB taxonomy): domain Bacteria; phylum Bacteroidota; class Bacteroidia; order Cytophagales; family Cyclobacteriaceae; genus ELB16-189. Next base: position 63,614 of record JAEUUC010000010.1, on the reverse strand, counting down.
AAACAAATCCCAGGATTCCGGATGGTTGATGGATACGGTGTCAAACCGATGCGTGATGTTTGCAGTCGTTACCAGGGTGGGGTACACTCTAACGAGATCGGAGGCATTGGTGATTTTTTCAGCCGGTAGGTATGGCCAGTACAAATGCTTCCAGATCGAGTAGTAGGAAGCAATGATGAACTGCAACTCGGACAAAATGCGTTGATCGATCGAAATCCGCTTCTGGCGTTCCCGTCTTTCGATGATCCCATCAATGATGAAGACGGTAAGCGCAACCCCACCAAGTTCCGTGAGCAGATTGACACCAATTTCTTTATCGAAAAAAAGTGCTGCTAAAGAAATGAACAGGCATACGCCAAAAACAAGTCGAAAGCTAAGAAAATGCTTCAACGGGGTTGACGTTTACGACTCCGCAGTCAGGGGTTCAATAATGGAGGACACCCGGCAAACATTATTGGCAGGGAAGCCTCCTAATTTGGCATGTTTGTAAATCAGCTCTTCGCTGGGAGCGATATAGACACAATACAGTTTATCTCCGGTTACGTAACTCTGTACCCATTGAATTTCCGTGCCCAACGCATTTAATACATCACGCGACTTTTGAGCTAGTGCTCGTAGCTGTTCGGCCGATAAGGAACCCGCTCCCGGAACGTCTCTTTCAATAATGAACTTTGGCATATTGTTTAGAACTAGTGCAAAAAATCAAAGTTAACAAAATTAGCTGTTGTTTGGCTTACCTACGAAAGAGGGGAAAGGCAAGCCAATTCCCAGTAATGCGTGTGTTTAACTCATGACTACCCCAACTACCGCAGGGGCACGCCCTGAAAAAATTTCCGCACGATCATGAATTTACATACCGGTAGTGGCCGAAGTTTTCGTCCTATCTTTAACGCATGAGCACGGCTTATCTGCTGGGGGTATTGGCCCTGACCATCGGCTGGATTATTTTTTCGGGCAGCCGACTAAAATGGTCCCCCCTGTTTAGTTTGCTATCGGCTGCGTTGTTGTTTGGTTTACTCACGGCCATGCCGGCAAATGAGTTGCTCGAAGCGTTGATGCAGGGATTCGGGCAGCTTATTGGCAACATCGGCCTGGTGATTGTGTTGGGGAGTGTATTGGGTGCGTTGCTCGAAGACTCCGGCTCAGTTCAGCGATTGGGGCAATCCCTGGTGAGCGCACGCTCCAGGCGCCCGGCTCTCGGCCTTGCGCTATTGGGTATGCTGCTGGGCATTCCGGTGTTCTGCGATTCGGGTTTCATCATCTTAATTGGTCTCGCCAAATCCATGGCGGCTACTACGGCTACGGCTCTGCCCACCATGTCGTTAAGCCTGGCGGGAGGTTTGTACACGACACACACGTTGGTGCCGCCCACACCGGGGCCGGTGGCGGCTGCGGGCAATTTGGGCGCTTCGTCTGTGCTCGGATTGGTGATGCTGCTCGGCCTGGTGGTGGCGGTGCCGGTGGCCCTGGCGGTGTATGCCTTTGCCCAATGGCGCGGACCCGCCTTGCGCTTCGATGAATCGAAAGCGATGCACGATTCCACTGTGGCGGGTGGTTCGGCTACACGGGCTCTGGTGTTGATTGTATTGCCGGTCGTGTTAATTGCAGCAGGTTCCACGTTTGAATTGCTCCACGTGACGTTCGCAGGCGTATGAAGGTGTTGATCGCCCCGGACAAATTCAAAGGAACGCTGGCAGCTGCGCAGGTGTGTGAGGCTATCGCGCAGGGGTTGCTTGCCTCGGAGAAATCATGGCAGGTGCGCAGTCTGCCGTTGGCCGATGGTGGCGATGGCACACTGGATTTTTTTCTCACCCAACCGGGCTGTGAGCGCGTGCGGGCCGATGTACACGATGCGTTGATGCGACCAATCAAAGCCGACTATGCATGGCTGCCGGAAACGCAAACCGCTTTTGTCGAAATGGCGCAGGCGAGCGGACTGGTGCGGCTGCGCGATGAGGAGCGGAATCCGCTGCGCACGACTACTTTTGGAACGGGTGAGTTGATTCGCGATGCGATTAGGCGAGGAGCAAAAAACGTGTTGATCGGCATTGGCGGCAGCGCCACAACCGATGGCGGGGCAGGCGTATTGTGCGCGCTCGGTGCGCGGCTGGTGGATGCCGTTGGAAATGAGGTGCCGCCCGTGGGTGGTGAACTCGCACGAGTGGCCCGGGTGGAGTGGCCTGAGCGCGGGCCGATAGGTAATGACGCGACATTCGTTGCTTTCTGCGATGTGCAAAATCCGTTCTACGGAGAACACGGAGCCGCACATGTGTACGGTCCGCAGAAGGGAGCCACACCCGCGGATGTGGCAGCATTGGATAATGCCCTGCGACATTGGGCGGTAATTACACAAAACTATTCAGGTGTTGATCTTCAACGTGTGCCCGGCTCCGGTGCCGGTGGTGGGCTGGCCGGTGGCTTGCAGGCGTGGCTGGGTGCCGAACTCAAGCCGGGCATTGAGGTGATCCTTGATCTCGCCCATTTTGATGAGGCCGCACAGTGGGCCGATGTGATTGTGACCGGTGAAGGCCGCGTGGATCATCAAACATTAAATGGAAAAGTAGTGGCGGGCGTGTGGCAACGCGCGAAGGGCAAACGCGTAGTTGTGGTTTGTGGTCAAAGCCACGTGAAAAACTTTCCGGTGCCGGTGATCAGCCTGGCTGAGGAGTTTGGTCTTGACTATGCGATGGCCCACACGGCTGATGCGCTGGTCAGAATGGGCGAACGACTGTTGCGTGCCATGCGGACGGGCTAGTTTGCCTGCTTTCTTCGCAGGTGCCAGATACTTACCACGAAAAAGGGAAGGGTAGAACCGAAGATGCGGATATTGAAGCTGGTCAACCCCGCCACCATTACGAGCAACAACAAAATTGCGATCAAAACCAGCCCAATGGTGGTTAACCGCCTGCTGGGTTTTTTCTGAAGCAAGGCAATCAGGACCAGCAATTGTCCGGTCAGCGGCAAGAAAATGATAGGATGCGCAAAATCACTTGCTGAGGCCGACTGACCGGAGAGCAGCAGCCACTCCACCTCAATCAAAAACGCTGACTGGCTGTCACCCCACTCGAGATAGCCCAGCCAGGAAGTTAAGATGATCAAGATGTTGATAACGCGCTGCATGTTTCCGTGATGCCTTAGATTCGATTGGTGTTTTTCACTATTTCAATTGGAGTGAGGGTTCATACCGACTGCAATTCCGGAGCGTCTTATTTTTTTGCTGCCGCAGTTTTTTGAATATGCCGGTCGATCCAATACATGGAAAAAATGGTAATGATCATGGTGACGATCACCACGCCACCCAGCAGCGGGTAGCGCTCGATCTTGCCATCGGGTGCCTGGAACACAATCAGCCCGGCCACGCCTGAGGCAATGCCGCCTGAAATTTGTTGGATGGACGAGTTGATGGCCATAAACGCTCCGCGGTCGCGCGCAGCCGGTACGGCTGACATCAGGGCGGAGGAACTGATCATACGGGCCGTGATGCCGGCAAACATGATCACGCTGATCACAATCACTAACCACACAGGCGTGATGCCCAGGGGTGTGTAGATGGCCACGGTGATGCAACCGACCAGCGTTCCGTACAAGAATACTCTAAACTTACCCACGCGGTCGCTCAAACTTCCGATGAGCGGGCCCGTGGCAATCGAGAAGATGCCGACAATCAGATAGACGATCGGCAGTTGTTCGAGCGTAAGGCCGAGGTTATTGGTGCTGAAGGCGCTGCCGAAAGGCATCAACATGAAGCCCCCGGTCGCGAGCAGGGCCGTGCTCAGATAGCCCTTGACATAGTCTGGTACGCTAAATGTCTTGACCAGATGTTGCAAGGCATTTCGTTCGGTCTGAATTTTCAGGTGATCCGTTACGGGCCGCAAATAGACCACCATGAGCACGCCCACTGCGGCACCGAAGATGGCGATCATCCAAAACGGGGCATGCCAGTCAAACGCGTTGGCGAGCATGAGGCCGATAGGTAGACCGAGAATCTGGCTGGCGGCAAATGCCATTTGCACAAAACCCATCACGCGGCCGCGAACTTCAAACGCGAACAAGTCGCTGATGATGGCAAAGCTGACCGACCCGATCACACCGCCAAAAATGCCGGTGACGATGCGTGCGAATAACAGGAATTCGTAGGAGGGCGCAAGGGCGCAGAGGACCGTGCCCAGCAAAAATCCGGTATAAAAGAACAACAGCAATTTTTTCCGATCAAACTTATCGGCAAAGCCTGCGGCCAGTAAACCGGCCCCGCCTGCGCTAAAGGCATACGCACTCACCACCAAACCGAATTGTGCGGTCGTGATCTTCAGTTTCGGCAATAACATGGCGCCCAGTGGCGACAACACCATAAAATCCAGGATAATGGTGAACTGGAGGATGGACAGAATGGCAATTACAAAAATCTGATACCCGGTGAATTGGCGGTCGGGCAGGGGTAACTCACTCATGAAGGGCAGGGGTTTACACGCAAGTAACGCAATCGGCCTGTAATCGTTTCCGTAACGCGATCAAACAGGATGAGGTGTTACTGTGGCATCAGGGCCGGGCGACCTCGCGATAAGACTATCCTCTTCGGAACGTGGGCTGAATGAGTTTCGCCACCAGTGCTGTCCAGCCGGTTTGGTGGTTGGCCCCCAGGCCTCGTCCGGTGTCACCGTCAAAGTATTCGTGGAACAACAACAGGTCATCAAAATGCTCGTCCGATTGCAACAGCACATCGGTACCATACATCGGCCGCGCTCCGCTCTCGTCTTTTCGGAAAATCGAAATCAGCCGCTCGGCCAGATCATCGGCAATCTGTTGCAAATTGCGCAACTGCCCCGAACCGGTCGGGTACTCAATCTGAAAGTCTTCTCCATAGTAATTGTGAAACCGGTGCAGCGATTTGATGATCATGTAATTCACCGGAAACCAAATGGGCCCGCGCCAGTTTGAATTTCCGCCAAACATGTACGAATCACTTTCGCCCGATTGGTAGCGGACGATAAACTCGCTGCCATTCGCGTTCAACCGGTAGGGCTCATCCAGGTGAATGCGGGAGAGCGCACGAATCCCGAAGTCCGACAGAAACTCCTTCGTATCCAGCATGCGTTTCAGCAAACTTTTCATGCGGTGCCCGCGCAGCAGGGAGAGCAGGTGTGTCTGATTTTTTCCGCGCTCGCCCCACCGCGAAATCAGGTTGGCGAGGTCGGGCCGGTTTTGCAGAAACCAATCCAGCCGCTGCGTAAACTCCGGCATGGTCTGGAAGATTTCTTCATCCAGCACTTCAACGGCAAACAGCGGAATCAAGCCCACCATGGAGCGCACTTTCATAATCACGCGTCCGTTCTCTGGCAGGCTGATGACATCATAGAAAAATTCATCTTCGCTGTCCCACAAGTCGATGCCTTCGTTATTCACGTTGTACATCGCACCCGCGATGTAGAGAAAGTGCTCAAAGAATTTGGTGGCGAGGCTCTGGTAGGTAGGGTTTTCCTTGGCCAACTCCAGCGCCATGCGCATCATGTTGAGCGTAAACATCGCCATCCAACTGGTACCATCTGATTGCTCAATGACCCAGCCGTTGGGCAGGTGTGCATTGCTGCGGTCGAATACGCCAATGTTATCCATGCCGAGGAAGCCGCCCTCGAACACACTGTTGCCGTTTTCATCTTTCTTGTTCACCCACCAGGTGAAGTTGAGCAACAACTTGTGAAAGATCTCTTCCAGAAACTGGCGATCGCGCACAGGATCTTCCATGAACGTCTCCGTTTTGTAAATGCGCCACGCAGCCCACGCGTGCACGGGCGGATTGACATCGCTGAACGCCCACTCGTAGGCCGGCATTTGCCCGTTGGGGTGCATGTACCACTCTTTGGTGAGCAGCAGCAACTGTTGTTTGGCAAATTCAGGATCTACCATCGAGAAGGGAATGGCATGAAACGCCAGATCCCATGCAGCATACCACGGGTACTCCCATTTGTCCGGCATCGAAATAATGTCGGCATTGTTGAGGTGCTTCCAGTCCCGGTTGCGACCGTGTTTGCGCGCGGCCGGTGGGGGAGGCTGGTTCGGGTCACCGTGCAACCACACGTCAATGTCGTAGTAATAAAACTGTTTGCTCCACAACAAGCCGGCCAGCGCCTGGCGGTGGATGAGCGTATCGCCTTTCTGCTTCACCTCGCGTTGCAACATGGCGTAAAACGCATCCGCTTCCGATTGCCGTTGCTTCCACACCTGGGCGAACGCCCCAAAGGGCTCGGTATGATACTGCCGGCTTAGCCGCAGCCGAAACGTTTTGGTTTTTCCGGCTGGTACGCGTGCGGTCAGACAAAAACAGGCTTTGGTGCCGCGCGGGATTTCGTTCACCGCGCTGCGGTTTCCGTGCACGACAAAATCATTGATGCCATCTTTGAACGTGCCCTCACGCGGGTGGCCGTAGAGGCGGCCGGTGTTGGTTTCGTTTTCACAGAAAAGAGCTTCCCCTTTTTCTTCGCACCACAAATAGTAATCGCCCAGCGTGGCATGGTGTGCCTTCATCGTGTGCGGGTCGTCCAGGTAAATTTCCGGGCGCGCGTTTGTGCCGCCCCACGCCCACGTGTTGCGAAACCAAAGCGTGGGCATAAGCACCAGGGGTGCATCTTCCATGCCGCGATTGGTTACGCGCAGTTGAATCAGAATGTCGTCAGTTGCGGCTTTGGCATACTCCACGTGCACATCGAAGTAGCGGTTGCCGTTCAATATGCCGGTGTCCGTGAGTTCATATTCGCGGTCGGCCTTTGAGCGTCTTTTACTTTCGTTCACCAGGGCTGCGTAAGGGAACGCCCCGTGCGGATACTTGTACAGCATATGCATCCGCGAATGGGTCGGGGTGTTATCCAGGTAATAGTAAAGTTCCTTTACATCCTCGCCATGGTTTCCCTCCGGGTTGGTTACGCCAAAGAAGCGCTCTTTAATAATAGGGTCGTGCGTGTTCCACAATGCTACGGCAAAGCACAGGCGCTGCTGATCATCGCTGATGCCGCCAATTCCTTCTTCGCCCCAGCGGTAGGCTTTGCTGCGGGCCATGTCGTGGGAGATGTAGTTCCACGCATCGCCATTGGCGCTGTAGTCTTCGCGCACGGTGCCCCACTGGCGGTCGCTCAGGTAAGGACCCCACAGGCGCCAACCGGGTTTGCCGGATCTGGATCCGTCTCGTTCCTCCAGCAGTCGTTGTTGTTCGGCCGTCATCGTAAGGTGAAAGAACGGTAAAAATGTGGCTATATCCTACGCGTGTTTAGGCTGTACAGTCGCAACAAATTCAGTACAAGTTTTCGTCTCGTTTGCTATCTTCAACCCTTTCTTTTTGCCATGGTGTCGGATGAGGAGTTTAGCAGGCTGCGGGCGTATGTCAATCGGTTTATGGTTTTGCCGGAGCCGGACTTTGCCGCCATGCAGCAACGTATGGTGCGCCAAACCGTTCCTAAAGGAGGCCACCTGTTGAAGGCGGGGGAGGTTTGCACTGGCATTGCGTTCATCAACAAAGGACATTTGCGTTCCTACTGCCTGGTGAAAGGCGAGGAGGTGACCTACAATTTTTGGTTCGAAGGCAATTTCATCACCGACTATTCCAGTTTTCTCACGCGGCAGCCCTCCAGTGAAACACACGAAGCGCTGGATGATGTGGAGGTGATCACCGTGTCGTATGACGACATGCAGGACTTGTACAAACAGTTTCCGGGGTGGGACAAATTTGGCCGGCTCATTGCCGAGTTCATTATCATTGGCATAGCCGAGCGCAACCGCGCCATGCTGTTTCTGAGCCCCGAGGAGCAGTACCTGAACCTGATGAAAACCCGGCCGAAAGTGTTTGCCAACGTGCCCCAGCACTACATCGCCTCTTACCTCGGCCTGCGGCCCGAGTCCCTCAGTCGCATCCGCAAGCGCCTTGCCACCGCTAAGAAAATCTGATTTCGCTACGGGTGGTTACGCCCCGGCCCCTGCGTATTGATCTGGGTTAAGATCGGTGCCCAGCCGGCCCTTCTTGACTCAGGTCAACGTCCGCAACGGCAAGCGCCCGCCATGTTTGCGTCACAAAACGCAAACAATTATGAACACTTCAGAAATCTGGACACTCCGAAAAAGAAATCTCCTGCTGGCCCTCGGGCTGATGGTGGCGTTGCTCGCCTCCGCTACCGCCCTGGCTCAATCCGTACAAACCGTGCGCGGCCGCGTGGTCGATGCCGTAAGTCAAACACCCCTGGTGGGGGTTAACGTGGTGGTGCTCAACGTGGGCGATGTGCCCCTGGGTGCTTCCACCGATGCCAATGGCGACTACCTCATCACCGGTGTACCCGTTGGCCGCCAAACCATCAAGATCACTTACGTGGGTTTTGAAGAACAAGTCACACCCAACATCGTGGTTACGGCCGGTAAGGAAGTCATCCTCAACATCGCCTTAACCGAGAGCGTGAACAGCCTCGATGAAGTGGTGATTGTGGCCGACAGCCGCGAGGACAAAACAGCCACCAACAACGACCTGGCCGTGGTGAGCGCCCGCTCATTCAATGTAGATGACACCAAACGGTATGCCGGTGCACTGGGCGATCCTTCGCGCATGGCCGCCAACTTTGCCGGTGTCATCGGAGGCGATGACTCGCGCAATGACATTGTCGTGCGGGGTAACTCACCGCAAGGCATGCTCTGGCAATTGGAAGGGTTGAACATTCCCAACCCCAATCACTTCGGCTCGCTCACCAGCACCGGTGGCCCCGTGAGCATGCTCAACAACAACAACCTCGATAAATCGGATTTTATCACCAGTGCCTTCCCGGCTCAATATGGCAATGCTACGGCCGGTGTATTTGATATCCGCTTGCGCGATGGCAACAACCGGAAGCAGGAGTTTGTAGCACAGGTTGGCTTCAATGGTTTTGAAATCGGAGCCGAAGGCCCGTTCTCGAAAAACTCAAAAGCCAGCTTCATCGCCAACTACCGCTACTCCACGCTGGGCGTGTTCAATGCCCTGGGCATAGACTTCGGCACCGGCAGCAACGTGCCGCTCTATCAGGATTTGAATTTTAAGATTTCCGTGCCGACCAAATCCGGGGGCAAGTGGACCGTGTTCGGACTGGGTGGCGTAAGCTCCATCGACCTGCTCGGCAGCGAAGCAGACCTCACCTCCACCAGCGAAGATTTGTATGGCACTGAAAATCTCGACAGCTATCCGCGCTACCGCACGGGCATAGCGGGCATCAGCTACGAGAAAAACGTTTCGGCCCGCACGTTCATTAAAGCTACTGCGGGCATCAGCCACACGTATGAAGAATTCCGGGCCGATTCGCTGGTTCGCGACAGCGAGCAAAACGTGGTCGCCCGGTTCAACAAAGGCAATGCAGAACTCACCACTAACAAAGGTTCGCTGGCGTTCCTTACGCGCACCAAATTCAATGCGCGCAACAGCCTCACCTCCGGTTTTTATATTGATGCTACCGGCTTTGATTTATTCAACCGCGATGTGTACCCCAACGTGGGCAAAGATTCCGTGCGGTTGGATGTGGACGACCAGGCCCAGCTTTACCAGGCCTACTCCACGTGGAAGCATCGCTTCGGCAACCGGTTAACGCTTAACGCGGGGGTGCATTTGCAATACTACTCGCTCAACGAAGAACTCGCCATCGGGCCGCGCGTAGGGTTGCAGTATCGCTTGCATGCCAACCATGCCCTGAGTGTAGGGTACGGCCGCCACAGCCAGGCAGCCGGCATCTACACCACGTTTGTGCAAACGCCTTCACCGGCCGGGCCGCAGCTCACCAACCGTAATCTCGGATTTATCAACAGTGACCATTATGTGCTCACGTACGACTGGAACATAACGGAACACCTGCGCCTGAAAGCCGAAGGCTATTACCAGCAGTTGCGCGATGTGCCCGTGGAGCGCGACCCCAGTTCCTTCTCGGCCATCAATACGGGCGCCAGTTTTATTCCGAGCGACAAAGCGAACCTGATCAACAACGGCACCGGCACCAACACGGGTGTGGAGCTTACGCTGGAACGCTTCTTCAGCCGCGGCTATTATTTTCTGGCCACTGCATCGGTGTTCGACTCGAAGTATGAGGGCAGCGATGGTGTGGAGCGCAACACGGCCTACAACACGGGCCAGGTATTCAACCTGTTGGCCGGCAAAGAGTGGAAGTTGGGGGCAGGCAGCAAATTTTTGTCGCTCAACCTGAAGGTAACCACTATTGGCGGCAAGTACCTGACCCCTATCGATTTTCAGAAATCGCAGCAGTACGGCAGCGCCATCTATAAAGAGAGTGAAGCGTTTAGCGAGAAGCAGGACGATTATTTCCGTACCGACTTCCGCATCAGCTACCGCAAGGAGTACCGCAAGAGTACGCTGGAGCTGGCGCTTGACCTGCAGAACGTGACCAACAACCAGAACATTTTTGCGCAGAGCTACAACCCGCGTACGAATGCGATTGTCACGCAATACCAGCAGGGTTTCTTTCCGGTGCCCTACGTGCGGTTTACGTTTTGATCGCGCGGGGGTGCGGGGTGTTCAGCGGGTCTGCCGAAAGGCAGGCCCGTTTTGTGTGCTGCGGGCCACGGGCCATGACTAGAATTCATTGCCTCGAAAAAAAATAGGCCCCTCCATGTTACACGTGTTTGTTAGTGCGGTAAATTGGGGTTGGAACCTAAAAAATCAAAAGGTGATGGAATATTTTATGAAAGTTGACTTGGTATTTGGGTGAAGGGACCTGAATCAAACATGGGAAGCAGTGAACATCATTGAGGGGTTAACAAATGGAAAAGCTACCTTGAACAAAATCGGTCATGACTGTGTGTTGGCTTAACCTAAGTATTTATGTTTGATTGTGGCAGTGCAAGAAAAAGATATCACTCAGGTTATTACTTACAACTCGGTGGTAAGGTGTTCGATGCGCGCGATTATTCCGATCAATTGATACGGGTCGCAAAGCTGAGGTTGATTTCTTCGAATTATTCTTCTGAGATGTACAAAATCGATTGGGAATACAGCCAGCGATTCAACGGTCTTGAATTTATTATTGTCACAGATACTTTTGAGAAGGCCCAAAACTTACTGTTTAATGTTCTTTGTGCTGCTGCTGTAATTGAAGGAAAGGTGACATGGAGTGATGAGCCTCATTATCCTCATGAGTATGGCACTATTGATAAATACGACAATTTGAACCCGGACGGACCGCCCATTTTGGGATTTTCGAGTAATTCAATCCCGGAATATTTTTATCTGGCAATCTTAGCAAGCAAAGACTACAAGCTTGAAAATGCGATCATAAAATTTCAGATAAGCACACAACTGTACTCTATGCACAACATGGACTTGCAAGGGGGCATTGATTGGAAGACAACTGATTATCCGTTTATTCAAATGCGGTTTGCGTATGCAATTATTAGCGCTTTTTCGGTGGTTGAAGAATTAGGCTTGTCAGTTAATGTCAAGGTTTCTCCAAGCGGCAGAAGTAAATTGGATGGTGGCGAATGGGATGAAAAAGTACTAAATGATCTAACTGGTAGGCTAATTAATACGGGGATTAACTTAAACGAAAACATCTCTTGGATGATCCGGGGGGAGGCCACAAAGACTGAAAGAGTACGTCCAATTAAGGTGATAAAAAAAGCGGACTGGGCTCATCACGAAAGTCATGAGTATGGAGACTTGTTAAAGGTAGAAGACGGATTTGTGTCTATTCCGGACGCAATAAACCATATCAGTTTTCTGCGTAGTAAGATTTCCTCGCACGCAGTTGGGAGAAGAATTATGGATCTTTCTGTTTTTGATGTTGCAAATGCACAGTTCTTGGCAAGAAGACTTATTCTAGAGAGAGCAAAAATTTGGAAAATCTGAATTTGATTGAATCGACTCAGAATGTCCACCCTTTTAACTACCCGGTAACAACATTTACCAATCGCTTAACAAACCCGGGTTTGTGTGCCGTGTACTTTTGCAGGAAACACTAACCCATGAAATGCTCAGCCCTGTTGCTCGTTTTGTTGCCCTGGTGGGCGGCTGCCCAGCAACCTTTTTCCTTTCAGCGCACGCAGCATTCCCGCGAGGTATCATTCATCCAACTGGATTCAGCCAAAGGTGTGCGTTCGACCGTTATCGAGTATCCAAAGTTTTTGATCGTCATCGAGCTGCCCATGATTGATGCGGGCGCTAACCGCGCCACTAACCTGGCCGAAGATGTGCCGAAAGCCCAGCGCTATTTACAATACCTCACCCGCGAGTACCAGAAACCGGTGAAGTACGTGCTCAGCACGCACTGGCATCTGCACAGCCTCTCGGGCATCACTCCGTTTTTTGAACATGGCGCGCAACTGGTGGTGGCCCAGTCCAATTGGCGCTATAGCCTGGAGCAGGGCTTGCTGCCGCAGGCCGTGGCGCAGCAATACCGCAAGCAGGTGATTTCGGTCACACGCGATACCGTGTTGCTGGCGAAATCCGCCAACCCCATTGAGGTGTGGTTTCTGGACGAGCAATACCGCTTCAAGCCCACCAAGGACTACCTGTTCTTTTACTTCCCCAAAAGCCAGGCGCTGCATGCCTCGTGCATGTGCGCCATGAACCACGTGGATTTTTCACAACGACCCACGTTTTTGTATAACGACCGCGTGAGCGACCTGGACCACGCCATTCGCGTGCGACAGGTGCCGGTGGAACACCTTATCAAACTAAATGCAGAATATGATGCCACCACCAACACGCACCGCGAGCCGGTGTTTTCGCAGGCATATTTTTCGGAATTCAAACAACGCGGCACGCCCCTGCATGTGGCTGTGAAGGCGTACACGGCCATAGCGTTGGATCGGTTAAACCATGACCGCGACAGTCTGTTGAACGTGTTGGTGCAGCAAAAGGTATCGCCCGCGCTACTCAACTCGGTGGTGTATGCGTGTTTACGCGAGCAGGCGTGGCCGCAGGCCGTGGCGTGGGCGCACCTCCTCAACCTGATAGAACCGGGAGATCCGAACTATATCGACACGCTGGGCGAGGCCTACTATCAATCCGGCAACTTGTCGATGGCGGAGTACTACAGCCGTGTGTTGCAACGCCTGGATGCCCCAAACTTCCCCGATGCGCTGGCTACCTGGGCACGAAACAAAGCACATTGAGGTATTCGGTTCACCAGGGAATCTCCTGGCGATCGCGATAAAATTTTCCGGTGCCGGTCTTGTCGGCAGTGGCCAGCCACACCGCGGTGTCCGCTCCCTGCTCCACGTTGCGCGGGGCCGATTTGCCGCCCATATCGGTTTTCACCCAGCCGGGGCAATACGCATTCACGCTAACATTACGACTGTTGAGTTCGAAAGCCAGGTGTCGCGTGGCGGCATTGAGCGAAGATTTACTCACGCAATACACCGGTGACCAACCCCCCACCGGATCGGTCATGCTGCCTCCTCCGCTGCTGGTCATGATCACGCGGGCGCCTGCGGGCATCAGCGGCAGAAACGCACGGGTAACCGTCACGGGGCCAAACACATTGGTGCGCATGGTTTTGTGAAAGACTTCGGCTGTGCCGGTAGCCAGCGACTGATCTTCTTTTAGCAGAACGGCTGCGTTGTTGATCAGCACGTCCAGCGTTCCGAACTCCGCCTTCACGCGCTGGGCCGCCTGTTCGATGCTGACGGGATCGGCAACATCCAGCACGACCAGTGTAACGGCTATTGGGTCCTTCGCCAGCAGGGCGGCAGCGGCTTCGCCTTTTTGGGCATCGCGCGCAGCCAGTATTACCCGGTGGCCGGCCCGGGCCAGTTGACGCACCACTTCGAAGCCAATGCCTTTGTTTGAACCGGTGACGAGTATAGTCTTCATCGCTAATTCGTTTGTAACCTCAACTAGAAATTTCGAGTTGATGATCGGTTTATCATCTGCCTAAAAATACAAAAAGCGGACCGAGGTGGCCCGCTTTTCCTGTATACCGTGAAAGGTCTAGTTCTTTTTGGCGATGTTAATGGGCAGGCCGACTGAAAAATGAAGGACGCGATTCTTGCTGTTCTCGTTATCCACCAGGTCTGAGAAGCCGAGGTTGTAGCGCGCTTCCAGCACAACCTTCTTGGCAATGAGCACGCCCAATCCACCCTGTAATCCAAAATCGATGCGATTGTCCAGGTAGATATCGGTATCTTCATCGGGATTGTAGGATGCAGGCGGATCGCCAAACTTCACATCGCTGGTAAAGGAGAGATTAAACGACTGGCCAAGAAAGGAGGAGGAAACCTGGGCCTTGTTTTTGCCACCCAAGCCCAATCCCAGCGATGGCCCCGCCAGCAGGTACAACGATTTTGTTTCTGCATTTGGATAAAATTTGACCAGCACGGGAAGTTCCAGATAATTGATGTGGATTTGGTTATCAATCGACACGGTAAACCCTAAGTCCGGGTCTTGCTCACTGAGCTCAAAGCCAAATCCTTTTTGAACATAGTTCAATTCGGGCTGAACGGACAGCGAAGGGTGCAAATTGAACTCGAAGCCTACACCGAGCGAAAAGCCGGTAGTCATCTTTTTGCTTGTTCCGGCTTGTTCTTCGGCACTGGTGTTCGACAGCGTAAGGCCAAGACGTGGGATGAGGGTCGGTTGTGCCCAGGCAAAAGCTGTAGTCAAAACCAATAGGGCAACAGAGAGAGTCTTTTTCATGAACATGGAAGTTTTTGACGTATACTCGAAAGATAGCGTTTGGGTTTCGGTTTCGTCTGATTTTTGTTTGAATATTACGGGCCGAACGCAGTTGAAATTAGTGTCCGCAACACGATGAGTGCAATATCAACCGAAACGCTTGCCTTTTTACGTGCGCTGGCCCGTCACAACCACCGCGAATGGTTTCAGCGAAATATCGACCGCTATCGGGCAACACAAGGTGATGTGCAGGTGTGGGTGGATGCACTTATTGCTGAAATGAATAAGCACGACCAGTTGGAGACGCGCACTGGTAAGGAAGCACTCTACCGCATTTATAATGATGTTCGTTTTTCAACAGACAAGACTCCGTACAACCCGCGCTTTGCCGGTAACCTGAAGCGGATAAAACCCCATTTGCGTGGAGGTTATTATTTCTGGATCAAGCCCGGAGCCTCACGCATTGGTTGTGGCTTTACGTATCCGAACGCCACGGACTTGGCCCGCATTCGGCAGGATATTGATTTGAATTATGCTGATTGGCGGAAAATACTCCGGCAGAAAAAATTGCAATCGGTGTTTGGCGAGATGCAAGGCGACCAGGTGAAATCCGCACCGAGGGGTTACCCCAAAGATCATCCGGCCATCGACCTTTTGCGGTTCAAACAATTCTGGTTTGAAAGGTCGTACACCGATGCCGAGGTGGTTGGAAAGAACTTTCTGAAACAGGTGAACAACGACTTTCGAGCCATTCGTCCCTTCTTCGATTACATGAGTGAGGTGCTGACCACAAACGCAAATGGCGAGCCCTATTCGTAATAGCTCCGAATTTTTTCTGCAAACCCGCGATAGGCTTCAGGTGAGTCCGTTAAAATGGCCAGCCAATAGAACGCCTGCACCGTGTCTACCCAGGCCACGTTCTTTTCGGCACCTAAAAATTGTTCACCTCTCGGAAAAACACGGGTGTTCCCGGCTGTCGTAATTTCTCCGGATGGCAAAATGCGCGACTTCTGCCACTCGGCTGCCCGGACCAGCGCAGCGCCTAAATCCCGTTTCAGTTGCCCTGGTGGGAGCAGCGTATACAATTGCAGTCCCATCAGCAGAGATACGCCATTGTAGCTGCTGTCAAAGCCTTCGTTCTCGGTGAAATAGCCGGCCGAAGCCTGGCGCTGCAGGGCAGCCCGAAGAAATTCTTCGCCCAGTTCTTTAGAGGTAGCGTCCTCGAGATATACCCCCAACCCGAAAAAGCAATGCGCATCCCACAGCAGGCGATTGGCCGCGCGATGATCCGCTTGCTTTAACACTTCGCTTTGGCTTTTCAACCAGTCGGTCATGCGTTGCACCGATTGACGCTGGCTGTCAATCACCTGTTTACCGGGTTGGCTCAAGGATTTAAACCAGGCGGATTGATCCAGCAGGTGAAGAGTTGAGGCCAGCGCGCTTCCGAAAAATGCCGTGCCACTTGCCAGGTCTGCCGGTGACGGTGTTCCAAAAGATTGTAAGGAGGCCGGCACCTGAATCTCAAAGTCTCCGGCTGGTTTTTGATGCGTAAATGAATACGCGATGCTTTTTGCTACGGATTCAACCGCAGTTGGCTCCGTGAAATAGACGGCATAGGCCGCATTAGCAGCCAGACTGATTTGAAAGCGCACATGAAAGTATCCGTCTTTGTTGAGCCCCAGCGCTCCGTTGGCTGCCGGGGCTTTGGCAAGTCCATTGACAAGTTCCGGGGGAAGCTGCTCCACCACGGAGAGCAGGGAAAGCTCACGCAGTTCGGGTACGGGAGCCTGGGTTGGGCTGCATTGAATGAGAAAAAAGAAAACGGCTGGTAAAAGCATTCGGTGATACATGCTGGTTAGACTACCCACGCACAGATTAATTTAATGCTGAGATAAAAAAATCAAACAAGCGGGCTCCGGGAAAACACCACCTTACTTTTCTTTAACGCCTAACTCTTTCATCAATTCCGCGCCATACTTGCGTATGGTTTCAATAACCGGCACGGCCTTCAGCCCGCGTCTGGTAATCGTGTACTCCACTTTGGGTGGCACTACGGCATATACCTTTCGCGTCACGAATCCCTCTCGCTCCAGGTCGCGCAGCACGCTGGACAACATCTTATGCGTAATGTGCGGCAGGTCTTTTTTGAGATCGGAGTAGCGCAGCGTTTTGTCGCGCAAGCGCCAGAGGATGGGCATCTTCCAGGTTCCGCCAATGCGATCCATAGCGAACTCCACCGGGTTGTAGTAGACTTTTTTATCGTAGACGAAATCGGGCATAAGAATGGGGTTAGCAAAGGTTCCTCAAATTATCTGAATCTACCCATACTTTCCAAAAAGTGAGTTACCTACTTCGTAGCGTATACATTGAACTGGGGCACATACCCGCTGCATTTTTGGTTGATGATACGAAACCAAATAAAAATGAATATGAAGAAATTGATCATCCTTTTCCTGGCGATCACCAGCGGGTTGCTTGCTGGGGCTCAACACAATGCCGGCCACAACGGCAAAGTCCTGTTAATTGCCTCTAACCCATCAGTAAGCAAGCAAACCGGGTGGCCTATTGGCGTGTGGTTTGCCGAAGTGGCACACCCGTATTGGGAGTTTGCGGAGGCCGGGTATACCGTGGACATCGCCAGTCCGGACGGTGGTGAAATCAAGTTTGACGCCTTCAGCGACCCCGAAGATCCGAGCCGCTATGCGGCCTTTGACTATGTATCACTCGGATTTAAAAAAGATCTGGCCCGAATGGAGCAGGTCAGGAATACGCTGAAACTTTCCACCGTAAACCCTGCGGACTACAAAGCCATTTTTGTTTGTGGCGGGCAGGGGCCCATGTATACGTTCATCGACAATGCAGAACTGCACCAGTTCTTTGTCGACTTCTACCTGACCGGCAAGCCGGCTGCGGCTATTTGTCATGGCACCAGCATTTTGCTGAAGACGAAATTGCCCAATGGCAAATTTCTGGTGGACGGAAAGAAATGGACAGGCTTCGCTTCCGCTGAGGAGCAATATGCCGACAATTATGTGGGCATGCAGATTCAACCCTTCCGCATCGAAGATGAAGCGCGCAAAATGCCCAATAGCAAATTTTTGGTGGGTGCGCCCTTTGCACCCTTTGCGGTTCAAGATGGGAATCTCATCACCGGGCAACAACAAAACTCCGGTGCTGCGGCTGCTGCGTTGGTGATTGCCGAGTTGGAAAGGCAGCGAAAAAACTATCCCACGTATGTACTGGTTCATGGGGCCTGGGCCGATGAGAGTGCCTGGGGTTTTGTGCGCAGCGCATTAGCGGTGCGGGCAAATGTCGAAGTCGTGAATTTGCCCGCTCACGGCATTGATCTGGCGGCTGCCAATGCCGTATCCCTGAACGACTACGTTAACGCGGTCGTTACGGTCATCAACAAGCAGCCTGGTAATGTGGTGCTGGTGGGTCATAGCATGGCCGGCATCGTGATTTCCCAGGTGGCGGAAAAGGTGCCAACCCGGATTGACCGATTGGTTTATGTGGCCGCCTACCTGCCGCGGAACGGAGAAGATTTGCTCTCGCTTTCGAAGCAGGACGCAGAAAGTAAAGTAGGAGGAGCCTTGGAGTTTAATGCAGATTTTTCAGCCGCCACCATCAAAAAGGAGATGATCGCTCCTGCGGTGTGTGCGGATTGCCCGGACTTTTTGAAAGAAGCACTGGTGAAGTATCATCGGGCTGAACCGGCAAAACCGCTGAGTGAGAAAGTTGTACTGACAAATCCGAAATTCGGCAGCGTACCCAAGTTTTACATCTACACCAGTCGCGATCAGGCCGTGGGGTATGCCCTGCAACAGCAGATGGTGAAAGCCAACGGTGCCGTGAAGAAAACGGCCGTGATGGAAACATCGCACTTGCCTTTTGTGGTGCAGCCCCAGCGGTTCATTGAAATTCTCACTTCGCTGAAGTAGTGCCGCGTTTCGCCTTACTCGGATTATTACTCCTCGCCCTGGGCAAGGTTGCACTTGCCCAGGTGCCGGTGGAGGTGTTTGGCGGCCATGAGCGCACCACGCTGGATGTCTTGTTCTTTAAATACGTCAAGAATCAGGCGAAGGAGAATTCTCGCTTCTTGTTTTTTAACCGCAACCGGGCGAGTGTGGATTACCGGCAAACCAGCACAACCTACCTGCCAACTTTCGGATTCACGGAGGCGATTTCGTACAATCATCCTGCGCTGAAAGGGCTGGCACCTGTGGTAACGGTTCAGGTTTTCAATACTGGTGTTTTCCCAAAAGCCGGCCTTCAGTATTTTCATCGGTCCGAGCACGTGACGCTGTTCACGTGGACCGTGGTTGAACTTGCCCGTGACCCGCTGGCCGATTGGTTTGTATTGGCGCGCTGGGAGCCCCCGCTCAGCGAAAAGCTGAAGTTGTTTTCGCAACTCGAACTGGTCAACGCTTTCCCAACGGCTGGGGGAGATAACTACAGCTTCATTCAGCGGGTGCGCGTGGGCGTCAGGCGAAACGCGGTGCAAGTAGGTTTGGGATGCGACTGGGTATCGACTGGCCGCAGTCAGTATTCGACCACCACCAATGCCGGAGTTTTTCTCCGTTATGAATTCCCCTAAATCATTAATTTCCGAAAATTTACTGCTATGAATATTGCCATAATCGGTTCCGGAAATGTGGGTTCGGCCCTGGCATCGGGCCTGCACAAGGCAGGGCATACCGTTAGCTTTGGCGTGCGCAATCCGGCTTCGGCCAAGTCGGAGAAAGCGGCCACGTTGGTGACGGGCGTTGGTTTTTCAACGGTGCGCGAAGCCTGTGCGGGTGCTGATGTAATCATCCTCACCACTCCGCCCGAAGCGGTGTTGGCATTAGTCCCTGAGTTGGGTGATGTGAAAAAGAAGGTCTTGATTGATGCGACCAATTCAATTCGAACCCGGCCCGAGCCGTATGCTACGGCTTTTCATGCGCTGAAGGCCATCACGCAATCCGAAAAAGTAGTGAAGTGTTTCAATAGCACGGGCTTTGAGAACATGGCCAACCCGGTCTATCCGGGCTTTAGCGGCATTGATATGTTTTGTGCCGGAAATGATGCAGAATCCAAAAAAGTGGCACAACAACTCGCGGCTGACATTGGATTTGGTTCGTGTTGGGATTTTGGTGGCGATGACAAAGTGGAACTTCTCGAGAAGTTTGCACTAAGCTGGATCAACCTGGCCATCATGCAGGGCCACGGGCGAAACCTGGCGTTCCGCGTGGTGAAACGCTGAATGCTTTCGTTCGTAAGCTGAAAGTCCGTACTTTGTTGGTGATGAAGGACGGCCGGAGGTTAGTCCGTATTCGTGATCTGCGGAATGCACGCGGACCCGCGTTGTGGGTCAACCTCGTGACATTGTACCGCACGGTTGCGTTCCCGGTTTTGCTGGTGTTGATTTTTACTGACCAATGGGATTGGTTCAAATGGATGCTGGCCCTAAGCTTTTTCACTGATTCCATTGATGGCTTTTTATCGCGGAAATTCAAAGTCAACAGTGTGCTCGGCTCGCGCCTGGACTCTATCGGGGATGACCTGACGGTGTTGGCGGCTTTGATCGGGATGGTGAAATCACGTTGGCTGTTCATTCAGCAGGAGTGGATCGCCTTTGCAATTCCACTGTCCCTGTTTTTTATCCAGATGACCTACGCGTTGTGGCGCTATGGCCGAATTACCAGTTTTCACACGGTGCTGGCCAAACTAGCTGCGGTGTTACAAGCAGTATTTCTCTGCAGCCTGTTCTTTTTTCGGGAGCCGTGGTATGTATGGTTTTATACGGCTTCGGTCGTCACCTCCATCGAGCTGGTGGAGGAGATCATTATGGTACGCCTGCTGCCCACCTGGCAAACGAATGTGCGTGGACTGTACTGGCTGTTCCGCGCGCGGGCGACCGACAAGTCCGGGTAGTTCCTACGTATGATCCTGAACTGCTTTTGATCAAGGCGTGTGCATCCAGGTCATAAAGTCCAACTTCATCTCTTCCGGCAGAATGGCGATGATGTCGTGCAATTCACCAGCCGATACGTAGTCGGCCAACGTGCGCATCACGGCCTGACATGCCAGTAAGGCTTCGTCCACACTGGCAAAGTCCCGCCAGGCGGAGCGGCCATCTTCCTGCATCACGGCCAGGCTAAATTCTTCCGTAGTGCGGATGCGATGGTGCGGTTTAAGTTTCCAGCCATCCACGTAAACCGCTTTGATGGCCATAGGTAATTGAGCCATCAGTTGGAGCGATTCCTCTGCGGTGAGGCGGTCGCGTAAAGCGTGCAGTACACAACGTAACACGCGGGCAGCCCGGTCGCGATTTTCGCGGTCACCCAGGTGCTCGGCCAGCCGGTTCACAAACTCGTTTCCCTTAGCGGCCATTTTATCAAAATTAAGTGCCATACCTTCAGGGGTTAATGTGCCATAAGGTCGTGCGCCCTTATGTGAATTCCTATGACGTACGTCAGCTAACTGGGCAATAATTGCCGCATTTACACCAGTGGACCAGCTCTGGAGGCGGTGTCTTATTTTGTATTGAGATGGGGCACAATCCTGGGCGTTTCTACTGGCAATTGTAGCCAAATGTATTCAATACGCCATCGCGCAATATCTGCGTGGGGTACAATTGCTCATTATAGGTGTACGAATAATTGGTCAAAACATCTGGGCCGAGTTGTTGACCGCTTGTGGTTACCGTTTTTCTGGTCACACGGACAACGTTATTGACGCCAAACTGATCAAAAATCAAAGCAAGTTCCTGCAAACTGTGGAAGGGCGTGGGATTGTTATCGTATTGATATTGCATGATGACATCATAGCCATCAAATTTATAAGTTATGGAAGACGGGTTTTGTGAATTGGGGCTTGAATACTTGAACGAGGCTGAATATTCGCCATCCCGTTTTCGATAGTCTATTCGGGAAATCCGGTCATTTTCGCGCTGAATGTTTTTTACATCGGTGTAAGGAGTGCCCTCAAAAACGTAGTGGTGTTTTATATACCATAGTCGTTCATCAGACATGCCTACCTCGAACGTTTCATTGGTTCCAGAATTCGTCAGGCCATATTCGATCGAGCACGAAGGTCCGAACCGGGGCGTGAACGTGCTGTTTTGTATAACTCCGGAAACATCTCGTTTCAGAAATATCCGGTCAATGCAGTTATTAGTGCCCGTTTTGTAGTCAATGATCAGTGATTTTACATTTTGGCCAAGTAGATCACCATTAAACGCCAGGAGATAACAGTAGCCAGGAAACGGGTCTGAATCACTGCAGGCCAGAATCATCACCAGAGAAAAGGCTTGCCACCTCGCCATGTTGTCTCATTGTATATGTAAATGTAATCGACTCGAGTCAATGCCGAAAGAGTCGGGAGGCACGATCAACAACTGATCTGGGCGAAGAAATCCGCTGGTGATCAACAGACAAAATGTTGATTTATTGTATTGACTATCAGATGATTACGCGACTTTTAGAATAAAACATTGTATATACAACAATTGTATATAACTTTGTTTGCGCTACAACGTTAGAGGAAGTCATGAACCGGAAAGAATTTCTTCGCAACAGCCTGGCTGCGGCCGCTGTTTTAACGGTGCCCGCTGCGGCTGCCCCGGCCGAAGCACATGCGGAGCCGGTGGGCTTCAATCATTTACCATCTGTAAACACGACAACTATGAATACTGTACTGCACAAAGCCAACACACGCGGCCATGCTAACCACGGCTGGTTGGACAGTCACCACACGTTTAGTTTCGCGCACTACTATGATCCTAACCGCATTCACTTCGGTGCCCTGCGCGTGCTTAACGATGATATCGTGGAGGGCGGCATGGGTTTCGGGACGCACCCGCATGACAATATGGAGATCATTTCCATTCCCCTCGAAGGCGACCTGGAGCATAAGGACAGCATGGGGAATACCGCGGTCATCCGTCAGAACGATGTGCAAATCATGAGTGCGGGCACCGGCATTTACCACAGCGAATACAACAAGAACAAGGATAAGAAAGTCAACTTCCTTCAGATCTGGGTTTTCCCCAAGAAGCGCAACATTGAGCCGCGCTACGACCAGATCACCTTCCGCCCGCAAGACCGGGTGAACAAACTTCAGCAAATCGTGAGCCCCTCGCACGAAGACGATGGCGTATGGATTAACCAGGATGCCTGGTTTAATCTGGGTACGTTCACCAAAGGCTTTACCACTACCTATCAACTTCACCAAAAGGGCAATGGCATATATGCCTTCGTCATTCAGGGCGATGTGCGGGTCAATGGCCAGTTGCTGAACCAGCGTGACGGTTTCGGTATTTGGGATGTCGATGGCTTGGAAATTTCCGCTGACAGCGATGCGGAATTGCTGCTGATGGAAGTGCCGATGATCAAATAAGCGATGAGCGCGGTGAACATTCTCGTCATCGGCCGGCACGCCCAGATTATGGAAACGGTGCTGCGCCTTGTAAACACCCAGCCCTACTGGCATGCCCAAGGGGCCCTGACGGATGACGAGGCCCGCCAAAAATTTTCCGCATCTGCCTTTGACGTGGTATTGATTGGTGGCGGTGTGGAAGAGGAGTCGGAGCAAAAGCTGAAGCAAACATTTTTGTCCAGCCGACCCGATGTCAAAGTGATTCGTCACTACGGTGGCGGCAGCGGACTATTATTTAACGAGATACAGCAGGCCATTAACGGTTAGTCCACTCAGGAGTGACCGCGCTTGCAGAAAGATTGAGTATGAAAACACGAACCGTTTCACGTCTGTTATATGCCCAGCAGGTAGATATGGGTGGCCTGCCCATTCGCCAACCTTTACCTACCCAGCAGGTGGAGCAGATTGATCCTTTTCTTCTTCTTCATCACGCCAACATCAAAGCCCCTTCACATGTTGATCCCGATGACGCGGGAGTGGGGCCGCACCCGCACCGTGGATTTTCCCCCGTGACGTTTATCTTTCAAGGCGGTGTCCATCACCGCGACAGCCGGGGAAACGACAGTGTGATTTATGCCGGGGGCGCACAATGGATGAATGCCGGAATGGGCATCATTCACAGTGAGCGCCCGCCTCATGACATTCATGAGATTGGTGGCCGGCAGGAGATTATCCAATTGTGGATTAACACACCGGCTAAAAACAAAATGGATCAGCCGGCCTACTACCCGCTGAGTGCCGAAGAAGCTCCGAAGATCAGCCTTGCCCATGGGCTGGTGACCGGAAAAGTTTTTTCCGGTGAGGTACTCGGCACAAAAGGGCCAATTCCTTCGCAAGCTGTAGTGAATGCGGCCACGTTTGAACTCAAGAGCCAGGGCAGCCTGTCAATTCCAACACCGGCCACGCACAATACCCTCATTTATTTGCTGGATGGCAAGTTGAAGGTAGAAGGTTTCGGCATGGTAGAGGGCCTGCATATCGTGCACTTCAAAAACGATGGCGAAGGCATTGCGCTTACTGCGTTGGAGGACACCCGCATCCTGTTCCTTTCAGGCGAACCGCTTAATGAAGAGGTGGTATCGTACGGCCCGTTTGTCATGAACACCCAGACCCAAATACTGGAGGCCATGCGCGACTATCAAATGGGCAAGATGGGCGTATTGATTGAAGAGTAAACCGGATGCAAGATGCAGGATACTTAATCCTGTACTTTCTATCCAGTATCTAGAATCCAATATCCAGAATCGAAAATAACCTAAACAACTTAAAACATGGAAACACAAACCACCTTTTTGAAAGCACTGAAAGCGGCCGGTATTGCCGGATTAATCGGGGCCGGGGCCAACAACATCTGGAGCCTTGTGGCCAACGGATTGGGCGCCACCATTCCCCCCGGGTTCACATTTGCTATTGTCATGTCCTCACTATTCCCGGTTTTGATCGGGGGCGTGATCTACTTTTTGCTCGTTAAGTATATGGCCAAAGGAAAGCTGGTCTGGTATATTGTGGGTGTTGCCTTTTCGCTGCTCAGTCTGTTTCCCGTATTTAATACTCCACAGTTGCCGGACGGCACGGTATTGGACAGCACCTTTCCTTTGTTAGCCGGACCCATGCACATCATTTCGGGATTTCTGGCCACGTGGGGCATACCCAAATGGTCGAAGTAAACTGTTTGAACTCTTTCTTGTTAAGTAAATCATGGAAACGCAGACAATCGAATTGAAATCCAATACCATTGAACATCCGGTGTTCGCAGAAATCCGCGAGCGAAAGAGCCGCAGAGCATACTTGCCCACTCCGGTGAGCGGTGAGACGATCAAGTCTCTTTTTGAAGCTGCGCGCTGGGCACCCAGCAGCAGCAATGAACAGCCGTGGGCCTATCTATACGCTACAAAAGATCAGCCTGAGCTTTGGGAAAAGATCTTTGATTCGCTGATGGAGGGTAATAAATTCTGGGCGAGGGAAGCCCCGCTGTTGGTCGTGTCGATGGTTCGGAAAAACTTTTTGAAGAATGACAAACCGAATGGCTCGGCCCGGTTCGACCTGGGAGCAGCCAACGCGTTCCTTTCCCTGCAGGCAACCCATCTGGGTTTGAACGTGCACCAGATGGGCGGCTTTGAAAAAGAGAAGATCATCCGTAACCTCAACATACCGGATACACACGAGCCCGTTGTGGTATTGGCCATCGGCTACCCGGGTACGCCTGAGCAACTGGCAGAGCCGTTCAAAACCCGCGAGACTGCACCACGCGAACGCTTCACGCAGGAGTTCTTCGTGATGAATAACACCTTTTAATATATGGTGTCGGCAACGCTGGGCCGCGAACACTACCGCACGGAGCTGACGGCCACCGGCCACACCCTGCTGGCCGATGAACCGGAAGAACTCGGTGGGCAGCACGCGGGGCCTTCACCCGGCCAGTTCCTCATGATGTCCCTGGCTTCGTGCACCGCCATAACCCTGCGCATGTATGCCGACCGCAAACAGTGGCCGCTCGAGCAGGTTCACGTGGAGGTCGACTTCCGCAAAGAGGACGGCAAAACCATTTTTGAACGCGAAGTTCAACTCAACGGGGCGCTGGATGAGGAGCAACGTCAGCGCCTGATGCAAATTGCCAATGCCTGCCCCATTCATAAGCTATTGACAGGGCCAATGGAAATAAACACTTCCTTGAAGTCCTGATCGTAAAGCGCAAAAGAGTATCTTCCCGGAGTCAAAATCAAGCACCCCAACCAGCCCTATGAAAGACATCACCAAAAAATACACCAACGGAGAAGTAACCATTGTTTGGAAGCCGGACACCTGTATTCATTCAGCTATCTGTTTCAAAGGATTGGGTGAAGTGTTCGATCCACAGAAGCGGCCGTGGATTACACCCGAGGGGGCCAGCACCGAACGCATCATTGATCAAGTGAAGAAATGCCCGAGTGGTGCTTTAAGCTACTACCTGAATGCGGATGCGGGCGACCGCCCGGTGAAAGTAGAGTCGGAGACCATTGTGGAGACATCGCCCAATGGTCCGCTGCTGGTGTACGGCAACGTGACCGTGAAAGATGCCCTGGGTGTGCTGACGAAGAAGAATAATGTGACCGCCTTTTGCCGGTGCGGGGCTTCGCAAAACAAACCGTACTGTGACGGCAGCCACCGCAAAGCCGGCTTCCAGGGGTAGCACCTCTCTTGTTTAACGTTGTCATTCGCTTTTTTCTGGATCAATTCCATCGGCTACGTATATTAGCTGTATGATGCGCGTGTTGAAGTTTGGATTTGCCGTTGGCTTACTCGTATTCGTAGCCCTGAATCAGGCGTGCCGCGAAGCAGAGCCGCCCCCACGTGATTTTGCCGTAGACGTTGGAAGCAGCGAAATTCCCTACATCGTGATTGACACGCGGGGTGCCCAAATTCAGTTTGAGCCGAAAACGCCTGCAACGCTGAAGGTGTACGAGCGTAAAAACCTCGTGCAGGAACAAAGTATCGGCATCGATTACCGCGGCAAAACATCCTACCGGCTTTCCAACAAGAAGGGCTACAATTTTGAGACAACCGATGGAGCCGGGCAGGATATGGACGTTTCATTTTTTGGTTTTCCGGCTGAGGAAGACTGGCGACTGATTGGTCACGTGGTCAACCTGAACGACAAGTACATTTTCGATAGAACATTGATGTACAACTTTGTGGCGTATGAGCTTTCGCGAAGCATAGGCCGATATGCCGCCCGTTGCAAGTTCGTGGAGCTGGAGCTCAACGGAGAATATCTGGGTGTGTACGTTTTCACGGAAAGGCCGAAGCGCGACAGTAACCGCATCAACATACGTTCACTTAATTCAAGTTCGACTAATCTTACCGGTGGTTACATCCTCACCATCGACAAAGTATCGCTTGGCGATGCGGCCATCGGCAAACCTCTTTCCTATTTCGATAACAACTGGGATGATGACGCTCGTTACACCGCTCAGAACAGCTTTCGCAGCCGCTACGATATCAATCGGGGGATAATTTCATTCCCGGCTTTCGGCCCTCCGTACCATCCGCAAAAATACCTCGAAACCTATTTTCTGTACGAGTACCCCGATGCCGCAGACATCACGGATGCGCAAAAGCAGTATATCGCCAACTACGTTGATCAGTTTGAAACTGCCCTGCTGACGGACAACTTTACTTCGGGCACACGCACCTATACAAACTTTATTGACCGGTCCAGTTTCGTGGATTACTTTATCATCAACGAGTTATGCCGCAACGTGGATGCTTACCGGCTGAGCACCTATTTGCAAAAAGACCGGGACGGCAAGCTGGCCATGGGCCCGGTGTGGGATTTTGATATTGGGTTTGATAATGGTGGACGCATACCGATGAACGATTGGGTGATTAACTACAACCAGCACGTAGCAAGCGATGCCTGGATGATGCCGTTCTGGTGGCCTCGGTTGATGGAAGATCAACAGTTTAGAGCAGAGGTAAAGCAACGGTGGCAGGCACTACGCGCGAATGCGCTCAGCAACGCCACCCTCAGTGCGTTGGTTAGCAACACCGCTGATTATTTGAAAGCAAATGGAGCCGTCAGGCGAAACTACGACAAGTGGGACCAGGGCATTGGCGTAAATTACGATCAGTCCGTGAGCGACCTGCGGCAGTTTCTGCAACAACGGGCAGCCTGGATGGATGCAACGATCGGTGCATTTTAACCAGTTAATTAAGTCAAATGTTCGGTGGCGGGTTTCTAAAGCAAATGAATGATTCCCTGAAGTATAATCGAGACTTGCTGGGGAAGAGAAAGTCATTGCGTGAAGTCTATAAAGAAGAGATTAGACGAACTTCTGGAAGTCACAAAGATGAACATCTGGAATCGATTCGGGTTCGTGTAACGGAAAGAATAAACAAAAGCAAGAAGCGCGATACAATTACTCGTATCCTCACACTGATTGCGTTCTGCATTATTGTTTGTTGCATGGTTTTGGTATACAGCTCAATTGATTTTAAAGCAAGGCGAAAAGAAAAATACGAGGACAAAACGAAACTGTTTACCACATTTAGAGGCCGACTACCGAACGGACTTGAGCAAAAAGTTGACTATTTTAAGAAAGGAGGCAAAGCGGCCAGCACGTACTTCAAAAAAGGCCTTCGTCATCAAAACTCGGAGAGTTTTTACGAGGCGGGCGAACAGTTTCGATCAGCACTTTACTTTTATGATACACTGATTACGGATATATATTTTTTTCGCACTGGTGATACCATTCCTAATTTTCCTGCCGTGTATGATGATAACGTACATCATTTGATAATTAACGATCCAAAGCGCGCACAGGTGATTGAGTTTGATTTTTATGATGGCAAAATCATCCAGGGTACTTATCGAACGACTCCAGCCCAACAAAACCCTGATTATCGCAAGCCGATGTGATATTCTTGCCAGTTCGGTTCATCATTTCAAGATGATCAATTCTCAAACTCAATCACATATTCCGAACTATACTCATTCGCCTCACTGTCTTTCACAAACAGCCGCGCGCGCTGACCTAAATGCAGGCACGTGTTTTTATTGGCAATATCTTCGGGCGTGTTCATGGGCTGAAGTGACGGATACCACAACACGCGACCGGGCTTGGTAAGCAATAATTGAGGTTTGCTCCATTGCACAGCATGGTCACCAACACCGAGGTCTTTATTCCGGTTGAACGAAATGTAGATGCTGCTGCCTTTCCACTTCGGCTCTTCCACTTTACCCATGAGCATCACCCAGCAGTTGAGGTAGTAGTTCCAACTGACGGATGGACCCCAGTGGTATTGGCCGGCCCTGGACGCTGGTCCGCCCCCGGCTTCACGTGGTATCTGCAACGCAGGTATCGGTTTACCGATTTGGTTGTGCGCGGTGTTGAATCCACGGCCATCCCAGCGCCTGGCTTTGCCCTCCGGCTGATCGAGATCGCGTAGCGCGATGCGCGCCACACTGATGCACTGGCCGCTCCACTCGGTTTCTTCGGTGTATCGGTCGCTGGCATACGGCTCGGGATAGCTGTATTCACCGAAGAAGAGGTACAGCGAATCGCCACTGGCTACGGCCGAAGGATCGCCCACTCCGCCTGCAAAGGTGAGCGAAACATTGTCTGGCTTCAGGATCATGTTGGCCTGCAGATCTTCGATGAAAATGCCTTTGTTCTCCCAACTTTTTCCGCCATCGGTCGATTTCATGATACCGATACGACATACGGCTGCAGCCGACTCCGGCCCGCGAAGTCCTTCGGGCCAGTTTTCATTTTTGTAACCGACCCCCGTGGCGGAATCGTAGGGAAGTGTTTGCGGATAATTTTCGTTGTGGTAGATGCCATACAACGTTCGGCCGGTGGGGTCGTTTTTGTCCTGATACATCGTTTCGAACCACACCGCTCCGTGAAGGCCGGGTGTGCCGGGGGGCACATTGGCCGGCATTATCGGGTCAATGAACTTTTCGCGCGGAGTCAGAAAGACCTCATCGGCATGGCGCCCGTTGGCATACTTCAATTCACGGGCATCGCCCCACACGGGATCCTCGCCATACTTGCCGGGGAAGATGCGCAGGGTATCGCCTACCCAGGCTTCGGCCATGTTGCAATCCACAAAGGAGTTGAAGACAAACTTCTCCGTGGAGATGAGCTTGAATTTCGGGTCGCGGGGCGGTGGCTGGCACGCTCCGATAATGAACACCGCGGCCAGGCAAACGATTGTTTTCATAATAGAACAGAGAAAGTTTGTGACAAACCACCAAAAGATACACGCTCCTTGTTAAGGATTCAGCCTGTTACATAATATTTTTTACGGTTTAGGTGTTAAACAGTATAAAGCGGAAGATATTGGTTCAATATTCGGTATGTGGTGTCGGGTGAGCATCCTGTTGGTTTTATCCTGGTGGGCAACCTGTAGTGTGGCCCAGCCTACGGTACAGGGCCGTGTTTTTGACGGCCAGGGTAAGCCGCTACCAGGCACCAATGTGCAGGCGGTCAACCGGCAAAAGTCAACCGCTACCGGGGTCGAGGGTGATTTTCGCTTGGTGCTGCCCCACGGTTCCGTTACGCTGGTGCTTTCGCACACGGGCTTTCAAAAATTATCGTTGAAGTTCACCCTAACCCGCGATACGCTCATCACGGTGTTTATGGAATCGTTGACCGAGCAACTGGATGAAGTGGTGGTCTCAGCCGACCGTCTGTTGCAGTCTGACCAGTTTTCCGAGACGCGGGCCAGCACGTACACGCTCAGTGGGAAGGAGATTAGTTCGATACCCGTTCTGGGCGGGGAGGCGGATTTGATCAAAACCATTCAATTGCTTCCGGGTGTTTCCAAAGGAGTAGAGGGTACCAGCGACCTGTTTGTGCGGGGAGGAGCGGCTGATCAGAATCTCGTATTGTTGGATGGAGCGCCCGTCTACAACACCGGCCATTTGTTTGGGTTCCTTTCGGTATTTAATCCCGACATTTTGGAAGGCGTGGAAGCCATGAATGGAGCGTTTCCGGCCTCCTATGGCGGGCGGTTGTCGTCTATTCTGAATGTGCGCAGTCAATCGCGGCCGGTAGATCGCTTTCGCATGAATGGCAATGTGGGTTTGCTGGCCTCGCGTTTAATGGTAGCGCAGCCGGTGATCAAAAACAAACTTGACGTTTGGGTGGCGGGCCGCAGAACCTACATCGATCAGGTTGTACGGGTGGTGGGCGAATCGTTGCCTTATTTTTTTTATGATCTCAACGCCAAAGTAAGTTACCGGCCTTCGGCCCGTGATTACCTGGAGTTCACTTACTATTCCGGACAAGATGTTCTCGATTTTCAGCGCAGCGAACGGAGAAACATCAACTCAGACTTCATCATCGGCAATCGCACACAAACACTCTTTTGGCGCAAGAGTCTGCGAAGAAATCTTCACTCGGAGCTCAATCTTTTCGGCACGAAGTTTAACTACACGATCGAAAATACTTTTGAAGACAGTCGTTTGTTCGTGAATTCCAGTATTCAGGACTGGGGCGGCAAGTGGAAAATGCAATGGGATTCGCTCGGTTCCGTCTCGCTATCCGGTGGTCTCGAGTCGGTGCACCACCGGGTGAGCCCGAATGTGATCAACACGTCTGGCGAGATATCGGAGTTATTGCAAAGCAGCGCGACCCGCCCGCAAACAAGTTTGGAAACTTCAGCCTTTGTGCAGGCAGATGGTGCATGGCAAAACCGCTGGACCTGGAGTGTCGGCTTCCGGCTTTCATCGGCCTGGGTAACGAACAAACTGTATACCGAGCCCGAACCGCGCGTGGCACTTCGTTACCAGATCAGCGAACGATCAGCGGTGAAAGTCAGCTACTCGCGCATGGCGCAATACCTCCATCGCGTTTCCAGCGCTGCGGTTGCCTTCCCTACCGACATTTGGTATCCGGTAACCAATCGGGTTAGTCCCCAAACCGCCAATCAGGGAACGCTGGCCTGGCAGCACGTGATACCCGCGCGTGGCTTGTTTGTGAGCCTGGAAGCGTACTACAAAGACATGAATCAGTTAATCGGCTATCGCGAGGGCACAAATCTCTTTTTGAACACGGAGTTTGAAGATCAATTGATACAGGGGCGGGGCCGTGCGTATGGTCTGGAGTTCTTGTTAAAGAAGGAATCCGGAAAACTCACGGGGTGGATTAGCTACACCTTGTCGAAGTCTACGCGGCAGTTTGATGAGATCAATCAGGGCACTTCCTTCCTGGCACGGTACGACCGCAGGCACAACGGAGCCGTAGTGGCCAACTATCAGCTCACCGGCCGCTGGTCACTCTCCGCTGTGTTTGAGTTTATATCGGGCTCACGGTTTACTCCCGTGATTGGGCAGTATGCCCTGCCCTCACCCACGCTCATTGGTGTGGATCTGGTGCCGGTGTTTGCGCCCATCAACTCCGTTAAGCTGGCGGACACCCACCGCCTGGATCTGGGGGTAAAATTGCGCGGTCGTCAGCGAAAGCGCTGGCAGGGTGAATGGTTTGCCGGGGTGTACAATGTTTACAACCGGGCCGCACCCATCGGCATCTCAATTGAACCCAATGGTGATGGCTCTTTCCGCTATCAGCAACCGGGGCTTTTTGGCTTGCTTCCCTTCATCAGCTATGGTTTTAAGTTTCAATAAATCTGGAATACATGGAGATAAGTAGTCGATCATTGAAATTTCTTGCTGCGGTTGTAGTCATGGCGGCATGGGGTTGCGTGCCGGAACCGCTTCCGGTCGATGATCTGCCCAAACTGGAGCAAAAGATTGTGGTGGCCTCGCAGATCATACCCGGGCAGGGGCTTGTGGTTTTTCTTACCCGTAGCCTGGGTGCTCTTGATGCTGGTGATGGTACCGATGCGCAGGCGTTATTGAATCAGATTGTGATTAATGATGCCTTGGTAACTCTTCATTATACCGGTGGCTTGGATACGCTCGCATCGCTGGGCAATGGCTTTTATGGCGGCTTGGGTATTGACTGGCAAAGCAGCGAAGTTTATGAATTGAGGGTCAACTCGCCTGAATTTGGTCGCGTCAATGCTTTTGCCCGGCCGCTTGCCCGCGTGCCCTTTCAGACAGCCGAAGCCCGCCTTTTCGTAACCGAGTTTGATTCACTGGCCGAGGTCTCCTACAGTCTGCAAGACCCGCCAGGGGCCAACTATTATGTGGTAGCGTTTCAGGAATTCTCGGCCAACCAACAACTGGGCTCATTGTTGAATCCCGATGTGTTTTTGCATCTCAATGACGATCGCGCCTTTGACGGGCAGCGCTTCGATGATCAGTTTCGTGTTTTCTTCCGCGATTTTTCAGCTGGTGATTCGGTAGCTGTTTTCCTTACCAACGTGCAGAAAGAGTATTACGATTACCTGAAACTGCGCAAGGACAACCGCTATGCCTTTGCTGAGCTGGCCAGTGAGCCGCTGAATTATCCCACCAATGTGAATGGCGGCCTTGGCTTTTTTAATTTACATCTGCCCGATGTTCGGATCTTTGTACTGGACGAGTAACGCGTTACCTTTGAGCCGTAATTGATAAATGGGGTGTTAGCTCAGCTGGTTTAGAGCACTACCTTGACAGGGTAGGGGTCGAGGGTTCGAATCCCCCACATCCCACTGAAATGAGTTTATAACGGTTAGCTCATCCCGATCTTCGATCGGGAGGTTTAGAGCACTACCTTGACAGGGTAGGGGTCACAGGTTCGAATCCTGTAATACCCACTTCATTTAATTTTCATCGGGAGGTTAGAGCACTACCTTGTCAGGGTAGGGGTCGAGGGTTCCCTGCCCTCGCAGTGAGGTGTATCTGTTGCGCAGCGAAAGAGCGAATCCTGAATCCGAGCGATTCAATTTGTGGCGACTTGACCTGTTCAGACGCCCGTTCAACGGTTAATCGATAGACGAGCGATTACCATTTGATACCTTTAGCTATTCACGACCACATGCGGCTCTCGTATACACTTTTGTTCTTGTCGTTTGCAGCCCTTGGGTTGGCACAGACCTTCCCATCGGGTTTTAATCGGATTCGCGTTGGCGATGCGGGCGGGGCCAACCCGGCAATAGCTAATCCCACCGTGATGGCATTCGCCCCGGATGGCCGAATTTTTGTTGGTCAGCAAGGGGGCAATCTTCGGGTAGTCAAAAACAATCAGTTACTCACCACACCGTTTGTTACGCTTTCCGTTAATGCCTCCGGTGAACGCGGGCTCATTGGGGTGGCGCTCGACCCCGACTTTGCCAGCAACCAATTCATCTACGTGTATTATACGTTGAACACCTCGCCTGCGCGAAACCGGATCAGTCGTTTCACCGCGAATGGTGATGTGGCACTGGCCGGTAGTGAAGTCATCATTCTGGAGCTAGATGCCCTGAGCGGAGCTACCAACCACAATGGGGGCGCATTAGCATTTGGCACAGATGGAAGACTATATGTAGCGGTGGGCGATAATGCGAATACCACTACGCCTCAGAATTTGGATACCTACCACGGTAAAATGCTGCGCATCAACAAAGACGGTAGCGCCCCGGCCGATAATCCGTTCAATACCGGTTCACCCAGCGCCCAACGCCAGCGGGTATGGTCCTACGGCCTGCGCAATCCGTACACCTTTTCCATTCAACCTTTCACGGGCCGGATTTTTGTCAACGAAGTGGGGCAAAATGCATGGGAGGAAATTAATGACGCCTCCGCGGGAGGACGAAATTTTGGATGGCCATCTACTGAGGGCCCAACCACAAACCCGAGTTTTACATCACCGGTGTATGCGTACGCGCACACGGGTGCGCAGCCAACGGGCTGCGCTATTACCGGTGGAACCTTTTTCAATCCGGAGTTTACGACCTACCCCGCGTCTTACATCGGCAAATACTTCTTTCAGGATTATTGCAGCGGCTGGATCTACTACATTGACCCAACGGTTAGCAACCCCACGCCCGTTTTGTTTGCGAGTGGCGTGGGCGGGAACAGCCTGAGCCTGACCACCGGCCCTGATGGCAATCTGTATTATCTCAGTCGCAGCAACCAGGCGTTGTACCGCATTGTGTCTACCAATGCTACGCAACCGGTGATTACGACACACCCGCAATCGCAGACTGTGGCCGAAGGTTCATCGGTGACGTTGAGTGTCACCGCTACCGGCACCACACCGCTTGCGTTTCAGTGGCAAAGAAATAATGTGAACATAACGGGCGCCACCGAGGCCTCGTACACCATAAGCCCGGTACAACTGACGGATGGCGCTTCCTACCGGGTGCGCGTAACGAACCAAGCCGGGGCAGCCATCAGCAATGCAGCAACGCTCACGGTGAATCCAAATGCAAAACCGGTTGCGACCATCACGGCACCGGTGGGCTCTTTTTTGTATAGCGCGGGAACCAACCTGAATTTCTCGGGCACAGGTATGGATGCAGAAGATGGTGAATTACCAGCCAACGCCTTCAGTTGGGAAGTCAACTTTCACCATGATACCCACTTCCACGATCAGCCGCCTATTACAGGTGTGAAGTCGGGCGTGTTCGCGATTCCGAATTCGGGGGAGACATCGTCTAATGTTTGGTATCGGTTTATTCTAACGGTAACGGATTCACGCGGGGCAGCAGGAAAGGATACGGTTGACGTGTTTCCGCGCAAATCCCAAGTGACGTTTGTCACTGTGCCACCCGGCTTGCAAGTTACACTGGATGGCCAACCTCAGACTACGCCTTTTACGGTTACCAGCGTGGAGGGATTACTGCGGGATATTGGAGTGGTGACACCTCAGGTATTGGGCAACGATGAGTTTGATTTTTCGGCCTGGCTGCATGGAGGCGCACCTCAGCAGACCGTGACCACGCCCGTTGATGATGTCACCTTCACGGCCGCGTTCAACCTGATTGTCGGTGTTGTGCCTGCCGATGAGGCCGTGTTTTATCCAGTGCCGGCTAGCAAGTGGTTATTTGTGCCGTCATCTGTACAGGGTGATATTCATTTTGTGGATGTGTGCGGAAGAACGTACCTCCGCACGGTAGAGCGCACGGGAAAGGAAAATCGCGTTGACGTGAGTGACTTGGCAAATGGCCTTTATCTGATCAAGACTCCCGATAAGCCATACGCCAGAATTTTAATTGGGCACTAGTTTGTGATTGCGGCTTTTAACCGGTCGCGAATCCACGTCATCTGACCGGAATTGTTTTTGTCGCTGATGGGTATCGTACGGTTTACGATTCGTCCGAGATTTTCAAATTCGCCCACTACTTTATCATCCACCACCAACACGAGCTGGCTGTCCGGCAGCCTGGCCGATAATGTTCGTAAGTTCGCCACGCCCACTTCGGAGAGCGTTAGTTCTAGATAGGTGTGCTGCCGCTCGTCCTTCTTCAGATCGCTCACGGACTCGAATTCGCTGGCGCGGATGATGGGTTCAGAGGCGATGCAATACTGCTGTCGACCGGAGATGGAACTTACTTTTTGAGGGCAGTTTTTTTTGCTGTTGAGCACGAAAAAGAAACCGGCTTGATTCTGGGCTGAACAAACCCCCGAGATCAGCAAGACGGCAATCAGGAGACGAAACATGTAACGAAGATAATCATTTGACCGGTTCAGCCCACCCGAAAGTGATACCCAACACCTTTAATGGTCATGATTTCAAGGGTGGCATCCTCCTTCAGGTAGTCGCGCAGTTTCGTGATGTACACGTCCAGGTTGCGTGAGTTGAAGAAGGAATCATCGCCCCACAGTTGGAGCAATATCTCTTTTCGGTTCACAATTTTGTTCTGATGCGCGGCCAGCAACTGCAGCAAAGTCGCCTCGCGGTGCGAGAGCTTACGCACCTGATCGCCCCGTTGCAATTCGTAGCGCGAAGGATGAAAGACGAACTGACCAAGACGAATGTGATCGGCAACAACTGAACTCGTTTTCCGGCTAAGGACCATCAGGTTATTGATGCGCACAATAAGTTCCTCCATGCTGAAGGGCTTGCGCAAATAATCATTTCCGCCTGATTCAAATCCCTTGATTACGTCTTCCGTTTGATTTTTGGCTGTCAGAAAAATGATCGGAATGTTCGGATTGCGTTGCCGGATGTCACCCGCCAGAGTAAATCCATCGCGGTGAGGCAGCATCACATCCAGAACGCAAATGTCCGGTTTCACCTCTTCGAAGACATTTACGGCCGCCTTGCCATCATTGACCAGGTGCACGGCAAAGTCGCGGCTCTCCAGGCTTTCTTTGACGATGCGCGCCAGAAAGGGTTCGTCTTCTACGTAAAGTACTTTTATGCTCACGCGTGAACGGCTGGTAAATGAAGGGTAAAGGTACTGCCGTATCCGGGTGCGCTGGTTACCCGGATGCTGCCGCCATGTTGCTCTACTACTTTTTTTACGTAGTGTAAGCCCAGGCCGTAACCTTTAATCGTGTGCACATCGCCCGTGGGTACACGAAAGAACTGATCGAATATCTTGTCCTGAAACTCCGGTGCAATGCCAATGCCCTGATCGGTCACGGCCAGTTCTATTTCTTCCCCTTTTTCGGCAAGAGAAACGGTCAGCTTTCCGCCATTCGGACTGTATTTGATCGCATTGTCGAGGAGATTGTAAATCACCGTAGCAAGATGATCAGCCGCGCCCCTAACCGTCCAGCGGGTGCCGGATTGCTCCTGCCGGATTTCAATCTTGTTCTTTTCAGCCACCAGGCGAAGCGATTGAATGGTTTCGTGCACAATCGGATGCAGGTCTACGTCTTCCAGGGGCATCGAGTGCCCGCTCTCGGCCATGGCGGTTGTTTTCAGAATCTTGTCCGTGAGTAAATTCAGCCGGGTAAGTTCTCCCTGTGCGATGGCGATGTACTCCTGCGTGCGTTGCGGGTCGTTGAGCGCATTGAAATTCTTGAGTGATTCAAGTGCGACACTTACCGTGGCCACGGGTGTCTTTAACTCGTGGGTCATGTTGCGGATAAAGTCGTCTTTCAGCTCTACCAATCGCTGCTGTTGCCTTAAGGTGCGGTAGACGACTACGAAGGCTAAGATGGTAACGGTAGTCAGGAAAAGGGAAAACAGAATCTGAGGTGTGATGCGTCCGAGCACTTCCTGCCTAACACCGGTCAGCCGTGCACCGTAAATGTGTGATGGATTTAACCGGGCTGGATCGGTATACAGGGTATCGCTGAATACGTTGGAGTTGATGGGCGGAATTTGCATTTCGCCAATAGCTTCAGGTGGCGGAAAGCTCAGCGGCATTTTGCGCGGCCAGTCTCGCCCACGCCACGGGCTGAATCGGAATTCTTCGACTTTCGCGGTAATCCCGAGTTTCGCTTCCCTTAGATTGCTGTCATAAT
Organism: Cyclobacteriaceae bacterium; assembly: GCA_016787665.1. GTDB lineage: Bacteria > Bacteroidota > Bacteroidia > Cytophagales > Cyclobacteriaceae > ELB16-189. The sequence goes on along the minus strand of JAEUUC010000010.1, from coordinate 25,800 downwards.
AATACTGTAGTGTATCGAGCGGAATGGAATCGGAGATGATTCGAATGGTGAAGTTCGCGCCATCTTCGGCTTGCATCCGTTTTAGCTTTTGAGCCAAAGGCCGGATGGCCTTGGTGAGGGAGTCTTTTTGCGGAAAGTCGGAAAGGAAAACCTGAATGGATGAGGAACGCTGGCCGACCACCACAGTGTCGGTTATTTTTCCCGAACGCATCATAATTGTACCCTCCGGGCGGCCATTAACGAGGCTATCGACAGCGGGTTTCAAGTCGCTGAACAAAATAGAATCGCGAAGTTGAAGTACGGTGGCTCGCAAAACACTACTGGTTTCTCTTCGTAAATCACCCACCTCACCCAAGTAGCTGGCCCGGATCCAAAACACCTGCAGCGCCACGAGCAACAAAATGCTGCTGGCGATTAACAAGACGGTGAGCAGGTGTTTATTCGCATTCATGCCTTTGCAAAAATACGGCTAAATGAAGCCGCCTGATGCTCTTTTAACCTTAATTAACCTTGCTTTCAGAACCATTAACCACCGTGCCTCATCTTCAGGCGTATGTTTGTTCTGTAATCAACCATGAAAATTTCAAACTCCATGAAGCGAATAATTATTCTGATGGGCGTGCTGGTAGGTCTGCTGGCAGCTGAGGTGATGTGGGCACAAACAGTGGAAGGCGTAATCACGTACGAAACCAAGATTGACCTGCACAGACGTCTCCCTCCTGAGCGGGCCGATATGAAGGCTATGATTCCGCAGTTCCGCACCAACACGGACAATCTGTTTTTCAACAACCATGAATCCATCTTTAAGCCGCTGATCGAAGATGACGAGGAAGAGTTGTCTTCGGGCGGAGGTGTGGTCATGCGATTCAATATGCCGAACAATGAATTTTACACTAACCGGGAGACATCCAGAACCATTTCCAAGCAAGAGTTTATGGGGAAGGATTACCTTATTGAAGACTCGGTGAAGGTATCGCCCTGGAAGTTTGGCACTGAGACGCGCGAGATTTTGGGATATGCCTGCCAGCAGGCGTACTATACGGATGAGGTTAAGATCAACCGCAATGGCGAAGAAGTAACCGAGAAACGCGAAGTAACGGCCTGGTTTACCAACCAGCTCCGGCCGTTTTTAGGCCCTGATCGATTCAATACGTTGCCCGGTGCTGTGCTGGCAGTAGACATCAACAATGGTGAGCGCGTGATGGTAGCGAAGAAAATTGACCCGCGGCCGCTGAAGAAAAACGAGTTGGTGATGCCGGCTAAAGGCACCAAAACTACACAGGCGGAATTCCGCAAGATGGTGGACGAAAAAATGAAGGAGATGCGCGCCAATGGCGGCTTCATGATTCGCAATTGATTTTTTCACACTCTTACACCAACAGTAACCGATGAGACATTCATTACTAGCCGTGCTATGCTTGATTACCAGTGCGGCCGTGGCGCAAAAGACCAACCTGCGTGGCCAGGTACTGGACTCTGCAAAAAGTGCGCTGCCCTCGGCCACGGTCATGCTGCTGTCTTCGGCCGATTCATCGCTGGTCAACTTCGGGGTGAGCAATTCGAAGGGATATTTTGAGGTGAAGGGAATAAGCCGCGGGCGTTATTGGCTGAAGATTACGTTTGTGGGGTATAAGCCGTTGTTTCAAACCGTAGAAGCGCTCGGTGAGCCGGAACTTGATTTGGGCATATTGCTCATGCAGCCCTTGACGCAGGAGTTGGCAGAGTTGATCGTGCAGGGTGAGAAAAATCCCGTGACCGTGAAAAAGGATACCATCGAGTTTAATGCGGGGTCCTTCCAGGTGAAAACCAACGCCACCGTTGAAGATCTGCTGAAGAAGTTACCCGGAGTAGAAGTGGAGACCGATGGAAGCATTAAAGCACAAGGCGAACAGGTACAACGCGTGATGGTAGATGGCCGCGAATTTTTTGGCCGCGATCCCAAACTGGCTACGCGCAACCTGCCGGCCGATGCGGTGGATAAGGTGCAGGTGTACGATAAGAAATCCGATCAGGCCGTGTTCACCGGCATTGAAGACGGACAACGCGAAAAGACAATCAACCTCGAATTGAAGGAAGAGAAGCGGAAAGGAGCGTTTGGAACGCTTATGGCCGGAGCCGGAACGGAAGACCGGTTTCAGGCCCGTGCCAGCATCAACAAGTTTTCGAAGGGCCAGCAACTCTCGTTTCTCGGCATGGGCAACAACGTGAACGAGCAGGGCTTTTCCGTTGATGACTACATGAATTTTTCTGGTGGCTCGCAGCAACTCATGGGTGGTGGAGGTGGTGGGCGCTTCACGGTTAACCTGGGTGGCGATAATTCGGGGGTACCCTTGAATTTTGGCGGCCGCCAAAATGGCATCGTCACGAACTATGCGGGCGGCATTAATTTCAACAAAGACGTTAACCCCAAGACGCAAGTCAGCACCAGTTATTTCTACAACCACGTGGATCAAAGCCTGAACACCGACCTCACCCGGGTGAATTATTTTCCGGCCGGAAACTACACGTTCAATCAGCAAACCCGCCAGCTCAACCTCAACGATAACCACCGGGCTAACCTCGTGCTCGATCACAAGTTGGATTCATCCAACTCGCTGAAGCTCACCGCCAATCTTTCCTACAATGAATCGGAGCAGACACTTGCCAGCGACAGTGAGTCGCGCTTGCCCGATGGCTCACTGCAAAACACGAGTCAGCGCGCCACGTTTCAGCAAACGGCCGCAACCACACTGAACACCAATCTGCTGTGGCGCCACCGGTTTGAGAAGAAGGGTCGCTTTCTCACCACCAACCTCACGTTTGGCCTCGGGCTCACGGACAGTGATGGCAACCAGCAATCCACCAACGAGTTTTTCGGTAACCAACCCGAACAAGTGGACATTCTGCAAACCAACACGCAGGAGAACACCAACTATACCTACGCGGCCACGGTAGCCTATACCGAGCCGCTGGGCAACCGCAAGTACCTGGAGGCCAACTACACCTTTCGCTCAAACATCAACGACTTCGATCGGCAGGTATTTGATGAGCAAGGCGGCAGCCTCACGTTCAATCCGCAGTTAAGCAACATTTACACCAGCAACTTTTTGTTCAACCGGCCCGGCCTCAATTTCCGCCTCAACCGGCAGAAGTACAACCTTACCGTTGGTGGCAGTTACCAGGTTACCAACCTCACGGGCGATCTCGAAATTCAAAACGTGACCATCGACCGTACATTCGAGAACTTCCTGCCATCGGCCCGTTTCAATTACGACTTCAGCAGTTTCAAGCATCTGCGCCTCGACTATGAAACCTCCATGCAGGAACCGACCATCCGGCAGTTGCAGCCGGTGATTGACAACAGCGATCCGCTGAACTTATACATAGGTAACCCCGAACTGGCACCCGCTTACCAGCACCGCCTGACAGCCAACTTCACCACCTTCGATCCGGGCAAGTTTGTGAACCTGTTTGCGTTCTTCACGGCCACCTATAACAAGAATGCCATCACGAACTCTCAAAATGTAGATCCACAAACCTTGCAAAGCCTCACCCGCCCGGTAAACACCGATTATGCCCTGGTGCTGACAGGCAATGTGAACTTTGGTTTCCCGATCAAAAAGCTGAAGAGCCGCGTTAACATCGGCCCAACCGCGAACCGTACCCGCAGCGTTAACTTGCTGAACGGCCAGGAAAACATCATTCGCCAGCAAACGGCCGGGGGTACCGTGCGCTACAACTTCACCTTCAAAGAGATTGTAACGCTTGACCTGAGCGCCAACCTCAGTCATCAACAAACGATGTATGAATTTGATAATCAGCAGGACCAGGTGTTCTTCAATAAAACGTATGGCGCAGAGTTCAACCTGAATTTCCTGAAGAACTATGCATTCAATACCAATTTCAACTACTTCATCTACAACAGCCAGACCACGGATTTTGAAGAAACGATTCCGTTGCTGGATATCTCGATCTCGCGGTTTATCTTAAAAAACAAAACGGGTGAGTTGAAGTTGGGTGTGGTAAATGCGCTGGATCAAAGTCAGAGTGTAACCCAAACGGCCACCGCCAACTACTACCAGCAGCAGGTGACCAACAATTTGGGGCGATACTTCATGCTGAGTTTTACCTACGCGCTGAACAAACAGCTCAACCCCATGGGCATGCGCAGGCCCGGTGGCGGTGGCATGCGGATGATGATCCGCAATTAACCGCAGCATCACCTGGCGCAGAGCCGCTTGGCGATTCTGCGTGAAACAAAAGAGGAACTCTCTATCTTGCGTCATGAAGCTTGTTATTCTGCTCATGGCAACATCGGTAGCGTCTTTCGCGCAGATTCACCACCCCAAGTTTGATGTGCAGGGCCACCGGGGCGCCCGCGGTTTAAAACCGGAGAACACCATCCCGGCTTTTCTTGCGGCCCTGGACTACGGAGTCACCACGCTGGAGTTGGATCTGGCGATCACGAAGGACAAAAAGGTGATCGTGTCGCACGAGCCGTGGATGTCGGCCGCCATTTGCACGCAGCCCGATGGCCAGCCGATTGAGGCTAAGACGGAGATGGCGTACAACATCTACCAGATGACGTATGATGAAGTGAAGCAGTTTGACTGCGGCAGTAAGGGGAATGCGCGGTTTCCCGAACAGGAAAAGATGGCGGTGCACAAGCCGCTACTGCGCGATGTGATTGCGGCCGTGGAAGATCATATCAAAAGCTTCTCCCGCTACGAGGTGGATTACAACATCGAAATCAAAAGTCTGCCGGCAGGGGACAACAAATTTCATCCAGTACCGGCCGAGTTTTCCGATGTGGTGTACCAGTTGATTGACCAGTACCTTCCCTGGGAACGTGTGGTGATTCAGTCGTTTGATTTCCGCGTGCTGAAGTACTGGCACGAGAAATACCCGGAGGTGCGGCTGGCCGCACTGGTGGAAAACAAAAAATCCATTGACGAAAACCTGGCCGAGCTGGGCTTTCAGCCGGCCATTTATAGCCCCGATTTCAAGTTGCTTGATCGCGAGAAAGTGAAGTACCTGAAGAAACTGAAGATGCGGGTTATTCCGTGGACCGTTAATGAAGAGAAAGACATGCTGGCCATCAAAGGCATGGGCGTGGATGGGTTCATCACCGACTACCCGGACCGTGCGGCCAAATACAAGATGACGCTGAGCATCAAGCGGGAGGGAAGGTGATGATAGATTGGAAATTCATGACGGTTATTTTTGGGGCCGTAGTGATTTCGTCCGTGCTTGTGTTTTGGATTACCAAATTTTGGCTAAAAAGAAGATATCAATTGGCCATTCGCGAAGCGAAAAGCGAAAAACGCAGTTTACAATTTACTTTGGAAGGGCTGCGAGAGCAGATCAGCCGATTAAAGCTTGAATTGAACGATGAAATGGCTCGAAATGAGCTCATAATTGCCCATGAGCAAAAACGAATTGCACACGAACTACATGATGATACGGTCCAACGTATTGTTGCGGCCCGGTTTAAGTTGGAGCAAATTCTGTATTCTAATTCTCCAGAACGTGTTGAAAAGCAGGTGGATCAACTCAGGCAAGAACTGGATGATATTGTAGGCACGCTTCGGTTCTTGATTAATGGGTTGACGCAGCCGCGGTTTGAAAAGCTCCCATTCTCCGTACTAGCGAAGACGCTTACGGATTCGCTGAGCGCGATGCATCACCTGAAGATCACATATAAAAGTGTAGACGATTCGTTTGAATTTGATATCCCCGCTACTGTAAAACACGACTTGTATTACATCATGCACGAAGTTTGTCATAATTTTCTGAAGAGTTCAATGGGCTTTCAACTTCGATGCACACTCAGTTGGAGTCGTGAGCTTCTCAAGATCCATATGGAAGATAATGGACAGGGTATGGCACGGGGCCGAGGCTTCGGATTGGGCATGCAGAGCTTGCAGGAGAGGGCAAGCCGCATTGGGGCCGAAATTGATTTTGTTACTATCACCCTCGGACTTCACGTAGTTGTACGCCTGCCCAACCGTTTTTTAAACTAGCCCGTTGCGATGAGCAAAGTCAACCAACTCAGCAGCATTTTTAGTGTGGGTTTTCGATAGCATTTTTTTACGGTAGTCATCGACCGTCATTTCCTTCAACTGCACGTGGTCGGCAATTTGTTTGGTCGAATAGCCCTGGCAAATGAGCTGTAGAATCTGAAGCTCTCGACTGGATAGGTGCGGAGGGGGTTGTAATAGTTTAGGTGATGCTGTGATGCGCTGAGTTACCTGAGCCGAAAAGTAACTTCGTCCTGCCATGACTTGCTCAAGACAAAGTCGTATTTCCTGGCGGCTGGTACTGCGTTTGAGCAGCAGGCCGTGCACACCGGCTTGTAGCATTTCGGCCAGCGTTTCGTCTTCTTCAAAGCTAGTCATACCTACCAGTCTTGTTCGGGTATATTCCGATTTCAGATTTTTGATCAATTCAACCCCGCTGGTGCCGGGCATACGGGCGTCCACAAATGCAATATCGGGTGGATGCTGGCGCACCCGATGTAGCGCATCTTCGGCCGAGGTACTACAGGAAACCGATTTTATCTGATTCCAATCCTGCAAGGCAGCCGCCATCAATTCCCCCACCATACTGTGGTCATCTACCACCAAAACTGCCCACGCCATGCTGTCAACGAGATTTATGTCGAAATATCCCTATTTCCCGGGAAGTGTGGTACCCCTATTTTTCGGGGTGCTGTGCCTAGTAACATCTCTTTCAACTTATCTTCCAAAGTTTTGCAAAACAACCGTACCAGACGGGTTTCTGGGTGCTAATCAAATATACCAGTATGAAAAAATTGAATGTTGAGGAAATTGAGGTAATTTCAGCGGGCAGCACCTACTGTGATAACATGTGGGCTGTGCTAACAGGTGGCAATTTTCAAGGGTCGAATGAACTCTATCTTTTTGCTTGGGAGATGTACGGCAGGCATTGTACCAATCAGCAATAGTAGAACTGCAAATTTGCTGTCTCAAGAGAAGCCGAGAAAATCGGCTTCTCTTTAAGTTTAATGAATATGAAACATGTTTTTTTCATGCTTCTGCTGTTTGTCTCAGCGTTTTCAATCTCTTTTGCCCAGACTTTAGGGTTCAGGGGTACGGTATTTAGTAAGCAAGACTCTTCGACAGTTCCTTTTGTTCACGTACACATAGAAAATTTATCTATTGGGGTGGTTACTAATTACGCGGGCCAATTTCATTTGATTTTACCGGACACATTGTCCAACCGAAATGTTGTGTTTAGTTGTATTGGCTTCAAGAGCCTTAGTTTGCCCATCCGTGAGTTTTTGGCGTCTCGCGACATGGCCGATTCAATTTTTTTAATTCCGGACATTGTTATGCTAAACGAGGTGGTTGTTGAAGCCATAAAACAGGATTCATTGCATGAATTCATACAGCGGGTCTTAGAAAAGGTGAAATCAAACTATCCTACAGATGATTTTTTTTCGTCTGGATTTTTCAGGCAGATAAGTCAAAATGGAGACTCATCATCCCGGCTCGTAGAGGCTGCAATAAGCATTCAGGACCCAGGATACTCAGGAAAGGATGAGAACGTTAGAGTAAGGGTTGATCAAATAAGAAAGAGCAATGATTATGTTGAGTATTCATGGACCAAATCTTTGGTGCAAGTCTTTCTTGGTTCGGAAAATGATTTGCTAAAGACATATCGATCTGACTTTCTTCGACAAAGCGGGAAGTTGATTAGGTCAAGCTCTATTTTAACATATAACCTGCGATTAGATACTATTCTGGGGACGGACCAAAACCAAGTTGCAAAAATTGTATTTTCTACTGATGAAGAGCGTAATGGTCCCTACTTTGTTGGCGAAATCTTTGTTTCGCTAGGAGACTTAGCCATAAGACGAATGACTTACTCATGGGTGGCAAACCCCAAGTTCACATTTCCTAATCAGGAACTTGTTTTTTTTGATAATCGCTTAAGGTTCAAAATAGTTGTAGAGTACCATAAGATTAATTCCAAGTACTACCCTTTTTATATCACTTGTTTTGAGCCTATCCCGGGCGTTACTGGCGCTAAAGGAAAGTTGCAGTTCAAGGAATCATCAATTATGATTAATGAAATATTGCTGAAAAGGTCGGATTACGATCGAATCAAGAGGAGGGAAAGAGAATTCGCGGATGATGATATTTACGAAAAGGCTCGTCCATACAACAAGCAGTTTTGGGAGACTTATAACATGGTTACACTTAACCCCATAGGCCCAAATCAGAGATTCTCACTCGAAAAAAAGGAGTCGTTAGATAATCAGTTTGAGAGAAATGCAAAAGGTAAAAGGCGTTTTTAATTCGAACCCCTGGGTTGTTGCATTGATAGTTGGGCTTGCCTACCTGATTTCGATTTATGCTAAACATGAATTGCTTGTTACCGAGGATATGCTATTTCAAGAATTCAAGGGACAAGATTTTGATCGCTACCTCGAGGGCCTTAGAGGTTTTAGAAGGGTAAAGTATTCCCTTTTGGTTTTGTTTTTTTCCGCCACAATAGTAGTGACTTCAGGTCTGTTCCTCTTAGGAACGACACTGTTCCAGTTGGGCTTCCCGACCAGAGTTGTGTTTAATGTTTGTTCATTTGCCTCATGCTCAGAGATTGTGAAAGAGTTCGTGATTTTTTTTTGGTTTAAGGCAAGGGGGTCTTTTGTTAGTTCTGAAGTTTTTAACCTTAACCCACTCTCGGTTTTTTCACTAGTTGACAATCAGGAAATCGGTTTTCCGCTATCTTATGCCCTGCAATCAGTTGATTTATTCCACCTGTTAAAAATAATTGTAATAATCGCCTCGTTTCGTCTTTTGTCGGGGGCAACCATTGGCGAACTGATTAAGGTTGTAACAACCTGTTACATCCTTCCTCTCATCTTGTTCTTCGGGATATGGTATATCTTCATGTAGTCTGTTAAGCCAAAATGAAATGGTTGAGCGCATTACGCATAACGAGCAAAAAGTCGGCTTGATGGGTTTGGTAAGCTTATTAGTGACTTTTCAAATTTTTCTAATGCTGTTAGCTGACTCGTTTCTAGTTGATGATTCCTTGTACTACGAGTTTTGGCAAGATCAATTATCCCATGATAGAATTGAAAAAATGTTGGAAGACGGAAAGAAATGGAAATGGCTCTCTTATCTTCTTAGTCCAATTTTTCTGTTGATCAAATGTTTTTTGATTTTTTCATGTCTTTACATTGGTTGTTTTGTATGCCAATTAGGTGGACGAATAATTGACTTGTTAAAGATTGTTCTGTTGGCTCATTTTGTTGCCCTATTACCAATTCTTGTGAAAATTTTTTGGTTCGGCTTTTTTCGGTCCGATTTTGGGTTGGCCGATGTTTATCATTTTTCACCGCTTTCTGTTATAGGTATCATAGATTCGAACGAGATTGAGCCTTGGCTAGTCTATCCTTTACGGATGCTGAATCTGTTTGAAGTGACTTACTGGTGCATTTTAGCTTGGCAGTTGAAGGGTTTTTTAGGAAGGGATTTTACAGGGAGTCTGGTGTTTGTTGCCAGTACTTATGGTTTAGGCCTTTTGTTGTGGATGGTTTTAGTCATGTTCATTTCGGTAAGCTTCAGCTAAAATGAATAGACAGGGGCTGTTAATAGCTATGCTTGCCACTTTTGCAGCGATCGTGGCGTTTTTGACATACCTGATTGTTGATCGGGCGATGCAGCAACGGGAATTGCAAGCTAGAAGTGGGTTTTTACCTATTAAGGCGGGTCTTTTTGCTTTGGATGGTGGACGTTTTACTATTCCTACCGGAAAACCAGTCGTTCTAATACTTTTCAATTCAACCTGCGAACACTGTCAGTATGAACTTTCCCAGATAAATGCAGAGATCAATTCGTTTAATGATATTGAGTTGGTTTTTTTGTCCTCCGAGCCGATTCCGGCCATAAAACAATCTGCTCTGCCTTTTGAGGGTAACCGCAATGTGAATTTTGTCAAGATCAATCCGGAGGACGTGTTTGACAATTTTGGCACCGTGCGCTACCCTACCATACTTATCTACGGGACCAACGGCAGGTTAATCAAGGAGTTTAAAGGCGAGACGAAAGTAGAGGCAATTCTGAAGTATGCCCGACAATAGAGTAATCGAGCGTACACACCTACGCCAACACGACCAGTCTGACTGCGGTGTGGCCTGCCTGTTGTCGGTCATCAAATATCATGGCGGGCATCACAGCCTCGAGCAACTGCGTAAACTTAGCGGCACTTCCCGTCAGGGTACCACGTTACTGGGCCTTCTGCAAGCAGCACAACAGCTGGGTTTTGATGCCGAAGGCCTTGAGGCTGAAACCGTCTATAATCTGAGTGAGGTATCGGATCCAGCCATCCTGCATGTGGTGATCGACAACCGACTTCAGCACTACGTAGTTTATTATCCGGATGCTTCGCAATCCTTTTCCGCCAACAGACAGGCTAAGCTGAAGATTGGTGATCCGGCAAGGGGCATTCTTGATCTTTCGCCTGAAGAGTTGGATGGCATCTGGAAAAGCAAAGCGCTTTTGAAACTGGTACCGAATGAGAAATTTGAGAAGGTCACTTTGCAGAAGGCAAAGAAAAGACAGTGGATTTTCTCACTGGTCCGCGAAGACCTGAGCATCCTAACCATTTCGATGGTTCTCGGATTGCTTATCGCCATGCTGGGCATTTCCTCGGCCATCTTCTCCCAAAAACTGATTGATGATATATTGCCCAATGAGAATTATGAGAAATTAATTCTCAGTGTCATACTGGTTACGTTGCTTCTGTTAGCCCGCAGCGGGGTCGGCTTTTTACGCGGGTTGTTTATGATCAGGCAGGGGGTAGACTTTAACAACCGGATCATCCAGAGCTTTTACAACAGTCTGCTGAGGTTGCCCAAATCTTTTTTTGATACCCGTAAAACAGGCGATCTGATTGCCCGCATGAATGATACACGCAGAATTCAGAGCGTGTTGGCAGTGTTGTTTGGCAGCGTCAGTATTGACGTGTTGGTGGTGATTGTCTCGCTGATATTCGTGTTTGTGTACTCCACCGCCATTGGATTGATCATGCTCGGCTGCCTGCCAGTGTTCGCCTTGTTGCTGATCCGGTTTAACCAACCCGTCATAAGGTCACAAAAGGAAGTGATGGCAGGTTATGCCTATGCTGAGAGTAATTTTATCGACACCATACAAGGCGTGGCGGATATCAAGTTGGCCAATAAGTTGGAATTTTTTGAAAGACTGAATGCTGCAGTCTATGGCTTTTTTCAGACGAGAATGGCGGATTTGGGCAAACTCCAAATCCGTTTTTCGGTACTGTCCGAAGTCATGGGTGTCATTTTTATGATGACGGTTTTTGGGATGTCGTCCTGGCTGGTTATCTCTAAACAGCTTCAGATTGGTGAGTTGGTGGCGCTGCTGGGGATTGCCGGAGGAATCATTCCGGCCGTCAATCGCCTGATGGTTTCCAATATTCAGATTCAGGAGGCGTTGGTTGCATTTGAACGCATGTACGAGTTTGTTTCGATGGATAAAGAAGATGAGCGGGCGATCGACCACAAATTATCTTTTGATTCACTAGCGGTCAATAATGTTTCCTTTCGATTCCCGGGGCGAAAACAGATTCTCCAAGACGTTTCATTTGAAGTTAAACGAGGAGAGATGATTGCCTTGGTGGGTGAAAGCGGCCGGGGGAAGAGCACGTTACTTCAACTACTTCAAAAATTCTATGATCCGGAGGGTGGGAGTATTTCCATAGATGGCCTCCGATATGCCGATCTGGATTTGCGCGAGTTGCGAACCAATATTTCCGCTATCCCGCAGGACCCCAAGATTTTCAATGGGCATTTGCTCTTCAATGTTGTGCTGAATGATGATGTGATTGAATTGCAACGTGCTGCACAATTTTTGGATCAATCAGGCTTCAATATTTTTTTTGCCGACTTTCCGCAAGGATATCTTACACTACTTGGAGAAGAGGGAGTGAATTTGTCGGGCGGCCAAAAGCAGTTGGTTGCATTGGCACGGGCACTCTTCCGTCAACCGAAGGTGCTGTTGCTGGATGAGTCGATGTCCGCCATGGACCGGAATACCGAAGCCTTCGTGGTACGTTTGCTTGAGAAGGCGAAGCAAGACCGAATCACCGTATTGGTAACTCACCGCATGGCTACTGCGCAGCGGTGTGACCGGGTATACATCCTCGAAAATGGGAAAATTCAATTAAAAGGTACTCCAGAACAACTTCGGTCTTTCTCGAATTTCTACAGCGAAGGCCTACAGGTGGTAAGGTAATTGTTTAGCATGTTTTACCGGTGTCAGTTTCTGATCTGCCTTAACCCTCACTTGAGTTTGGCTTTATGCCCCCATCAGAGGGAAACTTTACTGCTCTCACGTTTTCGATGGCCGAAATGAAGCACTCAATTCTGATCCTCCTATCGTTCACCGGTTTCGTATCCGATTCGGCAGGTTAAAAAGGAGAATTCACGGCTTCAGCTGGTTTGCATACTCTCGCATTTGTTCCGGGTAATGCGGAACCCATCATCAACGATTCAACCTCTGCCCCATTTCCGTATTAGACGATCCGGATATCTTCCTGAGTTTTGATTTTGCCATCAGCTTAATAACAAGTTGAATGTTTACGGCCAGAGGTACAGATCACGCCTGTTATTTTGACAATCCATTCGAACAAGAGGCTAACTTTTATTCAGATAAGTTGACCTGTGGATTTTAGTTTTCTCCACGAAGAAACAGATAGTGATAAGACATTTATTAAAGAGGTTAGGTGTTTCATATCTTAGCTCGCCATTTGGGCGAAGAGGATATGCGGTGTTTAACCTATCGAATGATGAAGCGTGTTTCATTCCACGGATTTTTTATTGCGATTACATTGTGCCTTTCTGCGCGGGGCTGGGCACAGACTCATTTGCGTGATTCAGTGAACAACCGGAGTCTCGCCCTTTATGCCGTAACTCCGGCTTTTGCCACCGGTGCGCCAAGCGCGTTAAATGGCGTTTTGGTTGCCAACGGATATCCGCAACTGCCTCGGGGCAATTTCAGCTGGGGTTTGGGATCTCACTACCGATGGAATCGTTTTGTATTGGGCATCGAAGCCATGGTTTCGTACCAAACCAGGCAGCGCCCGGATTTGGGTTCCGAGTTGGTTCGAATGGCCGTAACATCCAATCTGTATTCAGCCTTCCATGTCTACCGCAGGCCGGGTTTATCGCTCTACCCCTATCTGGCGTTGTCGGCAACAGATGCCCGGCTCTTCGTCTCTAAACCTACAGCGCCATCCTCGCTCTCTGGCTTACTGGCAACTCCCGGAAATACCGTGCAGTTGAATCATTTCTCAGGTGGGTTCCTTTTTGGGTTCGGTATTGATCTTCAGGATCAGCGGAGGAAGAACTCCGTTTTTGAGTCGATTCGGATAGGATACCGAATTTCTCCCGAGAGCGCCTATCCCTGGGAATCATCATTCACCACATTCAGTGACGCGCCAGCCGATTCGTTCAACTACTGGTTTTTTCAACTTAATCTCGGCACCGCCTGGCACTGGTCACGTGCCCGGAGAAAATAGCCAAGTCCTGGCCGCTAAGGATTAAGCGGGAAGGCGGGAAACAGAGTCGCGATCAATTCGGGTTTTCGTGTTATCATTGCACCCAATTTTCCATTATGCACGCATCCAATAACCAGCATCAATACAACGTCTACGGCATCGGCAATGCCATTGTGGATATAGTAACCGAAGTGGACCACGACTTTTTTGAAAAACACGAAGTGGAAAAAGGCGTGATGACGCTGGTGGACGAAAAACGCCAGCTTCAGTTGATGAAAGCCATCGACATGAAACGCAGCAAGATGTCGGGCGGAGGCTCGGCCGGCAACACGGTAGTAGCCCTCAACCAGTTTGGCGGCAAGAGTTTTTACTCCTGCCTGGTGGCGCACGATGAACTGGGCGAGTTTTTCCTCAAAGACCTCGCCCGCAACGGGGTGGACACAAATCTGAAATATGAAAACTGCCCGGACGGGCACAGCGGTCGCTGCCTCGTTATGACATCGCCCGATGCCCAGCGCACCATGAATACCTTCCTGGGCGTGAGTTCCTTTCTCTCACCCGAGCACCTGGATGAACACGCCATTAATAATTCGCAGTACGTTTACCTCGAAGGCTACCTCGTGGCCAGCCCCAAAGGCCTGGAGGCCATGAAAGAAACCAAGCGGCTGGCCCAACGGCATAAAGTGGATGTGGCCCTCACGTTTTCGGATGCCAGCATGGTCAAGTACTTCTCCAAACAAATGGAAGAAATTGTGGGCGCCAGTGTAGACATGCTGTTTTGTAACGAAGAAGAAGCGATGATCTTCACCGGCACAGATACGCTAGGTGCTGCGCGCGAGAAACTGCGCCAGGTGGCCAGGCGGTTTGCCATCACGCTGGGTGCCAATGGCGCCATGATTTTTGATGGCGATACCTTTATTGACATTGAACCGTACCCCGTGCGCGCCATTGATACCAATGGGGCGGGCGATATGTTTGCCGGAGCATTTTTATACGGCATCACCCACGGCCACAGCTATGCGCAGGCCGGCAAGCTGGCGTCACTTGCTTCTTCGCGCGTGGTTACGCAGTGGGGCCCTCGCCTGACACCCGCAGATGCCCAGCGCATCCTCAGTGATCTGCTTCAATAGCCCATCGCAGGCTGAGATGTGTTTGATCGGATAAAAATCGGACGGCTACAGGCAACCGCTATTGGCAGCTGGAATTGTAAGCTTTAATTGCCTCTACCATGTTGCCATAATTCCGGGTAAACGGCTTAACCGTTTTTGCATCCATGGTGGGGCACGATTGGAAAAGCTCAACCATCACCGCTTCGAAGTTATCTTTTGTAATCAGTACCGTTTTACCTGAGCTTTCGTTGAACAACAAATACTCCTTCTCCGTGATTTCGATGGCACTTCCTACCTGAAAGGCCAGGTCTTTGGCGGCAGCCTTTTCCATCGAAGCCTGAATGCTTTCACCGTCTTTCAGACTTTCCTGGATCGACCGCCTGCCCGCGTTTGCCCGCATCGAATCCAGAAAATTTGGCGACACAAAATCCGTAACTTTTTTAGACGTATTGGCGTCCGGGTTATAACTCAACCGCATTTTGCCGGAGACCAATCGTTCCAGGTAAGCTCCTTTATAAAAATCGTAGACAACCTCCTCGTCTTTTTTCTGCAGGCTGATCAACGCAACACCGTTCTTGATGTATTGAGCTTCCTGTTCTCCGGTCGGCACAATTAAGAGACATCGTTTTACGAACTTCCAGTCATTAAGTTCATCGTTAAAGGTGGCAATATTGCCCTCCACTTTTTCACCGGTTAACATCACCAGGTATCCGGGTGAAAAGCGCGGATAACCCAAAACACGCGAATCGTAATACCGCTCTTCGGGGGATTTCTTTGGATTATAATTATAAAAAGGAATGGGGCATCCATACTCAGCCTTGAAGCCATTCACCTTAAATTTTCCCTGCTGCGCGTTGCCATAAAGGGAAGCCAGCAGAAAGACAGTTATGAGCAGGGGGCTGAGGTGTCGCATCGTTTTTTTTGATGTCAAATATCAGGTTGTGGGAGCGGACCACCAAAATACCGAACCAAAAAGGCGAGAACGCACCATTTATACAGAAGCCTTTGCCGGCAACTTTTTTTTGGCGGCCCCCTCCGAGGCTGGCTAAACATCATGTCAGGTTGAGCTTGTCGAAACCGGTTTTAATATCCTTCCGCCTTCGACAAGCTGACAGTCCGTATTCTAAGGCCAACGTCCCAAAAACTTCGGAGCTTTATCCTGAGGCACGCGCCTCGCGTGCCGCTTGCCCGCCAAATAGGCGGGAAGGATCCCCTAATCGCAATACCGAAGTTCTAAAAAGGGGGTTCTTTCTCCTCGCCTGCGGCACTCAGAATGCGGTTTTTTTCTTTTTTTGGGTTTTCCCAGCATCCAGTACCCAGAAACTAGCATCTAGTAAAAAAATCCGACCCTCCGTGTCAGGCGTAAAGGCAGCCGCTGTAAATTGGCATTAGCATAGCGGTATATGGGCGTTGCATATACCGAGGTGTTACCGCCAATACCCCTTCGTTCCGCGGACAATGACGGAGTAAATTGATAAAGATTCGTTTCCGCAGACAAAAAAGAATTAACGGTGGACATTCTACTAACAAAGATTTTCCATGTTGACTAGAGGGTGTTTCAAAAATTAAAGGGGAGGGAGAAAAAATTAAAGGGTGACGTCCATCTAACTTGAACGGTGGACGACAAAGAGAATAGCTACGAATGCCCACCGCGCTGGCAACTTAGAAAGAATCTCACCCACTGCACATTTGGCACATGCCATTGCCACACATCCCGCCCGCGAACCAAAGCAATGGCAAGAGCCAAATCCCCGAGCAGTATCCTCCGAATTAAAGCGGAAGTAGTTTATATTTGATAATGCGAATTAAAATCGTTGACACTTAGACACCAATGAACGGAAAAATATCGATACTGCATATCTCAGATTTACACAGAAGCAAAGGTTGTGAAATATCCAATGTTGCTTTGCTTTCTTCATTGTTAAAGGACAAGGATAGATACTCCGTTTCTGAATCACCCAAAATAAAGGCACCTGACATTATTGTAGTTAGTGGTGATGTTATCCGTGGCTCGATTAAACCAGATGGCTCGGAGGAAGAAGTACAAAACCAGTATGATGAGGCTATTTCATTTCTCAATGATTTAGTAAAATACTTTTTGGGAGGAGACAAAAATAGAATTGTAATAATTCCAGGAAACCATGATATAGACTGGAAGTTTTCAAAAGAAAGCATGGAAAAAATTGATAACGCCAAGGTTTTCGATGAAAATAATACACTTAAGTGGGAGATACTCAAAGAAGCTCTGAATCAAAATTCTATTACTCGTTGGTCTTGGAAAGACCTCTCGTTTTACAAGATTGTGGACGCAGATAAGTACAATAAAAGGTTACAAGCATTTGCCAATTGTTACACAACCTTTTATGAAGGGAAAAGAACCTACAGCATCGACCCGAGAGCACAATATGACATTTTTGATTATCCACAGTATAATTTAACAATCGCTGCGTTCAATAGCTGCTATAATAATGACCATTTAAGACTTGTCGGAGATATTCATCCTGAATGTATTGCCAATGTTAATTTGAAACTTCGCGAGCTTCAGAGAAAAGGTAGGCTAATATTGTCCACATGGCACCACAATACAAAAGGTTTACCCTATGATTCCACATATATGGATAATAGTCGGCTCAAAAATTTCATTGATTCAGGTATTTCAATAGGTTTTCATGGCCATCAACACAAAACTGAACTTATACATGAATTCAGCGATGTAATTGAACAAAAGAAAATTATTGTGTTCAGTGCTGGAACACTATGCGGTGGTCCTAATGAATTGCCAGTCGGGAACAACAGACAATACAATATCATTGAAATTGATAGCCAAGAAGAAAGTCCAAACTTGCAAATTACATTGCATGTAAGAGAGAAAACCGACTCTTCACCATTTGATAATCCAATTTGGACAGCTGGGAGAATTGACTCGAAAAATGTGAGCCACTATACTTTAGAAATTGAAAAGCCCATCGTCTCAGACGCAAGCACTACGTTTCTGGAAATTGAAAAGTTAATGAATGATGGAAACTATCCAGAGGTTAAACAAAGGTTATTGAACCTTGACATAAAAAATGACTTTGTAAGAAAGTTCTTAGTTGAATGCATTCTGCAAACTGAAGATTTCGAATTGGCGTTAAAGGTTTTTTCTGACCCTCAAACAAACGAGGAGGCTATCACTCTTTTAAATGCTACTATCCAATTAGGAAATAAGGTTCAAATGAGGGAGATGTCCGAAAAGGTCAAGTCACTTTCATCAATAAGTAAAGAAGTAGCAGATTTAATCAAAAAAATTGAAGCACTTACAAGATGAGTAACACAAGCAAATTATCGTTTCAAATTGAAGTTAGGAGGGTTCTTGAAATTCTTTCAAATGATATTTATGACTCACCGTATGCTTTACTTCGTGAAAATATTCAGAATGGGTATGATGCTATCTTAATGAGAATGCAGCTCAATGGCAAAGATTCATTTGCGCCAAAGATAAATGTAAATATCAACTCCAAATACATTACAATTGAAGACAATGGAATTGGTATGAATAGAGATGTTGTAAGTAATAACTTCTGGAAAGCAGGCTCAAGCGGAAAGAATAACGAAATAGCTCAAAAAGCTGGAGTAGTTGGAACATTTGGAATAGGTGCGATGGCGAATTTCGGTGTTTGCAAATCAATAAAAGTAATTACCCATTATGCCCAAGGAAATGAAACTATTGAAACCTTTGCAAGAAGGGAATCCCTCTCTATAACAGAGGAGTGCATTGATATTAAGACAATCGTTGAAGAAAGGGAAGCGGGTACACAAATTATTGCTGAACTTGATGATGCGCTGAATCTTACAGCTCAAGGAGCGATAAGCTATCTTAATCCTTACGTCAAACACTTAAATATTCCTGTTATAATAAATGGTACGACTGTTAGTCAGAACAAATACACGGATATTTTTGAAGTTCGCCCTGAGAATCTTTTCAAGACCGAATCACACAAAATTGTTACACCAAACAACTCAAGCTTCACTCTACAAATAAATTATACAAATCAAAATATCGTAAAAGTTTATTGCTCGGATATCACTAGAAATGGACAAACGATGATTGGTGATATTGTGCTTTCACAAGGGGGCGGTGGGATTTACGGACTTAGAAATTACTTCGGTTTAGCTCCAATTCCAGTTTCAGGATTTTTCAATTTAGGTGGAGTGGTTAATCTATCCGTCTTACACCCAACAGCAGGAAGAGAAGCATTAAGCAGGGAAAGCATAGAATTAGTTTCGCAAATCATTAATTCAATTGAAGCTAAAATAGCTGAGTCAATTTCCCATTTAGACATAGCTGACTTGAATTCAGGATTCTTAAACTATTTGTCCTCTAACAATAAATTTGAATTAGCTAAAAACCTAAAAATTGTTGTTCAGCCAAATGATGAAAGATGGAGCTTGAGCAAAATCGCGTCAACCGTTGGAGGCAAGAAGGTATATTACTACTCTGGCAGAGATTCATCAACAATTCTTCAATTTGGCAATGAAAATTCCTATTTATTATTGCTAAGCCAAGACAATCCAAGAAGAAGAATCCAATTAGAATATATTAAGAGGTTAGGTGTAGAGGAGGTTCCAGATAAAGCTAGAGTTTTAAAAGTTTTTGAAACAAAGGAATTATCGTTCTCCGAAGTGACACTAATATTACGAATTACGAATATTCTAAATGAAGATTATCTAATTGCTGATTCCAAAGTATACATTGCAGATATCAGTCATCAAGTTCCAAGTTTAATTGAGCATAAAGACAATGTTGTAATTGTGTACCTATCGAGGCAATCAAGTGCTGTTCAACAAGTTCTTCAAATTTATTCGACAGACTGGTCGCTATTCGGAAGCTTCGTGAAAGATTTTGTAAGAAATCATCTTTATCAAAAATTCGCTCCCTACGTGCCTTCATCAACAAGGCAAGGTGCAGACGCATTGCATAAAATTCTAATGCGGAATCGAGAACTATATAAGTATGAATATTCTGACCTGGGAGCTCTTGAGTCTTTGCTTTCCGAATACGTTTCGGGTGACATTGATTTCCCTGAAGTTCTAAAAAAATCTACAACAATAATTAGAACTCATTCTCAATTTGTAAGGAAGAATCAAGTAGGAACTGTCGAACAAGAAATACCTAGTATTATAGAAGATAATACAGCTGACAAGGCTTCATTTGATGAGTATGGTCCGGTGCCGCCAATAATTAGGAGAGAAACAAAAACAGATAAAAAAATTCTAAAAACTGACAAGCCATATCCTCACCTTAATGATTTTAGCTTATTTCTAAGCCTTTCGGACAAACTTTTCAAGAGTCAATTGGAATTTTTTCTGGAACCACATACGACTAAGGTAATCTGGAGTATGCACAAAGTAGTCTATATTTTCACTCATGCTTCTAACAACCTATCGCTCTATTACGACATAGAATTGAAGGAAAAACTCTCAGATGAATCAACTGGGGGAAAAGCCGTACCGACAACAACAATTATTACTGAGAATAGAATATTTATTCCAATAATTACTGAACTAAATTCATATTTTGATATTCATGAAGGGACAAAAGAATTCTACGTCAGATATGATATTATTACGGATTTTAGTAATTCGTAATAAACGACAGAATACCTACCCGAAAATATTATGCCGACCAGCAGCACACTTGCCAAGCCACACATTCTAACGCACGACCAAAGCTAAGGCAAGAGTGCTGCTGCCAACGCACGTAAAATTCAAGTGAGTAGTTTAGTGTATGCAGACAAAGTTCCCACAGTTGCCGCCACGCGCGGGGACGGTGGACTGAGACCAATAAATTAAAAGCAAACGACAAAAGAATGTGGACAACATTTGACAATTTTGTTTCAGCCGACACGGGGGAAGGGGCACAGGCGGTAACAAAATGTTTATGCAATGCGGGGGTTTAGTGTTAAATTGAAGTCTATGTTTCACAATGTAGGTCGGTCACGGGGGACAGTTCGGAGCAGACATTCCGCTGCGCTTCATTTTTAAGCCCTCCTACTCCCGCAACTAAATAAACACAAAACGTTGTGGTTAATGCCATTGGGCAGCCACCGTTACAACGAATTGGCGAATTTCTGTGTTTAAGGTTTTATATGAACAGACTATTGATTTTTTGCACCCTGACATTACTTCTATCCTGTGAATACAATGACACGGGACTGACCAACAACCCTATTGACTCAAAGATTTTCATAGAAACGCGAGAATTACTGGACATAAATTTTCGGAGCTTAACTTTTCACTGTAAAACTGAAAAAATTTACCCCTGTGTTAACTTCCCAATCCTAACCGACAAAGGAATAAATGACAATTCGTTTCAAATTACATTCACAGGTGTTGGTGAGATAACGATTTGTTTAACGGCACCTGGACCGGCCAGCACCGTTGTTGACCTGAAATCAGTAAAATCAGGAGAGTATCCAATCGAATTTAATAATGCGAAACTAAAGAACAGAGGAATACTTAAAGTTAACGACAGTGAGATTCAACTGGTGTTTAGCCAACAGACCGGAATAGAAATAGTAAGACCGATAACGAAGCGTGTGCCACAAAATACCTACTGGGGAACAATTGGTTATCATCAATCATCTTCCATCAATTTAGTAAATGAGTTTTTACAAAAACTGACAAATAAGGGCGCTAAGTTCAACAAGCAAACACCCGGACACTACTTTTACTATGAGATTGACGAAAATGGTGACATCGTTACTGACATGCAGAATTCAGGATACTATTTTGTTAAAGCTTTCATTTTTCAGTTTGACGGTGACGAATCAGAGTTAAAAAACGTTATTAAAATTGATGGTAAACCGTACAAGGCTGACCTTTCAATAAACGTAGAGACTTTTAAAGGGGAGCAAATAAATAACTGGACTGAGTAAGGCACTGGCCACAACAAGATGATATTCACTATGGTGGGATTATTCTTGTTACTTCTTTTACCTTTATACCCCATCGTTGCTGTTGGTCGCCTGCCCAGCAGCCGATTAATGCGCCACTTTATGAATCCACAACGCGCGGCCGCGGATGCGTAGGGCTTGGTGCGAACGTAGTGAGCACGGAGCGGACAGCGACCCCGAAGCAGCCCGGTAGCCGCCCCAAAAGCTATCCGCTAACGGAACTTCGGTTGGCAAGCCTACCCCCAGCGCTTGCACAAACCCGAAATAAGCCACATATTTGCAGCCCTTTTGATAAAAAGGCCCAAATCAGATAGTTATGAAGCGCACGTATCAGCCCTCCCGCAGAAAAAGAAAGAATAAGCACGGTTTCCGCGAAAGAATGGCCTCGGCCAACGGCCGCAGGGTGCTCGCTTCCCGCAGAAAGAAGGGAAGAAAGAAACTGACCGTTTCGGACGAAAAGTCGCTTAAGCACAAGTAACCACCGCGGCCCGCATAGGGCTGCCCACCCCAACCCCATGGGGAAATACAGTTTTTCGAAGGCGGAGCGGCTTAGCCGCAAGCTTTACATTCAGGAGCTTTTTGACCGGGGCTCCTCTTTTCATTTGGGCATACTCAAAGTGCTGGCGCTGCCTCAGCCCACGCCCGCGCACGGCCCCCACCAGGTTTTTTTTTCGGTG
This sequence comes from Cyclobacteriaceae bacterium, assembly GCA_016787665.1. Taxonomy (GTDB): domain Bacteria; phylum Bacteroidota; class Bacteroidia; order Cytophagales; family Cyclobacteriaceae; genus ELB16-189. Next base: position 3,552 of record JAEUUC010000010.1, on the reverse strand, counting down.
CCCAAACGCAATTTTAAGAAGGCGGTTGACCGCAATACCCTGAAACGCAGGCTGCGTGAAGCCTACCGGCTGCAGAAGGAGGTGCTGGCCGGCACCCAAATTTTATCGATTGCGTATATTTATTTGTCGAAAGAAAAATTGCCTTCGCCCGTTATTCATCAAAAGGTGAAGGATAGCCTGGAAAAACTGAAGCAACACTATGCAAAGAAGTAGAAAATGGATGTTGGCGGCCCTTGTGGTGATGGCAGGCGGCCTGTGGGCCTTCATGGGCCCGGGCGAAAAGTATTTCGACATTGCCAAGAACCTCGACATTTTTGCCACGCTCTTCAAAGAGGTGAATGCCTATTACGTGGATGAAGTGGAGCCGCGCAAGCTCATTAACCACGGCATTGAGGGCATGTTGGAGTCACTTGACCCGTACACCGATTACATTCCGGAGGAAGACTTAGAAAGCTTTTCGATTTTGACCACAGGCCAGTATGCGGGCATTGGTGCGTTGATTGGCGTGGTAAATAAGAAGACCGTGATCACCGAAACGTATACGGGTTTCCCGGCTCAACGGGGTGGCCTGCAAGTGGGCGATGAGTTTATCAGCGTGGATGGCCAAACGGTGCAGGGCCGACCAACGGCTGAAGTGAGTGCGCTACTCAAAGGTCAGCCGCAAACGGATGTAACTGTGGAAGTGAAGCGATTTGGCAAAAGCGAAAACATCAAGCTGAAATTGAAACGTGAAAAGATCAAGATCAGCAACATTGTGTACCAAACCGTGCTGCCCGGCCAGGTCGGTTACCTGAAGCTGGATGACTTTACACCCGGTGCCGGAAAAGAAGTGGAAGAAGCCGTGGTGAAACTGAAGGCCGCTGGCGCGAAAAGTCTGATCATCGATTTGCGCGATAACCCCGGAGGCCTGTTGCACGAGGCGGTGAACATTGCCAATCTCTTTTTGCCGAAAGGCGTGGAAGTGGTTTCCACCCGCGGCAAATTGGAGGAGTGGAACAAGAGCTACAAAACATTAAATGCTCCACTGGATACCGAATTGCCGCTGGTGATGTTGACGAGCCGGGGCACGGCATCGGCTGCCGAAATTGTGGCCGGCTCACTTCAGGACTATGACCGGGCTGTGCTGGTGGGTGACCGCACCTTTGGAAAAGGTCTGGTGCAAACCACGCGCCCGCTCACCTACAATGCGCAACTGAAGGTGACTACCGCCAAATACTACATCCCCAGCGGGCGCTGCGTGCAGGCGCTGGATTATCAGCACCGGCAGGAAGATGGTGAGGCATCGACTATCCCGGATTCGCTGCGCAGGGCCTTCCGCACCAAAGCGGGTCGCACGGTATATGATGGTGCCGGCCTGGAGCCCGAGATTAAGATTGAGTCCGACTTGTTGGGTGCAGCGGTTACCGAGTTGGCGTATTCCGGCTACGTGTTCGACTACGCCACGCGCTATGTGCACACACACCCAGCCCCTGCTTCGCTGGTGGGTTTTAAACTCAGCGATGAGGAGTACGGTAAGTTCGTGCGGTGGCTGCAGGAGCAAAAGTTTACGTACACCACACCGCTGGAAAAGCGCGCACAGGAGTTAAGCGAAGCGGCAAAACGTGAACGGTTTTATCCCGATCTGGAGGCATCGCTGAAAGAAATCAACAAGCGCATTGAGCAGAGCCACCAAACCAGTTGGACCAAGTTCAAGCCTGAAGTGTCCGCGCTACTTGAGCAGCAGATTGCGTTCCACTACAAATTGCATGCAGGTCAGGCCGAAGTTTCGTTGCAGGCGGATAAGGAGTTGAAGGCTGCGCTGGATCTGCTGAACAACTCCCAGCAATACCGAAAGCTGCTGGCCCCCCGGTAATGGCGTGCATCCTGAGTATTGAATCATCCACTTTTCGCTATTCCGTTGCGTTGCATGTGGAGGGTGAGCTTTTAGCGTCTGACGAATGTGTGGAAGCCCAGCAAACGGCATCGCAGTTGGCCGTTTCGATTCAAAACGTTCTGTCAGTCGCTTCAAAAAAGCCCGATGCGGTTGCGGTGGCTTCGGGGCCGGGCTCGTATACCGGCTTGCGCATTGGTGTGGCCACGGCCAAAGGTCTTTGTTTCGCTACGGGCGCCAGGCTGCTGGCGGTACCCACGTTGGAGTTGATGATGCACCAGGTGCGCAAACAAAAACCGGGTGATCACTGGTATTGCCCTATGTTGGATGCCAGGCGCATGGAAGTATACGTGGCGCTGTTTGATGAAGAAGGGCGCACGGCAGCGCCCACATCCGCACGCGTTATCGATGCGCAGTCGTTCCGCAGCGAGTTGGACCAACATCGCATACTTTTTTTTGGTGATGGTGCCGCTAAATGCCGTTCGGTGATTCAACATCCGCAGGCAGAATTTCTGGACAACATTCATCCGCAGGCCGCGCAACTGGGTGAGTTGGCCGGCCAATTGTGGATGGAAAAGAAATGGGTGGATGCGGCAAGCTTTGAGCCATTCTATCTGAAGGACTTTGTAGCCAAAAAACCAAAAGCATTTTTCTAGTGTTGTAAAAACCATGGACGAGCAGCCGATCATTAACCGGGTAGCCAACAGCGCAATCAAGACGATTGACCTCGAGGAATTCTACACACCGGGCGAACGCGTGGCAATCGATTTGAAGGATCAGCTTTTTCAGGGAATGATTCTGCGTGAGAAAGACTTCCGTGAATTTATTCGTTTGCACGATTGGTCGCAGTACCGAGGCAAACTGGTGGCAGTGCATTGCTCGGCAGATGCCATCATTCCCACGTGGGCCTATATGTTGATGGCGGCAGCGCTGCAACCCCATGCGACTTTCGTTCATGCGGGCACGTTAGCCGAAATGGAGGCGGCCCTGTTCAGGGAGAAAATTCTGACTACGGACTGGTCAGTTTACCGCGAGGCCCGGGTGGTATTAAAGGGTTGCGGAAAAATTCCGGTGCCTGCATCGGCCTACCTGGAAGCTACCGCGCGGCTGCGGCCCTGGGCGGCCAGCATCATGTTTGGGGAGCCCTGCAGCACCGTTCCTGTCTATAAAGCCCCAAAAACCGCTGAAAAGGGGCTTTAGGAAAAATTTCCGCAAGTATTTGCGGAACAGCCGACATCGATTACCTTTGCACTCCCTTTACGGGAAATAGTTCATTTTTAGGGTTTTTTAAGGGTTTTTGATGACCCGATCCTACGGTGGGTTGAAATGTCAGCCCAAACGTTCATTGAGATGATGGTTGATAGCGGACCCGCTAGGTACTCGATAGAGGGTACTTGGCGAGTCGATTCTTTTAAATTCTGGTTTGGCTGAGAGGTCAGACTGGAGGACAAGATTAAGATGAGACTAGGGAAACAACATAGCGGTGGGCTTAATTCTGGATTCTGGATTCGATATACTGAATTCTGAATTCTGGTAAGAAGTGCCACCGGGGGTCTGAGACTGGCTGGGAGGTTAGTTGAGGATTCTGAAGAATTATTACTATGGAGAGTTTGATCCTGGCTCAGGATGAACGCTAGCGGCAGGCCTAATACATGCAAGACGAACGGTAAGTTGAGTAGCAA
>JAEUUC010000013.1 GCA_016787665.1 Cyclobacteriaceae bacterium | reverse complement strand
CAAACGTTGTGGCGCATATCTAAAATGAGACAAGTTTCAATAATCATATTCCTTTTGACAATTGGTTGTACGAATCAGAGAGCGACAACTGAACAAACTTTTAGTGACACTGTGAGACAAGCAAGTAGATCATTTGAAATCATACCGACAGACAAGCAAGAAAATCAAATCACACTGACAGACACCGTATTAAATGGACATTCAGTTAAATTTTATGAGCTGACAGCTCAGACATTTGATTCATTACAAGGACAAACAAGAACAACTGAGATAAACCTTCAAGCGGCTGACAATCAAATCAAAAAGTTGGACAGCTGCTTTGTCATCAAATTACAAAATCACAAGACTGACTCTCTTTGCAACATGGACGATGGAGAATATTATGAGAAATATATAATAAAAGGACTGTGGGACGAAAATAAATTGATTTTGGCACACTTTGAGAATTGGGAAGAAAGTCACGATTTCTTTATCAACCTTAAAGACGGGAGTTACTACATTCTTACACCCTTTTATGAAGTAAATCCACAACGAGACATTTTGTTAACCTACGTTGACATTGCTGCTGCACCAATTTATTCAAGCGAACTTATGATAAGCCAAATTAAAAAAGGTGTTTTTACGACACTGTATAAGAAAGACCTGGGACAAACGACTATAACTGACGCTAAATGGATTTCAAACACGGACTGCCTAATAACAACCGGCTTCGTTGACATTGGGACTAATGACGTCAAAGACAAGAAATGGTATCGAATGACGATTGAGTAAGATACGCGCCACAACACCGGGTTTGTTTAATGGCGGGCGACACAGTCGCCCGTAGTGTCAACAAGTTTATTTATATTCGTGTAGGCGGACAAATCCTCAGGATTTATCCGCCACTAAACAAACCCAAAACGTTATGGCCAATTTGTTGACGAAGTTCTTACGCGGACAAATTGGACATAACGACTTCCCTTCTGCACCGCGGACAGCCCGCCCCCTTTTGTGACCAAAAGATAGTATTATCGCGCGAAGCGCGATTTTTTTTGCGGTTTGACAAAGGATATTTAGAAAAATCGAAATCAATTTTTTTCAATTTTCGCGGACAATTTCTTCCTCGTTGGACAGGACTTCGCACCGCAGACAGAGCGTGGACATGGACTCAGCTTCGAATTAACTTTTATTATAAGCGGAGCCAGTTTTCTTCGTGCCGGCATTCACAGTCGACTCGAAAACGGTCGACACCAACGTGACGGACGAAGCAAACTGGCCATAACAACAAGTTTGTGCAACGGCTGGTTGACGACTAACTATTTATTATCTTTACTCTACAACGTTTGGTCACGTGGGACAAAGACTGTTTCTCTAACAGCCGATGCACAAACTCAAACGTTGTGTGCTATGCCCTTTGGACAGATGAGACTTCAAACAATAATATTACTTGGACTACTGACCTGGGGACAGGCTAACGGACAACTGATTTTGACCGAAAAGGAGAATCTGGACTGGATTGAAAAATTGAGAAGTGAAAAGGACTTGGAAAGACGGCTGACAATTCTTCGAACAAGAATCCTAGCCGACACAAATGTTTACGTTAGACCGATTGGTGACCGAGAAGTTATAAAGACAGAGAAAAATAAAAGCAAAGAAATCGGACTTTGCAGACCTTTATTGATTGTTGAGGGCAATTACATTAACATAACCAATGACACTGACCCGACAACAATAGAGAATCTTGTCAAAGAACTAACGACCGACAACATTAAACAATTTGAAGTGGTTGACGGGGAAAAAGCCAAGTCACTATTTGGACAAAATAGTTGGTGTGGAGTTGCATTGTTGACAACGACTAATAAGAAAGCAAAAAAGACCCTGCTTCGATACAAGATTTGACTTAAGGGCACAGCACACAACAAAAGCTATTTGCAATGGCTGGGTGAGGTGTAAGTATAAAGTTTTATCTTCGCCATTACGTTTGGCCACGGTGGACAGATACGTTTTCAAAAGCCAGCCACTGAAAATAGCCAAACGTTGTGCGTCATTATGAAAGAGCTTCTAACCATAACAACTTTACTTATTACAACCTTTGCTTTTGGACAAAAAGCTGACACTTCAAAGATTACAAGGTATGTTATTGGTGACAGGGTAATTGAATGCAATGATTGTTGGACAGACTTCTGTGGTAATCTGTTTAAGACAAATGGCGACACACTTGCAACAAATTCAAGACCGCTCAATTCTACTGACAATCCAATTTACTTGACAAAAAATAATATGTTACTATCTACTGTGACAGCTAAAAAGCTGACAGAAAACAAAAATGTAAAATCACTCACAGTGATAAAGTGTAACAACGGCAGACCTGTTTTTGGTGATATTGCTAAAAACGGAATTATTATCGTTGAACTTAAAAACGAGTTTACTGACACAGTTACATTGACACAATATTTATCGACAAAATATAATAGCCCCTTAAGTGACCCAAGTATCATTTATATTAATGGCTTATTGACTAGCGACAGAAATATGAAAGTGAGTAAAAGCGACTTTATCAAAGTTCATTACGACAAGACAACCAATAGCTATAACATAATGACCGAATAACGAACGCACAACAAGCGCATTGGCGGCTATGCGGGCAGACACGGTTACTTCAGCTTCACATCATTGGTCAGCAGCAGCTGTCGGGTGACACGTCCGCAATCGGCAATTTTGGTAAATTCATGTTCACTAATCCTAACGGGTGACAGCACCAGGCGGACGGAATCCTAAGTCCCGCACAGCGCCAATGCCTTACCGTTAGCGGCAAGCGGCAGGACAATGACGACAATGAGATTTTATATAACGACACTCTTTTCAGTTTTAACAATCGGACTCTTTGGACAGACCGTTGACAGCTTAGGACTTGATAATAACCCTAGACTGAATGATTATGAAGCGGACTATCTTAACAAAGAATTTAAAGATCAAAGAAATAATTTTGACTTCAAGGGCAAGAAAGTCGCGTTCATAACAGGCAGTAATGGCGGCAAACTTGTTACAAAGACCGACTATTTTAACGAAGTTAAATCAAGACTTAAAGACAATTACGAAATAACGGACTCTCCAATATTTTTGACAGAAGACGAAAAAAAAGAATCAGGAGGTTATGAGGTAATAGTGACATACTGGGTAAAGGTCTTGACACCAAATAGACGAAAACAAATAATTTCAGAGTTAAAAATATTAAAGAAGGACGGCTGACGAAGCCGCCAGCCGCTAACAAAATGTTTATGCCAGCTTGGGGTTTTGGCTAAATACCAAAATCATTTCCTTAATTTAGCAACGTTTCGTAGGACGGCTTCGGCAGGTCGGCTTTGTCATTCCTTCGTCATTTAACAAAGCCTCCTACTCCCAAGCCGTCATAAACACAAACGTTGGCAGTAATGGCTCGCGGACAAATGAGACACTCTATGATGGTAACGACTCTTGTGACAATTGGATTGTTGACATTTTGTTGTAATGCTTGGGGACAAGATTCAGTTAGATTGCGTGGACAACCTTTCATTATTAGAGACCTACCTTCAAAGACCAAACTCGACCAACCATTATACATCATAAAGGCGGACGGAAAAACTTGTAACGTTCCAGCGAATGGACGATTTTCAAAATCGCGACAAGTGAAAAGAGCTTTTAAGAATTTCGACACAAATTCAATTCAATCAATTGACGTTATAAAAGGACAAGACGCAACGGACAAATACGGGACTCTTGGAAAGTATGGAGTTATCATAATTAACATGAAGGACGGGACATTTGACGGACTACCAAGAAAATTAAAAAGAGGTTGTGGATAAGGACATTCGGTGAAGCGTGCCACTACTGCCAACAACATGTTTGCGCTATGGCCGGGCGACCGGCTAAATTTTAGTATTTTTATAAAACCAACGTTTGGTTTCGCGGGACAACCCGCGGCTTCGGAAGCCGGCCACATCGCAAACACAAACGTTGGGCGCAAGCCATGCGGATTACGAAAAAACGAGACACCAGTTAAGTTGACACCATATTATTGAGAAACAATCACCATTTATAACACAATATGAAACTACTTCCTACTTCTATTATTTCACTGACAGTTGTATTCAGTTGCTTAGCTCAAAGCAAAAACAGCAAATCAATTGACGCATTAAAAAATGAAACAGCAATAAGTATACAATCAGGCTATGATGCGTATAAAAAAATTGCTTTGAGTATTTGGGATTATGCAGAATTAGGATATAAAGAAAATAAAAGCTCTACATTGTTGCAGTCTACACTACAGGACAATGGCTTTACTGTAGACGCAGGTGTTGCTGGAATGCCAACCGCCTTTGTAGCAACTTATGGCAGTGGTTCACCTATTATTGGAATACTGGCAGAGTACGATGCGTTGCCGGGTTTATCTCAGGACAATTCACCGACTAAAACAGTCATTGCTAATAAAAATAATGGACACGGTTGTGGACATCATTTATTTGGTGCTGGTTCAGTAGCAGCTGGCATAGAAATCAAGAAATTATTAGAAGCTGGGAAAATAAAAGGAACTATTAAAGTATTTGGTTGTCCTGCCGAAGAAGGTGGAAGTGGAAAAGTATATATGGTTAGAGAGGGGTTATTCACAAATGTTGATATAGTCTTGCATTGGCATGCTTGGGATAATAACCTAGTGTTTAATACGAGTACTCTAGCAGTTAAAACCGCTAAGTTCAGGTTTTATGGAATTTCATCACATTCTTCTGTGTCTCCAGAAAAAGGACGTTCTGCATTAGATGGAGTAGAGGCTATGAATGATATGGTAAATATGATGAGAGAACATATACCGCAAGAAACTCGCATTCATTATGTGATTACCAATGGTGGTAAAGCCCCAAATGTAGTTCCTGAATTTGCTGAAGTCGAATACTACGTAAGACACCCTGATAAAACTACTGTTGCATCTGTCTTCGGCAGAGTTGTAAAAGCTGCAGAAGGTGCCGCCCTTGGTACCGAAACAAGAATGGAATATGAAGTAATTGCTGGAAATCACGACCTGCTTATCAATAAAACACTTGCCTTTAATTTGCAGACTAACTTAGAAAAAGTTGGTGGAGTAAAATACACTGCCGAAGAATCAGACTATGCTAAAAAGATACAAGCTAGTTTTCTAGGGAAATTGCCCCCAATAAATAATGCAAGTGTTATAACCCCTCTGCATATTGAAAAAGACCAAGGCTCTACAGATGTAGGTGACGTAAGTTATGTTGTGCCAACCGGTGGTTTGTTTACTGCTACATGGGTGCCTGGCACTAGTCCACATAGCTGGCAAGCGGTAGCCTGTGGTGGGACAGATATTGGTATAAAGGGAATGATTGTCGCTTCAAAAACCATGGCTTTTACAGCAATAGATTTATTTACAAACCCCGAATTAATAAAAAAAGCAAAAGAAGAATTAATACAATCAAAAGGGGATTACCAATACAAGGCATTAGTTGGCGACAGGAAACCAGCGCTAAACTATAGGGACTAAATAAAAAACTTGATTTGCAGTTATCCCTCGGCAAAACATCCGTTCATAGACTCGTGTACGGGGAGAACAACGGACGACAAAATAAAAATTTTTAAACTGTACGCAGACAATTTGAATTGCATCGACATAGACTCACGTACGCAGACAATTTCGAAAAATGCAATATGGACTGACCATTCCGTCACGGTGGACGAAATGGCCAGCGCCCAACAAAATGTTTGCACAATGGTGGGGTTCGGTGTAAGCTATAAGTTTATATCTTCGTTCAAGTTTTGGCCACGTGGGACAGTGAAGTGTTTCAAAGTCCCACCACTGCGCAAACACAAACGTTGGCGGCAAGCATAACATACAACTTAGAAAGAGAATAAAATGAAAACCATTTTCTGGACACTTCTATTCCTAACGACATTGGTGCAGTCAGCATATCCTTGTTCTTCATTCGTATTGAAGAATGGAAAGACAATCCTGTTGGGCAAAAACTTCGACTGGACTTTTGACCAAGGATATATTGTAAAAAATATAAAGAACACAACAAAAGTTGCTTACTACACACATAATGGAACTCCTGCAAGTTGGACAAGTAAATACGGAAGCATCACTTTCAACCAAAACGGAAAAGAAATGCCTTATGGCGGAATGAACGAGAAAGGACTTGTAGTCGAAATGCTTTGGCTGGAGGACACCCGCTATAATATTTCTGAAGAAAGAACTTATCTGAACGAATTGGAGTGGATACAATATCAGTTAGACAATTTTCAAACTGTTGACGAAGTTGTTGCCCATATCGAAAAACTTAAAATTTATCCGATCAAAGGAAAAATTCATTACATATTGGTAGACACTAGCGGCAAATCCGTAATTATTGAATACTTGGATGGGAAAGCTAGAATCTTTGAAAAAGAAGCCAACACTTGTCAGGCAATAACTAATAAATCGGTATTGTATTCCGAAAAATATATCGAAAACATCAAGGGTATTAAGAAAACTAATTCATCTACAACATATCGCTATCATATACTTGAAAATCAAATCAAGAAGCTGAAAACCTCAAGTGATTTTTCAGAAGTTAAAGCATTTCAAATGCTGAAAAACGTAACCATTCCGAAGGGAAATTTTAAAACGGTTTGGTCTATTGTTTACAACATAGAGAATAAAACCATTTACTTTTCCTCTCATTCACATAAAAAAATCAAACAAGTCAATCTAAACATTATTGATTTTGATCAAGATTTAAGTTATTTCAACATCAATCAGGATACAAAAATTGCTCTGGACATTGAACTAAAACCGTTTTCCGAACAAGCAAATTTTGAGATGGCATCAGCCTCTTTGATTCATCTTGGATTTGATAAAGAATTAACCAAAGAAATAAGCCAATACCAATTTCATCAAAAACCGCTAAATCAATCTTACTTTTCGCAAAATTACTTTCACTTTGATATCGCAATACCAATGACAGAAAAAGGAAAACAACTAATGTTTGTGGTGATGGACAGTGAAAATAATTTTAATAAAAAGGTAGCTGTAACTGGTGGGTACCTTTTTGGTACCACATCAATAGGTACGGCTAGCATACAAATTTATGGCTTGAAAAACGCCACTTACTCAATGCTTGCACTAATTGACGAAAACAAAAATTCTGAACTTGATTTTGATATTGACGGGAATCCGATTGAGAGGTATGCATCTTTCAGCGAATATATACCGAAATCAATGAATGAAATTACGTTTAGTAATACTTCTAACTATTTTACAAAAGAAAATTCTAAGCTGACAATAGTATGGAGATAAAAGTGCCAGCCGCTAACAAAATGCTTCTGCAATAGCGCAGTGACGTGTAAGTTATAAGTGTTATCTTCGTTCAACGTTTTTGTTTCGGGGACAGGACGCGGCTTCGATAAGGCACCACTGCAGAAACACAAACGTTGTGCGTCATACCGCTGGACAAAGATGAAAGAACTAATTTTGACATCGATTTTATTTACGCTGACTCTTTTAGTGTTTGGACAAGACTCTTCCGACAGTTCGAACGCGACATTTGAAGAAAACTCAAAGTGGTTGACAATATTAAAAGACACTGAAAAAAATCAACAACTGACAATAATTCAAAACAAATTCTTCAGACAGTCAACTAAAGCTAACAATGAGTACATGCCCCTTATAATTGTTGACGGTGTTCCAATAAATCCAAACGATAATAAAACGCGTGACTTTGTCTTAAATAGTTTAACAGCGGACAATGTTGACATTTATGTATCGGACAAAGAGCCGGTGGGACTTTATACAAATAAAAGATTCACAGGAATCATATCGATAACGATAACCGACAAGCGAATCAGAAAAAAATTTAAAAGGCGGGACTAGCGGTACGAACGCACAACAACATGTTTGCGCTATGGCCGGGCGACCAGTTAAATTTTAGTATTTTTATAAAACCAACGTTTGATTTCGCGGGACAGCCCGCGGCTTCGCCAGCCGGCCACATCGCAAACACAAACGTTGGCAACAATATTTACCATGACAATTGGGTTTCAAAACAAAGACGACATGAGCCAAATACTCCTGTTAACATTCATAGTAATCTCTTTTTCAGTCAGTGGACAAACAAGAACAGTGACAGGTAAAGTCATTGACGAGTATTTTGAAAATCTTCCTGGAGTACGAATTCAAAACAGCGACACAATCCAACTTGGGACGACCGACATAAACGGAGAATTCAAAATCGAAATTCCGGTAATGACCGACAGTTTACTTTTCGGATTCGTAGGTATGGAATGGACTCCCATAAAATTAACGCCCGACTGTGACCGATTAGAAATTATCATGATGGTTTATGTATCATACCATGACAGGTCGAGTGCGAAAATTGACCGGCTTAGAAAGAAACGATATGATAACCTCGACAATATTCATTTGACAGCTTTCAACAAAGGACAATTCCTTCAAAAAAAGCCTTGCTACACAAGAGACTTTTTAGAGCATAAACAATCGTTGGACAAAATAGAAAGGGACTTAATTGCAGAGCAAAAGAGAATCAAGGACTTATTCGAAAAAATGGAAATAGGTGACACTGTAAAAATACCATACAGCCCGAACGACAATTACGATGGAACAAAAAGGACTTTTCTATTTAATTGGTCTTATGTTTCCGACAATGTGGACTTCAAGTGCATTATTGAAGGCGTGATACTTGAAAAGGATAAACGCAAGAAAGGTTATAACATAACCTACAAAGTGACGAACTGTGAACAATGTAAATATGAGTCGTTAGTATTCAACAACGACAACATGACGGTTGGACGGGTGCTAAAACACAATATGAAAGTTTTTAAAGTGTTGGAGCAGTAAATACTGTTGCCAACAACATGTTTGCGCTATGGCCGGCCGACCAGTTAAATTTTAGCATTTTTATAAAACCAACCTTTGTGTTCGTGGGACAACGCGTGGTTTCGGAAGCCGGCCACATCGCAAACACAAACGTACGGCATTCACTTAGGACACATGGATATACTAGAGGACAACCGACTTTTTAGAAAACTTAAACTGACGACAGATTACTCATTTCTTTTAGGTATTGACCGCCAGACTTTTCGAAAGTGCTTCGAGGATAATGTAAGTGACGAAGTAAATTATTTTGGTGTTAGTGGACATAATAAATATTTCCACGGACAGATAAGGAATAGGACTTTTGAACTTTACAGACCGACAAAGTTTATTAATAATACAAGTATTGCGGTGACCAAGGGAATATACGAGGACTGTGACTCAAAGCTAAAAGTAAGTTATGTGACTTATATACCGATGACATTTGTTCTGCTTGCATATTCAATGTTATTATTAATGATTATAATTTTCAATGTTCTAACAATTAGTTCAGAGAATACCCCGACATTCATTTTCATTACTTTCAATGCGATCTATTTATTCTTTGGTATAAGGACATACTATTACTTGAAAAAAGCTGTGAAAACTTTACAAAGCGATGTAGAACGAGAGATGGGATATTGGATGGCAAAAGTGAACGCCCTACAACAAAATGTTTCTGCAATGGTGCCGTGATGGGTTAGTTTAGAGTTTTATCTTCGTTTAACGTTTTCGTTTCGTGGGACAGGACGCGGCTTCGGAAAGGCACCACTGCAGAAACACGAACGTTAGCAGCAAGCCTCGCATACAGTGACGACAAATGAATAAAAACATTAAAATTGGACTCATAATATTTGGACTAGTTGTTACCGCGACACTCTTCTCAATGACATATGGGTTTTATTTAATGGAGATTGAAGACCATTACGGGGACAATCAAGAAATATTTTTTCAAAGCCGACAAGGCGACATTGCAGTAAACCGAGACAAAAAAGAATTAGGGACGATTGAAAAGAATTTGAAACGAATTTACATCATTAACAACTCCGACACGGTTGACATTTGGTCATGGCTTGACAATAACGACATTGAAATTTATCGACCAAGAATAAACATACTGACCGCCAAAAACTTGAAGTTTGCCGACATCGATAATCTTATTGACGACAAAAAGATTGAGTTAATAATTAAGAACAGATAATGGCGGCCAGCTGCTAACAACATGTTTGCGCTATGGCCGGGCGACCAGTTAAATTTTAGTATTTTTATAAAACCAACGTTTGGTTTCGCGGGACAGCCCGCGGCTTCGAAAAGGCACCACTGCAGAAACACAAACGTTGTAGGGCATTTTTACATGGGACAAAGGATAGTTTATTATAAGCCGACTAACGGCAACACATTGAGAGAAAATTTCGAGACTGACTACGGACAGTTTCGTGACTGGATTATTTCGACCAACGACCAATCACTGACTGAGGACAATGAAAGATTGGTGAGTGTTGAATTGGAACTATTATTAAAGGAGAACGCTAACGACAAAGTTCAAGAATGGAGTCAACCGACAATTGACCTCATGATATTTGAATACTTCTTGACCTACTGCGACATTGGACCCGGACAAGGAAGATTTCAAATCGTGGGACCGATGATGTACACCAAAAGGTATGAGAAAACCAGTAGGATTATTGACAAAGCAGCTGACAAGGACTTAATGACAATTTGGAGTTATTTAATCCAGGGTCGTTCAATCAAAAACAATAACCCATTCATTTCTCCCGACAATGAAAATCTCATAGGCTTTTGGGACTTTAACGATCGAGAATTCCTAAATCATCGACTTGTCAAATTTTATAAAGAACAGAAGGACGATGAAGGCATTGGATACGTTCTCAGTGTTATTGACGAAATGAAAAACGACAAATCAGACTTGATATTGAATATGGAGAAGTAAAAACGCACTACAACAGCATGTTTCTGCAATGGTGCCGTGACGTGTAGCCCAGAGTTTATATCTTCGTTTAACGTTTGGTGTCGGGGGCAAAATGCGGCTTCGGAAAGGCACCATGGCGTAAACACAAACGCGCAAATAGTGTTTTAGTAGAAAATCACGAGAGTATGATGGAAAAAAAAGACCTTTACAAACTAACTAACGAAGAGCTTTTAGTCGAGAAGAAAAAGCTAATGAAATCCAAAATCTGGCATGCCGCCTATATTGGCTTTCTTGCCGGAATACTCATTTTCGGGGTTGTTTCCTGGAGCCTGTCTCCCCAAAAACATTTGGGATTCCTGATTCCCATGCTGATTCCCGTGTTTTTCATTTACAAATTACTTAAGAATCCAAATCAGAACCAGGATTTAGAAGCTGTTTTGAAAGAACGAGGCTTAAAAAATTGAGGAATCAGGGAGGCGAAATAATGAGATCAGGCGCATGCCGAACCCTTCAATGCTGCAAGTGTTCTTGAAAAGCAATAGGAAGAGATTTGGCCAACAATAACTCGGGCTGAAAAATCAGCACTGAAGCCAACCCGGTAACAACCTACGCGCTCTTGCGGCCTGTCGCGCCTACGCGCGACCTGATTAGCCAATGAAGCATTTTTACCCCTCTCCTATTGGCCATACCAGACATAAAAAAAGTGACCCGGGTGGGGTCACTTTTTCTTTTTCTGCAAAGGACAATCTAGCGAAGGTCAAAGCGATCGAGGTTCATCACCTTCCCCCAGGCCGCAATGAAATCCTCAACAAACTTCGCCTCCGAATCGGAACTGCCGTACACTTCGGCCAGCGCGCGCAGCTCGGAGTTTGAACCAAAGATGAGATCAACCCGGGTTCCGGTCCATTTTACCGCCCCCGTCTTGCGGTCGCGCCCTTCAAACGTCTCCTGATCTTTACCGGTGGCCTGCCAGGTTGTGTTCAAATCCAGCAGGTTGACGAAGAAATCATTCGACAGCGTTCCCGGCTTGCGGGTAAACACGCCATGTTTCGAGTTGTCGAAGTTGGTATTCAGCACACGCAGGCCGCCCACCAGCACTGTCATTTCCGGAGCGGTAAGCGTCAGCAATTGCGCTTTGTCCACCAGCATGTCCTCGGCTGCTGCCTTGTGCTTTTTGTTTTTATAGTTGCGGAAGCCATCGGCTGCCGGTTCGAGTACCGCAAAAGACTCTACATCGGTATGCTCCTGGTTGGCATCAACGCGACCAGGCGTAAACGGAACTTTAACCGAAAGCTTGGCCTTCTTGGCCGCCATCTCGATACCCACGCCACCGGCCAACACGATGAGGTCGGCCATGGAAACTACTTTCTTACCCTTGTTGAATTTTGCCTGAATCGCTTCGAGCGCCTTGAGCACTTTATTCAAACGAGCCGGGTTATTGACTTCCCAGTTGCGTTGAGGGGCCAGCCGGATGCGTGCCCCGTTGGCACCCCCGCGCTTGTCGGAGCCCCGGAACGTGGAAGCCGAAGCCCAGGCGGTGGATACCAACTCGCCTACCGACAGCCCTGATGCCGCCACTTTCGTCTTCAACCCCGCA
Source organism: Cyclobacteriaceae bacterium (assembly GCA_016787665.1). Classification (GTDB taxonomy): domain Bacteria; phylum Bacteroidota; class Bacteroidia; order Cytophagales; family Cyclobacteriaceae; genus ELB16-189. The sequence goes on along the minus strand of JAEUUC010000013.1, from coordinate 460,965 downwards.
ATATCACCGGGGGTTAATTTGTATTTCTTAGCTGCCGGGAGTGGATCTTGCCAGATCAGAACTTCCTTCGGCACCTCGGGGCCGAGGTAGCGTGGCAACGGGCCCATATCGCGGTGCGTGAGTTTGAACCACGCCCGTGCAAAGGCGTCCGCAAATTTCTTCGGGTTCTGGAAAAAGTCGCGCGAAATTTTTTCATAGGCCGGATCAACCCGCAGGGCCAGATCAGTGGTGAGCATCATCGGGGCATGGCGTTTTGCGGCATCGTGTGCATCAGGCACAGTACCGGCCCCCGCATTGCCCTTCGGCCTCCATTGGTGAGCGCCAGCCGGGCTCTTGGTTAACTCCCACTCGAACCCAAACAAGTTCTCGAAGTAGTTATTGCTCCACTGGGTGGGCGTGGTGGTCCATGCCCCTTCCAACCCACTGGTGATGGTATGTGCGCCATTGCCCGGTCCAAACGAGTTCTTCCACCCCAGGCCCTGCTCTTCAATGGAGGCAGCTGCCGGTTCGGGGCCTACATATTTCGAGGGATCAGCCGCTCCGTGTGTTTTGCCAAACGTGTGACCACCGGCAATCAGGGCCACGGTTTCTTCATCATTCATGGCCATGCGACCGAACGTTTCGCGGATGTCGCGCGCAGCTGCCAGCGGGTCAGGCTTTCCGTTGGGGCCTTCGGGGTTCACATAAATCAAACCCATTTGAACTGCGGCCAGCGGATTTTCCAGTTCGCGATCGCCCGTGTAACGCTTGTCATCCAACCATTTGCTTTCTGAACCCCAATACACATCTTCCTCCGGCTGCCAGACATCTTCCCGGCCGCCTGCAAAGCCAAACGTTTTGAAGCCCATCGACTCCAGCGCACAGTTACCGGCCAGAATCATCAGATCGGCCCAGGAGATCTTATTGCCATACTTTTGCTTGATCGGCCAAAGCAGGAGTCGGGCCTTGTCCAGATTCGTATTATCGGGCCAACTGTTGAGCGGAGCAAAGCGCTGGGTGCCGGAACCGGCACCACCGCGTCCGTCCGAAATCCGGTATGTACCGGCCGAATGCCAGGCCATGCGGATGAAGAGAGGGCCGTAATGCCCGTAGTCAGCCGGCCACCAGCTTTGGGAGGTGGTCATCAATTTGAAAATATCTTTCTTGAGGGCTTTGAGGTTCAGTTTCTTAAACTCTTTGGCATAGTCGAACTTCTCGCCCATGGGGTTGGCCAGCGATGAATGCTGACGTAGAATATTGAGCTTCAACTGATTGGGCCACCAGTCGCGGTTGTGGGTTCCCGTGCCACCGGCTTTTTTCACTTCACCGCCATGAAACGGGCATTTGGCTTCCCCGTTTATCGTGTTTTTTTTTGTGATCGTAGTATCCATTTTTTAAACGTTTGATGTAATGCCTCGAATTTTTAACAAGTTTACAGAGGGCTTGTTAACCGATCAACCGATTTTTGTCGTCCGGCAGGTTTTTATTCAAGATGCAGCTAAACTGCGCCTGCCAACCGTGATCTGACCGAAATCTAACGAATAACAAAGACAGCTGGGGTGGTCTTTTCGCTGGGCCGAGGTACCGGGGGACTCCACGCCTAACAGCACCACGGAAACAATCGATGCACGCAAACTCAAAAAAAAACCAAACGTTCCCGTTTGGTCTTGATGAGGTTCCGAGCGGATTCCCCGCCTGACTGCGTCACGCGGGCAGGGAACCGCTGTCGCAGTAACAACCGATGCACGCAAACTCAAAAAAAAAAACCAAACGTTGCCGTTTGGTCTTGATGAGGTTCCGAGCGGATTCGAACCGCTGTAGGAGCTTTTGCAGAGCTCTGCCTAGCCACTCGGCCACGGAACCATTTCTATTTTCCTTCACCGCCACTCAGCCTCCGCTCATGCTTCGGCTGACAAGTCGGCCACGGAACCATTTCTTTTTTCCTTCACCGCCACTCAGCCTCCGCTCATGCTTCGGCTGACAAGTCGGCCACGGAACCATTTCTATTTTCCTTCACCGCCACTCAGCCTTCGCTAATGCTTCGGCAGTCGGGCTACGTTCAGCCCACAAAACTACTCGATTATTCGCCAACAAAGAAAAAAGGTGGCTGAAATTCAGCCACCTTTCCATCTATCGTTCTATCCGATATTACTCCGGTTTGGCTTCGCCCGAAGCAGCCTGTTTGCTGGCGCTCATCTTTTCCTTCAGGGCGCTCAACGCTTCCAGATCGCCCAAGGTCGACTTTTCCGACTCCTGGTTAATCTTGTCGATCGTCTTGCCCTTCGGAGCGGCAGCCTTTTTCTTCGGTTGCTGAGCTGCGGGTTTCTCCTCCTCCGTACTCCAGGTAGCCTTATGGCTCAGCAGAATTCTGCGGTCATCTTTCGAAAACTCGAGTACTTTGAAATCCAGGCTCTCCCCTACTTCGGCCTTGCCATTGTCAGCCTTCGCCAGGTTTTTAACCGAGCAGAATCCTTCAATGCCATACGGCAATTCGAGGCTGGCGCCTTTATCGTTCTTGCTGATGACGGTACACTTGTGAACCGATCCCACCGTAAAGATGGTCTCGAATGTATCCCACGGGTTTTCCTCCAGGTGCTTGTGGCTGAGCGCCAGTCTGCGGTTGGCCGCATCCAACTCCAGTACCACCACTTCGAGTTTCTCTCCCACCTTCGTGAATTCAGAAGGATGCTTCACTTTGCGTGTCCAGCTCAGGTCAGATACGTGCACAAGGCCATCGATACCTTCTTCCAACTCAATGAACAATCCAAAGTTGGTGAGGTTACGCACCACACCGGTATGGCGTGTTCCCACAGCATACTTGCTCAATACTTCCTGGCGTGTCCACGGGTCTTCGGTGAGTTGCTTCAGACCCAGTGACATCTTGCGCTCGTCACGGTCGATGGTCAACACTACCGCCTCGCGCTCGTCACCTACCTTGATGAAATCCTGAGGATTCCGCAAGTGCTGGCTCCAGCTCATTTCAGATACGTGAATCAAACCTTCCACACCCGGCATGATCTCCAGGAATGCACCATAATCGGCTACGTTCACCACGCGGCCTTTCACTTTCGAGCCCACGGTTATCTCTGCCGCCAACGAATCCCACGGGTGAGGCGTGAGTTGCTTCATGCCCAGCGAGATGCGCTTTTTATCTTCATCAAAATCCAACACCACAACTTTCACCGTCTGGTCAAGTTTCAGCAACTCTTCCGGATGGTTAATGCGGCCCCACGAAATATCCGTAATGTGCAACAGACCATCTACGCCACCGAGGTCGATGAACACACCAAAGTTGGTCATGTTCTTAATCACACCTTCCAGCACCTGACCTTTTTCCAGGTTGGTGAGGATAGCGGCCTTCTGCTGCTCGATATCTTTTTCAATGAGCACTTTGTGCGATACCACTACGTTGTCATTGGTGTAGTTGATCTTCACCACTTTCACCTCGATCGACTTATTCACGTAGATATCGAAATCGCGAATCGGCTTCACGTCAATTTGTGAACCGGGCAAGAAAGCTTCGATGCCGTACACATCGACAATCAAACCGCCTTTCGTTCTGCGCTTCACAAAGCCTTCAATTACTGTGTCTTTATCAAGGGCTTCCTGCACATACTGCCAGCCTTTCACGAGCTTAGCTTTTCTGCGGCTCAGGATCAACTGGCCCATCGGGTTTTCACGCTCTTCAATGAAGAGATCAACCTCATCACCAATCTTCAGGTCTGCGATATCTTTGAATTCAGCCAACGGAACCAGGCCGTCTGACTTGAATCCGATGTTCAGAATTACATCGCGGTCGTTGATGCCGACCACGAGGCCCTTCACCACTTCCCCTTCATTAACAGAGGTTGCTCCTCCGCTGTACAATTTCTCCAGCGAATCGCGGTCGTTTTTGGAATAACCTTCGCCAAATCCCTTGCGGTCGAAGGCATCCCAGTCAAAATTCTCGAGCGACACGCTGCTGGCCGTGGCGGCCTTGCGGGCGGTTACATCGCGAATAACGCGGCTAATGCCTTCTTCTTCTTCTGCCTTGCGGGCAGCTTTAAACTCGGCCAATTCATCTTTTTCGTCTACTTCACCCACAGCTTTGGTGGGTTTGCCGGTAGCTTTCGGAGCTTTAGATTCGGCCCCTTTGGTAACTTTTGCCATACAATAAAAAAACGCCCTTCGGTACATGGCGCCACCGGGCTTGTGGCGACCACTTTTTGGTTTTACATCACCCCGGGCAACCGCCAGGAGGCCGCTCACCCTGAGCGGGCGGCAAAGGTAGGAAAATTATGGCAACGGTAAGCCTAAACCGGCTTATTGCTGTAACCCCTCCACTTTGAGGGTGCCCATGGCGTATTCCAGCAGTATTTTCTGGAAAAGGAGCCTATATTCAGCCTGGGCGCGGTCCGTCTGGGCCTGCACCATCGCCCGATTGGCCTGGGCAAAATCCACAAAATTGGTCACCCCCAGGTTGTACCGCTCGCTCTCAAACTGAAACGCCACTTCGGCCGCCTCGGCCTGGGTCTGGCTCACGGTGTACGAGCGTTTGGCGAGGTCGAAATTGCGGGACGTGCGCAACACATCGGCCTTCAACGTGACCTCAACATTTCGGGTATTGATCCGCGCATTTTCGTACGCTACTTTATTTTGAACCAGTCGCGTGCGCGACTGCAGGCCGTTGAGGATCGGGATACTCAGGTTAAGCCCGTACGTCTTGTACCGGTTGTCGCTGCCAAACTGATCTTCAAACGGTCGATTGAGGCTGGGGTTCTGCGCCAGCACCGAGTCCGGTACATCGCGGATGAAGTTGTAGGCCGATCCATAATCAAAAAAAGCGCTGAGCGTGGGCGTGAGGCCGCCTCGTGTGGCCGCCACGCCAAATCGCGCAGCTGTCTCATTGCGCTCGGCACGAATAAAGTCTCCCCGATTTTCCTTGGCCGTGTTGTACATTTCTTCAAGCGTAATGGCGTGGCCCGTAATGAGCCCAATGTCCCAGTTGGGCTTCACCACCTGGTATTCCTCGAACGGATCAATGAGGAGCGTTTGCGTCAATATCGCCTTGTCATTGTTCAGGGTTGTTTCGGCCTGCAGCATCCGCAGTTCGGCTCCCTTGGCTAAACTCAGTTGATTGTATTCGTCAACCGGAGACCGCGCACCGAGCGCAACCTGCTCTTTCACCTGGTTATACTGCGCATTTTGTGATTCATAGTTTTCTCGGGCAATTTTCAGCAACTCCTCATCCAGCAAAACCTGCAGATATTGAATCGACACCGTATTGATAATGTCCTCTTGTGTACGCTTGACATTGTAGCTCTGCGCTTCCAGCAGATTGTTGTTCTGCTTTAACGTGTTTAATTGATTAAATCCATTGAACAGCGTGAGATTGGCGCTGATGTTTCCCCGAACGGCATCGCGAACGCCATTCACCACCTGACCTTGTTGCTGATCGAATGAGTTGCCATTGAATTGCTGCGCAAAGAGGTTGGCACTGATGGAAGGTGCCATGGACGCAATGGCAGCCGATTTTTGAATCTGATTTATTTCCAGCTGATTGCGCTGCTGGTTTAACGTTACGCTGTTGCGCAATGCAATATTCACGGCCTCCTCAAACGTGAGTGCTTTGGGCAGCGGTTCTTGGGCCCGCAGAACGAGCACGGGAATGAATAATGCAATCAGAGCTACCAGATTCTTCATGTCGTTTTATTGATTAACCTCATCGGATTGTACCGCACCATCCACTACGCGAACAATGCGTTTGCCGCGCCTCGCGTTTTCTTCACTATGCGTCACCTGAATGATGGTAATACCTTCTTCATTGAGCTTTTGAAAAATGTCCATGATTTGTTTCCCTTGATCGGAATGCAGATTCCCGGTGGGCTCATCTGCGAGCAGGAGTTTCGGCTGACCTACAATCGCGCGTGCAATGCCCACCAGTTGCTGCTGGCCTCCGCTGAGTTGCTCCGGAAAAAGATCCTTCTTGGCTACCATGTTGAAGCGGTCCAGCATTTCGGCCACCATGCTCTTGCGTTGCGATCCATTCACCCCTTTGTACAACAAGGGCGTCTCGATATTTTCATACACCGTCAGCTCATCAATGAGGTGATAGGCCTGGAAGATGAAGCCGATGTAATTCTTGTGCATATCACTCTTCTGCTTCTCCCGCATTTTGTGCACGGGCTCATCAAAAAAGTAATACTCCCCGGCCGAGGGCTCATCCAGCATGCCGATGATATTCATCAGTGTGGATTTGCCCGCTCCGCTGGGGCCCATCAGCGTCACAAACTCCCCCTGCTGCACCTCCAGGTCAATACCTTTTAAGATGAAGGTGCGCTGAAAGCGGGAGTCAATGTACTTGTCGATGTCTTTTAGCTTGATCATGGTTCAGTGGGTGGGGTTAGCCAACAATGGTGCCAAGGCCGATATACAGGTGATTAGACGGGAATTTCCGCCATTGGTTGCATTTTCATCGTCCGAATTTAGTAATGGGTGTCCGGAAACGGGCGTATCTAAAACGCCACCGGGTGCACAATCACATCCACCCTGCGGTTCATCACGCGGCCCTGCCAGTTGTCGTTGGCATAAACCGGGTTTTCCAAACCCCAGTCTTTGATGTGAATCAAACGCTCAGGAATATCTTTCTCCATCAGGAGTTGCAACACGGCTTCACTGCGCATGCGCGACAACCACTGGTTATAGCGTTTTCCGCCAATGGGGTCGGTGTGACTGATTAACTGGATCTCGTACTTCTCCAGCAGGTTGGGAATGGAATCCAGCCAATCGGAAAGCTCTTTGACCTGGAATTCGTCAATGAAGTAACTGCCCCCATCGAAGTAAATGCTTTTGCGCAGTTGCTCCGGTTGGGCTACCGCATGGTTCACCACCAATACGAACAGGATCAGGCAGCGCGTCATTTAAATTTAGTTTAATACTCCGGATGTTTGGGTTTATTCTGTAACGCCTGTTCAATTACTTCCATCACCTCCGGTGTTAATCGCTTCACTACTTCCAAAGCCTGAAAATTTTCTTTTAACTGTGCCGCCTTTGATGCCCCGAGGATCACCGTGCTGACGTTGGGATTCTTCAGGCACCACGCAATGGCCAGCACGGGCATGGAGATACCCAGATCATTTGCCACATTCTTGATTTTCCGGGCACGCTGCAAATTGCTCTCGGCCAAGGCGGCATCTTTTAGCCAGTCCATGCCGGTAATGCTGAGCCGCGTATCGCCCACAAAACCCTGGTTGTACTTTCCGGTAAGCACTCCGCTGGCCAGCGGAGACCAGATGGTAGTACCGAGTCCAACCGTCTTGTAAATCTGTGCATATTCAACCTCCACTTTGGCGCGCTCCAGCATGTTGTATTGGGGTTGTTCGGTAACCGGCCCGATGAGATGATGCTGCCGCGCCACCAGATGGGCTTCCATAATCTCCTGCGCACTCCACTCGCTGGTGCCCCAGTACAGGATTTTTCCCTGCTGAATGAGGTTGTGCATCGTCCACACCGTTTCTTCGATGGGCACCGACTTATCCGGCCGGTGACAGAAGTAAAGATCCAGATAACTGAGTTGCAGGCGCTGCAGGGCTTGCTCGCACGCCTCCACCACATGCTTGCGGTGCAGGCCGCGCTGGGTGGGCCGTGCATCCTTGCCCAGGTAACCGAAGAATACTTTCGAGGAAACGATGTAGCTGTCGCGATCCCAGCCCTTCTTTTTCAAGATCTCGCCCATGACCGTCTCTGACCGGCCGCGCGCATAAATTTCTGCGTTATCAAAAAAATTAACGCCATGGTCGTAAGCCATACTCATCAGTTCATCGGCCACGCGGTTGTCAATTTGCTTACCAAAGGTGAGCCACGAGCCAAGGGACAGCGCGCTGATGGGCAAGCCCGATTTTCCTAAGTTCCGGTATTCCATGTTGAAGCTTGAAAAAATGAAAATTAACGATTTTGAGTTTACTTTGTGCCGATACACTGTTATGAAAATCGCAAAACCCGCCTTTTTGTTCCTGGCTATTCTCCTTTCCGCGTGCAGCGACAATATTATTTACTACGGCCGCACCTATTCCCCTACCGAGAAGGTTGACATTTTCTTTCGCGAAGGCGATGTAACGGAGCCCAACGAAGTGATGGGCAAGGCCACGTTTGAGGTGTCCGCAAAAAAGAGTTCGGATAAAGTACAGGCACGTTTAATGAAACAGGCCCAGTCTAAAGGGGCGGATGCGCTTGTTTTTGATGACATTGCCCTGACGACCACGGGAACAGCCACGGGCGGAGCAGCAGCCGGAACGGGCGGCAAGCGCGGATTCTTAGGCATCTTCGGAAGTAAAACGAAATATGAGCGCGGTCAGCAGATTAAGGCCACCCTGCTGAAGTACAAGAAGAATATTTGATCGATCAGGCAAACGCTACTTATAGCGTTCGGCCACGTCTTTCGGAATGACACATCCCTCCTTTTGCCGTGTGTCGGCCAGGTGAAAAATCTTCCAATCGCCTTGCGCATTGCGGACCAGATGAAACGCATCAACCCCGCAGTGGCTAAACTGACGCCCGAGGTAAAACGCGTACTTGGCCCACACCTGCGCAAAGTCACCATCCACGCGCACCTCCACATCCCAAATCGGCTCATTAAATGGCTGAGGATGGGGTGAGCCCACCGCCTTCAAAAAATCCTGAATAGACGATTCGTATCGGATCACCGGTTTGCCGTCTTTACCCTTGAGAATGGTAGCCAACGACACCTGCTCGGTAAAAACGCTGCGCACCATCGCGCTGTCGCCTGCCGCCATGCCGGCAAACAACTGATCAATCGGTATTCGCACGCGGGCTTCCTCTTGCGCCAAAAGGTGTGACTGAGGAAGCACCAACAAAAGCAGTAACGTGTATAGTCGAATCATAATCGAAAGGAACGAAAAAGATCAATTCGAATCGAATGTTCTATTTTAGAGGTTTGAAAGTGTGATATGAGACGTATTCTGGTGATCAGTCTGTGGTGGGCGTTTTCTTTTGCTCAGGCTCAACAACCGGTGGTTGATAGCCTGACGCGGGTGCTGGAAGCAAGCGAGGGTGAACAAAAGGTGAAAGTCTTGAACGAGCTGTTTCGCGCGACCCAAAGCCAGGATCCGGTCACTGCTATTGGTTACGCCCGGCAGGCCGCTAACCTGGCCCGCGAGGTGAACGACACAAAAGGATTGGCGGCCGCGTACAATAACCTCGGTGTGGCCTACCGCACCCAAGGTGCTTTGGACAAAGCACTGGAGTATTACCTGCAGGCCCTGGACGGATACCGGCAGATTGAAAACCCGGAAGGAATAGCGGCCACCCAAAACAACATTGGCACCATCTATTCGCTGAAGAAAGATTTTTCAAGAGCGGTCGAATACTTTGAGCAGTCCTATGAAATCTTCAAAACCGCCAACGACACGGCCCGCATGGTGGGCGCTCTCAACAACCTGGGCAACCTCCACAACGACCTGCGCCTGTATGATCAGGCGGAGAAATACTACGATGAGTCCTTTGCACTGTCGGTGCAGCACGGCAAGCCCCTGGCCGATGCGGTGAATAACATGGGCAACCTTTACTTTCGGCAAGAGAAATACCAGCGGGCAGCCGAGTTCTACAAAAAAGCACTGGAACTTGCCCGCCAGGACAACAACCGCCTGCTGGCCCTGAGCAGCCTCGCCAGCCTGGGCGAAGTTTTCACCAAGGCGCGCCAACCACGGCCTGCGCAATTGTACCTCGACTCGGCCCTGACGCTGTGCCACGAACTGCAGGCATTGATGATGGAGCCGGCCATTCTGCGAAGCATGGCCACCAACTATGCCAATCAAAATAAAATGGCGGAGGCCTATGCAACCATGCAGCAATATGATGCCTCGCGCGAAAAAGTATTTGGCGAAGAAAGCACTGCACGCATCGCCCAGATGGAAATAGCTTTAAGCATTCGCGACCGGGAAGAAGCCTTTGAAGCGCTGCAGAAAGATGACCAGATCAAGACGTTGCAATTACGAAATACCCGGTTAGGCATTGTGGTGGGTGTGCTGCTCGTACTCAGTGCTGCAGCCGGAATTAATTTATTCTTATCCAAGCGAAAGACGGCTAACCTATGACACGAACGGAAGCGCGCACCTTGCTGGAATCCATGACCCAAAGCGCAAGCCTTCTGCGCCACATGCGCACGGTGGAACTGGTGATGGAGGCTTATGCTGAAAAACTCGGTTACGATAAGGAACAATGGGCGATAGCCGGGCTGTTGCATGATGCTGACTACGAAGCCCACCCCGACCGTCACCCCAACGTGATCGTAGAGCACTTGCTCGAAACCGGAAATGTGGAAATCGCCAATGCCGTGTCGGCACACTACACCAAGTGGAATAAGCCTTACAACACCGAACTGGACAAAGCGCTGTTGGCTTGCGATGAACTTACCGGGTTTATTGTGGCCTGCGCCCAGGTGCGCCCCGAGGGCATTGCCACGCTGGAGCCCAAATCGGTGGTCAAAAAACTAAAGGACAAAGGGTTTGCCGCCAAAGTGGAGCGGGATGAAGTGTATAAAGGCGCAGAATTGTTCGGGGTTGACCTGAACGACCACATTGCCTTTATCATTGACGTGCTCAAAAAGAACCGCGAAGAACTGGGGATCTGAGAGTTGCATAAGTTCCGCAAAAAAATCTACCTTTGATCCGCTTTAAACCCAACACGTATGTTTGAACAAGTTGTTGCTAACGGTGCCAATTGGTTTGTGATTATTGTAGCTGTGGTGGTAGGATTTGCCTCAGCCATGGGCTACGTGGATTATTTGCGTACCAACAAGAAAGAAGAAGATTCCAAGCATTGATCTACCTATAACCTAAAAGCAAAAAGCCATCGAAAGATCGATGGCTTTTTCATTTTATGACTGTCCGACTTAACGGCCCTGGCCCGGATTGGCAGGGGGCTGGCCATACGGTGAGCGGTAGGTCTTCTGATAGTCGTTGATGTTGACTTTTTTATAGCCCTCTTCGCTCACGAAGCTGAGAAAAATGTGGAACTCTTCGGGTTTCTTGTAGCCGGGTACAGAGGTCATCCCCGAGTAAATCGGTACAATGTGAAATTCTTCGTCCAGGAACACGAAGTTGGGATAGCTGAGTTGATTGTTAAGCAGGGCAGCCGCCAATTGATGAACACCCTTGCTGCCGTACGGCACGAACTTGAATGTGGTACCATTGAACACAACATCGGCCGTTTGTTCCGCGTCAAACTTAACGGCATAGAACTTTTCATTCAGTAATTTGGCGATGGTGGCCTCTGAGAAGGTGTTCTTATCCATCACCTTGCACCACCCGCACCAGTCGGTGTACACGTCAATGAAAATCTTCCGTTTCTCGGTCTTCATTTTCTCGACCGCCTCCTCAAAGGTCATCCAGTTTACGGCCTCCGAAGCCTCCTGGGCCCCGGCCGAAAGGGATATGGCGGTAGCCAAAACCAAAAAAATCGCGCGCATGGTGTAATTTCTTAACATCCTGTGAAACAAATGTAGCAAGTTTTGAAGTTCCCCGGCAGTGTATGAAGTAACCTGGGGTTCTGGTAACCCGGTGTTCAAAAAGCAGGCCAGGGATGTTCAAAACCGAACAATTCAAAGCCAGCAAAACAAAAATCTGGCGCAGATTGCAACCTTTTGGGTGTGGCATTCATCTTGTAACTGGAAAAGCGATGAAAAACCCTTACCGCAATATCTTAATCATACTGGGCATTCTGGTGGCCATTGCGGTAGCGCTTACCCTAACGGCCGGGGGACAGCCGACACGCGAGGGTGCTGACATGCGCAAGCCCAAAATACAGTGGCCTTCGCCTGCCAAGGCCACGATGAAAGTCATTCAGGCGCTTCGGTACGCAAAATAGTGCAGCACCTGTTCGATTGCCTTGCGAATAGCCAGGTTAACGGGATAAAACTCTTGCCCTAAATCCGGGTCAACACTTCGAAGCTGCATATAGAACTCGTTCATCACCGGTACCGCCAGTTCTCCGTTCTCAATCTTTCGCGCTGCCGTTTCATACGCCACCGATTGTTCGGTCTTGATGATCTGACACGTGACCAACTCTTTTTGGCTATACTTATTCGTGCGGGCGGAGTAACCAAAGAGCCGGCAGATCAAACCCCGGTGCGTGTATTGGGAGCACAAACCGGCCCCCGGCTGTTGAGCATCCAGAATCAAACAAATACTACCGGGTTCGTGCTGCAGCCGCTCATGCCAGGCTTCGGCCAGACCGTGTTCGTAGAGATGGTAGGCAAAGGGCAGAAACTCCAGGGCCGTGGCTTCAATATCGGGTTTGAAGCAGCATTTGCCGCAACCCCACTTACAATGCAAGGTTGTAGTCGCCTGAAAGGCACTAATGGCCTGATCCAATCGGACGAAAACCGCCTCCACCTGTTTAACTTTTTCTTCCAGATTATGCATTGGCAATTGTGCCACTAAACGGCCTGATCACGTCTATTCCCGTATATTCGATAAACGAATGACCAAAGGTATGAAGACAGGATTGGTTTTGGTGGCCCTGCTGATGGCCACCCCGGCATTTTCGCAATGGAAATGGCAATGGGGGATGAACTACGTCTATTCAAACCCGACCGGCACCATGGGGGCCTATATTGACCAGGCTCATGGCTTTTCGTTTGACGGGGGTGTGCGCAGCCCGGATAAACGCTGGTTGCTCGGGGCGGAGTTTGGCTATTCGATTTACGGTGGCGATGATTCCCGTCAGCAATACCAATTCAGCGATGGCTCAACGGCCGAGATGGACGTGCGAGTGACCAATGCCTTCAGTAACCTGTTGGCCGTAGCCCGTTTTTACCCGCGTCCGGAGGGCGTACTCCAACCCTATGTGCAGTCCAAAATCGGATACAGTTGGTTCCGCACAGACTTGAATATTTATGATCCCAATGATTGGGATAATTGCGCACCGGTAGATACCGACATCCTGAGGCGCGATGGCACCGCGATCGTTAGTGTGGGCGGGGGTCTGCAGTGGGATCTTTCTTCTGTGTTCAGCCGCCTGACGCCTGGCCGGTACTATGTGGATTTGGGTGTAAACCTGATCAACGGAGGGCGGGTGGATTACATGAATGCCGATGGGCCGGAGCCCAGTATGACTACCGGCCATCGGTCAGATGTGCAAGCCGACTTTGTCAACACCCAGACGCGCGTAGTACATCAACATCACGTGGGGTACCTGTACAACAGTTTGGTCAAAATGATGGACTTCCGGTTGGGCGTAACGTTCCGCCCGCGGTCATAAGTCGATCTTTTCCTTCTTCCGCTGATCGACCACAAACTTTGCTCCGAACGACAGTTTCTTGTTTAATGGCGACTTGGGGTCCACGATCCGCCAGAACGGGGTTATTTTATTTGCCGGCACTCCTTTTTCGAGTTGCTCGTGCGCAGCTTCGGATACGATGCGAAGAAAAATTCCAGACGTTACCGGGCACGTATACTCTGCGCCATATTCCACCGCCAAATCTTTGCGCAGGGTGGCGAGCGAGCTGCTTTTTCCTTTTGGGATTTGGCGCACATAGTGATCCACGATTTTTGGCGTAGCGATCAGCATCTTCGCGCCTGCCGGCATATCGGCAAAATCTTTATCCAGTTTTTTTACCACAAACGTCTTGGTGGGATCGTTTACTTTGTCGGTCCACGTTTTGCCTTTGCCCGGCTTCATCGTTACCTTCTTCTTCGGCTGGTTGCCTGCTTTCATCGCTCAAAAATTTGATTCTGCTAATCGCTTCAACGTCCCGATGGCTATCGCCCAGTTTTCTTCGGCATGTTGCCGGGCTTCATCCGAGCAACAGTTTTCCTGCGTGAGCATAAATTTCGTATTTCCATGATCCGACTCCAACTGATGAGTGACCACCACGTAATTCTCCGGTACATCCGCCAAACCCGACATACTGCTCCAATAGGTAAACCGGATCAGCTTCAGGTGCTCCACCGCCAACACGGAACCCTTATCTTCGTAGGGCTTGCCTTCCCATTCGCCCACGAATCGTATCGGGCCACCCACCTGCCAATTCGTGATGGTGGTGGTACCGAACAAGTATTTCCGGATCTCGTTCGGATCGGTCAAGGCCGTCCAAACACGTTCGGGGTTGGCGTTTATGCTCATTTTGACAACGGCTGTGCGCGATGCATTCATTCTAGATTTTTGTTTTCCTGACGAGTCGAACTGAAACATATCCGGCCTTTGCCTCGGCCTCGGAAGCCGCAAACCAATGGCGGCCTTCGATACCCTGAAACAGCGGCTTCCCGGCCCCGAGCACGACTGGTACGAGTCCGATCCACATCTCGTCAACGAGGTCGTGATTCTGGAAGGTTGTGACCAGGCTGGCGCCCCCAAACAACCAGATATCGCGACCGGGTTCTTGTTTGATTCGTGCGATCTCCGGCAGAACATCACCACGAAGAATGGTTACACCAGGCTGATGACGATCCGTCAAGGAATTCGAGAACACAACCACGTGCTTGTCAGGAAAAGCAGTGGGTCCCATCATCTCAAAGCTCTTTCGTCCCATAAAAATGGTGTCAATGCCGGAGAGAAACTTTTCCATCTCGCCCTCGGATGGTGGCGGGCACCAGTCATACTCGCCCATCGGTCCTTCAATCATGCCATCCAGACTGATGGCTACGCTCAAGATTATTTTTCTCATGTGTTAATCAGTTAACTCCTTACAATCAAACCCCTGACGGGCCAGCATATCGGGCACTATGTGACCCACGCACTCGCCCACCACACGCAGAATCCGGTCAGTATCATCCAACGCAAAATTCCACCGGCCACAGCCGGCTACCTCGTCCAGCATTGGCCGAAGCCGTTGAACTTGCTGCGGTTCGGTTACATTGGTTTTAAAAACCCAAACCATGCTGCGGTCAGTTTTCAGTTGGTGTGGTGTAGGTGACTATATCAATCCCGATTCCATTGGGATCCACGATGGCAAAATGGCGATCGCCCCATGGCTCGCTGCGCAAACTGATGGCCATGGGAATCTTTAAGCGGTTGATTCGATCAAACTCTGCGTCCACGTTCTCCACTTCAATTGTGAGGTACGCTCCCTTGCCGCCAAAGGCGGGCTTAAACAGGGGTTGCTGAGTTTCATGGTTGGGCAGCAGAAAGCTGACTTGCTCCGTTCCACCGGGCACTTTCATGAGCAGATAAAAGTCGTTCTCAAAAACAACTTCAAAACCCAGTACGCGCTGGTAGAACTCCTTGGTCTCTTTTAACCTGGAGGTAATAAAACCGGCATTCATTTTCATATGTGTTGATTTAGTTTGTGCGTTTACGGCCCACGCGCTGAGCACCGCCATGGCTACACCCAGCGCTATTATCCATTTTCTGATCATCGTGCGTCTCATTGAATGCCCAGTTGAATTTCTGTTACGTTGGCTTCCGGATACCGGAAATCGGCATTGATGTACAACTCGCGGTTAACACCCGTTGGCGTGAGGTGATGCTGTTGCACGTAGCTCATTAATGCACCATAACTCGTTGGAATCTCGAACCAACTGCCCTCGTGCAGGAGGCTAACCGCTTTAAACGCCTCGGTGCGTTTGAGGTGAAAGCGCCCATCGTATTCTGTAGGCAACTGCGCCACGGGCAAACTAATCTCCAGCGTAAAGGGCTTGCTTTCATCGCCCATAAAGCCGAAGTAGTGCCAATGCACCGGCCCGGTGATCGTCAGTTTCTGGCGGATGGCCTCTTCAAATAATTCCTGCGTAATGGGTGTAAGCCCGGCCAGCTCACTCACCTTCACCTCGGCACGGTGGAAAATGAAATTGATGGGCTTCACTTCTTTTCGGATTGGCGTGTTCATGCTGTTTGTTATTTATTCAAACCAACGCATGCCCACTGACAGCCCTATGTCAGCACAAACTCAAGCATTCAAAAAAAATTTTCGGGGGAGTGACAACCCTATGTCAGGAGGCGGACATTTTGAGGTAATGCTCCTGCAATTCCTCCACCAGGTTGCTCATGATCTGCCGTAATTCATCGGGGCTTTCGATGGTTACCCCGCTGCCAAAAGAAAGCAGCCAGTGAGACAGCCAGTCGAAGTTGCTCACCAGAAAGGTAAGCCGTACCGAGTCGCCTAAATCTTCTTCGGCTACCGCGCCATAAATATACCTGCGGTATTGGTACACAGACTGATCGAAGCGCACAACTACTTTGTGCAACTCGTGATACGACTGCATAAGCGTTTGCAGATATTCCTGTAGGCTGATCAGGTTGCGCGGATCAAACCTCTGCGGAGTTTGCGTGAGCGCCTTGATGCGGTCCACGCGAAAATCGCGGTATCCGTTGCGCAGCCGGCACCAGGCAATTAAATGCCACGCTCCGCTGTAGTATTGCAGCCCGATTGGCTCTACCTCGCGGGCAGTAACCTCCGCACCAGAGGCGGCATAGGCCAGGCTGAGCACGGTCTTGTTCACCAGCGCCTGCTGAATATCGTTCAGGAAGTTATTGGGAAATTCCTCGTTCTGGGGCGCAGGAAATCGCGACACTTCAACGGAAGCCTGCAACATCTCCAGATAATCTTTGTCGCCCTCATTCAACACCGACTTGATTTTCATGAGCGCTGACTCGAATGCCTCTTTCACCGAGGCGTCTGTCATGCGTTCAATCAACTTACCGGCCATGATAAGCGCACTTGCTTCATCGCGGCTGAACATCACGGGCGGCAGGTGAAAGCCATCGACAATAAAATAGCCGGTGCCAGCCTCTGACCCAATGGGCACACCCGCTTCCATCAGCGCTTTCACATCGCGGTACACGGTGCGCAGCGTAATGGAAAACCGGTCGGCAATCTCCTGCGCCCTCACCACCTTTTTGGTTTGAAGCTGAATGAGAATGGCCGTGAGCCGGTCGATGCGGTTCATAGATCAAAGGTAACGACAAGCAGCAAAACTCTTGCACCACGCCACGAAAGCCCCGACTTTTGCAGCATGACCAAAGCGGAAAAAGTAAACGACATTCTGGCGATCCTTGATCATCATTTCCCAACGGTCACGGCACCCCTTCACCATCACGATGCCTACACGTTGCTGATTTCTGTTCTGCTTTCGGCCCAGTGCACAGACGAACGCGTGAATAAAACAACCCCGCTCCTGTTTGCCCGTGCGGACAATCCCTACGATATGGTGAAGTTGAGTGTGGAGGAGATTCGTGACATCATCAAACCGTGCGGGCTGTCGCCCATGAAGAGTAAGGGCATCCACGGGTTGTCCAAAATCCTGATTGAACAACACCAGGGCCAGGTCCCCGCCAGTTTTGAAGCGCTGGAGGCATTGCCGGCCGTAGGCCATAAGACGGCCTCGGTGGTGATGACCCAATGGTTTGGTGTGCCGGCATTTCCGGTGGATACGCATATCCATCGATTAGCCTACCGCTGGGGTTTGTCAAACGGAAAGAGTGTGGAACAAACCGAGCGCGACTTGAAGCGGTTGATTCCGGTTGAAAAGTGGAACAAGGCGCATCTGCAAATCATATACTTCGGCCGGGCGTTTTGCCCGGCCAAAGGCCATCGTTGGCGCGAATGTCCCATTTGCCGAACCTATCTGCGAAAAAGCTTGCGCGATTAATCGGGAAAAGTTTCCACATCTTTGAGCTGACATGAATTCGCTCCGCATCATTTTCATGGGCACCCCGGAGTTTGCCGTGCCCTCCCTCGAAATCCTGATTCAAAACGGATACCGGGTAGTGGCGGTGGTTACCGCTGCTGACAAGCCTGCGGGCCGAGGTCAGAAGCTAACGCCCTCGCCCGTAAAAGAATGTGCTCTGCGCCACCAGTTGCCTGTGTTGCAGCCTGTGAATTTGAAATCGCCCGCCTTTCTGGATGAACTCAAAAGCTACCAGGCCAACCTGCAGGTGGTGGTGGCTTTTCGCATGCTGCCGGAAGTGGTCTGGAGCATGCCGGCCCTGGGCACCTTTAATCTGCACGGTTCGCTGTTACCCGATTATCGGGGCGCTGCACCCATTAACTGGGCTATCATCCGCGGAGAAAAAGAAACCGGGGTAACCACCTTCTTCCTGAAACATGAAATCGACACGGGGAGCATCATCTTCCAGGAACGAGAACCGATACTGGACCATGACACGGCTGGCTCGGTTTATGAGCGATTGATGCACAATGGGGCTGATCTGGTTTTGAAAACCGTGAAAGCCATCGAAGCAGGTAATGCACCGATGGTACCGCAACCCCAGCCGCGAGAAAACACGCATGCCCCCAAGATTTTTACAGAGACGTGCCAGATTAACTGGGATCAGCCCACGACCTCCGTTCGTAATTTCATTCGTGGCCTTAGTCCGTACCCGGGTGCCTGGACGATGATCAACGGCAAGACGGTTAAGGTATTGAATACCCGGGCGGTTCAACCTTCAATTAATCCAGAGGCAAAACCAGGCGATTGGGAAAGCGACCAAAAGACATTTATTCGCTTCGCCACTGCTGACGGCCATCTGGATATCATCGACTTTCAACCTGAAGGCAAAAAGCGAATGACCCCTGAAGAATTCTTCCGGGGCAACAAACTCTGAGTACCTTTGGCCACTCGGAATGTTGAATAGAGAACCCGGACATTGACATGATCATCTCCCTGATTGCAGCCCTTACGGAAAACCGGGTAATTGGTAAGAATAATGACCTGCCCTGGCATTTGCCCGATGATATGAAGTATTTCATGCAAACGACCAAGGGCCACTACGTCATCATGGGGCGAAAAAACTGGGAATCCATTCCGGAAAAATTCCGGCCATTGCCAAATCGCACCAACCTGGTGGTTACGCGCCAGGCTGACTTTCACGCACCCGGGGCAACCGAGGTACATAGCCTGGCCGAGGCACTGGACCTGGCCCGCGAAGCCGGCCAAACGGAAACCTTTGTGATCGGAGGGGCTGAAATCTACCGCCTGGCCCTCCCCTTCGCCAACCGGCTTTACCTCACCGAAATAAAAACCCAACTGGCGGGCGACACCTACTTCCCCGAGTACGACCGCAGCGCATGGAAAGAGACGTCCCGGCAGCACCATGGGACTGATGCCCGACATCTCTTTCCGTTCGATTTCGTTATATACGACAAACAAACCCCCTAGCTTATGGACTCCCACAAACGTGTACTCGGGATTTTGTACGTCATCTCCGGAGCGCTAACCATTTTGATTCTGGCCGGAGTCAGCCTGTTCTTTAATGCAATCTTTGGCTTCGCCATGCAGGAAGTCGATGCGGATGAGCGGTGGGTATTGGAGTTGATCCAGACCATCATGCAGTTTTTGCCCATTACCCTCATCATCCTGTTTGGCGTACCCTCCATCATCGCGGGTATTGGCTTGCTCAATCAGCAGAAATGGGCGTTATTGCTGGCCTTAATATTGGGCTGTTTCAAACTCTTCAACTTCCCGATTGGTACCGCGCTGGGCGTGTACACCATTTGGGTATATGCTGAAGATCAGAAGCAGGCCAAAGCCGCTACCTAAACTGTGTCTGTAAAAAACAAAGTCGTTTGGCTCACGGGAGCTTCGTCTGGCATTGGCGAAGCGCTTACCTACGAACTGGCGCGTCAGGGCGCACGGTTGATCTTATCGTCAAGAAGAAAAGAGGAACTTGAGCGCGTGAAGGGCAACTGCCCCACCGATCAACAGGCCAACATTCGCATTCTGCCGCTCGACCTGGCCGAGGCCAACACGCTAAAGTTGAGCACCGAGGCTGCCATCCAGATTTTCGGTCACATTGATATTCTGATCAACAACGGAGGCATCAGTCAGCGAAGCCTCGCAAAAGAAACTACGGTTGACGTTGATCGAAAGATCATGGAGGTAGATTACTTTGGCACGCTGGCGCTGACCAAGTATTTGTTACCCCATTTCCTGAAGCGCAAAACCGGGCATTACGTCACCGTGTCCAGCGTAATGGGCATCATCGGTACACCATACCGCTCGGGCTATGCAGCCGCCAAGCACGCGCTTCATGGGTTTTTTGATTCGCTGCGGGCCGAATTGTGGAAAGAGTCCAAAGAGATTTACGTCACCTTGATTTGCCCCGGTTGGATACGAACCAACATCACCCTGCACGCGCTGACCGGAGACGGCAGTGCGCTAAACCACATGGACGAAACCACTGGCAACGGTATGCACCCCGATGCGTTTGCGCGCAAAATGATTCGCGCCATCAACCAGCGCAAACGGGAAGTGGTTATTGGCGGTGGTAAGGAGCGACTCGCTGCCCTGCTGCAACGTTTTGCACCCGGGATTTTTGCCCGCATCGTGCGCAAGGCCAAAGTGCGGTAAGCATGGTCTGGTACGAATATGTATTCATTGTCGTTGTCGGATTTGGTGCGGCCTTCCTGAACACCGTAGGCGGAGGCGGTTCGTTGTTTAGTGTGCCGATTCTAACGTTTCTGGGTGTGCCCATTACGCAGGCCAACGCCACCGCGCGGGTGGCCATTCTCTTTCAGAATTTTTCTGCCGTGGGCGGCTTTGCCAGCAAGAACGTGCGCCTGCCCTTGCGCTACAGTCTGATCCTTGGTTCTGTGTCGCTGGTGGGCGGATTCATCGGTTCTCGCCTCGCGGCTACGATCAACGATGAATTGTTTAACCAACTTTTTGTCGGGGTCATGATTCTTTCCGTGGTACTGGTGGTGTGGGACCCGTTCCGCAGCGGCACCGGGGAAGTTAAAATGACACCCGCCCGCATGGCGCTGGGTGCGTTTTGCTTTTTCTTTATCGGCATCTATGGTGGCTTCGTGCAAGCCGGTATCGGATTCCTCGTGATTGGTGTGCTTAGCCTGCTTCACCAGTACGACCTTGTCACGATCAACTACATTAAGGTTTTTGTTGCCATCGTGTACACGGGCATTTCAGTTATCGTATTTGCGCTGGAAGGCAAAATCAACTGGAACATCGGGCTGGTGTTGGCCATAGGCCATGCCCTCGGTGGGTGGTACGCCAGCCGATGGTCCGTTCGGGCAGGTGAAAAATGGATCAAGCGCGTGATGGTCATCTCCGTTTTGGCCATGGCACTCAAACTTTGGTTCTCCTGACCTACACCCGGGTTAAACAAAACCAATTTTCGATGGTTAATAGTAATACTTTCATTATTGAATGTATAGCTATATTCGCAACACAAATCCAAAACAACCATGAAAACGAGGTTATCTGCCCTTTTCGCGATGTTATTCCTGGCCATAACCGGGGCCGGTGCACAAACTGCCGAAGCGGACGCCATTCTGGGCGTGTGGGAAACCGGCAGTGGCAAAGCCCGTGTTAAAATTGACAAGGTGGGCGAAAAGTATTTTGGCAAGATCGTGTGGCTGCGCGAACCCAACAATGAAGAGGGTAAACCCAAAGTGGACAAAAACAATCCGGATGAAAAAATGCGCACCACCCCGCTGTTGGGATATCGCATGCTAAAAGACTTCAACTACTCGGGAGAAAAAACCTGGGAAGACGGAACGATCTACGATCCGGAGAATGGCAGCACCTATAGCTGTGAGATTACCATGACGGATGAGAATACGCTTGACGTGCGGGGATTCATTGGCGTATCCGTCTTCGGTCGCACCGATGTGTGGAAGCGGGTTCAAGTGAAGAAGAAAGCCTGATGCGCAGTTTCATTCTTGTTGTTGGGATGCTGGCCGGCCTGGCCGCCTACGCCCAGGAGACCGATACCACCGAGGTAGAAGACTACAGCCAGTATGCCGATGCTGAATTGGCCGGTGACGCCAAAAGATTTGCGACTCAAAAAGTACTTGACCAGAGTCCGAACAAACTGATTTCGATCGGTTACGATTATCAGAGTTCCTATTTTATGGACCTGGCGTATTTCGGTCCGCCCAATGCGCAAGGTCTGATAGCCTCGCCCGAGCGCGTGACCAACAGCTTCAACTCTGGTTTTCGCCTGGCGGCCAACGTACCCGTGATCTCCCGAAACAACATCATTGTCAACCTCGGTGGCAATTATTGGGAAACTCGTTATGACATCGAGAATCCGGAAAACGTAACTAACCCGCTTGCCCTGTCGCTCGACCGGTACGGTTTGCGCACCATGGGGTTAAGCACGACCATCTTCAAACCCTTCAATGAAAAACAAGTACTGTTCGTGTTGGCCCAGGCCGATCTCAATGGTAACTACAGCCTGGCCGACATTCAATCGCTGAAGTACACCCGGTATTCCGTGTTTGCGATCTACGGATGGAAAATGCACGACCGCCTCATGTACGGGTTTGGATTGGCACGCACCTACCGGGCAGGTGAACAGATTATTCTGCCACTCTTCATGTACAACTACACCTTCCCTTCGCGCAAGTGGGGTGTTGAATCGATTTTCCCTGCGCGCGCCCATCTGAGGCGAACGTTCAATCCCCGCTCCATGGCTTTCTTCGGCTACGAGTTGGAGGGGCAAACCTATCACATCGCGAACCGGGGAAATGAGTTCGACCAATGGCTGCCGAATAATGCCGATGATCTCGAACTCCGCAGAGGTGAGTTGCGCATTCGCCTGATGTACGAGCGATCGCTCAAAGATTTCATTTGGGTTTCGGTGCAAGCCGGCCTGCGCTACAACTGGCGATTCAATCTGGATCAGGGTGATTTCTACCGGGGTTTCACGGGCGATCAACCCTACCTGGCCGAAAACAAAATCGGAAACCCGCTCTACATCAATTTCTCGATCAACCTGGTTAGCCCGTAATGCCTACCTTTCCGGCATGGACGAGCAGGGCCGTATTGTGATGCTGGAAGCCTTTGACACGGCCATTATGGCCAATCTGGCAAAAACGAAATTGGATGCCTATGGAATTCCCTGCTTCCTCACGGACGAACACTTCAACAATCTGTACCCGTTTCGAAATGAACTCATTCCCGGTGTGCGGTTGTTCGTTTTCGAGCACGATGTGCCCCGGGCACGCGAGATTCTGATGGCTGAGGAATAGGTGCCGCTGGTCAGTCCGGTGCTCCTTCAGTTTTCTTTGCGGTTGATTTTTTGGGCTGAATGACGTAACTCGTTTGCCGTTAAACTGACTTACATGAAACACATTGTATTGCTGACATTGGTTGTGGCCCTGGGCGGCAACTGCGGGTGGGCTCAAAAGAAAGCTGCGCCATCTGAAAAGAAAGAAGAGAAGAAGGATGACATCGCGCTCTCCGGCTTGAAATTCCGTTCGATAGGGCCGGCCACCGCTTCCGGACGCGTATCGGACTTTGCCGTTAATCCAGCCAACCCGGCCGAGTACTATGTTGCCGTTGCGTCTGGCGGGGTGTGGAAGACAGTCAATTCCGGCACCACGTACGAGCCCGTGTTCGACAGTCAAAACTCGTATTCGATCGGTTGCATCACCCTGGACCCCAACAACGCCTACGTCATTTGGGTGGGCTCGGGTGAAAACAATAACCAGCGTGCGGTTGCTTATGGTGACGGGGTGTATAAGTCAGAAGACGGAGGCGCCAGCTGGAAAAACATGGGACTTAAAACGTCCGAACACATCGGCAAGATCATCGTTGACCCGCGCAACTCACAGGTCGTATACGTAGCCGCCATCGGCCCCCTCTGGAAAGAAGGTGGCGAACGCGGCCTGTACAAAACCACTGATGGCGGTAAAACCTGGGAGCAAATCCTCAAGATCGATGAGTACACAGGCATAAACGACATCGCCATGGACCCGCGCAATCCGGATGTTTTGTATGCAGCGGCTTACCAGCGCATGCGCCACGACTACATGTACGTGAGCGGGGGGCCCGGCTCCGGCATTCACAAATCCATTGATGGCGGCAAAACCTGGGAGAAAGCCAACAACGGCCTTCCCTCCGTAGACAAAGGAAGAATTGCCATCGCCATATCGCCTGCTGACCCGGAGTACATCTACGCCATGGTTGAGGCTGCCAAAGGTGAAAGTGGGTTTTACCGGTCAACCAACCGCGGTGCCAGCTGGGAGAAGCGCAGCAACCACAATACGGGCGGCAATTATTACTCCGAAATAGTGCCCGACCCTGTCGATCGCGACAAGATTTTTTCGATGAGCACCTTCATGCAAGTGAGCGAAGATGGAGGAAAGACATTCCGCATGGCGGGTGAAAAGCACAAACATGTGGACAATCACGTACTGTGGATCGATCCGAAGAACACCAACCACATGCTGAACGGCTGCGATGGGGGCATCTACGAAACCTGGGACGGCTGTAAAACCTGGCAGTACAAACCAAACTTGCCCATCATGCAGTTTTATAAAGTCGAGGTCGACAACACGGAACCGTTCTACTACGTGTATGGCGGTACGCAGGACAACAACAGCATGGGCGGCCCGTCACGCACACGCAACGAAAGTGGCATTGTAAATTCCGACTGGTTTGTCACCAACGGTGGCGATGGGTTCGAAAGTGCCATCGACCCGCAAAATCCAAACATTGTGTACGCGCAATCACAGCATGGCGGCATCGTGCGCTACGACAAGGCAACGGGCGAAACGGTGGGCATCCAGCCCCGCCCGGGTAAAGGCGAAAATGAATACCGCTGGAACTGGGATGCTCCCCTGTTTACCAGTCATCACAAACCCGGACGAATCTATTTTGCGGCCAACAAGGTATTTCGCAGTGACGACCGGGGAAACACCTGGCAAACCATCAGCCCGGATGTAACGCGGAGCATCAACCGCAACACCCTGCCCATCATGGGTCGCGTGTGGGGCATCGATGCATCCGGCAAAAATGATGGCCTCGGCATCTACGGCACAGTGAGTGCGTTCAGCGAATCATCTAAAAACGATAACCTGCTGGTGGTCGGCACCGATGACGGGCTTATCCAGATCACGACCGATGGCGGCCAGAACTGGCGCAAGATCGATGGCGTTACCGGAGTACCTGCGATGACGTATGTGTACCACTTGCTCACCTCTCAACACGATGAGAATGTGATCTATGCCACATTTAACAACCACAGGCGGGGCGATTTCAAGCCCTATGTATACAAGAGCACCGACAAAGGCGCCACCTGGACATCCATCAACGCCAACTTACCGGAGCGGGGCTCTACCTTTTGCCTGCTGGAGGATTTTGTTGACCCGAACTTGCTTTTCGTAGGCACCGAGTTTGGCATTCACTTCAGCAACGATGGCGGTAAGAGCTGGCGGCAACTTAAGGCGGGGCTGCCCACCATTGCCGTACGGGATATCGCGATTCAAAAACGGGAGACCGATTTGGTGCTCGCCACCTTCGGGCGTGGCTTCTATGTTTTAGATGACTACAGCGCGCTGCGCCAGCTCAAAAACATTGAATCGAAAGAAGGCCACCTGTTTCCTATTCGCGATGCATGGATGTATATCGAAAACAATCCGCTGGGCGTGCCGGGCAAAGGGTTTATGGGCGAGAGCTACTTCCGGGCGGAGAATCCACCCGTGGCGGCCACCTTCTACTACTATTTCAAAGACGACCTGAAGACCAAGAAAGAAAAACGGCAGGAGGAGGAAAGCAAATTGTATAAAGACCGGAAAGACGTGCCCTACCCCAGCTACGAAGCCTTGAAAGCTGAAGAGGCAGAGGAAGCCCCCTACCTGTTGTTCACCATCCGGAATGACAAAGGTGACATCGTGCGCAAATTGAAAGCCCCCGCTAAAAAGGGAGTTAACCGGATGAATTGGGATTTTCGTTACCCGAGTTCCAGCCCGGTTTCGTTGACGCCTCCTTCAACCGATAATCCGTTCTCATCACCAGACGTGGGGCAATTTGTATTGCCGGGCACGTACACCGTAACGCTCTCCAGGAGTGTGGACGGCACCATCACCGAACTGGCCGGCCCGGAGAAATTCAACGTTAAGTTGTTGCCCGGCACCACGCTGCCGTCAACCGACCGCCCGGCCATGGTGAAGTGGCAGCGCGAGGCCGATGAGTTGAAACGCTCGATGCAGGGTGCAGCCCAGATCCTGAGCGATGCCAACAACCGCGTGCGGCACATGCGTGAAGCCATCTTCAGTGTAGCCAAACCGCAGGCCGATTTCGTCAGTGATGTGAAAGCGTTGGAAGCCAAGCTCAAAAGCGTGAGCCAGGCGATGTATGGCGATAATACCGCGGGTCGTTTGGATATTGACACGCCACCGTCCATCAACCAGCGTGTGTTCGGAGCTTTGTATGACGGTAACAGCTCTACCGGTGATCCGACCACGACTATGAAACAGCAACTCGCCATCGCCTCGGAGGAGTTTGCTGTCGTGTTGGCCAACCTGAAGAACATTGTCACCAACGACTTAAAAGCATTAGAGCAGAAGTTGGAAGCGGCCGGAGCACCGTACACCCCGGGCCGCATGCCGGAGTGGAAGAAGAACTAAGTGTTCCTAACACGTTCAGGAGCCGTGGCATCGCGTGAGCCGATGCCACGGCTTCCTTGCTTTTTGCGAGACTTTGGCCAACTTTGCAGGCAAATTTTTTCATCATGACCCGATTAACAGCCCTGATTTTTTTTATGGTATGCTCGCTGGCCGCGCAAGCTCAAAGCACAGGCGATTTTATGTTCAGCGGTGGCTTCGACCTGTTGAAAACCGATTACGATAAAGCTTTCAACAAAGCTCAACTTGGCCTCGAGGCGAACTACTTTCTCGTTCGCCATGTGTCGTTAGGTGCGGGGGTTGACATCTGGACGGATCAGGAGACATCATTTGTGATGGGCGTGCGGTGGTACCCGGCCGATCCTTTTTTCGTCCGCTTCCGCGGATTGATTGGTGCCAACGATGCCGCCATTGGTGGGGGTTGGGCTAAAGCCATCAACGACAATTGGCGGGTGGAAGCCATGGGCGACTTTTACTTTAATGGCGGTGAATTTGGAATTCGCGCAGGCGTTAGCTACGTGCTGAAGGCCAAGAAGTAACTCACTACAATACCTGACCGCGCTTTACTTCTTCACCGCAATCGCTTCAATCTCGATTCGATAGTCAGGGTTAACCAAAGCCTGAACTCCGGCTAAGGTGCTGGCCGGTGGTTGATTCATATTGAGGTATTGGCTCCGCACTTCGCGTATGACAGCCACATCTTCCGGCTTGTAGTTAACCACGTAGGTATTCATCTTCACCACATCACTGAAACCCACCCCGGCTGACTCCAGACACTTTTTCAGGTTCTCATACACCTGAACGACCTGGGCGCGAAAATCGCCTTTGCCCACCGTGTTGCCCTGCGCATCTACCGGCACCTGCCCGGAGATATAAACGGTGTTCCCCGTAATCACCACATGGGTGTAGCCGGGCGGTTTGATCTCAAAAGGGTTTACAAATTGTGTTTGTGCATGTGTTGCCATCGTCAAGAAGATTACCAGTGATAAGGTGAGCAGCGCGCGGACCGTTTTCATCATAAACTTAACTTTGAACTTAAATGTAGCAAATACCCATGACACCGCTCTTCAAAAAACTGAACTATAAAGCACCTGCCGACATAGTCGTGATCAATGCA
The DNA here is from genome assembly GCA_016787665.1 of Cyclobacteriaceae bacterium. GTDB lineage: Bacteria > Bacteroidota > Bacteroidia > Cytophagales > Cyclobacteriaceae > ELB16-189. Next base: position 433,564 of record JAEUUC010000013.1, on the reverse strand, counting down.
CCCAAAAGCTTTGAAGCTGAAAGTAAAGCCATGATAAAGGTAACAGCTGTTAAAACTGCCTGGCCCCAGTCGGTTGACTTTGTTATTGGTTTCGGCACCAAGCAAAAAGACGTGGATGCGTTCGCCACCCAATCTGCCGCGCTAGCCTCAACCGATGCCGTGATCTGGTTTGCCTACCCCAAAGGCACCTCGAAAAAATACAAATGTGAATTCAACCGCGATACCGGCTGGGCAAAATTCGGTGAACTCGGCTACGAGCCCGTGCGCCAGGTGGCCATCGATGACGATTGGTCGGCCTTACGCTTTCGCAGAGTGGAAAACATCAAAAAGATGACACGTTCTTTCGCGATGTCAGAGAAGGGGAAGGAGAAAGTGAAGAGTGCGAAAAAGGGGAAATAAAAAAGCTACCTTGAATGGTCGTTTCAGAATTGCACGCTTAAAAAGACACCCCCCTTCGCCCCGATAAATCGGGGCTTCGAAAGCAGACCCCCCCTTCGCCCCGATAAATCGGGGCCTCGGGGGGTAAAGTGGAGCTGGAGGGATTCGACTTGGGCTTCGAAGTTCCGGCTTGCCGGAAAGAAGAAGTCACCCTCGGCCGGATCGGCTTAAATCAAATGTTTATTTCGAAAGGCAGTCCCAGATCCTGATTTAAGATACTTTTCAAAGGCATAAGCCTTGGATTGATCGGCAATTGCGGCATAAAAAACGAGTTTAACTGGAAGTCTCCTGCTCGTATACTCAATGTAACCCGCCTGATGCCGTTTCAAACGATCATCGATATCATTTGTACAACCGGTATAGATTGAGCCATCTGAACAGCGTAGTAGATATACGTAGTGCATGGTCGTTTCAGAACTGCACGCTTAAAAAGACACCCCCCTTCGCCCCGATAAATCGGGGCTTCGGGGGGTAAAGTGGAGCTGGAGGGATTCGAACCCTCGTCCAGAGAAGATGAACGCGTACGTTCTACATGCTTAGTTGACTTTGATTGTCGGGAATAACCAGGCGGCCAACAGCCGAAGTAATTCCGTAGTTGCGTCTTGTCTCAACACCGGTGAGCAACACACCGGGGCCCAGTTTTGCTGAACGACACCGCATATTCACCCTCCGCAAAACAGAAAAGATGAGCGATGATGGCCTCCCCCGATCTTATCGAAGGATAAGCTTATCTAACTCTAAGTCAGATTAAGCAGCCATGGCGTAAGTATTCTCGCCACGTAGAATTTGAGAGCAGTGGTTAAAGCGCTACCCTCATGCGCTTGCATGCTGCATACACCCTCACACAACCTGTCAATACCGGTCAGCCCCGTATTTCTTTTGTTGAATTAAGGTCAGCAAATCCTTACTCGAAGAACGTCTTTCCGCGAAAGGGAGACAAAAATACGTCAAAATTAGTTCACCGAAGCGGCCGATTTTGCTTCAAAACCGGCACGCTCAATCACCAGGTAGGTTTTCTTCGAAATATTCTGGCGGGCAATCAGCTCGGCCACAAAACCCGTGAGGAACAACTGAACGCCCACTACCAGCGCCACCAGCGCCAGATAAAAAATAGGCTGCTCGGTTACATCCCGCTTGAGCGGCACTTTGGAAAAAAACACCGAGTCCACCTTGTCCCACAGAATCTTTACGGTAAAGGCAAAACCCAACAGGAAGGATACAATACCCCAAGCCCCGAAAAAGTGCATCGGGCGCTGGGCAAAACGCCCGACAAAGGTAATGGTGAGCAAATCGAGGAAGCCGCGCACAAAGCGCTCCCACCCGAATTTGCTATGTCCGTACTTTCGTTCGCGGTGTTCCACCACTTTCTCCGTAATGCGGGTGAAACCCGCCCACTTGGCCAGCACCGGAATGTAGCGGTGCATCTCGCCATATACGCTGATATGCTTCACCACGGACACATCATAAGCCTTCAGCCCGCAGTTGAAATCATGCAGTTTAATGCCACTGATTCTCCGCGTGATCGAATTAAAAAATTTTGATGGGAGCGTTTTCGAAATCGGGTCATGACGTTTCTTTTTCCACCCGCTTACCAGGTGCCAATTCTCCTGCCGCACCATTTTATATAACGCAGGTATTTCATCCGGACTGTCCTGCAGGTCGGCATCCATCGTGATTACCACATGGCCCTGTGCTTCGCGGAAGCCGGTACTCAAGGCGGCCGACTTGCCGTAGTTGCGATTGAAGCGAATCGCCTTCACCCGCTCATCCTGTTCGGCCAGTTCGCGCATCACCGGCCAGGTGCGGTCGCTGCTGCCATCGTCAATAAAAATGATTTCATAAGAAAAGCCGTGTGCGGTGAGCACACGGCTGATCCACTGATGTAATTCAGGTAGGGATTCGGCTTCGTCTTTAGCCGGTATAATAAGGGAGATGTCCAGACTCATTCATTAAATGGACATTTCCGGGTTTTTCTTCTGGGTAAACAGCGAAACGATGATCGAAATAACCACGAATACAACAATGCCACCAACGAATGCAAAACCAGCAAAGGCACCAGGTGTCATAAAAGCACCCGTCATTTCCATTGCTTGATCGATGGCCGCTTCGTCCATGCCACGCTCAATCATCTGGTCGCGTTGCTTCTCCAAGGCCATCTCAATCATCCCGCTGTCGACAAACTTCAAATAGATGTAGGTAAAGGGTGCGGAAATCAAAGCGGAAATCAAACCTATCCAAAAACCAATACCAATGCCTTGGCCAATCGTCATAAACCCATCGCCATTTTCCTTGAAGTGCTTATGCGCCAGAAATACCAAGGCCGCGTAAATGAGGTAGCTGGCATACCCTACCGGTCCGCTGCTATCAATCTTAGCCATGCTAAAAACCACCATCAGCGTAATGCCGATCACCGCTGAAATGAGTCCGAACCGAATACCGGCCGAACGAGTGGTAACTGAGGGTACTTCTGATTCCATATTTATATTGTTTTGGGTTGTCTTCGCATGATCACCGAAAGGATGATCGTCAAAAATAGACCGATAATTATACTTTTCAAAAAGTAATCACCGGCCAATGCTCCGGCCGTTGTAGCCGGCAACTTCGCCATCTGTTGGTTATACGCCTCCTCCCCTACGTTCTGAATCAACAGCTCGCGGTTGGTGGTCATCTGCTCGGTCATCACGCGGATATACTCCGCCAAAAATTCACCCTCGGCAACGGCAAACACCCAAACGAAGGCCGCGCCAATAAGTGCCGCCAGCCACACCACCAGGTTACTGGCCACCATGCCTTGAAAGAAAAACAACAGTTTACCCAGGTGGAAGTCGCGGATTTCGCGCAGCGCAAAAATCACCATCACCGAATACAGGATGATGCGAAAGTCAAACACCACGGGAAGTAAAAACGGATGTTTGCCGAGATAATAGAGAGCCGCAATGACTACACAGGCTACCGCCCCGGCAATAAGACCGTAGCGCACGGCTACGCCCAGCAACGCTTTGTTAAAGGCTGATGAATTGTCGACCATTGTTGAAGACGGCCACCGAGCGGCCGGTAATTTTCTTTCCCCACCAGGGAGAGTTTTTCGACTTCGAATGACACGAATCTTCGTTTAGTGTCCACTCGGCATTGGGATCGAAAAGTGTGAGATTGGCTTTCGCCTCCTCGGTGATGGGCGGCACCTCCAGGTTCAGCGCTTCGCGCGGACCATAGGTAAGGGCCTCGAGCAAATGCTCCACCGGCACCAACCGGGCCAGCTGCGCCACCTGCATGGCCACCGTCTGATGGTTGATCATGCCCCACTCCGCCTGATCAAACTCCACTACCTTACCTTCTTCATCTACCGGCACGTGGCCACTGGCGATAACCGTTATGGTCTTATCTTTTAGTCCTTTAACTATCGCTTCCTGATCGGCCTTCTCGCGCAGCGGTGGATTTACCTTATAGTTCGTATCAAAATCGGCCAGCAACTCATCGCCCAACAACGGCTGGTAGGCGTTAACACCTGCCGTTACATTCAACCCCTTCTTGCGCGCCTGACGGATGAGATCGATGGATCGACCGGACGACAGCGAAGCCGCGTGGTAACGCCCGCCCGCATAGACGAGCAGTTCGAGATTTCGAACCAAGGCAATTTCTTCAGCTGTGCGCGGCATGCCTTTCAAACCCAACATCGTACTTTGAACTCCTTCGTGCATCTGACCGAAGCGGGTGAGCCAGGTGTCCTCCGGGCGGTCGATCAATACACCATTAAATTTTTGCAGGTACTGCAAAGCCTTCAGAAAAATGTCGGTGTGCCAGAGCGTCTGGAGCCCATCAGTAAAACCCACGGCTCCGGCTTCGTGCAGGTCGATCATTTCGGTCAGCTCTTCACCTTTGGTATTGCGCGTCACTGCGGCCAGCGCATGGAGTTGAACAAGCCGGCCATCGTTGCCCTGGCGGATGTAGGCGACTTCATTCTTGGTTTGAATAACCGGATGGGTGTTGGGCAAAACGGCCACTTCGGTAAATCCTCCGGCCGCTGCCGATCGGGCGAGTGACGCCAGGTCCTCGCGGTTTTCGTGGCCGGGATCACCCCCAGCCGCCCCGAGATCGAACCAGCCGGGCGTCAGGTACATGCCCGATGCGTCAATGGTTTTGTCGGCCGAATAGTTCTTATCCCCGATGTCGGAAATACGGCCGTTTTGAATGAGTACGTTTTTGGATTTAAGATGATGGGGCGACTGCCGATCGACAAGTACAGCGCCTTTGATGAGTATCTTCATTAAAGCCCAAAGTTACTTCAAAAACCGCAACAATAGCACCTCAACGAAAAGGAAAAGAAGGGCCGCCAGCAACGCGTGGCGCCACAAGGCCTTCCCCATAAAACGCTCCTTCACCTCGGCTTCGAATGCCTGGGGCGTGTCTGCCTCCAAAACGGTTACCTGTTGACTGGCCAACCGCGCGCTTACCTCCGGAGCGGAAAACGTTTTCAGCAACGACTCGCGGGCATCCGCATCAAAAGCCAGGAGGGCCAGCGTATCGGTGCCATCCATCGCCCGGTAAAAACCGGGCATCAGGCTGAACCGCGGCAACTCGAGCAGCACCCCCTCGCTGGTTTGCCGCTGCGCGGGCACCACTTCCTGCGCCCCTTTCAGCACCACGCGTGCTTCGTCTTCGAGCGAATCGGCTTTGATCAACACGGAATTTTGTGTCAACACGGTGTATAGCGGCTGTTGCTGTTGCAACCCGGCAGCGGCCATACGGTACATCACCGGCACAAACAAAGCATGCCGGTAGAAATCCGTGAGTTCGGTCTGTAACGGACATGCCAGCCAAAACACATTGCCCTGCCGCGCCAGAAAAGTGGCACCACTTTTTGTTTTGAGTAACGGCTGTGCCGGGGTGCCCCACCATGCCGTGGCTTGCGGCATATCAACCTGGGCGGAGCGCTCCTGAAATACATCCTGAAAGAATGGATTGCGAAAATCAGGCGACTCGAGCAACTCGCGTGCGGGATTACCAAGGGTTGAAAATCCTTGTGGCCACACGCTGCGAAACGAATTGGCATCTGCGTCACGGCCTGGAATCAAGAGTACTGCGCGGCCTTGTTGCAAGGCACTTAACAGGGTGGACTGGAGGGCCGCGTCTACCCGGGTAATGCCACTGAGGATCAGCAAGTCCGCCCGTCCGAGTACAGCCAAATCCACATTGCCGGCCGGCATGGCCCGAAAGCTGAACAACTGCGCGTTGCCAAAAACACGCTCGAAGAAATTTTCCTGTCCGCTGGCCCGCACTTCAGCCACCCGGATGCGCTGCGTGAAATTGAGTGCAAAAAAGAACTCATTGTCGAACGTAATGGGAAAGTCGGTAAAGCTGATCACGCCCTCGTTTCGATTTCGCAAACCTGCTTGCAGGTCGAAGGATGTGCGCGCGGTGCTGTTCGCCTCCAGGTTGACCGCAGCGGTAGCCGCTTGCACCCCGTTGAGGGACAGTCGAACGTTGAGGCCCTCGGTGGGTTGCGAGCCGGTGTTGCGCAGCAACACATGCAACGTGTTTTTCTCGCCTCCTACGGTAAACGGATTCTCAAGGTAGACACTGTCGACTAATACGTTGGCCGTAGTCAGCGCGGGCACCGGCACCAAACGCCAAACGCTGAGGGAATCAAATGCAGGCGCATCGGTGCCCCAGGTTGACTGCTGAAAATCCGAGATCCAGAAAACATCGGCAGCAAGGCCATCGCTCATGATTTTGCGTTTCACTTCGGCAGCCGTGCGCGAAACGGGCGAAAGGCGAACCGTAGCCGTTAGCTCATCTACCTCCTGGCGTGTTTTGTAGTTGTTGGAGAACGAAGCAAAGTCATTCGTTAAAAAACGAAACCGGGTTTCGGCCGGGTATTGCGCGGTGATGGCCCGTACCCGCGCGAGGCCGGCATCGAGCGCGCGAATTTTATCCCCGGCCGGGGCCGACATGCTGTAGGAATTATCGAGGTAGATGACCACCTGGCGGCCGCTGGCCATTTGCTCGCGGGCCGGCAGGAATGGCTGGGCAAAGGCCATCACCAGGAAGAAGATGAACAGGAGGCGACTTACCAGTACCAGATACTGTTTGAGCTTGCGTTGTTGCGTGGTTTCTTCCTTCACCTGGCGCAGCAGGCGGGTGTTGGAGAAATAGACGCGAATGGTTTTGCGAAAGTTGAAGAGGTGGATGATTAGGGGGACAGCCAGCAGCAACAGCGCCCAGAGGAAAGAAGGAAAGACGAAACTCATGCCGGGCGAAGTTACGATTTTGATCGGGCCCACCGAAGCCGCATTCTGCGGCACGCGCCTCGCGTGGCGCTTGCCCGCCAAACAGGCGGGAAGGATCCCCTCCTCCTCTTAAAACATTATCCTGAGGCACGCGCCTCGCGTGCCGCTTGCCCGCCAAACAGGCGGGAAGGATCCCCAGGTCGAAAGGGCGAACTTCGCAAAGGGGGATTCTTCGTCCTCGCTTGCGGGACTCAGAATACGGTTTGTTTTTTTGTATTTTGACATCAAGAAAAAAAGCACCGCCAAGGCGGTGCTTTTTCTTTTGGTAGCAGCCGGCTGACTACTTCCCGCCCAGCAGCACCAGGTCATTCACGTTGATCTCCGTGATGTACTTTTTCTCCCCACTGCTGGTCTCGTACATGCGGTGCACCAGCTTGCCTTCTACGGCCACGCTTTGCCCCTTCTTCAGGTACTTTTCAGCAATGCCCGCCAGCCTGCCCCAGATTACCACGTTGTGCCACTGCGTGTCTTTGATTTTTTCGCCTTTGGCGTTCTTGTACGTGTCCGTGGTGGCGATGGAGAACGAGGCCTTCTTGCTGTTGCCGAACTCCCGCACATCGGGGTCTTTGCCGAGGTTGCCGATCAGTTGTACGCTGTTTCTTAAACTTTTCATAATTGTAGTATTTAATTGTTAAACATTGATTTTCGATTTGAGCGGCACCGGTTGTTGGCCGATGACGATGCAAAGGTGAGGGGCCCCGCCTGCCCTATTCGTTTCGTATTCGTTTACTTCCGATTAAAAGCGTTTGTAAACGTTTGATTAATGGCAAATGTTCCTTTTCCCGAAAACAAGCCATTTATTGGGTGCACCCCCCGACTTCAACAACGCAAAAAAATCCACCCTTCTGCGTAAGGCGTATTGAGCCGAGTGGTAAATTGGGGATGTTAGTAAGCCGAGATCCCGATGTTCCGGGCATGTTCGGAGAGAGCAAAACTTATGGACAACCAATCAAGACTCAGACTAAAGATATTACTTGGGCTGTTCGTGTTTTTTCTATTGTCAAATTTATATTTCTTCCTTGTCAAAGTCGGAGGAATGATTTTATCTGTTGCCGGGACGATAGAACTCATAACATTCATTTTTGTGACCATTTGGTTTGCTAAGCTCATCTCAAGAATTATCAAGAATTCAGAATGGAGAAATCCTGCAAATGTCCTGACTGTTTTGACTATTCCGACTGCCTTTATCCTCTCGGGCTTTTACGGCTTGAAAGCAGACGAAAACACCTTTCAAAGTAAGGTTAAGATAAGAGCATGTTATGAGGGAACCATGAACACCTCAACGCTTTACTTTCGTGAAAATGGAGAATTTGAGGATTTTAATATCGGCTTTTTCGCACATGTAAATTACGTGAGAGGATCATGGAAAATGGACGGGGACACCCTTTTTTTAACAATTGAATCCGGGCAACATAATCTGCTTAAAGAGAGAATGATTATTAAAGACAATTTACTCTATGCAATTGAAAAAGGTGTTATCAAGCCGACATTCTATCACATCGGGCGTTGCAAAGGAATCAATTAAATGCGAACAACCCCGTACCTAAAAGCTTACGAATCTTTGCGCCCTTCTCAGGATTGGCCTCGTGGAAAGACGTAAGTTATGGAAAATAGCAACAGCGGTTCACAAAATGGCTGGCAACAGTACACATAAGTCTTAGCTGGGGCTGCCCCGCCACCTTTCTTAGCTTAAACAACGAAAAAAAATCCGCCCCTCCGCGTCAGGGGTATTGGCTTGATTGGTAAATTGGGGTTGGTATATGGGGATAGTGCAATTCAGATAACTAGATATTGCCGGCAATGCCAAAAAGAAGCTAGCAATTCTTATGGACACAATAGATGACTTCTTCAAAATAGTGAGTGAGGTTTTGGAATCACCAAAGTTTAGCGACTGCCCATACCCAGTCTTTAGGGGACATTCTCGTAGGAATTATGAATTGCTTCCATCACTTCATCGAGATTACATCAAAACTAGTAAGGACTTATGGACATTGGAGAATAATTCTTTATTGTGATTTTCGCTCGTTGGTTGGACCAAGGGTTGTTTTCAAGTCCTCTTGGGAAGCGCTTTTTGCAATGAGGCACGAAGGTATTCCAACAAGGTTGTTAGATTGGACTGAAAATATAGGAACAGCCTTATTCTTCGCTCTGAGTTCAAACACAGTTGAGAACCCCCACATTTGGGTTCTTAACCCATACAAGTTAAATGACCGAGACTCCAAAGCAGGAGGAACACTATTGAACCCTGACGAAGATCTTGGACAATACTCTGAAACATATGCTAGCTATTGTAACGATAAGACAGTAGAGATAAATACTCTTCCGATTGCCATTTATCCAAATAGGACAAATGACAGAATTTTTGCCCAGCGCGGACTTTTTACCATTCATGGGACAGACGAACAAAAGATGGAATTGACCAGTCACGATTCAATTGAACGAATTGACATTCCTTCAAATCTTATCGATCGTATTAAATTACTCATCAAGCACTTTGGTATTAATACATATTCCGTCTACCCGGACTTTAAGGGGCTCTCTGACTACCTTAAGAGATTTACAAGTATTAATTTTCGGCAACAATATGTTCAAATTATTCGCGGTTTAGCGTTGCCGATGCAAACCGGTTTCCGAACTCCCCGCTATTACTGGTTGCCGCCCTACCAACAACTTAGCATCCCGAATAAACACCAATAGCATTAAATCCCTCGCAGCCTGACTCAACACCACGCGGCCCGGACCGAGCGCATGTGTGAGCCATACCAAAGGTAGGGCGAGTAGCGAGGGCCGGATTAAGCCGCCCCCCTGATAGCTATCGGGATATGCTAAAGCGCTCGTAAAAACTACTTGGCAGGGGAAAAGTCAACAAGCTAAAATCGCTAAAAAATAAACTGTCGTCCCGGCCCCCGTGCCGGGACCCGTTTCGGTATATACCGAAGGAGATGTCCGCCCGGATGAATCCGGTCGGACAGGCCGGAACATTCCAATAATTATCGGAACCGGCATGACGTGTAATCATGTAAACCGCACAAACGTGCCCATGGGCAGCGGGCGCGGACCGGGCAGGTAAAACTCGCCCAGCTCGAGCCGGGCCTGGGGGAAGTGCGTGCCCACCACATTGGCGCCCACCACGGCACTGAGGCCCACGGCATAGAGGCTGAGAATAAAAAAGCGTGACTCGGGGTGCAGCAACTGCGCAGACAGGCCCACCAGTTCGTCCAGTTTCTCTTGCAACGTCCACTTTTCGCCATCGGGGCCGCGGCCGTACGGGGGCGGATCCATGATGATGCCGTGGTAGCGATTACCTCGCTTGACTTCGCGCTTCACAAACTTGAGCGCATCTTCGTACACCCAGCGGATGTCCTGCAGGCCGTTGAGCTGCATGTTTTGGTTGGCCCAGTTGAGGCCGGGGCGCGAGGCATCGCAATGCGTGACCTCGGCCCCCGCGGTGCGCGCCACCACGGAGGCCGCCCCGGTGTAGGCAAACAAATTGAGCACGCGCGGCTGTGTTACTTTCCACGCGCGCAGCGTATCGTAAATAAAATTCCAGTTGTCGCCCTGCTCGGGGAAGATGCCCACGTGGCCAAAGCCGGTGAGCGCCAGGCGCAGGTTCAGGTTAAGGTCGCTATAGCGGTAGCTGATGTTCCAGCTTTCGGGCATTTCTTTAAGACGCTTCCAGCCGCCCTTCACGTCATCGGTAAAGCGAAACTTGTCCTGCTGCTCGCGGGTGAAGTGCGCGTGGGCCCGCTTCTTCCAGTCGGGCAGCGTGCGTTGCCAGATGGCCTGCGGCTCGGGGCGAATGAGCACGTACGGCCCGAAACGCTCCAGCTTTTCGAACTCACCGGAGTCGAGCAGTTCATAGTCGCGCCACGAGGCGGGAGGCCGCAGTTCGAGTTGGGGAAAATTCAAGGCTGAAAAGTCAAAGTCCAAAATTAACAATTCGAAATGGGATGCTGCATACTAGATGCTAGATGCTGGATGTTGGTCGAAAATTGGCACTTTGCCTTCGTGAGTTCTTTGTGCCTTAGTGCCTTGGTGACCATAATCTTTTACCATAAAGACACGAAGTCACAAGGTAACGAAACATTAACAACGGATCACCTGTCAGTCTGAGTCCGACTCGGGCAAACAGGTTTAGTCCCAATCTCAGCTCACGCCTATGCGGGACGCTGGTTCTCAATACTGGATGTTGGTCGAAAATTGGCACTTTGCCTTCGTTAGTTCTTTGTGCCTTGGTGGCCGTAATCTTTTGCCACAGAGACACGAAGTCACAAGGCATTAAACCAATCAGCCTGTCAGGTTAAGCAAGTCGAAACCTGACTGTTGTTAAATCGCCTTCCCTGTCTGCCAAAGCGCCACCGCAGGCAGGGACACGCTCAGGTTGACCATTGGGGTTATCAGGAGAAGCAGCATGATCGCGTTCGGAGTAAACCGAAGGGGATCGTGGCATCCCGCACGGGCGGGAGCCGGGATTAACAACATGATTTTCGAGATGGGTTTCAAAATGGCAGATAAAATTTGCTTCGGTTTGCCTTAAAGGAGGTAAATTTTCCGCATGAAACCCGGCACGGTCATCGCCAGTACCCAAAACCCAAAGATTAAGAGTCTGCTGGCGTTGGAGAAACCCCGCGAGCGCAGGAAGCAGCAATTGTTTGTGATTGAAGGCTTGCGCGAAATTCAATGGGCCCTCGAAGCCGGCTATGTCATCGGCAACTTATTCTACTGCGAGGAGCTGATTTCGCTGCAGCAATTGCCGGGAGCGCTGCAACAGAACAAGCTGGTGATACCCGTTACGCGCGAGGTGTTCGACAAGATTGCTGTGCGCGAAAACTCCGGTGGTGTGGTGGCCGTGGCACAAATGAAAACGCACCACCTGCGCGACATCAAACTCAGCGCCAACCCGCTGCTGCTGGTGGTGGAGGCCGTAGAGAAGCCCGGCAACCTGGGCGCTTTGCTGCGCACGGCCGATGCGGCTGCGCTGGATGCCGTGATCATCTGCGACCCGCAGACGGATTTTTACAACCCCAACGTCATTCGCTCCAGTGTGGGTACGCTTTTTACCGTACCGGTGGCCTCGGCCACTTCGGAGGAGACGCTGACGTGGCTGAAGAAAAACAACATCAATATTTTTACCACCTACCTGAAAGGCTCACGGGTCTATCACCAGGAAAACTACACGGGCCCTAGCGCCATGGTAATGGGCACCGAGGCCACGGGGCTGTCGGACGTGTGGGTGAAAAACTCCCAACATCACATCATCATACCCATGCGGGGGAAAATCGATTCGATGAATGTGTCCACCGCGGCAGCCGTGGTGATATTTGAAGCCGTGCGGCAACGGAGTTTGAATTTGTAGAAATTCAATACACCAAGCGCACAAAGGAGCACGAAGCCACACTAAGATGCCTGGTGACGTTTGCGCATTTTCTGCGAAACTTTGCGGTAGAGCATGCAAATGCAATTGCGCGGAGAATTTCCTACATTCGTCACATGAAAACCAAGGAAGCTTTTCATTTGTTGATCGATCAAATAAAGGACGAGGAGCGGTTGCAGTCGTACTACGATCTGGTAAAACGGCTTAGCAATGCCCCTGACGGTCAACTTTGGAACTCCTTGACAGACGATCAACGCGCTGACCTTCTCCTTTCCTACGAAGAAAGTTTTAAGCCCGAAAACACCATCAGTCATGAGGAGGTGCGAAAAATGCACGAGTCATGGTTGACAAGATAGTTTGGACCAAGCGGGCGCTGCAGCGATACCAGGAAATTATCGAGTATCTTCAAACTAATTGGGGAGAACAACCCAAGTTATCCTTTTGAATTTCTTCGACACGCGGTCCGGCAAGAAAAAGGCATAACCTTGTATATCCATTAAATTCCTCTACTCCGTCCGCAACGACTTCACCGGATTGCTCATAGCTGCCTTCACCACGTGAAAGCCCACAGTAAGGGCCGTCACCACAAACGCCATTGCAGCGGAAACGAGCAGCATGGGCCACTCCCCTTTCATATCGATGCGGTAGGCAAAGTTCTGCAGCCAGTTTTCGGTAAAGTACCACGCCAGCGGAATGGCCAGCACCAACCCGATGGCCACCAGGGCAAAGTACTCTTTCGACACCAGTCGCACGAGGCCACCTACGCTGGCGCCTATCACTTTGCGCACGCCAATTTCCTTGGTGCGTTGCTCGGTGGTGAACGCGGCTAAACCCAACAGCCCGAGGCAGGCAATAAAAATGGTGAGCCCGGAAAACAGCGTGAAGATGCGGCTGCGTTTTTCATCGCCCTGGTATTGCGAGTTGAAGTCCTCATCCAGGAACTGGTAATCGAACGGTTCGTTCGGATATACCTCTTTCCAGATTTTTTCCACGGCAGCCAGTGACTGCCGGATATCTCCGCCTTTCGTTTTTACAAACGCGTAGTTGAATTGCTGCCCGATCAGGATCATGATCGGTTCGATGGCATCGTACAGTGAATTCTGGTGGTAATCCTGAATGACGCCCACCACTTTGCGCTCCTGCGGGCCTTGTTGCGTACCCAAAACGAAGCGTTTGCCCAACGGTTCATCCCATGCCATGCGTTTCACCATCGCCTCGTTGACAATGACAGCCGCAATGGTATCGGACGCGACATCGCGTGAAAAGTCGCGGCCTTTCACCACTTTCATGCCCAGCGCGGTGACGAAGTCCTGATCCACGCCAAACACATCCACCCCGCGATCCACCAGCTTGCCTTCGTTATCTTCCACCTGGAACAACAGCTTGCCCACACCCTGCCCGGGGCTGGAGTCGCCCTGCCCCACGCGCTCTACGGCCGCACTTTGCCGCAGCTTATCCATCAGCACGGAGGCGGACTGCTGGCGATTGCGGGACGAAACATCCAACCGCACCACTTGCTGCTTGTCGAAACCCAGATCCTTGTTGCGCAGAAATTTCAACTGATCGAACACCACCAGCGTGCTGATGAGCATGAAGATGCTGAGCGTAAACTGAACGACCACCAGCGACTTGCGCAGCCACACATTGCCACCCCGCGCGGCCAACTTGCCTTTGAGCACATTCACGGGATTAAAGCCCGAGAGATAAAAGGCGGGATAGCTGCCCCCCGCCAGGCCCGTGATGAGCACGATGAGCCCAAGCCCGAGCAGCACCTGGGTTTGCAGCAGCGAGGAAAACTGCAGCGCCTTGTTGGCGAGCAAATTAAACGAAGGCAGCAGCACAAAGACGAGGGCGAGGCTGATGGTGACGGCTATCAGCGTCATCACCACCGACTCGGTGACAAACTGGAACACCAGTTGTTGGCGCTGGCTGCCCATCACTTTGCGAATGCCCACTTCCTTGGCGCGGTTGGCCGAACGGGCCGTGGCCAGGTTCATGTAATTGATGCAGGCGATTACCAGCATAAAAATCGCAACAGCCGAAAAAATGTAGATGTACGACATATCGCCACCCGCCTCCGCTTCATCCTGAATTTTTGATTTCAGGTGGATGTCGGTAATGCGTTGCAGTTCGTACTGAACCTTGATTCCCACCTGCTCAAATACCGGGTTCACTTTCTCTTTCACTACCTTTTCGAGGCTGGCATCCATCTTGGTCAGGTCATACCCCGGAGGCAATTGAATATAGGTGTACACGCCAAAGCCCCCCCAACTGCCCGTAAATTGCGGCCGCGTGTTGCGCGAGATCAGGGCGTTGAAGCGGAAGTGCGAGTTCAGCGGAACGTCCTTCATCACGCCTGTAATTTTGAACAGTTCGCCTTGCTGGTTGGTGAGCGTTTGCCCGATGCCCTCCGTAACGTTGGCGAAATATTTTTTCGCGATGGATTCCGTGAGCACAATGGAAAAGGGTAAGTCCAGTGCCGTGTTGGGGTCCCCTGCCACGAAGGGGTAGGTGAACATGTCAAACACGGTGGAGTCAGCCATGTAAAAATCCTCATTGGGGAGTTCTTTGTCCTCGCGCTTGTACGTATTCGGACTCATCTGAATAAACCGGACTACGTTCTTCACTTCGGGGTAATTGTCGCGAAGTTCATCTGCCAGCGGCACCTGCGCTACGGCCCAGGTAAAGGCATTGTCCGGCTCTTTGATATTGGACACAATGCGGTAGATATTCTCGGCCTGGGTGTGGTACCGGTCGTAACTGATCTCATCGAAAATGTACAGCATCAGGAAAAGGCTGCACGTGATACCCACCGTAAGGCCGGTGATGTTGAGGAGGCTGTAGGCCTTTTCCTTTCGGATGTTGCGTAGGGCAATGAGGATGAGGTTGCGGAGCATGACAGCGGGTTTATCGTTTTCTGAACGGATTTGAAGCAGAAGAGTTAGGTAAATGATGCGGGCGGAGAATAAAAAGTTTCGATCGGGCAGCCAATTGTGACTTTTTTAGCCTCCCGTCCTTATATTGACAAATGATGTCGGAGGCAGAAATTCGCGAGGAACTCTTAATTCTGGAGCGTGCCCGGAAAGATGCCCGTGAGTTTGGCGCGCTCTATGAAAAGTATTTCGACCGCATTTTCTACTTCGTATTGCGCCAGGTGGATGACGAAGAGCTGGCGGGCGACCTGTGTTCGCAAACGTTCGTCAACGCGCTCAACCATCTGCCCCGATACGAATTTCGCGGCCTCCCCTTTTCGGCCTGGTTATATCGCATTGCCACTAACGAAGTAAACAAGCACTACCGGAAAACAAAGGGCAAGCGCGTGTTCAGCCTCGAAGAAGCCAAGGTTAAAGAACTGGCCGAGCGCACCGATGACGGGTGGGACGAAGATTTGATTCAGCGCCTTCTCAATTATATGAAAGATCTGCCCACCGACATGCTGCAAGTATTGGAACTTCGGTTTTTTGAAGACAAAGACTTTAAAGAAATTGCCTTCATTCTGGAAATGACGGAGAGCGGAGCTAAAATGCGGACCTATCGCGCACTGGACAAATTGCGCAAACAGTTTAATCTTAAGGTGAAGTACGATGAGTAGAAACGACATTCGTTTGCGCAGAAAACGCTTTACAGCCACCGGGGCCGATCGTTTCCGTAACTACGGAGCCGTGCTGGAGCGTCATGCGCGCGAACAGAAACTCAAACGCATCACCCGCATTTTCACCTATGTGTTGCTCATTGGCCTGGTCGTGCTTTTATGGGTAGCAGCCGATCGGTGGCTCACCCCCGAAAAACCGACACCCGCGCCTGTTGAAAAATCTACCTCGCAACCGTGACGATTGGGGGGCGGCTGGTTTCTAAGGGTAAATCCGAAACCTATGGAAGCCAAGAAAAATCCTCGCTACGATGTACAAAGGCAGTCCGGAAAGTTTTTTCTCATCGGGCTGGTGTTGAGTTCTGCCATGGCGATTACCGCTTTTGAGTGGACGAGTATCAAGAAGGTTTATCCGCCACGGCCTCCTGACGCCAAAGACGACATGACGTACAACCATGCCGTGCGAACCGATCATCCAAAGCCGGAGGAACCCAAGGTAAAGGCACCGAAAATCGTCATTCGTAATCCTGACATCACCAAACTGACACTTGTTCAGGATGACCAACCGGAAGATTCCACCTCTGTCGTAACGCAAAATGAACAAGCCCTGCTGCCTGCGCCACTATCAGAAAAACCAATTGATGATGATCAGCCATGGATTTTTGCGGAAATCGATCCAACGCCAGTCAATGGACTTTCTAAATTCTACGAGCAAATCAGTCGTGAGTTGAAATACCCCAGGCAAGCCCGGCAACGGAATGTGGAGGGCCGGGTAGTGGTTCAGTTTGTGGTGAACGAAACCGGTGAGCTCACCGACTTCACCATTCTCCGCTCGCTCGGTGCCGGCTGCGATGAAGAAGCCATCCGTGTGTTATCCAAAACAAAATGGGAACCGGGCCGCCAGCGCGGCAAACCGGTGCGGGTGCGCATGGCCATGGTCGTCCACTTCCGCCTGCACCACTAACAGCCTGCGAACTTTTTTGTACCTTCACCACATGAAGATTCGTGTGGTCGTTTGTCTGGCTATAGTTTTAATCGCCCGGGTGGCTATGGCCCAGTCCGGTGAGTTCAGGGTTATTACCGTGCAAGGCTCGGTGGAAAACACCAAGACGCGGAAACAGGTGCAACCGGGTGATCGCATCGGTCCATCGGACGCCCTGAAGTTTGGCAGCCGCGAGGCCTACGTCATTGTGATCAGCCCGAAGGTAGGTCGCAAAAAAATCAGCGGTGTGCCCGATAACAATCCCCGGGAGCTGGAGAACCTGGTGAAGAGTTTCCTGAGGCCGGATGAAAAATCAACGGCCACGCGCGGGTTAGTGGAGTATTGGGAGACGCTCAACCAAAGTCTGAAAGACACGGTATTGGTTTTGGGCGATGGCATCATTCCCCTCGATAAAGAGTACATCAACCTGGACAAACCAGCCGTGGTAGTCGCGTTCTTCAAAGGCAAGAACAACCAGCATGTCACCCGCGTGATTTCGCGTGGCCAGCAGATATGCGTGGGCGCGAAATGCCTCTACGAAAATGAAGTTCCGGAACGCTACGGATATGTACTGGTCGAATATTACGAAAACGAAAAAGAGAGCCGCGATTTACCGGGTTCCGGCAAATACATCGGGTATTTTGTGCCCCACTTTGCCAACGAGACGAACCTGGCAAAAGAAGCCCGCATTATTGCCGAGACGCTGACTGACCACAGCCGCGACCACGTGGTGCGGGAAATCAAGAAGTACTTGTCCGAAGAGTACGGCCATGTGCAGGACGATAACCTGCTGCAATGGTTAAAAGACATTAAACTGATCAATCCGTAACCCACCGTGGGTTGGCGTTCATTCTTTTCCCCTCAGCGCAGACGATTGGTGCTCCTTTCACTCGCTCATGCGGGTGTCCTGACGCTGCTCACGCTGTGGTGGATGAGTGTGGGCACGTGGGAGTTTGGTGATGAAGTGGTGATTGAGCGCATCACCCAGTCGCGCTACCTGTTGTTTGGCAGCGAAGATCCGCTGGTAACCGAAACCAAACAGAAGCTACTGCTGATCAATTGTTCGTACGACAAAATGCTGGTGCCGTACAAAGATGACTTTGGCGAGGGCACCCGGCCGATCACCGACCGTAAAAAGCTGACGGCCTTGCTCGCGATCATCAACCGGGCGCCTGTAAAACCAGACTACACCCTTTGGGATATTTTTTTGGATTACCCTTCTCCCTACGACTCGGCACTGATCTCGGAGTTACGAACCCTTAACCGCGTTATTCTGTCCACCTACCTCACCGACAGCGGCACCGTGTATCAACCCTATGCCGGGCTGACGTATGCCCTGGCGCAATACGCCACCATGTCGGACACTTTTTTAAAATACCGCCTGCTGCACAACAACGAAGCCAGCTATGTGCCCGCGCGCCTGGCAATGAACCAGCAAGGCTACACGTGGCGCAAGTGGGCGGGCTTCGTGTTCGGTAACGGCTGGTGGCTCAATTCCTTTATTGTCGACCTGCCCATCAGGCGGGTGCACATGGACAACAACGAGATCACGGTGTGGAACGTGGGCGAGGCGTTGGAGAATTTTACCCCCGAAGAAATCCAGGAAACCGTGGCAGGCCGCCTGGTGGTGTTTGGCGACTTTTACGAAAACGATGTGCACGAGACATTCCTCGGGCAACAGCCGGGGCCGCTGATTCTGGTGAATACCTATCTGGGCCTGGTCAAGGGCAGTGCGCGCATCACCGTGTTATTGTTTAGCTGCATCTTTCTGCTCTACCTGGCAGCCACGCTGTATGTATTTCACCTGCGCGAGTACCGCGAAAAAATCCTCACTCAAAAAATCTATCGCGTCCGCATCGCGCGGTTCCTGTTTAAGTACCTCACCTACATTGTCATCTTCGCCATCTACACCGTGTTGGTTTACCTCATCACACAGCAGCATGTGCAGTTGCTGCTCTTCGCGCTCTACTTCAACGTGTTCGACTTCCTGATGAGCAAGTATGGCGATGAGGTGAAAGCGTGGCTTCGGCTGGCGCCCTCACCGCCCGCGGAAGAGGCACCGGCCCAGCCTGATTGATTTTTCCTATCTTCACCGCCAATGAATTCTTCTTCGCGCATCACGCGGTGGCTGGCGGGCGCCAGCGGCTTTTGGTTTAGCCTCTTCACCGCAGGCGTAGCCTTCTGTTTGTACACCTGCATTTTCGCCTTGCGCAAAGCTTTTGGCGTTGCTACCTACGAAGGACTCGAATGGGGAGGCGCCTCATTCAAAGTGTGGATGGTCATCTTCCAGATGTTGGGCTACATGCTGTCGAAGTTTATTGGTATCAAAGTGGTTTCGGAACTGGGTGCGCACAGCCGCGCCAAGGGCATTCTGCTGATGGTGTCCATCGCCACGATATCCTGGCTGTTCTTTGCCGTAACGCCAGCTCCCTATAGCCTGATCTTTCTTTTCTTCAACGGGTTGCCGCTGGGTATGGTGTGGGGTATGGTGTTCGGCTACCTGGAGGGGCGCAAATTCACGGAAGTACTCGGAGCCAGCCTTTCGGTTAGTTTCATCTTCTCGGCCGGGTTTGCCAAGACGATCGGTGGATTGACCATGAAGTACTGGGGCACCTCCGAATTCTGGATGCCGCTGGTAACCGCGCTGCTCTTTTTCGGGCCCCTGCTGCTTTTCTTATACCTGCTCAACCAGGTGCCACCCCCCACGGCCGAAGATGAAGCGCTGCGCACGAGGCGCCAACCCATGACGGGAGCCGAGCGCATGAAATTTACCCTCACCTTTCTGCCGGGGCTCGTGTTGCTGGTGCTCACCTACACGTTGCTCACCGCTTACCGCGATTTCCGCGACAACTTCTCGGCTGAGATCTGGGAAAGCCTGGGTTACGGGCAAAGCCCCGAAATTTTTGTACTCACCGAATCGATTGTAGCCCTGGTGGTGTTGGTGGTCATCGGCAGCCTGATGGTCATCCGCGACAACTTCAAGGCGATGATGATCAATCATCTGATCGTATTGATCGGATTGGTCTTGGTGGGCATGGGCACATTCGCGTTTCAACGGGGCTGGATTGACCCGAAGACCTGGATGATTGCCGTAGGCATGGGGCTGTACTTCGGTTATATTCAGTTTAACAGCATCTTTTTCGATCGCCTGATTGCCACGTTCCGCATTGTGAGCACGGTGGGTTTTCTGATTTACCTGGCCGATTCGGTGGGTTATGTGGGCAGTATGGGCGTGGTCTTGTTTAAAGAATTTGGTTCGGAACTGAACTGGCTCGACTTCTTCATGTCAGCCGGGTACGTGGTATCGGTGGTCGGCACCTTATTAATGCTGATCTCGCTGGCTTACTTCAACTGGAAATACCGGGGGTGGCCAAAAAACAGCTGAACCAGTAAAAAGGGTCAAAATCCTTCAAAAACCCTAAAAAACCCATTGGCAAAGCGCATGAAGGCGCTATATTTGCGTTCCTTTTTTAGGAACGCGCTTGTAGCTCAACTGAATAGAGCACTTGACTACGGATCAAGAGGTTCGGGGTTTGAATCCCTGCAAGCGCACTTTGGAAAAGCGCTGATGACCGGCATTGGCGCTTTTTCTTTAAGATTCGCCAACGGGTGAAGGCGCGCCAAAAAATAGATCCCCCGGTCAAGCGTTAAGAAGGCATGAGAATTCTCTTTACAGTCGTTTTAGCCGCGTTGACTTCCGCGGCCGCAGCCCAGGAAACACCAGCTACCCCGGAGCCTCAGCCCCGCAAAGTGGTTCGGCCGGATATCCCTGGCACGTTTTCGATTGAATACGGATTTAACCGGATGACGGAACGGCCCAACATGCTGAATTATGGCTTTTGGGGATCGCGTTCGCTCAACGTTTACTACCAATACGACCTGCGCATCGCCAAAACCAAGTTCTCCATCCATCCCGGTATCGGATTTGGTTTTGAGCGTTTTAAACTTCAGGATTTTCAGCAACCCAAGAGTAATGGCACGACCACCAGCCGCAGAATTGCCGCTCTGGTGCTTGATGACCAGGGAAACACACGTTTTGCCGATGCCGTGTTTGTGGTTTACGATGGCGACTCGTTGAACTCCATCAATACCTCGCAGTCCTATTCCACCAAAAAGAGCATGATGGTGGCCAACTACTTCGACATTCCCCTGGAAATCCGGTTCATGACAAACCCCAGCAACCCTAACCGCAGTTTTCGTATTGCGCTGTTTGGCCGGGCGGGCTTCCTGTTCGATTCGGGCAACAAGATCAAGTACAGTGACGATGGCGAAAACCGCGTAATGAAAAATAAACAGCGCTTCAACTTATCGCCCATTCGCTATTCGGCCGGATTGAAATTCGGGATTGGCGCTTTTCAGCTGTTCGGTTACTACAATTTCAACCCGCTTTGGGAGGCCGGTCGCGGTCCTGATCAAACGGAAGCCCGCAGCTATACCATTGGCCTTTCACTGGCCGTCTTCTGACGCAGCCAAAACGTGCGGAGAGGTAACGCTTGCGAGAGCCCAAGCCCGGCAAGCATAAATACCCACGGCAACAAGGGTACTAAAAAACGTCCGTCCCAGTTTTCGCTCGTCAGTGCTACCACAGCGGTTTGAACTCCGAAATAGACAAGCACCAACAGCTTAGCGGGATTTGCGCACAGCCGGTAACCCCGAATGGCCAACACGTACACCGGTAACAAGAACAACACGATGGCCAGGTTGTGCAGAACCGAATAGTAGGGTTTGGCATGAGCGATAAACAGCAGGGCTTTCAGGCCCGACAACTTTAAAAAATACCACGTATACGTGATGCTGAACTTCAAAATATCCCATAACGCTGGGCCACTAAACCCGCTGGTGTCTATTCCTTCGGCTGGAGCTATTCCCCACGAAATCATCGGGTAAATTACCTCTGCAGCTGCGTACCGGGCCGGCAGGGTGGCCTCTTGCATAAAGGCATTAAACAGCATGACTGCCGCCAGAATAGCCAAACCGCCAGCAACCCACGCCCCACGCGGGTAACTTCTGTTGAGTTGACTTAACCCCATTGCAGCCAGTGCCGCCAGCAAACAAAATCCTGTTGGTCGCGTTGCCACGCACGCCAAGAGCAAAACGCCACCAATGACTTTCCAACGAAGACCAGCCTGCAACAATGCCCAGATACTGATCAAACTCAGGCTGGTGAAAAGCGACTCGGTATAAATGAAAAAATTCCACTCGTGCACCCCCGGCCAGAGGCAATACAGCAGAGCGGCCAGGGCTGCGGCCCGTTCGTCTTCTAGTATGCGATTTGAAATTCCGTAGAGCGCGACAACGGCAATAGCGGACACCAGCACCTGAACGTGCACAACGCCAACGAGACTGAAGCCGGCAGAAAACAACAAAGCCAGGAAAACCGAGTAGCCGAGGTACCAGATGCCACGGTCAGCCGGCAGTTGGCCGTCCATGATCAGGTGTGCCTGATCGATGTACAACGCTGAATCCACTCCGGTGCGCACGCCTCCGCGCCACCACCAAAACAACTGAACGGACAGCCAGATGAGAAACAGAATCCCCGGCCAGAACTTTCGCACGGTGGAAAGGGCCACGCGCTACTTGCCGGTGAATACCGGCTTTCGTTTTTCGAGGAAAGCTTGCACGCCTTCGCGGTAGTCGTGGGTTGATCCGGCTATCTCCTGGCAGTAGGCCTCGTACTCCAGCATATCGTCCAGGGAGGCGGTGGTGCTCTTATTCAGCATGCGCTTGATGATGCCGATTGCCCGGGTGGGCGCCTGCGCATAATAATCCGTGTATTGCTTAACCGCTGCATCCAGTTCGGCTGCGGGCACAACTTTGTTGACCAGGCCTAACTGCAACGCCTCGGCCGCCTTCACGCGCGACCCCATACTGCACAACTCAAACGCCTTGGCCATGCCGGTGAGCCGGGGCAAAAAGTAAGACGAGCCACTATCCGGTACCAAACCGATATTAATGAATACTTCGATCAACGTGGCTTCCTCACTCGCCACAATAACATCACACGCCAACGCCAGCGAGCAACCGGCCCCGGCCGCTACTCCATTCAGGCGGCAGACAATCGGCTTGGGCAGATGGCGCATAGCGCGCACAATAGGATTGTACCGCTTGTGCAGCGAGTCCATGAACGAGCGCTTGGTGCCCGTGCCTCCTTTAAGATCCTGACCCGAGCAAAACGCCTTGCCCTCGCCTGTCAGCACCACTACGCGAACCGCATCGTCTTTCGCTACGGCCTTCCAGGCATCCTGAAGCTCGAACGTGATTTCATCGTTGAGCGCATTGTACACATCGGGGCGATTGAGCGTCAGGGTGGCCACGCCATCCTTAACCGCGTAGTTGATGAACTTGAATTCCATAGCTTAAAATAAGAGTATTACTCCGGTAATTCCAATCAAAAGACCCACCCACGCGCCATGCCACACTTCGCGAAAAGTATGGGCATGCAAAGCCAGACGTGCCGACATCACTGCGCCCGTCAGCGCGAGCGCCACGGCAGTCGGCACCAGCAATGCACCCGTTTCGTTGGCCTGATTGAAGGGCAGCAGGATACCCGCCACCCCGCCCATGGCCAGGCTGTGGATGGATATTTTAAAGAAAAGAGTGACCACGGTTGCAATCCCAATCATCACCGTTACTATCAGCATCACCTTGTTGAGGTTCACCAGAAAACTGAGGCGCCAGAAAAAAAACAGGGTGGCCACCACATAAATGAGTCCGATAAAAATGAAGGGCGTGAGGCGCTCACCGCGGTGATACAACGTCAGCGAACTGATGTTGCCGAAGAAACGCAACACCAGCAAATTGGCAGTCGGCAGGATGAATGTGAGCAGGAAAACGAACGCCACAATCACATTCATATTGTCCTGCGACACCAGCAGAAACCCCGGCATAAAAAAGCGGAACACCAAAACCAGGTAGGTGGTGACCAACAGGGGGTGCAACACCACGGAGACAATCTGAGCAAGTACTTTCACGGATTGAATCAGATCTCTTTACGCAGGCGGGCCACCGGTATATTCAATTGCTCGCGGTATTTGGCCACCGTTCTGCGCGCAATATTATAGCCCTTTTCATTCAGCAAATCTTCCAGCTTGTCATCTGAAAAAGGTTTGCTCTTGTCCTCGGCTTCAATCAAATCTTTAATGATCTGCTTCACCTCGCGGCTGCTCACCTCTTCTCCGCTATCCGTGCTGATGCCTTCGCTGAAAAAATACTTCAAGGGGAAAATGCCGAAATCGGTCTGCACGTACTTGCTGCTGGCCACACGACTCACCGTGGAGATGTCCATGTTGATCATCTGCGCGATGTCTTTCAGAATCATCGGCTTGAGTTTGGTTTCATCGCCCTCCAGAAAGTAATCGTATTGAAAATCAATGATGGCCTGCATGGTGCGCATGAGCGTGTGCTGGCGCTGCTTGATCGCATCAATAAACCACTTGGCCGCATCGAGCTTCTGCTTGACGAAGGTGACGGCCTCTTTCAGTTTCTTGTCCTTTTTGTCGCCCTTATCGTAAGCCTTGAACATTTCGGTGTAGGACCGGCTGATGCGCAGCTCCGGTGCGTTCCGACTATTGAGCGCCAGATCCAGCTTGCCGTTGTTATTGGTCAGGATAAAATCGGGAATCACCACCTGATTTTTGACCATGCCAGCCGCCACCTCGCCACCGGGCTTGGGGTTTAACTTCACAATCAGCTCGATGGCGTCTTTGATGTAATCCTCATCGTCCAGATCGAGTTTCTTTTGAATTTTGGGGTAGTGCTTTTTGGTGAACTCCTCGTAGCACTCGCTGATGATTCGCCTGGCAACGATCACATCAACATCCTGCCCGTCATCCAGGCGCTCCAGTTGCAACAGCAGGCATTCCTGCAGGTTGCGGGCGGCAATGCCGGCCGGATCAAACGACTGAATACGTTTGAGAAGTCCCTCGACTTCCTCCCGGTTGGTATCAATGTTTTGCGAGAACGCCAGGTCGTTGACTATCGCGTCTAAATCTCTGCGGATGTAGCCATCGCCTTCAATACTGCCGATCAGTTGCCGACCGATGGCCAACTGGCGATCATCCAGTTTCTGATAGCCCAGCTGGGTCAGCAAGCTTTCGTGTAAGGAGGAAGCCGTGGGCATCGGCATTTCGCGGTCATCCTCATCATCACCGCCCCCGTCACTTTGGGTTTTGTAGCCGCTGTAGTCGTCATCCGCTAGGTAGTCCTCCAGGTTGAGCTCATCGCTTTTATCATCCGCGGGAGCCTCTTCCTGCTCCGGTGCTTCGGTCACCGGCTCTTCCTCCCCATCCTCCTCGCCTCCTTCTTCGAGGGCCGGGTTAATTTCCAGTTCCTCTTCGATGCGACTTTCCAACTCGGCCGTAGGCACCTGCAGCAGCTTAATGAATTGAATCTGCTGGGGCGATAACTTCTGTTGAAGGGATTGACTGAGTCCTAGTTTCTGCATCGACACGTGAAATAACAGGCAAAGTTACCAAAAGGGCGGGCGGGCTCAAAGGCTTACGCCTTTTCTATCTTCGCCATGGCGCCCGTTTGGCCACACGGGGTGTTGTGCTGGTCGCTTTGATAAGCGCACCAAAATCACGTTTTTTGCGGACCGATTTTTTGTATGAAAAGAACCAAAATCAGCCACCTGCTACGCACCGAGCCACGCCAGCAAACCGTGTTGGTACAGGGTTGGGTGCGCACCTTCCGCAACAACCAGTTTATTGCCATCAACGATGGCTCCACTATTCATAATATTCAGGCCGTAGTTGAACTGAACTCCCAGGAGGAAAACCTCCTCAAACGCGTAACCACAGGCGCGTGCGTGGCCGTGACGGGCGAACTGATACCCTCACCGGCCAAGGGCCAGGCCGTGGAAATCAAAGTAAAGCAACTGGAGATTCTCGGTGACAGCGATGCCGAAAAATTTCCGTTGCAACCCAAACGCCATTCGCTGGAGTTCCTTCGGGAGATTGCGCACCTGCGCGTGCGTACCAATACCATCAGCGCGGTGATGCGCGTGCGGCATGCCATGGCGTTTGCTGTGCATCAGTTCTTTAACGAGCGTGGGTTCTACTACGTGCACACCCCGGTGATCACCGGCTCAGATGCTGAAGGGGCCGGAGCAATGTTTCGCGTCACCACCCTGGATCTCAACAAACCTGCGCGAACACCGGAAGGCGCTATTGATGTCAAGCAGGATTTCTTTGGCCGGGAGACCAACCTTACGGTGAGCGGCCAGTTGGAAGGCGAAACCTATGCAATGGCGCTGGGCGAAATCTATACGTTCGGTCCCACCTTCCGCGCGGAAAACTCCAACACCGCCAGACACCTGGCGGAGTTCTGGATGATTGAACCGGAGATGGCCTTTTACGACATCAACGACAACATGCAGCTGGCGCAGGATTTCCTGCAGTATCTCGCCAAGTATGCCCTGGATCATTGTGCCGATGACCTGGCCTTCCTCGACAAACGCGCTGCCGAAGAGGAAGCCGCCAAGCCGCAGGACCAACGCAGCGAACTTGGCTTACTCGACCGCCTCAAATTTGTGGTGGAGAATGACTTCCAGCGGCTGAGCTATACCGAGGCCATCGACATCTTGAAGAACTCCAATCCAAACAAGAAAAAGAAGTTTCAATACCTGATTGAAAACTGGGGTACCGACTTGCAAAGTGAGCACGAGCGTTACCTCGTGGAGAAGCACTTCAAAAAACCGGTGATCCTGTACAATTACCCGAAGGAGATCAAAGCCTTTTACATGCGCCATAACGAAGACGGCAAAACCGTAGCGGCCATGGATGTGCTGTTCCCCGGCATCGGTGAAATTATCGGTGGCTCGCAGCGCGAAGAGCGGTATGACGTGCTGCTGAAGCGTGTGCAAGACCTGAAACTTCCGGAAAAAGAGCTTTGGTGGTACCTCGACCTGCGCAAGTTTGGCAGTGCACCGCACAGCGGCTTTGGCCTCGGCTTCGAGCGGTTGATTCAGTTTGTCACCGGCATGACCAACATCCGCGATGTCATTCCCTACCCGCGCTATCCGGGCAGTGCCGAGTTTTGATTTTTTATGCGAAGCCTGTCCACTGAAACGAAATCCGTTTTGACAGCCACGTTGGTCTTGGCTGTGGCCATCGCCAGCTTTTTCATTCATCACCTGGTCTTTACTATTTTGATGGTGGCCGCTTTAGTGTATGGCGTACTGCAGGCTGTTCACCACGCGGACGTCATTGCGGAAAGAATCGGTGAGCCATTTGGTGCCGTTGTACTGGCTGTTGCCGTAACGGTGATTGAAGTTTCCATCATTGTTGCCCTCATGTTTCAATCCGGTCAGGGAAATGCGGGATTAGCTCGCGATACCGTATTCGCAGCGGTGATGATGATCATTACAGCCATGACCGGTGTAGCCATTCTCGTGGGCAGTCTCAAGTTCCACGAGCAGGAATTCTCGCTGCAAGGCGTGAAGTCAGCCTTAACTGTGCTGGTGGCCATTTCCGTGCTGTCTTTTATCCTGCCCAACTTTACCGCAACCACACCGGGGCCATTCTATAGCCATGGCCAGTTGATCTTTGTGGCGATTGTTACCCTAATGTTGTATGGCAGCTTTCTATTTGTACAGAATTTCCGACACCGGCAGGATTTCACCTCCGGCAAGGCAACCCAGACGCACGAACGCCCCACCCGCAGAAGTTTCCTCATCAGCAGCGTGTTACTGCCGATTGCACTGATTGCTGTTGTTTTGTTGGCCGAACACCTCGCCCCGGTGCTCGAGTCGTTCATTGCGCACGTGGGTGCGCCCAAGGAAGTAGCCGGACTTGTGATCGCCTCAGTCATTCTTTTGCCCGAGGGAATTTCTGCCTTTAAAGCCGCGCGAAAAAATCAACTTCAAACCAGCCTCAATCTCTCGCTCGGCTCTGCTTTAGCCTCCATTGGCCTCACCATTCCGGTTGTCTCTGCGGTATCGATAATAACCGGGCTGCCGCTCGCACTGGGAATTCATGCAGAAGCAATGATTTTATTCATGCTGGCCCTTGTGATCAACGTGCTGGCTTTATCAACTGGGCGCACGTCCATTCTTCAGGGAATGGTGTTAATCGTGATTTTCCTGGTTTATCTCCTAACGGTGTTTATTCCGTAGCGGGAGATCAAGTAAACAGAAGCCAACTCAGAAATCAATTTTCAATTGTCAGCCTGAGCTTGTCTCTGCCTGCGCTGTCGCTTCGGCAGACAGGGAAGGCTATTCAGCACTGAGACCCGGTTTCGACTAGCTCAACCTGACATCGGGAAGCATTTTTGAGGGCTTCTAGGTGCGCTTCACCGCCAGCAGCGGAATGGTGCCGAGGTAAGCCAGCTTGCGCGTGACGCTTTTGGCAAACAATTTTTCTTCGAGGCTCAGCGTGTGTGTAAACGTAGTAAGCAAATCGGATTTGGTTTCTTTGATGTACCGGTCAATTGCCCCGGGCACATCCTCATCCAAAATGATCTTGAAATCCAGCTTCTTGTAACTGTGATTGCGTACCAGGCCAAGCACGCGTTCCTTTTCAACTTCCGCCTTCTTATCCATGGCCGGCAACACGTGGATCATGTGCACGTTCGAGCCGAAGATGGCGGCAAACTCGGTGATGATATCCAGTTCCTTGCTGACGTTCTTCAGGTCAGAGGCGTACACCAGGTTTTTCAACCCCGTAAACTGCGCCAGTTCGGGTATGGCCAGCACAGGAGCCTTGCACACATCGATGACCGAAACGGTGGTGCCGCCCAGGCGGATCTTCTTGAACGTGGAGGCACCGCGCGAACCCATCACCACCATGTTGACTTTATTCTTCTCCACGTAGCGCCTTACCGCATCGGCTACGGTGTAGGTGCGAATGGCCTTGAACTGAATGGTGTATTTGCCTTTGATTTCGCGTTTTACCTTCTCGATTAACTTCTCTCCTTCTTCCTGCGAAAGCTGCAGCAAACTCTTCTCGATGGTCTTCATCTTGAGGTTGGCTTTGGGAATACCCTCGAGGCGCACCACGTTCATCACGGTGAAATCGGCCTCCAGCGGTCCGGCCAAGCGAACGGCATATTCCACGGCCAATGCCGAAAGCGGTGAAAAATCAGTCAGGAGCAGGAGTTTGGGCGGTGTCATGGGCGTAAAATACAGGCGTCAAAATTACGCAATCGGGCTTTGCTTTTGAACCGTACCCCCTATTTTTGATTTCTCAAAACAACGTTATGCGAATTCTGCTTCTGGCCCTACTCTGTATTGGTTTTTCCGCCACCGCCCAAATCCGTGAAGAGGCGTTGCGCCAGCACATCAAGATACTGGCCAATGACTCCCTGATGGGTCGTGGCACGGGCACCTCAGGCGAAAAGATGGCCGCGGCCTATATCGAAAGTCAGTTCCGAGGTATGAAGATGAAGCCGGGCGGGGAGAACAATACGTTCTACCAGTCGTTCACCTACCGGGCCGGGGCGCACGGCACGGGCCGCGAGGGCACGGCACGCAATATCATTGCGCGCATCGATAACGGAGCGCCCCGCACCATCATTATTGGCGCCCACTACGACCATCTTGGGCTTGGCCACGATGGCAACTCCCTCGATGCCAACGCAGCCGACAAGATCCACAACGGTGCCGATGACAATGCCAGCGGTGTTGCCGGTGTCATCGAGCTGGCGCGCTACTTTCGGATGAACCCGGTGCGCGAGAAAAACAACTTCATCTTCATCTGCTTCAGTGGCGAAGAACTCGGCCTCTACGGCAGCAAGTATTTCACCGAGCACCCCACCATCAACGCGGGCGAAATCAACTACATGATCAACATGGATATGATCGGCCGCCTCGATCCCGCCAAAGGTTTGGCTGTAAGTGGCAGCGGCACGAGCCCCGAGTGGGAACCGCTGCTGAAATCGCTATCGACACCCACCGTGCCGATCAAGACCGACTCGTCCGGCATGGGTCCCTCCGATCATGCCTCCTTTTACCTGAAAAATATTCCAGTCCTGCATTTCTTCACGGGCTCGCACAGCGACTACCACAAACCCAGCGATGATGCCGACAAAATCAACTATGCCGGTGAAAAGGCAGTACTCGAAGTGATCATTCGGGTGATCGAGAAACTGGATAACTCACCCAAGCTGGCGTTCTTACCTACCAAAAACAAATCGATGGGCCGCAGCGCCTTTAAAGTAACAATGGGCATTATGCCCAGCTATACCTCCAACGATGTGGGCGTACTGGTCGATGGTGTCTCGGAAGGCAAGCCTGCGCAAAAGGCGGGCGTGCAAACGGGTGACATCATCACCCAACTCGGTGACTTCGTGATCAAGGATGTGCAAACCTACATGGAGGCGCTGGGCAAATTTGAAAAAGGACAAACCGTGCCCCTGAAAGTGAAACGCAAGGGCGAGGAAGTTGCGCTGAGCGTGACGTTCTGATCATGAACCCGTTCGTTGCTGCCGTAGTCCAGGCCAGCCCCGTTTTTTTCGACAAGGAAAAAACGCTGGAGAAAATGGGCGACCTCATTCGCCAGGCCGCACGTGAGCGGGCCCAACTGATCCTCTTCCCGGAAGTTTTTATACCCGGCTACCCGCGGGGTTTGATATTCGGCACCACGGTGGGCGGCCGCACGCCTGAGGGCCGCGAGTTGTTTTTGCGCTACTGGCAAAACAGCATCGAAGTGCCCGGCCCTGAAACGCAACAACTGGCCGCGTGGGCCAAAGAGGCCGGTGCCTGGGTGGTAACGGGCGTTACCGAGCGCGACCAGGTGAGCGATACGTTGTATTGTACGCTGCTCTACTTCTCGCCAGACGGGCAGTTGGCGCGCAAACACCGAAAGCTGAAACCCACCGCAGCCGAGCGCATTGTGTGGGGCGAGGGCGATGGGCGTGACCTGCACGTAGTGGATACACCCTTCGGTAAACTGGGCGGACTCATCTGTTGGGAAAACTACATGCCGCTGGCCCGCATGGCGTTGTATCAGCAGGGCATTGATGTTTACGTGGCCCCTACGGCCGACTGCCGGGATAGCTGGCAGGCCACACTTACGCACATTGCGTGCGAGGGGCGCTGCTTTGTGTTGGGTTGCAATCAGTATCTTACCCGCGAGCATTATCCGGCCGACTTGCAGCACCTGCTTCAGAAAGATCATCCTTCCCTGCCGAGCACAGGCGCCAGCGTGATCATCGGGCCGCTGGGCAAAACCCTGGCCGGGCCGTTGGTGGGTAAGGAAGGTATACTTACGGCCGAGCTTGACCCGCGCGACATCATCAAAGCCAAAATGGATTTTGATGTGATCGGCCACTACGCGCGGAATGATGTGTTTGGGTTTGAGTGGAAGAAATCTCTTTAAATGGATTTGAGTCGTGCTTTCATCATCCAGTACCGTTGTTAACTCATTACTATGAAAAAACTATTAATATCCTATCTGTTGCTAACCTTAACTCAGTCTTTGGGGTTCGCGCAAAAAACTGGTTTTTCAATCAGTGACAACGGTGACTTCTTCCAGAATGGAAACAAGATTGGAAAAGTAGTGAAAACGACCAATGCCAACATACTCACAGGAACCATATCTGAATTTACTGTTTATGACGTAAATGGCGTGGCTCGATTCCTTTTTGAAAAGGACCAGGGAAAACTCATTTTCTTAGATGATAATAAATCTTTTCTGCCACGACTAGTGGATGCATATGCCAAACAGATTGCCCAATTCTTTGCTTCAGATTCCATCCTTACACCAAAAGGATATAATGTCGCGTATAGGGCTGCGTTCATAAAAAAACACAAAGGCTATGACTTTACAGAGAAAAAGGAAAGGGATTACAACGCTCCTGTTAAGTACATTGAAAATAACATCCTTCAGGGAGATGCGTTGATCGGACGATACGAATACCGCCTTATGGAAAATGGAAAGGATGCTCTCGTTGCAGTATATGACCTGAATAATAAAAAGGTTGCATTCGTTACTACCACCAAGGATAATAGCGTGGCCTATTTCGACATGAAAATTCTGGACGCCAATCAAAAAGAAGTTAAAGTATTCGAAAAGGAGTTTGACGGTGGCCAGCTCTACAAAAAAGGCATAGCTTGGGTAGTGCAAAATGGATACCTAGGGTCTTCGCCTGTAGCAGCAAAATCAGTCCTAACAACTCAAGCTACGCAAGTGGAGATAATACGAGGAGACTCAACGCCATTGCCTCAAGCTAAAATGCGGACTCGCCTTCTAGCAGTAAAAGAATCCGAACAAATAGTAAAACCACCCTTCATGACTAACTTAGGAGTTTCAGTCAATACAAATTTGACAAGGATGTCCATAACATTCAACGAAAGTTATCTTGAGGGTAAGTTGAATGACCCAAAATTTAATCTGATTGTTAAATCCAGAATAATTGATCTGTCAGCGGGTAAATTGATTGAATCAATTGATTCATCTGCTGTCCTTTTCCAAAACGGCTATACTTTTACAACTAACATGTCAAATTCAGGCAGAAAATTCCTGAAGAATGAAGAAATCAATGGACCATCTTGTATAAAGTCCGACCTCACTGGCACTACAACGTGTTTCAAGAAACCACCAGTTGGTATTATATACAGTGCGGCCCTATCTGAAAATACCATATTAGGCGTAAAAACTCAATACGATGGAAAAACAGAGTGTTTCATTTATGAAAACATAGGAGAAGAAACCAAGATTAAATACAGTCTCAAAATTCAGGCACCAAAATTTGCCGATGACGGAAAGACAATTTATGGTGTTTATTTCTTTACTTCAGGGTTGCACAAAGAGTATGACAGTCTAAAGAGTTCCAAATTCAACGAAACAGAACCATCGGATAAAAAAAGTAAAGAGTATAAGTTATATAAAAAAAGATTATCCGAATTTGAACTTTCACGATCCAGAAGATTATCTCAAATCTTATTCGATCCGGCATTTAGCAAAGAAAACAATTTTAATTGGGGTATACGAGTGTATAATGCAAAGACAGGTCAACTGATATCGGACATCAAACTCCATGAAAAATTACTTCCTGGTACTAACCCACAGAATTTACATGTTGAAATGCTCACAGACGGTAGATTCCTTGTAAAATACATATTTGGTGAATTTCTGAAAGAAAAAGGTAGAGCAATTATCTACAATGCAGACTTTTCTAAAATGCTAATAATCGATGAAGTTAATGATTCTCGCTTTTGTCCTATGTTTATCTCCAACAAAACTAATACTACCTTGTCCATTTCTAGTGATGGCATCTTCAAGGTTTTTGATATTAGTACGGGTAGGATAGTGGCACACGTGAATGATGGCGCCTCGGGAAAAACTGTAACCATGGGAAATGTTCCAATTTATTTACCAATAAATGAGGGTTACGTGCTAACGCCATATAGCAATGGCTTGGTTAGCTTATTCAGCTTCAAAGAAATGAAAATAGTTGCTGATCTTTTTGTCACAAAAGATGACTGGGTTATACTTGCAAGAGACGGTCGCTTCGATGGCTCTCTTAGGGCGCTGGATAAATTGGAGTGGCGGGAGTATATTGGGGATAAACTTTCATCAAGGACTGATGTAGCCTCAACATTCGATGGCTATTACACACCACGCCTTTTTAACCAATTGTTAACGGGAGAGATCGGCAAACTCATAGCACCAGTTCTATCCAAACAAACAGCAGAATCACTGCCAAAACTGACGGTTACTGCTATCGACAACCAATCGCCTTCACAGCCCGGCAATGGCATAATCAACTTTAGTACATCAAAAAAGAATATTGTTGTCGATCTTAAAATCACCGACAATGGTAAAAAAGTGAAGGAAGTTCGAATTTACAACAACGGCAAACTAGTTGGTGTTCAAAGCGGCAATAGCACCGACAATTTCAAATTTAACATAAGCTTGAATTCGGTAATGGGCGAAACAAACGCAGTATATGCCGTTGCTACTACAGAACTTGGTGTTGATTCTGAAAAGGCAAAAATGGCTTTCACTTATACTGGCTCTGACTCCCAGCCACCAAAAATGTATGCGTTGATAATCGGTGTTAATGAATATCAAAATCCCAAATACAAATTGAACTATGCCTACTCAGATGCTCAAGGGTTCCAAAAGCAGGTAGTCAAATTGAAGTCGGAGTTGTTTGAAGAAGTTGTGGTTTCAACACTTTTCGACAAGCAAGCGAATAAGACGAATGTTTTTGAAGCTTTTAGAAACATTAGCACCAATATGAAAGAGCAAGATGTGTTCGTGTTCTATTTTGCGGGTCACGGCACCATGGGCAATGTCGATGGGAAGGAGGAGTTCTTTCTCGTTCCATACGATGTTACTCAGCTTTATGGAAACAATGCCTCTTTACAAGAAAAGGCAATTTCCGCTGGCGAGTTAAAACATCTTTCCAGCCAGCTGAATGCTCAAAAACAGATTTTTATCCTCGATGCATGTAACTCCGCAGGCGCATTAAATGCAGCAGCAACACGAGGCATTGCCGAAGAAAAAGCGGTGGCTCAACTAGCCAGAAGTACAGGTTCGTATTGGTTAACAGCTGCGGGGTCAGAACAATATGCAACTGAACTTGCACAACTTGGCCACGGTGTGTTTACCTACTCGCTTTTGGAAGCTCTCTCGGGAAGAGCTGTTAATCTTGCAGGAGATGGTATTTTAACAATCAGAGAACTAAGTTCGTTTGTCGAGAAGCGCGTACCTGAACTATCACAAGAATACAAAGGCGCACCGCAATACCCTTCAAGTTTTTCTATTGGAAATGATTTCCCTCTTTTGATTTTCACAAAAGAAAAGTAACAACTTGAAGATTCATCGGTTTCTTTGACAACAATCCAAGCCTCGCACTCTCCACAATCCCACCCACCAAAAACAAAATTGCCACATCGCTATGCAAACGACATGATTCACAGCTAACAAGTGAATTAAACAAAAGAATAAAATAAAAAGCGCTCAGGTCGCCAGCCACCAACAGCATGCTTGCTTATAGCCAGACAATGATTTAGAATTTAATATTCCCCCGGTCTTCCGACCTGATAGAAACAACCAAAACATCTGCCCGTTGAGCCGAGGTAGAAACGTACGTATATTTGAAGATGATATATGCCATAAATCGCATACACCGCAACGTTCGCGGCCATACCGGGCAAATTAGATTACAAAACAAAACAGACGACCATTCTCCAATAAAGATTTAGCGAGAGGGCAAGTACTCAACTCAAAACACAATTGACGACAAAAGTATGCTGACAGAAGTCAATCCAAAGTTACCCATGCGAGATAAAGCAGTAACGAAAGACTATTACGTAAACAAATTAGGGTTTCAACTATTTGGCGCCAGCGATCTTGATGGCTACTTGATGCTTTTCAAGGACAACATTCAACTTCACTTTTTTGCATTCAAAGACCTGGACCCCAAAGAAAACTACGGGCAAGTATATATCCGAACAACCGACATTGATGAATTGTACCAAACACTCTTGAACAACAAAATCGCAATTCATCCAAGCGGACATTTAGAAACAAAACCCTGGGGACAAAGAGAGTTTGCATTACTTGACCCGGACAACAACTTGTTGACTTTTGGAGAAAGTATAAAGTGACAACAATAATTTATCATGCCAGCCGGTTTTCCGACCTAACGAGAACGACAGAAGCCCATACTCGTTGAGCCGAGGTATAAACCTGCGTATGTTTGAAGCCAGTAGTAGGTATATACGATAAATAGCAGATACCGAAACATTGTGGCTCATTTTTAAGGACACCGACCTAACTATATGATACGAGTGATTTTGATCATAACCATTCTGACAGGTATTACACTTCATGCCGCTGGACAGGATACCCTGGAGTGGAGCGAGACCCGAAAGCTGACCGTTAACGACTTTAAAGCTACACCGCCTGACCCATCAACAGGTCAATCACTTATTTTCAATTTTGGGATTGAGATCAACTTAAAAAAGGAAGAGATCGAAAATCTTAGAACATTTAATCGCCAGGTGACAAACTTGTTCGTTGCCAATAACTCATGGATTGACTGGAGTGACAAATCAAGACTTCGGTACGCCATAACAATTTTTGACCTAAATGAGTGGATGGCCAGAGAGCTTAGAAAAAGGCTAAATGAAAACAGAAAATTGGTTTTAGCAGGAGAATACCAATCCATTCAAGAAGACGTGAGCAAGGAATTTGAGAAAATCCGGCAAGACTACGACAACGAAAGTAATTACGGTACCAACGCTATCGGACAAATGAACTGGGAAACACGAATTACTGAACGAATTCATTCATTAGGTGATTTTTGTAAAACGTGTGAACCTGGAAAGGACAGAGAATGAGAACAAGCGATAACTGAATGTCTCCCCTATGGCCATACAATCGTTTAGATTTTGATATGGTGAACTTACGAGCAAATTATTTACCCTCATGCTTAAACTTGGCGGATACACAAACATCTTCATGGCAATCGCACATATTGTTGGCTTGCTTTGGGCTGACAAAATGTTTGAAGTTGTCGGTATAGCAGAGGGAATGGCGCTTGCCAAACAAGCCATACATCCGCTGTACCCGTATTTTATTACGGTAGTAGTAGGCATTTTATTTTATGTCATGGGCTTGTATGGGCTCTCGGCTGATAACAAGTACAAAAAACTGCCATTCGTAAAACCAATGGTATTTTGCATCGGAGGGATTTATCTGTTGCGTGGAATAGGTGAACTTGTTTTCGATATCGGATGGCAAAAAGCAACTCCACTATTAGAAAACACCTACTCACTAATAGCGATTTTCGTTGGCCTCTTGTATCTGGTAGGTGGGCTGAGAAAATGGAAAATAAAACAAACGCAATAAAAGACAACGACACGCTAACCTCCGTTACGCGTTATGCGGGCTGACGTGCTTCGAACATGGGCAAATTTCCTTGCCACACTTGATATGCCGTCAGGTCTTCCGACCTGACGAGAAAAACACGAGCCTCTACCCGTTGAGCCGAGGTAGAAACGTGCATATACAACCGCAACACCAAAGCAAGCAAAATAGCCAATCCAAAACACCCCAGGCAAGAACATTGGCGATGCAGTGGCTTCGCATCAAGTAGTTAGATTAACGATGCACCTGAGATTCTAAGTCCGTTCACTTTAAAGACATTTGCCTTTCACCCCAGGCGCGCATTTGCTTAATCACCGGAATCAACTCCTTCCCGGTAGGCGTCAGTGCGTACTCCACTCGTGGTGGAACCTCCAGATATACTTTTCGTGAAATCAGCTCGTCACTTTCCAGCTCTTTCAGGGTCTGCGTAAGCATTTTGGGTGTTATCCCAACCACAGCCCTTTTCAGCTCGCCATAACGTAAAAAGCCATCTTTCAAGACCCACAAAATTCTTCCTTTATACTTTCCTCCGATTCGCTGAAAGGCGTAATCCACCGCACAATGGGCTTTACTTGATTTCTTTTTCATATCCTGGAGATTTTTAACGTGTTGACTATCAACAATAGTATAGTTCTGGTATGTAGGGTACATTCTTGTATGTACTTGTGACAAAGATATTATGTATTTCAATTTACGAGAACTTTAAACGCTGGAGATTCTGTGCAATACGATCACCAACTTCTGAATTAAGCCGACAAAAATTAAAACTTATGAATGCATCATTCCAAAGAGTACTGTTTTTTCCAATTACCAAAATTATTGTGGGCATTGTCGTTCCCTTTTCTCTATTCGTAGTCATTCAAAACTTTGCATTAAAGCCATTGTTTTATAGCATCATTCAGGACAAACGTATTGCCAACCCCATCATTCATTGCATTTCCTTTATCGTTTTACTAGCTGCCTATTACGGTTTGTTTCGTCTTTATGATAAACGAAAAATCACAGAACTATCCTTACATCATTTACATAAAGAAATGTTTGGTGGACTTTTCATTGGCATTTTTTCCATTTCATTATCGATCTTCACTCTATACTTGCTGGGGTATTATCAAGCGATGAGTATCACAACCGCTCACTACCCAATTGAGTTTTTCACCGTATTGGTGTTTGCGGCCATCGTTGAAGACCTGTTTCATAGAGGGCTAATCGTTCGTATCTGTGAAAATTGGTTAGGTACTCATGTAACCCTTGTCATTGCCATGTTAGTAGAACTGCAACTGCACATTTATAATCCCAACACCAACTTTGTCAGTCTTATTTTATACTTGATTTGGGGGTTTACGGGGGCAATGATGTTCATCTATACGAAAAGGATTTGGCTACCCTTTTTCTTCCATTTAGGTTGGAACTTTTCTCAGCCGTTTTATGGCTCAAATCTCTCCGGGGTGAATGATATGGGCAGTATCATTCAATCCAGGTTCAACGGTCCTGAATTATTGACAGGGGGTGTTTTTGGAATCGAAAACTCCATTATCACATTATCTCTTTTGCTATCGATCGGAATAGCATTTTATTATCTTGCAAAAAGAGAAGGTAAAATTGTGAAACGTAAGCTCTTTAAAAGATGAACGTAAACGATGCGTTTTTAAGTGTAAAACACTATTTCTCACCAAAGATTATAGGCGAAGTAAATGACCATTATATCAAACTGGCAAAAATAAAAGGGCAAGAAGTGCCCTGGCATAACCATGAGCATGAAGACGAGTTATTCTATATCGTGGACGGGCAACTGTTGATGGAAATCGAAAATCAACCGGAATTTACCATGAAAAAGGGCGACCTGTTTGTTGTGAAGAAAGGAACCAACCACCGGGTTTCCTCAACTGCGGAATGCCTGATTATGCTGATTGAACCAAAAACGACCGAACATACCGGCAAGGTAAAATCCGCTATCAGCAAATCAATTGAAGAGCAATTCTAACGAGGACAACCGAAACCTCTGCCCGTTGAGCCGCGGTAGAAACGTGCTTATATTTGAAGATTGGTATATGCCACAAGTAGCATATACCAAATCGTTGGCCGTAATGCCGCGGGACAATGAAAAAAACGTAAAAACAAAGAATTGAAAATACTATTCGCCATCGGGACAGTTTATGTTTTACTAAACATCTTCGTGACGGTCCGCATTAACAAATCGGACTATATAAATCCAGAAAGACGCGGACTACATAAACGGCTCATTTGGTTAGTTCCGTTCCTTGAACCATTTCTAATCATAGGCTTTTGGACAAAATCAAAACCAAAATTGGAGACAATGACAAAAGAACAAAGGGAGAAAAATAAAGGGGCTTTTTATGAAAGCGGCATTGGACTAAATGGTTGACGAGCGCCATCTGACACAGCCACAACAACATATTTGAGCTATGGCAGGGCGACCAGGTAAATTTTAGTATTTTTAAAAGACCAACATTTGGTTTCCCCGCGAAGCGCGGGGCAGGCAGCGGGACCCGCCTACGCAAAACGCTTCGGGCGGGCAGGCAACCCGCAGCTTCGCCACCCGGCCACATCGCAAACACAAACGATGTGGGCAACTGCTCAAGAAAAAACGACAGACAATTTAGAACAGAATAAAATAGAATTAAGCGGACTAACACTGACAAAAAATAAATGAGGACTTTAACATTAATTACAATTTTCTTCGGACTTACCAGCAAACTAACTTTTGGACAATGTGATAAAACTAAAGAATGGGGAACCATTGCATTTACTGACCCTGATACTAAACTCGAAATGTTCTTTCCACTGATTTTTAACTTCAAGGCAGACACGATTATCGCAAAAAATGCAAATCTCAAAAAGACTGAAGAATGGGTTAGCTATTTGGTTTTGAGTTCCAATTGTTCTTGGGACAATGATGGACTTAATGGTAACTCAGAGTATAAAGTAAAGATAATTTCTAGTGGTAAGACAGCAACTGTAAAATTGACAGCTGAAAAAGGAAAAGGGACTTTAAATATATTATTGGACGACCCTAACTATTATAGTCCAAAATTCAACGTTCAGCGGATACCTAAAAAAGAATAGGTCACAGCAGCAGCGCACAACAGCGTGTTTGTGCTACTGGCGGTGGAAGACCAAATAATTTATACATTTGTTTAACAACGTTTTCCCACGCGGATACTGGCGGCTTCGCAAGCGCCAGCATCACAAACACAAAACGTCAGCATGCATTTGTTTGGACGATGGAGGACAGGATAAGAATAGAGACGGTTCTGACAGGAATAGCAACATTCCTTCTACTGACGTTTCTGGTAGCTATACCAATAGACATCATGGATTTTTACGCGGAGAAAGAAACGTATGTAAGAGTCCACGATCTTAATACCAATGAGACGAATTGGGAATGGCAATATCTGGACACATGGGTTTACTTGGGACTATTAAGCATCGTTGGACTAACAATCGTAACGTTACGACTCGTTAAGAAGGACAATAAAACGATTCAAAAAATAAACTGGACGTTTTTACTATTCTTCTTTGGGTCTATGATCATCAGATTTTACGATTGGATGAGGACAGGCTCCGACCATTGAGCGCGAAAACAAACGCATGCTAACAAAATGCTTATGCAGTGCGGGTGGCTAACCAACTTCCCCCCGGTATTCCACCATGCTCTTCGCCATCTTCGGGAAAATAAACCCGTGAAACGGCAGCACGGCATACCAATACAAACGGCCCCACAACCCTAACGGCCGGAACGTAGCGGTTTGGTACAGCTTGTGAACGCCCTCTTCTTCGCGCACGCGAAACTCCAGCCACGCCTCGCCCGGCAGTTTCATCTCCGCCAACAATAACAACCGCCCGTTGGGCTTATCGGCCACCAGCACGCGCCAGAAATCCAGCGCATCGCCCGGTTTCAGATCGGTGGCACTGCGCCTGCCCCTGCGCAACCCCACGCCTCCCACCAGCTTATCCAACAGCCCGCGCACCCGCCACATCCAGTTGCCGTAGTACCAACCCCGCTCACCGCCAATCATCCAGATGTTGTCTTTCACCTCCGCCATCGCACGGGTAAACGTCACGATCCGCTTATCGGTAAACACTCCGTGCGTGGGCACTTCCACACGGTCTAAAAAACCTTTGTCCATCGTGGCCAGCGAAATGGCATCCTTCCAACTGGAAACCACATCGCGCTGTTCAATTTTGGCAAATGCCAATTGCAATGCTTCCTGGTAACTGAACAATTGAATGGGCACCAATTCCTGAATACGATTGTCGCGGCACACCACCTCATTTTTCATGCTGCTCACCAGGCTGCGGGCCAACGAAAACGAGGTAGACGTTACCAACACCAGCCAGAGTGACGACAACTTAGGCGTAAGCACGGGCACGGTAATGATCCATCGTTTCAATCCGCGCACGCGGGCATACCCCAGCAGCATGTCGCGATAGGTCAGGATGTCGGTTCCGCCAATATCAAAAACCTGGTTAAATGCCCCGGGCTTGAGCATGACCCCTTGCAGGTATTCGAGCACGTTGCGGATGCCAATCGGCTGGCAACGCGTTTTCAGCCACTTCGGTGCCACCATCACGGGCAGCTTCTCCACCAGATCGCGGATGATTTCAAACGAGGCGCTGCCCGAACCGATGATGATGGCGGCCCGCAACACGGTGGTGGGCACCCGGCCCGCCCGTAAAATATCTTCAACCTGCTGCCGCGACAGCAAGTGATCGCTTAAATCCAGGTCGTTCACAATGCCGCTGAGGTAAATCACCTGCCGGGCTGTGGTGCCATTGAGGTAGTGACAAAAGTTACGAGCGGATTGCGCTTCGAGTTCCGTAAAGTTCGGGTAAGACGAACTCATCGAATGCACGAGGTAGAAGGCTACGTCAATATCGCGCGGCACGCTTTGCAACGAGGCGGCATCCGTAAGGTCGCCCTCCACCACGCGGATGTGCCGGAGATCATCTTCCGTAAAATCCTGCCAGTCAAACCGCCTCCGGTCGCGCACCAGGCAAATCACTTCGTGCCCCGAGCGAATCAGTTCGGGAAGCAGTCTGCGGCCAATGTAGCCGGTAGAACCGGTGAGCAATACTCTCATACCGTGGTCAAGTTCAGGGCTTTTTCGCACGACTTCCAAAACGCTGTGAACGAATTACCCAGGCGTGCTTCGGGAAACATCCACACCGGTTCATCCTTCACACCAGGATAGTGGCCAAAGGCCGGATGCGCTTTGGAGAAAATCCCCGGAAACTTTTCCAGATCGGGAATGTCGGCCACTTCTGCCGTCATCACCTGAATGCCCGGAACACACTTCGCAAGTGCAAGCACAAAATCCATCACGCGGCCGCTCACCGGGAATCGCTGAAAGTGAGAGGGCTCAAGCAGCAATACCCGGTTGGCGTCCAGATCCTTCCGCCAGAGCGGATCAAGGGTATAGCTGTTGTACAGTAACAGCGGCTTGGCCGGATCAAGTCTGGCCGAGCTGGCCGGTAGTGCGGCCGTTAACTCCGGCTGGCCGGTAGCCTTGAGTTGATCGGGCACGGGTAGATGCGGCAACACTTCGTAGGGACAATCCAGAAACGTACCGTGTTGAGAAGTTCGGGAATATTGGTTGATGTTATCCTGGTTGCAGTAATACTTTTTTGCCGAAAATGTTCCGGCCACCCACTGCCAGCTCAGCATGTTGCTGGCCAGATCGCCATCGAGCAAATGGTAGTACATCCACCGGGCTGATGCGCGCCAGTGCGCCCGACCGATGTTGCACACGACAGACGCCAGGTACATGCGCACGTGGTTATGCAGATAGCCGGTAGCGTACAACTCTTGTACACCCCGATCCAGAACCTCAATGCCGGTGGAACCCTCCAAAACCGACTGCAGGCATTCCGCATGAGCGGCATGCTGCGGTTGTTTAAAATCCTCAAAAATCCGGTCGCCCCACTCCCACCACATCCGCTGAAAGTATTCGCGCCACGCCAGCTCATAGATAAACCGATAGGCATCGGCAAACGAGTGGCGGCTTAACACGGCATCGCGCACCTGCGGCAACGTGAGCACACCGCGCGACAGGTAGGGCGACAACCGCGATACCGCGCCATCCAGGTAATTGCGCGTGCGGCCGTAGGCCTGCACATCCACGCGCCCGAGCAGGGACAAAACCCCCGTGTAATCCGTGGGCAACGTCATCGCTTACTGATTTTGTTGGCCGTGATTGCCCGCTGCCGGGTTGACTTGAAACGCGATGTACCGGGCGTACCCAGCGCTTTATGTTTGGTGGCCCTTCCTTGCACGCGCCTGCGCCACAAGCGGAAACTGGTTGGCTTCAGTTGCAGCCGCATCAGGCGGATGACGTCCGCTTCTGCAAGCCCATACTGCGCCTGAATCGCATCAAACGGGGTGCGGTCCTCCCACGCCATTTCAATAATCCGATCGATATCGTTGGCGGGCAGCGTCATTTAACCGAAATGATCCCCTTCTTCTTCAACTCGCGAAGCGTAAGCGGGGGCGACTCGTTCAGGTTCTGATAGGCCACCACTTCGCACAAGGCACAGTCATGATCACCGGCCGGCATCCAGCTGAGCACCCGGAGGTGTACAAAAGCCATACTCTTTTTCAGATAGGAAAATCCGTTGTAAACGGCCAGCTCATCGTTCAGTCGCTTCATTTTGTCGATCCGGTTTCCGGATTTTTTACCCAGCAGATTCACCCACTTGGCCTGGGAGCGACTCAGGTATTGGAGCAAAAACTCCGGGTTGGCCCTGACATTGGTGAGCGTTCGCGTGCCGTGATACACCGCCACTATAAATTGTTTGGGCTTGAGCGACACGGGCACGGCATACGTGCAGATGTTCATGTTCGGTTTACCATCTGCCATGCTGGAGATGCTATACACCGGTTGGTCCACCCGGTTCCAGGGTTTCTGTTTCGTGCTCATGATAGTGTCGATAAGAATTCGGTTCGGATCTTCATCAGGGATTTGAAACGGGCCGCGTCCATTTTTTCTACCTGGCGCACCATCATCGACATGCGGGGATTTTTACTGAACATGGCGCGATGTTCGTGAATGAAACCCCAATAGAGCGCATCCCAGGTGGCACACCAGTCCCCTTTCGGGTAATCGCTCATTTTCAAAATGTAGTTCGATCCCGAAATGTAGGGCTTCGTAGCCATAAGGCCGCCATCGGCATACTGACTCATGCCGTACACGTTGGGCACCATCACCCAGTCATAGGCATCGATGAACAACTCCATGAACCAGCGGTACACCTCATCCGGGTCAAATCCGCCCAGCAACATGAAGTTGCCCAGCACCATCAACCGCTCGATGTGATTGGCATAGCCCGTGTTGAGCACCGACTGAATCACCTGATCCAGGGGCCACACCCCGGTGGTGGCATTCCAGAACGAAGCCGGAAGAGGTCGGCTGTACGTCCAGAAGTTGGTGGTGCGCTGCTTCACACCTTCGCGCACGTACACAGCACGCAAAAATTCGCGCCAGCCCAAAATCTGCCGCACGAAACCTTCCAGGGCATTGAGCGGCACATCATATTCTGCGGCAGCGTGGATCGCCCGGTCGAGCACCTGGCCCGGACTCAGCAACCCGATGTTTAAGGCGGGTGTAAGCACCGAGTGAAAAAGAAAGGACTGATCGCGCGAGAGCGCATCCTGGTAGTCGCCATAGCACCGGAAGCGATGCTGCAAGAACTCACCCAGTTGCCGTTCGGCTTCCGCAAATGTTACCGGATACACGAATGAATCCAGGCTGCCGGGGTTGGTGGCAAAACGCTGGTTCACATACGTACGGGCCTCCTGGAGGTATACGTTATCCACCGTTGGCGGCAGCGGAGGCAGCGGTAAACCAGCGGGCAGTTTCTTCCGGTTCTCCGTGTCAAACGTCCAGCGGCCGCCAGCCGGCTCGCTGCCGTTCATGAGCAGGCCCGTTCGCTTGCGCTGGTCGATGTAGAAGTCCGTGAGGAAATACCGTTTGCGGTTATTGAAGTACTCCTGAATATAGGGGCGGTCGCAAATGAAGTTGGGCGACTCGGTTATGATCAGTTGAAGGCCACGCTCGCGGCAGTAGTTCCTGAGCCTGCGTTCCAGCAGGTAGTCTACGGGGTCGGCCAGGTGCAACTCACGCACACCTTGTTCGCGCCATTGCTGAACCAACTGCCTGAGCAATCCCGGCTGGGCTTCATGGTAGGTTACTTCATATCCGCTTTCTTGCAGGTGCGTTTGGTAGAACTTCATGGACGCCCGGTGGAGCAGCAGCTTTTGGCGGTGAAACCGGTATTGAAGAAAAAAGAGTTCATCTTCCAGCATTACCACGGGCCGGCCTTTGGCCAGGGCCGGGTGATGTTCAAAGAGCTGGTGTGGAAAAATGATCGTGACAACGTGCACGAAAGCTAAACGCCCGGTAGCGGCTTTTGTTTAGCGGGACTGACGCTGGTGG
The DNA here is from genome assembly GCA_016787665.1 of Cyclobacteriaceae bacterium. Taxonomy (GTDB): domain Bacteria; phylum Bacteroidota; class Bacteroidia; order Cytophagales; family Cyclobacteriaceae; genus ELB16-189. The sequence goes on along the minus strand of JAEUUC010000013.1, from coordinate 388,621 downwards.
CGGCAGCGGTCGCTGCAGTATTTCACCTCGTGCCACACCCGCTCCCACTTCTTGCGCCAGGTGAACGGCCGGCCGCAAGCTGCGCATATTTTCGTTGGCAGGTTGGACTTTTTGACGCCACGCATGGCCATTCAACAAGCAAAGGTCCGTTTGGTTATCAAAAAATCAGACCAAAATATGTTTCTGAACGGATGTAATCGGTTATATTGGTTTGGTGAACGTGTGTGGTAGGACGTTCGGCACAATGGCAACGGCCGGCCAACAGCTGCACATGACCGTCCAAAAGGTCAACACAAATTTTATTATCAACAAATCAGGCCCGATAAAAAAACATGAAACTTTTAAGCAGACACTGGTATGACATTGGGGGAGGACTTGCGGGCTTTACTATCTTGTATTTATTCCAGGCAAATAGTTTAACGACCTACGATTATGTCATGTGGTTAAGTTTGACTTCCTTATTCTTACATCAATTGGAAGAATATCGAATCGTGGGGACGTTTCCGGGCATGGTGAACCGAGTCATGTATAATAGTAACTTGCCAGACAGGTATCCATTAAATGCAAAAACATCCATTTATGTGAACGTCTTAGTCGGCTGGTTATCATACTTTTTTGCAGCTTTACTCGGACAACATGCCGTCTGGTTGGGAATAGCCACAATTTTGGTATCCGTTGGTAACACCATCGCACATACCGCCATTTTCAATATTAAGGGAAAAACATTTTACAACGCAGGACTTGCGACATGCTGGTTGCTATTTGCACCGTGTATCTACTTTTTCTTCCTGACCATCCATAACGAAAATTTAGTTACGGTAAAGGACTACTTAATTGGTATTCCACTGGGTATTGGCTTAAACGTTATCGGGATCTTAAAACTTATCGACTGGTTTGCTGATAAAGACACTGACTACATTTTCCCGCAAAGGAATTTATTACCAAAGGATAGAAAAGCAAACAACCACTAACAGCGTGAACAGCCGGCCGCAGACCGCGCAGCTTTCGTTCATGACGTAAAACAAATCACCCCACAAAACATCGATACAAATATTGCACGGTGACGACTAAAAGCAGCGAATGACAGAATTTACATTTACAGAAAAATAGCATTATGAGCAGGAGAATTCTTTTTCAAACTCTTTTAATCGTTCAGACCATTACCCTGTTAGCCTACACGTTTTTTGCGTTTAAAACAGAAGGCGCAGATTTATTTGATGTGTTTACAAACAACATTTTATCACTGACTTGGTCAGGTCAGTTTAATCTTGACTTTCTGTGCTACCTGACACTTTCCGGCTTTTGGGTCATGTGGAGAAATAAATTTACAAACCAGTCAATCCTTTTAGGCTTAGCCGCCATGGTGCTGGGTATCATCTTATTTGCGCCTTACTTACTTTGGCTGACGGGTAAAGAAAGCGGAGACCTAAAACGTGTTTTAATTGGCGACAGATAAAGCAAACAACACCTTGCATGGGATTTGCGTCAGCGGGCAAAGTGAAAACATAGCGCTTTAGCTTCTATTGAAGGTAATTTCCAATCGATCGTTTTGTGATCTGAAATCTGCCCGACCGTAAGTCGCGCATATTTTCGTTGGCCGGTTGCACTTTTTACGCCCCGCGTGGCAGTTCAATAAGCAACGTTGAATTGGGCTATCAAAAAATCTGCCCCAAATAGGTTCTCTAATCGATGCATTCCTTTATATTCGTCTGGTGAACGTATAGAGCACAAACGTTGTCGGGCATAAGCAAATTCTATGACAAAGAGCGCGATTAAACTAGGAACATTGTTGACCTTGTTCAGTATCCATGCCATCTACGGACAAGAAGTCGTGAAAAAGCAAAAATACCAAGATGGAGTGACTGAAGAGTTTTTTGTCCTTAAGAAAGACAAGAACATCAAACAAGGTTCAGCACTAACAACTCTTAAAGACATTCTTGGACAAAAATATATTATTGAATTCGGGCAATATGACCGAAACCAAAAATCCGGCAAATGGCTATTCTTTTACTTCATGGACCCCAACAATTCCTTAAAAGCTATGGGTAGTTACGCGCATGACCTTAAAGACGGCAATTGGCGGTACTATTATCCAACAAACCCATCCGATAATAGCCTTAACGTCCTATTTGGATCTGAAAAAAGAACAAATGTCATTGAGACAAAAAAAGACACTAAAGCGTTTCAAATAGAGCTTGACACGTCAGGTCAACAAGTTATCTGTACTGGTCACTACAAAGCAGAAAAAAAACCGGCATTTGGAACTATTACTCTCGATCAGGGTATTTGCTCCAAAGCTTTGACCATGATTCAAATGAATTCAGAAAAAACAATTTAACCGACCATGAAAATAGCTTTCTAGTATACTTAGGAGGGCCTGAGAGGTTCCATAACTTTTTTTACATGCGGCAGCAAGAGAGGAAAACCCAATTTCAAATTACACAAACATCCGAGGTCATTTATGAAGTAGAAAAAGATGGGCATTATAGGCTGATAAGTGCTTATGGGGACGAAAGTTATAAAATTCAGATCGAACAAATCCTTAACACAATACCAAATGAGTGGATAGTTTTGGATGGTGAGACTTCGAAAAAACTACGTTTTATTTCAAAGATTGTGGTAATGGAAAACTCTTCAAATACATTCAAATCGTCACGGTACTTTAAGGTGGTTGACTAAACAAAATCGTAACCACTTTCAACTCTGCATTAGCTTTTCGTCAATTCCTCCAACCGGGCGACAGAAAACAACGGCCCCACCCCCTCCCACTTCTTGCGCCCGGTAAACGGCCGGCTACAAGCCGCCCAGTTTTCGTTGGCCGGTTAGACTTTTTGATGCCGCGCATTGCAGTTCAACAAGCAAACGTTGAATCAGGCCATCAAAAAATCAGACCAAAATATGCTCCTGAACGGAGGTAATCGGTTATATTCGTTTGCGGAATGGACAAAGACAAATAGTGGCCGCCTGATTTGAGAACACAAAAAAAAACAGTTTATGAAAAAGATACTCTTAATGGTTTTAATTACTCCCATTTTGACTTACGGACAAACTGGTGAGAAGAATTTTATTGACCAAAACTATATCGAAGTCACTGGTAATTCAGAAATGGAGATAAGCCCAGATTTGATATATATCAAAATACAAATCAACGAAAAAGATAGCAAGAGCAAGTCTTCCTTGGGTGACAGAGAAAGCATCATGATTTCAAAACTCAAAGAATTAGGAATAGACATAAACAAAGACTTACTAGTAAAAGACATTTCCAGTAATTTCAAAAACTACTGGCTGACCAAAAGTGACATCTTTTTGACAAAGGATTACCAGTTATTGGTTAAAGATGGAGTGACAGCCAGCAAAGTTTTTGTTGAGCTTGAAAAAGTTGGCATTTCGAATGTAACTATTGACAGATTAGACAACAGCAATATTCAGAAGTATAGGAAAGAAGTAAAAATTGACGCGATAAAGGCCGCAAAAGAAAAAGCTGAATCGCTAGCAACTGCTATTGGACAAAGTACAGGTAGAGCAATCTTTATCAAAGAACTAGAAGGAGTAGCTCCTAGCGTTTCAAATCGAATCATAGTAAGAGGAGCATCATCACTATCAGCCTCATCAATTTACGGTTCACGAGCACCTGAACCTGACATTGACTTTGAAAAAATAAGACTCGAGTATTCAATAATATGCAGATTTGAGTTAAAGTAGAGACGAAGTTAACGATGCTATCAGCTCTTCTAACCTAACAAAATACAACAAAAAAACCCGGACTCATCGCCCGGGTTTTTTCGTTTCCAGCTAAATGAAAATCAATAGCGGTAGTAGTCCGGCTTGAACGGCCCTTTTACCTCCACCCCAATGTATTTGGCTTGCTCGCCCGAGAGTTCTTCCAACTCCACCCCAATCTTCTTCAGGTGCAGGCGCGCCACCTTCTCATCCAAATGCTTGGGCAGCATGTACACTTTATTCTCGTACTTGCCCGAGTTCGTCCACAGTTCCAATTGCGCCAGCGTCTGGTTGGTAAACGAATTACTCATCACAAACGAAGGGTGACCGGTAGCACAGCCCAGGTTCACCAGGCGGCCTTCGGCCAGCAACAAAATCTGGTTGCCATTCTTCAGCGTAATCAAGTCCACCTGCGGCTTAATGGTATCCCAGGTGCCGTTGCTGCGCAGCCACGCTACGTCAATTTCATTATCAAAGTGACCAATGTTACATACGATGGTCTTGTCTTTCATTTTTTCAAAATGCTTCGCCTGCACAATGCCGAAGTTACCGGTGGCGGTTACCACAATGTCGGCTTCTTTTACGGCATCGTCCATGCGCTTCACCGCAAAGCCGTCCATGGCGGCCTGCAGCGCACAAATCGGATCGATCTCCGTTACAATGACGCGGGCACCTGCGCCCCGCAGCGAGGCAGCCGAACCTTTACCCACATCACCATAACCCGCCACTACGGCTACTTTACCGGCCATCATCACATCGGTAGCCCTGCGAATGGCATCTACCAGCGACTCCTTGCAGCCGTACTTGTTATCAAACTTCGATTTGGTTACCGAATCGTTGATGTTAATAGCCGGCAACGGCAGTTTGCCGTTGTGCTGGCGCTCAATGAGGCGGTGTACACCCGTGGTGGTTTCCTCCGAAATGCCTTTGATAGCGGGCACCAACTCCGGGAAACGATCCAGCACCATGTTGGTGAGGTCACCCCCATCATCCAAAATCATGTTGAGCGGCTTGCCGCCTTCAAACGCGTGCAAGGTCTGCTCAATACACCAATCAAACTCCTGCTCGTTCATGCCCTTCCAGGCAAACACGGGAATGCCGGCTTTGGCAATGGCCGCTGCGGCATGATCCTGCGTGGAGAAAATATTGCAAGATGACCACGTTACTTCGGCACCCAGTTCTTTCAGGGTTTCGATCAATACTGCGGTTTGAATGGTCATGTGCAGGCAACCGGCAATGCGGGCACCCTTCAACGGCTTTTGCTTTCCGAATTCTTCGCGGATGGCCATCAGACCGGGCATCTCGGCCTCGGCTAATGTGATTTCCTTGCGGCCCCACTCGGCCAGTGAAATGTCTTTTACCTTGTACTTGAGCTTCTCGGCAACCATTAGTGTGATGTTTGATTTTTCAGCCGGCAAAGGTACAATAAAGCGCGGTATTGGCGGTGAACCCTGCGAAAATAGCCCTTAAACAACGAACTTTGGCAACCGGGCCGGTGTTGCCCATTTTATTTCAGGGGCGATGGAAAAACCAAAGATTAAACTGGATATCGTATCAGATGTGGTGTGCCCGTGGTGCTACATCGGCAAGAGGCGCGTGGAGAAAGCCATGGTCGAACTGGCAGATGAATTTGATTTTGAGGTGCGCTACCTGCCGTTTGAACTCAACCCGATCATTCCGGCTACCGGTGTAAATCAAAAGGAGTACCTCACGGCCAAATTCGGGGGCCCTGCGCAGTATGAAAAAATTACCCGGCACGTAACGGACGTAGCCGCGGGCGAAGGGCTGGCCTTTGATTTCGAGAGGCAACATGTGGCGCCCAACACCCGCCAGGCCCATCGCCTGATCTGGCTGGCCGGACGTGAAGGTGCACAGGCACGCGTGAAGGAGGCGCTGATGAAGGCCTACTTTGAACAAGGAGTTGACCTGAGCCAGGCCGAAAACCTGTCAGCCATTGCCACGGGTGCCGGCTTACCCGCGGAACGCGTGAAAAATTTCCTGAACACCGATGAAGGGGCACGGGAGGTGGCTGCCCTGGAGGCCATCCATCCACAAAGGGGAATTACGGCCGTACCGTTTTATATCGTCAATGACCGCGTGGGTATTTCGGGCGCCCAGACTCCCGATGTTTTTGTGCGCGCGTTCCGCGAGATTAATGCGCAGAAAGCCTAACCCGAAAAAGTCATCCGTGTTCTGAGCGGATGTTGAACCCCAATCATGGTTCATCAAAGGAACTGATAACAAGAGAGAAGCAAAGAATCCCCCGTTAGGCGTTCGCGTGTTTCGAAAAGGGAATTCTTCGCTTGCCTGTGGCGATCAATCAGGGCATCTTTAAAAACCTTATCAAAATTCACCGTCATTCCGGTCCCGCAAAATCGGCCTGCCAGTATTTGCCTCGGTGTACTCCGAATGAGATGCCGGGACTAGCCCGGCATGACGTCTCTTAAATAAAGGAATTTTTTGAGAAAGCTCTACTTCAAATCTGCATCCTTAATCACGGCCGTCAGTACGCTGGTCTTGCCGTTATCCATGCGCGTCCAGATGGGTGTGATGATGCCTTTGTGCGCTGAAATATTGTTGTAGTCACCGAAAAACTTGGTGGGGTCGGGCACAAACGGGCTCTCGCTGATCTTCACTTCTTTAAAGCTGGAACCGCCATCGCGTGAGTAGGCCAGGTATACGTCCGTGCGGTTGTCATCGTAGTCGCGCCTGTCGTAGTACACAATATAAATGTAGCCGGTAGCCTGGTCGACCGTCATCCAGGGAAAGAACTGATGTTTGCCCACACCATCTTTATTGATCCGCAAGGGGGGTGACCAATTATCGCCATAATTGGTGGAGCGGATGAGCCAGATGTCCGTATCCTCAGCTCCGTTCTTCTGATCGGCATAGCAGATGTACAAACTTCCACCAAACCGCGAAGGACTGTTATCAATACCCAGCACCGGTAACCCATTGGCGCGTTTCAGTCCGGGTATGGTCATATTCCACCCTCCATATTGATGGGCGATGACAAGGTCGTTGTTCAGCCAGCGGTTACCGCCATCATAGGAACGATCAAACACGATGTAGCCCCTCGAGGCCCACGCGACAAAAATCTTTCCGTCCGGGTTGATCACCGGCACGGCACCTTCTACCGTTTCGTCATCATCCAGGCAATTGCCCGATACGCCATTGATGCGTTTGGGCCTGCTCCATTTCTTCCCGCCATTGTCCGAGAAGCTGATCAGGATGTTGGACTTGCAGGTGGTGTCAGTCGCACCATATTTGTCAAACTCCGTCCAACTCACAGCCATGAACTGCTTTTTCGGATGCACGCCCGGCCAGGGTTTGTCCTGGTCTTTGGGCGGATTGTGACCAATGCTTTCGCCTTCATCCCAGCTTTTGCCTTTGTCGGTTGACTGGTTGACGACAATTCGATCGAGCCAGGCCTCATTTTGGCGACCTTCGTTACTGGGGTCGCTCAGGTGAAAAAAGAAGACATCGCCTTTGGCATCGAAAATGATGGCGGGGTCGCCCTTTACCCCAAACGGGGAGGTCAGCCGCGTGTCGCGCCAGCTAATGCCGCCATCCAGTGAATAAATGGCGCGGTCGACTGCCACTCCGGCCACAATGTTTTTCGGGTCGCGCGGGTTAATGGCAATGCTCGGCTCCAGCGGAGGGATTACCCCCTCCTGTTCCACGGCCAGTGTAATATTCCGGAATTGCGCCCACGAGGTCTGGGCGAGCAGCATCAATACAATCAACTTCTTCATACCGGTGGCGAATTACGGCAAGCGTTACAAATATTTCAAGCTACGCAACACGGCCACCCAATGCTTGTAACCGGCCGCGGTCAGGTGCAGGCCATCATAGGTATAGGCGGCCTTCAGGTTACCCTGGTCATCGGTAAACTTGCTGTGCAGATCGATATACGTGCCGCCCAATGCGGTTAAGTGCCTGGCCAGTTGGGCGTTAATCGTCAGGATATGGTCGGCCTTGTTAAACCGCTGGGGAAATTGCTCCACAGTCGGGTTTACCGGCAGCAGGCTTTGCACATAGATTTTGGTTTGGGGAGAACCTTTGTGCACGGCATACACAATCGACAAAATGTTTTGCAAGACAATCTCATCGGGAATGCCCTTCGACAGATCGTTGATGCCGATCATGAGAAAGAGTTTGGCGGGCTTCAGGGCGATGATGTCGGGCAGCCGTTGCTGCACACCAAAGGTGATATCACCCGAAATGCCGCGGTTAATCACCGAGGAGTCGCCCAGCAACTTTTTCCAGTTGCCGCTTTCGGTAATCGAATTACCTAAAAACACCGTTTTGCCCTTCACCACGGGCTGAGCCTTAAACTCGGCCACCCGCTTTTGATAATGTTCGGGCTGGTTAGGAATGGTATCCCACGTGCGTTGCTGCGCATACCCGCTCCAGGCGCTCACCCACAACAGCAACGTCAGCCAGCGGTTCATCGCTTACATCCCCAGCACGTAGGCAAAGATCAGCGGGGCCACAATGGTGGCATCGCTTTCCACGATATACTTCGGAGTATCGATGCTCAACTTGCCCCAGGTGATCTTCTCGTTGGGTACGGCACCCGAGTACGAACCATAGCTCGTGGTGCTGTCGCTGATCTGGCAGAAGTAGCTCCAGAAGGGTACATTGTCGCGTTCCAGGTCCTGGTGCAACATGGGCACTACGCAAATCGGGAAGTCACCGGCAATGCCACCGCCAATCTGGAAGAAACCAATACCTTCCGATCCTGAATTTTTAGTATACCAGTCGGCCAGCCACACCATATACTCAATACCGCTCTTCATGGTGGAGGCTTTCAGTTCACCGGTTACGCAATACGAGGCGAAGATGTTGCCCATCGTAGAGTCTTCCCAGCCCGGCACAACCATTGGCATGTTCTTTTCGGCCGCGGCAATCATCCAGCTATTCTTCGGGTCAATTTCGTAGTACTGCTTCAAATCGCCACTCAGAATCATGCGGTACATAAACTCGTGCGGGAACAGGCGCTCGCCTTTGTCTTCGGCATCTTTCCACACCTTAAACAAGTGAGCCTGAAGTCTGCGGAACGCCTCTTCTTCGGGGATGCAAGTATCGGTCACGCGGTTGAGGTGATTCTGGAGGAGATCCCACTCCTGCTCGGGCGTCAGGTCGCGGTAGTTGGGTATGCGTCTGTAATGCGAGTGCGCCACCAGGTTCATGATATCTTCTTCCAGGTTGGCACCCGTGCAGCTGATGATGTGCACTTTGTTCTGGCGGATCATTTCGGCAAAGCTGATGCCGAGCTCACCGGTGCTCATGGCGCCTGCCAATGACACGAGCATCTTTTTTCCTTCGGCCAGATGTTTGCGGTAGCCTTTGGCGGCATCCACCAGGGCAGCTGCGTTAAAATGGAGGTAGTTTTTTTCGATAAAGGCAGAGATGGGACCGGTCTGGCTCATACGTGGTGTGTTAAAATACGGGTGCGAAATTAAGCAATAGGCTTCGTCTTGCAAGGCGGCCTGGCCCCGAAGAATCGGGGCCACCGCGCTATTCGCTTTACTCCTCCCCCGATTGCCGCAGGCCCGCGCACAAAGCCATCGGGGTGCGGGGTGCCGCTGCTATCGCTGGCCGATATGACCCGACTCGCGTTACATCTTCCGCTCGAACAGGAGCAAATTCTTCCAAGGCTCAAAAAGGTGAACTTCAATGGCGTCACCCTTCGCATACTTCTCAAACAGGTGCCAGTTGACAATCACCTCGTATCCTTCAATATGCAGCAAGTATTCATGGCTGTCGGAATTGTAGACCTCTTTTGCCAAAACATAACCCACCACCACCGTCTTCTTGCCTTCACGCAATTGTCTTTTAAACTTCACAAATCGTTTGTAAAAGTACACCACGCCTAATCCCCCTATCCCAAAGGTTAACACCCACGCCAGTAGACCACCAGCCTCAGGGAGAAATTTTGGAAAAAAGAAATGACTGAACACCTGGAATATGGCAAACGGAACAAGGAACACCATGGCGATGGACGCCAACTTTCCATTTCGAACTTTCCGCAAGCGTTTCAGGTCTGCGTCTGTAAAATCAGCCGAAGTTACCGTGGGTGAAATCACCACCCGGTCGGTAATGGTTTCAGCCTTAACTACTTTTTTGAATTTCTTGATATCCTGATAATAATAGATCGTCATGATGATGATCAGGATACCAATCACCACGGTGACTTTGCCGGAAAAATCCGGCAGTAGGCCAGAGAGAAGTGCTGCCCCCAGGACGCAGAGAATGATAAACAGAATCTCTCTTTTTACGGTCATGGTGTTATTGCTTCTATTTACCCTAACTTCTTCTCAAACAACAAAACATCGCCCCACTTTCGAAATACATGAATTTCAATACCGACACCCACGTCATAGCTCCTATATAAATAGTGCCGGACTCTTACGTTGAGCGTGCCCAACTCAAGAAAATAGTGATCCGGGCCATCTTCCTGAGCGTCTACAAACTTGCGGGTAACCACACCGCGTATTACCGCCTTTTTCCCCGACTGGATATCGCGATGAAGTCGCACCCCAAAACCAAAAACAACCCATGCCATGCCGGCCACCACCACCAGCGAAGCCAACACGAGCGCGATCAGCCGAAGGCTTCCGGTCCAATACGTTTGGATAAACAATCCGGCCAGGGCCCAAACCAAAACAAGAACAACACCGAGACCAACCAAATAAAGCAAACGCCTGCGTTGGAGTAAGGCTATATCCGTTGCCGACAGGTCGGTCTCAAATTCAACAGCATGCGCATCCCCGGCTTGCTGACTATTTCGCAATTCCTCTGGTGCGCTGCGCGGCTTGCGGGTTAACCCACCCCGATCATATACGAAATGCATACCCAGAAAGCCCGCCAGAATTAAACCCACCAGGATAATGTTAGTGGGCCAATGGGGAAAGGCCACCGCCAGAGCAGTCGATATACCGATTGGCAGCACTCCGACAAAAACGGCATACAGGAGGAAACGCACTGCAGAGTGCCGGACATCATTCCATAAACTCATACGACAGGCTCAAGAATAAGGTAGTCAAGATGGGAAAACGCAACGCAAAATCAAAAGAGCTTTGATTTCCCTATCTTTCTTTCCGTTTACGCATCTGCCATGGCCGAGGTCAACTGGAAAAAAGCGATTCAACCGCTGCTGAAAAAGTACAAAAGCAAAAAACACCCGTTAGACTATCAGAATTTCTACCAGCTCGTGGTGATGGTGGTATTGGCCGCGCAGGACTCTGACCGCCATATCAATAAAGTGGTGCCTCCTTTTTTTGAGGCCTTTCCGGATATGGCCGCCCTGGCCAAAGCCGATGAACAAACCCTGCACACCTACCTGCGCGGGGTACGCAACTTTGCCAACAAAACACGGTGGTTGTTGGCCATGGCCAACGCCATTCAACACGACCACAACCTACCCACTACACTGGAGGCGCTCACGGCCTTGCCTGGCATTGGACGAAAATCTGCGAATGTCATTCTGCGCGAAATGGGATTACCGGCCGAAGGCATCATCGTTGACCTGCACGTGGTGCGGGTGGCACCCCGGCTCGGCATCGCCAGTGGCACTGACCCGAAGAAACTGGAGAAGCAACTGATGGAGGCCATTGCCCCGGCCGATTGGGGTGAAGCCGGGATGGCCATTTCATTCCTGGGGCGCGAGACCTGCCGGCCCACCCAGCCGAAGTGTGACGAATGCGTGATGAACACCGTGTGCGCGTTTCATCGCTCCTCAGCCGGATCAAAAAAGAAGGAAAAGGGAAAACAAAAGCCCAAAAAGAAATTGGCACCACGTGCTCTGTCAGGTCGAAAGACCTGACAGCAGAAAGAAAAGGCCATACCGCAAAGAGAACTTGTTACTCAGCCAGTACAGGCCGGTCGATGATCGACTTGGCCGTGGCCTCCAGAATTTCGAATGCGCTTTCAGCCATGCGGTTCTCCGTGTCCAAAGTCGGGTTCACCTCTACGATCTCCCAGGCGCACACTTTCGGATCTTTTGCCAGCTCGGCACTGAGGCGCTTCGCTTCATCTACCGTAAGGCCATTGGGCACCGGTGTACCCGTGCCGGTGGACACGCGACTGTCGATGCTGTCCACATCAAACGACACATAAATCAATTCGCAGTGATCCAGCATCTGAAGCACTTTCGAGGCAGTAACTTCAGGCCCGGCCTTCTTCACATCCTCCGTCTCCACAAAGTTGATGTTGTACTTGTTGATCAGATAGTTTTCCGGCTTTTCGAAATCACGCACTGCGATGTACACGATATCTTCCGGCTGAATTTTCGGACTTGGGCCGCCCACGATTTTAAGCTCTTCCCAGTACTCAATGGTTTCACCGCGTGGATCGTTCACCTTGCACTCGAGGTTGTCAAGTCCGCAGGCCATCGCCAGCGGCATGCCGTGCATATTGCCCGAGGGCGTAGTGTAGGGCGTATGGATATCCGCGTGGGCGTCAATCCAAACCACGCCCAGCCGCTTCTTGGGGTAAGCCTTTCGAATGCCCGCGATGGTGCCAAATGCCGTGCTGTGGTCGCCCGAAATAATCAACGGGAAAAAGTCATCAAACAACTGCTCGTACACCTCCAGGCAAACCCGTTCTTCCATAATCAGTACACCATCAATAAACTTCGCGTACGCGTGCTTGGCCCCATCGAACAGGAGTTCGTTGACGTGCTCCACTTCAATGGAGTCGTGCTGCTTAAAAAAGTCCGATTTCAAATCAAGGCTGGCGATCTTAATCGCCTCCACGCCCAGGCTGGCCCCGCGGGTACCTGCCCCGATCTCCGACTTTACCTCGATGATTTTTAACTCTTTCATAAACAACAAAAACTTAATCTAGGATGAAAAAAACGAATTGAACCTGACGCAAAAACCCCCGCGAACGGTTACTTATAAGTCGGGCCATCCGGCCATGCCGGCCTGGCTGACAACACCTTGAATATGTGGAGGTTGGTTCAACATCACCCTGCGGTAATTCTTTGCAAAGATGGCAAAATAATGTGAATATTGCCGTTTATTATCGGACCAACAAACAACCACTAACTGACCTTTTGCCGAAATGAAGAGCTACCGCGAGCTAATCGAACAGACGTTTGAGTTTCCGCAGCGCGAATTCAAAGTGCGCGATCACGAATTGCTGTTCAACGATGTGCCATTAATGGATATCATTAAGCAGTATGGTACGCCTTTGAAAGTCACCTACCTGCCGCGGATCAGTGAAAACATACGGTTCGCCCAGGCCACGTTTAAAAACGCGATGGAGCGTTTCAAGTACAACGGCAATTACACCTATTGCTACTGCACCAAATCGTCCCATTTTGATTTTGTGCTGGAGGAAGCGCTGCGCAACGATGTGCACATCGAAACATCATCGGCTTTCGACATTCCGATCGTACGAACGCTCTTCGAGCGGGGCAAAATTTCGAAACAGACGTTTATCCTCTGCAACGGCTATAAAATGCCGCAGTACCGCGAGTATATCACCGGGCTGCTCAACGATGGTTTCAATTGCATTCCGATTCTTGATAACCTGAGCGAGATTGACACCTACGAAAAGAACGTAAACGTGCCGTACCAGGTGGGCATTCGCGTAGCGGCCGATGAAGAACCCAAGTTCGAATTTTACACCTCACGCCTGGGCATCCGCTACAGCGACATTACCACGCTCTATAAAGAAAAGATTCAACCCAGCAGCAAGGCTACGCTCAAGATGCTGCACTTCTTCATTAACACGGGCATTAAGGATACCGCTTACTACTGGAGTGAACTGAGCCGTTTCATTTTTAAGTACTGCGAACTGAAGAAAGTCTGCGACTCGCTGGATTCAATTGATATCGGTGGCGGCTTTCCCATCAAAACGTCCCTTACATTCCACTACGACTATAAATACATGATCGAACAGATCGTGGAAAACATCAAGTGGATTTGTGAGAAGAACAACGTGCCGGTACCCAACATCTTCACCGAGTTTGGCAGCTTCACGGTGGGCGAAAGTGGCGCCACGCTCTACTCGGTAGTTGATCAGAAACTTCAAAACGATAAAGAGTTGTGGTACATGATCGATGGATCATTCATCACGCACTTGCCGGATGTGTGGGGACTCAACCAGAAATACATTCTGCTTTCGGTTAACCGCTGGGACGACCCCTACCACAAAGTGAATATCGGTGGACTCACCTGCGACAGCCACGATTACTACAATTCGGAGGCCCATACGGGCGAAGTGTTCCTGCCCATGATCACGGATGACGAGCCCCTGTACATCGGTTTTTTCCATACCGGTGCCTACCAGGAGTCGTTGGGCGGTTACGGTGGTATTCAACACTGTCTGATCCCAGCACCCAAACACGTGCTTATCAACCGCAACGAAGACGGAGAGATCACTACCGAACTATTCGCATCGCAGCAAAGCAGCGATAGCATGATGAAAGTGCTCGGATACGAAGGCGCAGATACCGGGGTAGCGTCCAACAAGCCGGCACACGCTCCTATTTCAGTCGACTGATTTCATTTGCCGAATACTAAAAACTACACGCTCACGGTAGCCACTGCGTTGGTTATGGCCAACATGGTGGGCACCGGGGTTTTCACTTCGCTGGGCTACCAGGTGGGGCCCTTGCCTTCGGGCTTCGGCATACTGGTATTGTGGTTTGTGGGCGGTGTCGTAGCATTAAGCGGTGCCCTGGCCTACGCTGAGATTGCTTCTACCCTGAAAAAATCGGGAGGCGAATACACGATGCTGACCGAGCTGGCTCATCCCTCAATCGGATTTTTGGCGGGGTGGACCAGCTTTATTGCCGGTTTTGCCGGAGCCATCTCGGCCGTGGCTATTGCCATTGGCGAATACGCTACCGAACTAACCGGCTTCCCGGTCAAAGTCATTGCGATCGCAGCGGTCATCATCGTAACGATCATCCATTGGTTTGGCGTTCGCTCGGGTGGTATGGCCCAAAATCTGCTGACATCCCTGAAAATTTCCCTTATCGCCTTTTTTTGCCTCGCCCCTTTCTTCATCGAATACTCCGCACGCGCCAACGTCCGCTTTGTGCCTCATGCCGGAGATCTTGACCTCATCCTCTCGGTCGGTTTTGCCACATCACTCGTCTTTGTGGTGTACGCCTACACCGGATGGAATGCAGCCTCTTACATTGCCGGAAACCTGGAGAACCCCGGGCGCAACCTGCCCCGGGCGCTTTTGATCGGTACGCTGGCGGTGGTTGTCATCTACCTTGCCCTCAACGCTATGTTTCTGTCGGTTGGCGGATTTGAAGAGTTAAAAGGTCAGAATGACATCGGCAACGTAGTGGCGTTTAAGCTATTTGGATCGACTGCTGGAAAAGTATTTGCCGGGCTCTTCAGCTTCGCCCTGCTGTCCACGCTAAGTGCCATGACGGTGGCAGGCCCCCGCGTGACGGAGGCAATGGGAAACGACTACCCCGCGTTGCGCACATTCTCGAAGAGAAATTCATTCGACATGCCGGTGGTCGCCATTGGCGTGCAGTCCGGGTGGGCCATTTTTCTCATTCTCGTCAGCTCGTTCACGGAAATCATCAGCTACATTTCGGTTTCGTTGTCGATGTTTTCCATGTTCGCCACGTGGACTGCCTTTCGCCTTCGGAAAAAATATCCAGCGGGTGACCGGGCCTTTTCTATGCCGTGGTTCCCGCTGCCGATTGTCGTGTTTACCATCGCCACGGGTTGGATGATGTATTTCGTATTTACCAATCAATCCTTCATCCTATGGTATGTCGTGGGCAGCCTGCTGCCCGGACTGTTCATCTATTGGGTTGTCGCACGCAAAAAATGAGAGCGTTCCTGTACATCGGTTTGCTGTTGATGGGGTTTGCCTGCCAGCCCGTGCGTGAGGAGGGCAACCGCGCCACCTACGACACGATGACGCACCCGGTGGCCACCGACACGCTTATCGTAGCTGAACCTGAGCCTGCGCCTGCCACTCCGGTTGTAGATACGGCATTGCTGCGGCTGAGTCGCTTCTATGCCGGTCTCCCGCAGTACGACTCGAACCATTACGCGCCACTGGAACGAGAGGACGCCTGGCTGGATTTCCATTACGCCATGCAACTCAACTGGGAATTGATGGACAGCCTGCGCCTGCGCAAAATGAGCGCCTGGCAAAAAGAAACATTGGCACCCGCCTATGGCGACTCGCAGGTTGTTTTTTACCCGTTCTCCGGACCCGACTTCCTGCACATGCACCGCCTGTTTCCCGATGCAAGCGAATACATCATGGCGGCACTTGAGCCGATCGTTGAACTCCCGCAGCCCGATACGCTGTCGGCCTCCGTGCGGGAGAAATTATTTGACAGCCTCACCGTTTCGTTGCGCGATGTATTCGGCAAAAGCTATTTCATCACCAGCCATATGCGTAAGGACATGAAACAAATTCAGGGTGTTTTACCCCTGATGTACTTCTTCAGTGTGCGCGAAGGGTTTGACGTTATTCAACAGGATTTCCTTTACCTCGATTCCAGTGCCCGCGAGGTAGTCATTCCGCATCATCAGCTTCATTGGCATACCACCCCGGGCGTGCGGTTAATCTTGCATCAACCGACAACAGGCGCAGTGAAAACCGTGTATTACTTCAGTATCAGTTTGTCGAATGCCGGTTTGCGCGACCGCCCGGAGTTTGTTCGCTTTCTGGACAGCCGGGGGTCGTACAACACGTTCATCAAATCAGCTTCCTACCTCATGCACACGAAGGATTTTACACGCATACGCGATCTGTTGATGGAATCATCGGCAGCGCTGCTGCAGGATGATACCGGCATTCCCTACAGGGCATTCCGCGACCGTTTGGATCAGGAACTTTCGTTGTTTGGTGAATATGCGCGACCTGTACAGTCTTTTGGCGAGGAGGTATACCAGGCGGCACTGGACTCGTTGTACCGCGTACAGACTGCTCAACCCCTTCCCTTTTCGTTGGGCTACCATTGGAAGACCCGGAAGCAGAACTACATGCTGATTAACCGCAGAAAAGCTTCTGTTGGTCGAACATTATAGAGGCCAACGATCAGCAAAGTGGCTGCCCGATTTGAAATCCACAATTTCGGATTCGGTGAGTAAACAGGTCTGCAGCCGGGCCGTAACAAGAGCCTCGTCCAGCGCTTGACCGATGAAAACCAATTCATTGAGCCGATCGCCCCAATCGGAGCTCCACTTCTTTTGCAGTTCTTTCTGGTTGGCCAAAAAATCGCGGCTCTTTCTGCGGTCGGCCTCCGGAACCGATGCCCACCATTTGCCGTACACTTCCGCCTGGGTGGAGCCGCCCGCCTGGCCCCACAGCAGCGCATGATCGGGGCGGGACGCCAGCCAGAAAATGCCTTTACTGCGAATGATGTTCGTTGGAAATTCCGACTGTATAAAGTTCCACAGCCGCTCCGGATGAAACGGGCGATGATCGCGAAAAACGAACGAGTTAATGCCGTATTCCTCCGTCTCCGGGGTATGCACGCCATTGAGTTCTTTTATCCAACCAGCCGACTGTGATGCCTTGCCGTAGTCGAACGTGCCGGTGTTGAGAATTTCACGCGGGGATACGCGGCCAAATGTTGATTTAATCAACCGGGCTTCCGGATTCAGCTTGCGGAGCGTAGCTTCCAGAAACTGCAAATCAGTCTCGGAAACCAAATCGGTTTTGTTGAGGACAATAACATTGGCAAACTCAACCTGATCGGTTAACAAATTGACAATGGTTCTTTTGTCTTCGGCATCATCGGTGAGTTTCCTTCGTTGAAGGGTATCGGCACTTCCAAAATCTTTGAAGAAATTCAGGGCATCGACTACCGTAACCATCGTGTCGAGGCGGGTAATCTGTGTGAGGTCATACAGATCCTCGCCTGTCACGAAACTGAAGGTCTGCGCTACCGGAATCGGTTCCGAAATTCCTGTACTTTCGATCAGCAGGTAATCGAACTTATTCTGGTGAGCGAGCTTTTTCACCTCGTTGATCAGATCTTCGCGCAACGTGCAGCAAATGCAACCGTTGCTGAGCTCCACCAGCTTTTCCTCGGTACGGCTTAGCTTTACTTCATTCCTTACCCATTGGGCATCAATGTTGACTTCACTCATGTCATTGACAATGAGTGCAACCCGAAGTCCTTCCCGGTTGTGAAGTACGTGATTGAGCAGGGTGGTCTTGCCGGCTCCCAAAAATCCGCTGAGTACGGTAACGGGGAGCTTCTTGGTTTTGCGTTTGAAGATATTTTCCATGACTTATCGTTGGCGTTGAATGCGCAGGCGTAAAGCCTCAATTTCTCTTCTGAGCTCTTGCTGAATGTCCAGCATTTCACCGGCACTGACGTTGGGCGCAGGCGTGTGATGATGGTGTTCCCCATCGTGATGATGATGCTCATGCTCGTAACCGGGTACCTCCACTACGTCTTCGTGCCATTCTTCCAGTTCCGCCAGCCAGACCCGAACGGAATCCGGGTTCGGTGCGCTGGTGGCCTGATCCGCATAGGCCTTCAACTGTTGTTCGATTTCCTCAGCTACACCCATGGCCTCCTGATGCAGGGCAAAGGCACGGTCCAGCGTCTTTTTATCCTGATCGGGCCGGCAACCGGCCAGGGTGAATAGCGCAACCGCCATGATGAAGTATCTCATGATCATCAGTTAATGATTTCAGCTTCTTCGAGAATGAAATTCATGTGATTGATGTCGGTGTTGTTCAAACGCAGTTTGCCTTTTACCACAATCACCTGGTCGACCTTCAATTTGGGCGGCTTGCTGGTGAGGTAGACTTCGGCCACCGATTCAGGGCCAGCCCCACCGCAGAAAAAGCAGGCCGCATAGGGGTACTTCGAAACAATCAAGGCATTGTCGGGCAACTCAAACGGCATGTAGTGACCCCGAATGATGAGTTGCTTGCCTTCTTTGGCCCGGATAGACGAGTCGAAATTCGGCACGAGATAGTATTCATCATATTCTTTGAAGAAGGTGGATTTAAATGCAACCCGCGCAAAAGCAGCCCATCCGTCTTCGGCAGGCTGTTGGTCAAAACCCGCCAGCGCCAGGGCAACCAATAGAAAAAGAAATATTCTCATAATGAAGTGCGAAAGAGGAGCTGTGCAGATCAACTGCGCGGTACGTTCAGGAGAATCTACCAAACCCAACTGAAGCGAACCCAGCTCCTCCGTGTCCTCGACCGAATTCTGTACAAAGATAGCGCTTAAAAACATTATTGCAACATTGTTGCATAAAGAAATCTGAAAGGTAACCGTCTAACGATTAAACGGATACGGACTCACCCAACTGAACTTTCGGGTTTTCAACAACATGCTGTCGGTAGCAAAACGTTTGGTGGTGAGGTGTACCGTGTCCGTGTTCCATGTGCCCTGCCACCGCAGCTCTTCGGGCGACTTCACCTCGTAGCTTAGCGTAATTCGCTGCAACGTGTCGTTTGCCAGATGGCCGCTCACCTGTCGGTTCAGCGTGTCCCACGCAATCTCGTACTGCAACCGGGTGCCGCTTACCTGCTCAATCCACAATCGTTCCGGCCGGAAGTCATCTACCACCAGCTTGCGCCAGTAGGTGCGATAGGCGCTCGCAATACTATCCGTACTTGCCGGGTGCGAAAACTGCACCACATCGTGCACCCCGCCAAGCGCTGACGTTTGCTTGAGATTATCGGTGTATTCTTTTTGTGCCAGCGCGGCCGACAGCATGGAGTAAAACACAAACCCTACCAGCAAAAACTTCACGACCTGCGCACCCCAGAACCACGCTTTCTTTTCAAACAACGGCCGCTGATCCATCGGCTCGGTGGGCCGATTGCGAAAGAAGAGATTAACCAACGCCTTTCCGTACACCACGGCCAGCCCGATTGAGAACAACAGGTAGTGGGTGGATGCCAGTTTCACCGGCACATCAAAGCAGTAGTTAAGCATCACCACGTTGGTCATCACACCCACCAGCACCAGCGCGCCCAGCAGTGTGGTGCGCCTGAACAACAACAACACCGCGCCCAGTACTTCAGCCACTCCCCCGAAGATTTGATACGCAGTACTGTAGCCCATAAAGTTCCACAGCAAACCCATCGGAGAACTGTCGCCATACATTTGCACCAGCACGCGCGCAGAAGGTTCATTAAACTGCGTGGGCACGATTTTGAACAATCCGTACGAAATCAGAATCAACGCCAGGTAATAGCGGGTATACGTAATCAGTAGCTTTTTCAGCCACGGGTAGTCTGCGCGTTTGCGATCCACAGCCGACCAGATGATGGCAACAAGAATGGCCAGCGTGAGTTTGGTGATCCACAGCAGCCAATACAACAGCATATCGCCACTGCCGGTTTCCTCGGTGGGCACCGCGTGTACCCCCCAGGCGATTTTGCCATACCACAAGGCGAGATCTTGCAATGCACTGCCGATGGGATGGATGAGCGTGTGTGCGCCAGGGATGTAGTAAAACGGAAAAGCAAAGCCGTACAACAAAATGTAGGCAAACAAAAAGCGGAACAGCAGGGTGTTCCACGATAAACCGGATTGCGATGGTTCCATACAAAAGTTAAAATTGTTTTAAATAGGCAATTTTCAACACGCCCTGCTGATCCACTACACGGCTGGTGAGCTGTGTATCGCGATTCAAAACATCCTGGCGATTATCATTCACCACCAAAAACAGAAACGATAGCGGCTTGTACTCCCATTGCACGCGCGTGTTCAATGTATTTCGTCTGGCGGCCGTGTTGTATTGATAAAAACTGATCCACTGCAGCCGTGGATTCAACGCAAGCCGGATTTCGGCTGTTGCCAGATCGGTGGTGAGTGATTGGCTTTCGATACCCAGGTTGCGCAGTTCGTTGTGAGCGTACCGCAGCGTGAGTGCCACGTGCGGATCGGGCGCAACCCGCACCAAAGCATCGGCTGATCGAATGGTGCCGTTGAAATAACCTCCGATACTGTAATTCGCGCTAACAAAAAACTTCCTTGAGTTATCGGTCTCGAACTGAACGTTGTGGTTGTTGTACGCATACCGCCCGGGCGCAATGGCTACGCCCAGCGGCTCAAACGTATCGATCAGGTTCTGCCAGTTGGTGCGGAAGCTGTAGCTGAGGCTGCCGCCATTTTGGAAGTTGAGTTCCAGCGGACGATACGAGATAAAGCCTTCGCGAAAACTGAGGTCATTATAGTAGTGATAAAAATACACCGTTACTCCGGGCGAGTATTGTCGCAACCAACGCGAGGGCAGCCACGCGGGCCGCAGTTTGGCCGATATGGCCGGACTTGTCAAAATATAATTCGTGGCATCTACAAATCCGGTTTTCGGATCGTACTTGTCGGACACTACCGATTGCACATGGCCTATATACACATCGTTGGTATCGAAGTAAGTCCAGACTGATCCGGCCCAGCCGCGATCGTTTTGACGGCCGCTGTTGGTTGAACCGGAAACCATCCAGAACGTGTTAAACTTTTGATTCGGTCGCCACAATCCGTCCACGGTAACCGTTGAGTTTTGATTGGTCACGCCATTGGTGTCGGCTTCATCTAAACGCCAGGTAGCGAGGCCGCCCACGCGTGTGCCCGACTCGCTGAGGTTGTGCGAGTAGCGGGCCACGGCAAAGTTGGCTGCGGGTGTGGCACCACGCCCCCGTTGCCGAATAAACATCCCACCCAAATTGCGTTTGGTTCCGCGACTGGTGAACCGGGCTCCGGCTTCAATGGGGATGGGATTCCCGTTGTCGTCCAGCCCGATGCGCCTGCTGAAAAAAGGTTGCAGGGCATCCAGCGCCTGCATGGTGTAGATTTCATTTCCCTCCAGAAAAAATTGCCTGCGCTCCGGAAACAGTACGGAAAACCGTGCGAGGTTCACTACTTGCCGGTCTACATCTACTTGCGCGAAGTCGGTGTTAAAGGTGAGGTCAAGTACAGAGTTGGTGCCGAGTGTCCATTTTACCTCACCCCCGGCTTTCACCTTGCTGTCAGTCGCGCTGGCGCTGTCGGCTTCATTGCGAAACGTTTCGATAAGCACGTATGGATTGGCCTGAATATTCACTCCGTTGGTGTTGGGCAACTCCAATCCGGTGAGCACAGCTTCGTACGGCATTTGATAGGGCGTAAACACCCGCGGGATGGGCGGAAAGGTGACGTTCTCATTCAAGCGCCTCAGGCACCGCAACACAATAATGCCCAGCCGGTCGCTGCCGGGATTGTAACGCAGCGATTTCCACGGAATAGCAAACTCGGCCACCCAACCCGAGTCGTGACGCTGCGTTTGCACATTCCAAAGCGAAATCCACTCGCGGTTGAAGTTGGTGCCATCGCTGATGAGTAATTCACGCTGTGCCCCGTGCGGGTTGGTTTGAAACGCCATCGCGTTACGCCTGTCCAGCAGTCCGTCAATGGCAATTCCAAACAAATCGTTCTCATCAAAAGAAAAGTCGCGCTGCAGATTCGGTACGCGGATTCCTTTTCTTCCCGCGGAATCCATACAAATGGCACCGATATAGAGATGTTGCCGGTCGAACAGAAATTTGACTTCCGTTCGGAAGCTTGGCTTCTCCCCTTGCCGCGGTTCATACTGAGTGAAATCCTGAAGCGGTGCGGCTGCCGCCCAGTCTGATTCGTCTAGCTTGCCATCGATTTGAATTTTTGCCGTGGCTTTCGTTGCACGCCACTCGGGTGCGTGAGCGGGTGGACTGAACGTTGCCTGAGCATATACAGAACAAAACGAAATCACCCCCAACAGCGGGAGCAGTTTTATTGCCAAACGGTTCATGCGTCCAGTCTCAGCAGCAGTCGCTTTTCCTTTTGGGCGGAGACCGGTGGCGAACGGTGAACGATTCCCTTGCCGTAATTGGTAGTCGAGGCTTCTCCTTTCAAAATGGCTACATCAAATTGCTGCAGGCGGTTTATCCGGCTCCAGTCGCGGATGATCTCATCGTTGGTGCCGCCCATCAGTTTCTTCCGGTTGACGTTGTCGTCCGGTGTCCATTCCGTGCCCGGTCCGTAATACGTACAAAGGAGCCTCAGATCGTATCGATCAGTATGAAATCGCTCACAGGCATCATCGCTAACCACTTTCAAAATCAACTTGACTTTCGCCCGGCCGGTGATTTGGATGAAGGCCCGGGTGATCGTGGCCAGATCGTGCGCAAATTCTTTTGCGATGGCGGAATCTCCCGCGACACGGCTTAGCTGAACGTCCAGCACAGCGTCAACGGTGCCAACGGAAACCACGTGATCAATACCTGGAAAATCAATTTGAATCAGTCGCTCAGAGAACGAACGGATACCCTCCGTAACGGCACGCGGCATGAAGACCAGATTAACATCCGGTTGATGAATCAAATGCCACTCCTGCCAGTCGCCCACTTGACACTGCCGGCCAGGCGTTGTCTTTTGCGTTACCGCAAACCAGTTGTTCAGGAGGCTAACCATCGCTCGGCCGAACTCGTCTGGTATACACGGAAACTAACGCCCAGAACCACCGCAGCAAACACGATTATCAGCAGAAGATCGTTGGCCCACACCGGTTCAACGCGGCTCTGATAACGGGGCTCGGGAAGCTGATCTAAATCGGAGGCTTGCAAAAGCTCATTGGCAAACATGCGGGGGATAAAGTAATTCCGCCAGGTCTCATTGAACTCAATCACCTGATGGCGAAAATCCGTGTAGTGGGCCGTGGATGTACCCGCCAGATCATTTAACCCGTCCTGAAACAAGATAGCCGGAGATAACACTTTGAATCGACCTACCCATTGCTGCTGCCGGGCCAGCGCACCATCGTACTCGTCCAGCACAGGTTGCACCGCCTTCTTCAGAACATCGACTGATGCAAAATACTCCAGCCAGAACTGATACTGATTTGCCTGCGTTGAGTCCTGCTGACCGAGTTCCGGATGATCGCGGTAATAGCTGGTCAGAATTTCGCTCGCCCTTTTTTCGGCATCCGCTTCAGCCACCCGGTAGTTGTGAATCATATTAATGCGGGAGGGAACAGGGTAAACCGCATTTGCCAATTGACTGACAATGGACGGCACAAGTAGCACCAACACCACCCAGACGGAAACCAGTACAATCGCATTCTGCCCCGAAGACCATCCCAACAGACTGACCAGAAAAGAAACGGCAAACCAAAACAGGACATAGATGGAGATCAACAACAGCAGCCAAAATACCCCGGTGGACAAGGCAATACCCTGCCACGCCAGAACGATGAGTAGCGTGGCCGTTATGAGCCCGACTACAACAACATAGCGAAGCACCAGTTTGGCCAAAAGCCAACTGAATAACGAAACGGGCTGCGATAAGGTAAGTCGTAAAGAACCCGACTCCTTCTCGGATGACAGCAGATTATAGCTGAATGCCAATACCAGCAACGGCAACAGGTACACGCAGACAAACGCCAGATCGAACGAGCCGAAAAGCAACTGCACCGGATTGGCCAGTTCGGAGAAACCAAGAGAATAGGCTTCTCCGTACAGTTTCGGTTTGGCATAATGAGTGAACAAATCGCTCTGGCCGGTTGCTACAAACGCCAACGGCTGGGGATCCATGGCCACCACTTTACCCATACGCTGACCGTACGTACTGAGCAGCCGCGGATTACGCCACGCCTCGCCATATTGCTTCAGGCCTCGTGCCACCGAGTCAATTTCTCCTTTTCGCTTCGACTCGGCTTGCCGCAACTCCCCACGTGCCTTCGCAATTGACGCCTGACGTTCCAAAACTTTCTCCTGGCCATTGCGAATGGCAAAAAAAAGTAAACCAAAAAAGAGTAGCGAGAGCACGACCACCCACCGGTCGCGCCAGACCGAGACCCATTCGTATTTGAAGTGTAAGCGAAACATACGGGGGAATTAAAAGACTTTCATTTGACGAACGGCAACAAGCATACCCACTCCGGACAAAACCCACCACGCCAGCAAAATCAAAAAATGGCCTGCATTCGCCTTTACTATCGATTGGTACGAAACGGGCTCGTAGGCAAAATCCGGCACGGCACGCCACAACTTTTCATCGGCCCTGTAGTCCCACTGGCCGGTGCGCGAGTTATCCACCATATCGCCATTCAACTTACCCACCAGCATCAGCCGGTACTTTTCAGCTTCATCGGCAAAGTCCCAATGCGCGTGATAGTCGGTGCGGCACAGGGCCATGGATAGAAACCGGGCCGGCAAAAAAGGAGAAAGTGCGGCAGACGTGCGGTACACCTTCGATTGCTTCTGATAAATTTCCTTCAGTACCTGATAATGCTTGAAATAAATTTCGGCTTCGTGCTCCTCTCCTTTCTGCATCAGGTAACCGTCCCAATTGAAAGGCAAGTTCTCCACGCTGTCGACACCATATTTCTTCAGCGTTTCGGCTTCCAGCTTTTTCGACTCGGCATTCCAGGGGTCGTGACCATTCAGCCCTTTCGTTTTGTCTTCTGCTATTCGTTCCTCAAATTCAAGTTGAGTCGGATACGGATAGAGTGCATCCGCTACCACCGATGTCGCCTTGGGCATGCCGAGGCACGAGAGAATCCATATACCCAAAAGCAAAACAAAAGCGAGGCTTGATTTGCGCACCGATGCCGATACTAAAATGGATACATTGATAAATACGCCATAATACAGGAGATAGACTAACGCCAGCAGGATCAGCGGCCACCAACTAAAGAGCCCAAAGTCTTCGAGGTTGGCCAGCAGAAGACCACCGGCCAAAAACACCAGCCCTGTGAGCACCGCTACCGGTGTAAACACGGCCAGCCATTTGCCGAGAGCCAGTTTCCAGGGAGAGATTCCCTGGCTCATCATCACCCGCAAGGTACCGCTCTCGCGTTCGCGACTTACCGAGTTGAACGCAATCAGAATGATAAACAGCGGCACCATAAACATCAAAATGAAATCTGGCGACAGATCGCCAAAGCGCGATAGGGCCGTTTGATCCTGCGCAGCCATGTATTGGGCATCGTTCCGTTTATGGGCTTCCAGATAGATGCTCACACCCGAATACTTGTCTACCCCATTATCGAGCAACGACATCGGGTATTTCGGCTTAAAGGCATAGGTGCCATAGTGCGCAGCCGAATGCGGATTCTTCGAACCCTGACCGACCCATTCATTCCGCGCATTTCTGCGGGCTGCCTCGTGTTGTTCGTTTACCTGCAGGTAATACTGGCGACCGACCCCGATAGCCGTCACCACCAGAATCGCCAACGTAAACAAGGCGACCCTGAATCTCCCTTCACGAAAAATTTCCAACAATTCTTTTCGAACGATTTCCCTGATCATAGGCAATGTCAATTCATGTGTTTCAAATACAACCGCTCCAGGTCCTGGTGATTGATCTGGTCGGTGGTCATAGACTCCACGAGGTTACCCTCCTTCATAATGCCAATGTGGGTACCGGTTTCGATGGCGCGAAATAAATCATGCGTGGCCATAAGGGTGGCCACGCCCAACTCACTGAGTTTCTTCAGCAGCGCAGCAAACTCATTGCTGGCTTTCGGGTCAAGACCGGAGGTCGGTTCGTCCAGCAAAAGAACATCTGCCTTCTTTGCCAACGCAATGGCTACACCTACTTTTTGGCGCATGCCCTTGGAGTAGGTGGACACGCGCTGGTGGTGGGCCCCTTCCTGCAGCCCGGCTTCGTTCAAATAGTTCGTCAACTCAGCTGATGGATATTTTCGCCCGGCCAGTGCAGAGAAATAGTGAAGATTCTCAACCCCGGTGAGGTTGGGGTACAGCATGAGGTTTTCAGGAATGTACGCCAGCATTTTTTTGGTGGCCAACGGTTGCTGAGCCGTATCCACCTGATTGATCAAGGCCTGTCCAGAGGTTGGTGAGATGAAATTGAGAAACAAGTTGATCGTTGTGGTTTTGCCGGCACCATTGGCGCCAAGAAGGCAAAAGATATCGCCTTTGTTCACCTTGAAGCTCACCCCCTTGAGGGCGGAAACTCCATTATACGACTTCGAGAGATTGACCGCTTCCAGCATCCTTTATTTGGTTAATGAGGCCAAATGTAGGACCTGTATTCATTAAATGCAACATTGTTGCAATTACAAAGGTGACGAATTCTACCCGATCGGCCTTACCATCACTTTGTCAATCTTCACGCCATCCATATCCAGTACTTCCAACTGTAGTCCCTTCCACTGAATTTTCTCACCGGTGCGGGGAATATGGGCAAGCCGATGGAGAATGAGGCCGGCTACTGTGTTAATGCTGCCTTCTTCATCCGGGTCTTCGATCTTAAACTGGCGCGCAAATTCAGCTAATGGATACTGACCATCAACCAGCCATGAACCGTCTTGGCGCTGCGTAAGCGGGAACTCCTCCGAATAGAACTCGGATACATCGCCCACAAGAGCTTTCAGGATATCATCCATGGTTACGATGCCAAGCACTAGTCCGTACTCGTTCGTGACCAGCGCGTAATGTGTCTTTGATGCCTTAAAATGCTCCAATGCCTTGTAGGCCGATGTGGACTGATCGAGGTAGGTGGCTGGTTTAAGGTGATTGCGCAAGGTAAAGCCGGGTTCCAAATCGTGGGCGTAAAGTTCTTTCAGCGAAATGATACCCGCCAGTTTGTCTTTGTCTTGTTCATAAACGGGATAGATCCGATGCAAATCACGTTTCACAATCTCCCGAATCATCTTTGGGTCATCGGCCAAATCAAGAAACACCAAATCACCCCGGGTAGTCATCAACGAGCTTATCTTACGATCGCCCAGCGCAAACACGCGTTCCACGATGTCTTGTTCAATTTTTTGAACCTCGCCCCCCTGCGCCCCCTCCTGGATGATCGCCTTAATCTCTTCCTCCGTGATATTGTTGTCCCGCCCCTTCTTGAGACCAAAAAGCGTGAGTAAAAGATCGGAGGTTTTGGTGAGCAACCATACAAATGGAAATGTAATTCTGGACAGAATGGTCATGGGTGTGGCCATCACGCGTGCGATCGCCTCCGGTCTCGACAGCCCGATTTGCTTCGGAATCAATTCGCCAAGCACAAGCGAAAAAAAGGTAACGAGAATCAGCACAAGGGCAATCGCCAATTCATCTGCAATCGGCTCAGCCCAGGGAACCGACATCAGATACGCTTCCAGATCACCCGTGAGGTTCTCTCCGCTAAAAATCCCCGTCAACAAACCGATTAGCGTAATGCCGATTTGCACGGTGGACAGGAAGTAGGTTGGCGACAAGTACAAATTGAGAGCTGCCCGCGCACCCTTCGAGCCGGTTCGGGCGGCCGATTCAAGCCGAACTTTTTTGGAAGATACCAACGCCATCTCGGACATCGAAAAAAGCCCGTTGATCAGGATCAAGCCAAGTATGATCAGTATTTCACCCCAATTTCCGCTCATGTAAATGCTGGTTTTGGAATCAAGTTACGTTTTTCCTTACCGCCACCCGCCACCCAGCGCCCGGTACACCTGAATCAGGCTTTGGTGTTGCTTTTTGCGCGCCTCCACTAAATCCACCCGGGCATCCAGTGCGTTTTGCTGCGTGAGCAGTACTTCCAGGTAGTTGGCCCGC
Source organism: Cyclobacteriaceae bacterium (assembly GCA_016787665.1). GTDB lineage: Bacteria > Bacteroidota > Bacteroidia > Cytophagales > Cyclobacteriaceae > ELB16-189. The sequence goes on along the minus strand of JAEUUC010000013.1, from coordinate 360,400 downwards.
CCGGTGCGATACAGTTCGTTGGCGGTAGCAATTGCACGGGTCAATACTTCGGCTTCCTGCCGTTTTTGGGTGTACATCCGATTTAAGTTTTCATAGCGGTTCAATTCGTTAAACACTTCGGTGTACGCCCCCACGATGCTCCGCTGATAATTCAGTAAAGCCTCCAGCTGATACGCACTCGCACCCTTGAACCGCGCCTGAATGGCGTTTCGATTTAACAGCGGTGCCCAAAGCCCGCCCAGCAAATTGAAAGCAAACGACTCCGGTGTTTGAAACAACAAATCAGTGCGGTAGGATTGAAAACCAACACCAGCCAAAACATTCAGTTGCGGATAGAAAGCTGCGCGCGCGGCCCGCACATCGGCCTTGGCGGCAAGTAACTCCAGTTCAGCCGAACGGATATCGGGGCGGTTTCTCAGCAACTGCACGGGTGTGCCGGCAGCAAATGTCGGGCGTGGGTCTTGTTCGAGTGTGGCCGTGCTCCGCGGGATGGGCTGGGGAAACCGACCCAATAAAAAGTTAATCCGGCTTTCGTTCTCAATGATGAACTGGCGGGTTTGAATTTCCAGCGCACGCGTGTTGAGGAGTTGCGCTTCAAACTGGTTAACGGCAAGTTCGTTGGCTACCGCATTTTCTTTTTGAATGGTAACCACACGCAACGCATCTTCCTGAAGTTTTACCGTAGCCGTGATAATCTCCAGTTCGAGATCAAATGCCAACAGCTCATAATACGCAGCGGCCACTTCCGCCACGAGGTTGGTGATCACAAACTGCCGCGCCTCGGTAGACGCCAGCACCCGTGCCACTGCCGCCCGCTTTTGATTACGCAGTTTGCCGGAGATATCCACCTCCCAACTGCTTTGCAGGCCAATGAAATAATCCGGCAAGTTGGTGGGCACCACTTCTCCGGGACGGATGTCCGTGCTGGCGTTGCCCGCACCGTCCATCGTGTATAACCCAAACCTGCGGATGCCGGCCGTGCCTCCGCCCATTACGTTCGGCAACAGTTGGCCCCGGGCTGCGAGCACACCCGCCCGCGCTTGTTCGATGCGTTGGGCTGCCATACGCACATCAAAGTTGTTCGTGAGGGCTTCATCCAGTAAAGCCATCAACAATGAGTCGGTCACCAGCGCGCGCCACGGCAGGCTTGCGAGGTTGGTGGTGTCGGCCAACGCGGGCGAGAACCGATCCGGTAACGGCAGGGATTCTTCTGCGGTTGTATCGCGTGTAACCCGGCAGCCAGTGGCCAGCGACAGCGTGATGATGAAAAAGATAATGCGTTTCATTTTTATCAGATCGTTTCCGTATAAGGTGTTTCAGGCAGGCGGCTGGATCTGTTCATCCGGTCAGTCAAGGATGCAAAAACAACGTATAATCCGGGAATAATAATTACTCCGAAGACCGTTCCGAATAACATTCCCCCGGCCGCAGCCGTACCGATCGTTCGATTGCCGATAGATCCGGCACCGGTCGCCATCATGAGAGGCAACAGCCCACCAATAAATGCGAAAGATGTCATCAGAATAGGGCGCAAACGAATTTTGGAGCCCTCCAGGGCGGCCTCCACCACACCTATTCCCTGGCTGTGTTTTTGCGCAGCAAACTCAACAATCAAAATGGCATTTTTTCCAAGTATGCCAATGAGCATCAGCATGGCGATTTGTGCATAGATATTGTTCTCCAAACCCAATACACTCAGTAAGAAAAACGCACCGAAAATACCGGTGGGCAAAGAGAGGATTACAGGCAAAGGCAGCAAAAAACTTTCATACTGGCCGGCCAAAATCAAATAGATAAACAAAAGGCAAACCAGAAAAATGATAATGCCTTCGTTCCCGGCAGTAGCTTCATCGCGCGAAATCCCGGCCCAATCGATATCGTAACCTCGTGGCAGTTTTTCTTTGGCTGTTTGCTGCACTACATTCAGCACGGTTCCGCTGCTTACACCCGGTTTCCCTTCTCCATTCAATTCGGCTGACGGAAACATATTGTAGCGGGTAAGTTGATCAACTCCATAGGTCTTTTCCATCGTTACAAAAGCGGAAAGGGAAACCATTTCGCCTTTGTTGTTCTTGGTGTACAGATTCAATAGATCTTCGGGCTTTGCCCTGTACTCGGGCGAAGCCTGCACCATCACTTTATACATCTGTCCGAAGCGGATAAAATTGGTCGCGTACTCACTTCCTAAAAGCGTTTGTAGCGATCCCATAGCATTGTTAATCGTAACGCCTTTCTGGGCTGCTTTGTCGATATCGATATGCAAGGTGTACTGTGGAAAACTTGCATCAAAAATGGTGAAGGCACTGGCAATTTCAGGTTGAGCTTTCAAGTCCGAAATGAACTGTCTCACCACTTCTTCCATTTTCTTAAAATCACCACTTCCTGTCTTGTCCAGCAACCGCAACTCAAAACCGCTGGCATTTCCATAGCCGGGAACAGCCGGTGGTGGAAAAAATTCAATCTGCGCATCTTTGAGATAAGAGGTCTTTTCCTCCAAGGCAGCAATCACATCTTCAACAGAAACCTCGCGGTCTTGCCACGGCTCTAGGTTGATGAGCGCAGTGCCATACGTAGCACCAGTTCCGTCAGAAAGAATATTGGTACCGGCAAGTGTCGAAACACTTTCAACGCCTTCGAGATTCTGTGCCTCCCGCTGAATGGCATTCACCACTTCCTTGGTACGCTCAAGCGTAGCGCCTGAAGGTGTTGTGACACTGGCATAAAATGTTCCCTGATCTTCATTGGGAATAAAGCCCGTAGGCAAAACCTTTGCTAAAATTCCAGTCGCTGCACAAAATGCAAACAGGACACCAAATGTTACCAATCTACGGCTCACAATTTTCGAAAGCAGATTTTGGTATCTACTCTCTCCCCGTTCGTACCAACTATTGAAACGGTTAAAAAATTTTGAAAAGCCAGTCTTCTTCTCCTCCCCATAATGATTTTTTAGAAGCAACGCGCATAACGCTGGCGTTAGGGTCAAGGCAACCACGCCCGACAACACAATGGCGATGGCCATGGTAAGCGAGAACTGGCGGTAAAAAATCCCGGAAGGCCCGCCCATAAAAGCTACGGGAACAAACACAGCCGACATCACCAACGTAATGGCAACAATGGCTCCCGTGATTTCTTTCATCGCCTCTTCAGTCGCTTCTAGCGGTGAAATTTTTGAACGCTCCATCTTGGCATGCACGGCTTCTACTACTACAATAGCGTTATCCACCACAATACCAATGGCTAACACCAAAGCAAAAAGCGTAATGAGGTTGAGGGAGAATCCAAGAAATTGCATAAAGAAAAACGTACCAACTAGAGAAACGGGTACGGCTAGTGCAGGAATCAATGTAGAGCGCCCATCTTGCAAAAAAATATACACCACAAATGTTACCAGGATCAAAGCTTCGATAAATGTTTTAACTACTTCGCGTACCGAAGCATCCATAAAGCGAGAAATATCATAACTCACTTCGTAGTCCATTCCTTTGAGGAACATGGTTTCTTTAAGTTCTGCAAGTCGGGATTTTACATCATAAATAACGGCTCTCGCATTTGAACCTGGTAGCTGTTTAATCATAATTGCCGCGCCCGAACTACCATTGAATTTTGATTCTACATCAAAATACGTAGTTCCAAACTCTACATCGGCCACGTCCCGGACTCGAAGAATTCGCCCATCTTCTGTCGATTTCAGTGGAATATTTTCATACTCCTCTTCGGTATTAAACTTACCGGTGTATTTGATAGTGTATTGCAGCGCCTGTGCCTTTTTATCGCTGCTTTCACCGATTTTTCCTGGGGCTGCTTCGATGTTTTGTTCTTCCAGTGCATTCAATACATCATCGGTTGAAATGGCATAGGCTAACATTTTGTCGGGCTTCAGCCAAATACGCATGGCATATTGCTTAGCGCCTAACATATTGCAGTAACCAACGCCTTTTATTCTTCGCAACTGAGGGATGATATTCATCTCGGTAAAGTTGTAGACGAACTTTTCATCCAGTGATGTATCGGAACTGTATACATTTAGATACATCAACATGGCGTTTTCCTCCTTCGCTATCTTTACCCCATTCTTAACAACTTCGGGCGGCAATTCTCCCATAACTGCACTCACGCGATTTTGCACGTTTACCCCAGCCGCATCAGGATCAGTTCCGGTTTCAAACAAAATTTGAACTACACCCACACCATCATTTCCGGCATCGCTACTCATGTACTTCATGCCGGGCACACCATTTATGGCACGCTCCAGCGGAACTATGGCTGCTTTGGTTACCGTTTCCGCATTGGCTCCGGTGTATTCAACCGTTACGTTTACCTCCGGGGGAGCGATACTCGGGAAAAGTGACATGGGCAATTGCATCAACGACAAAATGCCCAGAAATAGAATAATCAGCGATATAACAACCGCAAGTATGGGGCGATGAATAATCTGCGCTATCATTTTCTTTTACTTTTGGGTGTTCATGCGTGTAGAAAATGAAATAACCTGCGGGATAATGGGATCACCCTCTTTCAGTTTTTGTATGCCTTCGTAAACAAATTGGTCGTTTGGACTAAGTCCAGAACTGATGACGTATACTTGTGGCAATCTGAACGAGGGGACAATTTTTCGTTGCTGAACTTTATTCCCTTCCGTGACAACGAAAACATAAATATTTTCCTGCACCTCAAAAGTTGACTTTTGTGGTACGAGCATCGCACTCTTGAGTGTTTTTGAAAATATGATTTTTCCACTTCCACCATGCTTTAACAGCTGGGTTGGGTTAGGAAACCTGGCCCGAAAAGCAATGTTACCGGTACTGCTGTCAAATTCGCTTTCGGCCGTTTCCACCTGCCCCGTAAAGGGATAAACCTGACCGTTGGCCAGCAGCAATTGCACTTCCTTCGGCTTGCCTTCGCTGGAGGTGGATAAATAATCCAGGTATTCGCGCTCAGAGACATTGAAATACACCAACATCTGGTTGTTGTTGGAGATCGTGGTGAGCAGCGAACCCTCAGTAATGAGGCTACCGGCTTTATTCGGAATGCGGTTGATGTAGCCCGCAAACGGGGCGCGAATTTGGGCGAACGAAAGTTCCAGCCGTGCGTTAGCTTCGTGGGCGCGGGCTTCTGCCGTGCGGGCTTTCAGCGCCTCCACTTTCGCCTGCGCCAGCTCCAGTTCGCTCTGCGATACAATGTTTTTCTCCACCAGTGCGCGGGTGTTTTTTAATTCTACTTCGGCCGCTTTGGTTTCGGCCACAGCGCTGGCCACGGCTGCCTCGGCTTGCAGCACTTCCTGTTCATATTGCTTGCGGCTGATGGTGAATAGCGGCTGACCGGCAGCTACAAACTCACCTTCATCTACGTGAATAGTTTCCAGATAGCCGCCCGCCTTGGCGCGTATCTCCGTATTCTGCACGGATTGGATGTCGGCCACGTACTCGCGCAGGTACACCGTGTCTTTGATCAGGGGTCGAATCACCTGAAAGGTTTCGGGACTTGCTGTGCTTTCCTGGCGGGGCGTGCAGCGTTGCCCGAATAAAAGCAACGTCAGCGCCATGATACCATGGCTGCTGACACGTGAAAAATTCACTGTCATAAATGAGATAAGCAGTTTGATTATAGAAAAGAAAAGAATGCGCATGCGCAGGGCATGCGGCAAGAGCGGGTCAGCCTCGTGGTGGGGGCCCGTCTATTTCCACCAGTACACGCGGGGCTTTGGTGGTCACGAAATCGGCAAATCGCTGATCAAGGGAATCGCCCTGCGGTTTGATGACTAATGCGGTAGCCGGTTCCAGGTAACACTTTTTAAAGTCCAACGCCCCGCCTTCCTCCTGGTCGTGTTCTTCATGTTCTTCCACCGCGTTGTCAATCCCGGCAAGGGCTTCCAGCGCAAATTCGTAGAAGCTTTCAATATCGTTAAAGGCCAGGTCTTCTGCTACAAAGTCGGGCTGGGCATCGCGTGAGTCGATACTGAAGTTGAACAGATACACCGCCATCACCAGACAAAACGGGCGGCTGACAAGTCGAAGAAGTGAAAATAGGCGGCTCATTTTCGGCTGCAAAACTAAACAACGTGATTGATATCAACCAACACCCATTTAAACCCTATTGTTTTGCGCGATCGATTGCTTTTCTTTTCTGAGAGTTATCCTGTAGCTTTATACCGTGAAAAAGCAAGTCGCCCTTGTCCTGCTCTGCCTGCATCTGTTGTCGGGCACCGAACTGCATGAGTTATGGCGACTGCCGATCTTGATTTCCCACTATTTTGAACACAACAGTGACGGGCTTTCAACATCCTTCAGCCAGTTCATTGCACTCCATTATTTCGAAACGGAAGCCCATGACGACCGGGATATGGAATTGCCCTTCAAGCAACACGATTCCTGCCTGGCCTCGGTGGTGATGGCCGTGCTCCCTTCGTTTCCGTTACCGCAAAATCCTCCCGTGGCCACCACCCGTGGCTACCAGCATTTCGATCAAAACCTGCCACTCAATTTCTACCGGGCTGACATCTGGCAGCCGCCCCGTGCTTAAGCCGTAGTTCTTTTTTACTCGGTCGGCACACTGTGCCCGGCTGCTTTTTCTTTCATTCTACGACTTTGCTTTTATGATTAATCAGATCATTCTCTATTCTATACGTCACAAGCTGGTAGTGGGGCTGCTCGTGCTGGCGCTCATTGTCTGGGGCGTGTATTCCTTCACCCGCCTGCCGATTGATGCCGTGCCCGACATTACTGACAACCAGGTACAGATTATTACCGTGGCCGGTTCCCAATCGGCTCTTGACATCGAACGGCTCGTCACGTTTCCGGTGGAACAAACGATGGCCACCATACCGGGGCTGGACCACATGCGCAGTTTCTCGCGCTCCGGGCTTTCGCTGGTTACGCTGGTTTTCCAGGAACACGTGGACGTGTACTGGGCGCGGCAGCAGGTGAACGAGCGGCTGGTGACTGCGAAAGAATCAATACCGGCCGGTATTGGAAATCCTTCGCTGGCGCCCGTCACCACCGGCCTCGGTGAAATCTATCAATACGTGTTGCGCCCGAAAAAAGGATATGAAAACCGGTACTCCGCCATGGAACTGCGCACCATTCAGGACTGGATTGTGCGCAGGCAACTGCTGGGCACACCAGGTGTAGCCGATGTGGCAAGCTTTGGCGGCTACCTGAAGGAATACGAAGTGGCCATTGACCCCGACAAATTGCGCAGCTACAACATCAGCCTGACCGAAGTGTTGGAAGCGCTTCGCCAGAACAACCAGAATACCGGAGGGGCTTACATCGAGCGAATGCCGCAATCCTTCTTTATCCGCAGCGAAGGCCTGGTCGGCTCCCTGGAGGATCTGAAATCCATTCTGGTGAAATCCACTTCGGAAGGCATGCCGATCCTGCTGCGTGACATTGCCGAAGTGCAGTGGGGCCATGCCGTGCGTTACGGGGCGATGGCTTACAACCAGGAAGGGGAAGTAGTGGGGGCTGTGACGATGATGCTGAAAGGCGACAACTCCAGCGCGGTGGTGAACCGGGTGAAAGAGCGCATTCGACAGATTGAAAAGAACTTGCCGGAGGGCGTAACGATTGAACCGTTTCTGGATCGCAGTGAGCTGGTTACCCGTGCCATCAACACGGTGGAAAAAAACCTGACCGAGGGTGCGCTCATTGTCATTTTCATTCTTGTTCTCTTTCTGGGCAACCTCCGCGCGGGCCTGATTGTGGCATCGGTCATTCCGTTATCCCTCCTCTTTGCCATCGGTATGATGCAAACCTTCGGGGTGTCGGGTAATCTCATGAGCCTCGGTGCCATCGACTTCGGATTGATCGTGGATGGCGCGGTGATCATCGTGGAAGCCACCATGCATCACCTTGGTTTGCGAAAGTCGATACGAAAACTCACCCAGGCCGAGATGGACCAGGAAGTATACCAATCGGGTTCGCAGATTCTCACCTCGGCAGCGTTTGGTGAGATGATTATCCTGATTGTTTACCTGCCGCTGCTTACCCTGGTTGGCATCGAGGGCAAAATGTTTCGGCCCATGGCCGAGACCGTGGCGTTCGCCATCGGTGGTGCTTTTCTGTTATCGCTCACCTACGTACCGGTAGCCAGTTCACTCTTTCTGGGCCATGGAAAAATCACTTCCCTGAAGTTTTCAGACAAGTTGATGGCTTTGTTTTATAGCTCGTATGCTCCGGTGCTGGCGTTCTGCCTGCGGTTCAAGAAAACGGTTGTGGCCATTTCCCTTGGGTTTGTGATCCTGGCGGGCGGCATCTTCTTCTCTATGGGTGGTGAGTTTTTACCCACGTTGGAAGAAGGTGATTTTGCTGTGCAAACGCGGGTATTATTAGGCAGCAGCCTCAACCACACGGTGGAGGTATCGCAGAAAGCAGCCGGTGTGTTGCTCCGCGAATTCCCGGACGAAGTAATCAAAGTGGTAACGAAAGCCGGATCCTCTGAAATCCCCACCGACCCAATGCCGCTGGAAGAGGCTGATATGATGGTGATCTTACGCGACCGCAAAGAGTGGACAAAAGCACAAACCCGCGAAGAGTTGGCGGAAAAAATGGGCGAGGCACTGGGTGTCATTCCGGATGCCAACTTCGGATTTCAGCAGCCCATTCAAATGCGCTTTAACGAACTGATGACCGGTGTGCGGCAGGACGTGGCCATCAAAATCTATGGCGAAAATCTGGACGAGTTGAGCCGGCTGGCCGAGGCGGTGGGTAAACTAACGGAGCAAGTAGAAGGCGCGCAGGATGTATTCGTAGAGCAGATCAGCGGCCGGCCGCAAGTCGTAGTCAAAATTAACCGCGATGCGCTGGCCCGCCACGCACTAAATGTTTCGGATGTAAACGAAGCGCTCAATACTGCCTTTGCCGGGCAAACAGCCGGGATGGTGTTTGAGGGTGAAAAGCGGTTTAGCCTGGTCGTTCGCCTGCGGCAAGAAAACCGAAAGCAGGTAGACGACATCGGCAACTTGTTTATCACCAACCCTGCGGGCGAGCAAATTCCGTTGCGCCAACTGGCAGACGTTCAACTCGTAATGGGCCCCAACCAGATTCAACGCGAAGACGCGAAGCGCAGGATCGTTGTTGGTTTCAATGTGCGCGGCCGCGATGTACAGAGCATCGTGGAAGAAATCCACACGCTGATCGATCAAAAGATTGACTTCCCTGCCGGATACTACGTTACGTATGGCGGGCAATTCGAAAATTTACAGGAAGCACAGCAGCGCCTGGCCGTAGCCGTGCCGGCAGCCCTGCTCCTCATTTTTATCATGTTGTTTTTTGCGTTCAACTCAATCAAGCAAGCCTTGCTGATTTATTCGGCCATTCCGCTGGCTGCCGTGGGCGGAGTGTTCGCGCTGCTCCTGCGCGGCATGCCGTTCAGTATCTCTGCGGGTGTTGGGTTCATCGCGTTATTTGGAGTGGCCGTGCTCAACGGTATAGTGTTAATCGGTGAGTTCAACCGGCTGCGGCTGAAGGAAGGGCTTACGGATCTGACCGACATCGTGTGGAAGGGCACATCCACCCGGTTCCGTCCCGTGTTGATGACGGCAGCCGTGGCCTCGCTCGGTTTTTTGCCCATGGCCCTGGCGCAAAGCGCAGGCGCTGAAGTGCAGCGTCCATTGGCTACCGTGGTGATCGGAGGTTTGATTACATCCACCTTCCTTACCCTGGTAGTACTGCCGTGCCTATACATCCTGTTTGACAAAATCCAACTCCGAATGAAACCTTCCGCATCACTCTTCGCGGGTCTGCTCATGCTGGGTACAACACTGGCCGCCCAGGGCCAGGACTTACCCGCACTGCTGGAACGTGCAAGGCAACAAAACAACCTGATCAAGGCTGCTCAACTGGAAATTGATGTTCAAAAAGAGCTGAAGCGAACAAGCTCGGACATCGGCAAGACCTCCGTGATGTACATGCGCGGGCAGTACAACAGCTTCTACCGCAACGACAACAACCTGACGGTGATGCAAACCCTGCCCTTCCCTACAGCCATGAGTGCACAACGCAAACTGGCTGAGGAGCGTATTTCGGGCAGCCTGCTACAAAAACAGGTGAGCGAGAATGAACTGGCCTACCAGGTGAAACAGGCCTACTACCACCTCTGGTACCTGAAGGAGTATCGGGCGTTGCTTGGGTTTCAGGATTCGCTTTACAGCGAATTTGCCCGCGCAGCTGATCTTCGCTACCGGACGGGCGAGACGCGCATGCTGGAAAAAACAACTGCCACCACACAGGCTCTTGAAGTGCAAAACCAACTGCGCCAACTGGAGTATGACGAACAATCGTGGTTAGCGGTGCTGCGCTCATTCCTTCACGATCCGGGTGCAAACCCGGTATTCTCCGGCAACTTACCTACGCGCCAGACCGATACCACCAATGCGTTTGGCAACAACCCTCAATTGGCCCTTCAGCAACAAGCGGTTGCCGTGGCCGATCAGGAAAAACGCGTGTTGAAAAACCAGGCCCTCCCCGACCTCACAGTTGGCTATTTCAATCAAACCCTGATTGGTATACCGCTGGCCGAGGCTGGCAGCACGGCATCCACAACCGATCGGTTTCAAGGTTTCTCCGTTGGCTTGCAAATTCCGCTGTGGTTTGTACCGCAAACGGCCCGGATCAAATCGGCCGAAGTGGGCCGCGAACGCCAGCAAGCCTTGCTCGGCTGGCAGCAGGAACAACTGCGGGGCGCATGGCAACACGCTGTTCAGCAATACGAAAAATACAAGAGCAGTGTCAACTATTACCGATCCTCAGCGTTGCCCAATGCCGACATCATTCGCTCACAGGCCGATAAAGCCTATAAAGCAGGTGAAGTGGGTTATCTGGAATACCTGCTGGCCCTGCGGCAAAGTCTCCAGATTCGCGAAGCCTATTTGAAAGACCTCAATCAATTCAATCAGTCGGCCATTTACCTTGACTACCTGGCCGGTAACACACAACCCTAAGCATTTGACATCATGAAAAAAATAATATCAATCGCCCTGGTCGCCCTCTCCTGCCAATCGACCGACACCCGGCAAGAGCCTGAAGTGGTGGCGCACGTGCCCAATCGAATTTCGCTGACGGCCGCCCAGCGCCAAGAGGCTGCCATCGAGGTAGGCCGGTTGGAGACACGCACGATCAGCCAGAGCCTGGTGGCCAACGGGAAACTGGATGTGCCACCGCAGCAGATGGTGAGCGTGTCGTTGCCCATCGGGGGATTTTTGAAATCCACCGACTTGCTGCAAGGCAGCCGGGTGAAGAAAGGTCAGGTGTTGGCGCACGTAGAAAGCCTCGACTACGTGCAGTTGCAACAGGACTACCGCGAAGCCGTGAGCCAGTACGACTATGCCCGCGTGGATTTTCTCCGGCAGTCGGAGCTTGCCCGCGAAAACGTAAACGCACAAAAAACGCTGCAACAGGCTAAACGAGAAAACGATTTATGGGAAACCAAGGTAGCCGGGCTGCGCGAAAAACTGCACTTGCTCAATATCTCGCCTGCCGAGGTGGAGCGAGGCGTGATCACGCGAACGATTGAACTGCGGTCACCACTAAATGGCTTCGTTACGCACATCAACGGAAACATTGGCAAGTTTATTCCCGCAGGCGAACCGCTTTTCGAGTTGATCGACACTGAGCACCTGCACGTGGAGCTAACCGTTTTTGAGAAAGATCTCCCCTTTGTTCACACCGGGCAGCAGGTGAAATTCACCCTGGCCAACGAAACCCGCGAGCGTGAGGCCGAAGTGTATCTGATCGGCCGCGAGATCATGCCCGATCGCACCGTGCGCATTCACTGCCACCAGAAAAAGGATGACCCGGCCCTGGTGCCCGGCATGTTTGTGCGCGCCCGCATCGAATCGGAACCGCGCCAGCTCACCTGCATCGCAGAGCAGGCAGTAGTCAGTTACGAAAACAAGAACGTGTTGTTTGTGGCCTTGTCCGACCTGGAGTTTGAACTCGTAGAAGTCGAAACGGGCCCGGCCGAAGCCGGCTGCCGCGTGGTGTACCTGCCGCAGAAGTTTGATGCCGCCACCGCCAACATCGTGGTGGCCGGTGCCTACACGCTTTTATCGAAAATGAAGAACCAGGAAGAAGACTGATCTACCGCCTGCGACTTCGGGCTGGCCGCGTGCGTGGTTTTTGAATTCCCACAAAGTTTTTCTTTTTGGTCAGGTTGATTCTGACGGCTTCGCGCAGGTAGTATTGAATCTTCCGGAGGGGAAACTCCTTGTCTTCTTCGAAGAGCAGCTTCTTAACATTCGTGGTGTCGTGAACAAACAGCCCGTATTTATCGTCAATCAGAAACCCCTCTACCAACCCGAGCGCAATCTTACCGTACTTGCGGTCATAGTTGATGTAGCACAGCAAACCATTTTTCGAATAGAAGGGCACCCGCCACTTGGATGACTCTTCCACACCGGGCACCGCGCTGAAGATAATCTCCCGCAGGGCTTCCATGGCCTGACGCCTCGGTTCGGGCTGATCAAAAAGAAAGTTGTCCACGGCCGGGCTGCGCATAGGCCCAATATACGAACACCCGCACCTAAATTTCAGTTTTTAATGTCAACTGAATTTTTTTTTAGACTAATCTAAATTTTTGAGTAAGTTTGCAGCACTATGCGCTGGTTGATCTGGGTTGGAGTTCTGAAGGCAACGGTGGGATTTTCACAAATGGAGATTCGGGGGGTGATTACCCACCGCGACACCGGGTTACCTATTTCCGGGGCCAACATCGTTTTGGTTGACCAGCAAAATGGCACCTCGTCCGATAGCGAAGGGCGATACCGGTTCGGTAACCTCCCGCGCGGGGTGCACACGCTGGAGTATAAATACGTGGGTCACAAGACCGAGATTATTCAGGTCAACCTTACCGCAGATACTACGCTGAATGTAACGCTCGAAGATGCCGTGATGTCGCTGGACGAAGTGATTGTGTCCGGTTCGGCCCAGCGCGTGATGGTTCGCGAAAGCCCGATACCGGTGCAAACCCTAAACGCGGCTCAATGGATGATGACGGGCAGCACCAATCTGGTGGATGCGGTCTCGCGCCTGCCCGGCATGTCGCAAATCCAAACCGGCCCCGCGCTGGCCAAACCAGTGATTCGCGGGCTCGCCTTCAACCGGGTGATCACCATGCACGATGGCATTCGCCAGGAAGACAACCAGTGGGGCGAAGAACACTCGCTGCAAATCGATGAATACTCGATCAATCGGTACGAAATCATACGCGGTGCCGGCAGCCTGATGTATGGATCAGACGGCCTCGGTGGCGTGGTGTCCATCTTATCACCCCGCTCACCCGAAGCCGGTGTGGTGCGTGGCAACGTGCTGTCCACCTATCAAACCAACAGCGGGCTCTACGGCTTCTCGGGGTTCGTCAATGGAAATGCCAATGGCAAGCTCTTCATGCTCAGGGCCAGTCAGAAAAATTCCGGTAACTACCGAAACGCGTACGATGGCCGCGTGTACGGGTCAAACTTCCGGGAAAACCTGAACCTGAACGGCATGTTGGGAATTCAGAAAAAGTGGGGTTACTCCAAGCTTTCCTTCCTGAAGTGGCAGCAGCAGATCAACATCATTGACGGCACGCGCGACAGCAACGGGGCGTTCACCCGCACGCAGTTGACTAACGGTCAGGAAGAAATGGTTACCGTATCCAACGATGAACTTGCCCAGCGCTCGATTAACCCCGCCAACTCACAGGATCTATCGAACTACAAAATCGCCTCGAATAACCTGTTGAACATCGGAGCCGGTGCGCTGGCTGTTAATGTTGGCTATAGTGAAAATCACCGGAAGGAGTTTGCCAATCTTGAGCAACCCGGCCAGCCCGACCTGTATTTTTTCCTTCAAACCCTGTTTTACGACTTGCGCTATCACTTTCCGGAACGCCATCACTGGGAGATTACGATAGGCACCAACGGCATGCGGCAGCAGTTGACCAACCGCGGCAATGAAGTGCTGTATCCCAACTACCATTTATTCGACAACGGAGTATTCCTGTTTGCCAAGAAAAAAATCGATCGCCTTTCATTGTCCGGAGGCCTGCGCCACGATGTGCGTTCACTCCACATCGATAAGCTATACCTTGATGCGGACGGCCGCTTCCAGTCCCAACCGGCCAATGCCGTGACGATTGTCTTTCCCGGCTTCAATCAAACCTACCTCAATTTCACCGGGAGCTTCGGAGCAGTGTATAACCTCCGCGATCATCTGTACCTGAAAGCGAACATCGCCCGCGGATTTCGGGCGCCTTCCGTGCCGGAGATATCCAGCAATGGCGAGCATGCCGGTACCTTCCGCTATGAAATCGGAAACATCAACCAACAATCGGAAACCTCGCTGCAAACAGACGTGGGGATAACGTATGAGCGGCCGCAGTTTTTTGCCGATGTTACCCTTTTCAACAACCGAATTGATCAGTACACCTATTCGGAAAAAGTGAATACGGCAAGCGGAGCCGATAGCCTGATCAATGGTGTGCCGGTGTTTCGCTACACGCAGGGCAACGCGAACCTCCAGGGCCTCGAAGCATCTTTGACGATCAACCCGGCCGCAGCCCGCTGGTTGGAGCTTTCATCCCAATACTCGGTAGTGCTGGCCGAAAACCTCAGCGCGCGGACGCCTGACGAACGATACCTGCCCTTTATGCCGGCTGCCCGCACGATTACACGGCTCAAACTAAGTAAAGCAAGTTGGGGAAGCCGGATTCAGAATGCCTCGTGGTTTATCGAGTGGGAACATCATGCTGATCAGGAGCGATTTCTGGCCGCCTTCAACACCGAAACCCGCACACCGGGCTATTCCCTGATTAACTCGGGCCTCGCGCTGGATGTGCTCAACACCAGCCGAAAGACGTTGTTCTCCCTTTACGTCACCGCCAACAATGTGTTCGACATTGCCTTTCAAAGTCACCAGAGCCGGCTGAAGTACCTGGATGTCAATCCGGCCACCGGCCGACCCGGGGTATTCAACATGGGGCGCAACATCAGCATTCGCCTGATGGTGCCGTTGGAGTGGCGCATCAAATAGGAAAGCCCCAGGTTATGGGGTGATCCGTACGCCATCATATTTCCGTTTCCAATTCCCGGCAATTTTTTTAGCTTTAAAAAATCCTAAACCTGATGAAGCGTACGATCCTGATTTTTTCGCTGCTGGCGAGTATTACCCTTCACGCCCAGATCCAGAAAGCTCCCGAAGTAAAAGATGGCGATGGGCCACACGTGCAACTGATCATTCGAGGGATCACCTTGATCGATGGCACCGGAGCCCCGCCCCAAGGCCCCATCGATATTGAGATACGCGGCAACCGCATCACTAAAATCGAGACCGTAGGCTACCCGGGCGTGCCCATCAACCCGGAACGCAGGCCCAAATTGGAAGCCGGGGGAAAAGAACTGAACTGCGAAGGCATGTACCTGATGCCGGGCTTTGTGGACATGCATGGACACATTGGCGGCAGCCAGGCGCCTTATGCCGAATACGTATTTAAGTTATGGATGGCCCACGGCATTACCACCGTGCGCGACCCCGCTTGTGGCAACGGACTGGATTGGGTGCTGGACCAGAAGAAAAAGAGTGCCGCCAATCAAATCACCGCGCCCCGCATTCACGCCTATAATGTTTTCGGAGCTGGCGCCAAAGAAAAAATTACGACTGCCGAACAGGCCCGTGCGTGGGTTAACGAAAACAAACTGAAGGGCGCAGACGGTATTAAGTTTTTTGGTGCTGCCCCGGCCGTGATGGACGCGGCCCTGCGCGAAAACAAACGCATCGGTCTGCGCTCGGCCTGCCATCATGCCCAACTTGATGTTGCCCGGTGGAACGTGGTGAAATCAGCCGAGGCCGGGCTCACCTCCATGGAACATTGGTACGGCTTGCCCGAAGCCTTGTTTGCCGATCGCACCATTCAGGATTATCCGCTTGACTACAATTACCAAAACGAGCAGCACCGTTTCGAAAATGCGGGAAAGTTGTGGAAGCAGGCAGCCCCGCCCTTCAGCGAACACTGGAATGCAGTGATGAACAAGTTGCTGGCCCTGGATTTCACGCTCGACCCCACATTCAATATTTATGAAGCCAGCCGTGATCTGCACAAAGCCCGCAGAGCCGAGTGGCACGAAGAATACACACTGCCCCAGTTGTGGTCGTTTTTCCAACCCAACCGCAGAGCCCATGGATCGTACTGGTTCAACTGGGGAACCGAACAAGAAGTGGAATGGAAAACGAATTACCAACTGTGGATGGCTTTTGTGAATGAATACAAAAACCGCGGGGGCCGCGTGACTACGGGCTCCGACTCAGGTTTCATCTTTCAGACATATGGGTTCGCCTACATCCGCGAACTGGAACTGCTGCGCGAATGTGGATTCCATCCCCTGGAAATTATTCGCTCCGCCACATTGTTTGGCGCACAAGCGCTGGGCGTGGAAAAAGATCTGGGCTCGGTGGAAGTGGGCAAGCTGGCGGACTTTGTCATCATCGACCAGAATCCGTTGCAAAACCTGCAGGTGCTCTACGGCACGGGCGCGGTCAAATTATCAGACGATAATAAACCCGAGCGTGTGGGTGGGGTGAACTATACGGTGAAAGATGGCATTGTGTACGATGCCAAAAAACTGCTGGCCGATGTGAAAAAACTGGTGGCGGCCGAAAAAGCCAAAACCGGATTTGTGATCAAGCAACCCGGAATGGAATAGGCCATGTACCGTCCATTTGCTTTTCTCGCGCTGGCGCTGGTCGCGTGCTCGCCCAAATCCGAAACTGAGAAGTCCATTGCCGTCACCGGGCTTACCGGCATAACCTACCCCGTGCCGGACTTTTCAGCCGCTACGCAAGCCAAACTCGACAGCAACCTGCGGGTGGCCGTTGAAAATTTTGAAGCTGCACCCTCTGAAGATACCTACATCTGGCTGGGGCGAAGACTCGCCTACCTCTACCAATACGACAGTGCTATTGCCGTGTACACGGCTGCGTTGGAAAAATACCCAAATTCCTTTCGGCTGCTGCGCCACCGCGGGCACCGCTACATCACCATCCGCAAGTTCGACCTCGCCATTGAAGACCTCACGCGTGCGAGCGAGTTGATGAAAGGCGCTCCGCTTGAAATTGAACCGGACGGCCAGCCCAACAAACTCAACATTCCGCTGTCGACCACGCAATTCAACGTCTGGTACCATCTGGGTCTGGCCCACTACCTGAAGGGCGAATTTGAGATGGCGTTGGAAGCGTACCGTCAATGCCTGGCCGTTTGTGAAAACGATGACTCGGTAATTGCCACGGCCGACTGGCTGTACATGACCTTGCGAAGGCTGCAACGAAATGAGGAGGCCTCGCAATTGCTGGCTTCGTTAAAAAAGGAGCCCGTCATTATTGAAAATGACTCGTACCTTAAACGCATCGCTTTGTACAAGGGCGAACTGGCGCCCGAGCAGATTTTGAATGTGTCGGACTCTACTGCGGACCGCGACCTCACGCTGGCCACGCAGGGCTACGGTGTTGGCCATTGGTATTTGTGCGCGGGCGACACCACCAAAGCCAAAGAAATCTTTCGCCAGGTGCTGGCGGGCCGCCACTTTGCCGCATTCGGCTTTATTGCTGCCGAAGCAGAGTTGGCGAAGTTGGAGTAGGTAGGCACAGACCATTCAACATAGCAGTGTTAGTTCGGAGATCCTCTCACTATGATTTCTGCAATGCTGTAAAATCTTTCAGGGTAGTAAAAATGAATTACCCCATCGAAATCTTTGGTTAGCAGTTCTTCTTTCTTACCAATTTTATCTCTCATTTTTACCTTCCACGGAATTCTTTCGTACTGCGTAAGCTGAACCGAGTCTCTATTTCTTTCTTTTGAGAATTTGAAATATACAGCGTAACCACCGTACCACAAATTTGACCAATAATCTATTTCGATCTCCGAAAAGTTTATCGCGACTCGCCCTAGTGTATCACCCTTCAGAATTTCAGTTAGCCTGAAGTTAACACTGTCGGTTTTTCGCATATAGTCTCGAATGAGGTAAGACAAGACAACAACGTCTTTGTTATTGTTTGCAATGGCTGTAATTTTCATTGTCTCGGAGGTAGTTCTACAACCAGCAAATAAAACGATCATAAAAATAACAGCCCTAAGAATCATTTTCTGGTAAAATTTTTTTAAGTCATGTGGTGGAAATATCTAAGCCAAACAAAATGGGGTCAATCAATTTTCTTAAGATTTAACTCGATTTTTCTGCTAACTAATTCATGCGAAAATGATTCAAAGTCCAAAGGCCCAAGAACATTTGATTTTACAACTTCGACTGTAGGTTCAGCTTCGTAGTCATTTTTGATAATCCAAAATTGAATTTTTGAATTTGTCTGCCCGTCTCCTGATTTTGCGATTATCCATTTCGAATCATATGCATATTCCAATACGGTCATTGGAACAATTTCAATGCCTGAGCCACTGCAACTCTGTTTGGAATAAAGAATTCTTCTGTCAATAGTATCGTATTCTGACAAATAAAGATGGTTTCCAAGATATTGCTCCTTGACGGAAAAACAACATGAACTCAATACGGATAAAAGTCCTGCGAAAATCAGTAATGGAGTCTTCATTTCTTTTTTATGCCGTCAGGTCTTCCGACCTGACGATCATCAATCGGTAAAATCAACATTAATTCCCCCGCTTCGCGCCATACCCCTCTTTCTGCAGAATGGCCACCAGCTTGTCGCGCACATCGCCCTGAATGATCACCTCTCCGTCTTTCACCGAGCCGCCCGTGCCGCATTTCGATTTCAGGAGTTTGCCCAGCGCCTCCAGGTCATCGGCCTTGCCCACAAAACCCTTCACCAACGTAACCTGTTTGCCCGCCCGGTTACTCTTGTCTAACTGCACAATCAAACGCTGGCTGCCGGGCGGCAGCGTATCCGATTCGCTCTCCTGCTGGTATTGAAACGAGAAGTCGCTGTTGGTGGAGTAGACCACCCCTTCGCGCTTCTTCCAGTCATTCTTCTTGCTCATGTATCAAATAAAATTAACCACAATTAAAGCCAGTGTGAGCAGCAGCATGAAAAAATTCACGGCCCCCATATTGAACCGCAGCTCAAAACCTTTCCGCCAAAACACGCCCAGGCACGAGGTGATCAATAGAATCACCGGGGCAAATAAAAAGTTTCCATAAATGGTACCCCACACCCGTGTCTTGTAATTCGTGCGCTCATTTTCCATCGACAGCGGAATGCCCAGCCACGCAGACGAATACAAATACACCTGGCCTTGGTTGCGGGCCATGGCGCGGGCTTGTTCCTCCGTCATCTTGTACACTTTCCCGTTTTCCATTTTCACGCGGCCGCTGGCATCGAACATAATGTCGGCTTCCACAATGCGGTGTTCCACCCGCTCGGGCGGCAAAAACAGATCGAGCGCCAGAAAAAGACAGACCACCAGCGTAAACCGCGAGGCCGCCACAGCATAGTGAACATTTTCGCGCATGAAGGCGAGCTGGCGTTCGCGTTCCGGATCTTTATAACGCACCTCTCCGTGCGCACCCGTGGGCGTTTGCCCGCTGCGCTTGCGCCTCGGCCTCGGCACATGAGCCGACACCGGATCTTCACGCAGCATCTGATCGTACAACGTCTTTTTCAGCGGATCACTTAAAACCTGGTAGGCCTCGTGAATCTCGCGAAATCGCTCAACGGCCGAAGCCGAGGGGTTTTTGTCCGGATGGTAAAGCAACGCCAGCTTGCGGAATGCCTGCTTGATTTCCTCAGTAGAGGCAGTCGTGCTTACATTCAGGATGGAATAATAATCGCGCACCGCATTAAAGGTAGCGAATTGCCCGATTACCCACGAAATGAAAAAACCCCGCGTTTGCGGGGTTTTACATTAGCACTGAAATCAAATCAATGACGGACGGAGAACGTCAGCACGGGCAGGCGCTTCGCCTTCGATACCACACTTTCGGCTACACTGCCGGCCAGCAAGTGCGCCAGTCCGGTGCGCCCATGGGTGGCCATGGCAATCAGGTCCGCTCCCACCGTTTGCGAAAACCGCAGAATCCCCTCCTCCACCGACAAATCGTTGTAGGTATTGATGGAATAATTCTTCAGCCCGAGGTTCTTGGCAAACTTCTCCATGTAGTCCATCACAATGTGGTCGGGTTGGAAATCACCCGGGGTATTGATGCGCACGAGATTGATGGTAGAATCGTACAACTGCTGCGTGCGCTTGATGATGCGTGAGAAAACTTCTTCATCCTTCGCCATGGAAGTGGCATAAACGATGCTTTTAAAATTGGTGGTCACCGGTTTGTTGTGCACGGTGAGTACCGGGCATCTTGATCTGCGCACGACCTTTTCGGTGTTCGACCCAACCAATACTTCTTCCGCTTTCGAATGTCCTGCCGTACCCATCACCACCAGGTCTACTTTATGCTCGGTAACAATGGCTTGAATGCCATGGTAGGCATTACCCAGGCGCAACTCGCCTTCTACCCGAATGTCACTATACTTTGGATCCTGTACGGCCTTCTCCAACTGCTTCTTGCTGCGCTCGATCAGCTTCATGGTGAAAAAGCGGTCTTGCATATCGGCACCACGGGCGGCCTCGCCCTCCACGTTAAAGGTACCGCTGTCGGCAGCCTCGATCACGTGTAACAGGATGACTTTTGCTTTCGACTTCAGCGCGATATCGCGGGCCACATCCATGGCCAGTCCGGCATTTTTCGAAAAATCGGTAGGAACCAGAATCGTTTTCATGAGTTAGGGGTTTAACTGAGACACCGGTAAAGTAGCGAAAACGACACCATATAAAAAATGACTTACGGCAGGCAAACCGGCACTTCGCCCGGGCCGGCCACCACGTGGCCGTGCGGCCCCCCCCCGCCTTGTATGCCTCTGCCAATCAGCAAGATAGCCGACAACACCAGGGCGATCGCCAGCGCATGGGCTCTCACCCAAACCAATCGGTTGGCGAAGCGATCGAGCAAAGCCGTTACTCCGACCATCACCGGCCAGGTTCCCAGTCCAAACAACAACATAAAAAGAGCACCCTCGCGGGTACCGGGTAACACAAACGTGTAGGTGAGCGCCATCAGGGTGAGCCCGCACGGCAACAGCCCGTTGAGCATACCCAGAACAAAAGTGGCCGCATAACTTTTCCGGGAGAGAAAGTGAGCAAAAGGTTTTTTGATCTGGGTGGTTAACCATTGGGCGGCCGCGCTGATACCCGGCACCTGAATTTTTCTCCACCACCCCAACGCAATCAGTAACAAACCCAACCCGAGTGCCAGTGAAATTACCTGCTGGTAAGCCGCCAGATTAAAAACCGATCCGGCTGATGCGGCCAGCGCACCCATCAGCGCGTACACCAGCACGCGCCCCGAGTTATACACCACTTTAGTGGCTGCGAACGGCTGCACACGGGCCACGGCCAGCATGAGCGGGCTGCACATGCCGGCACAATGCAGGCTGCCGGCCAAACCCAATATCGCAGCGGTGTACCACATCAGATCACCATTAGCTTTTCGGTATGGTATTCTTTGCCGTTCATCGTGAAAGTGACGCTCACGCGATACAAACCCGGTTGCCATTGCCGCAACTGAAACTGTACCTCGGATGCCGCGGGGGTCTGAAACTGAAATGTTTCATCGAGGCGGGCATCGGACGGGCGCTGGATTTGTATTGAACCCGAGGTGATGTCGCTGTAAAACGGCAGCGACAGGCTGACTTCACCGGAAGCAAAACGAATGTCCGGCTTCTGCGGCAGGTTGAGGTAGTTTTGCTGCCGCTCCATTTTCTCGCTGTGCTTTAGCTCCTGCTGATAATAATCACGTGAGATGAGATTGACATCTTCGCGCACACAAATGACCACCAGCGTGGCAATGAAGGCTGCAAAGAGCACAAACGATACGGTAATCCATTTTCCTGCATTCATAGCTTATGATTTTTTCAGTTTCATGGGGCCAACGAAACGCGCTTTGGCCGATACAATTTTTTTATCGCCCTGGTAAATGCCGAACTGCAGCACCGTGCGCGTTTCCGAAAGTTCACTCTCCGGAATCTTCACCATAAAGTTACGCTTCAGAATTCCTTCGTGGGGTACCACCACCGGGTCGGCCCCGATTTTCATCAGCGTGGCCGCTGTGGGGCCTTCCAGCCGAACGTCCAGCGGCATGTCGTCAAACGTCTTGTTCAAAAACTCAATGGTGTACAGGTTTGAAATCTGGCCGTCTTCCAACCGGGTGTACAAGGTGCCGGGCGCTTTCAGAATCGTAGTCTCAATATCTGCGCGGGTAAAAATAAAGTAGCTGAGCACCGACACCAGTATGGTGAGCACTGCGGCATAGCCCATAATGCGGGGTGTCACCAGGCGTGTTTTCCCCTTCTCAATGGAGTTGAATGACGCATAGCGGATGAGTCCCTTCGGCCGATCCACCTTCACCATTACCTCATCGCAGGCATCAATGCAGGCCGTACAGTTGACACACTCCAGTTGCGTGCCGTTGCGAATATCAATGCCCGTGGGGCACACGTGCACGCAAAGCTTGCAGTCGATGCAGTCGCCTTTCTTCTCTGTTTCCACCGCGTGCTTCTTGATTTTACCACGGGGCTCACCGCGAATCCAATCGTAGGCTACCACAATCGAATCTTTCACCAGCAGCACGCCCTGCAGGCGGCCGTACGGGCAAACGACAATGCAGGCCTGCTCGCGAAACCAGGCAAACACGCCATAAAAAATTCCCGTGAAAATGAGCAGACCGATAAACCCGCCCATGTGTGCCGAAGGCGGCTGGCTTACAATGTCCACCACCTGATCAACCCCGATCAGGTACGCCATGGCCGTGTGCGCAATGAGAACTGCGATGGCCACAAAAATCAGCTGCTTGCCCGCCTTCTTTACAATCTTGGCGCCCGTCCACGGGGCCTGGTTCAGTCTGCGTTGCTCATTCGCATCGCCTTCAATCCAGTATTCGATTTTGCGGTAGACCATTTCCATGAAAATGGTTTGCGGGCAAGCCCACCCGCACCACAGCCGCCCAAAGGCCACGGTGAACAAGATGACAAAGACAAACAGCGTAATGAGCGTGAGCGCCAAAAGAAAAAAATCCTGAGGCCAGAACACGTGCCCCAGGATGATAAACTTGCGTTCGAAAAAATTCAGCAGCAACAGCGGACGGCCACCCACCTGGAGGAATGGCCCGCCAAAGAACAAGGCCAACAGAAACACCGTCACCCAAATCCTGCGGATGTGAAAGGGTCCCGAAGGTTTTTTGGGATACACCCACACCCGCTTGCCTTCGGCATCTACGGTGGCGATGGTGTCTCGAAACTCTTCATCAAACTGATAGAGGTTGTCCTGTCCTGCGTTACTCATTTGATCATGGCCTGCACTTTCACACTATCACTGCTCGCCCCTCCGGGTTCATACAAGTTTCCTTCCGGTGCTTTGGCCTTGGCTGGCGTGGTGCCTTGCAACGTCAGCACGTAGCTGGATACGTTTTGCATCATCTGCGGACTGAGCACCGAGCCCCAGGCCACCATGTTGGTGCCGGTTACACCATTCTTCACCACCGTAAACACGTTATTGATCGAGCCACCATGCTTCCAGTACTTGTCCGTCAGGTTGGGCCCGATGTCGCCACCGCCATCGGCCAGGTGACAAGCTGCGCAGTTTTCGAGGTAGATTTTCTTACCCTCTGCCAGCAAGGCCGGGTCGGCTACGGCTGTCACGGTTTTTTCATCTACCGGGTTGGCCGCCTGAAACTTCTTAATGTTTTCCTGGGCCACCTGCACTTCAGTCAGGTACTCCTGATCTTGCAGCGGCCAGCTATCTACCACATGGTAGAACACCAGGTACACGGCAGCGAACGCAATGGTGACATAGAACAACCACTTCCACCACGGGGGCAGGTGGTTATCCAGTTCGCGAATGCCATCGTAGTTGTGGTCCAGCATCACGGTAGCTTCTTTTTCCACCGGCACGGCATCGGTTGCCGTGTTCATGAACTTCGCCCACCACGAAGGCTCGGGCACATACGGTATGCCTTTGGCTGCGGCCTGCTTGCGCGCCTCTTCGTTTGTTAAAATTTGAAGCACCTGCAGCATGTATACCGCCACCACAATCACCAGCAGGGCCACTACAAACAACAGCGCCACGGCCAGGTAGAACGGAATCATGGGGTCGGTGGCCACGCTGGTCGCACCGGCATCCTGAGCAACCAGGCTCAGCGGGGCAAGTAATACGGTTACTATTGAAACAAGTTTACGCATGGTTCAAAGGTTTGAGGTTTGGTCAATCGAATCGAGGTTGGAATCTTCCAGCGGTTTGCGCCCCATCATGTCCGTGTACGGTTTATCAATGGTGAAAAACCACCACAGCATGAGCAGGAAAAACAAAAAGAAGATGACAAAGGAGATCACCGGCCAGATGGCCACGTTATCGATGCTCTGAAGAATATTCTTATACATACATCAATCAGTTACCGGTGGCTACGTCTTCTTTCACTTTCACATCGCGGCCCAGCCGTTGCAGATACGCGATCAACGCCACGATCTCGGCATCTCCGCTCACCTCATACCCTTCCAGCTTCAGATTTTCGGCAATGCGGCCCGCTTGCTTCTCCAGATCGGAAATGGACTGCTCTTCATAGCCATCCGGATACGGCACACCCAACGTGCGCATGGCACTGATCTTGGCGGGCGTAGTCGATTTATCTATGCTTTGCTCGTACAGCCACTTGTAGGCCGGCATAATGGAGCCGTTGGAAATTTCGCCCGGCTCATAGAAGTGGCGGTAGTGCCAGCTATCGGCATACTTGCCCCCAATGCGGTGCAAATCCGGCCCCGAACGTTTCGAACCCCACAGGAACGGGTGATCATACACATACTCGCCCGCCTTCGAATACTCCCCGTCTTTCGGGTCGTAGCGCTGCACTTCGCTGCGGAACGGACGAATCATCTGCGAGTGACAACTCACGCAACCTTCGCGGATGTAAATATCGCGGCCCTGCAGTTCCAGTGGCGTATACGGCTTCACCGAAGCAATCGTGGGCACATTCGATTTGATCAAGAAGGACGGCACCATTTCAATGGCACCCCCAATGATGATGGCGATAAAAGCAAGGATGGTGAACAACACCGGTTTGTGCTCCAGGGCGCGGTGCCAGTAGCCACCGGGCGCCTCCTGCGTCTTCATCAGCGGAGCCACGTCCACTTCTTCGTTGGCCATAAACTTACCGCTGTAGGCCGTCTTCACTAAGTTGTAGGCCATCAGGAACACGCCCACCAGGTAGAGGAAACCACCCAAGGCCCGAATCATATAGAAGGGCATGATCTTGGTCGAAGTCTCCAGGAAGTTCTGATACACCAGGTAACCTTCAGGGGTGAACTCTTTCCACATCAGGCTCTGCATCACCCCTGCGATGTACATGGGCAGGGCGTAGAGAATAATGCCGAGCGTGCCCGACCAGAAGTGCACGTTAGCCAACTGGGTGGAGTACAACCTGGTGCCCCACATTTTGGGCACCAGCCAGTAGAACATACCGAAGATGAGGAAGCCGTTCCAGCCCAAACCGCCCACGTGCACGTGCGCGATAATCCAATCCGTAAAGTGCGCAATGGCGTTTACGTTTTTCAGCGACAGCAGCGGACCCTCCAGCGTGGCCATACCATAGGCCGTGACGGCCACCACCATAAATTTCAAAACCGGATCTTCACGCACGCGGTCCCACGCGCCACGCAACGTGAGCAAGCCGTTGAGCATGCCACCCCAGCTCGGGGCAATCAGCATCACCGAAAACACCACGCCCAGCGACTGCGCCCAATCGGGCAACGCGCTGTATAACAAGTGGTGCGGGCCGGCCCATATATAAATAAAGATCAAGGACCAGAAGTGGATCACCGACAGGCGGTACGAATACACCGGGCGGTTGGCCGCCTTCGGCAAGAAGTAATACATAATGCCCAGGAACGGGGTGGTGAGGAAAAACGCCACCGCGTTGTGGCCATACCACCACTGCACCAGCGCATCCTGAACACCGGCATAGAACGAATAACTCTTGAACAACGACACCGGCAACTCGAACGAGTTCACCACGTGCAGCACCGCCACGGTAATAAACGTGGAGATGTAAAACCAGATGGCGACATACATGTGGTTCTCCCTGCGTTTGATAATCGTACCGATCATGTTAATACCAAACACCACCCACACCAGCGTAATGGCGATGTCAATCGGCCACTCCAGCTCGGAGTATTCTTTGGAGGTGGTAATGCCCAACGGCAGCGTAATGGCCGCGGCCAGAATGATCAGTTGCCAGCCCCAGAAGTGCGTCCAGCTGAGGGCATCGCTGAACATGCGCGCCTTGAGCAACCGCTGCATGCTGTAGTACACCCCGGCAAACATGGCATTGCCCACAAAGGCAAAAATCACCGCGTTGGTGTGCAGCGGGCGAATGCGCCCGAAGGTGGTGTATTGAAAATCAAAGTTGAACAGTGGATAAAACAACTGAATGGCAATCAGCAAGCCCACCGTCATGCCCACAATGCCGAAGATGACAGTGGCAATCATGAAAGCCTTGACAATCTTATTGTCGTATTGGATGCGTTCGAGTTCCATGCGCTAGGTTTTGGTTTTTTTTCGAGGCTAAAAGTAGACCCGCTCAAATCGCACCCGAATGAGGTTTCTTAGGCTAAATCCTGACTTTTATCATGTTTTAATTGAGCCTGCACCACAGGGGGTGGCGACAGGTTGAAGAAGAATACGCGCAGCGTTGCACCATCAGGCAAAAAAACTGGCCACCAGGTGCCAGCCCATCACGGCCGTAACAGCCAGCTTCAATACCGTGCCCAGTAAAAATCCCACCAGCGAACCCAGGGCCGACTTCAGCGCCACCTCCGAATTTTGGTTATTCATCAACTCGGCCGCCATCGCCCCGAAAAACGGACCGATCACCAACCCCCACGGGCCCAGGAACAAACCCACAATAAGGCCCACCGTGGCCCCCCACATGCCCGCGCGCGTGCCGCCCAGCTTTTTCGTGCTGTACACGGGAATCCAATAATCCAGCAGCGTAACCACCAGCGCAACGGCCAGCCACACCAGTATAAAACGTGTTGTAAAGGGCGGCTCCGCCCGCAACTGCTGCACCAGCAGCGCCAGAAAACCCAGCGGTGGGCCCGGCAACGCAGGCAAAAAGCAGCCCAGCACACCCAGCACCAACAACAGCCCGCCCACCACCATCCACAGTATTTCCATAGCGGAAAAATAAATTTTTCAACCGTCTTGTCCATATTCGTGTCCCCCAACCGTCAATAGGGCAAACAAACCCAATTCATTATGAAAGACTTTATGTTAGTATTCCGCAATTCAGCCAAAAGCCAGGAAGCTTTTGCCACCCAATCACCCGAGCAAATGCAGGCCGAAATGGCGCTGTGGCAGGCGTGGATGGGCCAGCTGGCCGCAAAAAACCAACTGGGCGATGGCCAGCCCCTCTTCCCCGGGGGCAAAGTGCTGCACGGCACCAAACGGGTAGTCACCGATGGGCCGTTTGCCGAAGGCAAGGACATAGTGGGAGGCTACATGATCATCAAAGCCCAGGATTACAACGAAGCCGTGGAGCTCTCGCGCGGCTGCCCGCAGCTCAACTCCGA
The DNA here is from genome assembly GCA_016787665.1 of Cyclobacteriaceae bacterium. Classification (GTDB taxonomy): domain Bacteria; phylum Bacteroidota; class Bacteroidia; order Cytophagales; family Cyclobacteriaceae; genus ELB16-189. The sequence goes on along the minus strand of JAEUUC010000013.1, from coordinate 332,795 downwards.
TGACGGCACCGTGGAAGTGCGCGAAATCATGAAAATAGAGTAACCATGCGCAGAATCAGTATCGTGGTGTTGTGGGCCCTGGCGGCCTGCAACACCTCGCCCACCCCGGAAGCGGAAAACGAAAAAATCGTGCGCAGTATGTTTGCTGCGTTTAACCGGCACCACTGGAAAGCCATGGCCGAACACTACGTGGACTCCGCTTATTTTCTCGACCCCGCCTTTGGCCCCGACTACGTGCAGCAAACCCATGCCGAAATCGTGATCAAATACAACGAGATGCAATCCCTGTTTCCCGATCTGCACGATGAGGTGGTTACCCTCGTAGCCAGCGGCAACCGCGTGGCCGTAGAGTTTGTGGCCACCGGCACCCAGCCCGATGGCGCCACCTTCCGGCTGCCCATCAGCGCCATGCTTACCATCGAAAACGGAAAGATTGTGCGGGACGCTACGTACTACAACAACTGCCCGATGTAATTTCTTTGATCTCTTTTGGGGCATGGTGGCGCGAAGCGCGCCACCACCGGGCCTTTCACTGCTACTCCTCGCCCCCACCGCACGGCCCGCGCTGCTGCGGGGTATCCGTTGCAGTCCCTTGCCCGGGCGTTAAATACCAAAAGCCGCGCGTTCTGTTCCGTCACGCCAGGCCGTTAAAACATTTTTCGCAGCTCCACCCCATCAAAAGCGGTTGTAATCGTTTATATTCGTTTGCCGAACGTATATAGCGAGACGTTGTGCGTCATGCCTAAGGACAAATAAAACATGATAAGACTAATTTTCATTTTTACGTTGATATCGCTAGCGACAATCACGTTTGGACAGCATGCGCCAGACAATTTATACGGTATGACAACTGAGCAAAACAAAGCTTGGTTGAAAGAATTGAAAATGGTTGACAAAGAACAACAACTTAGTTTAATTCAAAACAGATTCTTTAGACAAAAGACATTTGAAAAATCTGATAATGACGATATTCCAGTTTTAGTGGTTGACGGAATTCCAATAAGTGAGCAAATGGATAGTAACTTAAGAGATTTCCTTGCCTATCAACTGTCAGCTGAAAAAATTCAAATTGAAGTGTTGGATAAGGAACCTGAACAATTGCATGTAAACAAACGGTGGACAGGACTAATCCTGCTAAACATTACTGATAAAAAAACTAGAAAAAAGATGTATAAGTGGGAGACTAACACGAACTCACAACAAAAGCGATAAGTCATGCCATTGAGAAAAAAATGAGCTTAATGAAAAAATATGTAAGAAATATCTTTCGAATATTAACAATTGTAAGTGTTGTGATAACTCTTCTAGTTTTTATAACAGGAAAAACGGAGTTAACTGAATACATTAAGATATTTAGAAACCAATTTGGCGAGACTTCGGACGAAAATACGAGTGTTAATTATAATTTTCTTGAGGGCACAGATAATCTACTGACGACAATATTCAAAACATTTTTCGTCATTTTAGCTGTTATCTTCATGACAATGGCTTCGATTATTTCTGGTTTTCTAGAGATAATAATTTGGGCTGTATCATTGGGCAGATACAAGTTCTATTGTACCGGAGAGATATGGGATTTACTATGGACAAGAATTATAGGGAACTGGTATTGGACTCCGAGCAAGAGTTTGTATTTGTGCATTACTTACTTGTTCTATAGTGGATTCTTTGGGACAGGTTCCGTTGAGAGAAATAAAGTTGCTGACGGGAAAGATAAGGGAACTAGGAAAATAAGGAGGTAAGACGGCACGAACGCACAACAAAGTGTATAAACATGGCTGGGGCTCAGTGCAAATTTGTAGTTTAGCTTTTCAAATTACGTTTGGTTCGTGGGACAGTGATGCGATTCTAATTCCCTTCACTGTCTAAGCACAAACGTTGTGGTTAATGCTTTGAATCATGGATAATTTGTTAACAAACATCCTGACTTACTTCACAGATAAGACCAGATCTGTTGGCTCAAAGTCTCTGTTTTTACTAACCGTGTTGTTTTCATTCTTAGTGTTCGACTATTTTACTGGATTGTCATTTTACATCTCGACTAGTTACAAACTAAATCAAATTGAAAAACTCGAGCGAATAAAGACTGACTACCCAGACAACGAGCGACTAATAAATCATCTAAATAGAATCGAAAACGAAATTCTAACACGAAAAACAATTCAAGACTATTTCTCTTTCTTTGACATATCGGACTTCGAATTTGTTGGCATTGACAGTACCGCAAAAATACAACAACAAGACTCGCTAAACTTAAAGGTTGAAAATTATAAACAACCCAACAACGACCCAACAATGTTCTATGACACAACAGGGAGGAGGTCAAATCTGATTCACATATTGACTTCCTCCTACTCATTTATTGTCTTTTTGATGCTGCTTCCTTTCGTAGCTTTTGCCGACAGAAAGTTTGATAGAAACATGATTGTGGGACTTGTCTTCATGGCAATGATGTTGATTGGACTTGTTTGGTTTTTCTCATATTTGTTTAGTTTAATACCGCTAGTAAAATACGCATGGGTGAACTACTTTATCAACATTGGCCTGCACACTTTGTTTTTGCTACTAATGAAACTGATTTTTAGGACAAAAAAGAAAACGACTGAGTAAAAGTAAGAAACGGCATTATTCATAATGCCGCCACGTCTTCCAACCTGCCGAGACGTACACAAACTTAACAGATCAGCAGACCCGGCAGCCCTAAACCCCGCAACAAACATTTTCTCTCTCCCCGCGCATCAAAAACGGTTGTGATCGTTTATATTCAATTGGTGAACGCATATAGCGAGACGTTGGCGGTAATAAATTTTTAAAAATGAAATTGATCGTTTTAGCTCTTACAATGCCAACACCGTGTTTACTTAATTGCGGGGTTTTCATCATGCCGTGACGCCTTGGCTGGATTAAGAGCAACTTACTCCGGTCAACCAGGAAAACAAGGACAAACAGAAACAGAAACCTGAACTTCTACTATTCGTTTAATACCTAAACACTCGCTCGAATCACAATAGCAACAAAAGTCCATGATCCGCAATTTCATTTTCATCGCTTTTCGAAACTTCTTTCGCGAGCAACTATCCACGGTAATTAATATTGCCGGTTTAATGATGGCGCTTACGTGCAGCATCTTTATCTTTTTGTGGGCAATGGATGAGTTTCGTTATGATCGCTTTCATAACGATCATGAACGAATTTTCGCCATCATGGAAAACCAAACCTATTCCGATGGCGAAATTCTTACCTACGATGCATCACCCGCTCCGCTGGCAGAAAAGCTACAACATGATTTTCCGGAAGTGGAGGTATCAAGTCACTACTCGTGGCCCCGGCAAATGCTCTTTGCTGACGGTCAGCAATCCATCTATCACGAAGGCTTTTTTGCCGACACGTCATTCTTTAAGCTGTTTACATTCCCCTTGATTGAAGGAAATCCAGGCGAGCCCATGCCCGATTTAAAGTCGGTTGTGATCTCGAGACGAATGGCGGAGAAATATTTTCCCGGACAATCGGCAGTTGGCAAGGTACTTAGGGTTGATAATAAATGGGACGCCACCATCACCGCTGTCCTTGAAAACGTACCTGAAAATTCCACCATCTGGTTTGATTTTATACTTCCTTTCCAGTTGTATGCGCAACACACGTCAAAAAACCTGGATTGGAGCAACCACGCTACATTTACGTATGTGAAATTAAGAGCGGAAGCAGACGCTGAATCTTTTTCTGCTAAAATAAAAGATGTCTTATCGGACACACATGTTGAAAATAGTCAGATTAAACTTTTCCCTTTCCCAGTAAAAGAATGGAGGCTCTTTTGGGAATTTGAAAATGGAGTGCAAACAGGTGGCGGCCGAATCGTATATGTAATTGGTCTTAGCCTTGCCTCACTTTTGATATTGGTTGCAGCCTGCGTCAACTTAATGAATCTTGCCACTGCCCGAGCCGCTAAACGGGCGAAGGAGGTTGGTATTCGAAAAGTTGCCGGGGCATCGCGGCCGGTATTAATTCAGCAATTCCTGATTGAGTCCATGTTGCTGTCTTTTGCATCACTGATCCTCGCCTTGTTGAGTGTTCATTTACTCCTACCCCTTTTCAATTTCATGACCGAAAAAAAACTGATCCTGGATTATTCAGATGGCTATCTGATTAGTGGGCTGTTGAGTATTACAATTTTTACTGGCTTGCTGGCAGGCAGTTACCCGGCATTCCTACTCTCTTCTTTCAAACCAATCACCGTTTTACGAAGGCATTTATTTTCTCACCAGCGTGAATTGGGTCTGCGCAGTGTGCTCGTATTCTTTCAGTTTGGATTATCGATCATACTTATCATCGGGGCATTTGCATTCAACAATCAAATGCAATACATGCTCACCAAGGACTTGGGATTCGATAAAGAAAATCTGTTGTATTTTCAGCCTAGGCCGGGCAGTTTAAATAATATAGAAAGTTTTAAACAAGAACTACTTCAAAACCCGCTTTTTGAATATGTGGGGCAAGGGTATGATCACCCCGTTAACATTAACAATAATGACAATGCCCATTGGGACGGAATACCAGCGGGAGAAACCGTGACAGTTCAAACCACCGTGTGCGATGCCGACTATGTGAAAGCCTTGGGGCTTAAGCTATTAAAGGGCCGACACTTTTTATCTGATCTTGAATTGGACTCAACCCATTTTATTATTAATGAAACGTGCGCCAATCAAATGGGCTTTGAAAACCCAATTGGTCAGCGATTAAAGATTGCCAAGACAGAAGGCAGTGTTATTGGTGTTGTGAATGATTTTCACCATCGTGATTTTGAATCGCCCATTGCTCCGGTAATTTTTGTACTCGGAAGATCTGAGGTTAAACCCATGACCGTCTTCGTGCGATATAAAAGTGGCGAGACTCTTAAAGCCACGGCTTACCTGGAAAAAGTGTATAAAACATTTGAGCCGGTATTTCCTTTAGAGATTAGTTTCGTGGATACAGACTTGCAAAGATTTTTTAAAAATGCTTTAGCGATCGGCCGCCTATCCATATACTTAACAGCCATAATCATTTTCATTTCCTGCCTTGGTTTGTTTGGACTCACCGTATTCGCCATAGAAAAGCGCACAAAAGAAATTGGTGTACGAAAGGTCCTGGGCGCAAGTGTCTCGCAAGTGGCTATTTTGTTATCAAAAGACTTTCTCAAACCTGTTATCATTTCAATTGTAATAGCGTCACCCATTGGCTACCTCTTAATTAATAAATGGCTTGAGGGATTTGCCTATCATGCCGCTGTTCAATGGTGGTGGTTTTTAGTGGTGGGTGTCATCATATTAACGGTGACTGCTCTTACGGTTGGTGTTCATTCCGCAAAAGCCGCGTTAACTAACCCGACCGAAAGTTTGCGAAGTGAGTGACGGACAAATTTCAAAAGAGCATTTTCAAAAACAGTTGTATCATCATGTCGCCAGGTCTGCCAACCTGATTAGACGTGCACAAACTCAGCGGCTCAGCAGAGCCCACAGCCCTAAAACCCCGCACCAAACATTTTTTGCTCCACCCCGCGCATCAAACTTTTTCATGATGTAGTTTAGTCACGCGAAACAGTTTGGAACAGGCCGGGCCAACCATTTCGGTACGTGAAACACGTACCTTCATTTTGGAGCCCTCCTATGCCCGCACTGGATAAACACAGAGGTTGACGCCCATGCCCTCACCCACAAATTCTCCTCCGACAAAAAAGAGAAACTAACGCTGACGATTTCAAAACAACCATTTCTACCAGGAACCAACTTGCACAACAAACAAACCCATCGTAATATTGCGTTATGATAATCATATGGGCATAACCAAGTCAGAACTATTCAAAAAGCGCCAAAACCGTATGGCGAACTTGGCCATGGCTTTTGACCATCCCGCACGTGTGGCAATCCTTGAATACATATTGAGCCACGAAACCTGCATTTGCAACGACCTGGTGAATGAACTTCCGCTTTCTCAATCAACCATTACTCAACACCTAAAGGAATTGAAGCGTATAGGTATTATCCGAGGAGAGATAGAAGGACCAAAAGTGAATTATTGCATTGACGAGCAGGTGTGGGATGAAGCCAAAGATGTTTTCATCAACCTCTTTACCCGGTACGTAAAGAAAAACGACTGCAGCTAAATTTTTTTGCCAACCATAACGTAATATTACAATATCCCACTTATGAAAATTGCTCTTTTTAGCGACATCCACGCCAACCTTCCCGCTCTTGAATCATGCCTTGCCGACATTGACAGTCGCAAGGTGGACGTTGTCTATTGTCTTGGCGACTTAGTCGGATATAACATTTGGCCTAACGAAGTAATCAATGAAATCCGGAAGCGCAACATTCCTACTCTTGCTGGTAACTATGACTTTGGCATTGGCAGAATGAGCGATGACTGTGGATGTGCATACAAAACCGACCATGAAAAATCCAACGGGGCGCAATCTATTGAATACACAAATTCAATCGTGAAACCGGATGAACGCAAATATCTCCGCGCCCTCCCTTCTCACATTCGACTGGAGTATCAATTGAATGACGAGAAGTTTGATTTCTTAATGGTTCATGGCAGCCCTCGCAAAATCAACGAATACCTTTTCGTTGACCGAGATGAAAAGAGTATGCTTCGCATCATGGAGCAGGCCAATGCTCACTTCCTGTTCTTTGGCCACACCCATAAGCCCTACCATAAAACACTGAAAGACGAAAACGGAAACCTTCGTCATGCTATTAACATTGGTTCTGTTGGAAAACCAAAAGACGGAGACCCCCGTGGCGGCTACGTGCTAATTTCTCTTGATGAGAATTTCTCACTTGCAAAACCTGATTCGTTCCAAGTTGAATTTATCCGGTTTGCTTATGATGTCGAGAAGGCAGCAAGAGCAGTGGAAGACAGTCCACTGCCCAATGAGTATGCCGACATGCTTCGAAAAGCATACTAAAGAACCGAATCAACCTATCAACCACAACCGTTGTATGAGTCAATCAAAACTTGGTTTTTTAGACCGTTATCTCACTCTTTGGATTTTTCTCGCGATGCTTTTGGGCATTGGCCTCGGCTACTTTTTTGAAGTCGAACAATTCATGAATCAATTTCAGGTCGGTACTACCAACCTGCTAATAGCAGCCGGACTTATCATTATGATGTATCCGCCATTGGCAAAAGTACGCTATGAACATTTGGGAAAAGTGTTTAGGAATTTAAAAGTGATAAGTCTCTCCTTAGTCCTGAATTGGATTGTAGGCCCTATCCTTATGTTCTTTCTGGCAATCATTTTCCTGAGAGACAAGCCTGAATACATGATTGGACTGATACTTATTGGCATAGCCCGTTGTATTGCTATGGTTTTGGTCTGGAATGACTTAGCAAAGGGTGACAAAGAATATGCGGCCGGGCTCGTTGCACTCAACAGCATCTTTCAAGTGTTGTTTTACAGTGTATTTGCGTGGTTGTTCATCACCGTACTGCCTCCTTACTTCGGCATCGAAGGTTCAGCAGTGGATGTGAGTATGCGTGATGTGGCGGAGAGCGTTTTCCTTTATCTCGGTGTTCCGTTTATAGCAGGGTTTCTTACGCGTCATTTCTTCAAGAATGCAAAAGGCGAAGAATGGTATGTGAAGAACGTAGTGCCTAAGATAAGCCCTCTGACATTAATCGCGCTTCTGTTTACGATCATAATTATGTTCAGCTTTAAAGGCAAAATGATTGTGAACATTCCATTCGATGTGCTCCGCATCGCTATTCCACTGGTCATTTATTTCATTATCATTTTCGTGTTGAGTTTTGTTCTATCTAAGAAATTGGGAGCTAACTATGAAGAGAATACATCCGTTTCATTCACGGCTACCGGAAATAATTTTGAGCTTGCCATTGCCGTGGCGGTCGGAGTGTTTGGAATAAACTCTGGCCAGGCATTCGCAGGAGTAATCGGTCCGCTTATTGAAGTTCCTGCTTTAATCTTACTCGTAAATCTTGCGTTTTGGTTCAGGAAAAGAATGTATCAGGGCAAGTAAACGTCATGGCTGGCCCAGATGATTTGTTCATCGCCTGTTCGCAGTCAGGTAAGGCCGTTTTTCGAAATGCTCAAGTTTAGAAAACACGGTGGCAATTCATCAGGTCGCAGGTCTTCCGGCCTGATGAGACATCCACAAAACTTAACGGATCAGCAGACCCCACAGCCCTAAAACCCCGCACCAAACATTTTCCCTCCACCCCGCGCATCAAAAACGGTTGTAATCATCTATATTCGTTTGGTGAACGCGTTTAGCCCTACGTTGGCGGCAATTTAATGGGACAAAATAGACTAACATTACTGACAGACAAGTTTTTCATCTTCGGACTATTCTGCCTGTTGACAAATGATTTCATACTAAAATATCAGTTTGGCGGCTTCGTGACAGGTAAGTTATCTGACATTGCGGGACTGTTTATTTTTCCATTCTTCTGGAGTATATTTTTCTTTAAACATGAGCTCAAGGTTTATCTGCTGACAGCTTTAATTTTTGTGGTTTGGAAAACTCCACTTTCTACAGACTTAATTAATTGGACAAATCACACCTTCGGGACTGAGTTTAGTCGAATAGTCGATTACACTGACTTGGTCACTTTGCTTATTCTACCAATTTCGTATAGGCATTTTAAAAGAAACACTGATACCAACATCGACCACAATTTTCGCATTGTGCAAATTTTGATCCTTGGTATTTCAATATTCGCATTTGTTGCGACTACTCTACCAAGAAAAGAGGTTAATACCAATTTACAAATTGGAGAGCCATACATCGTTAACCTCTCTAAACAAGAAATATTCACAAACAGAATGGAACCAGCGCGTGGCTTGAGTGACAGCCTTAAATCAAATATGATTGACAGTTTATTCTTCATCGAATTTGACAGTGAGGGCCACGACTTGATGGCTGAAGTTAAAATATACGCGGTGGACACAGAGAAAACTATGATTGAATTTGTTTCCTTGACATCATATACTGTAACAGGGGGACTTTTCAGTGGATTTGACGAAGAACAAATGGCAGAAATGGAGAAACTGAAAAAGGAAGATTACAAAAGGCTGTTTGAGAGCGGGGTAATTGAAGTAATGAAGAATAAGAACAGATTCGAATCTGATATATTTTATTGGAATCCCAAGCTGGACCCAGTAATACTTGAGAGAAATTAAAACGGCAGCCAACAAAGTGTTTCTGCATGGTGCCGTGACGAAACGTATACAAACCTAACGGATCACAAGAACCCACAGCCCTAAAACCCCGCGCCAAACATTTTCCCCCCACCCCGCGCATCAAAAACGATTGTAATCATTTACATTCGTTTGCCGAACGAATATAGCGAGACGTTGTAGCCAATGCGCTAAAGAATGACACACCTAAAGACAATATTGACTCTTTTGATTTTGACAACTGGGACAGTTTTCAGTCAGGAATATAAATTGACTGACTTTGTTGAGACTAAGTTGCCAAAAGTTAGTAGTGACGAATGGTTCGAACTCAATCATTCACGAAATGAATTCAAGGTATTCACATACAATGGAGCAATTAAGATTGACAAGGCGGATGAAGAAAAGGATGCAATACTTGAAATAGAAACTGGACGCCTCATCGGTTCGGACCATGGAGAATGGGGAGGAAAGATCGAATTTATTCCTAATGGGACGACTGACAAAAAACTTATTAAAGAGGGAAATGTAAAATTCATTTTTAGATTTAAAAACGAGACTTACTTTATTGAGGGGCTAGCTCACTTGTCAACAAGTAAAGGGACAATGTATCGGCTAGACAAGAATGTGGACACTTTTGTTCCGATTAAGGTAATTGAATTCGAGGACGCTCCAGAGGCAATGTGTATCTTCGGTGACAATATATTCATTGCAGCTCATAGGACTTTCTTTCTCATCAATGCCTTAAATAAGGAAACGATTTTTGAGAAGACATTTTGGTCGGGTCTCTATCCAAATTCCGTTGCGGCAATTGACAACCAAAACATTTATATCGGACACCGAGGCGGATTCACGAAGTTGGACATTCTAAATAAGGAAATTCGATTCTTTAAGTTCAGAACAAAGATTCGGTGAAACGCACTGGCTACAACAAAGTATATAAAACATGCCAGCACGATTGATTTAAATTTACTATTTTGGAGTGCCGGCACGTTTTATATACACGCGTTATTGCTTATATTCTTGACAGCTTTCCCAAATTAAAATGAACATAGTAGAAAAAGAAGCTAACGAATTTATCGAGGACTTTTTCGAAGGACCTCACTTAAATTCGCTTGCAAATTTTAAGTCCTTATTGACAACTAAGCTTTACGATTTCAATCGTGACAGAGACAAATTGGACTTTCTTAAAATCTTACGTAGCGGGACTATCTTTCAGAAGGAAGAACATTTGAAGACATGCAATAAGCCCAACTGCCAATTTATTCCCGAGCGGGACGCTGCACTTTTCGCGATTGATCAAGAGATTGATGATATAAATAAATTCTACACTTATCAGCCGGATAGCGTGGACAAGTTTACCCCAGAAGAAGAATCTAATCTTCACTCAAAACTGAACGACATTGTTGAGAAGTTGGACACACTTGGACTTGGTCAAGAAATAATCTACGATGAAATTGAATCACTAAAAAACCATTTCGATCTTGGAAAGAAGACTTGGTTCCAACTGTTGAAGGGAAAAGTAATCGATCTTACAATTGAGAAAGCCTTAGAGGAAACCGTAGTAAAGGATATATATAAAACATTGACAGAAGGTTTTGCTGACATTGCAAAACAGTTGAAATGAATACCCGCGAGAACAAAACGTATTGAGACGCACTACAATTTAATGACTCAGAGACCCACAGCCCTAAAACCCTACAACAAACATTTTCCCTCCACCCCGCGCATCAAAAACGGTTGTAATCGGTTACATTCGTTTGCTGAACCAAGATAGACGGAGTCAGTCATAGCGTTAAGACATTTGAGACATCTGATAATCATACTGACATTAATAACGACATGTGTTAAAACGACCTCTGGACAAATAGTTAGTTCTATATCCTCCGACAAGACAGGAATGTATTACTACTCTTTGGACTCATTGACAAAATTGATTAAAGACGAAAAACAAATTGACCGATTAATACTGAGAGCTGATTGGCCAATCATACAGGACTTTCCTGACAAGATAAACGGCATGACCATTCTAAAGGAAAAAGAAAACAAACAGATAAAACCAAAGGACTTAAAACCAACAGACGTTCTGATAAAGATAAATGGACTATCAGTTATCCGAGACCAAATAACACTTTCAATGCAGACATTTCAACGACAAGGAAAAGACCTAAAATACTTTTCGGACGTTGTGTACATTTTTTATTACAAATACCTGCCCGACACTCAGACATACAAATTAAACAACATAAAAAGCGGGCTGCGACTTTAAAAAGAGGCACAACGCGACAGCTGTCAACAAAACATTTATGAAATACGGGGGGTTGATGTCATCATGTCGCCAGGTCTTCCGGCCTAATGAGACGCATAACAATTTAATGACTCAGCAGACCCCACAGCCCTAAAACCCGCACCAAACATTTTCCCGCCACCCCGCGCATCAAAAACGGTTGTAATCGGCTATATTGGTTTGGTGAACGTATATAGCGGGCGTTGTGGCCCTTAATTTTTTTATGAAAATACTCCTACTAATAACTTGTCTGACGAGCTTCGTTTTGCAAAGCCAAGGGCAGGCAGACAAATCCAGCATTGACAGGAAAGACCTAAAAGCATTTGTAAAAATACTAACCTCTGACTCACTTGAAGGCAGGGGGACTGGAACCGAGGGACAAAGGAGAGCGGGCAAATTCATCTCGGACAGATTTAAACACTTAGGACTTAATACATACCATCAAGACAGTTATCTTGAAAAGTTTAAACTGAATCAAACGTACTGGGGACAAGTGTATATAAAAACCCAACGCACGACACTTAAGAATTTTGAAAACATGGTGTTTCAAGGGAGCAATGTCCAAAATGAAGAAATAGACAAAGAAATTGTTTTTGGCGGTCGGGGAACAGAAGAGGAATTAAATCAAATTGACGTAAAAGACAGGCTAGTATTAGTTTTTGTTAAAAACCTGAGGAATAAATATGACATCAACAGAAAACTAGCACAACGAAAAGCTTCAGGGATTATCCTTGCTAATCCTGGAAACGAAAAACAATTTGAGTCTATAAAAAACACGTTCAAAGAACACTCACTCCAAAAAAGACTTTCACTACCTAATAGCGATACGGCACAAAACACTTTTGCCAGGTGGGACACAATCAAGTTTCTTAATACTATCACAATTCCGAATTCGGAAATAAAAAATATTTTTGGCCGCTCAATAAAGGAATTGACTAAGTTGCAAGAGGACAATAGGATCAAAGAAGTCCCGATTCCCAAAGCGAAAGTGAAGTTTGAAAGAATACATAATGAGATTGAAACAGCTAACGTTGTTGGAGTAGTTAAGGGAAATAGCAATAAATCCATTATTCTATCCGCGCATTACGACCATTTAGGGAAATCAGGAGAAGAGTACTTTCCTGGAGCGGACGACAATGCGTCAGGGACAGCTGCACTACTTGAGATTGCGGAAGCGTTTTCGCTGGCCAAAGACTTAGAGTACAATATTGTGTTCTTGGCAACTTCGGGAGAGGAAGCAGGTCTATTAGGGTCCCTTTATCATGTAAGTCAACCTGACTTTGACCCTAAAAACATTCTTTGTAACCTGAATTTAGACATGATTTCAAGAATTGACGAAAAACATGATAATGCAAAATACCTTTATTGTATTGGGACAGACCAATCAAACGAGCTAGATACTATTATAAAAAAGGCTGACAGTCTCTTTGACCAATGTTCATTCGACTACTCACTAAACAATTCAAAAGACCCAGTGGGACTGTTTACAAGGTCTGACAACTATAGCTTTTACGAAAAGGGAATTCCGGCAATTCTATTCTTTTCCGGCTTACATCCGGACTATCATAAAACGACAGACACAGTGGAGAAAATTGACTTTGCAAGTTTAGAGAGCCGTGTTCGACAGATAAGTTTGGTAATTGAGTTGTTGCAAAGGGAGGGGCTGAAAAATTAACGGCCACCAACAGCAGCTATTTGCATTGGCGGTTTTCGTGCTAATTTCATCATGCCGCCACGTCTTCCAACCTGCCGAGAAGTACACCAATTTAATGTATCAACAGACCCCACAGCCCTAAAATCCCGCACCAAACATTTTCTCTCCACCCCGCTTACCAAAAACAGTTGTAATCATTTATATTCGTTTGGGGAATGTGTATAGTCATTCGTTATCTTCGTCTTTCCTTCAGCCATGGGACGATTCGCCAGAAGCATGAATGTTAAAAAAGCATTAGCCGAGATTATCCTGATTTTTATTGGGGTGACCATTGCCATCTGGTTCGACAATTGGAACAACGACCGGATCAATACAAAGCGGGAAATCGAAATTTTAACAGAACTTGACGGAGACCTTGAATTTCTTATCCACCGGCTTCGGCAAAAAATTCATGACGATTCCATGGCCCTGGCGTCAGGGAAAATTATCTACCACGATCTACTGTCCAACATCAACGACTACCGCGATACGCTCGACCGGCACTACGCCCGTTTTTATGTCTTTAGTGTTCCAGGAATAAAAAAGACAGCTTTTGAAACCATGAAGTCTGTTGGCATTGATATTATCACGAATGACACCATTCGAACCGGCATCATCGACCTCTACGACCGAACGCTGAATTTAGTCCGGTGGAGCATGGACTGGGAGACCACTGAATTCAATGATAAAATCTCGCCCCTCCTTGACCGGCACATACAACTTATTGAATTTCTGAAACAAGCCCGTCCCATCAGCTACCGGGCATTAAAAGTGGACGAAGAATTCATTAACACCCTGAACAACTACAATTTTCAAAAGCAATACAGGATTGAAATTGTAAGAGAACGAATTGTAGGAATTGAAAAGCTTCAGATGGACATCAAGTCCGAAATCACAAGACTGAAATAGAAAACGATCGCTCACAGACGTTTTTTGCCATTACAGCCGCGGACAAAAAGTCAAAATTAATACACCTAACCTGTCAAAGACCGTTGTAATCTCCTACATTCGTTGGCTGAACGTTGATAGCCGCTGACGTTAGCGAGGAAAAAGCCCAAATTCTGACAGGACCACAACAAAATGGCCGATTCACATTCATCAAGACAAAATGAGTTACGAACAGTGGCGCTGATCCTGTTGGGACTCGGGGTAGTCGGCTCGCTTTACTTCATGTTCAAGACCGGGAGCGATCAAAAATCAATTCTACTCCTTGGCCTGTTTACCGCCTGGGTTCTTTCCCCGTTCGCTGGACTTCTCTTCGCCTACCGGCTTTCAAAACGGTGGACAGAACAAATGGCCAACCGGCTTTACCGGGCAATCATACTATTAACCACGGTTTCCGTGATCGTCTACAGCCGAATGTTTCCACTCTTAGCAACACCACCTGCCTTCCCTTTTCTGGTCATGCCATTTTTATCGTGGTTGGCGATCGTGTCCCTGTTGCTCCTTTCCAGGCGACACACACCCAACGCTAATAAACAAACCTGACATCATCAGGTAGTCCGGTGTTTCAAGGCACGGGGCATTATGCACAATTCGTCTGGTCGGGGCTGCCAAAAAAATTTGGTGCACAGTCACCTTGTCAAAAACGGTTGGAATCTCTTACATTCGTTTGGTGAACGATATAGCCGAATAATCGCAGCCATAGCAGACCCCCAGCCGGCCATAAAATCTATCACAATATGAAAAAACAAACCACCCTCCTCGCTTTACTGTTTGGATGCTTACATCTATTCGGGCAAGAAACCGCGATACGAAATGTGAACGTGATAGAGGTCAAGACCGGAAAACAACTGCCCAACTATAGTGTCCTCATTGCAAACGAAAAAATATCCTGGGTCGGGCCGGACAAAAAACTCAGGATTGGAGAACAGACTAAAATAATAGACGGAACAGGTAAATATCTGATTCCCGGCCTTGTTGATGCTCATATCCACTTTTTTCAATCCGGCAGCTTATACACCCGACCCGATGCCGTTGATTTCACCAACCGGCTCCCCTACTCAACTGAGCGGGACAATGGATTTAACAACACAACCGATTACTTCAAACGTTACTTGCGGCTTGGCATAACCACGGTAATTGATGTCGGTGGTCCCTTCAATAATTTTGTTATCCGCGACAGCATCCGTAAGACCACCCCATCTCCAAGTGTTTTAGTAACCGGTCCGCTATTTTCGATCGTAGAAGATAAGGAACTTGAGCTGAATGACCCGCCTATCATTAAGGTGGCATCCACCGATGACGTTGATCAACTCTTCGCCCGAATGCTCCCGAAAAAACCCGATTTCATCAAACTGTGGTACATCGTTGATAAAGAGCATCCAGCTGACAAGTCATACCCGTTAGTGCAACATCTTGCCACGCTGTGTGCAAAAAACAACTTGAAGTTAGCCGTTCATGCGACCGAACTGGAAACGGCCAAGTTAGCCGTTCATGCGGGAGCCACCATCCTCGTTCACAGTGTCGATGATGCCGTAATTCCGGATGACTTTGCAAAAACACTCAAAGACAAAAACGTTACCTATATCCCGACCTTACTTGTTATGGGGAACTACTACAAGACTTTTTCGGGCAGGCTAACCCATCATCCACAAGACCTAAAATGGGCTAACGCTTTTGCTTACGGGACATTGACCGATATTGAATCCATGGATAGTACATCATTGCCGTCTGTTATCAGATGGTATCGTAAACACGGCATTCCCAAAACGCCAGCCGACTCAATCATGAGCGTCAACCTGGCAAAACTCCAAAAAGCGGGCGTTAACATTGCCACGGGAACAGACGCGGGAAACATTGGGACATTTCATGCTTCATCTTATCTTCAGGAACTTGAAGCCATGCGAAAAGCAGGGCTTTCCAATGCCGAGATCCTAAAATCATCGACCATAAACGCCACGTCATGCTTTGGCCTCGCAGATAAGGTGGGAAGCATTGACAACGGAAAACACGCTGACTTGTTGTTACTCACAAAAAACCCATTGGAGTCATTACAGAACTTAAACTCGGTCGAACTCATTTTCAAAAATGGAAAACCAATTAAGGCTGACACGTTGATACGGGAAAGTCCCGAAGAAATCGTGCAGCGACAAGTCAATGCTTACAATGCAAGAAACTTAGACGCTTTTCTGGACACCTATTCGGACGATATTGAAATCTATCAGGATGGCAAACTTGTCATGAAGGGCCGGGAACAAATGAGGAAGGACTATGACTTCTTGAATAAAGTCCCAAACCTGTATTGCGAAATAAAAAACAGAATGGTCATTAATAACAAAGTCATCGACCAGGAAAAAGTGAGGTTCGGAAAACAATTTATTCACGGAGTTGCGATTTATGAAACTGCGAATGGGAAGATCAAAAAGGTTACATTTATCGAGTGAGGTATTGCTCCGGTTGGCAACGAACAACGTATGAAAATCACCAGAGGTAAGGTTATCGGATTGATAAATAGGCCATGAATATTCTTACACGATCCTCCTCAAAATCTGACCTACTTACACACCTGGCAATCACGGTTTTCCTGACCACATTATTAGCCCTTGGCATTTCATACCCCTTCATGACGGGCGACTATGACCGGTTAGCGCTACCCCTCTCAACGATGATACAGGTATTCGGTCTCGTAGGGCTATTGTTAGTTCCCGTTGGACTCCTTTGGCTAACCCTGCCAAAATACCATTTCGGCTTTGCTGTTACGTCTATCCTGGTCAGCACTTTAGTAATCCTGGTGATTGCCCTGTTTGCCACCTTAAGCGTTGGTAAAGCATTTGGGCTATTGGTAATCTTACTATGGATTTTCATAGTTGTCATTTGGTTACCCAAGGCCAAACCATTTAAAGCACAGCCAGCAAAAAAATTCTGCTTTCTGCCTTTATATTTGATTTACCTGCCGGCTGTTACCCTGTTTCTGCAATTGACTCTTGCGAAGCCACTCACTGAACGGAGCCGGGATCATGCCATTGATCAGGCAAATCGATTTATCCGCGATATTGAGGAATATCAAAAGCAACGTGGCGCCTACCCATTAACCCTTCAGGCACAGAATAAAGACTATTCGCCAGATGTGGTTGGCGTTGAAAAATATTGGTATGCCCCGCATAAGAATGGGTACAATCTTTCCTTTGAACAACCCCGGTTTCTCCTTGACCGCTTTGGGACCCGGGAGTGGGTCGTATACAATCCGCTGGATGAAAATAGCGTATATAGTCACACCGCCTGGCTTCTTCCAACCGGGCAGGAAGAGGCGAGCCAAGGTTGGTATGCATCCGGTGACACGGGTCACAAACATTGGAAGTATTTTTTGTTTGACTAGATGACCTTTATTCCCAACAAACGAATCAACCGGAAAATCAATAAACCCCCGTTCCTATGCTCCATCGCCCATTCGTTGCGTCATTGTTCAGTAGTTTACTTTTTTTTGCGTTGATCCAAACCGGATTCGGTCAACCCAAAGACTCCGTCCGGATAGACGGCATTCCCCATCGTTTAACCTGGGAGAATCAGCCCCGGCAATTCACCATAGCGAAAAACGCGTTGACCATCGTGGCGGGCGAAAAAACAGATATGTTCCGCGACCCCAACGTGACGTACAATACCGATAACGCACCAAAACTGCTTTTCACAGCCGACCCCGACTTCGTACTCAGCGCGTCAATTGAGCATGCGTTTGACAATAAGTGGGATGGCGGAGCCCTCGTGCTGAAACAGGATAGCTTAAACTGGATTAAGTTCTGCTTTGAACGCGACTACCTGGGCGCCAAACGGGTCGTCAGTGTGGTCACCAAAAACACCTCCGATGACTGCAACTCGGTTGAACTGACCGCCAATAAAGTCTTTTTCAAGGTGGCCCGGGCCGGCCATGTGATTACGCTGTACTATTCGCTGAATGGAGTACAGTGGGTTCTCGTCCGGCACTTCCAGTTTGATGCCACGAAACGCCTCCGGGTTGGCTTCCTGGCGCAGTCCCCCACCGGAAAAAGTTGTCAGGCCACATTCCGCGATATCACCTATCAAATCAAAAAAATAAAAGACCCCTATCTGGGCGAGTAGCACATCTCCGCCAGCTGTCAGGTCGTTAGTCCTGCTAGCCAGAAAATCAGCTTATAACCCGCACAACCGATTCTCATCTTCATGCATATGAAAACACCCACAACTGTCAACCTCGTGCTTTTTGCCTGGGCCCTGGCAACCTTGGTGGGCTGTAGCCCAGCCCCACGCGGCAGCTTTGCACCCCGGGTGGTGTACCAGTCGGCAGACCTCATCATTACTCAGATTTCCGACAACGCCTTTGAGCACACGTCTTTTTTGCAAACTCAGGATTTCGGTAACGTGCCTTGCAACGGTCTCATCGTGCGGCACGACAAGGAAGCCGTCATTTTCGACACCCCAACCACGGACAAAAGTTCAGAGGAACTGATCGCCTGGCTGCGCGAAAGGTATCAACTCAACATCACCGCTATTGTGCCCACCCACTTCCACAACGACTGCCTGGCCGGCCTGCAGGCGTTTCACCATCAAAAAATTCCCTCCTACGCCCTCACCAAAACGATTGACCTCGCAAAAGCCAATAACTACCCCGTTCCGCAAAACAGCTTCATGGATTCCCTGCGCCTTCCCGTGGGGAGCCAACACGTGGTGGCACGCTTCTGGGGCGAAGGTCACACAGCCGACAACATCATCGCCTATTTTCCGGCCGAGGATGTGATGTTCGGTGGCTGCCTGATTAAGGAAGTGAACGCCACCAAGGGCTATCTGGGCGATGCTAACCTGGCTGAATGGTCGCGCACGGTAGAACGCATACGGCAGCACTACCCCCACGTGCGGATGGTGGTGCCCGGCCACGGCCAGTATGGGGACAACGAATTACTGGATTACACCATTCAGTTGTTCCGCAATCCGTAGGCCCAGACGTACCAATCCTGTCAGGGCAATATCGGCCCGCCCAAATGGGGGTAAGAACTATTTTGCGTGACCGGTGCAACCAATTTAGGTGGCTTTACATCTTTGCTGCGTGACATCACGTTCTACTATGCCACCAAATACTCAACCGCGGGAAAACTATATCGACTGGATCAGGATCCTGGCCTTTCTGCTCCTGATCTTCTTCCATTGCTCAATGCCCTTCGTGAGCTTCAACTGGGAAATCAAAAACCCCGAGCACTCCGTTTTCCTCGATCGCTTGATCATCTGGCTTCACCAATGGCGATTACCCTTACTTTTTTTCATTTCAGGGGTTGGTGTCAGCTTTTCCCTGCGGAAAAGGTCTGTGCTGACCTTCTTTGGTGAACGGGTGGTTCGGCTTTTCATCCCGTTGCTGTTCGCCATGTTTTTTACTATTCCGTCACAGGTCTATTTCGAGTGGTTGCAAAAAGGGAAGGCTGAAGAAGGCTATTGGAACTTTTACCCTTCCGTCTGGGACATGGTCCCCTATCCGGAAGGAAGCCTGACCTGGAGCCACATGTGGTTTGTGGTGTACCTGTTCGTATTCACCATTCTGCTGCTTCCGGTGTTTGCGCTTTTTAAGGTCAAGTTCATCAACGCGTTGCGGCAAAAAACGGATTCGTTCTTCACCAGCCCTGTTTTCAACCTGCTTCCCGCTGCCCTATTCATGGTGTATTACTTCTGGCTCTATGTCCGATGGCCGGAACAAGGAAGTTTGTTGGATGACTGGTTTGTCTTTACTTCGTCTATTACGTTTTACTTCCTCGGCTTTTACCTGGCTGATCTTCCATCCTTTTGGGCTACCTGCCAGCAGTATAGACGGTATTTTCTGATTACCTCCCTCGTGTGTGCCTCAGTTTTATTTTGGAAATACTATTGGCCGGTGAAATTGCCCCGGCAGCAAGACACTTCGTTGTACGTCTACGGCATTCTGGATGGGCTCCATATCTGGGCGATCATTCTCACCGTGATTGGCTATGCCCGGCAATACCTGAACTTTTCAAACCGCTGGCTTTCCTATCTGAACCCAGCGGTTTATCCGTTTTATATTCTTCACCAGACCGTCATCGTAGCGTTTGGTTATTACATTGTCCAATGGAACAGTCCCATCCTGCTGAAGTTAATCGCCCTCATCGCTGTCTGCTTCATCACCATTTTCAGCCTCTATCATTTTTTGATCCGGCCGTTTGTCGTTACCCGGATTCTTTTTGGCCTTAAGGCCAGGCAGTCCGCCAAGCCCGTGTGAAGCGATCGAAAAATCCTTTCGAGTCCATAAACTCGCGTCTGGAGAAAATACTATCATACCCTACAAAACAAAAAAGGTCGACCGTGCAGGTCGACCTTTTCGGAATATCTATGGAAACTTCTTAATCCATTATTCGGGCTACATTGACGGCATTCATGCCTTTTCGGCCTGCTTCCTCGTCATAGCTAACTTCGTCATTCTCGCGAATCTCATCGATCAGTCCCGAGACATGAACAAAAATATCGATTGATGAATTTGAGGGCTTAATGAATCCAAATCCTTTTGCTTCATTAAAAAACTTTACTGTTCCTTGCATTGTGTATTATTAAAAATTAAAAAAAAACGAATCAAACTCACTAAAGAGTAATGGCCATAGCTAATAAGATTTTGACGAATAATCTTATGAGACAATAGATAAGAAGAAGGCGAAAAACAAAAACTCGGATTGAGCTAGCTGAAAGGCGCTATTTCTTAAATGCCCAGCAAACATACGACCATTTGCGCTGCATTCCTAATCTCACTCTTACTATTATGCTTAGTTGCTGGTCCATTTATACCCGAAATTCACTGAAGCTAACGCGTGCGGTGCAGCGAAATTATCGGACTATTGGATGACGTGGATCGAGAAATGGACAGGTAAGGTTGCCACATTCCGTCCATAATTTCGATCTTGGGCTCGCCCAACGTGCCTGTTACAACGCCCCATCTTGAAAATCTCTTCCGCCACGAGGCGGGTAAGCTGGTGGCTGCGCTCACCCGTGTATTCGGGCCGCAGCACCTGGCGCTGGCTGAGGACGTAGCACAGGACGCGCTGCTCAAGGCGCTGGAGCAATGGAAGTACCATGGCGTTCCGCAAAACCCTTCGGCCTGGCTCTTCACGGTAGCGCGCAACAAAGCACTGGACGTACTTCGGCAAAAGCGCCACGAAAAAGAATTTGCGGCCGCCACGGCTGCCCTGCTCAAATCGGAGTACACGGCTGGTCCTGTGCTAACCGCGCAACTCTCGCCTGCCCACATCGAAGACGAGCAACTGCGCATGATGTTCGTTTGCTGCCACCCCGCCCTGCCCACCGAGGCGCAGGTGGCCCTCACGCTCAAAACATTGTGTGGCTTTAGCGTAGCCGAAATTGCCCACGCGTTTCTCACACAGGAAGAGACCATCACCAAACGCCTCTATCGCGCACGCGAAACGCTGCGCACCGAAAACGTCTTGTTCGAGCTTCCGCCCCCAGCCCAACTCACCACCCGCCTGGACAGCGTGCTGCTGGTGATCTACCTGATCTTTAACGAGGGCTACCATGCCTCCCATCATCCAAATCTGGTGCGCGAAGATGTAGTAGAAGAAGCCCTCCGGCTCGCCCATATGCTCACACAGCATTCCGCATTGCAGCAACCAGCCGTGTATGCGTTGCTGGCGCTCATGTGTCTGAACACCGCGCGGCTGCCGGCACGCCTTTCACCCACGGGTGATTTTGTGCCGCTGAAAGATCAGGATCGCACGCGTTGGAATACCGATCTGTTGCAGCAAGGCCGCGAGTTTCTGGAGTGGGCGTCTGCCGGAGATCAACTTACGCCTCTTCACCTGGAGGCGGCCATTGCCTACGAGCACACGGCAGCCAAACACTATGCCGATACAAATTGGGAACGCATTGTGCAGCTTTACGATTGGTTACTGGCATTGAAACCCGCTCCGCTCATTCAACTCCATCGCCTCATCGCCATTGGCGAATGGAAAGGAGCATCGCACGCGCTGACACGGCCGGAAACGAAAGCGTTGGAAAAACCACTGGAGACGAGTGCGCTCTATCACGCCACGCTGGCTACCTGGCATCAGCAAGCCAACCAAATCGCGCAAGCCAAAACGGGTTTTGAACGAGCGATTCAATACTCGGCCTCCCAGGCCGAGCAGCGTTATTTCAGCTCGCGCCTGGCGGCTCTCACAGTACCGGGGTGACGTGCTTGGTCACCAGAATCAGGTTCTCCTCGTCCAGGCCTTCCACTTCGTGGAGTTCATTCACCGGAATCGAAAAGGTGTCGAGAGCGGTGAGCACCGTTCGCTCCTGTGGCAGCCGAAAATCAATCGATCCTTTCAACACCACCAGCAGAGCCGGGTACGGTGTCTTGTGTTTCGCCAGCACCTGCCCTCTCATCAAACCAATGACCAACTGATTAACGGAGCCTTCGTGCCACAGCATCAGGCGCGCAGGCTTGTCGGGCTGTAAGGTTAGTTCTTTTGCAATATTCATATCAGGGATACGTAAATCGAAAACTTAACCCCGTGACGAGAAAAGCCACCGCCAACAGGGTGATCAACACAATGTGCGCAGCCAGAGCCGGTAAGGTACTGGCCGTGAGCCGCGGAATAAGGAATACACGGGCGTGAACCGCCAGGGCCAACGTGGCCAGCAGCAAACCGAGCTTGATCCACAGGAACCGGTGATGCGATGTGGCCAGGCTCAACCACTCGCCCACCGGCACGTAGATGGCTGCCATCCACAGGCCGGTAATCACTTGCACGAGCAACGCGGGCAACCCGATGCGCTCGTACCGCGATTCAAAAAACGTAATGACCGAAAGATCACGCTCGCGCAACGCCTTGGGCAGAAAACCTACGCTGAGCACCAGGTGGCCGCCAGCCCAAATGGCTGCACCCAAAACATGGATCAGCACGAGCCACTTCATAAATCCTTCTTTTGAAAAATGCGTGTCGCAGCCCACAGGGGCAACAGCACCCAAAGCAGTAGCGTGAGAGACGAAAACAACATGCCGGCCGCACTGCCAAAAAATTTCTGATAAAACGCTCCGGTGTAGCCCATCAGGGCCGAGATATCAAGCTGCAGCAACAAGATGATTCGGGCCAGGTCAACGGGGTTAAGGGCTACCAGCCCCAACGTTATTTTTTCCAGCGGATAGTCACTGAAGGTATACACGACCCACAGCAGGATGCCATCGTATATGAGCGAGAAGTAAAACCAGAACAATAACGCCACGCCAATGGCTTTGGCTTTGTCCTGCGTGAGCACGGAAGAGAGGAACGCCAGCGACACAAACACCAGGGTGAGCATTGTGCCCGAGAACACCAGCGCCAACCCGGCCGTGCCGGCACCGAAAAGCGCCACCGGCATACCCACCCCGAGGAGAAACGCCATCACCAGGGATGATGCCACGCCCAAATACTCGCTTAAAAAAACGGCCCTGCGATGGATCGGTTGGGCGAGCATCAATTCGATAAACTCGTAGGAGTTGAAGTAATGAATGGTGGTGAAAACAACACTGACGAGCGGCACCACCAGCAGCGCTACATTCATCAGGCTGAGTACGACTTTGCCCGCGTCACTGTCGAACTGAAACAGGGCAAAGGTGAGAAACCATAAAAAGAGCGTGTACACCAGAATGAACCGCGTGCGCAGCAGATCGTAAAAGACATATTTCAATACGCGGGTCATGGGGTGGGGGTTACCGAGTGAATTAATTCCCGCTGGCGGATGAGGGTGGCGATGGCTTTGGTGAGGCGGGCTTCGCGCGTTTCGCGCTTCAGCTCTTCAACCGTGTTCTGGTACTGCACCTGCCCCTCGTGCAGGTACACCAGGTCGGTGGTGAGTTCATCCAGATCACTGAGGATGTGGCTGGTGATTACGATGAGTCTCCCTTTGCGCTTTTCGTTCACGATTTTTTCTTTCAGGACTTCAGAGGCCACGGGATCCAGGCCCGCTGTGGGTTCGTCCAAAATCAATATGGGCGGATGGAACAGAAAGGCCAACGCTGCGCTCACCTTTTGGCGCGTGCCACCCGAGAGGGTGCGCATGCGCTTGTCGAACAACTTATACAGCTTGAACGCATCCAGCAGGTCTTCATCGGTTTCCGCTACATCCGGGCGAATACTCTTCATCATCTCCACCAGCTGGCCAATGGTCATGTTGTCCGGATACCGGCCGATTTGCGGCATGTACCCGATCTTGGTGCGGTAACGACCGCGGGCATCCACCGGTACGTCATCCACGCGAATAACGCCCGTATCCGGAATCACCAGGCCGAGGATCGCCTTAATCAACGTAGTCTTTCCCGATCCATTCGGGCCAATGAGCGCATAACTCTTCCCCGCCTGCCACGCGATGCTGACTTCGTTCAGCACGCGCAGCTTCCCAAACGATTTATTCAATTGATCAACGGAGATCATAGGGTCGCATGGCGGGTTTTTCATCTTTCAAATTCTCGGGTGTCATCACGGGCACGGCCCGCTCGGTGCGGTCGAGCAGGAAAACCAAAAAGCTTCGCCACAGCAGCACAGCCACGGGCATGCGCTCAACCAGTGTACCATAAAGGCTCACCGGCCGGTAGGGCACATCCCCTACGCGGTCGCGGTCGAGATCGTAGCCATCGTACCGGTCCCAGTAGTTGCGGGCGATCCGGTTGAGCACCAGGCTGCCGTTGGTCACCACATCAAAAGTGTTTTGTCTAAAATTGTTTTCTTCAAACGCGTTATCATCACAACTGGCTTGCAGACGGATGGCATACCCGTTAGCCTGAAACTCGTTTTGTGAGAATTGATTCCGGCTGCTGCCCTCCATGAAAATACCAACCGAATTTTCGGCAAAGCGATTGTTGCTGATCTCACTGTCGCGGATGTCTTTCAGCAGCAGACCATAAGCCGAGGAGCCCCAGTTGTGAATAAAGGTATTGCCCGTCATCTTCACGCCCTTGGTGTACATCACGGCAACCCCCGCTCCGTTATTCAGGAAGGTATTGCCGTGGTATTCATCATCGTGCGAGAACATGAAGTGGAGACCGTAGCGCATGTTGCGCTCGCTGTGATTATTAAGAATCAGTGATTGGGTTACAAACTCAAAGTAGATGCCATCGCGGTGCCCGGCCACGCGGTTGTTTTGAATGGTCGCGTGGTGGCATTTCCACAGGTGAATACCGTTACCGATTTGGTGCTCGGCCTCTGCATTTGAAGTTAACACGTTATCCTCAATCCAGATATGCGAACTGTTGGCCAGGTAAATACCAAAGAAGCAGTTGTCGAACCGGTTGCCCGAGATTCGCCACCGGGTGGACTCCAGCATTTTGATAGCTGCCAGATCTTCGATGCTGGCAATGCCGGTATCGCGGAATTGAAAACCGGAAATGCTGCCGCCCGGAGCGTGGACGGTGAAAATTTCATACTTGTTCTCGCCATCGAGTACGGGCCAGCCCTCACCGAAAAAATGGAGTTGCTTCTCCACAATCAGATTTCCTTCGCGGTAGGTGCCTGGCCGCACGCGAATGGTGTCCCCATTGCTGGCCAGGTCAATCGCGGCCCGAATGGAACGCACCGGCTGATTGGCTCCCACCACCCACACCCGCGCTTCCGCAAATGTGGTCATTGTCAGGAGGCCGATCAAAAAGGCGACTCGTTTCACGGTATCACTTGTACTGCGTTAACACTTCCTGCCAGCTCAGGTAAATGCCCTTCCATTCCGGCTTGAATTTCTTCATCACGGCCTCATCGCCAAAGGCTGCCACTTCGCTGGCCATGGGGCTGCGAATCTGGTCGGACTTGAGGTAATGGGCAAACTCCGCTTCAATGAGGGTACCGGGCTGATGGTAATCCACCACCAGTTTGAACTGAAAATCAGCAACAGGCTCGGAGCCCGAATTATAGAAATTGACCAGGCAATTAACATCGTCAAACTTGTACAACTTGCCGCGCCTGGTGACCAATTCACCCCCGAACTTATTGTCCATGATCGTCATCTTGCAGAAATGGCAGGCATCGGTGCCAAACTGAATGGGTTCCGGTTTTACGGCACAACCCAACAGGCCCAACAGCCACAAACAAAAGATAATCCGTTTCATTTCGTTCGGTTTATATAGATCTCGTATACCAACGCCCCGATGGCCATAACAGCCGACACCATGAAAATCCAGCCGCCAATATCCGGCCCGGAGAAAGCCGTAAAGTTCAGCAACTGCTTCGTACCAATGAGTGGCGGCTGGTAGGACATCCCCGGAATGCTGATGGCTGCCGTGGGATCGAGGTTATGACCGTAGTCATAGCCCCACAAATAGAAATCGACTAAGGCCGCAATTCCCGTAGCGACCAAAAGCCCGGCAAAAATCCAAAGGCCGAGGCGTTTGCCCCAGAGCGCGGCCAGCAGCCCCACACCGATCAGCACGGCCACGATGTAGATCATGTACCCAAATTCCGGAAACATCTCCACTTCGATGTGCTTCATCCCAATGTAGTGGTTGAGCGCACTGATGATCTTGACATCGCCCGAAAGCGTATCGATCCAGATCTTCATCTCCAGCCCTTCCGGGTATTGAGGCGCCCACATGAGAATTTGCCAAAGCGGCACGAAGTAGGCACTGATCATCAGCAAGGCGGCCACCGCTACTACTCCTCTCGAAATGCGTTTGATCGGGTTCATGACGTAACGTGTTTTCAGAAGTGGCCCCGACCAGCTCACGCTCGATCGGGGCCTTCAACCTGTAAGCGACTATGAAAAAACCAGATTAGCGACCGGCCCCTGCAGCCGTGTCGTCTGTCTTACCGGTTGAATACTTCAGCGGAACATTACTTCCGGCAGGGGAAATCCGGATGTAGCCCTGCATCTCCTGGTGAAGTGCAGAACAGAAGTCGGTGCAATAGAACGGATACACTCCGACACTGAGTGGCTTCCACTTCAAGGTGGCCGTTTCGCCCGGCATAATCAACAACTCGGCATTGGCCGCACCTTTGATGGCAAAGCCGTGCGGCACATCCCAGTCTTGCTCCAGATTGGTCACGTGGAAGTAGACTTCATCACCCACCCGCACGCCTTCGATGTTGTCCGGGGTGAGGTGCGAGCGAATGGCGGTCATATAAACGTGTACTTCATTGCCTTTGCGTTCTACCTTGGCCTGGCCCTCGCCTTTTGCCACGTAGGGGTGATTATTCTCCTCAATCTTGAAAATCTTGGTTGACTGCGGCATAATCAACGAGGCGGGTATTGCTTCGGCATAGTGAGGCTCGCCAATGGTCGGGAAATCCAGAATCAGTTTCATTTTATCGCCCGTGATGTCATAGATCTGTGCCGACTGCGTCAACTCAGGGCCTGTAGGCAGGTAACGATCTTTTGTAATCTTGTTATAGGCAATCACGTATTTGCCGTGCGGCTTGCGCGTGGGGCCACCGGGCACACACAAGTGACCAATGGAGTAATACGTGGGCACCCGATCCAGCACTTCGAGGCTTTTCACATTCCACTTTACAATCTCGGATGAGACAAAGAACGAGGTGTAGGCATTACCGTTGGCGTCAAACTCGGTATGCAACGGGCCGAGGCCCGGCTTTTTCACTTCACCATGCAGGGCTGATTCGTACTTGATCACCGGAATACCGGCAAACTCACCCTCAAAATCTTTGTTCGCAATGGCTTGCTGAATCTTGGTAAACGAAAACACCGGGATCAACGCAGCCAACTTGCCGCTGCCTACGATGTATTCTCCGGAAGGATCGGTATCACAACCATGCGGTGACTTCGGGCACGGAATGAAGTAAATGATATCTTTCAATACAGCGGGATCCAACTGCAGCACTTCGGTCAGCATTTCGGACGTTGCCGTATGGGTGCTTTCATCGTACCGGTTGCGGGCATAGCGCGCCTTTACTTTTTCACCCTTGCCTTGCGCAATGTACTCTTCAGCCTTCTTCCAGTTCACGGCCATGATGAAGTCCTTGTCTTTCTGTGAGGCATTTACCTCGAGCAGCGTGTAGGCCTGCTCGGTGTTGTAGCATGAAAAGAAGAACCAACCATGGGAAGGACCTTTACCCGCCCGCGCCAGGTCAAAGCTGACACCAGGGGTTTTCAACTGGAAGGCAATGTTCATCTTACCGTCTTTCGGGTCAACGGAAATAAAGCTGATATACCCTTTAAAGTTTTCTTTGAATGTACTAATGGGCACATCGGTCTTATCACCTACCGGCACACTAAAACGTGTGCCCGCCACTACGTACTCCGTGTTTTCCGTAATAAAGGGTGAGGAGTGATTTCCACCGCTGTTGGGCAACTCGATGATTTCGGATGTGCGGAAGGTTTTCAGGTCGATGCGGGCCACACGGGGTGTGTTATTGGCATTACCAAACACCCAACGCCCATCGTGTTCGCCATTGGTGGTCGAAATGGCCGGGTGGTGGAGATCATCCCACGGCACGTAGCCGTGCGAGGTATTCAGCATGGCTTTCGTCTCCTCGCTGTAGCCATAACCCGTGGTGGGGTCTTCGGAAAAAACCGGGATCACCCGAAACAAACGACCAGAGGGAAGGCCGTAGACACTCATTTGGCCGCTAAAGCCACCGGACACGAGGTTATAGAACTCATCGTATTGGCCCGGGGGCACATACGCTTTTACGGCAGCGTCACTACCGGAAACGGAGGCTGGCGCCTGCGGCTTACACATTTGCAACACCGTGATGCCCACCAGGGTGGCCACCACCAGAAGCGAGCGAAGGATTATTTTCTTATCCATAGATCAAATATTTACAGGGTTAGTTATTTCTTTTCCGGAGGCAGCAACACGGCATCGATGATGTACACAATACCATTGGAGCCGCGGGCTGAGCCCAGCACGTTGGCACCGTTAATGGTCAGCTTGCCGTCTTTCTTGTTAAGCGTGGCATTATCCAGGCTCGCCATATTAATGGTCATGCCATCCTGAATCAGGTT
Organism: Cyclobacteriaceae bacterium; assembly: GCA_016787665.1. GTDB lineage: Bacteria > Bacteroidota > Bacteroidia > Cytophagales > Cyclobacteriaceae > ELB16-189. Next base: position 303,758 of record JAEUUC010000013.1, on the reverse strand, counting down.
CTCCGTGAGGCCGCCCACATACACGTGGTACTCCAGAATGGTACGCAGTTGGTCTTTGTTTTCCGGCTTGGTCAGCGTTTCGAGCGTGCCGGCCGGCAGTTTGTCGAAGGCCGCGTTGGTGGGTGCGAAAACCGTGAACGGTCCGGCATTGGAGAGCGCATCCACATACTCAGCCACCTGTAGCGCAGTTACCAGGGTGGTGTGGTCGGGTGAGTTCACCGCAATCTTAACCACATCTTGCTGCGATACATCGTCTTTCACATTCGATTGCCCGCCACCCACGGGTGCGGTTAAATCCGAAGCAGCAGTTTCTGTTTTTTGTTGCCCGCAGGAGATCACCAGCAGGCAGAGCCAAAGCAAAAGCAGGGTTCTCATAGGAATCAGGGTTAGTGAAGGGATTTATTTTTCGCCATCATTCTGGCGCATGAATTCCAGGATATCGCGGGCATCGCCAATCGAAACGTTCTGATTGGGCATCCGCGTAAGGCAAAGCTCCAGCAGTTTCTGGGCTTCGGGGTCTTTCTCCAGCATCACATCCACATTGGTGATCATGTTCATGATCCACTCCGGCTTGCGGGTCTTCGTTAAGCCGGCCCAACCGGGACCCACCACGCGTTGATCGGTAAGCTTGTGGCAGGCTGAACATTTCATTTCATAAATCGCCAGACCGCGTTTGATGCGATCTTGCTCCAGAGGGGTGTGCAGGGTGACGTTCTTGACTGCTCCGATCCCTTTGGTAGGATCGGTCATGGCCTCTTCCACAGGGTTGGCCTTAGGCGTTGCATCAGGATACTCTTCCGCGTTTTTGCCTTTATCGGGGGCACAGCTCGCCAGGCTGAGCAAGGCGATGCCGCATACATACACGTATTTCATAGCGTCTTTTGTTTTACTGTTCAGGGGCCGAATAACATCACGAAAGTAGCTGCCCGGGGCAGGCGCCCTTTATGATTCGAATCATACGAAACCGGTGATCTTTATCAGCGCAGAAAGGCGCCTACAACCTGATTTTGCCGCCCTTCAGGGTCAGCTTGCCCTCGCTCTCCATCTTCTTGATGGAGCGGATGACGGTCTCCACCCGAAGGCCTATCATGTCAGCTATAACTTGCCGCGTAAAAGGAACCTCGATGTGGCCTTGCTTCTTGGGCAGCGTTTCGCGCAAGTGACGGAACAAGGTTTGTAACCGATGCTCCGGAGTATGAAAGGAAACTTCGGACAGAATCATGTTCTTGTACCGAAGGCTTTGGCACAAACCTTCGTCAAAGCGCAGGTGGATAGCAAAGTTTTCCTGGAGCAGCTGAAAAAACCGGTCCTTCGGGATCTTCAACACATGGCTATCCGTAATGGCGATGGCCGTGGCCGGGTAGTCGATGTGACAGAACAAGGGCGGCTCACCAAAGGATTCCCCCGCGTGAAAAACACCCTGGATGAATTCGCGGCCATCTTCGCTGGAGGTCACCATCTTCACACTCCCCTCTTCCACCTGGTAAAAAAAAAGTGCAGGCTCCCCTTCCCGGAAAACCGAATCACCTTTGCGGACACGGATGACCTGTCCGGAATACTTCAGCGCAATTGACTTCGGGATGAGGCCCACGCTTATTTTTCCTTTTTCTTATCCTCAAACAGCATGCGCACCGAGGGCCCGTAGGTATCGTCAAACTGCCCGCTTTTCATACTCCACAAAAAAGCCCCCAGAAAAACCACGGCAACGGTGAGGCTTACGCAAATCAGGGCAATGATGATATTCATGATGTCAGAATTTTACGGGCGGCCCAATTCACAGCTAAGGTAGAAAAACCAACCACGCTAATACTGGAAATCGGCATGAGTATCGCGGCTGTGAGGGGCGTCAGGTGGCCGCTTACAGCGAAAGAGAGCGCAATCACATTATAGAAAAAGGAAATTCCGAAGCCCACTTTCAGAATGGTGGTGGCTGCCCGGCTCAATTTTAAAAAACGATTGAGGTGCGGCAACTGCCGCCCCTCCAGAATGCCATCGCAGGCGGGTGTAAACACGCCCGTATCATCGGTAACCGCCACACCCACATCGCTTTGCTTCAGCGCACCACTGTCGTTGAGGCCATCGCCCAGCATCATCACTTTGTGGTGCTGCTCCTGCCGTTGCCGGATAAAGTTCATTTTGTCGTGCGGACTTTGATTAAAATGCAGCGCAGCGTCCTTCGGGAATACATCGGCCATACCCTGGCGATCACCTTCCCCATCGCCCGAAAGCAAAAAGAGCCCGCGTGGTGCCATCGAGCCCAGGAGTTCCCTCATGCCGGTGCGCAGGGTAGTTTTCAAGCGGAAGTAGCCGCGCACTTCATCATCGATGGCTACGAAAACTTTACTTGACAAATCAGACAGGTTACCGTTAAATCCGACAAAATCGGCAGAGCCAACTTTAACCCTACGGCCGCTGATCAGCGCCTGCATGCCCTTGCCAGGCCGCTCGGTAAATTCACGCAACTCGCCCGAGCTGCTTATCGTGAGTGAACGCGCAATCAGATTGCTGAGCGGGTGAGTCGATGACTCCGTCATGCGCTTCACCCACGCTAACTCGTCATCCTCCAGCACTCCGATAAACTCCGGGTGGGCCGAGCCGTGTGTAACGGTACCCGTTTTATCAAATACCACCGTATCAATCGCGGCCATGCGCTCGATCACATCGGCATTCTTGAGATAAAAGCCATTACGCCCCATAACCCGCAGCATGTTACCATAGGTAAAGGGTGCCGCCAGCGCCAACGCGCAGGGGCAGGCCACCATCAGCACGGCCGTAATAATCAGCCACATCTGGGCCGAATCGGCCCAATACCAGTAAGCGGCCGTGATGACGGCAATCACGAGCACCACCCAGGTAAATCTGCGGGCGGCCCGATCAATGATCTTCCGGTAACGGCTCTCGTCCGGTTTTTGAAATACTTCATTATTCCACAGGCTGGTGAGGTGGCTTTGCGAGGTCTTCTTCTCGACCACCATGTCCACGGGCTGGCCAATCAGGCGCCCCCCCGCATACACCCACTCCCCGGCTTTTGCCAGCACCGGCTTTGATTCACCTGTGACAAAACTGTAATCCAAAAGCGCCTCGGCTGACAACAACATACAATCGGCCGGCACCACCTCCCAGTTTCGCACGCGAATCGTATCGCCTTTTTCAAGTTCATAAATGACTACCGGCTTCCAATCGGTTCCGGCTTTGCGCTGAACGGCCAACGGGAAATAGGATTTGAAATCCCGATCAAACGCCAGACTCTCGTACGTCTTTCCTTGAAACCACCGGCCGATCAGCAGAAAGAAAACCAAACCTGCCAATGAATCCAGATAACCCGGACCGGTCTGCGAAAGTATGTCGTACGCACTGCGAAAGAACAAGGCGGCCAGGCCCACGGCAATCGGAACATCAATGTTGATTTGGCGTTGCCGAAAACTATGCCAGGCATTGGTGAAATACTCTTGCCCGCTGTAAAACGTAACGGGTACGGCCAACGCCAGGTTGAGATAGGAGAACAAAAGCTTCAACTCACTCTCCGTGCCCTCCAGCCCGAGGTACTCCGGAAAACTCAACAACATGATATTCCCGAAGGTAAAACCGGCCACAGCCAACTTCATCACCAGCGCGGGTGATGAGCGCGTCTGCTTTTTTTCTTCGCTGAGACTAATCTGGGGTGAATAACCCACTGAGTCCAGCAGGGCTGCCAGTTCACTAAGAGCCAACGCGCCCGGACGAAAATCAATGGTCACCCGCTTACGCGAGAAGTTGACTTGCGACTTGATAACCCCGGAATGGAGGCGTTGCAGATTTTCCAGCAACCAGATGCACGAGATGCAGTGAATAGCGGGCACAAAAAACTCAACTCGTGTGAATTGATCGGACTTGAAGGCCACAAGCCGTTGTTGAACGGAGGCTTCATCGAGGTAGGCGTACGACTCGCGGTTGACCTCCTTCCGGTTAATGCCGGGGCGATCGCTGAACGAGTAGTACTCACATAAATTATTCTCGTTGAGAATTTCGAACACCGTGGCGCAGCCCTGGCAACAAAAAGTATGACCTTCGCGCTCAATCGGAGATGCCTCGCAGGGTTGGCCGCAATGAAAGCAGGAGACCTGTACGTCTGCTGGGGGGTACTGACGCATACAGGTGTGGGCTAAACCGAGTAAAACAACGAACCTTTCTTTCGAATTAAACTCTCCATGCGATCGGTGTTATTCAGGAAGTGCGTGGCTGATTTGCCCATCAGCAGCAGCGGTGCGTCAGCCGCGCCTACCAGGCTATCCAGTGTGGGCACGAGGTTTCGCTGGTGCACCGGGAGAGTCCCCACATTGCTGAAATATTTCTGAAGAAATTCAATCAGGCACTTCTCCGTCACAATGTTTGACTCATCGTGTGAAATGACCGTAATCACGGTCATGGATTTTTCACGCGAAATCTTACCATATAGGGACAGGAATGTTTTCAACGCAGCCAAGGCAGAAAAATCCGGATCGAACGACAAGATAATCTCATCAAATCTGCGGGTAAGCTCAGGGGTAATCATAACGGAACAACCCATGTTCTCCAGAAACCCGGGGGGCAGCTCGTGCGCCCGCTCACGCCATGACTTTTCGCTGGCTTGAATGGTGAGTAGATCAGCAAATCGTGTTTGAAAACGAAGTGCGATCTGATTTTGGGTATTGGCCAAAAACTGGAGATCAACATCCAGGGCCCGCGCCTCCTTTTCAATCTCGAAACGAAAATCGAGTCGATCGGCCTCCGCAGCCGCAGTCTCGCGTTCGCTGTGTTGCAGAAAGTCCTCCAAAAAGAAGGCTGAGAATTTCTTATTATCAATGTGTTCGAACGCCTTGGCATAATCCGCCAAGTGCACGTCCTGCGACTGCCAGTCGACTGGAATCAAAATGTTCTTCATTTCCCCTTCAGTTTATACGTCCAGATCGGACATTCCACATGATTAACCACATCTTCGGCAATGCTGCCACTCAACACATGAGCCAACCCTTTGCGGCCGTGTGTCGTCATGGCAATTAAATCGCCTTTGATCTCGGTGGTAAAATTCCGCACACCCTCCTCTTCACTCAGGTCGTTGTAGACATTCAGCGTATAGTCTTTGAGCATGTAACGCTGGGCAAACTCTTTCATTTGCCGGTGGGTAATCATATCGCGCGTAAACAACGCGGGGGTATTCACATACAACACGTGCAGTTTTGCTTTGAAAAAATTCTGCAAATCCTTAACGTGGTTGAGCAAGTCATCATTCTCTGTGTTGGGCAATGTTGGAAACACAATGTTTTTGATAGACTCCAGCGGGGTGTGTTTCTTGATCGTGAGCACGGGCACGGGTGATGACCGCACAATTTTTTCGGCATTCGAACCCAGGAACAACTCCTTCATGCCGGAGGCACCGTGAGTGCCCATGATGACCAGGTCAATTTTCTCATCATCAATGAACTGCCGAATGGTCGGTGCCGTGGCTCCATATTCCACCCGGTAATCCATCTTCACATCCTTGCCCCATTTCTCTTTCATGGTTTTGAAATGCTCAAAAGCCCGCTCGCGAACCTCTTTCAAAAACGCTTCCTCAAATGAAAGTGTGGGCATCATGACCGAATCGTGCAACACGGGCAACTCAACAACGTTGAGCAGCAGCACTTCTTCATGGTTTTCGCGCGCAATCTCAGCGGCCAGCTTAAAAGCCTGAACGGCCGGATCCGAAAAATCGCAGGGCACCAGTATGCGTTTCATAACCTATTTGTTTAGATCAAAAGTAGACTCAACCAGACGGCAACCTAATGATTGCCATCAAAGCAAAACATGACTTTTGTCAGCCGATAAAGATGAGCGCGGGGTTGGTGCGGGCCGTTAGGCCACGATAAGATCGGCCTGCTTGGCTAATTTTTTTGGGTCGATAACACGGATCTTCTTGCCTTCAAACGATATCAATCCGTCTGATTTGAATTCCGAGAGCAGACGAATAACCGTCTCGGTAGCTGTACCCACGATGCTGGCCAGGTCCTCGCGCGAAAGGGCGAGGTCAATAAGCGAACTGCCCTCGCCTTCCATTCCGTAGGTTTCTTTTAACATGAGCAGGTTCGCGGCCAGGCGTTCGCGTACCGATTTGTGGGCCAATTCGGCCATGCGCTCTTCCATAATACCCATTTCATGGCAAACGGCCTTAATCACCTTTCGCATGAATGTTGGATTTCGGTTAAGAACGCTGAAAAACTGCTCGCGGGGGATGAAACAGATTTTGGCATCTTCCAACACCTGGGCTGTGGCTCCATAAAATTCTTCACTCAACAAGGCCCGATAACCCAGGAAATCGCCCGGCTTGGCGATGTAAATGATGTATTCTTTGCCCTGAACATTGTTTTTAAAAACCTTCACCTTACCGCCATTGATGCAATACAGCCCCATGGGGCGTGTGCCTTCATAAAACAAGTTCTGGCCTTTGCGGTACTGAATGCAGGTCTTGTGAACGTTAATATGTTCGAGATCTTCGGGATTCAAGCCATTGAACAGGGAGTCTTTCAGGTACTCACACAGATTACACGCAATTGAGAATTCCGTCTTCGCCATAGTCACCGCTAAGATACGTTAAATCTACATCGGAAAAAGAAAATTAGTTCATTAGAAAATGAGTTGCGCGGCACCGAAGAGCACCACAAACAAAAGCGTGCTGAGCGCCATTTGCCGGAGGTACGGGTCAAGCCGCTGGGGGGTGTAGTTCGCTGCGGCCCGGCCATTGACCACCAGCAAAGGCGTAATCGCCAAAAAAATGAATTGCCAGCCGCTGGTATAATGACCGAGCGTGTAGACGATGGCGCTCAGAAGCCCGGCCGCCAACAAAAAAATATGGTAGCGCACCGCCCAACGCTTACCCAACCGCACCGGAATTGAAAATTTTCCCGCCTGGCGATCGCTCTCCATATCGCGGATATTATTGATGTTGAGCACGGCAATGGAAAAAAAACCGCAACTCATAGCCGGCCAAATCATGCCCGCATTAAACTCGCGGGTAAACAGAAAGTAGGTGCCCATAACACCGACCAGCCCAAAAAAAAGAAACACGGAGAGATCGCCCAAACCGAGGTAACCGTAAGGCTTCTTGCCCACGGTGTAGCCCACGGCCGCCAGAATACTGAGCAGGCCAAGCCCCAGAAAAAATCCAATCAACTGCCAGTTGAACCCAAACGCGATGTAAAGCAACAGGCAACCCGACAGGAAACTTGCACCTGCGAATAGAGCAACTGCTCTACGCATGGCCTCCGAAGAAATTTTTCCAGATTGCACTGCCCGCTTGGGCCCAAGGCGTTCGGCATGGTCAGCTCCATGAATGGAGTCACCATAGTCGTTAGCCAAATTAGAAAGTACCTGGAGGAAAATGGTGGTTAAACAAGCCAGCGCAAACAGACTCCATTGAAAACGGCCTTCGGCTGCCGCCAGAAAACTTCCCATGCCGATGCACGCCAGTGATAACGGTAACGTGCGAAGCCGAAAGGCTTCTATCCAATGCTTCATCATACCGGGCGCAAATATAGGGGTAAGCAGGCGCTACACGCCCAAAATTCCCTTCAGTTTGACGTAACCGGTTTTACTTACGGGCAGCGATACACCACTGCGCAACACCGCCATGTGGGTTTCTTTTTGATAGGGCTCAATCCGCGTGATCTGATTCACCTGCACGATGTACGAACGGTGTATCCGGACAAATTGCTGTGGGTCGAGCGAGTTTTCATAGAAGCCCATGGTTTTGTTCTTGAGAAACGCCCCCTCGGCCGTGATCACCTTCACGTAATCATCATCGGCTTCAAAGTAGAGCACCTCGTGCAGGGGAATAATTTTCACCTTGCTGCCGGTCTTGACCACCACACGCTGTTGTTGCGGTGAGGTTTTGGCCATTGACTCCAGCACCTGGTCGACTCCTGCCGGGGACGGCAAGGTCATGTGCGCTTTCCACTTCAGCAGCGCCTGATGAAAACGCTCCTCCGATACCGGTTTGAGGAGGTAATCGACTGCGTTGGCCTCAAAGGCCTGAATGGCATAGGTATCATAAGCGGTGACAAAAATGACGGATGGTTTGGATTCCACCAGTTCCAGCATTTCAAAGCCATTGATTTTCGGCATCTGGATATCGAGAAAAACCAAATCGGGTTGAAACTGCTGAATGGCCTTAACACCTTCAAAGCCATCGCCACATTCGGCCACCACCTCCAGTTCAGGGAACTTGCGCAGGTGGGCTTTGATTACCGCCCGGGCCAGCGGCTCGTCATCAATTAAGATTACCTTCATATTTTTCGGGCAGGGTTAACTGAACAATGAATTGATCTCCTTCCGTGCGCGTCTGCAATAAATCGTTGCGGGCATATAAAAGATAAAGTCTGCGCTTGAGCCCGTGCAACCCGAAACCGGTACCACTGGCCGGCTGCGCATCGGCATCAAAAGGGTTGGAAATGCGGATCGTTAAATGGTCATCCACACGTGAGGTGATCATGGTTATTTTCACCTGCTCGGTTGTTCCATACAGGCCAAACTTGATCGCATTTTCAACCAACGGTTGAAGAATGAGCGGTGGGATCAACCAGATCTTGAGTTGCTCATCCAGATCGGCCTCCACCTGCAGGCGATGACCGAAGCGCACCTTCTCAATCGACAAATACAGGTTGATGTATTGGAATTCTTCCTCCAGTGAAATCCACTGTTCATCGGCCCGCTTCAGGGTTGCACGCAAAAAATCCGACAACTGGCCGATCATTTCGCGTGCCTTTTCCGTATCGAACAGGATCAGGGCATTGATGGAATTTAAACTGTTGAACAGAAAGTGAGGCTGCAGCTGCAACTGCAGCTTCTGAAGCTCGGCTTCGCGCACAAACGACTTCACATCCGCTTCCTGTTGCACTTCCGCCCTCTTCCGGTTCACATCATCGGCCATCAGGCTGATGAGGGTGATGCCCATCATCCACAAAAAATGCACCGCGAGGCGGAGGTACTCCCCTTCATTCAGGAAGGCGGCATACCCTGCATCGGTTACCCAGGGATCGATGGCCTGCCGGGCCACCCAAACGCTCAGCCAGGCAGCGCCCGCACTTAACCCCACGGCAAAGCCATGTTTGCCATATTCGGGGATGTAGCGAAACAGCAGGTTGTGCGCGGCTAGCGCTACAATGGCCAGTGTGCCGCCAAACGCAGCCGAGTCCCAGGCCGCCACCTCGAACGAGGACAGGAACGGGTAGGTGAGCATAGCTTGCACCAGCCACCAGGCAAAAGCGACTGAGACTACGATTAGCGTCTTGCGGGGCACTGCGCGGGAAGACAGAAGTGACATGCGCTGCAAATTACCGGGCTGCGCGGCCTTCAACAAATACGGAGACCGGTAAAGTAGAAGGTGCCATCAGACATGCGCCTTCATATTCGGTCAGGGCTACCACCTCGCTCACCCGCACAAACCGTGCAGACATCGATTGCTCCTGCAGCCGGGCCAGCACCACCGCCTTCTCGCGCGCCCAGCCGGCCTCATCGGCTTGCAACATCATGCACCGCTCTTCAAACTTCGCTTCACTGCCGATGGTCTCACCGCCTGCGAAGTAAATCAGTTTTATCAGATACCAGGTTAACATGGCGAATAGGGTTAACAGAGGGATTTTAGTGGGAGGCGGCAACAGAGTTGCCGCCTCATTTACTAAACGTAGCTTTTGATATCTACTCCGCCAAACATAACGAAACCGGTCAGCACAATTTTTTTGGTTGGCGTAGTGCCCAGGGAAGTGCGCTTATCCTCTACCCCACCCATAATGGCGGTCACATCATTTTTAGTTTCCCAGTTTGAAGGCACAATCAGTTTGATACCGCCAAAAATACACACCACATCAACCAGGACGGTACCATTCATGTCGGCCTGCGACAAGTCAATATCCACACCACCGAAAACGGACGTAGCTTTTCCTCCGCGAAACATCTTGGAAAACACTTTGCGCTTGATACCCCCAAACACGGCCACGAGGTCGAAGTAATCTTCACCGCCTTCATCGGTGGCCACAATCCCATCCGAATTCATGGCCGATTTGCGTGCTTCACGCGCCCCGCTACCGGCAACTGCGCGGGTCAAAATAACCAGACCCACGGCTATAATTGCGACCGGGAAAAAGTATCTGCGCAAGTCCCAGTCGAAGAAAATATCTTCCAACAGAAAAAAGGAACCCACTAAGATCAGGACCAACCAGCCGATGCCTTCAAAGCGCCTGTTCACCCCGATGACAACACCCAGCGCGATCAGGAATACTTTCCAGGAAAACAGCCAGCGCGGAAAATCCAATAAGTCAAGTCGATCGAGCAGAAGGAAACTGCCGATGCCTAAAATAATAGCCCCTACCCAGAAGCTGTTACTCAATTTGTTGCGTTGCTCGCCCATATGCGTTCGATTTATACCCAAAATAACGGCTCCGGAAGGGTTGCCGACAGCCCGAAAAGGCAGGTGGGCGCAAAAAGTCGGTGAAACCGGAGTTTTTTGGGGGCGAAACCGGCTACGCTTTGCGGATGACTCGATCGAGGGAATACTTGCCCGGCCCGGTGAACATCAGCGCGAGATAGGGCAGTAAAAACAACAGGGCGTGTTCTTTATCGCCAAAAGGGTCATCGCCATGAATGATGAATACCGCCACGGCCATGCAAATGATCAAGGGGACGAGCGCCAGGCGGGTGTAGAGCCCCACCACGACCAGCAGCGTGCACACCAACTCGGCAAAAACGGTGAGACCCAGCGAAACGGGCGGGGTAACGTGAAATGGATCGGGCCACTTGACACTGCGCTCGGCAAAATGAATGAACTTACTCCACCCATGTGTAGCCATAAACCCACAGCTGGCCCTTAAAATGAGAAGGCCCACATCCAGCGACCAGATTTTGGCTGATACCAGGTGCTTCAGCATCACGGTTGTATGATCAACGAAACCAATTGATCATCCAGCGGTTGAACAGACGACTTAAAAAAAGTCACCCGCGTGCCGTCTTCGCTCACGAGATACTTGGCAAAATTCCAGTCGGGCTTGTGGCCGGTTTTCGACTGAAGCCATTGATAGAGCGGATGTTGATCGGATCCCTTAACGGAAATCTTTTCAAACATCTGAAACTTCACACCGTAATTACGCTCACAGAATTCCGCGATCTCCTGATTGGAGCCTGGCTCCTGCCACAGAAAATTGTTAGCCGGAAAACCAAGTATAGAAACCTTGTTTTGGTATTGCTCGTGAAGCTTTTCCAAGCCAGCGTATTGCGGGGTCTTGCCGCACTTCGAAGCCGTGTTCACGATCAAAAGCTTCTTCCCGCGATACTGGGAGAAGTCAATCTCTTTTCCATCGAGACTTTTGATTTTGAGGTCGTAAATGGACGCGGGCACCGCACCCTGGGGTTCGCGGTTGCCCGACAATTTGGCGGCTAACATGGAGGCTAATCCCATAAGAATGACGGATAGAATAATAACTTTAGATTTCATCTAGAATTTCTGCGGGGTTGACACCTGAACCGAAAAATTTGACTGTGCCATCCGGCTTTACCAGATACTTGCAAAAATTCCACGTAGGCTCTTTGCCTGTCTTCTCCTTCAACCATCCGTACAGCGGATGTTGGTCCTTGCCCGTCACGGAAATTTTCTCAAACATCTGGAAGGTTACGCCATAATTCTTCTGACAGAACTCTGAAATCTGAGCGTTGGTTCCCGGCTCCTGGCCTCCAAAATTATTGGCTGGAAAACCGAGTATGGTAACCTTGCTACCGTAAGTCTTATGCAATTCCTGCAAATCGGCATATTGGGGCGTGTAGCCGCAACGCGAAGCTGTGTTGACGATGAGCAGCGCCTTGCCTTTATACTGGGCAAAATCAATGGTGCGGCCGTCCAGGGCGTTGATTTTGAAGTCGTATAGCGTGGGGGCAGATAAACTCATGGTTAAGATCAGGGTAGCGAAGATGGTTTTCATGAAACAAGTAACAAGCTACCCGGCAAAAGGTTACATCTTGTCGGGCACGCGAATGCCGAGCAAACTCATGCTGTGCTTGAGCGCACGACCCACCGTCAGCGACAAACACAGGCGGAGATTCACTTTGGCTTTGTCCGTTTCGCCCAAAATGCTGATCGACTGATAAAACTGGTTGTATTCCTTTGCCAGATCGTACGCAAATGCAGCCACCACAGCCGGTGAATACGTGCGGCCAGCCTCCTGCAAACGCACCGGATAGCTGTTGAGCAGGGCTATTACCTGAAGCTCGGCCGAATCGAGTGCAACGGATAAATCCAGCGCATCCGTATTCGGGCTAACCTTGAGCTCCGCAGCTTTACGCAATAACGCCTGTATGCGGGCATGGGTGTATTGAATGAACGGCCCTGTATGCCCCTGCAACTGAATCGACTCAGCCGGATCGAACAGCATCCGTTTTTTGGGATCAACTTTAAGCAGGAAGAATTTTAACGCCCCCATCCCCACCATATCGAACAACTCGTGCGCCTGCGCATCGGTCATTTCGTCAATCTTGCCCAACGCGCGGGTCTGGTTCTCCGCCTCGTCCAGCATTTCTTTCATCAGGTCATCGGCATCCACTACGGTGCCCTCCCGGCTTTTCATCTTGCCCGTGGGTAAATCCACCATGCCATAGGATAGGTGGTAGCATTTGTCGGCAAACGCGAAACCTAACTTTTTCAGGATCAGGAATAACACTTTGAAGTGGTACTCCTGCTCGTTCCCCACCGTGTAGACCTGCCCTTCAATATTCGGAAAATCGCGGAAACGCAAAATGGCCGTGCCAATGTCCTGGGTCATGTACACCGAGGTGCCATCCGCGCGCAGTAAGACTTTATTATCCAGGCCATCCTGGGTCAGGTCGACCCACACGCTGCCGTCTTCCTTCTTATAGAACACGCCTTGCTGAACACCCTTTAACACTTCATCTTTCCCCAGCAGGTAGGTGTCGCTTTCGTAGTAGAGTTTATCGAACAAAACGCCCATCTGGCGATAGGTCTTATTGAACCCCTCGTACACCCAGCCGTTCATGGTTTTCCATAGCGCCAGGGTAGCTTCATCCTTTGACTCCCACTTGCGCAGCAAATCAATCGCCAGCTTCATGATGGGTGCCTCCTTTTCGGCTTCTGCCTCCGGAACACCGCGCGCGGCCAGGTCGGCCATCTCCTTCTTATACTGCTTATCGAACAGCACGTAATATTTGCCCACCAGGTGATCGCCCTTGATGCCACTGCTCTCGGGGGTTTCACCGTTACCGAAAAGCTGCCAGGCCGCCATGCTCTTACAAATGTGAATGCCGCGATCATTGATGATCTGCACCCGGTGCACGGTGTACCCCAGGGCACGGAAAATTTCGCTCACACTAAAGCCAAGAAAATTGTTGCGCAAGTGCCCCAGGTGAAGCGGCTTATTGGTGTTGGGGGACGAGTATTCGATCATGACCTCGCGGCCATGGGGCACCGTTTGCCCAAACTGCGGTAACCGAGCAATGTTTTGTAGCGTGGATACCCATACCGGGTCAGTCACCGACAGATTGAGGAAACCCTTCACGACATTGTAGCGACTGAACAACTGCCCCTTCGTCAACTCCTCACCAATCAGGCGGGCTGTTTCTTCGGGTGACTTTCGGGTGAGTTTGGTGAGTGGAAAACAAACCAACGTATGGCTTCCTTCAAACTCCGGATTAGTGGGTTGCACCTGCACGCTGTCGACCGGTTGCCCCACCACCGCACTAACGGCTTTCCCGATTTCTGTCTTGATTTGTTCGTCCAGCGTTGCCATGCGCGATGTTAAGAAACCGCGAATTTAGATATTTTCCTGTGGTGGTTTGCGTTCGTTACCCCATCTTTGGCAACCTATGAGGCTACTGGTTCTCCTGCTCATGACCGTACCGGCTTTCGCCCAAAAGTCAAAACCCGTTGAAGTTATTGCTTTCGGTTCCTGCACGCGCCAAAATGCGGAAGACCAGCTATGGGATGAGATTTTAAAACAGAAACCCCAGGTTTGGATCTGGGGAGGCGATAACATCTACGGTGATTCGCATGATCTGACGGTGCTGAAGAAAAAATACGATCAGCAGAAAAGCCGGGCCGGGTATCAGGCCCTGCGCAGTGCATGCGCCATCACCGGCACGTGGGACGACCACGACTATGGGGTGAATGATGGCGGAAAGTTCTTCTCCCGAAAAAAAGAAAGCCAGGTATTGGCCGCAGACTTCCTTGATCTGCCCCGAAATCACCCCGTGCGACAGCGCGAGGGTTTGTACCACGCGCAAACTTTCGGGCCAAAAGGCCGGCAGGTGAAGGTGATCAACCTGGACACCCGCTACTTCCGCGATACCCTGTATCGGGAGCACTATGTGGATACCGTAACGAAAAACAGGACTTACCGCTACTTGCCCAATGCATCGGGTGATGTTTTGGGCGAAGCGCAGTGGCAGTGGTTGGAGCAAGAACTTACCGATGAGCGCCCACAGCTGGTAATCCTTAACTCAAGTATTCAGGTCATCAGCGAAGAGCACCGATTTGAAAAGTGGGGGAATTTCCCCCGCGCACGGCAGCGGCTGTTGGATCTGCTGAGCCGGGCGAAAGCCAAACGGCTGTTGATCATTTCAGGCGATCGGCACATTGCCGAATTTTCTGAGATGAATGTTCCGGGTATTTCGTACCCGCTGGTTGATTTCACCTCCAGCGGGCTCACCCACACCTGGAATACACCGTGGGAGGAATCCAACCGTTTCCGCTCGGGCCCTTTAGTGATTCAAAAGAATTTCGGGCTGATCCGAATCAACTGGCAAGGCACACAGCCGGTTGTTACCCTGGAGATTCGTGGGCACGAGGGGGCTATCTATGCCTCAAAATCACTCACGTTCTGACTTTTAGAAAGTCCGGGTTGAACAAAAGTAGGCTTAGGTGTGTTTCGTTTGCCGGACGACACACCACACGTTACATTTGCGGCCGAAATTGAAAAAACTATGAAAAACCAAAAAGCATTTTTGTTTGTAGGTATTTTGGCAGCGGCCACCCTCATCCTCGCCAGCTGTGGCGGTGGTGAAAAAGCTGCCCGTGAAAAAGCCCGCCTCGATTCGATTCGCGTTGCCGACTCGATTGCGGTAGAACAGCGCAAAGCCGATTCCATTGCCGCGCTGCCCAAGCCGATCGCAGTATTCGTTATGAACACCCCGAACTTGTCTACACTGAAAGCCGCTTTGGATGCCGGTGAATTGACTTCCGTTTTCGAAGGGGCGGATGCGTACACGTTGTTCGCACCCACCAACGATGCGTTTGGTGCCGTGCAGTCAACTGTTGATATGCTGTTGAAAGCCGAGAATAAAAGCAAGCTTCAAAGCGTGCTGAAGTACCACGTAGTGGCTGGCACCGTTAAAGCGGCTGACCTTTCGAATGGCCAGGAACTGACCACCCTGCAGGGTGAAAAACTGAAAGTTGAGATTAAGGACGGCAAAGTATTCGTGGGTGGTGCGGAAGTAATCAATCCGGACGTAGCCGTGAACAATGGCGTTATCCACATGACCAACAAGGTGTTGGTGCCCAAGAAACTGTAATTTTTTTAGTCGAACAGGTTTTTTAAAAAAGGGCCCCGCAGGGGTCCTTTTTTATTTTGCTTGTTCAGAATGAGACTGGCTGCGCCCAACAACGAATCAACTTTGTAATCTGCCTGATTCTCTTTTTCAATTTCATCGCCCACCTGGATGGTCTTGATGCCGAGTGTGCGGGCGGGAATGATGTCGCGCCCGCGATCGCCCACCATCCAACACGACTGAGCCTGTAGGGAAAACCGGGCTATTGCTTTTTCGAACATCAGCGTGCCGGGTTTGCGTGCCAATGAGGCCGTTACGCTGGGGTGGTAAGGCGAATAATAAAACGCATCAATCACATGGCCACAGGCCTGCTGCAGGAAAATGTGGCACAGCCGAACGTGGCGGTGGGTGTAGATACGTTGGGCCACACCGCTTTGGTTGGTAACTACAACCAGCCGAAAACCCGCTTCCTTCAGCAAATACAAGGCCTCTGGCACACCGGGCAGCACTTCAAAATCACTCACCCGGTAGGTATAATTCGGATTATCGCGGTTCAGTACGCCATCGCGATCGAGAAAGATACAACCACTCATGGTGCCAAGATGCACAGCACATACGTCTCGTCCAAAAAATACGTTTTGGGGTTTTTGCTAAATTTGACGTTCGCCAAAGGCAAGTGAGTAACGCTATCGTCATTATCCCCACCTATAATGAACGGGACAATATCGTCCGCGTGGTCGAGACCGTGTTCTCGCTACCCAAAGACTTTGACGTGCTGATTGTGGACGATGGTTCACCCGATGGTACGGGCAGTCTGGTCAAAGACTTACAATCGAATTTCAATACCACCGCAGTAACCCGGCTGCACTTGCTCGAACGGGAGGGCAAGCAAGGCCTGGGCACAGCCTACCTGGCCGGTTTCGCCTACGCTCTTCAAAAAGGCTATGATTATATCATGGAGATGGATGCCGACTTTTCGCACAACCCGCAGGATCTGGTGCCTTTGTATCTGCAATGCAGCGAAGGTGGAGCTGATCTCAGCATCGGGTCGCGGTATGCTACGGGTGTTAATGTGGTGAACTGGCCGATGGGTCGCGTGCTGCTCTCCTACGGAGCCAGCATGTATGTGCGATTGATCACTGGGATGCCCATTCGCGATACGACTGCCGGTTTTGTCTGCTACAAGCGCCACGTGCTTTTATCCATCCCCCTGCACAACATCCGGTTTGTAGGCTACGCGTTTCAGATCGAGATGAAATTTCTGGCATGGAAATACGGTTTCCGCCTGATCGAAGTGCCGATCATTTTCACCGATCGCACACGCGGTGAATCCAAAATGTCACCCGGAATTTTTAAAGAAGCTTTTTGGGGTGTGATTCAAATGACCATCGCCAGCTGGTTTACCAAATATATCCCCCGCACCTCAGGAGCGTGAGTGTTGTAACTCCAGAGCAACCAGCCTGGCAATCATCAGCACGGGATACAACATACCCGTCATGCCTTCAAAGATCACGGCTGCCCGTACGAGCGATGCCTCGGGCACAATATCCCCGTATCCCAACGTTGTCAGGGTTACAAAGCTGAAGTAGATAAACTCGGCAAACGCCTTCGGTGAAGTTTCGATCACTTCGGGGCCACCAAAACTAGACGGTTGAATCAGCCAGGCACTGTGGTAGATCTGTGCCCACAACAAGCCCATGATCAGGTACACCACCAGTGAGCCCTGAATGCGATACTTGTTTACCGGGCCATCTTTGTAAATATGACGCAGCACCATCCAGGCCAGCAGGCCCAGAAAAAGAGAGGTAATGGCGTTGCTCAGCACGTCAATCCAGGCGGGGATTACGGTCATGGAAACAATCCTCAGGATGAAAGCCACAATGGCGGTGATGATAAACAAACTGAGGTGTCTCCATTTGGTAAACACGGCAAAAATCCCCGACAACAAAATCAGATTAAAAAGGATGTCGCGAATAACGAACTCCCACCAGCGAATACCCGAAAGGGTAATGGAGGTAAAGATCCCCAGCGTGAGATAGATCAATAAGGCCGTCAGACTACGCTCGTGCGTCCAGAATTCGCGGTTTTTCTGAATCAGATTAATCATTGGCTCAACTTACTCACCTCCGGGGCACCTACCCATGATTTTGGTCAGTTTATGGCCGTTTGCACATAGTTTTTTACTTTCGTTTCGTTATGCCCGCGGCTACCAAAACCTGCCTCGTATGCGGTGACCCCATCAAGGGGCGCCAGGACAAAAAGTTCTGCAGCGACCAATGCCGCATCAGCCACCACAACCGGCTAAATAGCGATGAAACGAATTACGTCCGTAACGTAAATAACGTGCTGCGAAGAAACAGGCGCATTTTGATGGGGCTGAATAAGACCGGCAAAACGAAGGTGATGGGCATGCGATTGAAAGAGCAGGGGTTCGACTTTCGGTTCTTTACCAACACCTACGTCACCAAGGATGGTGCCATTTACTATTACTGCTACGAGCAAGGGTACTTGCCGTTGGAGAAAGACTACTTTTTGTTAGTTGTAAAACCTGAACTGGCAACGTGATGTGGACACTCAACAATAAAAAGGTATTGGTTACCGGAGGTACCAAGGGCATCGGCCTGGCTATTGCTCACGAGATGCTTGAGCTCGGTGCGGAGGTACTCGTGGTAGCCCGCAATACCGATGTGCTGGAAGGAAAACTAAAACATCCCAACCGGTGGTTCCGGCTCTCGGGTGACATCACCGACAAGGAATTCCGAACTCAACTGCTGAAAAAAGTAGAAGCCAATTGGAACAAATTGGATGTGTTGGTCAACAACGTGGGCACCAACATCCGAAAGCCGTTTGTTGACTATTCGGAAGATGAATACCGAAAACTATTTGAGATCAACTTGTTCAGCGTTATCGATCTCACCCAACGCGCCTTTCCGTTATTGAAAAAATCCGGGCGTGCCAGTGTGATCAATATCGCCTCCGTGGCCGGATCGGTGGACGTGCAAAGTGGACCACCGTATGGCATGACCAAAGCCGCCATTATTCAGTTGACCCGGCACCTGGCCTCCGAATGGGCTCCGCATCAGATTCGCGTCAATACCGTGTCGCCCTGGTACATTGAAACCCCGCTTACGGAAGCGGTGTTGAAAAACCCGGAACGGTTGGAGAAGATTTTGGCGCGCACGCCCATGGGCCGTGTGGGCCAACCCCACGAAGTTGCGTCACTGGCAGCCTACCTCGCCATGGATCAGGCCAGCTACATCACCGGCCAAAACATAGCCGTGGATGGTGGCATGATGATCAAAGGGCTGTAGCTTTTCGCCAGTCATGTCCCCTCCATCGACACCCTGATCCAATACGGCCGTATTTAATCTGTACCTTTGCCCGGCAAGCCGGCTTGTCGCTCCGTTCCAACGGGGAGGAAAGTCCGGGCAACGCAGAGCATCGTACTTCCTAACGGGAAGGTGGCGCCCAAGGCGCCAACAGACAGTGCCACAGAAAACAGGTAGCCCCGGGAAACGTGTTTCCCAAGGTGATAGTGAAAAGGCGGGGTAAGAGCCCACCGGTACCGAGAGTGATTTCGGACGCATGGCAAACCTTACGAGTTGAAAGGCCAAATAGGTAGCATCTCCTTCGGGAGGTCTGCGGCTCGCAGTCCACTTCGGTGGGTGCTACGGGTAGGCTGCTTGATTCCGGATTGCGAAATCCGGAACAGATAAATGACAGGCGCCCCGGTCCCGATAGCTATCGGGATCGGGGAACAGAACCCGGCTTACAGGCTTGCTTTTTTACCCTCAGTACCGCTTGGTGTTGAGGGTTTAATTTTTTCACCCCTATCTTGCTATCCAATTTCGTTTACTATGCCCCGCATTCTGATCATCGAAGACGAAGCCAGCATTCGCGCTGTGCTTAAAGATATCCTGCTCGACCAAAAAGAATTGAAGTTGGAAGTGGATGAGGCGAAGGATGGGGCTGAAGGGTTGACCAAACTGGAACAACAGGCGTATGACGTGGTTTTCTGCGACATCAAAATGCCAAAGGTTGATGGCATGGAAGTGTTGCAACGCGCCAAAGCTGCCGATCACCCGGCCAACTTCATTATGATTTCGGCCCACGGCACCACGGAACTGGCCGTGGATGCCACGAAAGCCGGGGCCTACGACTTTTTACAAAAACCCCCGGACCTCAACCGACTGCTGGTGACCTTGCGCAATGCGCTGGAGAAAAACTCGCTCGTTCGCGAGACCAAAACGCTGAGACGAAAGGTAAATCAGAAGTACGAAATCGTGGGCGAATCCCCTGCCTTGGCGGAAGTGAAAGAGATGATTGAAAAGGTGGGGCCTACCGAAGCCCGCGTGTTGATTACCGGGCCCAATGGCGCTGGCAAGGAACTGGTAGCCCGGCAACTGCACGAGTCCAGCAATCGCAAGGCTGGTTCATTTGTAGAAGTCAATTGTGCGGCCATCCCCTCCGAACTGATCGAAAGTGAATTGTTCGGACACGAGAAAGGATCATTTACCTCGGCCGTGAAACAGCGCATTGGTAAGTTTGAACAAGCCGAGGGCGGCACCTTGTTCCTGGATGAAATTGGTGATATGAGTCTTTCCGCACAGGCCAAAGTGCTCCGCGCCCTTCAGGAAAATAAGATCACGCGGGTAGGCGGGGAAAAGGACATTGCGGTAAATGTCCGCATTCTGGCGGCTACCAATAAGGACTTAAAGAAAGAGATTGCCGAAGGCCGCTTTCGCGAAGACCTTTATCACCGGCTGGCGGTGATCCTGATTAAGGTTCCGGCTTTGAAAGACCGTAAAACCGACATTGCCTTGCTGGCCGAAAAATTCCTGTCGGAAATTGCTGCCGAGTACGGATCAAAGAAAAAGTCGTTGGCAAAAGAGGCTCTTAAAGAGCTCGAAAAGTATGACTGGCCGGGGAATATCCGGGAGCTAAAAAACGTGATGGAACGATTGGTAATTATGTGCGGGCCAGAAATTGGCCCGAAAGACGTACAAAAATACCTCGTTTAAATGCGCTTCTCAGCAGGTATGTTCTTAACCTCCTTCTTGCTGTACGTAGGGCAAGTGTACTGGCTGCAGGCCGTTACAAAGGCTGCCAGAAGGATAAACAGTAAAAGCTTTTTCATAGTCAATCAGTTGGGTAAGCAAAAATATCAATGTTTTTGATGGGTACAAATTCCAACCCCTAAAAATGCCCGTTTGGCGATTTGAGCGGCTAACCGACCAGCAGATTGCAGCCTCTTGCCTCGCTGTTATCCATGCGGCCAAGTACCTGAAAGTAACCGTCCTGGCTAAGGAGGCCTAAATCCTCGGTCTCAATAAAGGCGCAGGAATGAATGTTAGCCAGGTCAATAACCTGGATCAACCCCGTTTTTCCGGCCGATAAGACCGCTTTCGGGTCATTGATGTCCCGAATCTGGATCTTCATGCACGAGGGCACCGAAAACCGACCCTCTCCTTCCGAGTAGGCCTGCGACAACAATTCGGTCATCCCGTATTCCGATGCCACCTGCCGGACCCCGAAGGCAGTTCTCAGGACTTCATGCAATTCCGCCCGGGTCAGTTCTGGCCGCCTCCCTTTCATGCCCCCGGTTTCGATGATCAGGCAGTCCGCCAGGTTGGGAGCGTGCTGCTCCGCCAGTTCCAAAAGGGAGAACGTAACCCCCCAAATCAGCAGTCTCCTCCCGTCATTCAACTGGCGAACCCGGTCAACCTGCCGAAGGAGATCCACCTGATTGCGGAGATAATACCCCGAAAAAGGAGACTTCGTTTGGCGAATGAGATGTTCCACCATCGCCAGCAGCGATGAGCCTTCGCGCTCCCCGTACCCGGGCAATAAAGCAAGCAGGTGGTAGTTGGTGGGTGATCCAAAAGCGCGCTCAAACAACCGCGTGGCGTGTTCAAGGTAAAACGCGAGGGATTGAACATAGTGCGAACCGGTGATCGATCCGGTGGTGCCACTGCTGGTGAACACCTGCTCCGGCTGCCACTCGCCCGTCACGACCCGTGTGGTTTTAAAAAATGAAATCGGGAGGAAGGGAATGTCCGAAACATTCCGGACAGCGGAAGGTGCTATACTGCGGGCATCCAGAAACGAGCGGTAAACAGTATTGGCCCGTGCCTGAATTTGGAACAGTTCAAGAGCAATAGAGGCGAACGTATCATCGTTTACTGTACGCAGCAGGCTCTCAAAACTTTTTAAGTTGGGCAATTGTTGAGTAATTTTCAGGGACGAATATAAAGAGGACACAATGAAAAGCTGGGCGACTGTGTTGGGGATTATCGCAATGGGGATTTCGGTCACCACCTGCTTTGACCCGCCCGAATTTCCGGTGGTGCCCGAAATTCAGTTTAAGGATGTCTATTTTGGCGATAACCCGGTCCCGAATTTGCCCGACTCCATTGTTATTTCAGTCAGTTTTACCGATGGCGATGGTGACTTAGGTTTGAGCTCAAGCGATGATGACTGCATCAATCCAGACATCTGCTATAACAACCGGTTTTATTTCATTGATGTTACCGATCCTGGCTTTCCAGCCTGCCGGAATACGAACACGTGCAAATTGGTCAATTTTGCTGCACGCAAAAAACCGCAGTACGATACCTTACCGGATTTTGAAACACCGTACAACTGCATCAACTGGGAGGTTATCCGCAACGGACAAACCGTTGTGGATACCTTGTATTTTCAACTGAATCCGGACCACTACAATATTTTTGTCGACTACCTGATTAAGCAGCCCAACGGAACCTTTGAAGAATACGATTGGAATTCAGAGTTTGTCTATCCGGGATGCGTGGTAGACCCCTACTATGGCCGTTTTCCAATCTTATTTAAGGAAACACCCGGAAGCCCGTTGGAAGGCGTTATTAATTATGCCCTCAAAAGTTCTGCCTTCAACATTATCTTCAGTACACGCACGCTCAAACTGAGGGTATACATAAAAGACCGGGCCTTAAACGTCAGTAACGTCATCGAAACACCGGAGTTTACCCTCCAGCAAATCAGGCGCTGAACTACAGGGCGGGAAAACGAGCGGGATCGGACTCCCGCATCAGGGCGTAAATCTTATCGATCAATTCTTCCTGATTTGGCTTTGAGAAATAATCTCCATCCGAGCCGTAAGCCGGGCGGTGATCTTTAGCCGGAATGGTCAGCGGAGCAGCATCCAAATAACGAAATGCCTGCTGCGTTTCCAGCACGTGCTGCATCATAAATGCCGTGGCGCCACCGGGCACGTCTTCATCCGTAAATACCACCCGATTGGTTTTCTTGACCGATTCCACAATGCGATGGTGGCGGTCGAACGGCAACAAGGTCTGTACGTCAATCACCTCGCAGGAAACACCCAACGTAGCCAGTTCCGCGGCTGCTTCCAACACCAGACGGCACATGGAGCCGTACGTCACAATGGTGACATCATCACCCTCACGAAGCACTTCGGGTACGCCCAGCGGCACTTTAAACGTGCCGATGTTATCGGGTAACTTTTCTTTTAATCGGTAGCCATTGAGGCATTCTACCACGATGGCCGGTTCATCAGACTCCAACAGCAGATTGTAGAAGCCAGCCGCTTGGGTCATGTTCCGCGGAACCAGCACATGCATGCCACGCAAACTGTGAAGCACCATGCCCATGGGTGATCCGGAATGCCAAACACCTTCCAACCGGTGGCCGCGGGTTCTCACGATGAGTGGCGCGCGTTGACCTCCTTTGGTTCGGTACTGTAAGCTGGCCAAATCATCCGATAAAATCTGAATCGCGTAAAGCAGATAGTCCAGATATTGAATTTCGGCTATGGGTCGAAGGCCACGCAAGGCAAGGCCAATACCCTGGCCGATGATCGTGCATTCGCGGATGCCCGTATCCGTTACGCGCAACTCACCAAACTGCTCCTGCAGGCCGGCAAATCCCTGGTTCACATCCCCGATGCGGCCCACATCTTCGCCAAAGGCTAAGACGCGTGGATCGCGCGCGAGGGCCTCGCGGAAGCAGGCCTGCAAAATCTCGCGCCCGTCTATCAAAGGCGAATGATCCGAATATTGCGCAGGAACCGCTTCCTGTTGAACTGCCGAGTAGGCGGACTGACTATGCAGGTGGGAGTTAAACCGGTCGTGGTTATCCAAACTGGTTCGCTCAATCCACTGTCGGATTTCCTCCTTCACGTCAGCCTCACTATGCCGCAACAATCGGAGTGCTTTTTTGGCGGCACGGGCTCCATCCAGCCGTAAGGGATTAATGGTCTTGGCCAGTGTTTCGCGCACTTCCGCAATATCAGGCACTTCATTTTCTGCGCGGGTTAAGAGCGCAAGCAACTGATCCTGATCGCGGTGAATCTCAGCCATGAAACTTTTCCAGGCCGCTTCCTTGGCCTCCTTGGCCAACGCCTTCCCCTCAGCCTCCAACTGATCGAGCTCGGCAGGAGTTGCCATCTCCTGGTCCAAAATCCACTCGCGCATTTTTTTCAAACAGTCATGGTCTCGTTCCCAGGCCAGACGCTCTTTGGATTTATATCGCTCGTGTGAACCCGAGGTTGAATGCCCTTGTGGTTGCGTTACCTCCCGAACATGAAGCAGCACCGGCACGTGTTGTTCACGACAAATTTTCTCGGCCTGGGCAAAGGCTTGCATTAAGCCGGGGTAATCCCAACCGCGTGCGGTAATGATTTCGATCCCGGGCTCATCGGCACCCCGCTGGAATCCGGCCAGCGCTTTTGAAATGCTTTTCTTGGTGGTGTGGTACTCCTGCGGAACGGAGATGCCATAGTCATCATCCCAAACCGCCACCAGCATGGGTACTTGCAAGACCCCGGCAGCATTCATGGCCTCAAAAAACATACCCTCCGATGTAGAGGCATTGCCGATTGTTCCAAAGGCAATTTCATTTCCCTGGCGGGACAACGTGTTGTACGTATGAAGCGATTGGTTTTGCCGGAATAATTTTGACGCGTATGCCAGACCCAGCAACCGCGGCATTTGAGCGGCCGTGGGCGAAATATCCGCGCTGCTGTTTTTCTTTTTGGTCAAGTCAATCAGGTTGCCCGATTCATCCACCATGCGCGTGGCATAATGGCCGTTCATCAAACGACCAGCCGATGCCGGATCAGCCTCTACACTCGGATGCGCATAGAGCTGAGCAAAGTACTGCTGGAGCGTAAGCTCGCCAATGGCAAACATGAACGTTTGGTCGCGGTAATACCCCGATCGAAAATCACCGGGCTTGAATACGCGGGCCATGGCGATTTGCGCCACTTCTTTGCCATCTCCGAAAATGCCAAACTTGGCCTTTCCCATAAATACTTCCTTTCGGCCCAGCAAACTGGCCTCGCGGCTCGCCCAGGCCAGGCGGTAATCGCCCAACACGGTTTCGGCATCGCGTGATACTTTGGCTGAAAGCGTTTTGGAAGTAGCCACAACAATCGTTTTACTGAGGTCAAAAGTAGATAAAAACCCAGCAGTCAACTAATGGCCAATGCTGCACAAAACTTTCTACGGCATCACTTTCTGATGGCCAAAGAATTGAACCCAATCGCCAGAGGGAACCAAGGGAAGATTGGGCGACTCTGGAAACAAAAAGATACCCACGTTTTCCCCACCAACCGAAATTTTTTCATAGCGATAACCGGCCCTGATTTCAAGGGTGAAAATTTCACGCGCGATGTCGGTGTTTGTTACCTCGGTTACCTCCACGGTGATTTCCCCGTTTCCGCGGCTTACCACCGGGTATGCCGGCAACGCATACTGTTCGGTGGGATACGGGCCGTGGACCCGCATGATAAAGCCGGGAAGGCGCGCACTAAACCGGTAATGCAGGTAAGGCTGAAAATGCCGGTGAAGTGCCATCCCCCTGCGCAATGATCCATAAAATGCATAGTGGCGCAGCCCGGGGTTAAAAGGAGAATTCATGTCTTTCAATCGATAACAGTAGTATATTTGCCGGATTTTCAACCAAACTCAATCATCATGATCATTGGCGTTCCGAAGGAAATAAAAAATAACGAAAACCGGGTGGCGCTCACCCCGGCCGGTGCCCAGGAGTTGGTCCGCAAAGGACACACCGTTTACATGCAAACCAAAGCAGGTGATGGCAGCGGTTTTTCTGATGCCGAATATGTTGGTGCAGGCGCCAAAATTCTCCCTTCTGCCGCTGACGTTTTCGGGATTGCCGAAATGATTATGAAAGTGAAAGAACCCATTGAGCAAGAGTATGGGTTGATCAAAAAAGACCAACTGGTCTTCACCTATTTCCACTTTGCCTCGTACGAACCTTTGGCGCACGCCATGATCAAAACCGGAGCCGTTTGCCTGGCGTACGAAACCGTGGAGCGAATTGACGGCAGCCTGCCACTGCTGGTGCCGATGAGTGAGGTGGCCGGTCGTATGGCCATACAGGAAGGCGCCAAGTATCTGGAAAAACCATTAAAAGGCCGGGGTATACTGTTGGGTGGCGTCCCGGGTGTGATGCCAGCCAAAGTGCTGATTCTCGGTGGTGGTGTGGTGGGCACCAACGCAGCCAAAATGGCTGCGGGCATGGGTGCCGATGTGATTATTACCGATGTAAACATCAACCGCCTTCGTTACCTCGATGATGTGATGCCGAAAAACGTGCGCACGATGGTGTCCAATGATTACGTGCTCCGCGACTTGGTGAAAACCCATGATTTGATTGTGGGTGGGGTATTGATACCGGGCGCCAAGGCACCGAAACTGATCACTCGCGATATGTTAAAGACCATGCGGCCCGGCACCGTGCTGGTTGACGTTGCCGTAGATCAAGGTGGCTGCATTGAAACCTGCCGACCAACCACGCACGAAGATCCGACCTACATCATCGATGACGTGGTGCACTATTGTGTGGCGAATATGCCGGGTGCTGTTCCGTATACATCAACCCTGGCCCTTACCAATGCAACGCTTCCGTATGCGATCAAGCTGGCTAACCACGGCTGGAAGAAAGCGTGTCAGGACAGTATGGAGTTAAGGAAAGGTTTAAACGTGATTAACGGCAAGGTGGTATACAAAGCCGTTGCTGATGCCTTTAATCTGCCGTTTACCGACATCAAAGAATTTATCGCTTAAGAAGCTGGTCCACCGGCAAAATCTGGAAAATCATTGAGGTACACCGGGTCTTGGCCCGGCTTGGCAGCCTCGCAGCAAAAATGAACCATGCCGTTGCTCACGGCCAGGTAGCGTGCGCCAATGGTCATGTTGTACACGGCCACCTGGTTGAATGCCTTTTGATTCAGTTTGATGGCCGGGGATTTGCACTCGATGAGCATCCAGGGTTTACCCACCCGATCAAAAATCAAAATGTCGGATCTTTTTTGACGCTGGTTGTACATCAACCCGCCTTCTACCCGGAACAGGGCTTTCGGATACTGCCGGTGTGCGATAAGAAAATTCAAAAGATGCTGTCGTACCCATTCTTCGGGCGTGAGGACGATGTACTTTTTTCGAATTAGATCGAAAATGAATACTTTGCCCTGCTCTTTACGTAGGGCTGGCTTGAATTCAGGAAGGTTCAGCCGATACACTGCTGCTAAATTGTTAATTAGAAGATGAAAACAAAACAAGAGATAGCTGAAAACTGGCTCCCGCGATACACGGGCATGCCGCTGCATGATTTCGGAAAATACATTTTGCTGACCAACTTCGACAACTATGTGCGCAAGTTTGCCGAAATGCACAACGTAGAAGTGCATGGCACCGACCGCGCTATGTTAAGCGCCACGGCAGAAGGTATCACCATGATCAATTTTGGCATGGGCAGCCCGAATGCCGCTACCATCATGGACTGCCTCACAGCCGTGAAGCCCCTTGCCTGCCTTTTTCTCGGCAAATGTGGCGGACTGAAAAAGAAGAATGACATCGGGGATTTTATTTTGCCCATTGCGGCCATACGGGGTGAAGGAACCTCCACCGATTACTTCCCACCGGAAGTACCCGCCCTGCCGGCATTCGCTTTACAAAAGGCCATTTCGACTACCATCCGGGACTATGATCAGGATTACTGGACCGGAACGGTTTACACTACCAACCGCAGGGTTTGGGAGTGGGATGAAACGTTTAAAGAATATCTGCGAAAAATTCGCGCTATGGCCATTGACATGGAAACGGCCACCATTTTCTCCACCGCCTTCTACAATGAGATTCCGGCTGGGGCACTCTTGCTGGTGTCAGATCAACCCATGTTTCCCGATGGGGTGAAAACCGAAGCCAGTGACAAGGTAGTGACGCAAAACTATGTGGATCTCCACCTGAAAATCGGCATTGACTCGCTCAAACAGCTCATCAACAAGGGGCTTACAGTGAAGCACCTGCACTACTGACGTACGGGCTTGCGGATATCTGCAGATTTCACCCGCGACAACAGGAAAAATCCGACAACAAAAAAGAGCGTGAGGCTGACCGCGCTGTAGCGCATGTTGCCGGTAAGTTGGTTGATGATACCAAACGTGAACGTACCCAACACAATCGATACGTTGTACGTCACATTGTAAAAACTCAGATAGGAAGCCGTGTCGGCCGTGCCCTCGGGTATCAGCTTCGTATACGTGGCGCGTGAGAGCGCCTGAATGCCACCCATAATCATGCCCACCACGAACGCCAGCGCATAGAATTCCCATTCGGTCGTAATCAGATAGGCGGCCAGGCACACCGTCATCCAAATAGCAATCATGATGTACAATGCCATCTGATTACCCTGCCGCTGACTAATTCTTGAAAATAACGAAGCGCCCACCGCAGCCACCAGCTGAATAAGTAAGATCGTGGCAATCAGTTTGGTACTTTCCAGATGAAGCACATCGGTACCAAAAAGCGTAGCGAGATACATCACGGTTTGCACCCCGGTATTAAAGAAAAAGAAGGAAGCCAGGTATCGCTTCAAATCCGGCAGAAGTTTCAATTGACGCCACACCTTGAGCAATTCGAGGTAACCGCTGGTCCAAACATTTACACCGCTAACCCTGGCACGCTCAACTTCCGGTAATAGCGTGAACGGTATGTAGGCAAACCCAATCCACCAAACGCCTACCAACAAGAATGAAAAACGGGTGGCGTCCCCGGCACTTTCAAACCAAAATGCCGTGGGGTTCATGATCATGATGAGGCAAGCCACCATAAGGATGACGCTTCCAAAATAACCCATGGAATAGCCGCGGGCACTGGTTCGGTCATATCGGTCCTCGGTGACAATTTCGGGCAGGAACGCATCGTAAAAGACCAGACTGCCCGAGTACCCCACACTGGCCATCACGGAGCAGAAAATCCCCCACTCCACCCAATCGGCACTCTGAAACCCATAAAGGCCCATGCAGGCCAGGCCGCCCGTCCATACAAACATTTTCATAAAGAACTTCTTTCGCCCGGTGTAGTCAGCCATGCCGGAGAGCAGTGGCAGCAGGGCAGCTACCAGTAAGAACGAGAAGGAAAGGGAATACGAGTAGAGCACCGAATTCTGCACGCTGATGCCGAAGAACGATACCACATCAGAGCCATCGGCACCGCGAGCCACCTCCTTGTAGTAAATAGGAAAAATGGCCGAGGTAATCACGAGGGAGTACACCGAGTTGGCCCAGTCATACATCGTCCAGGCTCTGACCGTTCGCGGATTGTTGACCGTAATAGCGGAAGTATTGGGCATGTTGGCTTGTATAAAAAAAGGACTGCTCATCGCAGTCCTTCTTTTACTTCAGGAAAAAACCTAGTTCTTTTTATCGTCCTCCAGCGTGGTGTACAGTAGCTTTCGGGAGTTGGCTTTTCGCAGTTCCGTCTCCACGTCTGCAATCAGGCCACGCTTGGCTTCCTTATCCACTTTTAGCGAAACCGTCAACTGATCACGCTCCGCTTCGGACAATTTATCTTTTTCGCGGTTAACCCAGAGCACAATATCCTTCGGCTCAATGAACACATCGTTGGCCTGAATTTTCGGCTCGGTACCGTACTGGTCCTTTTTAATCGGCTCACCGATATACAGGTTCGTAACCAGAGACTTTCGTTGCAACTTCCGCAACTGGGTCGCCTTGGGGATATTCTGCTTCACTTCGATAGACGTCTGGCGGAGTTCGGTTGTCACCATGAAAAAGAACAACAACATGAACACCACATCGGGCATCGAGGAGGTTGGAATATCCTGCTTAACCTGGGTCTTCTTCTTAAACTTTGACATACTGGTTTCGGTTTAGCCGCCCACTTTGGTCGGTTCAGCAATGGAAATGTTCATCGGAATACCTTCACGACCACGGTCATAAATCTCTTTATTCTGCGGATCGGAAAGGTCGGATGCTGCCTCGCGAAACCTAGCGTTGGTGACACTCGCGCGCTCGGCATAAATATCATAGTAGGCCGCCTGAATAATATCCAGAATCTGCACGAACCGTGCGTGACTGGTACCCCGGTCGGTCTTATATGAAACAATCGCTTTTTCGGGATTGTCAGAGGAATTCGGATCACGTCCATTGTTGAGCACAAAGGCCTTGATCATATCCTTCAATCCGCTTACATCATCCATAGGCTCACCTTCCACCAAAAGGGCATCCGATGAGTTCACCTGGATTTTGAACATGTTACGCTCCTGAATCTTCACCTCGTCCTGCTTGGCATTAGGATCGGGTGGCGGAGGCAACAGGATACTCAAGCCCCGGTCGTTCGCAATCGTGGTGGTCACCAAAAAGAAGGTGAGCAACAAAAAGGCGATATCGGCCATGGAGGCGTTGGGTATCTCAGGGGTTGAGCGTGCCATTTTACTTCAGGGCTTTGTTTACTTCAGAATACACCATGCCTACAATAGACACAATGAACACCGCATAAAATGTATACAAACCGGCACCAATCAATTTTGAACTTGACTCATCGATACCGAGCGCCCGAGCAGTGGGAGATACCGATGAATCCGAGATCGCATAGCAAATAACAAACAGTACCACCAAGGCACCGATTCCCATGAGTGACCCGATGAGGGTCTTTGGGTGCTTCAGCGCATTAAGCAACGGCAGTACTATCGCAGCCGCAACAGCAACTATCAGTACTGTATAGGCGAGGTATAGTCCAATATCTTCAGCTTCCATGACTTATCACTTCGTCAGTTTGTGCTTCACCAAAATATCAACCAATGAAATGGAAGCATCTTCCATGCTGTTGACGAGGCTGTCGATTTTTGATACGAGGTAGTTGTACAACACCTGAAGTATCATACCCACGATAAGACCACCAACCGTAGTAATCAAGGCCACCTTCATACCACCGGCCACAACCTGGGGAGAAATGTCACCAGCTGCCTCGATAGCATCGAAGGCCTGCACCATCCCAATAACCGTTCCAAAGAAACCCAACATCGGGCCGAGGGAGATGAACAGCGAAATCCAGATCAAACCGCGCTCGAGGCGACCGGTTTCAACGCCACCATACGATACCACTGACTTTTCAACCATGTCGATGCCCTCAGGGGCACGCATTAAACCTTGTGTGAAAATTGAACCTACAGGTCCACGAGTATTCTTGGTAACCTCTTTTGCAGCTTCAACTCCGCCTTTTGAGAGAGCATCTTCCACTTGCGCCAATAGCTTCTGGGTGTTGACCGTTGCTAGATTAAGGGTAATGATACGCTCGATAGAAACAGCAAGTCCCAGGATAAGGCAAATCAGAATGGGCCACATATACGCAACACCACCCTGAATAAATTTCTCTTTGATTTGCTGGTGGAAACCAGCCTCCTCTTCCGCAGGGGCTTCTTCAGTTGCCGCTGGTGTTTCTACCGCAGCAGGCTGTTCGGCCGGAGCGGCAGCCGCAGATGAGTCCGTCTGGGCATAGCTAGTTGCCGCAGAAAAAGTGAGAGCCCCGAAAAAGGCTAACAGAACGAATAGTTTTTTCATGGTTTAAGGTTTAGTATTCTTTCTTGAAGTGGCCAAAATTAAAGGTTTTGCCCGTTTCGCAACAACTATTCAAAAAAAAACTAGAAGGAAATTGGGCGATTACGGCCTGTTACCGTTGGAATGAGAAAACCGGCCAACCGTCACAAAATTTTGTTGTGAATTTGAGGCCCTTTTTAGGGTATGGCGACCACACCACACAGTCGGCAATCCGGAATAATTGGTTTTCTTTGTGCCCGATTTTTTTGGAGAGGTGTCCGAGTGGTTGAAGGAGCACGCCTGGAAAGTGTGTATACCGGAAACGGTATCGAGGGTTCGAATCCCTCTCTCTCCGCCAGAAAATCAGACTCCCGCGCAAGCGGGACTGTCATGGGTAAACTTTCGAGCCAAAACGAAGTTTTGAGCGAGAAAGGTGAACCATGACAGAAAACGAAGCGCAGCGAAGTGGTCTGATTTTGTGAAGCCTCACCCCCATCTGGGATCAGCCTGGCCTAATCCCTCTCTCTCCGCTTCACCCTCCGTAGCCCAACGGGCGAAGGAGGGTTAAGTGGGTGCCAAGGCAAGGCCAAACATGGCAAGCGAAAGAGGTTCCGCAAGCTGATCAGGGCCTTCCCCATAAATTGATCCCGGCAAAACAGTTGTTAGGTTACCGTCACGTGAGTCAGTTCTCCGGCCATCGATACCCCTATTCGCGTTCTTGTTTCGCCCGGCCCGTACTCACCCAGCAGCAGCATCATTTTGGTCACCGCTGCCTCCAGTGTCATATCGCCCCCACCTATCACACCCATGTCGGCTAGCTCACGGCTAGTTTCGTATTTACCCTGAATCACCATTCCTCCCGGACATTGTGATACGTTCAGGACAATAACTCCCCGACTTACCAAATTTCGCACAGCATCCAGAAACCACCTGGCCGTGGTCGCGTTGCCCGAACCGTAGGTCTCCAGAATCAGGCCCTTCAAGTCAGGTGTCTCCGTTACACTCCTCACCCAAAGGGGATTTATTCCCGGAAAAATCCTGAGCACACCTACCCTCGAATCAAAGGTAGAGCGCACATGAAGCTTGGCATCGGGCCCCGGTCGGTGAATAGCGCTGTCGAGATAATCGATTTTAACCCCGGCCTTGGCCAGGGGTGGATAATTTTCTGACTGAAAGGCATCGAAATGCTGGCTTTCAGCCTTCTTGGCCCGATTACCACGCAGTAACTCACTGCCGAAATAGATACACACTTCCGGAACCCGGGCACCTTCCCGGCCTTTGGCGGCCGCGATCTCCAGTGCGGTGATCAGGTTTTCGCGCGCATCCGAGCGCGGCTCGCTAATGGGCAGCTGTGCACCGGTAAAGATCACCGGCTTGGCCAATCCTTCAAGCATAAAACTCAAAGCCGATGCGGTATACGCCATCGTATCTGTACCGTGCAGGATTACAAATCCATCCTGGTCGCGATAATGCTGCTGAACGATATCCGCCATTTCCCGCCAATGGTGGGGTTCAATGTTGGAAGAATCAATAGGTTCATCAAAGGCCACCACGGACAACTCCAATTGCAACTGACGAAGGGCCGGCAGATGTTCGAGGATAGAGCCAAAGTCGAGCGGTATCAAGACCCCGCTACCGTCCCGCACCATACCGAAAGTGCCACCGGTGTACACAATCATTACGCGGGCCCGGGGCGTACCGGGCAGGGCCGTATTAATTCGAATGACCGAGGGCGACATTTTTAACAGGTTGATTTTTGAATAATGAACGGGCATTGACTTCCGTAGCTTCACTCAGTTCCTCCAGCGTGATCTTCCGCAGCTGGGCAACCCGGGCGGCAATCAGGGTGAGGTAGGATGGCTGATTGCGTTTACCCCGGTGCGGCACCGGAGCCAGGTACGGGCTGTCCGTCTCCAGTACAAAGGAATTGAGATCCAACTCGGGGATCACCGCCTCAAGCCCACCATTCTTAAATGTCGACACACCCCCGATGCCGAGGTAAAAGCCGAGACCCGTGATCGTTTGGGCCTGTTCCACGCTGCCGGTGAAGCAGTGGAATACGCCCGTAAGGCCGGGTTGATACACCTCCTTCAGCAAGGCAAGGGTTTCGTCCATGGACTCGCGGCAATGAATAATCATGGGCAACTGGTAATGAATAGCCCACCGGGCCTGAATCCGGAAGGCCTCCTGTTGCTGAGGCCAAAACGTTTTGTCCCAGTATAAATCGGTTCCCATCTCACCGATGGCTGCGAACTTTCGTTTGGACAACCAACTCTCGACCTGATAAAGCTCCCGCTCAAAATCTTTCTTAACCGAGCAGGGATGCAACCCGATGGCGGCCACGCACCAATCCGGATGGCGCAACTCCAACTCCATCATACGATCAATCGTGCGATGATCAACATTCGGAAGGATAACCCGGCCAACGGAAGCCTCACGAGCAGCGGCAACGGCTGCGCCCCGGTCAGCGTCAAATTCTTCGGCATACAAATGAGCGTGGGTATCCGTCCAGGTAATCATTCAGCCACGAAAGTAATGCAAAACGCGCGGCCCGAAAATGATGAGCCCCACCACTACGGAGGCCAGGGCCGCGATCAGGACGAATCCGGCCGCCACGTCCTTGATGGCACCCGCCCGGGCATCGTGCGCGGGCGAAACGAGATCCACGAGATACTCGATAGCGGTGTTGGCCAACTCGGCCACGAGCACGAGGGCGATGGTCAGCACCAACATCACCCACTCCGCCCGGTTGATGCCAAAAAAGAAACCTGCACCGACTACAACGAGCGCAGCACCGAGGTGAATGCGGAAGTTGCGTTGCTCTTTGAAAGCGACCCGCCAGCCGGCCAAGGCGAAGCGAAAACTACGAATGAATTTTTTCATAGATGTAACGGACGGCCTGTTCAAGGTAGTCAGATTCTTGAAAAAGTTTGCCCAGGGTGTCTGACTGGTCTAGTGCTGCTTCGATCCGCGTCACGGTGAGTTCTTCTGACGTTGCCGTATGTACCACGCCCAAGGCTTTCAGCCGAGTTGCCAGATATTCCTGTTCCGGTTGACCCGGAGTGGGCACCAACAAGGCCCGCGCACCCATTGCCGCCAAATCCATGATGGTGGAATAGCCGGACCGGGCAATGACCAAACGTGCGCTGGTGATCGCATTCGCCATTTCATCGGATGGCAAATGATTGCGTAAACGCGAATCGGCTGCCGGTGGTGAGTTGACCAGCCCCCGAATGATCTTAAAACTGAGTTTGGATGAATCCAACACGTTGAACAGTTGCTGCTCGAAAACGGTGCGCTGGGGCTCAGGGCCAGAGATCACCGCCAAAACATCAACGTCTTTCCCGAGCAATTGCGCTGGTGCTTTCCGCAAGCGCGACAGCAAGCCCAGGAAGCGAACGGGCCTGAATGCCGTAAACGATAGTTCGCCTGTCAGTGTACGCTCGGGGTAGTCGGGAATCCAGAATTCCTGAAAAGGTTTTACCAGTCGTTGATGAAAAAATGTGAGTATCGGGGTAAGAAGGGCGAGTGAACTGCCGGTTGCCAGCCGGAATTGATGACCCAAAAACACATTGTAACAGCCAATGCTCCAGCAACCGTAACGATTGTCAGAAACAATCACGGTGATATTCATTTGTCGCGCGAGCAGCTGAATTTCGCGGTGCTCGTGCCGGATAACGTCCATCCAATGTGGAATTTGCTGCAGCATGCTCCACCAGGCCGGTGCGCGCTTGGAATACGAAACACGGTACGAGGGTAGTTCAACGGCATAGAGTGACGGGAACGCTTCTCTCAATAAATCCAGGGATGGGCCGCTGCCCGCCAACACAACATCAATAGATTTTTTTTGAAGCGCCTCTACCAGAGGAATACACCGGGCGGCATGGCCAAGGCCCCAATCCAGAGCGGCTACCAAAACCCTCCCGCCTGTCATAGCGTTTTGAATTGATATCCTCCGGCAGTCAAATACTCCAGGTAGCGTGGCAATACATATCGAAGATTGCGTTCTGCCTTAAGGCTATCATGAAACACCACGATTGACCCGGAACGGGTAGCCGAGACCGTTCCCGCCAGGCAGTCTTGTTCGCCAAGCGACCGATCATAGTCGTTGGTGAGCACATCCCACATCACAATTTTTCGGCTGCCCAAAGCACGAATCTGCGAACGCTTGATGCGCCCGTATGGCGGCCGGAACAATTCCGTTGATACTCCGTGTTTGGCCATCTCGGCATCACATTGCCTGACCTCCTCAAGGTATTGAACATCCGGAGTTTGCCATCCTTTAACATGGTGAAACGTGTGATTACCTACCCGATGGCCGGCCGTCACTATCCGCTGAAACACCCCGGGGTGTTTCCGGACGTTATCGCCAATGCAAAAAAAAGTAGCCTGGGCGCCAAACGACTGAAGGGTGTCGAGAACAAATTCCGTTACCGCAGGGATAGGCCCGTCATCGAACGTGAGAAAGATATCTGGTTGATCCGGGCTATGGCGCCACAGGAGTGTCGGGTACAGCCGCGGGAGAAAGAATGGGGTGCGAAAAACATTGATCATATTACTCCACGCGGCAGGACAACATGGTGATATCATCCCGGTAGCCCCTCCTGCCTTTGAACGCATCTAAAGCCAGAATAACATCCTGATGAATCGTTGTCAGCGCTTTATGATGATTGCTTTGTAAATAGTCGATCAACGATTGAATACCAAATTCCTTTTCCTCTTCACTCACCGTTTCCGTTAAGCCATCGGTGTAGCAGAACAAAAGAAAATCATCCAGGTCGGTGACGAATCCCTCGTTTAAAAAGGGCAGCGGGTCCATGGCTCCCAAAACAGTCGAACCCTCTTCCAGCAACCGAATACCCTCCTTCCGGGTCCATAAAATGGGTGGATTGTGGCCCGCGTTTACATACACCAAGGTCTTCAGGCTGATGTCGTAAATGGCTCCAAAGAACGTGATGAACTTCTCGCCTTTGGTACTGTCCATTACCTGGTAGTTCAGGGCTTCCACAATCTCGCGCAGATTGGGCGTCTGTCGCAGCAAGGTGCGCAAGGAAGCCTGGAAATTAGACATCATCAACGCAGCGGCCACGCCTTTTCCGCTCACATCGGCCACACAAATCAAAAACTGATTCTTGTTGATGGGGACGTAATCGTAATAATCACCACCCACCAGGTCGTGGGGCAAATAACTTGCCTCCAACTTGAGGCGTTCGGTATTGGGCAACTTTTCCGGAAACAGAAACTGCTGCACATCGCTCGCAATTTCCAATTCCTTTCGGAACGCCTCCTGTTCGAGGCGTCTGCGTTCCAATTTTTTATTTTCGGTCGCCACGACAATAATATTCGTGAGCGCCTGAATGAAGCGAATGCTTTCATCGTGTTCGAGATCGTCAAGCCGCTCGTTACCCCCGAGAAAAACTACCGCCAGGGTCTCCGACCGATGTGCTACCGGAATCACGCAATTGAATTCATGAAACTCGCATTCACCGTCAAACTCCGACAGGCGATGCACGTTCTTGATCATGCGAAAGCGCTCATCGAGAGTGAGTTTGACGAAATTGTTTTTGGTGCCGAAGTTCACGCGACAAAACCACCCCTCGTCATAGACGTAGAGGGCCAGCTTTTTGATATTCAGATTTCCACGGAGGGTAAAGTTGTAAATTTTATAAAGCGAATCTTCCGGAACGTTGTTGTTAATCGCCTGGGTAATCTCCAGCAAGGCATTTAGTTCCAGTTCCTTCCGCTCAAGTCGCTTTTTTAACTCCTGCATAAGCGGCTCTAAGGTAGCAAGAAAACCTATGCCATCGCCCGGTCTTTCCAGCGATGTGGCACAACTACCAGCGCGGCAAGACCTACGACAACCACGTACAACGGATACACCAGTGAAACAACCAACGAGGCCAAAGGACGAGCGTGGCCCGGTCGGATGGCCAACAAAAAAGTGACATCGGCCAGCGTTTTAAGCATCAACAATAGGAAACCCGGTATACCCAACCCGGGAATCGAAATCCAAAGCCCGAGCATGGTAGCTTGAAAACAAAAGGTTAGCACCGCGACCAACCGGGCAAGGGCAGACCTGTTGTGTCTCCACTTCGATGCCCAGCGGAGGCGCTGGCTGAGGAATGCGGCCACACCCGGCTGTGATTGTGTTTCCACCACGCCCCGGTGCCAGGCTACAGAAGCATCACCAAATTGCTCCAATATGTTGCGCATCAGAAACTCATCGTCACCGGAGGCCACGTGCCGGTGACTCGCATAGCCACCCACTTGCTCGTAGGCTGACTTCCGAAAAGCCAGGTTGGCCCCGTTGCATAGCACAGGCTTACCCAGCCGGATAGCAGCCCGCGTGAGGAGCATCACCGTTGAAAACTCTACGTGTTGGCAAGCGCTGAAAAAGGTGGAACCCGAAATAATCACTTCGCCCGTAGCCAATTGCACCGCAGGGTTGGCAAACGGAGCCACCACTCCCTGCAGCCAATCGTGCGACATCATGCAATCGGCATCCGTGGTGATCATGATCGTTCCCCGCGCGTGTGCGATGCCCGCAGCCAGGGCCGCCTTCTTGCCGTGTTCGCTGCCCGGCAGGCTCACCAGTTTTGCGTTTGCCGGCAGGTTGGCTGCCAGCCAGCGGGCTCCGTGATCTTGTGAGTGATCATCAACAAAAATTACTTCCACGTTTTCCGATGGATACGTGAGCTGACGAAGGGCCTCCACCTGCGTAGGCAGATGTTCCGCTTCATTGCGAAAAGGGATGACAATGGAAACTGCGGCCCCCGTGGGGGAATGGGTATCTCGCACAGAAGCGGCACGCCCGAAGTACGCGAGCCCTGCGAGAACGAGAATGTACACCACCAGAAAAAAACCAATCACCATCATGCACCTGAATGCCGTAACTTGCAGCCGTGAGCAAAGTTGCCAAAAAACCAGAGAAAGAGACCCTTGTCTTGGGGCTCGATCCGGGCACGAATGTGATGGGGTACGCGATCATCGCGGTGCGCGGTGCCCGCCCAACGCTCATTCAGTATGGCGTTATTCACCTGGGGAAGTATGGTGATCATGCCTTAAAACTGAAAAAGATTTTTGAACGCGTGCTCAGCCTGGTGGAGGAATACAAGCCTGACCACGTGGCGCTGGAGGCCCCCTTCTATGGTAAAAACGTGCAGTCGATGTTAAAGCTGGGGCGCGCCCAGGGTGTAGCCATGTCGGCCGCGCTTTACCGCGAAGTGCCCATTACGGAGTATGCGCCAAAAAAAGTAAAGCAATCGGTTACCGGTAATGGCAACGCCAGCAAAGAACAAGTGGCCAAAATGCTGATGCAGGTGTTCAACATCAAAGAACAACCCAAATTGCTCGATGCCAGCGATGCCCTGGCCGTGGCGTTGTGTCATTATTACCAGCAAGGTGACATCACGGCTGCAAAGCAGGCAAAAAAAACAACCACGTGGACCGATTATTTTAAGGCTAACCCGGAACGAATTCAATAATGGGTAAATCCGCTCTCATGTTGCTCAATTCTCCATACCCGGACGACATCCGTGTTCGCAAGGAGATCAATTCACTCAGTCAAGTAGTCAATGAAATTCACCTGATTTGCCTGCGCAGAGCGAATGAACGCACGCCTGACATTCAGACATTTCTAACCATCCACCGCATTGATGCTGGTAAGAGCAACTACGGGCTTGCCTTTTGGGATGTGATCATGTCCACCTTCTTTGTTCACCCGGTTTTCTATCGGAAGGCAAAAAGTCTCATCCGTCTACACAACATCAAAATCGTGCATGTGCACGACCTGCCCCTGGTGGGCACAGCCCTTCTTCTCAAACGGCATTGCGGGGTAAAAGTCATTTTTGACATGCACGAGAATTACCCGGAAGCGCTGCCGCTTTGGTTTGCCTGGAAAACGGGATGGGTGGTACGGCTAAAAAACAATTTGTTCATGAACACCAAACGTTGGCTGCACTGGGAGAAGCAGGCGGTTGAAGGTAGCGATGCGATTATTGCTGTAGTTGATGAAATGCGTGCCAACATGCTGCGCAAATATTCGATTGATCCGAACAAAGTTAGTGTGGTGTCAAACACGGAGTCCACAGATTTTCTACACCAAAATCTGGATGACAGGATTTATGAAAAATTCAAGGACAAGTTCATTTTGGCGTATGTGGGCGGGTTAGGGCCTCATCGCGGAGTGGATACGGCCGTGACCGGCATGGCTGAGATTAAATCACCACAGACTGTAATGGTTATTGTCGGTGGAGGCAGTGATGCAGCGGTTGCCGAACTGGCACGGCAGGTAAAGGCGCTTAACCTGAGCGAGCGGGTCTTTTTACTCGGTCACCAGCCATTTTCAAAGGTATTCAGTTACATGAAAATGGCGGACGTCAACGTCATTCCGCACAAGTCCAATGCCCAAAACGAAAACGGTGTACCGCACAAACTCTTTCAAAGCATGATGACGGGAAAACCTGTTTTGGTTAGCTCATGCAAACCCTTGAAACGAATTGTGGAGGCTGCGCAAGCAGGATTGGTGTTTGAAGCCGGCAACCCGAAAGACTTTGCCCGTCAGGTGGAAAGGCTGCAGCAGGATACCGAGCTTCGGAAGGAGATGGGAACGAATGGATTTAAAGCCGCCACGGAAGGTGAATTTAGTTGGGAAAAATCAGCACGTGCACTTACGCAACTTTATTCAACGCTGGAATAAAGCCTCTGCCACTCGGCCACATTAGCTGATTTACCAAACCGTTCAATAACCAGTTGACGTAAATCGTTCGGCTCAAACTCTCGGAAGCGCTGGTGCATTTGATTTAATCCAAGGGTCAGGGAATTCACATTGTCAGGTTCCACCAGTATTCCGGTCTGGTCGGAGACAAAATCCTGTGTACCACCACACCGCGTGGCAACCACCGGCACGCCCGATGCCAGCGCCTCAAGCCCCACAAGGCCGAAACTTTCGAAACGACTGGAGCACACAAAAAAATCAAGGCTCGCAAGAAATTCGGGTACTTCTCCATGACGCACCAAACCGTAGAAGCGACAACACCCTTTCACCCCCAGATCAGAGGCCAATTGCTCATAATTCAAGCGAAGCTTGCCCTCTCCTCCTATGTGCAGAACGTAATCAAAATCGCAATTCGCCAAGGCTTTCAACAAAACATCCAAACCTTTAACATCGGTATCCAATCCTCCCAGGAACCCGATGTTTACCCCATGCTTGCCCTTTTCAGTCGACTTGACTTTGTAACGTTTGGGATCAATAAAATTGGGAACGATCGTTATGGGGCGGCCAATCAAACCTTGAATCTCATCCGCCATGAAACGACTGACGGTGGTTACGCGGTTGGCTTGTTTCAAGGCGTTAACCGTCAAAAACTTTAGAGGCCAGCTTCGGAAATTATTGGTGATGCGGGTGTGCTCCGTTACAACTGACCGACAACCGATGGCCCTCGCCACTGACACAGCCAATACCGCACCCGGATATCCGATCATGCCATGAACAACATCCGGACGAAAAGATTCAGCAATCTTCCTGGCGTAGCGAAGTGACGACCGCAGGTACAACCCTTGATTAACAATCGGAATTGATCGCTGCATCACCAGCCGATGCTCTTCAACCCCTTCACTAACCGTTATGTCAACTGATTGGGAAAAAAAACTGAAACTGCCATAGTCGACTTTCGTTGATATCACCACCACCTGATTTCGCGCCTCGACCAGTGCAACGGCCAATTCACGAATAAAGATTCCATGATTCGGGCGAGCGCCATCCGGATACCAGGGTGTGATGAACAGTATTCTCATTTGGTTTGGTATACCAGGTTATCAAAATCAGGAATCGTTTTGGCCACGATCAACTTTCCGGTTTTACTAATCGCATATCTCTGATAGCCTAGATCCAACAAAAAATGGTCAACATCTGCCGTTGTATAACCTGCTGCGGCATAACTCCTAGCGTTGAATTCAATCAATACGGTGGGGCGAAACGTTTCAAGAATCTGCCGGGCCCCCTGCAAGGCGAACCATTCACCGCCCTCAATGTCCAGTTTGATCAGATCGACCCGTGGCCACTGAAACTCGAGCCAGCACGAATCCAGCGACCGCATGTTTACCTCAAAACGCCTGCCCGTTTGGCCATTCCAATAAGCAGAAGCAACACCTTCATTATCTGTTGAGGGGTCCACGATGGTCAGCCTGCCATCTGTCTTGCCAATGGCTAGTTCCAGGGCTTTCACATGCTGATATCCATTGACTTTGATATTGGTAGAAAGGCGCTGAAACATGTTCGGTAAGGGTTCAAACGCATACACGCCCCCAGCCGAAACACGCTTCGCGGTAAACAAACTGAATTCACCCTGATTGGCCCCAACATCGAGAACGACATGAGGTGGCTTTAAAAAAGAATGCAAAAACAAAAGTTCTTTCACTTCGTGAAAACCGGTCCAAAACAAAATAGCGCCCATGGAGAATCGCGGATCCAGGTTCATTTCGATATCCCGATCAAAATTCCGAATGACAACCTCCCGGTCACTGATCTTCCACCGCTTGTACACCTGCACGGATACCCACCGCATCACTTTGAGAAGTTGGAAGACCGGAAAACACCGGATGTAAATCAGGTTGGCATTTACGGAACGAAAGAACCTGGCCAGAGCAAACTTCATGACTTTGCCCATTTCAAAAATCGGAACTCATGTCGATACAACCATAACAAAATGCTAATGGCCACCCCCATATTAATCAGGTGAGCCAGCCACTTTTGAGTAAAAAGCACTTCATTGGCAAGGATGACGGCTGCCATGAACAAGGGGGCAATCAGGATTTTACCTGCATTAAACTGAAACTCAAACCTGGATCGCAACCCATGTTTCAGGAGAAGCAACTCGAGTAAAGAGCTTGTCAAGGCTGCCCCGACTAATCCGGGTATGCCCCATTGTGGCACCAACAAAAAAATCAAAAGGAATTTCACCGCAGTTACGAACAGGTAGTACCCCGGAAGAGGCTGCGCGTATTGCAGGGCACCGTACGGAAAATTGAAATAGTACCGTACACTCTTAAGCAAATACGTGACTGCCAGGTAGGGGATGATCGCAAACGCGCCCTCGTATCCCTGGCGGATAATGCCGGTATAACCCAGAATCGGAAAAACAAAAATTGCCCCGGTAACGAGAAGCATGGTTACCGCAATCAGTCCATGGTAGTATCGGTTCACCTCAACACTGGTGTGCTTACTTTCCTGTGCCATAACGGTTTGAATTACCCTCGGGTAAAATGAATTGTGCAACCCAACCATGATAAGATCAATCAGCAACAAGCATTTAAAAGCAAAGTCGTAGATACCAAGTGTTTGCAAAGACACCAGCAAAAACAAAATAGGCCTGTCCAGGTAGTTAATCACCCACTGCTGAACTTGATAAATCAGAGACGATACATTAAATGAGCGAGTTGAACGAAGTGAACCCCAGTGGACGTGCCAACCATAATTTTTGATTATTCCTGACAGCGCCCATGCTCCTGACAGCGCCACTGCCAAAAATCGACCGCCAATTGGGCCAAACAATGAGTTTGGCGCCCACGATAATCCGGCAACGGTCAATACCGCAATCAAAGAAAACGACAAGAGGTTTGACCAAAAGAACTTCGTTGGTTCTTCTTTCGCTTGCAACAGACTGGTATGCACCTTGAACATGGATTGAAAAACAGCGGTAGCTACCGACAAAAAACCATATGGAAAAAAGTGCGAGCCTTCCAGTTTCACCCACTTCGAAAAAATAATAGGTCCGATTGCCGCGGATACGCTAACCAGAATAACGCTTGCCACCAACATCCAGGCATAAACGGAAGATAGATACTTCCGCAGCCCAACCGGATCATGGCGTAGCTCCTGAAACTTGATGTAAATGGAGGTATCGAACGTGAAGGTGATGAGTATCTGACAAATCAGAGTCAATGCGAGATAGAGGGAAAGTACGCCATACAGCTCAACAGAGAGAAATTTGATGTAGAACGGAAGAAGAATAATCGCACTTGCCATCGGTAAGGCACCGGCTACCGTGTAGATCAATGAACTCTTAATGAATCGAGCCGAAATCATTTCAGCACCGTTTGAATGATCTCGACCAGTTGCTGCGTGAGCGCCTTCCGGCTAAAACGACCCACCGATCGGTTGTCGGTAACTCCGCCTTGCTCCCATTTTGAAAAGTACGTCTCCAATGCCGCCTGCAGGCCGGCCCGGTCACCCCGATCGACCATAACCCCGGCTTTCGTCTCGCGAAGAATTTGTGCCGCATCGCCATCGGGTGGGCCGATGGCGAGGATGGGATTTCCCGAGGCGAGGTATTCAAAGAATTTTCCCGGAAGATTACCCGGTGCAATGGCCGTGTGCGCTAACACCAAAAGCTGCAAGTCGGTGGTTCCATATTTTTCCAATACCTGCGCATGGGGTATATGGGTAACAAAACGAGTCACCCGATTCAAAGGTCCGCTCTGCTGCACCCAGTCGATGAACCGCCTGTTCACGTTGCCGATGAATTCAACCCGAATTTGGGCTTCGCGACTGGGGTTCTCCACCAGCAGTTGCTCGATGGCTTCCATCACGGGTCGCGGATCGCGCAGCTCGTCTACCACACCGAGATGTCGAATGGTGAAGTGGCTCGTACGCACATGGGTGACATTCTTGAAATCCTCTTCGTCAAAGCCATTGGTGATGAGGTGGACGGAGCGTCCACCCAATTGGGTCAGCCGTTGCTGGTGATAGGGCGCAATGGTTATCACGGCATCCGCGGTTTGCAATACCTCGCGCTCCAGCGACTGATGTCGCCTGCGCGCCCGGCCCGACAGTGACAACGTGTCCAGCAAATCCCATTCACTCCACGGATCGCGAAAATCAGCCAGCCACCTGATGCCCGGTTTTTTTTTCTTCAACGCCAAACCAATCAGGTGCATGCTGTGGGGCGGGCCGGTTGTGATCAACACGGGTATGCCGTTGGTACAAATGAGATCGTCCAAAAAAAGAACGGACGGCTTCACCCAGAACTTACGCGCATCGGGAATCAGGAGATTGCCACGTACCCAGGACGTGATTCCGTGCCAGAGGTTCTTCTTCCCGGTGGTGATAAAATCCGATGGTTTTGGCTTCTTCCCGAAGATACCTGACAGCCTCTGAAAAATCTGATACGGTTCCCAGATGGGTAGCTTAATGATTTCCGCTTCCACCGGCACATCGGCCAGCAGCGAATTGTCAACCGCCTCGCCAGCCGGATTTTCCGGAGTATACACGTAGGGTTGAATGCCAAACTGGGGCAGATATTTGACGAACTTGAGCCAGCGCTGCACACCGCTGGTGCCAAAAGGCGGCCAGTAGTAGGTAACAATCAGAACTTTGGTGGGCGGTGCGCTCGTCAACGTGTGGAATCAAATCTCAAAATTACCAAAGTTAGCCCGTTCAAGAGCTTTTTCCTTCCAGAAAGGGTATGATCTCCGGTTGACGGTCAGGAGCGAACCAATGCACGCTTCCATACCGCCTCAACCAGGTCAGCTGACGCTTGGCATATTGTCGCGTATTCTGACCGATCAGGGCAAGGGCATCCTCTTTCGACAGG
Source organism: Cyclobacteriaceae bacterium (assembly GCA_016787665.1). Classification (GTDB taxonomy): domain Bacteria; phylum Bacteroidota; class Bacteroidia; order Cytophagales; family Cyclobacteriaceae; genus ELB16-189. The sequence continues at coordinate 258,776 of JAEUUC010000013.1, read as the reverse complement.
CGGCCTTCCATCCAGGCAAACAGTTCCTGATAGCCCACTGTCTGCAGGGCCGGCAGTTGCCGGTATTCAAATAAGGCCTCGGCCTCTGCGATCAACCCATCGGCTACCATTTGATGCACGCGCGCATCAATGCGCTGATAGAGTTCCGCCCGTGGCCAATCGATACCCACCGAGATCGCCTCAAACGGAAATGGGTCGCTGCCCTTCTGATGGTAAGTCGAAAGAGGAAAACCGGACGAACGATAAACCTCCAGCGCCCGCATAAGCCGCTGCGGGTTGGCTTTATCGACCACATCAAAATAGACGGGATCAACTTCGCGCACGCGCTCCTGCAACCAGGCCAAACCGTTTTCGCGGTAGTCGCGCTGGACGCCTTCCCGCACCTGAGCGTTAACATCCGGCATCGAATCAAAGCCATGAAGCAAAGCTCGTAGGTAAAGCCCTGTGCCTCCGCAAACCACAGCGCAACCAAAACGATTGATCAGATCCGATACCACCATACGTGCCTCTCGTTGAAAATCCCCGGCCGTAAACGGCTCATGAATGGAATGCGTGGCGACAAAATGATGCCCCACCTGCTGTAGTTCGTTATCCGTGGGCCGGCTTACCCCGATACGGAGCTCCCGGTATATTTGCCGTGAGTCAGCGGAAACCACTTCCGTACCAAAGTGACGGGCCAGCTTCACCGCGAGTGCTGTTTTACCCGAAGCGGTCGGGCCGGCTACAACAAGAACGGGTGCGCGTGTCATGACAGCCGCAAAGTACGACAAGCCGTTATCACAGAAAACAGGCGGGCTTCCGTTCGTTTGATTTCGTATCTTGCACGCCAAACCACTACGTATTTCTTACATGGTAAAGTACACACCGCAATTTTTGGCAAAGCTGGAGGACATGATTGCCGAGTCGGACTATATCTTGCGCTACGAGAAAGGCAACTTCAAGGCCGGGTATTGCCTGCTGAAAGATCAGAAGATCATGATCGTGAACAAGTTTTTTGCCACGGAAGGAAAGATCAACGCGCTGCTCGAGATTTTGAAGGGTGTTGAGCTGGACACAACCCATTTCTCAGAAAAGAGTAAGAAGCTGCACGAAGAGCTCACACTGGTCGAAGCCAAATAGCCGTACACGTTGAAAGTAACGTTCTTGGGCACGGGCACCTCACAAGGTGTACCTGTTATCGGGTGCACCTGTTCGGTTTGCCTTTCGCTCGATTACCGCGACAAGAGGCTTCGCACATCGGTGCACATTCAGTCAGATAAACTGAGCCTGGTGATTGATACCGGGCCTGATTTTCGGCAGCAGATGCTGCGCGAACGCATTGGCACCCTGCACGCGGTCTTAATGACCCACACGCACAAAGATCATACGGCAGGCCTGGACGATGTGCGCGCGTACAACTACAAGCAGCAAACCGACATGCCGGTATACGGTACCCGCACTGTACACGAACACTTGCAGACGGAATTTTACTATGCGTTTGAAAAAATACGCTATCCGGGTATACCTCAGCTTAAACTGGTGGAGATTGATGAACAGCCTTTCGCCATCGAAAATCTGACGGTCACTCCGCTACCGGTAAGTCACCTCCATATGCCCGTTACGGGGTTCCGCATTGGCCGTTTCAGTTACATTACCGATGCAAACGACATTCCGGCCGCTACGATGAAACGGCTGGAGGGAACCGATACGTTGGTTCTGAATGCACTTCAACGGGAAAAACACATTTCGCACTTCAATCTGGAGGAGGCTATTGCCATGGCCAGGCGAATTGGTGCACGGCAAACCTTTCTGGTTCATCTTTCGCACAAAATGGGTTTGCATCAACAGGTTGAAAAAGAATTGCCAACAGGCGTAGCTTTGGCGTACGATGGCCTTTCCATCGAAGCCTGATTGTGCACAACTCCTACTTTTTTTTGCGTGCCCTGGCCATGGAGCTCAACGAAACGCTACCGGGCTGCCGTCTGGTTTCCGCGTTCAGTCAAAACAAAGATGAACTCATTCTGGAGTTTAATGATGGCCGGAAATCTACGTTCATGAAAGCCAGTTTGGCTCCCGAACTTACCTGCCTGTCATTCCCGGAAAGTTTTGCGCGCGCCCGGAAAAACTCGGTTGACCTTTTTTCTCCCCTGCTCCTCACCAAAGTAAGCGCGGTAGAAACCATTACCCAAGATCGGTCGCTGATCATACGCTTTGATGACGATCGCGCGCTGTGGTTCAAGATGCATGGCAATCGAAGCAACATCCTTTTACTGGATAAGCAAAGGCCGGTCGATCTGTTCCGAAAGCAACTGACGGAAGATCTCACACATGAACCAACCGCCTTCGCCCGGACCATTGACTGGAGTGAAACCTGTTTCAGGCGAAACGAAGGCAACTGGAAGAAGTATTACGTAACGCTGAACGCCCCGGTATGGAACTACCTGGAACAGGAAGGTTGGTCGCAAGCTAACGTTGATCAGAAGTGGAAGTTGTTCCGCCATGTTCTTGAACTGCTCCAAAGCCCTAGCTTCTTTATACACGAAGATGCCAGCACCCGCGAGTTGGAGTTCTCGCTGTTGCCGGTTCGCCATGAGGTAATGCGTTTTGAAAAACCCGCTTCGGCTGTCACTGCCTTTTACCAGCAGGCGATCGTCCGACTGGCCTTTAACCGGGCACGCAAGTCTGCGCTTCATCAACACAACGCATCGGTTTCGAACGCCCAGGCGCAGCTTGACCGAATTACCGCACGGTTGAAAGAGATTACCCATGATCATCACTTTCAGCAATGGGGCGACCTGGTTATGGCCAACCTGCACCGGATGGATGCCGGCCTGAGCCGGGTAACCCTTCCGTCCTTTGACGATCCGGATCGAGAAGTTGAAATCCCGCTAAAAAAAGAGCTGTCACCTCAGCGAAATGCCGAAGTGTTTTACCGCAAGGCGAAAAACCGACAGATCGAAATTCAAAAGCTATCGGAGCAAAGGCGGCAGGTGGAGGAACGTATCGTCCAGCTGAGCTTAATTGGTCAGGAGTTGGAACGAGCGACCAACCTCCAGCAAATCAACCGGCTCACCGAGACGCAACACACGAAAGATGACAAAGCGAAGCGTGCGCTGCCTTTTCACGAATTTGTCATCGATGGGTACACCGTGTGGGTTGGCCGGAATGCTGCCGCTAATGATCAGATGCTGGCGGAGTTCACCGCCAAAGAAGACCTGTGGCTGCATGCCCGGGACGTAGCCGGCTCCCACGTCATTATCAAACACAAAGCCGGCCAGGCATTTCCCAAACCCGTACTTGAGCGGGCCGCGCAATTAGCCGCTCATTATTCGAAACGAAAAACCGATTCGTTATGCCCGGTGAGTTACACGCCACGAAAATTCGTACGGAAACGAAAAGGCGACCCGCCCGGGTTAGTGGTGGTTGAAAAAGAGCGGGTAATCCTGGTGGAACCACGCGGCTGAATTAACGGATTTCGTGCACCTTAATCATGTTGGAGCGGCCGCGTTCCTGAATTGGCATGCTCGCCAAAATGATGATGAGGTCACCGGGTTTCACATGACCATCCCGCTTCAGCATGTGCTCAACATCCGAAATGGTCTCATCGGTAGAGGATGCTTTATCGTAGTGGTAAGCTTTGGTCGCCCACACCAGGTTCATGGTGTTGATGATCTTTTCGTTGCTGGTGAATGCAAAAATGTTGGCGTTCGGCCGGTGCGAAGCCGCTTTGAAGGCACTGTAGCCTAATTGGGTCATCCCCACAATGGCTTTGGCTTTAATCTCCTGGGCCAGTTTACAGGCGGTCAGGATCAAACTGTCCGTGAAGTAGCTGGGGGAATCGGGTTTGACCTCCTGGTACCGATAATAAATTTTGGCCTGCTTTTCGACTGAACTGATCGTGCGCACCATGCTGCGAATGACTTCAATGGGGTATTTACCCGCGGCTGTCTCAGCTGAAAGCATGAGGGCATCGGCACCATCCATCACCGCATTGGCCACATCGTTGGTTTCAGCTCGTGTCGGGCGCGGATTTTCGATCATGCTCTCCATCATCTGGGTGGCCACGATAACGGGCTTGGCCAGCTTGTTACACTTCTCCACGATCATCTTCTGCATCATCGGCACTTCCTCAAGCCAGATCTCCACACCCAAGTCGCCCCGGGCAACCATCACGGCATCCGTAGCCGCCAATATCGCATCGATATTTTCAAGGGCTTCCGGCTTTTCGATCTTCGCCACAATTCGGCTGGTGCTTTGCGCACGGTTGATAATGTCGCGGAGGATTTCAATATCCGTGGCTTTTCGTACAAAGGACAGCGCAATCCAGTCGAGGTGGTTTTTCAGCCCGAAATTGAGATCCTGGAGGTCTTTTTCCGTCAACGAAGGCGCGGTTACTTTCGTTTGGGGCAGGTTGATCCCCTTGCGTGACTTCAGCGGGCCGCCATAGATCACCTGGCACACCACGTCCGTATCGCGCACCTCTTTTACTTTCAGTTCGATTTTTCCATCATCGATCAACACCATGTCGCTGCGTTTCACATCTTTGGGCAGGCTGGCATACGAGGTGCTCACGATTTCGCGATTACCGACCAACTGCCGCGTGGTAATGATCAACTCCTGGCCGGGTACAAGTTCCGTGCCCTCCTCTACCTCATTAACCCGGATTTTTGGGCCCTGTAAATCCTGCAGCAGAGCCACATGAGTGCCCATTTCCTGATTTAACTCACGCACAAAATCGATTACTTTCTGGTGATCTTCGTGTTTCCCGTGGGAGAAGTTAAGGCGAAAAATGTCCACACCCTCTTTGATGAGCGCGCGCAGCATTTCTTTTGAGTTTGAAGCGGGACCCACCGTAGCCACAATTTTGGTGCGGTTGTATGCAATTCGTTCCATGAATTAGAAAATGAAGTACTCCTTTGATTTTAAGGCCGCCAAAGGTATAAAAGCCGTCAATTGGATTGAAGGAATATCGCGCAAGACTTCCTGCAATCGATTGCTTTGAAGTGATTCTTCCCCGCGCGTAAGCAGGATATAATCAAAATGAGGGAATTCCGGAGCCAAAAAGTGACGTTGGCCCTCAGCCTCATTGGGCTTATTGCGAAACAGCTTAACCCGGTTTACGGTGGAGGTAAAATCATAGTGGGCGAATGAAAACAGCTGATCCTTCCGGAACTGCACAACCACATCTTTCTGTTTAGCCAACTTGATACGAAGCGCACGATTAAGTTCCCAGGCCAGCTTATACCCCTTCATGGGGCATGTTAAGCCGGTGAGCTCAAAGTCGTACTCGTAGTCTATGGCCAGCTTACTTTTTTTCATGACGCAGGCGAAAGCCCCAAAAATGTGCCGGTTTGATAATATCCCCCTAAATCTCTTACTTTGCAGCGATTTTTAAATACCTTAAATACTAAAAACATGTCAGAAATCGCACAGAAAGTAAAGCAAATCATCATTGATAAGCTTGGTGTAGAGGAATCCGAAGTAACCCCTGAGGCCTCCTTTACCAACGACTTGGGTGCTGACTCCCTGGATACGGTAGAGCTTATCATGGAGTTTGAAAAAGAATTCAACATTTCGATCCCTGACGATCAGGCTGAAAATATTGCTACGGTAGGTCAGGCGATTGCCTACCTCGAGGAAAACGCGAAGAAGTAATTCCTCGGCTTTCCGAAATATGACGTTTAAACGAGTTGTAATTACAGGAGCCGGTGCGCTGACTCCAATCGGTAACACGCTACGCGAGTATTGGGAAAACCTCAAGAAAGGTACAAGCGGTGCTGCTCCTATTACAAAGTTCGATACGTCAAAATTCAGGACCAAATTTGCCTGTGAAGTAAAGAACTTTGATGTAGGAAACTTCATGGATCGCAAAGAGGCTCGTAAGCTAGACCCCTTTGCTCAATACGCGATGGTAGTAGCAGACGAAGCTATTGCCGATGCCAACCTTCCGGTTGCCGATATGAACCCCGATCGCATTGGCGTGATCTGGGGATCGGGGATCGGAGGGTTGCTTACTTTTCAGGAGGAAGTGCGTTCGTTTGCCGCAGGTGATGGCACACCGCGCTTCAATCCATTCTTCATTCCAAAAATGATTCCGGACCTCAGTGCCGGTCATATTTCCATCAAGTACGGATTTCGCGGCCCGAACTTCGTAACCGTATCGGCCTGTGCATCATCTACCAACGCGATTTACGATGCGTTCACCTACATCAAACTGGGCAAGGCCGATGTCATCGTCTCAGGTGGATCGGAAGCTGCAGTGTGTATTGCAGGCGTTGGAGGATTCAACGCCATGAAGGCCCTTTCCGAGCGGAACGATTCGCCCGAAACGGCATCTCGGCCGTATGACAAAGATCGGGATGGATTTGTGCTGGGTGAGGGTGCCGGGGCGCTGATATTGGAAGAATACGAACATGCCAAAAAGCGTGGCGCAAAAATTTATGCTGAGGTATTGGGTGGGGGACTTTCGGCCGATGCCTATCACATTACAGCACCGCACCCGGACGGAGCCGGCATAATCAAGGTGATGGAACATGCATTGGAAGATGCAGGCATCAACGCTGGTGAGGTCGATTACATCAACACCCATGGAACTTCAACTCCACTGGGTGACATTGGTGAAATCCGCGCCATCCAAAAAGTTTTTGGCGAACATGGTTACCGCATGAACATCAGCTCCACCAAATCCATGACCGGCCACCTTTTGGGGGCTGCCGGGGCGATTGAGGCGCTGGCGTGTCTGATGGCCATCAACGAGAGTGTGGTTCCCCCCACGATCAATCACTTTACGGACGATCCTGATCTGGATTCCAAGCTTAATCTCACCTTCAACCAGGCCCAACAACGTACCGTGAACGTGGCGTTGAGCAATACTTTTGGCTTCGGAGGTCATAATGCCTCGATCATCTTTAAAAAACTAGGCTAAAGCACAAATTTGTGTGGCGGCTGATCTCATCCGGCTCAACTGAAAGAAGAAAAAACGACCGCAAGCTGGTCACCGCGATACGAACGATTACCGGTTTCGCACCCGGCAACCTCGAACTTTACCGGCTGGCTACTTTGCACAGTTCCAAAGGCACCGAACGGGATGGATATCGGGAGTCCAACGAACGGTTGGAGTACCTGGGCGATGCGATTCTTGGGGCAGCGGTGGCCGATTATCTGTTTAAAAAATATCCCTTCCAGCACGAAGGATTCCTCACCGAAATTCGGTCTCGGATTGTGAACCGGGAATCACTCAATCAATTGGCGCGCAAGGTCGGCATCGGAGCCATTGTTCAGTTTGATCAAAAGAATGTTCAACTGCAACAGGTAATTCTTGGTAATGCCCTGGAGGCGCTGGTTGGCGCGGTCTATTTAGACAAGGGCTACCTGCGATGCCGCAAGTTTGTGATCGACAAATTGATTCAACCCTACCTGGATCTGGACGTGGTGGTCAACTCCAACCACAATCACAAAAGCAAGATTATTGAATGGGCGCAACGAAACGGCAAAGACGTGCGTTTTGAACTTGTGGATGTAAAAAACGGAGGGCGAAACCGCGAATTCTCGGCACAGGTTTTTTTAGGTGATGAGCCCTTTGGCCTCGGCTTTGGCCAAACCAAGAAAAAAGCTGAGCAGGATGCCGCCTGGAAAACCTGTACCCAATTGGGAATCTGATGAAAGTTGCTGGAGCCACCGTTAACCAAACACCGCTGGATTGGCGCGGCAACCTGAACAACATCCTGCAGGCCATTGATGCTGCGCGTGCCCAACAGGTCGAATTGGTTTGCTTTCCGGAACTATCCATTACCGGTTATGGCTGCGAAGATCTTTTTCTTTCCGAGTGGGTGCCTTCGCGCGCCTGGGCACAACTGCTAACATTGTTGCCTGCCACGCATAACATTGCCGTTTGTGTGGGGCTTCCGCTTCGGTTGAATGGCACCACCTTCAACGGTACTTGTGTCATCCAAAACGGGCGCATCCTGGGCATAACGCTGAAGCAGAATATGGCGCGTGATGGGGTGCACTACGAACCCCGGTGGTTTGACCCCTGGCCCGCCCATGCGGTGCAAACCGTATCGCGCGATGGACACACCTTTGACGTGGGTGATCTCACCTACCACATTGGGGATGCCCACATTGGCTTTGAGATTTGCGAAGACGCGTGGCGTAAGGATAACCGACCGGGGTACCGGCTGGCTCAGCGCGGAGTGAACCTGATCATGAATCCAAGCGCCAGTCATTTTGCACTAGGTAAAAGCCAGCTCCGCGAGTCCGAAGTGGTCGCGGGGGGATCCGATCTGTTTGGGTGCGCCTACCTGTTTGTCAATCTCCTGGGGAATGAAGCCGGCCGCATGATTTATGATGGTGATATAGTTTTCGCGCAGCAAGGCAAGATCATCGCCAACAACAAGCGGCTATCCTTTCAGTCCTACAACTTACTTACGTGCGATTTAAACTTCACAAACCCAGCGCAAACCCAAACACCCGGGTTGCTGGATGATAAAGACCGCAACCGCGAATTCGGTAAAGCGATCGCACTTGGCTTGTTCGACTATTTACGCAAAAGCAAGGCCGGTGGCTTTGTGCTCAGCTTAAGCGGAGGAGCAGATTCATCTTGCTGCGCGGTGCTGGTGGCAGAGATGGTAAGGCATTCGGTTCGCGAACTGGGCTTGAACCATGTAGGCCAGCAGTTGAATGTAACTTCAGACAATGAACAAAGCCTGGTAAACCAATTGTTCACGTGCGCCTACCAGGGAACACGAAACTCATCGAAGGAAACGTTTACGTCTGCTGAACAACTGGCGAAATCGTTGGGTGCAAATTTTCACTACTGGACGATTGATGACGAGGTGACTTCGTACACCCACAAAATTCAACAAGCCTTAGGGCGGCCCCTTACGTGGGAGTCGGATGACATTGCACTGCAGAACATTCAGGCGCGGGCCCGCTCGCCAATCATCTGGCTGTTGGCCAATGTTAAACGTGCCATTTTGCTCACCACGTCTAACCGCAGCGAGGGTGATGTCGGGTATGCAACTATGGATGGCGATACGAGTGGAAGCCTGGCTCCACTGGCTGGAATTGACAAACCCTTTATACTGCAATGGCTCAAATGGGCCGAAAAAGAACTCGGCTACGTTGGTCTTTGTTATGTGAACAGCCTCACGCCCACGGCCGAGCTACGCCCGTTGGAGCGAACGCAGACGGACGAAAAGGACCTGATGCCGTATTCCGTTCTGGTAAAGATCGAACAAGCCGCCATTCGCGACAGGCTATCACCCCTGGCCGTCTACCGCCAGTTGGCGGCCACAGGCGATGCGGATGAATGGAAAAGATATATCAGCAAATTTTTCCGACTGTGGGCAGCCAATCAGTGGAAACGCGAACGGCTGGCTCCGTCCTTTCACCTCGATGATCTTAATGTTGACCCCCGAACCTGGTGCCGGTTTCCGATTTTGTCGGCCGGATTCGAAGAGGAACTTAAGCAACTCGAGCTTATTTCCTAACCTTTCCGGAACAGGATAAGTCGCTATCTTTGCGGCCGTTAAAATAAAGTACGAACGATGATTTCCTTTTTGATCTGGAACGGAGACCCTGAATTGTTTTCGATAGGTTCGTTCTCGTTGCGCTGGTACGGGCTACTGTTTGCTCTCGGTTTTTTGGTGAGCCAGCAATTGCTGTACTACATGTTCCGAAAAGAGGGGAAACCGGAGAAAGACGTAGACACCCTAACCTTGTACATGGTGATTGCGACTATCCTGGGTGCCCGTCTGGGGCACGTCATCTTCTATCAGCCCGAGCTTTTCACTGAGAATCCCTTGGGCGTTATTCTTCCGTTTGAGTTTACCCCTAAGTTTCGATTTACCGGGTTGCAAGGTTTAGCCAGTCATGGTGGGGCATTTGCCATTTTGTTTGCCCTTTGGCTTTATGCCCGAAAAAGGAAACCGGGCCAAAACTACCTGCAAACCCTCGATCGCATTGTCATTCTGGTCGCACTAACCGGCTGCTTCATTCGTCTCGGAAATTTCTTCAACTCCGAGATTATTGGAAAAAAAAGTGATAGCGGTATATCGGTAATCTTTTCGAACGGCATGAGCTCGGAAATCACAGATGAACGCATCGGGCGCGTGCTGGTAAAAGACATTTTGGTCAAGAAAGGTGAGTCACCGGTGGTTCTTCCAGAGGGTCAGGTTCCAATAAACATGTACCTGTTCTTCAAAACCGGTGTAAGCCGGCAAGAGGCAAATGACTATATCTGGACTCGCGTGGAGCCGGCCATCAGGCGCCAAACCGAACACTTTTTGCCACCAAGTGAGGCGTTTAAGTTCGATATTTATCCAGATGGGGCCCGGGACTACATTGCCAAGGTGTCGATCGTTGGTTTTGCACGACACCCAGCTCAACTGTACGAGTCAATCAGCTGCCTTCTGCTATTTCTCTGGCTTTTCTGGATCTGGAATCGGAACAAAAACAACCTACCGGAAGGACGAATTTTTGGGATTTTCATGATCGTCTTGTGGGGCCTTCGATTTGCTTATGAGTATTTGAAAGAGCCGCAGGTTGACTTTGAGAACACCCTGCCCCTGTACATGGGGCAAATATTAAGTATACCGTTGTTCCTCGCTGGCGTTTTTATTTTAGTGCGATCCTATCGCATTAAACCTCCTGCTGAGGAGAAAGTCTGATAATCTGAACAATCGCATAAACTGGCGTGTGGTGTGGAAGTTGAGTCTACTTTTCGTGTTGGGGAGTCTCGCTTGTGACACGCACGCCAATTCAGCGCCAGGCGACAGCAGCCAACTGATCAGGGTTAATCGGATTCTTATTGTTGGCAATAAGATTACGCGAGACCGTATCATTCTCCGCGAACTGAGCGTGAAAACCGGTGACACGCTCAGGTTCTACCAACTCAGGGCATTTTTACCCCTTGACCGCAATAAGATTTACAACCTCCGCTTGTTTAATACCGTGGAAATCCGGGCCCTGGAAATCGGACCCGGGCAAATTGATTTATTGGTTGAAGTGAGCGAGCGCTGGTATACATTCCCGCTTCCCATATTTGAATTATCAGATCGTAACTTCAATGAATGGGTTCAGAACTATAATGCTGACCTTAGCCGTGTAAACTATGGCATCAAACTGTATCAATACAATTTCCGTGGCCGAAACGAGACACTGAAAATCGGAGCCCAGTTTGGATTCTCACGTGAATTTGATTTAAGCTATCGCATTCCGAATCTGGACCGCCAGCAAAAGCATGGGTTGCGGTTTGATCTGGGCTACAGTGAGCCCAAAAATCTCGCCTATTTCACCAACGATCATAAGCTTGAATTTTTGCGCCTCGATCAATCGGTTCGCGTGTCGAGATCAGCGTCCATCACGTATTCGTATAGGAGAAATTTTTATCAAACGCATTCGTTTAGTGTTGGATACCGAAATGCCGACATTATCGATAGCCTACCCAAATTAAACCCCAATTACTACTCCAACGAGGCTACCAAGCAACAATACCTATCGCTCACCTACTCTTTCGATTACAATAGACAAGACGTGTTTGCATACCCGTTGAATGGGTTTCGCTTCTACGCTTTCCTCAGCCAGAATGGCTTTACTACCGACCGAGGTGTCAAACAAACCGAAGTCAATCTCACCTATGCCCGTTACCTCAACCTCGGCAAGAATTTTTACTTGTCGAATTTCACAGCCGGCTACTGGAGTAACCCCGCCCGCCAACCCTATTCACTTTATGCGGCTCTCGGTTACGGCAATCAATTCATACGAGGATATGAGATTTATGTGGTAGAGGGTAGCCAATTCCTGATCAACAAGACTACGCTCAAGAAGCGTATCTTCTCGCGCACCTGGAGGCTTGAGCGCATGCCGTTGGAACAGTTTCGCCATTTCCCACTGGCCATTTATTGGAAGGTGTACGGAGACATTGGCCGCGTGGAAAACTATCCCCAATACGAAGAGGAAAACATCAACCAGCGCCTGTCAAACCGTTTCCTGGCCGGTTGGGGAAGCGGCCTGGATTTGGTGCTGGCCTATGATGCGGTCATTCGGTTAGAGTACACCTTTACACGAGAATCGACCCGAGGCTTCTTTTTCCACCTGAAAAAGGAATTCTAAAAGAGGAAGAATCAAAAGTTCGATCTCCGCTTAATCACTGTGCGGCAGGTTTTGTATTTTCAACTCGGTGAAAATCCTGATTTTGCTCGCATTGTCCGTGCCCGGCTGGGCGCAAAGCATAAGCACTTTCATGGGAGCGCGTGGCGCGGCTATGGGCTACGCCACTGCCGCCAGCTTTGATGAGTGGTCGATTTTCAATAACCCGGCTGGCCTTGCAGCCGTTCGGCAAAGTGCAGCAGGGTTCGCCCTGGAGGCATTCCCAGCGCTGCCGGGTGCAAACCGAACAGGCGCAGCCTTCACCCAGCCATTTTCGGCCGGTGCCGGGTCGGTGGCCGTGTTTCGGTTTGGCGACCAATTATACAGCGAGCAGTTATTGAGCATGGGCTACGGTCACCAAATCGGTCATACCGCCCTGGGTATTCGCCTTAGCTACATCCAATACCGGGCATCCGGTTTTGAAACGAGACACGCACTGGGCGTAACGGCAGGCGGCATTACGCAACTGCTACCCACTCTTTGGATTGGTGCTTATGCCATTAACATCAATATGCCAACCATAGGTGAAACACAGGAAAAAATACCGACCATGCTGCTGGCGGGTATACGATACCAGCCCACGGAACGTACCACGCTAGCTACGGAGATTGAGAAGGACGTGGAGCGCGATCTGATCTGGAAATCCGGCATAGAGTATCAGGTACACCCGAAGATTTACGCCCGCTCAGGTTTTTGGATAAATCCCTCCGCCCTGTTTCTCGGTGTTGGGTTCACGCCCCATCGGCTGAAAGTAGACTATGCCCTGCACCACAGTTGGGTGCTGGGCACACGGCACATGCTTTCCGCTGCGTATTCGATCCACCGAAAAAACAAGGGGTCATGAAGCGCTGGCTCATCATCGGGCTACTGGGTGCAGGCCTTCCGGCATACAGTCAGGATTTTCCGCGCAGGGAGATTGATCTCGAAAAACTGACCGATGAATTCTTTGCCGTACAAGATCAGGACTTAAACTATCAGGAGCTATACGAAAACCTGTTGCAACTGCTGGCTAATCCGTTAGATCTAAACACCGCTACTGAAGAACAACTGCGTGCGCTTTTGGTATTAGACGAGCCTTTACTGCAAAAGATCATGGATTACCGTAAGCAGCTCGGGCCCTTTCTCTCCGTGTACGAGTTGCAGTCGATTCCCGGATTTACACGGGATCTTTTCCTGAAGATTATTCCGTTTGTCACTGTTAGGGATGCCACACAAACGGTTGACAGCAACCTATGGCAGCGCATTCGTGCTGAAGACAATCACTATCTCATTCTTCGCTCAGAGCAAGTGATGGAAAAACGTGTCGGCTTTTTGTCGTCAGATTCATTAAAACGCTTTCCGGGCCCACGGCAAGATTTTTACATGCGCTATCGCCTGGCACGACCTGGTGATTTCAGTTTTGGCTTCACAGCCGACCACGATGCCGGTGAACCGTTTCGATGGCAAAATGGCCGGCAGTATGGGTTCGACTTCTGGTCAGCTCACGGGCAGTTGATGAACAAGGGCAGAATCAAAAATCTGATCATTGGAGATTTTCAGGCACAATTTGGCCAGGGGCTCGCCCTGGGGGGCGCATTCGGATTGGGGAAAAATGCCGAGTCGGTAACCACCGTCAGGCGCAGCAATCTTGGGTTCCTCCCTTACACGTCCTTAAGCGAGACAGGTTTCTTTCGGGGTGTGGCACTATCGTACGCGGTCTTACCCAAAGTTACCGTTCACGCGTTTGGCTCGTCCGCGCCCCGCGATGCTCAAATTGCGAATGACAACGACCGGGAGTCGGGTAATTTCTCATCCATCTACTTCACCGGGCTGCATCGGTCGGTTCAGGAACAGGATAAACGGCATTCGCTGCGTGAGCGAAATGCAGGCCTTGTTGTACAAGCGCGAAGTAACACACTTGATGCCGGTGTTTACTGGCATCATACAAACTTCGATCTTTCTCTTCAGCGAACAATCAATGTGTATAACGGGTATTACTTCAACGGCTCGCAAAACGACAACGTTGGATTTTTTGTTAATTACTCCTGGCAAAACTTTGTCTTCTTCTCTGAAGCGGTACAATCGATTGGGGCCGGCAGGGCCATTACGGGAGGCCTGCTCACCAGCGTAAACGCCAAAGTTGACTTGGCGATCCTGGCCCGCAAGTTCGACAGGAATTACCACAGCTTTTATGCCAACGCGTTGAGTGAAAACAGCACACCCCAAAATGAAAGTGGCTACTATTGGGGGATTAAGGTAACACCCTCGCGCAAGATATCAGGGGCCGGCTATGTTGACCTCTTTCGCTTTCCATGGCTGCGCTACCGCGCCTATCGGCCATCGGCCGGCTACGAATGGTTGTTACGTTTCAATTGGCAACCTACCCGGCATATCTTTGTCTTCCTGCAGGCTCGGGAAGAGCAAAAAGAGCGAAACCTCTCGCAGGATAGCCCACTTTACCAAACCGGGTCAGGCGTAAAACGAAACTATTGGATAAATGTAGACTATGGCGACCCCAAAATCATTCGCTTCAAAACACGCCTGCAGTTCAGTGAATACGACCTCGTCAAAACAACTCGTGGCTTTGCGGTTATTCAGGATATCAGCGCGCGGCTGGGCCGAGTCACGCTATCGGGGCGATACGCCCTATTCGATACTGATGACTATGATAACCGGCTTTATGTTTACGAGAAAGACGTTTGGCTTGCCTTTTCTTTTCCTGCATATTTCGGAGTTGGCGTTCGTCACTACCTGCTGGCGGAGTATGCCATTAACAAACGAATAACAGCCTATCTGCGATGGGCCAAAACACGCTTCAGCGACCGAACGCAAATCGGTAGTGGCAGCGACCTGATTGATGGAAATGAACGTAACGAGATAAAATGCCAATTGCTGCTCAAGCTCTGACTTAACAAAGAAAACATGCACGGTATTCAACACGTAACACCCGGAATCCTGCTGGCCCTGGCCGGTGGGTTGATCCTGTTTATGATCATTTACAGGCTGATATTTCGCAAGCGCAGGTAGCTTGTCGGTCGTATTCATCCGGTTAACCCCGGTTTAGTCTTCTGGTCGGCCATGTATGAAATTCATCGAAATTGATCCAATTATTAATCCTAAACCCCACAATTTTATGACCCAAACGTTACACCCCGCCATGAGACGAGTCAATGTCCTCTTTTTCCTGATTCTGGTTTTTATGCTGCTTTTATCGGCAGCCTCCATTGCCTTCGCGCAAGTGACCAAAAAAGTTCTCGAGCTACCCGAGTTCAAAGCGATCTACGTCAACTCGGCTTACACCGTGTACCTTAAGCAAACCAATAAGCAGGAAGTAACGGTTGAGGCTGACACGGAAATCTTTCAGGCCACCGAAATCAAGGTTGAAAACGGCATCCTGATGATCAATATCGATCGAAAGCCGGAAAGCCCAAACAAGAGTATTTGGGCCAAGATTGATGATATTAAGCTGAGCCCGAATCTCAAGCTGTATGTGAGCATGAAGAATGTCTATGACTTGCAGGTAAACGGCAGCGGTAAAATTATCTCCGAAAACTCGATTGCATCCGATAACCTGACACTGGCCGTTGCCGGCAGTGGCGCGGTGGAGGTTGACGTTAAAGGGACTACGGTCAAGACAGAAGTGAGTGGTTCGGGATCCATTACCCTGAAAGGGTATGCTACCTCCCTGGATGCCGTACTCAGCGGATCGGGGAATTTGAAGGGATTTGCCTGTGAACTGGAGACGGCCAAAGTGAGGGTAAGTGGCTCTGGGAATGCCGAAATCACGGTTTCGGGCACGCTGGAGGCCCAGATCCTGGGCAGCGGGACACTAAAACACAAGGGCAACACCAAGAATGTATCCAAAAAGGTCTATGGCTCTGGGGCGGTGGAAAGGGCCTACTAGTCCTTGGAATTAATTTTTTCTCTATATTTGACGTTTAGTTGATTGAATAGTTCTCTCTTTCGGTACTTTTCTGTTAAGGTGTATTCTAAAGTTGAGATTAGGCGATTAACGAAACAGTAAACTTAATTTTCAACTTTTAGTACAATGAACATTTATGTTGCTAACATCCCCTGGAAAGCTTCAGAGGATCAGTTACGCGAGCTTTTCAGCCAGTATGGCGAAGTAGCTTCAGCCAAAATCATCATGGATCGCGAAACCCAGCGTAGCCGCGGTTTCGGTTTCGTGGAAATGACCGATGACAGCGCAGCGCGCCAAGCCATCAGCAGCCTTAACGGTGCTGATTTCCTTGGTAAGGCACTGGTTGTAAATGAGGCTCGTCCCCGTGAAGAACGTTCTGGCGGTGGTGGCGGGTATCGCAGCGGTGGCGGTGGCGGTGGCTTCCGCAGAGGCGGTTTCAATCGCGAGCAGTAATCGCGCGTTTTATTTGAAAACTCCAAGTCAGGCCAAAAGCCTGACTTTTTTTGTTTCCGTCAATGCCAGCCGCATCCGTCAGGCGACCAAATGTTGCCATGTTCGCTGACCATTTGCGGCCAGGGAACACATCAACAAAATGACGATCAAAGACAGGCGCATATAGCTTTTGGAAGGACTATCGAGAAAGGCAAAAAAAAAACCTCCACCCATAAATGGACTCAGGGTAAGCGGCAAAAATCAGACTTCAGGGATCACTTTTTCGGCTCCACCGAATGGCCGCCAAATTCTTTGCGAAGAGCAGCTACCACCTTACCGGCAAACGTATCTTCTTGTTGCGACCGGTAGCGCATAAGCAACGACATCGTGATGACCGGGGCTGGCACACCCAGTTCCAGCGCGGTCTCCACCGTCCATTTTCCCTCGCCCGAGGAATTCATGGTCCCCCGGATTGACTCCAGGTTCTGATCCTTTTCCAGGGCGCGTTGTGTCAGTTCCAGTAACCAGCCACGAATTACAGAGCCGTGGTTCCAAACCCGTGCAATGGCGCTCAAATCAAGTTCCTGGCTATGCTTGTTCATCACTTCCATGCCCTCGGCAATCGCCTGCATCATTCCATATTCAATGCCGTTGTGCACCATTTTTACAAAATGGCCGCTGCCGCTCTTGCCGCAATACAGGTAACCCTCCGGCACGGAAATAGACTTGAATAGAGGTTCGCAGAAATCAAAAACATCTTTCCGGCCACCAATCATGGTGCAAACTCCATGAAGTGCTCCCGAGGGACCTCCGCTGGTTCCGCAATCCAGCAGGGCAACCTGTTGCCGCTCCAAATCCCGGGCCCTGGCAATGGTGTCTTTGTAAAAAGAGTTTCCACCGTCAATCACGATGTCATCTTCATGGAGATGGTTCTTGAGCGTACTTAAGATCACATCCACTACGTTACCGGCCGGCACCATGAGCCAAATGACCCTTCGGCCATTCAGCCGCCCAACCAATTCCGCAATAGAATTCACGGTGGGCACACCCTCGGCAGCCATCTTTTCCGTAGCTGCTTTGTTAATGTCAAACGCCAGCACCTGATGGCCGTTTCGCTTGAAATTGAGGGCAAGATTGTAGCCCATTTTGCCCAGTCCGATAAGGCCTATCTCCATAGAAGCAAATTCAGCATTTTGGTTCAGGCTATAAAATCTTGTTTAACGCAAGCACTCCCAAAAGACCCAAGAGGGAAACAATCGTTTCCATCAATGTCCACGACAGGAAGGTTTGCCGAAGCGTCAAATTAAAATATTCCTTGAACATCCAGAAGCCGGTATCATTAACATGTGAAAACATGAGGCTACCCGCCCCAATGGCCAGCACCATGAGTTCGGCTGGAACAGAACCTGTCATGGCCACCGACTGCACAAGCCCGGCAGCCGTTAAGGCGGCAACTGTGGCCGAACCAACCGAAACGCGGATAAGGGCTGCCATTAACCAGGCCAACACCAAGGGGGAGAGGCTTAGCATACCCACCCGGAGCGCCACCAAGTCAGCGACACCACTCTCGACCAAGACTTGCTTAAAAACACCTCCGGCCAGGATTACCGCCAGAATAGAAAAGATACTTGCCGTGGCCGACTTCAACCCTGCCATGAGCTCATGGCGGCTCTTTCCCATTCGAAGGCTATACCCATATGCCACGATGCAAGAAGTGGTGAGCGCCACTTCCGGTTTGCCAATCCAGGAAAATGCCCTACCCCACTCTTCCGCCCAATTGATCCATTCTACCAACGCACCGATAGTCATGATGAGCACGGGCAAAAGCGCCACCAAAAAGCTTGTGGCAGGCGAACCTTGCCTCGCTTCGACCGGGATGGACAAAGTCGATGGAGATGGGCCGGCCAGCCCAGACAGTACCCGGGCGAGCAGCGGGCCGGCTACAATCGCAGCGGGCAAAGCAATGACGAGGCCATAGACCAGCGTGGTGAACAAATCCGCCTGAAAAATACTGGCGATGGATGTTGGGGCCGGATGGGGAGGCAGGAAACCGTGCGTAACCGAAAGAGAGGCCGCCATGGGGATACCTACCCGAAGTACCGGTATCTGCAGCGTTGCGGAAATCGAAAAAACAAGTGGAATAAGAATGACGAAGCCTGCGTTGTAAAAGAGGGGGATACCCACCAAAAAACCGGTTAGCATAACGGCCCATTCAACCCGCGACTCGCCAAACGCACGCACCAGCGTGCGGGTGATGATTGAGGTGGCACCGCTCACCTCCACCAGTTTACCCAGCCAGGCACCCGTTAATAGTACGAAACCAATGGAGACGAGGGTCGACCAAAACCCTAAAAAGATGGCTTCAGCTAATGCGCGCCAGGGCATCTGCAAACCAAACCCCACCACAATTGAAACCCCGATCAGGGCGTAGGCCGGTTTTACTTTAACCGCCACCAAGATGGCGAGCAAAATCATTACCCCTAAGACAATCAGAACGTCCATATCAATCGCGTGGCGCGGTAACAAAACGGTCGTAATGCGCAGCGTAATCGAAATGGCCTGCCTCGGGATAGCAGGTCGTCCGCGCAGATGTTTTAAAATCAGCCGCGACACCAAGCGTGGTCCATCCCAGCATTGCTGCTCCACAAGCCGAAGCATCCGGAGACGCATCAATTTCAAGGGGGCGATCAAGTACATGGCACAACCACTGCATCCACTCACTCGAGCGCACGGCTCCGCCACTCACATGAATTGTTCGGGCCTTCCCCATTTCCTCTTCCACCGTTTCAAGCAAATGCCTTACAACAAAACAGATTCCCTCCATCAGGGCGCGTTGCTGGTTCACTATAGAATGATGACGAAGGCCCAAAAAAGACGGCCGAAGGTCCGGATCATAAAAAGGGGCGCGCTCGCCATAGACATAAGGCCTGAAGATCAGACCCTCGCAACCGGCCGGTGCTTGTTGGGCAGATTGAACAAATTCATCTAGCGATTGACTGCTTCCGTGTTGCGCATTCCACCAGTCGACTACGGCAGTGCCATTGTTCGAGGCTGCACCTGAAATCGTATGTTTTTCATCGAGAACATAATGAAACAACTTACTGTCGGACGAAAATGATCCACCCGGATTTACCACGCGCACCGCCAGGCTTGTGCCTAAACTAATGGTGAACGTGCCGGGCTGCATCGCTCCACTGCCTAGCTGCGCCAGGCAGCCATCGCTTGCGCCAACAACTACGGGCAAACCCGATGGAATACCCCATGCCGAATTGTTGCCCGTTTTCAACACGTGGCGTGCGGCTACAAGTCCCGGGAGTTCATCCGGGCGCGCACCGCACCAATCCAGCGCACGCGAAGACCAATTACGAGTATCACGATTGAAAAGTCCCGAGGCGGAAGCCAAAGAATGATCCAGCACAAAAACCCCGGTTACCCGCCAAAGGAAAAAATCCTTAAATGAAGCCCACTTTAACCCTTTGGTAGAATTGAACCCATGCTGCCGCAGCCATTTGATTTTGCACAGGGGCGACATCGGATGAATGGGCGTACCGGTCTCGTAAAAAATCAGCGCTCCTTCTGCAGACCCCCGAAGTGCGCGGGCTTCCATTTTACTTCGTGTATCGGACCAAATCAGTAGATTGGTTAGCGGCTTGCCCCCCTCATCAATAACCATGATGCCATGCATAGCACAACTGAGCGAAATGCCTGCACAAGAGCCCGGGGCGCGCGCAAGCAATTCCTGAACAACTTCACATACTGCGTTGAAAATCTCCTCCGGGTTTTGTTCGGCAAAATCCGGTTGCGGCCGATAGGTAGAAATGAAACGTTGGGCCGAAAGATAAATGCCGCCTGTAGGCGAATAGGCATGGGCTTTCACACTTGTGGTGCCCTGGTCGATAGCAATCAGGTAGTCTGTTTCCGGCATCTTACGACACCGAAAGTAATCAAAGCGCTGAATCTACCGCTTAAGAAATTTGTAGGTAGCCTTCTCCTGCAACGCTACGTCTTTGAGGGAGATGAAGTAATAGCCAGTGGCCAGGTCCTTAATCTTGAGACGAATCTCATACTCGCTTACCTCCTCCAACTCCACTTGCTGAACATTACCGATGATATCGTGAAGGGTCACCTTGATGCGGGCGGCATGAGGCACTTCGAGCCGAACGCTGACATAATCCACTGCCGGGTTGGGGAAAATCTGAACAACTTTAACAGGCGATTTATCGGGCGTAGCCATTTCGGACTGACCCCAGGAAACCCCGGCCCAGCCCATTAGGATGACCACCAACCACAAGAATCGCCTCTTTTGCATACGATATGGTACGTATAAATCGTTATCCAGGATTCACTGGTAACTCTTGGATGCAACAATTGCACCAAAAGTTTAAACAAAACTGGCATTTTCGAGGGCTTTGGAGCAATTATTGGCAAATCTACCCCTGCAAATACCGGAAGGCAGCCGGCAGAAAATCGATTAAATCACCTGCGATTAGCGATTCCTGGCCCAACTCACGGGCTGCGAGGTCCCCCGCGAGGCCGTGGATGTAAACACCCAAAATGGCAGCTTTTTCGGCTTCATAACCCCGCGCGAGGAGGCCCGTGATCATCCCGGTGAGCACATCGCCCGTGCCGCCCGTAGCCATACCCGGGTTTCCAGTTGAGTTAAAAAATACGCGGCCATCGGGTGTGGCGATGCTCGTGCACGCGCCCTTGAGCACCAGGATCGCATTTGTTCGGGCGGCCAGATCTTTGAGCAGTTCAAGGCGATGAAAATCGTCACGCCAATCACCCACCAGCCGTTGAAACTCACCCGGGTGCGGAGTCAGGATCGACCCCGATGGAATGGCTGTGATCCAATCCGGGTGCTGGCTAAGAATATTTAAGGCATCCGCATCGAGCACCATGGGCAACCCGACCCGGAGATAATATCGCAGTACGGCTAGCGTTTGTTGGTGCTGGCCGAGACCAGGCCCCATACCAACGCAGCGGAATCGGTCTATGGACATCGTCTCCGAAATGTAATCAGGATTCACATCAGGCATCGTCATCGCCTCGGGCACGGATGCCTGGAGAATAGCATGGCAGCCCGAAGGCGTTTGAACCGTAAGCAGACCAACACCTGACCGCAGAGCTGCACGGGCGGCAAGAACAGCAGCTCCCGCTTTTCCTGTGCTGCCGGCTACCAACACGGCATGCCCATAGTCTCCCTTATGGGAAAACCTGGACCGCTTCCGCAGTAACTTGCGAACGCCACCCCGGGTAATCCAAAAATGCGGAGTGCTGATCGTCTTCAGAAAACGCTTATCGAGTCCAATGTCAATCACTTCCCAATCGCCTGTGTAGGGGTAGCTGGAATGGAAAAGAAACGAAAGCTTGGGAAGTTGGAACGTTAGGGTGTGATGAGCGTGAACGGCTACACCTTGTAATGGCGCGTCAGCGGGTAACCCGGACGGAATGTCGATTGAAATTCGAATCGTCTCTTGTGCGTTGATTTTCTGCACCACCTCTTCAAAAATATTTTTAAGAGGTTTAGTAAGTCCAGTGCCAAAGAGTGCATCAATCAAAATGTGTATTTGGTCGGGCTGGAAATCCGTTGCCTGCCGAACCTCGGTAAAGGGAATAGTAGCCGGGAGCCTCCTCCTGTTTTCAAGGAAATCAACCGAGGGACTACCGCCCACCACAATCCATACGTGAACCGGATAGCCCCATTCCTTCAGTAACCGGGCTACGCCTAAACCATCGCCACCGTTATTGCCGGGCCCGCATACTACGCCAACCTTGTGTCCCGCGTCATACCGGTCAATCAACCAGTTCACGATGCCCCGGCAAGCACGTTCCATCAGGTCGATGGAGGCAATCGGCTCGTGCTCAATGGTAAAGGCATCGAGGTCACGAATCTGGGTCGATGTCAGAATTTTTAACATTACCGGTCTACTTCGCCCAACACAATGTCAATGGAACCCAATATCGCGATAAGATCAGCCATCAGTGCGCCCCGGCTGATTTCGGGCAGCACAGAAAGATTTACAAAGGAACACGATCTGACTTTACAACGAAACGGCACATCGCTTTTTCCATCGGCCCGAAAGAAAAAGCCCAGCTCGCCCTTCGGATTTTCGGCACGCACGTAGATATCTTGCTTGGTGGGTCTTATTTTTTTGGGAACGAGTGCCTGGGGATCAAACTCGCGCGTTCGCTTGTGATCGGAGAGCAAACGATCGACACACTGGTTGATGATTTTGCACGACTCGCGCATTTCCTGCAGGCGCACCCACGTGCGATCCCAGCAATCACCGATTGTGCCCATTCGCCCCTCTCCTATCGGGATGTCAAATTCCAGTTCGGGGTATACCGAGTAGGCGTCAACCCTGCGCAAGTCAAAACGCAAACCCGATGCCCGCAACATTGGACCGGTTACGCCCGCGTTGATAGCCAAATCGAGGGGTAACACGCCAACATCCGCAGTGCGGTCGATAAAAATTTTGTTCTCCACCAGCAGCTTCTCCAGTTCATTCAGTTTCGGCTGAAAGTATTGAATGAATTCACGGGCTTTCTCCTCAAACCCCACCGGCAGATCGTAAAACAGTCCTCCGATCCAGATGTAGTTATAGAGCAGGCGCGCCCCGCAGGTCCACTCCAGCATGCGCAGAATATGCTCGCGGTCGCGCATGATCCAAAAGAATGGAGTAAAGGCGCCCAGATCGAGTCCATACGTACCTATGGCTACCAGGTGAGACGCGATGCGATTGAGCTCGGCCACCAACACGCGGCTATACTCCACGCGCTTGGGCAATTGGCCGTGTAATCCTAACATCTTCTCCACGCCCATCACGTAGGCATGCTCGCAATTCATGGCCGCCACGTAGTCCAGTCGATCGACAAACGGAATGATCTGGTTATAGGGCAGGTTTTCCGCGTGCTTTTCAAAACAGCGGTGCAGGTAACCGATGTGGGGTACTACTTCTTTCACCACTTCACCATCGCTGAGCACTTCGAGGCGCAAAACACCGTGCGTAGAAGGGTGCTGAGGCCCAATGTTAATGATCATCTCCTCCGTACGCAGTTCACCAGAGCGGAACTTGTTGGGCTCAGATTTCTCCAGGTGGCCGTGATCAACCTGATATTGAAGCTTGTCCTGAGTAAGGGTATGGTGAAGTGCCATGTTAGTACTTAACCGTTACACCATGATACATTTCCTGATGCTGATAGTCTTTCCTCAACGGAAATCCTTCCCAATCGGCTGGCATCAGAATTCTGCGCAAGTCGGGGTGACCGGTAAAGTGTATGCCATACATGTCAAACACCTCGCGCTCCAGCCAGTTGGCCGACTTCCAAAGCGAAGCCACTGACTCCAGTTCGGGAGCCTCGCGCGGCAGTACTACACGCAGTGCCAACGATCGATTGAATGGGATCGAGTACAGATGATAAATCACCTCAAGCGTATTGACTTCGGGGCCGTTGTCGAGCCCGGTGATGCACGATAACTGATCAAAATAAAGTTGATCATGCTGCTGTAACACCCGGCAGATACGCGTTACATCTTGCGCATTCAATTGAAGCGTATACGGAGCAGAGTCCGTTACCGCATGAAACGGGTGTTGGGCAATGGGGGTAAGAATTGAACGCAGTTGATCTTCCATGTCACGCATTGAGAATACTTTCTTCCCGGATCTTCTCATGCAATTTGAGTATACCCCCAATTAGGGCCTCGGGCCGCGGAGGACAGCCAGGCACGTATACATCCACCGGTATTATCCGGTCAACACCTTTCACCACATGATAACCATGTTGCCAATACGGGCCCCCACAGTTAGCACAAGACCCCATCGAGATTACGTAACGCGGCTCCGCCATTTGCTCGTACAAACGTTTAATCCGGTCGGCCATCTTAAACGTGACCGTGCCGGCAATAATCATCACGTCACTTTGCCGGGGTGTCGCCCGCGGAGCCATACCGAAACGGTCCATATCGTAGGGTGTCGATCCGGTACTCATAAATTCAATGGCACAACAGGCCAGCCCAAACGTCATCGGAAACAACGAGGATAGTCGTGACCAGTTAAACAGGTCATCCAGTTTGGTCACCACCAGACCGGAGTTGCCGAACGACTCGCGGTAGTGCGTGCCGGGCTTTAATTCAGCAATACTGTTGACAGGTTCACTCACCGGCTTTGATATTGTTCATTGATTTTATCATAGTACCTGCGCGGCACTACAGATTTAAAGTCAGTCGTCTGCGGTCTGGGTTTCACGCCATCCAAAAAGCCCTTACGCCAGGCATAAGCTAAACCCAGGGCAAGCACGAGAATAAAAACGGTCATTTCCAATGCCAGCCAAATCCCCCATTCACCGCCTGTTGCTTTCTGGGCTGACTGATCGGTGAAGGTCGTAATCCACGGAAACAAAAAAACGATTTCGACTTCGAACAAGAGAAAAATCAGGGCGATGATGTAATACCGAACGTTAAACTGTACCCAGGCCGAGCCTTGCGCCTGCTCACCACTTTCGTAGGAGCTCAGTTTTTGCTCTCCCGGCCGGTTGGGGCGTAGGAATCGGGAAACGAATAACGCAGCGCCCACGAACAGCAAGCCGCCCAACAGGAACATCAGCACCTCACCCCACGCCTGCCCGTAATTTGATTCTGTCATGCGAGGTAAAGATACAGAACACGTTTTGTATTGCGATCAGGGCTTTGTCGGCTCCTGCGGGGGCTCCCACAACTCAATTTTGTTGCCATCGGGGTCCAGCACCCAACCAAATTTGCCATACGGCTCCTCCTGCACTTCACCTACGATCTCCACTCCTTCACTTTTTAAGACTTGCATTAGTTCCACCAGATTTTCCACCCGGTAGTTCAACATAAAGGGCTTCTCGCTGGGTGAAAAGTACCGGGTATCGCTTGCGAAAGGGCTCCAAACTGTCATACCCGGTGTTTGCCCATCTTGCTCCTTCCAGTTGAACGTGGCGCCATACTCATCGATTGGTAAGCCCAGGTGCTTGCCGTACCACTCCTTGATTTTTTTAGGATCTGAAGTTTTGAAGAAAACTCCACCCAGTCCGGTTACGCGTTTCATTTTTTTTGTCGTTGATCTTTGAGATACTCATATTCGTCAACCCACTGTTGGGGCGTAACCTTGGCCGCCAACTCCGCTATCAACGGCAAGGGTACATCCTCGGGCTTTTTAAACCGAATGCAACTCTTGCCCATATCCAGCTTTTTTGCCGAATGTTTCTTCCAGGCGGTGGTAAACCATTCCAGCAGTTTGCCCTGCAGACCCATGTGGTATACCGCAATGTGGTTTTTCTGAGAGGCGATGCTAATAAAGGGTAGCGCATCTGACGGCTTAACATGGTAACCGGCCGGATAAAGCTTATGGGGCACGACATAACTCAGCATGCCGTACTGCATAGTCTCCTCAAAACCTCTCGGCAGATTTCGTTTAACAGCCTTACGAATCGCGGAAATAATCTCCGCGCGGTCGCGAGGCAGCGTTTCAATATACTCGTTCGGAGTTTTTGCTTTGGATTGCATATGAAGCCAGGTAAATAATCTACCGATGTTGATCAATCAAGATCACGTTGCCATCCGGATCGGTGAGGGTAATACTGGCGGGTCCCGTGGTTGCCTCATCCGCCATGGAGGTCAACTGAATTCCCTCTCGCGTCAGATGTTGTTGTATTTTTCTCACATCGTCAAAAGGGTCTACCACCTGTCCGCTTTCGTCCCACCCGGGGTTGAATGTAAGAATATTTCCCTTAAACATACCTTGAAACAATCCCACCAGCGCATTGCCATTTTTCATAATGAGATAGTTCTTTTTCAGATCACCACCGATCGCGGTAAAGCCCAAATTTTCGTAAAACTTTTTCGATGCCTGAATGTCCTTGACACTCAGGCTCACAGAAAATGCCCCTAGTTTCATATGTGTTGTTTGATGGTTGCGTTCGCGATGGTCGCCTTTACGTAAGTAGAATCCAAAAGAAAAGGAGGCAACCAGGGCCAATACGATAATTCGCTTGTTCATATGATTTGGGATTAGGTGGCGGGTAAGAACTCCTTTTTGCGAAGTAGCCCCGCGCTTACCAATGAAATGATGAATCCCACAGGAAACATCTCCATGAATGCGGTTATACAAAAGCGAAGCAAAAAATTCTGATCATACACCTCAAACTGAGACTTCAATTCCGCCAGTTCCTCCGGTGTGGCTCCGCTAGCCTTTTGCGACTCCGCATAATGCGCGTACATTTTTTCAATGTAGTCGGTCGACATGTTTTGGTACATGAATTCCCAGACCGTGGCATAAACCAGACTGCCCACGAGCGTGATCAGCAATCCCACCTGCAATCCCTTCCAATACGTAATGGTACCCGATTGGTGGTTATCGCGGTAAGACTTGATCCCGAAGAAGATCAGGGACAAGGCCACCACCATGGTGGTGTACCCAATGAGTTCCCCATTTTCAAAATTCAGGGAGCCTTTTTCATACAAGGGCATGGTGATCAGCAGCATGACCCCCACGATGGCACCTGCGATAAGGCCGTAGACGAGAACAATTTTTTTCATGGCTTTTGTTGTTTGACGCCCAAAACACGGTTTACGCCCCACCAAAACCTTCACCCGAACGGGTGATTTATCGAAAAGTAGCAGAAATCAGCCGAAAGAAGGAGCGCAAGATTCAAGATTCCAGACTTGACCGAATTTGAAATCCGGGCTTCAGCAGGCCTTAGGGAATGAGCCGTAACTGCTTCGCCCGCTGGACGGCCTGGGTCCTGCGGCTCACCTCCAGCTTGAGAAACAGGTTGGACGTGTGTGTTTTCACGGTATTGAGTGATACAAATAGGTGGTCGGCAATCTCCTGGTTGCTCAGCCCCTCGGCCATCAGCCCGAGTACCTCATGCTCACGCTTGCTAATACCTAACCGTTGTAATTCAACTTCGTTCAGCACAAACGCTGGGCCCACGGTTACGATTTTCTTTCGGGTAAGCTTACGGCCGGCCCAAACACCCAACACAGTAAAGAACAACGCCACTGCCCCGAGGTAGAATTCAATGGACAAATCGCGGACAATAAACCGATATTCGATGAACTTGAGCACCAAAACCAGCGCAGCCAGGGCAACACCATAAAAGATAATGGTACGGGTCATGAATACTAGTCTTGCAGAGGGCGTTTTTTGATCATGCCTCCTTTGATGTCATTCACACTGTTTTCCACTACAAATGCGTTTTCATCAATTTTGGCTATCTCGGTTTTCAGTTTCTGCAACTCAAGGCGGGTAATCACCGAAAAAATCACATCATGATCTTTGGCTTGGTGCCCTCGCTTGCCATACCCGCTCGTACCTTTCAAAATGGTTACCCCCCGGCCCATCGTTTCGATGATCGCCTTTTGAATTTCCTGACTCTTGTCTGAGATGATGATTACACTGGTGTACTCCTCAATGCCGTGCACCACAAAATCAACTGTTTTGGAAGCTACCAGGTACGTTAGAATGGCATAGAGGGCCGTCTCCATATTGATGAGGTAGGCCGCCACGGAAAATATGATAATGTTAAAGATCAGGATGATATCGCCAACCGTGAGGGTTGTTTTTCGGCTTGAATAAATGGCCAACACTTCAGTTCCGTCAATTACGCTGCCACCGCGTATGGATAACCCGATCCCCGCTCCCAGGAAAAACCCCCCGAAGACCGAAATCAACAACTTGTCTTCGGTGATGAGCGGAAAGTCGACCACGGCCAACACGCCAGCCAGAACAGCAACGGCTATCAGTGTTTTGATCGCAAATAGCCGTGAAACCTGGGTGTAGGCCACCAGGATGAAAGGAAGGTTAAGAAGCACCACCAGCCACGGAAGCGAAATGCCTGTGACGATGTGCGCGAGCAGCGAAATACCCATGACGCCACCATCCAAAAACTGGTTGGGCAGTAAAAAGCCTTTCAGGCCGAAAGCTGCTGACACCACACCCAGGCTAATAAACAGTGTATCTTTTAACGCGCGCACCCACTCCAACCGCTTAATTCGGAGCTCCCGTAATCTGTTAATTCGTGTTGTGGTTGACATTCGCCAATAATAGTAACTGACAGGATGCAGGGCAACAGCGTTCAAGAAATTTAGTTTTTGACTTTCTATTCTCCGGTAGTATCCCAAATTTGGGTCTGGAGTACATCGTTATAACGGTTGAGCGTACGAACCAGCTTCGCTTTGTCGGTATCGGTCAGCAGTTCCAGTTTCTCCCCGTCATCGAACTTGAGAAAGGCTTTGTACAGACATTCCGAATACGAAGGGAGTAACGAGGGTAATCCAGGTACAACCGGCATAGCATTTTGCTTCATCCGGAGTTTATTGATAAAAACTCTCTCGATGGCGTTAAAGGGTTTACTAATGCCCAAGTGAAAGCCAAGTATCCGGAGTGCGTGTTTCCATGTCTTATGCTGCACGTTAACTTCCAATACCCAGCGTGTGGTAAACACGAGGAACAAAACTACCGCTGCAAACCCAACCACTATCGCCACGGCCTGAAGGCGAGGTGCCTCGAACGCCATTGCCTGCAGCGCGACTTTTATGATCATGGCGTCCAAGATCAACATCACGACCCACCGGATGGTGAACGGAAGAAGTAGTTGTTGATTTATTCGGATCATGTTATCCTGCCCATCCCTCCCGATCCAGGCTGCGATACTGAATGGCCTCGGCCAGGTGTTCGATTTTGATTTCTTCCGTTCCGGCCAGGTCTGCAATCGTGCGCGATACCTTCAAGATACGATCGTACGCTCGGGCGGAAAGGCCCAAGCGTTCCATGGCGGTCTTTAACAGTTTCACTCCGGCTTCATTAATGACACAAATCTCCTTCACCATGTTGCTCGGCATCATGGCATTGCAATAGATCGTGTCCTGGTTGGCAAACCGGCTGGACTGTACCTCGCGGGCCTTGACCACGCGTTCGCGAATTACCTCACTTGTTTCGCTCTTGCGTTGGGCCGTCATTTCATCAAAACTTACCGGCACCACTTCCACGTGCAGGTCAATCCGGTCCAGCAAGGGCCCGCTGATCTTACTGAGGTAGCGCTGCACCACACCGGGGGCGCAGACGCATTGCTTTTCGGGGTGATTGTAATAGCCACAGGGGCACGGGTTCATGCTGGCCACGAGCATAAAGTTGGCCGGGTAATCAATCGACACTTTGGCGCGCGAAATGGTGACGCGCCTTTCCTCCATCGGCTGGCGCATCACCTCCAGTACCGTGCGCTTGAACTCCGGCAATTCATCGAGAAACAACACACCATTGTGCGAAAGTGAAATTTCGCCTGGCTGCGGATTGCCTCCACCGCCTACTAGGGCTACATCGGAAATGGTGTGGTGCGGGCTGCGAAAAGGTCGTGTGGTTAACAACGTAGCATTGGAGCCAAGTCTGCCCGCAACAGAGTGAATCTTGGTGGTTTCAAGCGCTTCGTTCAAACTAAGCGGTGGCAAAATGGTGGGCAGTCGTTTGGCCAGCATCGTTTTGCCGGCACCAGGCGGGCCGATCATGATGACATTGTGACCCCCGGCCGCGGCAATCTCAAGGGCACGCTTAATGTTTTCCTGTCCCTGCACATCGCGAAAATCTGAATCGTAATGGTTCGCCTTATTTTGGAAAACTTCGCGTGTATCTACCCGCAATGGCTGGAGTGTGCGGTTGCCTTCGAAAAATTCGATGGCCTCTTTTAACGTGGCTACTCCGAGTATGTCGAGATTGTTGACAATCGCAGCCTCATTAGCATTCGCTTGCGGCAGAATAAATCCGGTGAACGAATCTTTACGCGACTGGATGGCAATGGGTAACACACCTTTGATCGGGCGCAGGTCGCCATCCAGCGATAGCTCGCCCATAATGACATATTTCTCCAATGTCTCTGTTTTCAACTGCCCGCTGGCAGACAAAATGCAGAGCGCAATGGGCAAATCATAAGCCGAGCCTTCCTTGCGAATGTCGGCAGGCGCGAGATTAACAACCACCTTGTTGCGCGGCATAAAGTAGCCGAGGCTTTTGATGGCGGATTCAATTCGGTGCTGACTTTCTTTGATGGCGTTATCGGGCAGACCCGTAAGGAAAAAGCTCTTGCCCTGGGTGACATCCACCTCCACGGTAATGGTGCGGGCATCAACGCCATGAACCGCACTTCCAAATGTCTTGGCTACCATTGCACGAAATCGTAAAGCCTTACGGCAAGATAGTAACGAAAGTGTTAGGCGGCTAACGCTTTTTCAATGAGCAGGATGAGGATGTGAATTACCTTGATGTGAATTTCCTGAATACGGTCTGCAAATCCCTGGTGGGGCACCCGGATTTCCACATCGGCCAGTGCAGCCAATTTGCCACCGCTGTTGCCGGTGAGCGCCACCACCTTCATGCCCCGTTGCCGTGCGGTTTCGGCCGCCTTTACTACATTGGCCGAGTTCCCACTGGTGGTGATGGCCAGCAGAACATCGCTCTTTTGGCCGAGGGCTTCCAGATAGCGCGAGAAAATGTGATCGTATCCGTAGTCGTTACCCACGCAGGAGATGTGGCTGGGGTCGGATACACAAATGGCCGGAATGGCCTGCCGCGGTTCGCGGTATTTGCCTGTCAATTCCTCGGCAAAATGCATCGCATCGCAATGAGAGCCGCCATTGCCGCAGGAAATGATTTTACCACCTTGTTTGACGCTGGCGCCCATCATCTGAGCCGCTTGCTCGACCTTCGAAAGCAGCTCGGGTGAAGCCATTACGCGCTCCAAAACCGAAGCCGCCTGCTGTAATTCCTGAATAATCACGGCTTGGCTCATGAACGGGAAACCGGTTGCGTGTTTTTATCCTTCTCTTGCAAATCGTACACTTTGGCTTTCAATGTGTTGTTTTCCAGTCTCAAGTCATCGTGTTCCTTCTTCACTTTGCGTGAATCGAACCATACGTAAGCAAAATCAGCCACCATCAGGAGAAAACCAAAAAAAGCAATGTACTTAAACCAGGAAATGAACGGAATGAGTCCGAGTAAATCAAGATGACCATCGACCAACACCGTGAACAGGAAAACCAGGAACTGGTAGCCACCGAAGATGCCGTAAAAAACAAGACGGTTCTTATTCATTCCTCCTGGGTAAAATCCAAAAATAAGTATTTCGTTTGAAACGGTCAGGCCTCCATTTTTTGAATCTCGCTTAACCGTCTGTAAAGGCCATTCATTCGATTGAGGTCCTCATGGGTGCCACGCTCGACAATCTCCCCATTTTGAATCACGATGATTTCATCGGCATGCAGAATAGTGCTGAGCCGGTGGGCTATAACCAGCGAGGTTCGGTTGCGCATCAAATTCACCAGTGCATCTTGTACCAGCTTTTCGGATTCCGAGTCGAGTGCCGAGGTTGCTTCATCCAAAATCAGAATGGGTGGGTTTTTGAGCACGGCCCGGGCAATGCTGAGTCGCTGCCGCTGCCCGCCCGACAATTTTGATCCCCGCTCACCGATTACGGTTTGGTACCCGTTTTCCGTTTGCATGATGAAATCGTGCGCGTTAGCGATTTTGGCGGCTTGCATCACATCGGCCTCTGACACGTGCGGCATGCCAAACGCGATATTATTGAAGATGGAATCGTTAAAAAGAATCGACTCCTGGGTCACCACGCCCATCTGCTTTCGCAAGGACTCAATTTCGTAGTCCTTCAGCGAAACACCATCGAGTAATACCTCCCCTTGTGTGGGGTCATAAAACCGCGGCACCAGGTCGGCCAACGTTGATTTACCGCCTCCGGACGGACCTACCAACGCCACCGTCTTACCTTTCTCGATCTTCAGGCTGATGTTTCTTAACACCAATTCTTTTTCGTAGGCAAAGCTTACGTTGCGGAGTTCGATTTCGCGGTTAAACGAAGTGAGTATTTTAGCATCGGGCTTGTTCTCGATTACGGGCTCCAGGTCGATCACGTCAAAGACGCGCTTGGCCGAAGCAATTCCCTTTTGCAGCGAAGTAATGCCATTTGAGAAATTCTTGGCTGGCTGAATGATCTGCGCAAACAAGGCAAGAAAGACAATAAATGTTGTTGCCTCCAGCTGCTCGGTACCGTTCAGTACCAGCCGCCCGCCAAAATACAGAATGCCCGCCACAATGATGATTCCCAACACTTCCGAAAGAGGTGACGATAACTCATTCTTCTTGCCGATGGAATAGTTGAGTTGGCGGTATCGGTCATTTTCTTCCTCCATTTTGCCCAAAATGTAACTGCGGGCATTAAACGCTTTCACTACGCGCATGCCGCTGAACGTTTCATCCAGAATATTCACCATGCGGCCCATGGTCTGCTGGCTGTCATCCGCTTGTTTTCGCAGCCGTTTTATGATCTCCGCGACTACACCACCTGTTAGCGGGAGCACGATCAGTGTAAAGAGCGTGAACTTCACCGAAATGAAAAACAACATGGCGAAGTACACCACAATCGTAATCGGCTCCTTGATCACCGCTTTGAAATAATTCAATACCGTATTTTCGATTTCCCCCATGTCACTGGTGAATCGTGAAATCAGGTCACCCTTCCGCTGGTTGTTAAAGAATCCGATTTGCAGACGGGTTACATTACCAAAAAAATGAGCCCGCATTTTCTTCACCACTTCGGTTCGAATGCGGGTGGCGAGTAACCGCTCTAAAAACCGGAACGTATTGCCGATGGCATAGGCCGACACGAGGCAAATACACACGAATAACAAGGCGGCCGGCTTGCCGTATTGCATGATAACGACTGAAAAATAATGACGGAAAACGGCCATCGCGTAATCAACGCTGATAGCCGCGGGCGGTAAGGGTTCGATGCCCGTCACATTCACTTTGTCGAACAACACGTTGAGCAGCGGAATGAGCAAGCTGAAACTGAGCGCGGTAAAAAAAATACCCACAACCGAGTAGACCAGAAACAGCAAGAACCGGGGTCCCAGATTGCTGGAGTAACGTAATACGCGCAAAAGAGTGGTCATCATCAGAATTCGTACGTGCGGGCGGCCATATTCCAGCGCAAAGCTACGGAAGTTGCCGATGTATTAACGTTGGCAGCAGGTAAGTCGGACTGGCTTTGGCGAAACAGGTATTGAACATCCAAAAACACATTATGGCGCACCTGGTACGAAGCGACTACATTTCCATATACGATGCGCTGAGCCAGCCCTTGCCCAATGGTGTTATCGTATTCCTGCTGGCGCGTTTTATTGTTCTTGAGAATATCGCCACCCCAATTCTCGTTAGGCCCGTCCAGTCCTTTGCGGGCGAAAAAGCCGGTGGCTGAAATCTGTAAACGGGGCAGCGGCTGATATCGCAAGATGGCAATTAACTCGGTGAAATTTGCCCCCAGCGGGTGGCCAATCGGCTGACGGTAATGGGAGTGGCTGGCATACTGGGTGTTGTGTGAAAAGGTGAAGGGGCGCACCAGATTGGCTTCCAACTGCAGATCCAGGTTGTCGATGCCGGCCACATCGATGTATTTTAATCCGGCCTGTAGTGAGAACTTGTTTGCCCACCACCCATTGCCTGCCCGCAGCTCGCTTATTTTCAGTTCATCCAGCACGGCCTGACCATACAGCGACAAGCCGTGCGTGACAATCCATTTGAAATCCATTCCCACCATGGCATTGTCACCATTACTGCCGGATTGTTGCTCAACCGCCCGCATGAAAATAATGGGGTTCAGGTAGCTCGGATCGAACGTGTTTTGGTTTACCGAATCTTTCGGGCTGTACACCACCGACTCAAAAAGCCCGAGGTTCAACCGCTTCCCAATATTGATGCTCACGTGGTGCATGGCCATGTACTTCTCCGGGTAGCGACCACTGGGAACAGTGCTGCGATTGTCAGCCGTCATGCGGTTGAATTGGAAGAGGTAATTCAGTTTCCACACCTTTACGTTAGCTCGAAGGAAAAGATTGGGCGCTGCAAAATCGGATTGAAAGAACGAGCGAAAACCAGGGCCGATGCGCGTGCGATCTTGCCCAAATTGCATGTAGATACTCTTGCTTAAATTGAAATCAATATAAGCGCGGGCATGCAGGAAATCGACTCCACTGTTCTTGTAGGTCTTCCAAAACCCCTCATGTGGCACCACGCCTTGTGTGGTGATGTAGTCGTTAACGAAAGAAGGAACCCGCATCTGGTTATCGGTCACCATCGTATAAAAGCCTACTTTGCGGTCAACCATGCCGCGGATTTCAACCCCTCGTGTATTGATATAAAGGGGCTCATCCAGCCGGCTATCCGTGCCCACACCCAAATACAGAACGGGATTTACGTGTAAGTCAAACTCGGGCTTGTCCACAAAAACCAAATCCGACTTTTTTTGAAATAAGCTTTTCAACAGCGGCTTGCGGCTATCGTTGGTCGTAGCGCGGCTCCACTCCCAGCTGTCGTTTCGGAGGTATTCGTAATTATACTGGTCGGCCCGGGAGTTGAAGACCTCACTCCGTTTTTTCAGTGAATCGACATAAGCCACCAACTTGTCGCGCTTATAGGGTTTTACCGTGGTGAAGAGTTCAGGAGCAATCTGGCCAGATTTGATTTCATACCGATCGACCCAGTGGTAATAGTCGTCATTGAGGGGCACGTTGGTGCTTTGGGCCTGGCTATACCCTACAACAAGTACAAATAGGATGGAAAAGAAACACCTCATTTCCTGATGGCGGTTAAATGGTGCACGGTGGTTCGGGCGATTTCGGGAAAACTGGTTAACAGTTGGCGGTCGTAGGTAATTAACGGGACATCAAACTTTTTGGCCAGCGCCACATATTCGCAATCGTAAGCAGAACATCGCGAGGAGGCAACCAGGGCCATTACTTCAGCTGAGTTCACTTCATAGTAACCGAATTCAAAACGCCTTTCTTTTTGTTCCAGAATCCAATTGATTTGTTCCAGTGTAAGCCATTGTTTTCGCAAGTAAGCAGCTAATAAATTCCGGAACTCACTGCGGCAAAGTTCCACGGTAACCCAAATCGGATCCCGAAGGCCCAACTCTTCAACTTCATCAGCGTAAGGACTTGGCGTGTAGGCATACGCAACCAAGTTAGCATCCGCAACAATCATGACCGGCCCGATTCAATCGCCTCCCGGACTTCCTCCAGGGTAAGCGCACCTTTTGCCATCTTTCTTGCGGTTCTGGCCTTGTCCAAAAACTCCTCCGCGTCTTGGTCCCGCATCGACAAGTAACGTTGCAATCCGATGATGATTTCGTTGTTAAGACTCCTACCGTTTCTTTTTGCCCTGCTTTTGAGGACCTTAACCAAAGAGTCCGGCACGTTCTTAATCGTCACGCTGGCCATAAAAAACCATTTTGGTTGCAAAATACAACCATTTTGGTTGCACGTCAAATTCCTTAGGGCACAGCCCTTGTTTATAGGGAGCAAACCCTTACTTTTGCAGTCCTTTAAGCGTAAAACAGATGAAAAAAGGCATTCACCCCGAGTATAGAGACGTGATTTTCTGGGATACCAGCTCCGATCACAAGTTTATGTCCCGCTCTACGCTCAACACCAAAGAAACCATTAAGTGGACGGACGGTAAGGACTACCCGGTGATTAAAGTCGAGGTTAGCTCCGCCAGCCACCCCTTCTTTACCGGCAAGAAGATGTTTGTAGATACGGCAGGCCGCGTTGAGAAGTTCCAGAAGAAATACGGCAAGAAGGCGTAAGCCTCTGCCAACGGTATTGCCAAGCTGTTTTTTTGAAAGGCTCCCGGTTTCCGGGAGTCTTTTTTTTGCCGACCGCTGACCGCAAAAAGAAATGAAAAGAGTATGCACCATACCTCCTATTTTTAGGCCATGAACATCGTGTTGTACGATCATCCGGCTGCCCGACAACAACTCCTGCCCTTCACGTTCACCCGACCCTTGGGTGATTTGCGCATAGGCATTCTGACCATAGCTGAAAAGTGGCAAAAACACTTGGGCGGTTCAGTGAGTTTTCTGACCCAGGCATACCTGCAGCCGAAATTTGGCGCCCGCTTCACAACCGACAACCTGATTGTTCACGGAGCGCTGTGCCCGGACGAAAAACTTGTTGAACGCATTCGCGGATTGAAAACGGGTGAAGGTCTGTATCACCAGCAAACCGTGCTGGCCTACCGCACAGCCGAAGATGAATTACCGGAAGTACTCGGCACGGGTATGACCGAGTATGCAGGCCCGTTCACCCTGGTTGATCAGCCTTGGAAGATTTTTCAACACAACGCGGAGCAATTGCGGGCTGACTTCAAGCTGATCACAAACGGGCGCACGTCACAACCGATCACTGACCCGCACACGCGGGTGTACAACCCAAATGAAATCTTTCTCGAGGCCGGTGTTGAGATACGTGCGGCCGTACTGAATGCCGAAGCCGGCCCGATCTACCTGGGGCGCAACTCCCAGGTGCAGGAAGGTGCGCTCATCAAAGGACCATTTTCGTTGGGCGAAGGATCGGTTGTGAACATGGGAGGAAAGATGCGGGGCGACTCCACCATTGGCCCCCACTGCAAAGTCGGGGGCGAAATCAGTAACTCGGTGCTTTGGGGCCATAGCAACAAAGCACATGACGGATTTCTTGGAAACTCGGTTTTGGGCGAATGGTGCAACCTGGGGGCTGACACCAATACCTCTAACCTCAAAAACAACTACGAGCCGGTTAAACTGTGGAGTTATGGGCAGAACAAGTTCATCAGCACAGGACTTCAGTTTTGCGGTTTAATGATGGGCGATCATAGCAAGTGTGGCATCAACACAATGTTTAATACCGGCACCGTGGTGGGTGTGGGCGCCAATATCTTTGGTGATGGCTACCCACGCAACTTCGTACCCTCGTTTGCCTGGGGCGGGGCAGCCGGGTTTACCACGTTTACACTGGCCCGTTCGTTTGAGACAGCCGCCCGTGTGATGGAGCGCAGGAAACAAACACTGACCGAAGCGGACAAAGCCATGCTAACCACCGTATTTGAGCAAACGGCAGTGGAACGTATTTGGGAAAAGAAAGCATGAGGTTCGCAGACATACCCGGACTATCCGACATCAAAACCAATCTGGTGCGCTCGGTGCACGAGAATAAAATCCCGCATGCGCAATTGCTGGCGGGTCGCGATGGTTCCGTGAATCTGCCGCTGGCACTGGCCTACACCACCTTTCTTCACTGCCAAAACCGCCAGGCCGATGATGCATGTGGAACTTGTGCCGCCTGTTCCAAGAGTCTCAAATACATTCATCCCGATACCCATTTCGTTTTCCCGTATTCTAATGTCGACAACGACAAGGACGAAGAACGGCTAAAGGCCGAACTTCTTAAAAGTTGGCGCCAGTTTCTTACCGAGCAGCCGTTTGGCAAAATTGAAGACTGGACAGCCTTCCACGGCAGCGAGGATAAACAGGTATTGATCTCACGCGAAGAAAGTCGGGAGATCATTCGCTCGCTCGCGTTGAAGCCGTTTGAAAGCCGGTTTAAAGTGATGCTCATCTGGCAACCGGAATACATGCATCCCGCAGCAGCGAACGGCATTTTAAAAATTCTGGAAGAACCTTCGTCCTTCACCATTTTCCTGCTGGTGAGCAATGCGGATGAGCGGCTACTGCCCACCATCGTATCGCGCACACAACGGGTAACAGTGCCCTTGTTGCCCGATGACGAGGTGAAAACTTTTTTGGCACCGAGGGTTGACGCTGGGCGCCTGCCTGGCCTGGTGCAACTGGCGGAAGGTAACTTAAACCGCGGCTTGCAATTGATTGACCGCGAAGACAACCCCACCACGGAAAAATTCACCCAGTGGATGCGGGCCTGTTTCAAACGGGATGCCATTCAACTGCTCACCCTGGCCGATGACTTTCATGCGGCCGACAAAATGGACCAGCGCAATATGCTCACGGTAGCGCTAACGATGATGCGCGAATCGCTGGTACACCTGAGTGAAGCCCCGTTGCTGCGCGTGCAGGGTAACGACTTGAAGTTTGTTCAGGACTTTAGCAAGGTGTTGAACGTACCCAAAATTGAAAAGGCTACACACCTGCTGAATGAAGCTTATTTTCACCTGGAACGAAACGGCAGTGCCAAGATGATTTTCTTGGACCTGAGCCTGCAGTTGTCCGGATTGTTAAAAGCTAGTCGTTAACGCACCTTTTGGTATTTTTGCCCGCGAATTTTCTACGCTATGAAAAACGTTCTGCCCATTCTTACCCTTTTAACCGCTCTTTTTGTGATGACCAGTTGTGCCCAAAAAAATGATTATGTGGTGACCATTAAAACCAAGTATGGTGATATGACGGCCATCCTGTACGATGAAACCCCGAAACACAAGGAAAATTTCATTAAGCTGGCCAAAGACCATTACTTCGACAGTTTGCTCTTTCACCGCGTGATCCAGGGTTTTATGATCCAGGGGGGTGACCCCGATTCGCGCCAGGCCCAACCCGGGCAGCGGCTGGGTTCAGGGGGGCCCGGCTACACGGTAGATGCCGAGTTTAATCCAAAATTCTTCCACGAAAAAGGTG
This sequence comes from Cyclobacteriaceae bacterium, assembly GCA_016787665.1. GTDB lineage: Bacteria > Bacteroidota > Bacteroidia > Cytophagales > Cyclobacteriaceae > ELB16-189. The sequence goes on along the minus strand of JAEUUC010000013.1, from coordinate 219,823 downwards.
CCCTCTCCGCTGCGCGCATGGGCGATCAGGTCAATCCCACGAAGGCCTCCAGCGGAAGCCAATTCTACGTGGTACAGGGCACCGTGGTAACGCAGGAGAATCTCGATGCCTTAAAAATCGACCAGGCAAAGTTCGGACAGGCCTTCCAGCAGTGGATGATGAATGCCGCCAACAAGCCGAAGATTGATACGCTGAATTCGATCTACATGAAAGGTGACATGGCCGGCTATCAACGTGCCGTGTTTGCCCTGGCCGGTGAAATTGAACAACAAACCGGAATCAAAGTAACCAAAGACATATCGCCCGAGATGATTAAAGCCTATACCACTGTGGGTGGCGCGCCACACCTCGATGGCGGCTACACCGTTTTTGGTAAAGTAATTAAGGGTCTGGAGGTGATTGATACGATTGCTGCGCAGCCCCGCGACCAGGCCGACCGCCCGTTGGAAGATATTCGCATGGCGGTGACGGTAGAAGAAATGTCGCGCAAGAAGATCACTAAGGAGTTTGGCTACGTCTACCCTGACTCAAAATAAAATCCGGTGAATGTACTGGTAACAGGCGCAAACGGGCTGCTGGGCCAGAAATTGGTTCAATTGTTACAGCGCGACCCGGGCGTACACGTGATCGCCACCGGCAAGCGTCCGCTGCCACTTACCCGCGGTGTTTTTCACAAGCTTGACATCACGGACGAACGGCAGGTGCAGGACGCTATGGAGCAGCATCGGCCGGATGCCATCATCCACACGGCTGCGATGACGCAAGTGGACGCCTGTGAAACTGACCGGGAGAATTGCTGGAAAACCAATGTTGACGCGGTTGGCCATCTCACCCGTTACGCACCACGCCTTTGTCATTTTATTCACCTCTCTACGGATTTCATTTTCGATGGAAGTCACGGACCACTCGATGAATCGGCCCAGCCTAATCCCGTTAACTTTTATGGAGAGAGTAAACGGGCAGGTGAAGAGGTAGTACAAAAATCCGGGCTTCGGTGGGCCATTCTGCGCACCGTCTTGGTCTATGGGGTCAGCGAAGACATGAGTCGCTCCAACATTGTACTGTGGGTCAAGAAAAGCCTGGAGGAGGGAAAAACAATTCAGGTGGTTAACGATCAATGGAGAACACCCACCCTGGCCGAGGATCTCGCGCAAGCCTGTGTACTGGCACTAAAGAAAAACGCCACTGGAATTTTTCACATATCCGGTGAGGAAATGATGACTCCGCTGGACATTGCACGGCAAACTGCCGAATTTTTCGGTCTCAATGCCTCATTAATCAAAACAGCCGACTCTTCCACTTTCACTCAGCCCGCCAGGCGGCCGCCTAAGACCGGGTTTGTGATTACCAAAGCAAAAACTCAGTTGGGCTATCAACCCCATTCATTCACCGAGGGGTTGGCGTTAATTCGCGATCAACTGGCCAAACGGCAACAGTGACGGCCCGCATACGAAAAATTCCTCTTTCGTATCCCCGGTCTTTTTTCAATCTTGGCCGACTAACAACAACTACGCTATGACGGCACGCGGACAATGGGCATCGAAGTTTGGATTTATCATGGCAGCCGCGGGCTCGGCCGTGGGATTGGGGAATATCTGGCGCTTCCCCTACCTCACAGGCGAGAATGGCGGAGCCGCTTTTGTGCTCGTTTACATTTGCTGCGTTGTGCTTGTGGGTGCCCCCATGCTCATCAATGAAATTGCTTTAGGCAGGCTTACGGGCAAAAACCCGGTTGGGGCTTTTCAAAGTACCGGTGCCAACTCATTATGGACATTCTTCGCTGGGGTGCTGCCATTAATGGTGACGTTCGTGGTGCTCAGCTACTATAGCATCATTGCCGGGTGGACCGTTGGTTACATCTTCACCTCGCTTTTTTCCTTACACACTTCGTTTACTGAGTTTATTGCTGATCCGACTATTGTAGTGCCACTGGGTGCGTTTGTCATTTTAGTTACTGTGCTAATCGTACTCGGTGGCGTTTCGGGTGGAATTGAAAAAGCAGCCAAAATTATGATGCCGGCCCTTTTTATCCTTCTCATCATTGTCATCATCAGAAGCGTAACTTTGCCAGGTGCAGGAAAGGGAATAGAGTATTACCTCATCCCTGATTTTTCCAAGATCACTGGCATGGTAGCACTTAAGGCTTTAACCCAAGCCTTCTTCTCGTTGGGCGTAGGTTGGGGTATGATGATTACCTATGGATCATACTTGCCAAAAACACAGAACATCGTGACATCCAGTTTGTGGGTTGGCGCCATGGATACATCCGTGGCATTGCTGGCAGGCCTCATGGTATTCCCTGCGGTGTTTGCCTTCAACATGTCGCCCAGCGAGGGCCCCACATTGGTGTTTAGCGTACTGGCGAATATCTTTCAGGAAATGCCGCTGGGCCACATTGCAGGTGCGTTGTTTTTCCTCCTGCTGTTTCTGGCCGCCATCACATCTACCATTTCCATGCTGGAGGCGCCTTCCGCTTACTTTATGGACACGCGCAAATGGTCGCGCAAGAAAGCGGCCTGGACCGTGGCGGTGGTCGCATTCCTTTTCGGTATTCCCTCTGCCCTTTCCAACGGCAGCTCACCTTTCTTCACTGAGCTTCAACTCAATCTTTTCGGAACGGAAAAACACGGTTTTATGGATATCATGGACTATCTCTTCGGCACGCTGTTCATGATGGTGGTCGTGCTGGCGACCTGTTTGTACACCGGTTGGTTTATGAAGACAGATCGACTGGTTGGCGAAATTCAGCAAGGCTCACCCGGTTTTACCACACCCGTCTTGTTCGGGCTTTCACCGGCCAGTATCTGGCGTTTCGCGCTTCGGTTTTTGTGTCCGGTTATTATTCTACTGGTGATCTTGAACATGTTTGGGGTGTTTGGAAGCTAGCTACCCCTTTCCTATTCAACAACACTTGGCATGAAAAAAGCCCCCGCGATGGCGGAGGCTTTTTTTGTGATCGAACAGCAAACGCTTAGTTACCCTTCGAGCGCTTTTCCATTTCTTTATCGAACGTCTCCTTGAACTTCTCGTAGTCGTAGTCAATCTTCAAACGCTCATCTTTAGACAACCGCTCGTTGTACTGCTTTACCAGTTCATCGGCTGAAAGCTCAATGGCGATATAGGTTTTGAAGGCACCAGAAGACGTCTTCACTTGCTTTTCGCAAATGGTGCGGATGCCGGTCAGCGTCTGGTCCACCACCTCGCGGTTGAGGCTCTCAAAACGCTCCTCCACATCTTCTTTATTGTTCATCTCGCGGCTGTTCACGTAGTTATCCGTCACCGTCTTCACCGTAGTGCTGATGGCCTGAGCCAGATCGTTACGGGCGTTGGTGAGGGCCTTCTTCTTGGATGTCACCAGATCTTGAGACTCGCCCAACGAATTGGCGCGGAATACTTTGTTAGAGGTGAAGTAATCAGGGCCCGAGCAAGGAATATTTACTTCTTCTTCGCCCTTGGGCAGTTTCTCAGCCTTTTTACAGCCTACCATAGCAACGGCAGCCAGCAAGGCAACGAAAGTCGAAAGTCTAAACAGGTTTTTCATATCCATTTTTACGTTTGGTTGTGCAAGTTAGCAAATACAATTTATGGGCCAGTTTATTTTTTTGGGGTATTTGTGCCAAATAAAGCCAAAAATCACTGCAAAATCGCGTTCAGCAGTTCCGGCAATTTCTCCTTTTCCAGCGTTTCCAGGCTCTTATTATAAGCCTCCTGGCTGCTTCGCTCGTAATCGAGGCTATACCCTTTTACGCGATCCAGTGTAGTGGCATAAATCTCCTTGTTATCCTTTACTGTCGACACGCGAATAACGGCCGTTACATAGGTAATGAAGATGCTGCCTGATTGGGCACCTTTTTCTGAGTTACTGTTGATATCCACCCAGAGCTCTGCTTTATCCTTTTGTTCGGTGAACTCAAAACCCGCATTGGCGAGGTAGTTTTTCACTCGATTGGTAAGTTGCTGGTTAGACTTATCCGTTCCCAGACTTTTTTCAATGGACGAGAGGTAAACCAACGGGCGTTGCACTTTCATGAGAATGACAGCCTTGGGTGTTACCATTTTGGATGATACCAGTGCATACACCGGTGAGGGTTGATCGCCCGCAAAACTCAACATGTTAACCGATACACCAATCTTTTGCTCAATATCGCGCGACCCGATTTTGGTCAATAAAACTTTGATCTGACCGTTCTGTCCCGTCTTGTAGTCCGGGAATACATCGCCAGCCCCTTTTTCAAAGGCTGCCCGCAAGGGCAAATCGGTAACGGGTTTCTTGCTGGACTTATCCAACGCGGTGACCAAAACGGTTTGATCGTTTTGCACCATTCTCCGATTCAGCATGATCTCGGAAGGGTTGGCGGTCAATTGGATTTTCTCCAGAATAAACTGCATCGAAGCAATAATCTCGTTGGTGAGCAAAATCTCCTTGCCTTCAAAGTCGATGCGAATGGGCTCGGCCAGGTATTTTTCAAGCGCCCGAAAACCCTGGTAGTAAAAGGACAACGCCTGCACCGGCTCGCCTGCCCGATCCGCCTGCTTGGCTTTTACAAAGAAGTCCATACCGAGGGTAATGGCATTTCGCTTTTGCTCTTCTTTGATTTGACGGTAACGCTCGCGCGATAAGCGGTAATAAACCCAGTACGTCTTCTCGTCCTCCCATGAATCAACTTGCTCAAACTCCTGAATGTCATCCGCTGCGGTGGTCTGGATAATTTGCTCGTATTTCTCCTGAAACTCTTTATTCGCATCAATCTGGGTGAGTACCGAACTGGAGGACACGGTGACCTTTATCTCCGAGATCAAATCCTCGAAAGCGCTCTTTTTGGCTGCTTGTATATAATTGTTCGTACCATCCTTAATGCCCTGCCCTATGCCGATGTAGTAACCGGACTGCTGGGGTTTGGCGGAAAGCCAGGCGGGGCGGGTATTCTGCACATCAGTTTTGACCGTGGTTGCCGAAGGGCTGCACGCAACCGCCAGGAACAACAGGTAGAGAAGCTTTTTTGCCATAGACTTAAAATATCCAGTTTCGTGCCAAAAAACAGAAAGGCCGGCCAATTTAACCCCATCCCGATCGTTAAACATGTGTTTTCGGGAATAAAATTTTACCTTTCGATGTTTCAGGAAAAAACCGTGAAGACTATGAGGCTGTGGACGATATTGACGGTGTTGGCGCTGGCTTGGGCTTGCCAGCCAGAAAGTGAGGTTTCGGAGTTTACCGGAAATGAAACCACCTATGCCCTGCTGCCCGGCAGTGCTTACCCTACCTCCGGCACCATCACGTTTCGGGAGAAAAAAGATGGAACTGTTTTCGCCCTTGTAAAGCTGGATGGGCTCAGTGGTAAAGACCAACACCCGGTGCACCTGCACCTGGGGGATTTATCGCTGGCCGATGCCGACATCGCGGTTCTGCTCAGCCCGGTATCGGCTGCCTCGGGCATTTCGGAGACCAGCCTGACGAAGTGGGCGGATGAAACGCCTGTTACCTACACTAGCATTCTTGCCCTCAACGCATCAATTAAGGTTCACCTCTCGGAAACAGGAGCCGGGCGTGACATCATTTTGGCTGCCGGCAATATTGGTACCGCAGCAACAGACAAAGCCTCATCGGGCGGCCGCCTGGGTGTAGGTATCTGCAAGAGCGAGTAGTTTCGGTCTACGATTTCAGCCTTGCATTCGAGTGGTTGGTCCCCCGACTTGCTTTTATTTTGCCGGGCGCCTAACTTATCGCTGTCTATGGCGAACTGGCAAACCTGGTGGCGAAACGTATTTGGGTTCTCCCAAAGCGAAAGCCGGGCGTTGTTAATCTTGTTGCCGCTACTGGCATTCATCATCGTTGCCGTCCCGATCTATCAATTCTGGATGGTTCGTTCCACTCCGGTAACCCCACCGTCCATCACCCTTCTTGATAGTTTGAGATTGGAACCGCGGGTATCCGCGGACGCGGGCAAATCCCAATTTTTTAAGTTCGATCCGAACACGGCCACACGCGAAGAGCTGATTGAGTTGGGATTCAAATCCTTTCTGGCCGATCGCCTCATTCGCTACCGCGAAAAAAATCCGATTGAGCAGAAGGAGGAACTCCTGAAACTCTACGGTATGAACGAATCCTTTTACCGGCAACTGGAACCCTTCATCGATATTCCCAAACGGGAGACACTCGGCTATGCCCATCGGCAGATCAAACCGGGCAACAGCAAGCCCATTTACGATTTGAACACAGCTGATACCGTTCAATTGAAAAGCATTTATGGTGTAGGTCCCAAACTGTCGCAGCGCATCATCAACTACCGCGAAAAACTCGGGGGTTATGTCAGCACCGACCAATTGTATGAAGTCTACGGGTTGGACAGCGGTGTAGTAGACCTTCTGAAAATGAAGTTTTTTGTCTCCCCGGATTTTGTGCCGCGCAAGATCCCGATCAACTCCGCACCCGAGAAAAATCTTTCGCAACATCCCTACGTGGGGCTGGTGCCCGGCCGGCTAATCATAGCGTACCGGTTTCAGCACGGTGCCATCAAAGATTGGACTCAGTTGAAGGAGATTCGGGCGGTGGACACGGTTAAACTCAGGCGTGCCCTGCCCTATCTCGAATTCGAATAACGGTTAGCCACTAAGCAGCCTCAACCCGCATCGGGTGAATGGTTTCGCTGTGCTGCGACATGTCAAGGCCCATGCGCTCGTCTTCCGGTGATACGCGCAAGCGCGTGATCTTTCCGGTGATCTTGTAAATGAGGTAGGAACCACCGAAGGTGAACCCGCCCACAATCACCAGCGCCAGCAAATGGTACAGAAACGTTTGGGTTTGTCCGTAAATCAACCCTACATCTTTCGCGAAAACGGCCGTCAGGATCATGCCCACAATTCCTCCAATGCCGTGGCACGGGAACACATCCAGGGTATCATCCAACGAGGTGCGCTTTTGTTTGTAGTATACGGCCAGGTTGCTGATGATCGCTGCTGCAAAACCGATGAATACACTTTGGCCCAGGTTGACGAACCCTGCAGCTGGTGTGATGGCTACCAGCCCCACGACTGCCCCGATGCACGCACCCATGGCCGAAATCTTGCGGCCCACCAGGGCATCGAACATTACCCACGTGATCATGGCCGAAGCTGATGCCATGTTGGTGGTGGCAAAGGCCAGCACGGCCAGCCCGTTAGCCGCCAGGGCACTTCCTGCATTGAAACCAAACCAGCCAAACCACAACATGCCGGTGCCCAGCAAAATGAACGGAATATTCGCAGGTTGGTGATTATTATTTTCGCGCTTGCCCAGGATGTAAGCCCCGGCCAATGCGGCAAATCCGGCCGACATGTGCACGACCGATCCACCGGCAAAATCCAGCACGCCCCACTTTCGCAGAAAGCCTTCCGGATGCCACGTCCAGTGGGCCAAAGGCGAGTAGATGAAAATCGCGAACAGGCACATAAAGATGAGGTAGGACGTAAACTTGACGCGCTCGGCAAAGCTACCCGTGATGAGCGCTGGTGTGATTATGGCAAACTTCAGTTGGAACAACGCGAACAGAAGCAGGGGAAAAGTTGGAGACAAGGCCGGATGGGGGTTTAGACCCACGTTGTGAAAGGCGAAAAACGTAAGCGGATTGCCAATAATGCCCCCGATGCTATCGCCAAAGGCGAGGCTGAACCCAACCAGGTACCACAACAGGCTGATGACACCCAGTGCAATAAAACTTTGCAGCATGGTGGAGATGACATTCTTGGCAGTGACCATGCCGCCATAAAAAAAAGAAAGGCCGGGGGTCATGAACAGAACGAATGCACTGGCTACAATCATCCAGGCGGTATCGGCCTTGTCAATGGTATCGGCTGCATCGGCCGGGGGCTGTCCCGAGTCAAACAATACGATGAACTGAACAACTACGATGATGGAAAAAATGACAATCCAGCGTGTTTTTGGTTTAGACATGACCCCTGTAGTTAGATTTTGTAGTGGTTTTTTAAATCAATAGGGTAAAATTCGACCCTTAAATGGACAAAATCAAATATTTATCAGGAGTTCTGTACTAAAAAACAGCCTATACCGATTGAAATCAGTAAAATCCCGGTCAGCTTGGCCGGGAGCTCAAATGCGGTAAACGGCAATCTTACCCTTCGGAGGTGGGAATATTTCGATGATAGCCGTTCGAAAACTCGTTAAACGGCAGGCGCACGACCAGTTGCTGTCCCTCGAACGCAGCCTCAATCCGGTCAGCATCGATGAAGTACGGAATAACTTTGTTGTACACTACCCGGGGCACTTCGATGCGCTGAGCTGCAAGCTGCAACTGATGGGTAAAAAATACCATCAGGAAGTTATTGTGAATCTCTACCTTAATCTGATCGCGGTCGATACCCGGTACGCACACGCGAATTTCACGCCACTCCGGCTTTTGCTGAAGTTGTACGCGCGCTTCAACATGACCGCCATTCAGCGTATTGAGTACGTCAATGGAAGTCAGCAATTCGGCATTTATAATTGGCTTTCTCATCACTTGTTCTCCTTCACTGAGTGATGTAACAAGGATGATACCGATTTTGATCCCGTGCCAATGCGTCAGCCTGAACGCATTCGACTGCGCCAATTTGGCAACGCCTTCAGATGTCTGATTTTTTCAACTTGAGGTAGGCGAAATAATTGAACAACGCGGCCCATGCGAGAGCAATCAAGACTGATTCCCACGTTACATAATCCCGGATTTCCTGAAATGCGTACCGGGCGAAAGGAAGCGGCACCAGATTCATGATGGACTCCAACGGAAAAAACTTGATGACTTGGGGCACGTATTCATCAATATTCTCTTTAATGATTAACTCGATGAGATAAGAGTTCAACAGCAAGATGATGGTCAATCCGGAGCGTTGTACGAGCATACCCAGCATCAAGGCAAACGACAGAAAGGCAAATACTTCCAGGCAATAGGCGGGATAAAATCCCACACCCGTAAACCCGTAAGGATAATCGAATTGAGGAGAATAGATGAGACCGGTTACCACCGCGATCAGAAAAACCAGTATCATACTGGTTAAACTTAACAATACGTTGGTCAACACCTTCGACATCAGAAACTGCTCACGACTAAGGCCATCAATAATGTTTTGGCGCAAGGTGCGGTACGTGTACTCGTTTGTCACCGACACCACCACCATAATGGCAATGCCCATTTTCAGCAGTCCGCTACTCCACGCCAAGTTCTGCCAGATGTCGGGGAAGTGGTAAAGGGGAATCCGGTTGATGTTGATGTTCTGTCCGAACCCCTCAATGGTGCGCGCCAGCCATTTGAGGAACTCCATTCCGCTGGCCGTGGCCGTCACGAGCATAAAAAAGTAAAGGCCGCAGATAATCCAGAAAGTGCGGTAGTGCCGCATCTTCTTCAGGTCAATCTTTAACAAATAAAGCGTGCTCATCAGTGGATTGGTTCGCTGTTCTCGGCCAATATTTCCAGAAACTGTTTTTCGAGACTTTTCTTTTTCGTTTGCAAATGGGCGGCCACAATACCGTGCTCAAACAGGTAGCGGTTAATCTCCGCGCTGTGAAACCCATCGTGCAGCGTTACGAGATAATGTTGGTTCTCCCGTTTTATGCCGGCCGTACCGGGAAACTTGCGCAGCACGTCTGCCACATCATCGTGGTAGGCGGCAACCTCCACCGTCTCCTCTCCTTTTCCTACGTCATCCACCGGACCTACATGCATGAGGTTCCCGCGCTTCAGCACAGCAAAGTGCGTACATACTTTTTGAACCTCGTCCAGCAGGTGACTGGCCAGAATAATGGTCTTACCGTCTGCCGCAATCTTTTTGATCAACTCGCGAATCTCGGCAATACCCATAGGGTCAAGGCCATTTGTGGGCTCATCAAGAATCAGGACAATAGGATCGTTCAGCAAGGCCGAGGCAATGGCAAGCCGTTGTTTCATACCTAGTGAATAGGTCCGATATTTATCGTGCCTGCGGGGCAGCAATTCCACCACATCTAATACCCGATCAATTTGCTGAGCGGTGGCCCCTTTGATCATGGCATTGAGTTCCAGATTCTGCTGGCCCGTGAGGTAGGGATAAAAGATGGGGTGCTCAAGCACGGCCCCAATCTTTTGACGCATCAGGTGCGTGGGGGTTTGACCAAACCAGGTAAAACTTCCACTGGTCGGATTAGTAACGCCCATCAACATGCCGAGGGTAGTGGTCTTGCCGCTGCCATTGGGGCCCAGCATACCAAAAACCTGTCCGCGCTTTACTTCCAGATTCAGCTGATTGACCGCGCAGAGCTTACCAAAGTGTTTGGTCAGGCCCTGAATGGAAAGAACTGTTTCCACGTTCATGCGGGGTTAATGATCATCGCCCTCTTCATCCTCTTTGCGCTTGTTCTTTTTTTCATTGCGGCCTTTGAAGTCGGTTATCATTTTGGCAACATCGCTGGTCTCGTTGAGTTTATCAAACGCACCCACCACTTTGCCCAATGCCAGGGAACCCACAATATCCAGTACGTACAAGGTTGACGAATCGTTAACCAGTACAACAATACCCTTGGTCTTGCCCCCTGACTCCTTCACATACACATCAAAGCTACGGCCCTGCGAACGACTGGTCATAGCCGGCTCAAACGACTCTTTCATATAGTCGGTGGTGATCGTCTTGTAGTCCCCTTCTTTAAAATTTTGGGACTTGTCAATGATGACCAGTTTCGCCTTTTCAATTCCATCGATTAGCTCATCAAACTCTTTGTCCTCCGTCTGATTGATCATCCGCAGCGTATTCTTGTAGAAAAAAGCAGCTTTGGAATCCTCATATCGCTCGCTCAGCGATTGGGTCGTTTTCGTTTGAGCAACCGCAATCCATGGCAAGGCCAGAAGGAAAGTTATGGGCAGGAAGCGTCTCATTAATAGTTCAACGCAAGTTTGTTCTTCTCGTCTTTAAAAATTTCAGGATCAATATAACCCTTCATCTCGATCGCCACCACCTCATCACTTTCCTCAATCAACACAAAGTAGCGCTTCTTTTTATCTTTCCCTTCTTCCCGCAGCAGGAAGCTCACATCATCGCCATTGTCACGCACGTGCGCGAGCATTTCAAAACCATCTTTCTGCAAGACCTGGCGGAATCCTTTCACGCTGAGTTGTTGGCGGGAAAATTCCTCTTTCGGGATAACCATAAAGCGAATGTGTTTGATATCGCGCATGGCCTGACGGAGAACACTTTCCTCGGGCGCCATAAAACCAACGGCCATACGGCAAAGCAGGCCGCTCATGCTGAACGCGTGTACATCAGGCTTGTCGATGAAATGGTTTCGGAGAGCCTGGTACGAATCGCTTTGCGCTTGTGACGCCACGCTGAAAGAAACGGCTAGGAAGAGGAAAATCAATTTTTTCATGGGCATAATAAATTTTTGGCGGTCAATAAGCCGGGCCGCCCCTTACGGGGCGGCCCGGTATTTAACCTGATCTATGAATTACTCGTCATTCTTTTTGCTTTTGCCATCATCGATTTTTTCCAGCTTATCCAGCCCATCGATGTCCATTTTACGGCCAATCTTGCTGATTTGTTTCAGATCAATCTCGCCAAAGATGCTCATGATCATAAATTCTTCATTTCCACCCATAATCATGACCAACTCGCTGATTTTGCCGGGGCTGGTTTCGCGAATGTAAAACTTCATGTCCTTGTCTTTGTCGCGCACAAACATGAGTTCTTCATACTGATTTGCGGGAATCATGGAATACGCTTCTTTGTATAACTCGCGGGCATTTCGCGCCTCCTCCTTTACCAGCACTTTCAATCCCTTAAGCTTGCTGATGGCGTCCAGCACCTCTTTATCCTCCGGCTTCTCAACGTCCATGTTGGTGAACAGGTTGAACATTTTGCTGCTCACCGTTACCTGGGTGAACGACTCATCGTTCTGATACTTGTTGAAAAACTTGGCGATGGCATCGCCCTGGGCCTGCGCGGCCACCGACAGGGCCAGCAACATCATTCCGATTACTATCTTTTTCATATCCGTGTTTATTTTGATTGTCTTGGTGTTAAATACTTGCTTTCTGTTCTGTATCGTCTGCCTTGGGGCTTTGAATTTTTTCTTCTGCTTCGTTAAACATCTTGATCTTACCCGCTTCCTGCTGCGCCTTTCCGAAACTTTTCGAAATCATCATCAGGGCTTTCTTCGTTTCCTCAAACGCCACCTTGGGGTCGCTGTAGGTATCTTCCGGGTACATCTTACTCACCTCCTGGCGAATCAGGTAGCCGGCAGCCACAATCACCAGCACTCCGGCTGCAATTCGGGCGACATTAACCAAATTCACCATGCGAATAATCTTTCCTCCCTGACGCTGGCGAATTGATTTTGTTACACGCGCGTCAAACGATGGCGCTAATTTTTTTTGCTGCTCTTGCTGAAAGTACCGAAACAGGCTTGCTGCCGATTGCAGCGAAGCCGGCACATTGCCCTGAGCGAAAAAGGCGCGCAATTGAGCCTCTTCCTCCAGTGATGTGTCACCATTCCAGTACTTTTCCAGTAAGGCCTCCACGTGTTTAGAGTCCATACGCATTCATTTTAATCAGTTGGTCGCGCACGGCCTGGCGGGCGCGGAATAAACTTACTTTCACCTGACTCATGTCAATCCCCAGAATCTCACAGATCTCCTGGTAGCTATACCCCTCAATATCGCGCAGGTGCATGACCTGACGTTGTTTATCAGGCAGGGCATTCATCAGTTGTTCAATCTGCTTCATACTTTCTTGTAGCTCCGTGGTTTCGTGCGGGGTGAGCAACTCCTGACGGATATCCGCGTGACTGTCCAGCCCATCGGCTGGCCTACGCTGCGAACTCCGGAGGCGATCGAGCGACAAGTTCTTGACGATGCGCATGCACCAGGCTTCCAGGTTCTGCACATCGTTCAACTGCTCGCGGCCATTCCACACTTTAATTAATGCCTCTTGCACCACGTCTTTTGCTTCTTCCTGGCTACCCAACAACCGGGTGGCAAAGCGAAAAAGCTTGTTTTTTGCGGGCAAAACACGGGTTTCAAACATGTGGAAATCCATCCGTACAGGGGCTAGACGTGGGAAAGCTAAGGATGTTACAGGGAAAAAATGACTTTTTTTGAACCGAAAGGGCCCTTTTTGACTTAAATAGCCATGATCACCTGGAAAGACGTTATGGCATACACCAGTCGCCCGCTTACACCACCCCGGAGAGTGGAAAAATCCGAGGCGGAATGGAAAGCTCTTCTTACTGAGGAAGAATTCTACATCACCCGAAAAAAAGGTACTGAGCGCGCCTTCACGGGCGAGTATTGCGAAGCGCACGAACCCGGTTTGTATGCCTGCCGCTGCTGCGGCACTCACTTATTTGACGCGCGCGTGAAATTTGAAAGCGGAACCGGCTGGCCCAGCTTTACGCAGCCGGTCGAAGAAAATGTGATTGCCTACCATCAGGACAGGAGTTTTGGCATGACTCGGGTAGAGGTCTGTTGTCTCGTCTGCGATGCTCATTTGGGGCACGTTTTTCCCGATGGGCCCGAACCCACGGGCTTGCGCTATTGTATCAACTCGGCTTCTATACGACTTGTAGCCGATTAGTCGAACTTAATCGCCCGAATCGGGTGAATGCGCGAAATGAGTGCGGTGGGCACCAGGAGCACCAGCGTAACCACGGCCAGCGTGAGCGCGTTCAGCGCTAGTATCGTTGGCCAATGCCAGTCAACCGGCACGTAGTCCATGTAATAGTCATGGGGGTTCAGCTTCAGCACGCGGTACCGATCTTGAACATAACAAATGCCAAGCCCAATGACGTTTCCCCACGCCAGGCCTTTCACAATCAGGCTCACGCCATTGTAGATAAACACGGACCGCACCAGGCGATTTGTGCCGCCCATCGCCTTGAGCATGCCAATCATGGGTGTGCGTTCCATAACCAGAATCAGCACTACCGAAATCATGTTGACACAAACTACCACCAGAATGATCACCAACAAGATCTTTACCTGCCGGCCAATTAATCCCAGCCACTCAAACACCTGAATGTATTTGTCGCGGGCCGTTTCCAGCCGCAGGTCAAAGTCCATCGATTGTCCAATCAACGTTGCCTGATAGTCCAGCGCAGCACGATCAAAATCAAACGTGTATCGCCACCAGGTACGCCAATACTCCACCTGACGTTGCAGAGGCGTAAGCTCGGGATCTTCACCAATAAGTGAAACGTGATATTGCCAGTAGGCCTCGTAATCGACCTCGCGAAGCAAACCAGCGGGGAAATACTCCAAATCCGTGCGCACCTCCAGCCCACCGGCTTCAAAAGGTTGCCATCCGTTGAGCTGCTGCACCAGTTTCAAATCACCAATCACGTGTTTGCTGTCAAAATAATCAGACAAGTTGGTTTCATAGATGCCCACCACGGTGAGCCTTCGCGATCGCGGGGGATCTTGCAGGAAGTGTACGATGATGGCATCGCCTACCTTGGCCTTGATCTTATCGGCAATGACGCGACTGAGCATAACTTCACGTGAAACCGCAGAATCCTGAAAAGCAATGAACCGCCCTTCCACGAGGCTTTGGCGAAGCCCATCTCCCGTTGGCCGGTCGCTGATGCCCTTGAAGATGATGCCCAGCACGTCATCATCCGTTTTGATCAAGCCGGCCTTGTGCGCAAAAGGCTGAACACGCGTCACAAACGGAAACGTATCGGGTTTTTGAAACAACGTGATCCGGAAGTCAAACGGTTGCTCTTCGGTGGCGTTGCTTAGGGTGTAGCGAGTCACCAGCAGGTGCGAACTAAAGGCAAATACTTTGTCCTTTACCGTTTTTTGGAAACCCAGCATGATGAGGAACGAAACCAACGCTGCGGCCAGCCCCAGGGCAATGGTCATAACGGCAATGCGGTGAATGGCCGAAGAAAAGCCGTGGGGAGCGGCCGAACGAATGCGCTTTGAAATGAAATACGAAAGGTTCAACCTTTGGCTTAATTTTGGTACCTCAATTGACAAAGTAAAGAAAATGATTCGTCTTGGGTTATTTATCGTTGGATTGGTGGCCGGTGGTTGGGCTGCCGCGCAGCCGGTGGTAAAAGTGGGGGCCGAGCGCTTCGACCTTATTCTGGAACAAACCCGCGACAAACGAGTGGGGCTGCTGGTAAACCAGACCTCGGTGGTTGGCTACGCTCACCTGGTTGATTTGATGATGAGCATGAACGTCAACATCAAAAAGATCTATGCCCCCGAGCATGGCTTTCGTGGCACAGCCGATGCCGGAGAAAAAATTTCCGATGGCAAAGATGCTAAAACGGGTATCCCGATTGTATCGCTTTATGGAAGCAATAAGAAACCAACGGCTGCCCAGTTAGCGGATGTAGATGTTGTGATCTTCGATATACAGGATGTGGGCACTCGTTTCTTCACGTACATCAGCTCCCTTCATTATATGATGGAAGCGTGTGCCGAAAACAAGAAAAAACTGGTCGTGCTCGACCGGCCCAACCCCAACGGGCACTACATTGACGGGCCAGTACTGCTGCCGGAGCACAAATCGTTTGTGGGCATGCACCCGATACCGATCGTGCACGGCATGACCGTGGGTGAACTGGCGCGCATGATTAACGGAGAGGGCTGGCTGGCTGGGGGAAAGAAATGCGATCTGGAAGTCATCACGGTTCAGTTTTGGAAACATGACCAACCGTACCCCCTGATCGTGCGGCCCTCGCCCAACTTGCCAAACGATCATGCGATTGCCCTCTACCCGACTACGTGTTTGTTTGAAGGAACGGCCCTCAGTGTCGGGCGCGGAACACAGAACCCCTTTGAGATGGTCGGTCACCCGGCTCTCACCCAGCTGGCGTTTCAGTTCACCCCAATTAGTATTGACGGCATGGCCAAGAAGCCGCCTTTTCAGGATCAGGTTTGCTTTGGGTATGACTTCCGAAAAGAAAAGCCACACACCCATATTCATCTGGAGTGGATCATACAAGCCTACCGCGACTTTCCGGAGAAAGAAAAATTCTTTACCGATTATTTCACCACGCTGGCCGGCACACCCAAGTTGAAAGAGCAGATCATCCAGGGATTAACAGCCGATGAAATCCGCGCCAGCTGGAAAAGCGAACTGGATGCCTTTAAGGTAAAGCGGGCCAAGTATATCATCTATAATTAAGGAATCAGTTCCTCCGCCTAACCCCCCGCACCGCCTCAGCCGTCCAGGGATCTTCCGGCCAGTGATGCTTCGGGTAGCGCATGCGTAGCTCTTTGCGAACCTCGTGGTAAGTGCTATGCCAAAAGCTCTTCAAATCCTGTGTTACCTGAACGGGTTTGTAGCCAGGTGACAACAGATGCAAGATGATTTTTTGCCGACCCTCATTCACGGTGGGCGTTTCCGTAAGCCCAAACAACTCTTGAAGGCGCACCTCGATATGGGGCGCTTGTCCACTGCTGTGGTAATGCAACGAAATGTGTGATCCTGATGGCACGGTTATTTTCTGTGGAGCAAATCGATCGAGCGCGGACGCCAACGGCCAGGGCAACACAGTCATGGCAACTTCCGTCCAGTTGAGTTTTTGTAGCTCGCTTCGTTTGCTCAGGCCTTGAAGAAACGGTGCAAGCCATTGCCCGGCCGTGGCTAGCAATTGTGCCTCGCTGACATCCGGCCAGGGCTCATCCGGTCGCCATTGCCGCAAACTCAACACGCGCGCCTGCCATTCGTTCTGCTCATCTGCCCACCCCGCCCACGCCAAGCCTCTTTCGCGTACTATGCTCAGCAGAAAATTAACTTGATCGTCATCCCCCGGCAGGGGCTTAGGTCGCGTTTGCAGCGACAGTTGCCCCACACGAAGTTCTTCGACTACGTCAATCGCTTCGCGTTGTTCATTCCAGCGCATGGCGATTTGGCGTTCGGCCTGATCTGCGAGGTCACGCTCGTCCAACGGAGCTGCCAAAAAAATCCGGCCTTCGCCACCACCTCCATCCAGTTCAGCAACTGCAATCCATGACTCAGTCGCGAGTTCATCGCCTTTGGGCAGGCGTGCCATTCGGCCGTTGACCAATTTGTACTGCTCACCCATGCGCGTCACCTGCTTGCCTACACGCTCGGGAAACGCCCAACTCAACAACTGGCCTGCAGCATAATGGGCGGAAGAGTCAGCAGCGGCCGACACACGAAAGTGCTTTCGCCAAATTGAAGATATTTTTTCCAGGCGCTCGAGTACAGATCGTTCACCCACCACCCGCTCACCCTTTCGCCAGCGCATCAAAGCGTTCAATCGCAAATTGATATCCGCACCGGCATCCCGGGCGATTGGATCTCGTTCTTCCAGCAGCGCCACCAGGTCGCTGGCCAGTGGCGACAGATTGTGCTGGCTGGCCAACACCAGCAGATGTGCCAAACGGGGGTGGGTGGGTAACTGAACCATGGTGCGGCCCAGCGGAGTAACTCTTCCGTTCGCATCAAGCGCCCGCAATTCAATCAATAAGTCACGGGCCTGTTCTACGGCACCGGTTGGTGGTGGCGTAAGCCAAAACAATTCTCGCACATCATGAACACCCCAGGCAGCCAGTTCCAGCACAAGTGAAGTCAAATCGGCCTCCAGAATTTCGGGTGTGCGTTGGGGTACCAGCTTAAGGTGTTGCGGCCACAGACGCCAGGCCATACCAGCAGCAAGACGCCCCGCTCGGCCAGCCCGCTGGTCGGCTGCATCTTGCGTAACGCGGACAGTTTCTAATCGTGTGAATCCGCTTCGCGGATCAAAACGCGGTACACGGCTGAAGCCACTGTCGATAACCACCCGGATGCCTTCAATAGTCAGTGACGTTTCGGCAATGGCCGTGGCCAGTACTACCTTGCGCAAACCATCGGAGCGCGGTAACAGCACCTGCTGCTGAGCCTTGAACGGAAGATCACCATACAGCGGGCAAACTACGGCCCCGACTACATCCGCCAGTAATTCACTCACCCGATGGATACCCGCTGTGCCGGGCAAAAAAACCAGCACGTCCCCCTCTTCCTCGCGCAAGGCCGTGCGCACAGCCCGTGTCACCCGCTGCGCCAAGGGCATTTCGTCTTCTCGATCGGAATAGCGGATCGTCACCGGAAACAAACGACCTTGTGATGTCACGATGGGCGCACCATCAAGCCGGCTCGATAAACCTTCGCCATCCAGGGTGGCCGACATGATCAGGATTTTTAAATCGGGGCGTAACACCTGTTGCAGTTGAAGGCAAAGTGCGAACGCAAGATCGGCCTGAAGACTTCGCTCGTGAAATTCGTCAAAGATGACCAGGCCCACTCCTTCCAGCGCGTTGTCGTGTTGAATCATTCGCGTTAGAATTCCCTCCGTAATGATCTCCAAACGCGTAGCGGCCGACACTTTTGTTTCGAAACGCATGCGGAAACCCACGGTTTGCCCGGCTTCCTCATTAAGCTGCTCGGCCAGGCGCATGGCCACCGAGCGGGCCGCCAACCTGCGTGGCTCCAGCATCAAAATTTTTCTGCCCTCCAGCCACGGCTGGTTCAACACGTGCAAAGGCAAAACGGTTGACTTACCCGCCCCCGGTGGTGCCTGTAGAATTACCACCGGACATGAGGCCAGGTGTGACAACAGTTGCGGCAGGATGTCGAGAACGGGATACGTCATTACCGGGGATCGCGCAGCACGGCCGTGGTGAGGCGATTGAGACAATGGACAAAATAGGCACCGTTGCCGGGGCCATACCAGTTCATCAATCGCGTTTCATAATGATCTATATCGTAGAATTCATCGGGTGTGATGTACCCGGTGTAGCCGCCATTGAAACTCGTGACCATGAGGGGGTGCTGCACGTGAATCGAATCCAACTGCTGCACCAGCTGTCCGGAGAAATCGCACGGAGTACCCAACCACACCAGGTTGCCCATGCGAACGGCCGAGAGATACACCGGCTCGCGACCGAACGCAGCATGAAACACCCATGGACGCAGACGCCAATCGCGCGACAGTTTCAATTGCGGATCAGCCATAGGAAGCGGGAACCGAATGGCTGCCAGGGTGGAATCGAGCACCGGCTGCAACGTGATGGTGGAGGCGGATTGCGCCAAAGCCAACGCCAGATCGGACATCTTATCCCAGTCATGTCGGGGTGAACGGGGCGCGTGACTGGCCACGCCTCCGGCCAGGAACATCGCGAATTGATAGCCCGATTTTTCTAATTGATCGACCAGCAGGCCCGGGTAATCGCGCGATAACTCCAGCACGGTGGATGACAAGCACGTGGGATGAGCGGTAAACGAAGCAAGCGCCAGGCGGTCGCCTGTCTGTTGTTCAATAACCATCATGCGAAGCAGGCGATCGACCGATGTGGTGTCGTTCAGCATCCGGTTTTCGACTATGCCCGGCACCGACTGGCGGCCGTGCAGAATTCTGGAGGGTTGCTTTTGACGGTCGGCCTGGCGGATGCTCTCCAAAATCTGATCGGCCAGGAACTGCACGAGCTTTTCGTCAAACGAACCATACAAAAACCCGATGGCTCCATGCCCCCAATTGCCCACTCCATTGTGGGTATGAGTTCCGGCATAAAACAGTTGACGGGGTTCAAAACCCAACGCAGCAATATTTTCCTCCACCCGCTCGCGAACAGCTGGCGGCATGAGCAATAAATCAACGGCAATCATGGCCACCTTCTCGGTTCCGTTATCGACCACCACGGTACGTACGTACAACGAATCGTGGATCGTACTAAACAGCTGCCGCCCGCGGTTGCCGTGGCCAGCCGTGGAGGTGCGGTAAGCGGGCGTGATGGACACCCGGGCATAGCCGGTTTGAAAGGCATGCCGGGCCGGTTTGGGATGTAGATTGGTTATCGAATCCAGCTGCGCATCGGCCTGTTGATAGAACGGTTGCTGGTGTACCTGGTAACGTTGGAGGGGAGCCACAGCAAAAAGTACCAGCACCACCAGTAACACCACCAGCAGCGCAATCAAGCCCAGAACCCCCCGAAAAAACCAGCGCAACATCAATGCGCAAGATGGCACTTTCAAGTTGATTTCCCGCCACGTCATGGCCAATTTCAGCAGAGATATCCTTCACCCTATGAAGCAGTTACAAGCGTTATGAATAAAAAGGGTTTAAGTGAATGAACAAGCCATTTCATCACGCCAATCTTGGCCAATGGACGTTCTGACCGGTCAGACAAATCCCCGCAAACCAGTACTGGGCAATGCTTTGCGCAGAATAAAAATTGACGAAAAGTGGGCGATTAACCGTGCAACGGAGACAAAACCTTCTATATTTGCAGCCATTGTTTAATATCTAATAAACCAAACAACCCATGACAAAAGCTGAATTAGTAAGCCACGTTGCCGATGAGGCTGGCATCACCAAAACTCAGGCTGCCACTTCCATTGATGCGTTCATTGACGCAGTGACCAAGACCTTGAAAAAAGGTGATAAGTTGACGCTGGTTGGCTTCGGCACATTTTCTGTTTCTAAGCGTGCTGCCCGTACCGGCCGCAACCCGTTCACAGGAGAAACCATCAAGATCAAAGCCAAGAAAGTGGCCAAGTTTAAGGCGAGCAAAGAGCTTTCCGGCAAACTTTAATTTTTCATTGTAATCGCAAGAGGCCCTGTCCCAACTGATGTGGGGCGGGGCTTTTTGTTGATGCCTATGCCGCTGCTCAATCGCCATTTGGAAATTCGAAAATCCCAACTGCCGGGTGCAGGCCTCGGCTTGTTCACCCGCGTGGCCATCGAACGCGGTCAGCGCATTACTGAATACAAAGGGCGGCTGGTACTTTGGAACAACATCAAACACGAGGACGGAGTCAATGGCTACATCCTGCGCGTGGATCGCATATGGGCAATCAACGCCAAAAATTACCTCTCCGCTTTTGGGCGATACGCCAACGATGCACAGGGTCTATCGCGGCAACGGGGATTGAACAACAATGCCGAATACGTCATTGACGGCAAGCGTTGCTTCATTGAGGCCAAGCGGATGATCCGGAAAGGCGAAGAGATTTTGGTTGGGTATGGAAAGGACTATTGGAATTTGATTCGAAGGTTGAAGAAGTCAGGCGTTATCCAAAGGAGCCCGATGCGCTGATCATCCTGCCAACTGCTCCGCTACCAAAATGGCTGCCCGATCCACCGGCCCATATACATGTGGAAACTTTTCTCCCCCCGTGCTGACTTCATACTTAACCTCACAAGTCAGTTTCGCCTCGTCAATGTGCAACAGAATCAAATCACGTTGGCCGGCAAAATACCGCTCGCGCACACCCGCAACCTGCCCGTATGTGCTGCAATGGATGAAGCCTTCGGTTTGTAAACTCGGTGCGGTGAAAAAATCAGCCGATTGCTGCTCGTGCCAGGCCTCGCGTGTCGTCAGGTGGTAAATCATCGGAGTAAAAGTAGCACCCTATCAACTGTTAGTAAAATCCTTGGTGGATTGGTAATTTTGGCTCTTCACGCCACACGCTCATGAGCCAATCAACAGCCGAAGTAAAAGACAAGAAATCCAGCCTGGCTGGCCACGCTGCCCCCGAACCCTATAGGCCCAAAAACAAGGTTCGCATCGTAACCGCTGCCAGCCTTTTCGATGGCCATGATGCGGCCATCAACATCATGCGCAGGATCATCCAGACCACCGGCTGTGAAGTGATACATCTCGGACACGACCGCAGCGTAGAAGAAGTCGTAAACACAGCCATACAGGAAGATGCGCAAGCGATTGCGATGACCAGCTACCAGGGCGGGCATAACGAATATTTCAAATACATGTATGATCTCCTGCAGGAGAAGGGTGCAGGTCATATCAAAATATTTGGCGGAGGCGGTGGCGTTATTCTTCCGGACGAAATTCGCGAACTGATGGACCACGGCATCACCCGAATCTATTCACCGGATGACGGACGCGCCATGGGGCTTCAGG
Source organism: Cyclobacteriaceae bacterium (assembly GCA_016787665.1). Lineage (GTDB taxonomy): Bacteria > Bacteroidota > Bacteroidia > Cytophagales > Cyclobacteriaceae > ELB16-189. The sequence continues at coordinate 197,945 of JAEUUC010000013.1, read as the reverse complement.
GAATGATCAACGACCTCGTAGAGCGCAGCGACTACGCACTGGGCGAATCGCTTACTGATGAAATTGAAAAACTCGAAACCCGAAACCCCCTGGCCATTGCCCGTCTGATTACCGCAGCCGAAAACTACCGCGATCGGCATGCGAAGGCTTTTGATCATATCAAAACCCTGGCCGACAAATCAAAGGCACCCGTACTGGGAATCACAGGTACAGGTGGTGCGGGCAAGTCATCGATGGTGGATGAAATCGTGCGCAGATTTCTCCTCGACTTCAAGACCAAAACGATAGGACTTATTTCGGTAGACCCCTCTAAACGCAAGACGGGTGGTGCCCTGCTGGGTGACCGCATTCGCATGAATGCCATCAACAGCCCGCGCGTTTTTATGCGTTCGCTGGCTACCCGCCAAAGCAATCTCGCGCTCTCCGCCTATGTGAAAGAAGCCATACAGGTGCTGAAAGCAGCACATTACGATCTGATCATACTGGAAACCTCGGGCATTGGACAAAGTGACACAGAGATACTGGATCATAGCGATGTGTCACTCTACGTGATGACACCCGAATACGGGGCCGCTACACAACTGGAAAAAATTGACATGCTCGATTTTGCCGATGTGATTGCGCTCAACAAGTTCGACAAGCGAGGCGCCCTGGATGCCTTGCGCGATGTAAAAAAACAGTATCAGCGCAACCACCAGTTGTGGGATAAAAAACCGGAAGACATGCCGGTGTTCGGCACCATTGCATCGCAGTTCAACGACCCCGGCACCAACCAATTGTACAAACACGTGATGGATACGATTGTGGAGAAAACGGGTGCCAATCTCACGTCTACCTTCGCCATCACCCGCGAGATGTCGGAAAAGATTTTTGTGATTCCCCCGAACCGTACGCGCTACCTGAGCGAGATCTCGGAAAACAACCGGGCGTATGACGAGTGGGTCAACCAGCAGGTGATCGTGGCCGGAAAAATGCACGCCCTTCACCTTTCGCACGAGACCATAGCCGATGAATCAGTAAAAAAAGTGTTGCTGGCCGAATTTGATCGGGCGAAACTGAACCTTGATCCGCGCAACTGGAAACAGATCGAAGAATTTCAGCAGAAAGTTAATCAGTACCGCGAGCCGGTATTCAAGTTTAAGGTACGCGACAAGGAAATCGGCATCAAGACCCACACGGAGTCACTCTCGCACCTGCCAATCCCCAAAGTGGCGCTACCCAAATACACCGGCTGGGGCGATGTGTTGCGATGGAGTTTACAGGAAAATGTGCCGGGTGAATTTCCGTTCACAGCCGGTATCTACCCCTTCAAACGCGAGGGTGAAGACCCCACGCGTATGTTTGCCGGAGAGGGTGGCCCGGAACGCACGAACCGAAGATTCCATTATGTGAGTCTGGCGATGCCCGCCAAGCGCCTGTCCACCGCATTCGACTCGGTGACCTTGTATGGTCATGACCCCGACTACCGCCCGGACATTTATGGAAAAATCGGCAACTCCGGTGTAAGCATCTGCTGCCTGGATGATGCGAAAAAACTGTACAGCGGTTTTAATCTGGCTGACCCGCGCACATCCGTTTCCATGACCATCAATGGACCGGCACCCATGTTGCTGGGCTATTTCATGAATGCTGCCATCGACCAGCAATGCGAGCTGTACATCCGCAAGAACGGAATGGAAGAAGAGGTGAAGAAAAAAATTGCCGCGGTGTTTGCGGCAGGTGATCGTCCGGCCTATCAGGGTTCGCTGCCAAAAGGCAACGATGGGCTCGGCCTGATGCTTTTAGGGATTACCGGAGATCAGGTGTTGCCGCGCGAAGTATACGACAAAATCAAAGCCGACACCCTGAGCCAGGTGCGGGGCACGGTGCAGGCCGATATTCTCAAAGAAGATCAAGCCCAAAATACGTGCATCTTTTCAACTGAATTTGCCTTAAGGCTGATGGGCGATGTGCAGCAATACTTTATTGAACATAACGTCCGCAACTTTTATTCGGTATCGATCTCGGGCTATCACATTGCCGAAGCGGGTGCCAACCCCATTACGCAGCTCGCCTTTACCTTGGCCAATGGCTTTACCTATGTGGAGTACTACCTGAGCCGGGGGATGCCTATTGACGACTTTGCCCCCAACCTGTCGTTTTTCTTCAGCAACGGTATTGACCCGGAGTACGCTGTCATCGGCCGTGTGGCGAGGCGGATTTGGGCCAAGGCGATGAAAGAAAAGTACGGTGCCAACGCCCGAAGCCAGATGTTGAAGTACCACATTCAAACCTCCGGACGCTCGCTGCATGCACAAGAGATTGACTTCAACGACATCCGCACCACGCTGCAGGCGCTGTATGCGATTTACGACAACTGTAACTCGTTACATACCAATGCCTATGACGAGGCCATCACTACGCCCACGGAAGAAAGTGTTCGCAGGGCCATGGCCATCCAGTTGATCATCAACAAAGAGCTCGGCTTAGCCAAAAATGAAAACCCGTTGCAGGGCTCATTTATCATTGAGGAGTTAACCGATTTGGTTGAAGAAGCCGTATTGACCGAATTCGACCGCATTACGGAACGCGGTGGCGTGTTGGGTGCGATGGAAACCATGTACCAACGCGGCAAGATTCAGGAAGAGAGCTTGTACTACGAAACATTGAAGCATACCGGTGAGTATCCAATCATTGGCGTAAACACGTTCCTCAGCTCCAAGGGCTCACCGACTATTATTCCCCAGGAAGTCATCCGTGCGACAACGGAAGAGAAGGAGTATCAGATTAAAATGCTACGTGAGCTGCATACGCGGCAAGGCCAAAAAGCTGAGGTTGCTTTAGAGCGTGTGCAACAGGCGGCCATCCAGAACAAAAACATTTTTAGTGAATTGATGGAAGCGTGCAAGGTTTGCTCACTGGGGCAAATTACAAAGGCCCTTTTTGAAGTAGGCGGCCAATACCGCAGAAACATGTAGGTGATATCGTGCACAAAATAAAAAACCCGGCCTGGCCGGGTTTTTTTCTGTGTGTTGATGCGAATAAACTTAATACTTCACCGTCTTCACGTTACCCGTATTGTCGGTAACCTCGAACGTAGGCGTGCCTTTCACACCTTTCAGATTGTACACCATGGCGTAATTACCCGTTAGCACGACATTCTGATTGTGCACCAGGTTGCTCATGCCATCGTAAATCTTCACGTTTACCTCTTCACCATGCTGATCGGCTGCAGCCACCAGATATTTGCCCGTTTCATTGATGCGTGCTACATGCACGTTCTTCACGATGGACTCATTAGCGTACTCAATCCGATGAACCCGCTGGCTCTGGTTATCCGCCACTTCAATGGTGTACACCCCGTGGCGCATACCTTTGAAGTTCACCGGGCGGCTAAAACCATTTGTCTCCGACACGCGCTCCTGATAGACAATTGTACCGTTCACATTGTATATGGTAAGTTTCACATCAGAGGCTTGCTCGGCCTGGTAAATCACTTTGAACACGCCCGTATTACGCTGATTGATCACCACCACCTTTGTGGTTGACGGCTCCTCAGCAATTGCTGTAACCGTAGCGAATACCAGCATCAACACACCAAACATTACTTTCTTGTTCATAGTTGTTTTGTTTTAACGATGCAAATGTAACGGCCGGTGAAGCCTGCGGTTGGGCCTATGTAAGCAAACCGCATAAAACAACTTGAAAAAACGTTTGCGGAAATTCGCCATGCGCAAAGCTTACGTACCAAGCTGAAAATGGGCGAAAATGGGTGTGATCATCCTCACTGACAAACAAAGCGACATCTAAATCGATTGCATTAAAACAAAAAAGCCCGGCAAAACCGGGCTTTCTTATTTAATGTGAGTGATTAGTTATTCACCACGGCCGACTTACCATTCTTGTCAGATACCTGAATTGTGAAGGAGCCATTTACCTTTTTCAGATTGTAAACCTGGGCAAACTCTCCTTTCACTTCATGGCGATCAAGTCGAAGGAGTTGGTTGCGGTCATCCGTAATACGTACCGTAATCTCATCCTCACCCTTTGCCGTAATGAGATACTTATTCTCTTCACTCGAAATCCGGGTGACATGAACAGATGAAGGAGTGGGTAGCTCGTATCGATGAATTATGGTCTGCACTTGCTTTCCTTCCGGGCTTACCAACTCAACGGTGTATTGTCCTTCCGGCAGGTTCTCAAAATTGTAGGGTCGCAAAAAGCCACTTCTCTTGCGAAAGACCTCGGAGAAAACAAGTTCCTGGCGATCATTGTAAATCGCCACGCGAACATTCGCGGCCTCGCTGGCCTTGTAAATAAGTTTGAACTGAGCCGAGCCGGACTTCATCACGGTAAAACCCGATGATTCTTCGCCCGGTTTCCCGGGACCTTTGGCCATTGCCAGTGCACCAGCTGCCAGCACACTGATCAGAGTTAACGTAATTTTTTTCATACCTGAACCTTTGTGGCTTATGACGAACCATGAATCACAAAAGTTGCAACGGGGTATGTTAAATGTTGTTAATGCAACCTTGAAGAAAAATTATCGGTCGCTTCCGTAACTAATTCAAGTGAAATACGTCCTTAGCTTGCTCAGCCCGCTCCAGTAAAAATGACTGATACTTGATGTGATGTTGAAGAAAGGATTCACGCTTATCGGGCTCCATCAAAACAAATCTGAGGCGATCCGAAAACTCTAAGCTCAATTCATTAGCGATATCAAAAACGGACACCTTGGTCGGCTTTTTCGATATACCCAACTGACTGAGATAAGTTATATACTGCTCCTGAAGCGCTGTACTTGCCGACTGAGACAGATCAACGTTCCACAATCGGACGTCTCCGCCCGGATAGAGCTTATCCGGATAGGTGCGGTAAAGCATCTCCATCGACAGCAGATCGACACATCGAACGATAATATCGGACTCACCGCCCGGGTGTCGCTTAATCACACTCTCCAGTTTCATCAGCGACCCAACCCGGTCAACATTGGCTTTATGGGTAAAATAAATGCCAAACGCCACATCCCGCTCTTCGCAATCCTGCAAAAGCTGCCGATAACGCGGCTCAAAGATGTGCAGGGGTACCAATTCGCCCGGTAAAGGCAAAATGGCCAACGGAAACATGGGTATAGCAATCGAATCGTTCACAAAACTCTAACAACAAATTTCCGACAAAGTTATCCCACCCACTAAAATGCGGCCACCGAATGCACGGGTACTTCAAATTCCTTCTGAATACGCGATTGTCCGCCCAAAAAACTCAGGTCTATGATAAAGGAGAAGCCGCATAAACGGCCACCGGCCTGCTGTATGAGCCGGCCAGCAGCGGCCGCAGTTCCCCCGGTCGCCAATACATCATCGTGCAACAGCACTTTGGTGTCTTTTTTCACCGCGTCAATGTGCATCTCAATCTCAGCCGTGCCGTACTCCAATTCATACGATGCCCGTAGGGTTTGGTACGGCAGCTTGCCGGCCTTTCGAATGGGTATAAAAGGGACATGCAGGCGTTGGGCAAGCAAGGCACCAAAAATAAATCCGCGGGCCTCCACAGCGGCAATGGCTCCCGGTTTAAACGAACTGAAATAGCCGACAATGTCTTCCACCACCCGATCGCGCACAGGTGCATTGCTCAGCAACGGGGTAATGTCCTTGAACAGAATGCCGGGCTTTGGAAAATCCTGTACATCCCGAAGATTCCGCTTAACTTCCTCTTGCAAACTCATTGAATGATTTTTCCGTCTGCAATAACGTGCTCAATCCAGTGACTTCCAAAGCTGTAGGGCCCAAAGGCAATAGAGGGCATCGGCTTACTGATGATAACGCTGGCGGCTTTGCCTCGGGTGATGCTCCCATGCGTGTCCAGCATGTTCAACGATGCCGCAGTGTTCAGCGTGCAGGCATTAAACACCTCCGCAGGTGTCATTCGCATGCCGATGCAGGCCAGGGACTGATTCATCAGCATGTTGCCACTGGGTGCGCTTCCCGGGTTGTAGTCCGTTGCGATAGCTACCGGTAAACCCGCCTGAATCATCCTGCGCGCAGGAGGATAGGGAAGATTGAGAAAGAATGCTGCGCCCGGCAGTGCGGTCGGCATCACGTCCGTTCCGCCAAGCTGGTTGATTTCATCGTCATTCAAATGCTCGAGATGATCAACACTGGCCGCCCCGGTTTGAATACCCACATTAACACCTCCACTGTGCCCCAGCTGGTTGGCATGAACCCGCGGGCGCCATCCATGTTTTTTGCCTGCCTCCAGAATTCGTACCGATTCCTCCGGTGAGAAGAAACCATTCTCGCAAAATACGTCCACGTAGTCCGCCAGACCTTCCCTCGCGATGGCCGGCATCATGTCGTTTATCACCAGGTCAATATAAGCCGCCTTGGTCGTGCCGGCCGGCACCGCGTGAGCACCCAAAAAAGTGGTCTTGACGATCAACGGAGTCTCGCGCCCAATCCTGCGGGCGACTCGCAGCATTTTCAACTCGTCTTGTACCGCAAGTCCATAACCGCTCTTGATTTCAACCGCCACCGTACCGGTGCGAAGAATCTCCCAGGCCCGCTTCACCGAAACTTCAAATAATTCATCCTCCGACATACTCGCAAGTGCACGCGCGGAATTGAGAATACCGCCCCCGGCTGCCGCAATTTGCTGATACGTGGCCCCTTCAATTTTCATGACAAACTCATCTTCGCGGCTTCGGGCGAAAACCAAATGCGTATGGGAATCCACCCAACCCGGAAAAACGAACCGACCGGAGCAGTCAATCACCTGGCCGCGTTGTTCCGGCAAGGATGGCATGGGGCCGAAATCCCGGATGTGGCCCTCGTCCAGAATCAAAAAAGCATCCGGTACGATCGGCAACTCAGACATGGAACCACCGGCTACACGGCCCTGCCCCACCTCGCGCACCTGCACAAGTCCTTTGAGGTTGACGAGAGTGATGGCTGCATCCATCAACGTTTCTCAAATAAGACCGGCTGACCTTGCTGGAGCATAATAAAAGGAACCAGCCCATTGTCGCGCGAAGGTTGCGGAACATACCCTTCGCTCATGACTCCGGGGGCGGCCTGCCAGGTTTGTTCGAAATGGGTTCCGTGCTGATGTAGCGTGGTGCCCAAAAACATCATAAACTCATAGCCAATTTGAGCATAGGCCGAAGGAAAAACAGCATGACGCTGGGTATACTTGCGCTGAAAGCGGAGCAAGGCGGGGTTCGAGAGCGGTGTGTAGTTAGGCGAGGAAAAAATAGCTCCGATTTTTTCATACAGTGACAAGGCTACGGACTGGTCTTCGAGCCAGGACTCACGGCCGATAACCAACACTTTGTCATTACGCAATTCAACTGCATTCACAGCCTTTGAAAAAATCAGAGGATCATCCGAGCAGACCATGACACTACCCAGGCTATCCAGTCGCAACTTAAACTGTTTGGGCTTTTTGAACTCATCATACTCGGTTGGCGATGCCAGCACGCTGGTAACCCGCGAGTAGGCGTCCTTGGTAATCATCTCGGTAGCCAATACCCGCAAGCCTAACTCACGCGCTCGTTCATTGAAACTGCCGGCCATCATAATATCACGGGGATTTTCTCCATAGAAAACGATGACCGGTTTTGAAGGCCGTTGGGTATGAATTAGTTCGGCCGACTTACGACCAATCGTCTCGTGGCTTGGCTCAAACAGAAAGGCATGATCACTTCCATTCAAAAAATCCGAAGAGTTGGAAACCGGATTGGCGAACAGGTTGATCTTGTGCTGCTGCGAAAATTCGAGCACCGGCTTGGCTTCTTCAGAAAAAAGCGGGCCCACCAGACAATCCGTCTGCTTTAGCTCGGGCCATTCAAGCAATTTCTTCACCGTTTCCGGGTTGCGTTCCGAATCATATAGTAACAACTCAATGGCTTTTCCTTGCGCGGTAAGCGAGTCCGCTGCCAACACCATGCCCTGGTACAAGTCAATCACATTTTGATTGCGCTTGCGGTTGGGGGAAGGCTCCAGCGTATTCACCTGGATGGGGAGAATGGCACTGACCCTATACTTCTCTTTGCGCACCGTAGTTACACCAACCGGTAGAGGAAACTGATGGCGTGAAAAATTGAACCGCAGAACAAGTGAATCGAAATAGGCAGCCTCAGAAGGCCACGACCGTTTCACAATGTTTTTGGCCAGGGCCTTCGCCACAATCGAATCCTGCGGGTATTCTTCCAAAACCATCTTTAAGGTCTCCGTGTCCGACACGTTGGCCAACAAGGTTCGTTTCAGGTTGAGAGCATCGGCCACGAGTGTCGGCCGTTGAATTTCGGAGAGCACCAGCAAGGACTGAAAAACCTCTCCCTTCTCGGCATAGACAGCGGCCAACAGGAAGTTCACTTCGTCCAGCTGATCCCATGAAGGATAGAGCTTGCGGATTTGCAGCAACATATCTTTGGCTACTGCCGCGAACCCCAACCGATAGGCCGACATCGCATAATAATAGGAAGCGTATTCGGGGTACGGATTTTCGCGATCGTAAATGGTGAGTGGCTGAAACGCCTTCATCGATTCGCTGTAGTTACCGGCCAGAAAAAGATCTTTGGCCTGCCGGTACTGCCTGCGGTAATCCTGAGCGTTTGCTGAGATCGTCAGCAACCATAGGAAAAGAACGATCAAGATGTTTCGCGGCCTGGTCATTCCCATTCAATCGTTGCGGGCGGCTTGGAACTGATGTCGTACACCACCCGATTAACTCCTTTCACTTTGTTGATGATCTCCGATGATATTTCACTCAGAAACTCGTGCGGCAAGTGGGCCCAGTCAGCCGTCATGCCATCGACACTCACCACCGCGCGAAGCGCCACCACTTTTTCATACGTACGCTCGTCACCCATCACACCCACAGACTGGATCGGCAGCAATACCGCTCCGGCCTGCCACACTTTATCGTATAAATGGTGCCGTTTCAAAGCCGAAATGAACAATCCATCAACCTCTTGCAATATCCGTACCTTTTCTTCTGTGATATCGCCCAGAATGCGAATGCCGAGACCCGGGCCGGGAAACGGATGACGACCAAGGATGGCCGGGTCTATACCGAGTGTCTTGCCAACCAGCCGGACTTCATCTTTGAATAATGAACGCAAGGGCTCCACCACCTTCATCTTCATTTTTTCCGGAAGGCCGCCCACATTATGGTGCGACTTGATGGTAACCGAAGGCCCTTTCACACTGACCGACTCAATGACATCCGGATAAATAGTACCCTGCCCCAGCCACTTCACATCGCGTATGCGGTGGGCTTCCTGATCAAAAACGTCAATAAACGTTTTCCCGATGGCCTTCCGCTTAGCTTCAGGGTCTGTCAGCCCATTGAGCGCAGTATAAAACTGCTGCCGGGCGTCAACTCCTTTGATATTCAAACCCATACCCTGGTATGAATCCAGCACTTGCTGAAATTCTCCCTGGCGCAGCAACCCGTTATCGACAAAAATGCAATGCAGGTTTTTGCTGATAGCTTTGTGGATGAGCATGGCTGCCACCGTGCTGTCAACACCACCCGACAGTGCCATGACTACCTGGTCCGAGCCCAGGCGTGACCGAAGTTCCGCTACCGTGGACTCGATGAACTGTTCGCTAGTCCAGTCTTGCGAACAACGGCAAATATGAACTACGAAATTTCGAAGCAGATTTTTTCCTTCCAGCGAATGCGTGACTTCCGGATGAAATTGAATACCATACTGAGCCGATCCTTTCTTCCGAAAAGCGGCCACCTTGACTGACGCTGTGCTCGCAATGATCTCATAGTCTGACGGCAACGCGGCAATCGTATCCCCGTGCGACATCCAAACCTGCGAGTCGAGTGAGATTTCCTTGAGCAACTCGCTGTGATGATCAACTGAGCTGAGCCGGGCACGGCCGTATTCCCGGATGGTAGAGGGCAAGACGTTGCCTCCGCTTTTGTGAGCCATTAATTGTGCCCCATAGCAGATACCCAGCACCGGCACCTGGCCGAACTGGCCAAGGTCCAGGTCGGGTGAGCCATTGTCGCGGACCGAGCATGGGCTTCCCGAGAGTATCACCCCTTTCACCGAGGGTGTCAACGCAGGAAAATGGTTGAACGGGTGGATTTCGCAGTAGACGTTAAGCTCGCGCACCCGCCTGGCAATCAGCTGGGTATATTGCGAACCAAAATCAAGAATCAGAATTTGCTCTGCCATGCGTAAAAATAGGCTAACGGCACGAAATTACCTTGCAGTCGCACGGCCTTGTCAATCGTCTTCGCTGCCGAAGCAATATTGCTCCAGATAGTCGGCCGCATCATCCTCGCCTGCATAAAAGGCCCGGTTCAGGCACTTGCATCCTTCGTCTGTCTTTTTTAGTTCGATTAAAGCAACGCCTTTGTAAAACAGAGCTGTAGAACTGGTATCATCCACCCGCAACGCCAGGCTGAGGTACTCCAGTGCCAGTTCGTAGCGCTCCACCTGCAGGGCAAACGTGCCCCCGTACAGGTAAGCCGGGAAATACTTGACATCCAGCTCGATAGCGCGGTTGACAGATATAAAGGCGCTGTCGGGTTGGTCAAGATTAAAATACACGAACGCCAGCTGGGTTTCGGTTTGAGGATCAGACTCAAAGGACCGCGCCAGTTCAAGATCACGTTTTGCCTCACGATACTCTTCATTTTCGAGGAAGAGTGACCCGCGCCACCGCAACAAGTCAGGGTTCAATGGCTGAACCGAAAGTAAAATCTGCAGTTGTTCGAGTTGCTTTTCCGTATCACTTTGCTCACGATAAATGAAAGCTTTAAGAAAGTGGCCTTGATAGTTTCCCGGCAACAAGGTCAATAGTCGGTCAGCATCGGTCAGGCTTTTCTCGAACTCTCCCAGATTGAGATAACACACCGCGCGTTTATACAACGACCCATAGGTTTCCTGACTAGTCAGGCGGGTGGTTTCAATTACCTTCGTGTATAGTTTTATCGCTCCGGAAAAATCCTGACGGTTGTAAAGCGTGTCGGCCTCTACCTCCCACGATTTCCAGGCCGGTGCCGACTGGGCCAGCAAACACGGCCCACTCAGCAGGATCATTAGCAAAATCCCGGTTACCCGGGCAAAAGACTTAGGCATTCACCAACGCTTTGTTCCGCTCCCGCTTCCGGTCGTTTTCGTTCAGGTAAATTTTCCGCAGGCGTATCGACTTTGGCGTTACTTCCACATACTCATCCGATTGGATGTATTCCAGAGCTTCTTCCAGTGTGTGTTTAACAGCCGGTGCAATGCGCATTTTTTCGTCCGAGCCCGATGCCCGAATGTTGGTCAACTTCTTCGTTTTGGTAACGTTCACCACCAGATCGCCACCACGGCTATGTTCACCAATCACCTGGCCCTCGTAAATCGGATCGCCCGGTTCAATGAAAAACTTTCCGCGGTCTTGCAAATTGTGCAAGCTATACGGAATGGCCTCACCCTGCTCCATAGCAATGAGTGAGCCGTTGATTCGGCCTGGAATTTCTCCTTTATACGGCTGATACTCCTTAAAGCGATGCGTTACCACGGCTTCGCCTGCCGTTACATTGAGCAGATAATTGCGCAACCCAATGATACCGCGTGACGGAATCATGAACTTCAAAATAACCCGATCCGCCTTGGGTTCCATGTTCGTCATTTCCCCCTTGCGCGTACTCACCGATTCAATGGCTTTGCCCGCGTCAGTCTCCGGTAAATCAATCGTCAGCTCTTCGACCGGCTCGCACTTCACACCGTCAATCTCACGGTAAATCACCTGCGGCTGACCAATCTGCAATTCATAGCCCTCTCTGCGCATCGTCTCAATCAAGACCGACAAATGGAGAACGCCACGGCCGTAGACCATAAAACTATCGGCCGATCCGGTATCGCCCACGCGCAGCGCAAGATTCTTCTCCAATTCACGATCCAGCCTGTCCTTAATATGCCGCGAGGTAACAAACTTACCTTCCTTGCCGTAAAACGGTGAGTTGTTGATGGTAAACAACATACTCATGGTGGGTTCATCGATAGCGATGGATTTCAATGCCTCCGGCTTTTCGATATCAGCCACCGTGTCGCCAATCTCAAATCCTTCCAAGCCAACCAGGGCGCAAATCTCACCCGCCTTTACCTCGTCCACTTTTTTCTTCTCGAAGCCCTCAAAAACGAAGACTTCTTTAATACGCGATTTCACAATGGCGCCATCGCGCTTGACCAGGGCCACCGGCTGACCCGGCTTAACGGAGCCGCGTTGCACGCGGCCAATCGCGACACGGCCGATGTAACTGGAATATTCCAAGGAAGTAATCAGCATCTGCGTGGTACCCTGATCGATTTTAGGTGCCGGAATATGCTGAATTATACCCTCGATCAAGGCTGTGATATCCGTAGTGGGGGTTTTCCAATCCGAACTCATCCAACCTTGCTTGGCCGACCCGTAAAATGTCGGGAAGTCGAGCTGCTCTTCGGTGGCATCCAACGCGAACATCAGTTCAAATACCGATTCGTGCACTTCATCCGGTGTGCAGTTCTTCTTATCTACCTTATTAATAACCACGATAGGCTTCAGGCCCAACTGCAACGCCTTTTGCAACACAAATCGGGTTTGGGGCATGGGCCCTTCAAATGCATCAACTAACAACAAGCAGCCATCGGCCATATTCAACACGCGCTCAACCTCGCCACCAAAATCGCTGTGGCCCGGGGTATCGATAACGTTGATTTTGTAGTCTTTATACCGAACCGAAACATTCTTGGCCAGGATTGTAATCCCCCGCTCGCGTTCCAGATCGTTGCTGTCCATGATCAATTCGCCAGGGTTTTCATGATCTTTGAAAAGGTGACCCGCGTGCAATAACTTGTCGACCAACGTAGTTTTGCCGTGGTCAACGTGTGCGATAATGGCAATATTCCTGATTTTTTGAACGTCCATACGACTCTGATTCCCCCTGATTTTTTAAAATAAGGCGCAAAGATAGCGGAATTTGATCAACGGACATGCGAACGCTTCACATCATCGCAATCCGCGAATTTGTGGTCGTTAAGAACTCGCCCATGGCATCAGCCGTCAGGCAGGCATGCACGGGAAGAATACCCAGCATATCCCCCACCTTTATTGCCGCAACCCAGTCGGGCGGCCCGGTAACAATTCCATGTTCCTGCGATAAACTTCGCACAAATGCCGGCTGTGGGGGGAGCAGCCATTCGTTACCCTGCAGCGCTACCACCCGACCAAAATGGGTAACCCCCTGAGTGTTCACAAGCGAATCTTTTGAAAAATGTACGCCTCCACCATGAATAATCACCTCCTGACGATGCGGATATACAGCCACCACAGGGCAGGCCATCACCAAGGCAATTTGTTCGTGGGTGCACGATCCGATGGCAACTTGCGTGAGGTCGTAAAACACAAAATTGCCGGGGCGGATTTCATCAACACCCTCGAAATTTTCGCAAACACTGCACGAGGGAGTATCACCCATCGACAGCTTAATTCCGGGGTAGCGCGCCTGGTAGTCTGCTTTCAATTTTTTCATGATGCGTAAGTCTTCATCATGAATGGATTGAATGGCGGCTGCCGATCGGGCCTTGTAACTGTGCCCGGCATGACTGAGAAATCCCGCAAAAGAAACGTGCGGATACCGGGCGAGGGTTTGAAGAATTGATTCGATTGATGCCGCATGATCGGGATCTACGCCTGTTCGATGATAGCCCGTGTCAACTTCGATCCAAATGGAGGCCGCAACCTGACGTTGGGTAAGCAACAACTCAAGCGCCTCCACATTGACGGCAACCAGATTGAGGTGAACGTGAGAAGCCAGTTGATGGATTGAATCTGCTTCCCGTGGATTCAACGGGAACGCGATGGTGATATCCTGCCAACCATCTCCGGCAAAATACGATGCCATTTGAACGGACGATACGGTGCAACAGGTTACGCCCTCCTCGCGATACCACCTGGCTATTTGTTGCGATTGATGGGTTTTAAAATGCGGTCGAAACGTCAGTTGATGGCGGGCGGCTTTGCGCACCATTCGGGCAATGTTGGCGCGCACAGTGGACTCGTTTATCAACAACGTGGGCCGCACCAACGCGTCCATGGCTAAAAGGCGCTTCTGATTTTCTGAGCCGTGGCCGCCAGTTCGTCTGGTGTGGGCCTCAGCTTGGGATTGGCAAAATTCATGTCGCTCATTTGGCGAAGCGGCACCAGGTGAATGTGCGCATGAGGCACTTCCAGGCCTATCACGGCCACCCCGACACGCGGGCAGGGCAGCCCCTTTTTCATGGCCGCAGCCACATCCCGGGCAAACAGGTGAAGGTTGGTTAAGGTTGGCGTGTCGAGATCATAAATGTAGTCCACCTCCTTTTTCGGAATGACCAGCGTGTGGCCGGTGACCAGCGGATTAATGTCAAGAAATGCCAAGCAGTGCTCGTTCTCGGCCACAATATGAGCCGGTATCTCGCGGTTAATAATCTTCGTGAAGATGGAGGCCATCGCTTTACGCTCCGATGTTGACTACTTCAAATTCAGTATCGCCTGCAGGCGTTTTAATCTTAGCGACATCTCCTTTCTTCTTGCCCAACAAACCCTTTCCGATAGGCGATTGGGTGGAAATCTTACCCGACTTGAGATCGGCCTCTTCTTCGGACACAAGGGTGTAGGTAAAGCTGGCTCCGTTTTTCTTATTCTTAATGGTCACCTTGGAGAGTATCGATACGGTGGACGTATCCACTTTTGATTCATCGAGCAGACGCGCGTTGGCCAGCAGGTCTTCCAGTTGAGCAATCTTCGCTTCCAGGTGCCCCTGAGCATCCTTGGCCGCATCGTATTCGGCATTCTCGCTTAAGTCACCCTTGTCGCGGGCTTCCGCAATCTGGCGGGCAATATCCGCCCGGCCTTTCGTCTTCAGCTCCGATAATTCTGCCTTGAGTTTTTCAAGGCCATCCTTCGTGTAATAGGATATTTTTTTGATCATATAACGCGCCCTTTCTGACGACTGGATAAAAAGAAACAACGGCTTCGTTGCCGAAACCGTTGCGTAAACAAAGGTAGGAGAATTAAATCAAATTGCAATTCATGATCCAACGTCTACGCGCCCACCAACTCGGGCAAATTTGCTTTTACCTGCTCGGCCAACTCATCATCTAATTGAGCGAGGTAAAGCGTCTTGGCTTTCATCAATTGGTCAAGCGTTAAACCCTTGGCTCCCCGCAAATCCGCCTTGTACAAACTCGCATTTTCAAAATTGGTACCCATCAGGTAACTGTTCCTGAGATTGGCTTCCATCAGGTACGCATTTTGAAAATCAGCTTTGATCAGAAAGGCGCCCTCAAACTGTGCTTTGATCAGGAAAGCATCGCGAAAGTTAGCGCCACTGGCATACGAAGCCATGAAGCTGGCCTGGTTGAGGTTCGCATTCTCCAAATTGGTTTGATTCAGGCGGCTGTGGTCCAGATTCGACTCGATGAGCGTGGCATTTGACAGGTTGGCGAGGTTGAGATTTGATCCTTTCAGATTAACATAATTCAGATTCGTTCGCGCCAGATAACAGGTCACCAAATTGATTTCGTAGATCTTGTGCCGGTTCAGGCGTTTGATATTACCCACCGTGCGCAGCGCAGCTTCTTCCGATTCCCACAACCGGAAGTCATCGATCTCGTCCTTGTAGGCCCGAATACGCTGCCGGGTCTCACCGTTTTGATTCAGCCAAAAGAGCAAAATACCGATCACCGCAATGTCAAAGATCATTCCATGGGCTTCGGCCAGAATTTGAGGCCAGAAACTGCTGAAGTCCTCAACATAATAGGGAATACTAAGGCTGATGACGAGGATCCCAACCAGGATCAACACCGAGGTGGCAGTGAGTAACGGCCGTTCGATGATATTATCAAAAATGGCTTCGATGCGTTTGGCCAACCGGGTGATTCGTGATCGCATGGAAATCAAATGTACTTCGTCAATAATCAGAAATCGGATCAATAATAGAAATAAACTTACACACGTGCCGCCTAACGCTCAACTGCGGGGCAGCAGTTGCTGGGTAATCCAGACGAATTCATCTACGCCCAGTTGCTCGGCCCGTTGATCGAACAGGGGCTGCTCCAATGTGCCCGGGCGGAAGGGCAACGACTTCAGGCAATTCCGCAGCGTTTTTCGCCTGGTATTGAACGCTTGCTTCACCACCATGACAAACGATTGCTCGTTGCACGGCAACTCCTGACGGGTATTGCGCGTGAGGCGGATAACAGCCGACATGACAGCCGGTGGCGGATGAAAGACACCGGGGGGCACCTTGAACAGGTACTCAATCGTGTACCAGGCCTGAAGTAGCACACTAAGGATGCCATACGTCTTGGAGCCCGGGGGCGCGGCTAACCGATCGGCCACCTCCTTCTGAATCATACACACCACGGTGAGCACCTGCTGGCGGCTTTCCAAAATTTTGAAAAAGATCTGCGAGGAAATATTATAAGGAAAGTTGCCGATAATACTCAACGGCTGGGGCCATTGCTGTTGCGGGTTCAGCCGCAAAAAATCGGCTTCCAGTATTCGGCCGCGCAGTACAGGGAAATGCTCGTTCAAATGAATAACCGATTCGGCATCAATTTCAACCAGACAGAGATCGTGCTTCCGTTCGACTAAAAAACCGGTTAGCACACCTGTACCCGGCCCGATTTCCACCACCGCGCGTTCGGTGTGCAGTGGCAATGCCTCCACAATTCGATTCGCGATGTTGCGATCGGTGAGAAAGTGTTGGCCGAGATATTTTTTTGGACGAACCATGCAAGACCGCCTTCGAAAGATAGAAGGATAAATTGTATTTATGTTTACTTTGCACTCATCGTACTCAGCATGCACGTTCCTGCAGACAAACCCCGTATCGGCATATCAATCGGTGACCTCAACGGCATCGGGCCGGAGGTCATCATCAAAGCATTGGGCGATAGCCGGATTTTATCCATGCTGACACCGGTGGTGTATGGCTCCACGCGCGTGTTGTCGTATTACCGCAAGCTGATGGGCTTGGAAGAATTCAACTACAGTCAGGTACGAAACAAAGGGCAGTATTTTCCCAAATCCATTAATGTCGTCAACTGCTGGGAAGATGTGATTGAACTTAAGCCCGGACAACCCTCACGCGAAACCGCCCGTGCCGCGCTGGTTGCCTTGCGCCAGGTGGTAGACGATACCCGGAATGGCTTTTTAGATGGGTTTGTAACAGGCCCGATCGACAAAAACACCATTCACGCCTCCGATTTCCCATATCATGGGCATACCGAATACCTGACCCAGGAGTTTAATGCCACCGAAAGTCTCATGTTGATGGTGAGTCACAGCTTTCGCGTGGGGCTGGTGACCGAGCATGTACCGGTTCGCGAGATCACCCAGTTTATCACGCGCGAACGGGTGGAGTTGAAGATCCGCCTGATGGAGCTGTCCCTCAAGAACGATTTCGCCATCAGCAAACCACGCATTGCAGTGCTCGGCCTCAACCCCCATGCCGGAGACGAGGGCCTTCTGGGCAAAGAAGAGATAGACGTAATCAAGCCGGTGATTGCCGACCTGAAAAATAAGGGCAAGCTGATTTTCGGTCCGTTTCCGGCTGATGGATTTTTCGCCACCGGGCAACACACCAAATACGATGGCGTTCTGGCCATGTTTCACGATCAGGGACTGGTAGCTTTCAAAGCCCTTGCATTTGAATCGGGAGTCAATTTTACGGCTGGCTTGCCCGTGGTACGCACCTCACCCGACCACGGCACGGCTTATGCCATTGCCGGAAAGAACCTGGCCGATGAAGGATCCATGCGCGAAGCCATCTACCTGGCCGCTGATTTGGCGAAAACACGAGCCCGGCAACTGGTAGAGAAATAGCAGCGGTTGGACTTACATTTTCGTTAGAATAGCCTGCCGCCTATCAATTGGTGAGCCGATTTCGTAGATTTACTTCCATCCCGTCTCTCTCCCATGGACATTGTAACCAAAAAGCAACTGAATATCCTCATCCAGTTAGCTGAGGCCGACAAGCATTTTGCCACAGCCGAGCGCGATATGATTTTCAAGATTGCCCGGGATCGCAAGTTCCCGGACGACAGCGTGCAGACGCTAATAAAGAACCCCGAGCCAATTGGGACGTTGGGCGCCTTGCTGCCCGATCAGAAGTTCGATTACCTGCGGGCGTGCATTGAGCTGATTTTCGTGGACCAAAAAGTATTTGAAAGCGAGCTCATTTTCGCCCGAAGCATCGCCATAAAGCTGGGATTCAAAAAGAACATGGTCGACTTCCTGGTTGAAAACTTCACAAAAATGAGCCCGACCGACCTAAAAACCAGGGCGATGGCCGACTTCAGTTAGGCCGCCTCACAACTAATTAACTGACTATCAGATTTATAGGTTGCCGCTTTCGAAAAAAGAAGGTGGGTAAAAGGTTCATAATCCGGCAAAACCTGATAAATTTGCCCCCTCGTTTAAAATTGCCCGGGTGAATCTCTTTGAAATCAACATCATTGGGCTCAGTAACAAGGTTCATACCTTCGATTTTGAGCTGGATGCAGGTTTTTTTGAGCAGTATGGGAAGGAAATACTGGAGGGTGGGCTTTTTCAGGCGAGAGTGCTTCTAAACAAGCACGAAACGTTCATCGAGGCTTCGTTCGAGATCAATGGTACTGCGCGGTTGCTCTGCGACCGGTCGCTGGAGCCGTTTGACCAGCCGGTGAGTTTGGTGAAAAAAGTCGTTTTCAAGTATGGGGAAACGGCCAGCGAGGAGAGCGATGAGATCATCATCATACCCCGAGACCAAACCAGCCTGGAATTAGGGCAATTGATGTATGAGTTCATTTGCCTCGAGATTCCGATCAAACGCCTTCACCCGAGGTTTGCCGAAGAGGCCGATGATGATGGGACAGAGGGTAGCGTAGTTTACCGCTCCGATGCGGAGGACGAAAGCGAAAGTGAGTCCATAGATCCTCGATGGAGCCAGTTATTGAAATTAAAAAAGAACGAGAATTAAATATTTTACGTCATGCCAAATCCGAAACGAAAAACCAGCAAGACCCGCAGAGATAAACGCAGAACGCACTACAAGGCGGTAGCCAAGCAATTTGCTACTGACCCCGTAACAGGCGAAACGCACCTGCCCCACCGCGCCTACTGGCACGAGGGCAAGCTCTACTTCAAGGGCAACGTGGTAATGGAGAAAGAAGTACTCGCCTGATCCTTCATGGCCGGTCTTCTGTCGACATGCCTCGCAGCCGGAAACCAACCTGGATCACCCCGCGGTGAACAAGGTTCATTTTCAACTCATTTCAATGCTCGGTGCACAACCGGGCATTTTGCTTTCCTAACCTTTACCCCGCATGAGTAAGACCAGGGCAGCCATAACCGGTGTGGGCGGCTTCGTACCGGATTACGTGCTCTCCAACAAGGAGCTTGAAACCATGGTAGACACCACCGATGAGTGGATCACCTCGCGCACCGGCATCAAGGAGCGCAGAATTTTGAAGGGTGAGAATCAGGGTGTGTCCGTTATGGGTGCTGCTGCCGTGCGCGACTTGTTGGCAAAAACGAAAGTTGATCCCAAAGAGATTGACTGCATCATCTTCGCCACGGTAACGCCCGACATGGTGTTCCCGGCTTCGGCCAATCTGGTAGCAGACGAAGTGGGTGCCACAAACGCCTTCAGCTTTGATGTGAGCGCAGCGTGTTCGGGTTTTCTTTACGCATTGAGCGCTGGGGCGGGATTTATCTCCAGTGGCATGTACAAAAAGGTAATTGTGATCGGTGGCGACAAAATGTCGTCCATCCTCGATTACACCGACCGCACAACGTGCATCATTTTTGGCGATGGAGCCGGCTGCGTGTTGCTGGAACCCACCACCGAGGAGGTCGGCATTCTGGATGCGGAACTCAAGAGTGACGGTTCGGGTGCGCCTTACCTGCATATGAAAGCGGGCGGCAGCCGAATGCCGGCCTCGCACGAAACAGTGGATAAGCGGCTTCACTACGTGTACCAGGAAGGGTCCACGGTGTTTAAGTTTGCCGTTACCAACATGGCCGAAGTAGCAGGCGAAATTGTGGAACGCAACCACCTGAAGCCGGAAGATATTGCCTGGCTGGTTCCCCATCAGGCCAACAAGAGAATTATTGATGCCACAGCGCAACGGGCAGGCATTACCGAAGACAAGGTGATGATGAACATTGCCCGATACGGCAACACCACCGCGGGCACACTACCCCTCTTGTTGTGGGATTACGAGAAGAAATTGAAGAAAGGTGACAACTTAGTATTGGCCGCTTTTGGTGGTGGCTTTACCTGGGGCGCCATGTTGGTGCGCTGGGCTTACAACAGCAATTAAATTTTTAAGATCGAATTATTTTTTACGAGTGCTATGGCGACTATTTCAGATTTAAGTAAAGGCAATTTTGTTCGGTACAATGGCGAAGTGATGCAGGTGGAGGAATTGCTTCACCGAACCCCAGGCAACTTGCGCGCATTCTATCAGGTGAAGCTGCGCAATGTGCGCAACGGTAAACTGGCCGAAAACCGGTTTCGCCCGGGCGATGAAATTCAGATGCTACGGGTAGAAACAAAAGAATACCAATACCTCTATGCCGATGGCGAAAGTCTGGTGTGTATGGACAACAACACCTATGACCAAATCTACCTGGATAAGGCTTTGCTGGGTGACGCGGTGAATTATATCAAGGAAGGGGTAACGCTCATCATTGCCTTTGAAAATGGCACCAACCCCATAACGGCTGAGGCCCCTCAACACGTAGTGGTGAATGTGACCTATACCGAGCCGGGCATCCAGGGCGACACCGCCACGCGCACCCTGAAACCGGCCACCATCGAAACCGGTGCCGAAATTCGTGTACCTTTATTCATTAATACCGGTGATAACATCAAGATCAAGACCGCTACCGGTGAATACGTTGAACGGGTAAAATAACATGGCAGCCAAGAAATCAAAAAACGGTAAGGACACTGCTCCGGCCGAAAAAGTAAAACTAACCTCTACGGATATGAAAACTTCCGAGATCCGGGACCTGATTGATTTCATCTCCCAAACCGGGCTCAATGAAGTGAACATTGAAACCCGCGAGCTCAAACTTCATGTGAAGCGCGAGCCCGATCAAAAAGTGCTGAAGTCAGCGGCTCCGGTAATGGCCGCCCCGATGGCCATGGCACCTCCCGTGGCTGCGCCCGCTCCGGCAGCAACTCCGCCTGCCCCAAAGGCTGAAAAGCCTGCAGCCGTCAGCAAGAACACGCTTGAGATCAAATCCCCGATGATTGGTACGTTCTACCGTTCCGCCAATCCCGACTCGCCTCCTTTTGTCTCCGTGGGCGATAAGGTTTCGAAAGGTCAAACGGTGTGCATCATTGAAGCCATGAAACTGTTCAATGAAATTGAATCTGAAGTTTCGGGTACTGTCGTTAAGGTGATGGTCGAAAACTCATCACCGGTAGAATACGATCAGGTACTGTTCGTTGTTGAACCGGACTAACAAGTAAAGATTTGGGCATTCTGATTTTCGATTGAACCTGTTGCAATCGGAACGCATAAAGTCTTAATTCTCAAGTCAAAAAATCCAAATTAGAGCTCATGTTCAAAAAGATATTGATTGCCAACCGGGGTGAGATTGCTTTGCGCGTGATTCGTACGTGCAAGGAAATGGACATCCGCACGGTAGCCGTATACTCTACGGCCGACCGCGAGAGTCTTCACGTTCGCTTCGCAGACGAAGCCGTTTGTATTGGCGATGCCCCCAGTAAGGAATCCTACCTCAATATTCCGCGATTGATTTCCGCTGCCGAAATCACGAATGCCGATGCCATTCATCCCGGCTACGGTTTTCTCTCCGAACGAGCTGAGTTCTCTGCCATCTGCCACGAATACGGCATCAAGTTCATCGGTCCTTCACCTGAGATGATCAATTCCATGGGTGACAAGGCTACGGCCAAGGATACCATGAAGAAAGCAGGTGTGCCGACCATCCCCGGTTCGGACGGTCTTCTTTCATCCATGGAAGAGGGCATAAAGATTGCCAAGGAAATCAAGTACCCCGTGATCATCAAAGCGACAGCCGGTGGCGGTGGCAAGGGGATGCGCATCATCAACGATGAAAGCGAATTCAAGAAGGCGTGGGACGATGCCCGCAGAGAAGCCGGAGCTGCGTTTGGCAATGATGGTTTGTACCTGGAGAAATTTGTGGAAGAACCCCGCCACATTGAAATTCAAGTGGTGGGCGACCAATACGGCAAGGTATGCCACCTTAGCGAGCGTGACTGCTCGATTCAGCGCAGACATCAAAAACTATTGGAAGAGACGCCATCACCCATTGTAAGCCAGGAATTGCGCGAGCGCATGGGTGAAGCGGCAATCAAGGGTGCCAAAGCCATCAACTACGAGGGTGCCGGCACCATCGAGTTCCTCGTGGATAAACATGGAGATTTCTACTTCATGGAAATGAATACCCGTATTCAAGTGGAGCACCCGATTACGGAGGAAGTAACCGACTATGATCTGATCAAAGAACAAATCAAGGTGGCAGCCGGAGTACCTATTTCGGGACGCAATTACTTCCCGAATTTGTTTGCTATGGAGTGCCGCATCAATGCGGAAGATCCAGCGAACGGTTTCCGCCCCTCACCCGGAAAGATTCTGAATTTACATTTGCCCGGTGGGCACGGTGTGCGCGTAGACAGTCACGTATATGCCGGCTACACCATTCCGCCCAACTACGACTCCATGATTGCCAAGCTGATTGTGAGCGGCCAGTCGCGCGAGGAAGTGATTACCCGTATGAAGCGTGCATTGAGTGAGTTTGTGATAGAAGGGATTAAGACTACCATACCGTTCCACCTCAAGTTGATGGACAATGTCACCTTCCGTTCGGGTAAATTCACCACGAAGTTCCTTGAGACTTCGTTTGATTTCTCCGAGTTAAAGTAGTAGCAGGGCGCAGAAATGCGCCCTCAGTTTTCTTTTCGCTCGTTCGTATAGGCTTTGCTATACGCGTCAATGATGTCACGCACCAGGCGGTGGCGCACCACATCCCGCTCATTGAGTTCGACAAAACCAATGTCTTTGGTATTATACAATATCCGCACGGCCTCTTTTAAGCCCGACTTTTGGTTGGGTGGAAGATCAATCTGACTGGTGTCGCCCGTTACGATCATCTTACTATCCGGTCCCATGCGGGTCAAAAACATTTTCATCTGCATGGGCGTGGTGTTCTGGGCTTCATCCAGCAAGATGAACGCATTATTGAGCGTGCGGCCCCGCATGTACGCCAGCGGGGCGATCTCAACGATTTCCCGCTCCATGAAATACTTCAGCTTTTCGTGGGCGATCATATCGCCTAAAGCATCGTAGATCGGGCGAAGATACGGGTCAATCTTTTCCTTGAGGTCTCCCGGAAGGAAACCGAGGTTCTCCCCTGCCTCCACAGCCGGCCGCGTAATAATGATCTTCTTTACCTGCTTGTTTTTCAGAGCCCGTACCGCCATGGCCACCGAGATGTACGTTTTACCCGTTCCGGCCGGCCCCAGGGCAAAAACCAAATCGTTATCCTTAACCGCCTGCACCAGCTTTTGCTGGTTAACGGTCTTCGCTTTAATCGGATTACCCCTCGTGCCGTAGAGCAGAAGGCCTTCGGGCGCATCTTCGGGGATAAACTCCTGGCGCTCCTGGGCAATGTAGCCGCGGACATTTTCGCTGGTCACCCGGCCAAACTGATGAAAGTGGTCAATCAAAGCCGCGAGCACATCTGCGATCTGAATCACTTCGCCACTGTCGCCCTTTACCACAATTTCGTTGCCGCGGGAAATGATCTTACTCTTCGGAAAGGCCAGGGCCAGTTCGTTTATGTTTCGATTTTCAACCCCCAGGAAATCAATGAGGGAAATGTCGTCCAGTGTTACGGTTTTCTCGATCAACGAAGTAAAGTGCTTTAAATGACTTAATTTTGATCAAAGTTAAAACAAATTCCGGTGCATGGCTCACCGGGCGTCCGGATGGCGATCATCACGTTACTAACCGATAGCGGAGACAGCGACCACTACGTGGCGTCCATCAAGGCAAAAATCCTTAGCATTAATCCCGGCATTACCCTCGTTGATATCAGCCATCGTATAGCCCCTTGCGATATTGCCCATGCCGCGTTTGTGATCAAGTCGGTGTTTCGCGAGTTTCCCCGAAACACCGTTCACCTGGTGGGTGTCGACTCGATTGGGGGCAAAGATGACGCGCTGATAGCCGTTCAACTGGAGGATCATTTTTTCGTTACGGCCGACCATGGCCTTCTGGGGCTCATCAGTGAAAAGAACCACCAAAGCATGGTGGAATTAAATGCGGTGAACCCGGTGTTCACCACGTTTCCCGAACGCGATGTGCTGGCACCGGCTGCGGCAAAACTCGCCAGTGGCGTGAACATCACCACGCTGGGCAAACCGATGGTGGGTTTCAAGAAAATGATGGATCGGCAGGTGAAGGCCAATAAGCGACTGATTACCGGTCATGTCATCCGCGTGGACGCCTTTGGCAATCTCGTAACCAACATCCCGCGGGACGTTTTCGAAACGTTGAGCAAAGGAAAGAACTACACCGTTCAGTTTGGGGGCGAAAAATTCAGAAAGTTGCACACCCAATATCACCAGGCAGATCAGGGCGATTGCTTTGTTCTTTTCAATAGCCTGAACCTTCTGGAGATTGGCATTTACAAAGGAAATGCCAGTGAATTGCTGGGGCTTGGCTATGACAGCGTGGTGAACATCATGTTTGAGGAGTAGTCACGATTTGCGGCTCCTCCGAAAATACCAGTAAAGCGCATAGCTGACCGCCACGAGGAACACGAAAGGAAGCAGGGCTCCGACCACATAGCCGATCTCATAAGCCGTGTCGCGGGAGGCCAGCGTATCTTGAGCTACAGCGAGCGGCAGAAAAAATTTAATCATCTTGCGAACAAATCTAATCGAAAATGCTAACCCGAATTGTGCGCATGCATTTTACCGAGGCCGGTGTGGACGAATTCCTGGCAATTTTTGATCGACATAAGGAGGCGATCCGGAATTTCCCCGGCTGCCATTCGCTGCAGTTGCTGCGCGATGCCGATGATGAGAACTGTTACTGCACCCTTAGCACGTGGCAGGATGAGCAAAGTCTGGAGAATTACCGAAAGTCAGAGTTGTTTGGCCAGGTTTGGGGGCGGGTGAAAACGTTGTTTTCGGAGCGTACGCAGGCGTTTTCGTTGAAGAAATTTATTGAAATGTAGAATTGCAGAGGTTTCAAACTTTAAACATCTTTGCACCCTTGTTAACCGAAGCCTTGGCGTTGGTTAACTTAACAAAAGTACCTGTTCAAACCTCAGTGGCAGGCCCGGCAATTCGGGATGGTTGGTCCTCCCCGGGGAGGGCGAAGGCGCAAGACTCAAACGCTTGCGCTGAAAACACAGAGGTTAAATGCCTAAGTGGCGGTCCCGACAAGTCGGGATGGTAGACGCGCACGAATTCAAGTCGTGCGCTGAAAACACAGAGGTTAAATGCCTAAGTGGCGGAACTGGTAGACGCGCACGACTCAAAATCGTGTACCGAAAGGTGTGCCGGTTCGATTCCGGCCTTGGGTACTAACCCCGGCACTTGTTGCCGGGGTTTTGTTTTCTTATGTGGACGGTATACGTTCTCAAAAGCTTACGTTCTGGAAAGTTCTATGTGGGAATCACGCAAGAACTCGCGCGCAGGCTTGCTGAGCATAACTCAGGTAAGTCAAGATTTACATCCGGTCACACGCCATGGATTGTTGTTTACACGGAAGAATTTAAAACGACAGCCGAAGCAAGAAAACGAGAAAAATATCTCAAGTCCGCTGCGGGTAAACGGATGCTCAAATCAAAATTAAGTGCCGGTTCCCTGCCCGACTGATCGGTCAGGCGGGACTGCCCGACTGCTGGTCAGGCGGGGATTCCGGCCTTGGGTACTAACCCCGGCAGTTGTTGCCGGGGTTTTGTTTTTTTCCGTTAGAAATTTTCAGCTACCTATTTCTCACCAAGCGCCTCAATCACCGGCTGGCCGGTCATACCAGACGGGAATTTTGTTTTCAACAACAATGCCAGTGTAGGTGCAATATCCGTGATGGCTGCATAGCCAGCCGAGCTTCCTTTCCGTATTCCAGCCCCAAAAAAAAGAATGGGAATGTGCGTGTCGTACGTCCAGGGGGATTGGTGGGTAGTGCCTTGAGGCCACGAGCCAGAAAACCAACCCGGTTGCAACACATACGCAATATCGCCCGAGCGCTTGGGGTGAAAACCCCGAATCACCATGCCGCGGATACCCCCTTCGCTGAAGCTCCCCTGCCGAAGCGTACTTTCTGTATAAAAATTGTATACACCTTCCTGTGTCATCAGAAAATTACCCGTCAATTGCGAAGCAATCAGCAGGTCGACCCCCGCAGTTTTTAAATCGTTCGAAAATCCTTCCTGCTCAAAAAACACCTGCTCGTTACTCACATTGGCGATCAATTGGCGCCCCGGAAAATAAGGTTTCAGAAAATCAACCAGATCGGCACGAAGTTTTTCGGTGCTCAACAAACCGCCCGGCATGCTTTTATCTTTCAGGTATTGCGGAACCTCGGCCACTCCATGATCGGCCGTAAGAAACACCGTATATTTTCCCACACCCACGGCTTTGTCGAGTGCCGACAGCAGTTGCTGCACATTGCGATCCAGCCGAAGGTAGGTATCTTCAACCTCCACCGATTGAGGGCCTGCGGCATGGCCAATCAGATCGGGTGTGGAATATGAAATACACAAAAAGTCGGGTGTTGCATCAGCACCCATCTGCTCACCCCGAACAGCGGCTAGCGCAAATTCGGTTAACAAGTCATTGGCAAATGGAGTAAGTGATAACAAATCGTAGTTTCCATTCCTGGCTCGCAGTTCGGGCAGGATATACGGAAAGGCAGATGAGGGTTTACCAACCAACCGTCTTTCGTAAGGCGATTCGTCCGGGCCACTTTCGGTGTACTGCTCGATGGGTAAGAGTGGCTTCCATACCTGTAGAAGAAACTGATCCGGCATTTTGCGATCGTTGAAGGCCTGAACCCAGGATGGTACCTGCATCATATAATAGGTGCTGGTCATGAACTGGCCAGACTTTCCATCGTACCAGAAAGCTCCGTCCGGGTGATGCCCGCCCGGCAACACGGCTCCGCGGTCCTTAATTGACATACTCACAACCTTAGCCCGAAACTGGGTGGAGATTTTCAACTCATCCGTTACCGTGGTGGACAACAATCGGGAAGGCGATATCTTACCGTTGGCGGTCAGGCTACCCACGGGCTTGTACAGGGAATCCTCGACACAATTAACCGTTTTACGGGTGATCTTGTCGTAGTACTCATTTCCAATAATGCCATGGATGGCCGGTGTTGCCCCGGTATAAATCGAGGCATGACCCGGACCTGTGTACGTGGGTACGTAATTGTAATGGGCATTCGCGAGCGTAAATCCCTCACCCATTAACCGCTTAAATCCGCCTTCACCAAATTTTGACTCAAACCGGTACAAGTATTCCATCCGCATCTGGTCGACCACAATTCCGACCACCAGGCGGGGTGGCTCAGGCGTCTGTCCAAAAGACGAACAAACTGAACTCAGAAAAAAAACAATGATTTGAATTTTCTTCATGGTTGGCAAGATTCCAAAAAAAAGTGATTCATCAACCCGGTTTTACATGAATAAACCATTAATCATCGCAATAAAGCCGCTCGTAGTCCACCTCTTCCAGTGCCATCCGGTAAATCAGCTTTCCCCTCTCGTTAAAATACATGACGATGTAAATCCCCGCCTCCTCGACATTCTTCTCCGCCCGAAACACCGGGCTACTGCCGGGTACAAACAACTCGATGGCGTGGTACGTAGGGGCAAGTACCATGCCATGCTGCGTGCTAAACAGGCCCTTGTAGTCATCGATATCAAAGCAGGCAAATGAACTCGGGCTGCCGGTGTTCAGTATCGAAAAACGTTGCACATTAGCCAGTACGATACGCCTCGAACGAGACGCCAACAACTTCCAACGCTGATCTTGTTTAACCCAAACCAGCGAATCGGACCAGGGAACAACATCATCAAATTCAAAAACGGGTTTCGTCCGTGAATCCCACGAAACAAATCCAAACTTGCCCTGCGAGAATCCCATCAACTCATACATTGATACTTGAATGAGGTTACGCTCAAAAATGGGCTTAATTACCCGGCCGGTAGCAAAATCATAAAGTCCGAATTTCTGATCTTTCAGCAGCGACAACCGGTTATTGGCAACCAACACAAAATGATCATACTCCGGTGACAGAATGACCTTCCCCTCGCGGGTCAACAATCCTTTCTTACCGTTGCGAATAATGATCAGATGACCACCCAGGGATTGGACCTGATCGGCCTCCGTGGCAAACAAGCGC
Organism: Cyclobacteriaceae bacterium; assembly: GCA_016787665.1. Lineage (GTDB taxonomy): Bacteria > Bacteroidota > Bacteroidia > Cytophagales > Cyclobacteriaceae > ELB16-189. The sequence goes on along the minus strand of JAEUUC010000013.1, from coordinate 169,525 downwards.
TCACCGGTGCGAATGTCAAAAATCTGTTTCTTCAATTTGTCAACCGTATAAAAAAAACCAACCGAGTCGGCAGACGTCACCCAGTGAAATTCGGCATCAACCGGAAAGCGAAGCGACTGACCGCCTGCGAAAAACAAATGCAGCGAATCATCTTTCCGGGCAAACGTCAGCGATCGGGCGAACCACACCGAGTCGGCCTGATACAGGCAGAGCCGTTGGCTGGGCATATGGTACAGGTGAAAAAGTGTGCCTTCGCGTGCCTTCAACCAGGGAGGTTGAACGAGCAACTGATCGAATGATCGGGCAGGGTCCACGGGGGAAAAGCCACGAACCGCATATCGCTCCTTTTTCACCACCACCAGTTGATCATGAAGCGTTAGCTGCTGCCGGTCAAGCGGAATGATTTCTTTCAGCCGGCCATCAACCACACCTTCGAGAGCCCCGTTGCGCACGTGATACCGGTCACCGACCTGGCGGAAATCATCGGCAACCAAAGGCGCAGGTAGCGGTTGACGGTTAGCCACCGCAGCAAGTGCCGACAAGGGAAAGATATGGCGTTTGCCCAGGCGCGTGGTCACGATAAATTCGCCCACCACCTGCACCTGCTCCCAGGCGGGTGGCATCAACTCTACTCCGGTTAGAGAAATAACGCCCCACTTGTTGCCCTGCCGAAAAGCAAGGAATGACTCAACCAGTTCCACCTCCTCAACATCGCGTAGTAATAGCCTGCCACTGGCGTGGTACAACTCACCTGTTGAGTCAGTCAACGCGAGGAAGTGCCCGGTCGACAGCCACTGAACGCTGGCGCTCGGGTTGGTCAGGTGCCTTAACTGGCGTGAAAACACACCCGCAGATGGCGACACCAAAATCGGTAAGGTCACGGGTCCGCATAAATAGTCGGTCGTCACATCAGCGAATTGGGCGGGAACAACCACGTCACCCCGCTCATTCACGAATCCGATTTTTCCGCCAGCTGCAAAAGGCAGCAGGTACCCCTCGTTTAGCCGCTGCTCCAGACGAAGCGAGTCGGTCCATGGAAAATCAGGCAATTCGGATTTCAGGTGAAAAAGAAAGTCTCGCGCTACACGGGACCATCGACTTGCTGGAAAATCGTTAATGAAACCCAGAAAGTGCTCCGGCTCACCATCAGCCGTGCTGATTTCGAAGAGATGCTTTTCTGCTGCCGTGCGAAACGGGTTCTCCGGATATTTCAACCAAAAATCACGAAACGCCTCCAGCGTGCCCACCCGCGAAGCGCGCTCAAACTGCAGGCGATGCAGGCGGCCGCGGGCATCGGCCTCACGAGCCGAACCGGGATAATGCGCCAGGTAATTGGCGTACGCCATTTCGGTGTTGAGGCGCAAGGCTTCGGCATAGGCAAGTTCATTGCGCAACTCAATCGCCTCGGGAACCTGCCGGGCACCAGGAAACCCAACGGCAAACTGATGGTACGCAGCCACGGTGTGTTGAGTTCTCGCCCTTTCAAATCCGAGGCTATCCACGCGAAGCTTATGACTTGCTAACCGGGTGCTATCGATCTCATCGCGTTTTAACCGATCGCGCTCACGTGCGTTCTTTCGTGAGTAGGTCACGAGCGATTTTTTAGCCCACCGGTAAGCGGAGTCAACCTGTGCGTCTGGATTTCTGACCGATGCATACCAAACCGCCAGGCCGTACTGGCTCACGACATCCAGGCTGTCTTTATTGAGATTTCGCTTCAATAGGTCAAAGGCAGGTTTCCATTTTCCTTTTTCCATCAGCTGACGAGGGGATTTTAGTACCATCACCTGGCTGTAACCATTCAGAAACAGAAGTACCAACCCTGCCAGAAGCCTCATTCGCATGGGGTGAAGATAATTCAAAAACAGCAGTGCGATTCCGTTCGTTGGGGTGAGGGGTTCATGACGAAGCCCGGCAGGCACGTTCAAAAGCAGCCCACGTGGTCATGAAACAAAAAGCCCGCCTTTGCTGGAAGCTCTGGCGGGCGAAGTCGGGGTGAGTAGATTACCTTCGGTGATCAATTTCTGGAGGGATATCAACAAATCCTGGGCTCGCATGCTCGCCACGTCTTTTTACTCTTTTGCTCACTGGGTGACCCCGTTCGCAAAAAAGTAAAAAGCCTGCTCAGCTTTCGCTGACAGGCTTTGTTGTCGGGGTGAGTAGATTCGAACTACCGACCTCCACGTCCCTAACGTGATGCGCTAACCGGGCTGCGCTACACCCCGAAACCCAAATGAGGGTGCAAGTATACGACTTTTTACGATTTTGAGGGATAACAAAAAAAGGGCCATCCCCGGTCGGGAAAGGCCCTTTTTTGAGCTCCGCTTCGATTATGGCGTTTGAATAAACTCCTCGTAAGTCTTCAACACCAATGGCTGCATTTTGTCTTTCGAGGCAAAGCCGGTCACCTTATTCAGGTGTTTGTCTTTTATCTTCTGGTATTCGGCTTTCGCGGCCGTGAACCGGCTTTCGATTACTTCGAGATTAGACATTTCGGCTGCATTAGGTTTGTAGTAGCTCTGTGCCACCTTGGCATAGAGCTCGGCCATCTTCTCGCGCAACTGCGGCTCGGCTGCCCCAACATAATTGTCACCTTTAGTCACCACCAGCGTTTCTTTCAGCTTGGTCAGCTCATTAATCAGCGGAGTCGCAACCTTGGCTCCGGCCGATCCTTTCGCCTTCACGGTCTCCCCTAATTTGACATACTCATCCAGATTGTACACCATGTAGGCAAGCTCCTGCGACATGTTGAACAGTTTCTTGGTCGTCTCTTCCTGCAGTTTGCGATCAGCCAGAGAAATTTCCGACTTTGGATCGTAGATGATTACCAAATCACTGGTGAAGGTTTCCTTTCCCTTCTGGATTACCACCTTATACGTACCGGCCGGTACCCGGGGAGACGTAAACCCGCCAAACGCAAAGGTCTTGGCCGCTGCCATCTTCGGGGGCTTGGTGTTGTAATTCCATTCGACAATGTTTATGCCCTTTGCTTTGCCAGGTCCAAGCTCCGTGATCTTATTGCCATCGGCATCCTGAATCTCCAACGTCATTTTGCCCAGCGTATGGCGCTTCTTCAAATAGTACATGATCTTCGCTGACCGGCTTGGGTTCTCTCCGATAAACTGGGTTTCAGTGCTTGAGCCACCAAATCCATTGGTTTCCGCGATGATCGTGGGTTTGGTTTTAAAGAAGTAAAACTCTTTGTTGAGATTTTCCTCCGTTAGTTGACGAAGCGGGCTGATGTCATCAATGATAACGATACCGCGCCCGTGCGTGGCAATGACCAGGTCATTTGTCTTTTTGTGCAGTTCAATGAAATGCACGTTAACAGCCGGCATGTTATTGGTGAACTTGTACCAGTTCTTGCCACCCGTTAATGTAATGTACAAACCGTACTCGGTTCCGAGGAACAACAGGTTCTCATTTTCGTAATCTTCCTGGATGTTGCGGGCAAAACCGTATATCTCCGGGGTAGCAATCGACTTCCAGGTGGCACCAAAGTCGGTGGTTTTGTACACATACGCGGCCTGATCGCCTGTTTGGTAGCCGGTGAAAACAGCATAGGCGTTGCCTTTGCCAAATACGCTCGCTTCAATGTGATAGACCATGGTGTTTTTGGGCAAGCCGGGCACATTCGCCACTACGTTTGTCCACGTTTTCCCACCATCCCGGGTTACCTGAAGGTTACCATCATCCGTGCCTGCCCATACGATGTTCTGATCCAACGGAGATTCAGCAATCGTGAATATCGTACAATGATTTTCAGCGCCCGAATTGTCGCGCGAGAGGCCACCAGAATCTTCCTGCGCCTGCTTGGCGGGGTCGTTAGTCGTGAGATCCGGGGAGATTTTCACCCACGTCTCACCCATATCATCCGAGCGGTGAACAAACTGGCTGCCGATGTATACGCGGTCGGCCACGTTCGGGCTGGTTGTCAGGGATGCATTCCAGTTAAAGCGCAATTTGGGATCGCCTTTTCCCGCCAGCGGCTGAATAGTCTTGGCTTGATCTTTCACGGGATCATAGCGCCAGACATTCTCCGCACCTTGCATTTCAGAATAAATCAACTTCTTGGTTGGATGGCGATAAACCCGATAGCCATCACCTACCCCCACCACGCGCCAGTCGCGGGCCTCTACACCACCGGGTGAGCTGGACGGGCCGAACCAGCAACCATTATCTTGAAGACCTCCATAAACGTTGTAAGGCTCCTCATCATCTACACTAACATGATAAAACTGCGAGAGCGGAAGGTTCTCCACCATTTCCATGGTTGTGCCACCATCCCACGACCGATACAGGCCGCCATCGGTGGCCACATACATGCGATCGCTATTGTTGATATCAAACGCAATGTCATGAATGTCGGAGTGCATAGGACCCAGGTTCTTAAATGTCTTGCCACCATCGCGCGAAATAGAGCCCTGAAGGCCGGCCTTTACCACCACATCCGGATTTTTCGGATCGATGGTAATGCGCGAGAAGTAAAACGGACGTACGACCAACCCGAAGTCACCGTTGGTATGTTTCCAACTGGCACCACCATCTTCGCTGCGGTACAAGCCTTTGTCTTTGTCTTGCTCAGATTCGATAACCGCATACAAGATTTTATTATTGGAGGGCGCTACAGCCACGGCAATGCGACCCAGCTTTCCTTTCGGAAATCCGTTGTGAATTTTGGCAAATGTCTTTCCGCCATCGGTAGATTTGTAAAGGGCGCTGTTTAAACCACCGGAATTAAATACCCAGGGCTTTCTGCGCACTTCCCAAAAAGCTGCATACACCGTATTCGGATCATTTGGATCCAGAATGAGGTCGCTGCATCCGGTTGTTTTGTCCACGTAGAGTATTTTGTTCCACGTCTTACCGCCATCGGTCGTCTTATACAGACCGCGTTCTTCGCTGTCATGCCAGAGCGGACCCAGCACCGCCACATAAATTTCGTTGGGATTCTTGGGGTTGACCTGTATACCCGCAATGCGTTCCGACTTTTCAAAACCTATTTTTTGCCAGTTGGTGCCCCCATCAACCGTTTTGTACAAACCATCGCCAACCGACACACTGTTGCGGGTCCAGACTTCACCAGTGCCCACATATACCACATTGTCCGGGTTCGAAGGGTCGATCTCGACTGCGCCTATGGACTGGCAGTAGTCATCAAAAATTGAATTGAAAGTTGCGCCTCCATTATTGCTTTTCCAAACTCCACCACCAGCCGTGCCCAGATAAACCACGCGGTCGTTGGTGGGGTGAAGTTCAATATCGGTGGTTCGGCCGCTCATCAGGGCCGGGCCGATGTGGCGGGCACGCAAGTCGCCAAACAATTCTTTTCCTTTTGTCACGGCATCTTGCGACCAACCGGCCACCGCCCCAGACAGTAGTACCATCAAGGTTATAATTCTCTTCATAAAATTGGTTTTGTGTGATGAATTCAAAAAGAAGGCGCAATCTGAACGAATCAAATTGCGCCTCTTACGATCAACGTTATGCAATGCCTAACATCGATTGATTAATTATTATTGTCCTTCCGGGAATTTGAATGCTGCCGCATCGACTTTCGGATCTGGTTCAATAGCTGAAATGATCAACGGAGAGCTTGGTTGACCTTTTACACCTTGCGCCCAGGAAAATGGCATCATAAGTCCCTTGACCTCCTGAAAATCACTAAACTTAACTTGAACAACCATACCCTTTCCTTGGCCTGATTTTATTTCTGTTTCCATCATTAAGGGTACAAAGTTTTCAGTGTCAAAGAAGTAAAATTCTACACTTTCTTCAGGTTTACCGTCAACTTTAATTGGATTTTTCGTTAACTTCAATTTAAAGCAATCCGTTCCTTCAACCTGTTCTTTTCCCAGCAACTCGACCTTATGACCCTTTTCTTTCAAGTTAAGGAATACAAAGGGATACTCACTGCCAATATTTGCCTTAAAATTCTCAGTTGACTCCGCATCACTTTTCTCTGCCTTTTGAGTCATGAAGTTAAGAGACCATAGAGTAGAACCATCATATACACCTTGCTTGATTTCTTTACCTTGGATAGTGTACTTAGTGAACTGTCTGCCGTCTTTCATAAATACCATCTCTACAGGAAATTCCATTCCGCCTTGATTGGCTTTGGCAGCAACTTTTATACCCTGCAAAGCCTTCCACTTATCAATGCCACCGGTATTTTCAAAATACTTGGCGAGGATTTCGTCCGCAGTCTGGGCCTGCGCAACACCGGCCACAAGTGCCAGCGCGAATACGAGCAATCTGGTTTTCATTCTGTTTTTTGGATTGGTTTAAGAATTTGTTTCGGTTAAACGGAAAAAATTACAACTCCGTTGCTATTTTTTCTTGTTATTCTTGAGGTCACGCACAAAACGCGCCCAATTGAACGGATTTAAGAAGGGGTTGACCCGCGGCTGAAAGCGCTCACTGTAGGAATTCACCTGCTCGTCCATGTAATACCGGTAGTTGGTAGCCCCGTCCATTGGGGTTGTGCGCGCCATCAGGGCCAGCAGCTCGGCATTCAGGTTGCGCTTATCCAGATTGGTATCGTCCAGCGGGATGTTCATGGCCAAAACGGCCTGCTTAAATACCTCCTCGGTGGGGAATTGCGTTACGATAACTTCTTTGAGGTAGGTGATATCCTCCGCCATTTCGACCACAATGGTTTCGTACTCCGGGGCATTTTCGGGCACAATGAAATGCCGCTTCACGTATCCCACGGCACTAATCACCACACTATCGCCTACCAGAACGGGTAGGGAAAAGAAACCAACGGCATTGGTGGGAACCCCGCGGCCGGCCAGCGGTACATACACGTGGGCTCCGGGAACTCCCCGGTCGCTATTGGCCTCCAAAATAAACCCCGAAAGTTGAATTATTCTGCGTTTCTGCTGGGCTTGCACACCCCCGCCCGAGAACAACAAAACCACTAAAATCGCAACAAAAACCGCAATCGACCGCATCATGGGGGGTAAAGATAACTGCCAAAATGAATAACCGCTAGCGGGCCAAAAGTTCTTTCCGCCATGCCGATTTATTTACTTTTGAACCCGTGAGGTTGAAGCACTTTAATATCGATCCCGGAGCACAGATTTTCCTCGCCTGTTCCGATACCGCCCGGCTGCGCATTCTCCAACTCATCCTCACCAACGGGGAAATGTGCATCACCGACCTGGAGACAATTCTGGAATTCACGCAAGCCAAGACATCCCGTCACCTGATCTACCTGAAAAACTCCGGCATCCTCACTTCGCGCAAATACAACCAATGGGTCTTTTACCAGGTGAAAGATGAGGTGCTCGATATCATCCGCCAGATGTTGCAGTTCCTGCAGCGCGACCCTGTCTTGCAGAAAGATCAGCAGACCTTCAACACATTATACAGCAACCGCGAACTGACGCTGAATAAACTCAATCTGAAACCGCGTAGCGCTCCTTTATAAATCATGCCTGTTTCCAGCTTGTTTTTTGACCTCGATCATACCTTGTGGGATTACGATACCAATTCCGCCCGCACGCTGCGGCAATTGCATCAGAAATTCTATTTGCAGGAACGCGCGGTGGACATTGACAACCTGATCCGCGTGTTTCACCAAGTCAACACGCACCTGTGGGATCTTACAGACCGGAATCTGTTGAGCCGCGATGCCATCCGCACCGAACGCTTTCATCGCGTGCTAACGGCTCTGGGTATTGATAACTTCCGGTTCTCCCTCGAATTGTCGGAATACTACCTCGCAGAATTGCCCCGACAATCCGAGTTGATGGGCGGGGCACGCCAACTGCTGGAGGCCCTGCAGGGCCGGTTCACACTGGTGGTGATTACCAATGGCTTTGACGAAATTCAGGGTACAAAAATTGAATCGGCTGGTATCGGGCATTTTTTTGCCGATGTCGTGACTTCGGAACGGGCAGGCGATAAGAAGCCAAGCGCCCGTATTTTTGATTATGCGCTGAACCGGAACAGCCTTCTGCGCGAAGAAGTAGTGATGGTGGGCGATAATTTGCTCACTGACATTGCCGGAGCCGCCAATGCAGGTATTCGCTCGGTTTACTTTAATCCGCAGCGCAGCGGCACCCCCCATGGCGCCACCTATGAGATCAATCACCTGGATGAACTGATGCCCATCTTATCGGGTTTGAATTGAGGTGATAAGTCCACATTTCTACACCGTCTTTTAGTAGTTTTGCGTCCCAAATCCTTTCATCATGGCAACCGGTTTTTTCTCTGTTCCCACTCCTAAAAACGAACCTGTACTCAGCTATGCCCCCGGCAGCAAAGAGCGCGCAGCCCTGCAGCAAGCGCTCCGGGAAGCACGCAGTCAGGTGCTGGATATTCCCATGTACATCGGCAGTGACGAGGTGCGCACCGGCAAGAAAAAAGCCATTTCGCCTCCACACGATCATCAGCACGTACTGGGCTATTTCCATGAGGGCGATAAAGGTCATGTGGAGCAGGCAATTAACGCTGCTCTGGGGGCAAAAGACCTCTGGGCCAACCTGAGTTGGGAAAATCGGGCGAGTATTTTCCTAAAAGCGGCTGACCTGCTGGCCGGCCCCTACCGGTTTAAGATGAATGCGGCCACCATGTTGGGCCAATCCAAGAATCCGTTTCAGGCGGAGATCGACTCGGCCTGTGAGTTGATCGACTTCCTGCGCTTCAATGTCTATTTCATGAGCGAAATCTACCGCGACCAACCGGAGTCATCGCCCGGCATCTGGAACCGTATGGAGTACCGGCCACTGGAAGGATTTACGTTTGCCCTTACCCCTTTCAACTTCACCGCCATTGGCGGCAACCTGCCCACCAGCATGGCGCTGATGGGTAACACGGTGGTGTGGAAACCGGCCAACACCCAGATTTATTCCGCACAGGTGTTCATGCAAATTCTGCGCGAAGCCGGTTTGCCGGATGGTGTCATCAACCTCGTTTACGTCAGCGGGCCGGATGCTGGCGAAGTGATTTTTAATCACCGGGATTTTGCGGGCATCCACTTTACCGGCAGCACCGGGGTGTTTCAGAACATCTGGAAAACGGTAGGCAACAACATTCACAAATACCGCAGCTACCCGCGCATCGTGGGCGAAACGGGCGGAAAAGATTTCATCGTGGCGCACAAAAGCGCTCATGCCAAACAGGTAGCAGTGGCCATTTCGCGGGGAGCGTTTGAGTTCCAGGGGCAGAAGTGCTCGGCCGCTTCGCGCTGCTACATCCCGTCTAACCTGTGGGATGACGTGAAGAAGTATTTGCTGGACGATCTCAAGTCGATGAAGATGGGGGGCACCGAAGATTTTGGAAACTTCATCAATGCCGTGATTGACGAGAAGGCCTTTACCTCCATCACGGGCTACATCGAAAAAGCGCGCCAAAACCCGCTCAACGAAATCATTGCCGGAGGCAAGTACGACAAATCGAAAGGGTATTTCATTGAACCGACCGTCATTGTCACACAAGATCCGTCATCGCTTACCATGTGCGAAGAAATTTTCGGCCCGGTAGTCACCATTTACGTGTACCACTCCGAAAACTTTGAGCAAACGTTGGAACTGGTGGATCAAACCTCGCCTTATGCGCTCACCGGTTCCATTTTCTCACAAGATAGATATGCCGTGGAGTTGGCCACGAAGATGCTCACGAACTCGGCCGGCAATTTTTACATCAACGATAAACCCACCGGTGCGGTGGTCGGGCAGCAGCCATTTGGTGGCGCCAGAGGCTCGGGCACCAACGACAAGGCTGGTGCCAAGGTGAACTTGTTGCGCTGGGTTTCGCTGCGCACGATAAAAGAAACTTTTGTAACCCCAACGGATTACCGGTATTCGTTTTTGGAGAAGGAGTAAAAAAAATCCCGCTTTCGCGGGATTTTTTGCTCCCCCTGCTGGACTTGAACCAGCGACCCTCTGATTAACAGTCAGATGCTCTAACCAGCTGAGCTAAGGAGGAATTTGTCTTCTATTTACCGCCCTCCTTTTGCCAGCACCCTTTCAGATGCTCTAACCTCCCGACCAAGTCGGGATGAGCTAAGGAGGAATTTGTCTTCTATTTACCGCCCTCCCTTTGCCGGCACCCTTTCAGATGCTCTAACCTCCCGACCAAGTCGGGATGAGCTAAGGAGGAATGGGGCTGCAATATTAGGACGATTCATTTGATTGGCCAAACGCGGCCCGCTCAGAAAAAAGATTTTGCCTGAAACTTGTCGCAGTGCCGCACGTATAGTTACTTTGAAAACAAAAGTACTTTTAAATGAAGCCGGCCGATCACTACCAGGAAGACCTGGCCTCCATCCGCAAAATGATGGAGCAATCTTCCAAATTTCTGTCGCTCAGTGGCTTGTCGGGCATACTGGCAGGCACCTATGCCCTGCTGGGTGCCTCGGCTGCCTATTACCTGATTCAATTTCCGCTGGCACCCATCGACTACCGGCAGGAATCCGTGCGTGGCGCCAATCTGGTGCCGCTGCTTGCGATTGCAGCAGCCGTACTGGTAGCCTCACTGGCCAGCGGCTACTGGCTCAGCAGGCGAAAGGCCGAAAAAGCCGGGCAGCCGTTTTGGAATGAAACCAGCAGGCGGCTCGTGATCAATCTGCTCATACCGTTGGCAACCGGAGGCCTGTTTACGCTATTGCTTTTGCTGAATGGCCACTTTGGTGTGGTTGCCCCTTCCCTTCTGATCTTCTACGGGCTGGCCCTGACTAACGCCAGCCCCAACCTCTATGGCGAAATACGCTACCTGGGTTATAGCGAAATTCTGATTGGCCTCGCAGCCGCCCTTTGGCCCGGCTACGGTCTGTTGTTCTGGGCCCTGGGGTTTGGCGTGTTACACATCCTTTACGGAGCCGTGATGTACCGAAAGTACGATCGATGAAAAACCCGTTTGATCATCTCGACCGAATATTGGAGCACCGGGTGCGTCTGCAAATCATGGGCGTACTTACGGCCAACGATTCGTTCGACTTTGTGAGTCTGAAAGAATTGCTGCAAACGTCAGACGGCAACCTGGCCACCCACCTGAAGGCGCTGGAGCGCGAAAAGTATATCCTGGTGCAGAAGTCGTTTGTTGATCGGAAGCCCAATACACGCTACAAGATAACCGAGCGCGGCAAACAGGCTTTCCGCAAACACCTCGATGCCATGGAAGAAGTCATCCGGGCGCAACGAAAATAATTTTTTAGCTATTCACTTTTAAAATCAAAGTTCTTTTGAAAATTATGGAAAACAATCCCACTCCTCTCGATCGGCTCCAACACTGGGTGAAGGAGTCCATCATGCTCAAACTGGTCTCCATCGGGCTCCTCAGCCTCATTTTGCTCATCCCCGCCAGCTGGGTGATGTCGCTGATGGACGAGCGGCAGTCGCGCGCCACCGAAGTAATTGCCGAAATCTCCAGCAAGTGGTCGGGCCCACAAACCCTGGCCGGCCCTATCCTGCGCGTACCCTATACGCGTGTTGTGAAAAACAAACGGTGGGAAGACGGTAAACCTATTGAAGAAGTTTTTGAGAGTACAGAGTTCGCTTACTTCCTGCCCGATGAGCTCATGATTTCGGGTGACCTCAGTCCGCACGTGCGCCACCGCGGCATTTTCGATGCTATTGTGTACGACTCACGCATCAGCGTGAGGGCAAAATTTCCCGACCTTGATTTTGCCCGCTGGAATATTGAGGACGGCCGGGTGCATTGGGCCAAAGCCGAACTGCTCACCGGTATCTCCGATTTGCGCGGCATCAGTGAGAATCCGGTTATTCGGTTGAGTAGCGTGAATCTACCGTCCGAGCCCATCAACGACATCGGGGTGAACGTCAACAACGTGCATGACGGCTCGAACGAGTCGGGCATCGTGACGAAACTTCCGTGGACCCAAAGACCTGACAGTGCCCTCTCCGTCACGCTTGAACTCCAATTGAAAGGCAGCGAACGCCTCTATGTAGTGCCGGCCGGCAAGACTACGGACGTTACGCTGGCGGGCAGTTGGTCGTCACCCAGTTTTGAAGGTGCCCTATTACCCGTTCAGGCACCCGACATTACCGCAGAGCGATTCAGCGCGAAATGGAAGGTGCTGTCGTTCAACCGGCCCTTTGCACAACAATGGATTAATGGGGAACAAAACCTGGTTGGCTCTTCGTTTGGCGTTCGGTTGGATCTGCCGGCCGATCAATACCAGAAGAGCATTCGCACAGCCAAATACGGTATCCTCATTATCATCCTGGCTTTCACCGCGCTGTTCCTGGTAGAAATCACCAGCCGGGTGCGCATTCATCCGTTTCAATACATTTTGGTTGGCGTGGCATTGATCATCTATTACTCGCTTCTCCTCTCCATTTCGGAACACCTGGGCTACAACGCAGCTTATGCCATTTCATCGGTGGCAACGGTTATCCTCGTGGCGCTGTACGCCTCCACCTTCCTGCCCGGTAAGTCCATGGTGGGGCTCTTCACCGGGTTGATGGTGGCTTTTTACGGATTCATTTTTGTGATCGTGCAGGCACAAGACTACTCCCTGCTGATTGGCAGCATGGGGTTGTTTGCCATTATCGCGGTGATCATGTACTTCTCCAGGCGAATTGCCTGGTACAAGTAGCAAAATGAGCCATTATGTCACCTTTGTTTGTTTTTTTCTGATCAAGTAAGTCATTTTGTCCGCTATTGAGCCGAAAAATGCAGCGGCATGGTTTTTCGATTGGGGAGATCAGACAACAAAATCAACCAAAACATAAAAACATATGAGCATCATCCGATACAACGCTAATGATTTCGTACCGACATCATTCAGCAGCCTGATCGACCGGTTCTTCAATGAGAACATGACGCGCATGGGCGGCAGCACATTTGTGCCGCGAGTGGACATCGTGGAAAACGACAACAGTTATGAAATTCATGTGGCCGCGCCCGGCATGAACAAGGAGGATTTTCAACTGGAGGTGAAAGATCAGTTCCTCACCATCAGTGGCGAGCGGAAGTTCACCAACGAAAAGAAAGAGCGCAATTTCCACAGCCTCGAGACGCAGTACGGCAGCTTCAGCCGCTCGTTCAGTTTACCTGAGAATGTGGATGGTGCCAAGATCTCGGCTCGTTACGTCAACGGAATACTGGAAGTGACCATTCCGAAAGACGAGAAAAAGGCACTGAAGCAGACCATCAAGGTTAGCTAAAGTTACCCATGCGTTGACGAGCAGGGTTTAGGTAGAGGGTTGGGCGTCCCCGTGCAGGCGGGGGCGCCTTTTTTGTTTTGTTCCACTCATCTTTTGGTAGGCTTTTGCCGTTATTTGTGTGACGAGGAGAAATCTAATGCGCAACCGCCTGTTGTTTATTGTGTTAGTAGTTGGCCTGGCTACGTTTGGCGCTGTGGTGGGCTCGTTTTTTACGCTGCGCATGGTCGAAACGGACGCTGGCTACTCGTCCATTCAGCAGCGCCAGCGCGTGCGGTTCATTTCCACCCGCGATTCCATCGCCTTTCGCCAAGCCCCCGTCAGTTTTCAGGATGCCTCCGCTGCCGCCATCCCGGCCGTGGTGCACATCCGCACCAATTTTGGGGCAGGGTCCTTCAGTCTTAATCCACTCGAATATCATTTCAACCCCGAAGCACACTCCTCCGGCTCGGGCGTGATTCTGACGGATGATGGTTATGTGGTAACCAACTATCACGTGATTGAAGACGCCAGCAACATTGAAGTGGTAACGTCTACTAATCAACGCTACTATGCCCGCGTGGTCGGCCGGGATGAAAGCACCGATTTGGCTCTGCTTAAGATCAAAGCCAGCCAATTGCCGTTTGTGCGCTACGGTGATTCGGATTTGGTGACCCCCGGAGATTGGGTATTGGCAGTGGGCAATCCATTCGATCTGAACTCCACCGTAACGGCCGGCATTGTCAGTGCGAAGGCGCGTAACATTGGCATTCTGCGCGACCGCAACAATCTGCAAGTCGAATCCTTCATTCAAACCGATGCAGCCGTAAACCCGGGTAACAGCGGAGGTGCGTTGGTGAATTTGAAAGGTGAACTAATCGGCATCAATTCGGCCATCGCCACCAACACGGGCAACTATGCGGGTTACTCCTTTGCGATTCCGGTTAACCTGGTGAAGAAAATCATGGACGACCTGTTGGAGTTCGGCCAGGTTCAGCGCGGGCTGCTGGGAGTTGAAATTCGTGATGTAACACCTGAACTGGCGGAAGATGAAGACCTGCCCCTTGTGCAGGGCGTTTACATTTTGCGCGTAAACCGCGGGAGTGCGGCCGACATGGCGGGACTGGCAGCCGGTGACGTCATCACCCAGGTTGACCGCAGCCCGGTTAATACGGTTTCTGAATTGCAGGAGCGGGTAGCGCGCAATCGTCCGGGGCAAAGTGTAGAAGTGACGTACTGGCGCGAGGGCATAGCGCGTAAAGTAAAGGCCGTGCTGCGCAATTTTGATGGCGAACTGGATGTGGCTACGCGGGCCATTGAAACCACGCTGGGTGGTGGTGAATTTGAAAACGTGGCGTATCGGGAACTGGCTGAACTTAACCTGGAGGGGGGCGTGCGCCTCGTGCGCAAGAAATCCGGCCCATGGCTAAAAGCCCAGGTGCCCGATGGATTTGTCATCACGCACATCGATAAAGTAGAGGTTGAAAACCTGGAATCCCTCAACCGGATTCTTGAGATCAAAAGGGGCGGTGTGCTGATCGAGGGCCTGAAGGCAACTGGCGAACGGGGCACCTTTGGCATTGAATGGCTGGAGGAATAGCGCCACGCGCAATCGTCATTTTCCTGTTACCTTTGCTGACCAAATTTCAGTCGTTACTCACTTTATCTCTCCGTCATGAAAGAACTTTCGCTCGCTGATGCGTTGACGCAACTCGGCATTCAAAAATCGAATCCCGGTGTCTCCACCGGCCGCCAATGGCTGTCCAGCAAAGGCCCCGCTATCGTCTCGATCTCCCCGGTAGATGGCAAAAAAATTGGTTCGGTTAAAAGTACAGATGAGGCTTCATTTCGAAAGGTTGTGGCGGTGGCGGAGAAAGCTTTTGTCGAGTGGCGGGCCGTGCCGGCACCCAAACGCGGTGAAGTAGTACGTCAGATTGGCGAAGCCCTCCGCAAAAAGAAAACAGCCCTGGGCATGTTGGTTTCCTATGAGATGGGAAAATCGCTGCAAGAAGGTTTAGGGGAGGTGCAGGAGATGATCGACATCTGTGATTTTGCCGTGGGTTTGTCACGACAATTGTACGGGCTTACCATGCATTCGGAGCGCCCGCTTCACCGCATGTACGAGCAGTATCACCCACTCGGTATTGTAGGGATCATCTCCGCGTTTAATTTCCCGGTAGCGGTCTGGAGCTGGAACTCCATGTTGGCCTGGGTTTGCGGTGATGTGTGCTTGTGGAAGCCGTCAGAAAAGACACCGCTCTGCAGCATTGCCTGCCAGAAGATTGTAGCCGAGGTGTTCCGGAAGAACAATGTACCCGAAGGGGTTAGTTGTCTCATAAACGGAGGAGCACCGGTGGGCCAATGGATGTGTAGCAGCGAGCAAGTGCCTCTGGTATCCGCAACGGGTTCTACCCGCATGGGTAAAGCCGTGGCCAAAACAGTAGGTGAGCGCCTCGGTCGCGCGTTGCTGGAATTGGGTGGCAACAACGCCATTATTATTTCCGAGCACGCGAATCTCGACATTGCCATTCGCGCGGCCCTGTTCGGGGCGGTGGGCACTGCAGGGCAGCGCTGCACCACTACGCGCAGACTGATCATTCATGAAAAAGTGTATGATGACGTGAAGGCCAAACTCGTTAAGGCCTACGGTCAACTTCGCATTGGTAACCCGCTCAATCCCGAGAACCATGTCGGCCCGTTGATTGACGAGCAGGCGGTCAAGCTTTACCAACAAGCGCTTCGCCAGGTAAAGGCGGAGGGCGGCCAGGTGCTGGTGCCGGGGGGTGTGTTAAAAGGTAAAGGCTACGAGTCGGGTTGTTATGTGAAACCGGCCGTGGTTGAAGCCCGAAATGAGTTTGAAATCGTTCAACACGAAACGTTTGCGCCCATCCTTTACCTCATCCGGTACAAGACGTTAGATCAGGCGATTAGTATTCAAAACGGGGTGCGGCAGGGTTTGTCATCGTCCATCATGACCACCCGCGTAGAGGAAATGGAGAAGTTCCTGTCGGCAGCCGGATCGGATTGTGGCATTGCGAATGTCAACATCGGTACTTCGGGTGCTGAAATTGGTGGGGCCTTCGGGGGCGAAAAAGAAACCGGTGGCGGCCGCGAGTCGGGCTCCGATGCCTGGAAGGTTTATATGCGCAGGCAAACAAACACCATCAACTATGGTCAATCGTTGCCACTGGCGCAGGGCATTGTTTTCGATGTTTAAACATACCTTGTAATTACGCATTTATCTCGGTAGTTTCGTCATCCAAACCAACCCGTCTATGGCCGGCAAAAAGTTTCGCACCGTCATGCTGATTGACGACAACGAGATTGACAATCTGATCAATCAGAAGATGATTGAGGCGGCTTCGTTGACCGACCATATCTATACCCACACCGGAGCGAAGAGCGCCATCGAGTTTCTACGCAACATGGAGCGGTTGGAGATTGCCGATCAGGTTTTGCCGGATGTTATTTTTCTTGACATCGACATGCCGCTCATGGACGGCTTCCAGTTTCTGGATGAGTTTGAAAAGCTGGGGTCATTCACCAAAAAGAAATGCAAGGTGGTGATGCTCACCTCGTCAATCAATCCGCAGGATTTTAACCGATCGAAACGTTACGCCAACGTTAAACTGTATTTGAACAAACCGCTCTCGCACGAGAGTCTGATGTCGCTGGATATCTAGACGTCCAGGGCGGTTAATCGCTCTATGAACTGATCATCCATGCGGATGAACCGGGTTGGCGAAAAATAGGAAACCGGAGTTGAGCTGAATTGCTGAATCAGCACCAGAATTTTCTTGGGCTTTTCGCGTTTGGCTTCGCTGGTGGCTATTTTCAAAATCTTCACGATCAACATCAGATTCTCGGCCTTGTCTTCGATCAATTTTGACTGCCGGGAAATACTGCTCACCAGTTGCGTAACCAGATCAACATCGCGGAGCATGCCATACACCACGGCCAACAAGGCCTTGACTTCCAGTTGGGCCAGGGGGTAACGCTTAAAGCTGACGTCATTCAACAGATTATTTAACAGCCGGGCCGCCTCCTCGTATCGCTCCACGTAGTAGGCACTGAGGGCCCGGTACACCATATAGATCACATGCCGCGGCACATCCAACGGATCGGTCTCAATGTCCTCAAAAAGGTTTTCATTCTCTACAAACAAATCCTTTTCCGACCCCAACCGCAGATGACGTTGCAGTTTGGACACCAGGAACTGCGCGGAGAACGTGTAGTACGGGTAGTTCATCATCAGGTTGGCCACCGCATCGTTCACCTCTTCAAAGTATTTCTCGCTTTGCTTATATACTTTATAGTGGTTGTAGTACTCCAATTTCAGGAATTCAAACACCAGGTTGAGGTGATAATAAACCGGGTCAAGCGGGTACGACTCAAAGGTCGTTTGCACGCGGGTAAAAATATCCTCAATGGAGGCCTCGTCCGACTGAAGATTTTCTTCACGCTCTACGAACAGGCGGTGAAAAACCAGCATCATGCTCTCGTACACGAACAAGCGATGTGATTCATAAAGCCGGGCTACGTTTTGCATTTCGCGCAACATCAACGTAAGTCCCATGCGATCCGTCTCGTCTCCCGTCAGGTAGTAATTGCCGTACTTCTTAAAATAGTCTGCCAACAGGTCGTCTGCCTTGTCTACCGCCAGCATGTACGCTACATGCCGGTTATACAACTGCGAATACTGGAAATAGTCGGGTGAGTTAATGTGCATTTTCTTCAGCGACTTGTACACCACGGTGAGTTCGCTGGCGAGGTCGTAATCCTGAAGTTCCTTCTCCAGTTTCTTTAACGTGGCAATCGAAAGCGTACGTTTCTTGGTAAACAGTACTTCATTCAGGTTGGCCACTTTTTTGAGGATATCCGTGCGCGGGCTCTCCATCTGCTCCACCAGGTAATCCTCAATTTTTTGGCTGAGCCTGGAGCGCATGGTATAAAAGGCATTGGGTTGTAACTCCAACTCGGCCATAATCTTGCTATCCGAAAGCTGCCGTTCGCGAAACCCTTTTAACAGATAGGCTGACTTTTCCGCATTGCTCTGCACGAGCTGATCGTAGATCGTCTGGTAATCCTTATCCGATAGTTGCTTGATGATGTTCTTGAGCTTAGCCATGGGTACACTAGAGCGGGGTGAAAATACAAAGAATTGGGGTACGGAGGGGCCAAATTGGCGGGAACTTTTTTACCATCCGGTCATCCTTTCCGGTTTTGGCCGATGGTAGGACTTTTGACCCGTTCACCGAAACACACTATGGACCCCTACTCGCAAATGATGATCAATGCGGTGAACACCGTGAAGAATGCCGTAGTAAAGATTGATGTTTACAGACGGAATAAACAGGGACAGCTACGTCCGGCCGGTTCTGGATCTGGCTTCATTTTTTCCTCCGATGGGCTGCTGTTTACCAATCATCACGTAGTGCACCGCGCGGAAAAAATTATGGTATCGCTCCTGAATGAAAATGAGATTGAAGCCAGCCTGATAGGTGAAGATCCGGACACGGATATCGCGGTGCTCAAAATCAATTCAGAAGGCTACTCGGTGGCCACGCTGGGCGATGCCGCTGACCTGCAAATCGGGCAATGGGTATTGGCGATTGGCAATCCGCTCGGTTACCAGCATACGGTGACGGCAGGCGTGGTGAGCGCCCTGGGCCGAACCATGCGGACACTGTCCGGCCCGCTGGTCGATGACGTGATTCAGACGGATGCCGCTCTGAACCCCGGCAACTCGGGCGGCCCGATGATCAATACGCAGGGCCAGGTAGTGGGGGTTAATACGGCCGTGATCCAGGGTGCGCAGGGCATAAGTTTTTCCGTGGCTATTGATACGGCCAAGGAAGTCGCCCGGCAACTTATTCAGCATGGCAAGGTCTTCAAGGCATACCTCGGATTTATGTTGCAGGAGGTTAACTTGAATCCAAAAGTCAAACGGCACTATCACCTGCCGAATGACAAGGCTTTATTTGTGGTCAGCCGCGAACCCCATTCGCCCGCTGCCCGGAGCCAGGTGGTGGAGGGCGATCTGATCGTGTCATTTAACGGCAAGCCCATCAACGGGCTGCACGAACTATTCAAAGAACTCACCCGAAAAGAAATCCTCACCATGGTCGACATTGGTGTGGTGCGGCATACCGAGTTGCTTCACTTTGGAATATTTCCGCTGGAAAAACAAACGAAGACCTAGCCCTTTCGGGGTAATCACTTTCCGGAAACGTGCAGGGCCAAAAAAAAGGCCGACTAATCGGGCCTTCAAGAGTGGAGAATATCGGATTCGAACCGATGACCTCTTCCATGCCATGGAAGCGCTCTAGCCAGCTGAGCTAATCCCCCTTAAAACGAGGCTGCAAATATATTTTTAATTCCAAACCCGGCAAAATTTCTTGATCCTTATCCGCCCAGGGTATGCCGCATTCGGGCAACCGCTTCTACATCTGCCAGACGTGACTGACGATAATCAGGAGGCAAAGCGCCAATGAACGACACAAAATGATTTCCGTTTACACCGACAGGCGGGCCAAACCGCGTGGCGGAAAAATGTACCTCCCGGATGCCGGTGTGATCGACCAACCGCTTCACATTTTGATCGGTAATACCCGCGCCCGCCATCAGGGTGATCCGGCCAGCCGCCCGCTCCACCAATTGTTTGATCAGTGTTTCGCCCTCGGGTGCGGTGGGCATTCGGCCCGAAGTGAGGATGCGATCGAACCCTGCTTCAATACAATCTTCCAGCGCTTCAAAGGCATCGCGGGTTACATCAAAAGCCCGGTGGCAGGTAACTTTCATCGGCCGTGCTCGCTGAATCAACTCGCGGCAGCGCTTCACATCCATCCGGGCTTCGGGCGTGAGAATGCCGAATACCACACCATCGGCACTGAGCTTCATACACTGATCAATGTCGCGCTTCATCGCGTAGAAGTCGTAGTTGTTGTAAACAAAATCTCCGCCACGCGGCCGAATCATAACATACAAATCCATGGACACATTCTGCCGCACCCCTTCAATGACTCCAAAAGAAGGTGTAGTGCCGCCTTCGAGCGGATTATCGCACAGCTCTATTCGGTCGGCCCCACCGGCTTGCGCCTTTAATGCCGACTCAATGTTATAAACGACAACTTCCAGAATCATTTCAATCCGTGATGATTAGTAATATGAACGTGCTTCCAGTATCTGATTGGGTACTTCCGGTGAATAAACCGCGTAGGTAAATCCCTTTTGAAGCGCATAGGCACCGGTTTCGCCCTGTTTGTTTAAGGCCAAAAAACCCACCTGCAAGTCCTTCGATTTCACCGGCTGGTTTTTCACGATTCGCTTGACCGCCTCCTCACACGCCTGCTGAGGGGAACGTCCCTGCCGCATCAATTCCACCACCAGGTGCGAGCCGACAATCCGGATCACCTCCTCGCCTACCCCGGTGGAGGTAGCGGCTCCCACTTCATTGTCAACAAACAGCCCGGCCCCAATGATCGGAGAATCGCCCACACGGCCTCGCATTTTGTACGCCATGCCGCTGGTGGTGCAGGCGCCCGATACGTTCGATTGCCGGTCCAGCGCCACAATACCGATCGTGTCATGATTCTCGATGTTGGCTTTGGGTTTGTATTCGGACGTCTTTAACCACTCGCGCCAGGCTCTTTCGGATTCCTTCGTCAACAACTTCTCCTTTTTGAATCCATTGGCGAGCGCAAATTGCAAGGCTCCATCGCCCGTCAGAAAAACGTGCGGTGTCTTCTCCATCACCTTCCGGGCAACCGAAACCGGGTGCACGATATGCTCCAGGCACGCCACGGCTCCACAGTTCGAAAACTCATCCATGATGCACGCATCGAGTGTGACCCGGCCGTCCCGGTCGGGCAAACCGCCCAAGCCAACGGAAGTCTCCCTGGGGTCGCCTTCCGGCACACGCGCACCGGCTTCAACGGCATCCAGCGCGCGCCCGCCAGACGACAGAATTTTCCAGGCTTCCACATTGGCTGCTTGTCCAAAATTCCAGGTGGACACCACCACGGGACGAGTCGGGGTTTGGGCCTGGCTCAGATTAAAGGCAAGAGGCGTTACAAGTCCTGCCGTTACAAACTGTCTGCGACTGATTCGTGTCATTCAATTTTTGGTTTCTAAGATTCTGCGCGCACCCCGAAATCCCTTCCAGTAGTATTCCTGAAACAAGTTGGTCTCCACCACACCCAGCTTGGTTGTAGCATGAATGAACCGGATATCCTCTTTGCCCCGCACTTCCGTTACCAGGCCCACGTGGGTGATGTCCTTTTTCTTTTTTTCCAGGGCGAAAAACACCAGGTCGCCCGGTTGAATGTCTTTGACTTTTACTTTTTCACCCACCAGATATTGCGCATCGCTGGTTCGGGGCAACGTGAGTTTCACGCTCTGGTAGGCATTCACCATCAGGCCTGAGCAATCGATTCCGGAGCGGGTGGTGCCGCCATACTTGTAGGGTGTACCGGTAAAGCTGCGCGCAGTTTTAATCACCGATGCTATTTGCTGGTCGCGTTCGCGCATTTTTCGGGTGCCCGAGCAGCCCGCCAGCATCACCAGAAAAGTCAAAAAAATCAATTTGGCCGGGCGAATTCCCGTACCTTTGAAGCCGAAAAAATGCATAGTCAAAATTAACGTTTGGAGATGGCATACGCTAATGTGAGTACCCCGGTGGACACCCGCCAACGAGCGTTGACCGAGCAGGTAATTGGAGAGATTCGGGCCATCGTGGGCGAAGAGTTCGTGATGGTGGATGAGGAGGCAAAAACGGACTACGGCCGCGACAAGACGGAGGATTATTTCTTCCTTCCGGATGTGGTTGTTAAACCGGGTACTCCTGAGGAAATCAGTTCGCTGCTCAAACTCTGTAACGCTCACCGCATACCCGTTACGCCCCGCGGGGCCGGTACTGGTCTTAGCGGAGGTGCCTTGCCGGTGCGCCACGGACTGGTGATTTCCATGGAGCGTTTTAACAAGATTCTGAACATTGACGAGCTCAACCTGCAAGCCACGGTTGAACCCGGTGTCATCACGGAAGTTTTTCAAAATGCAGTAAAGGAAAAAGGATTGTTCTACCCGCCTGATCCGGCCAGTCGGGGCTCCTGCTTTCTGGGCGGCAATTTGGCCAACAACTCGGGCGGACCCAAAGCGGTGAAGTACGGTGTAACGCGCGACTATGTATTGAACATGCAGGTGGTATTGCCATCGGGCGATGTCATCTGGACGGCTGCCAACGTGTTGAAGAACTCCACCGGCTACAACCTTACCCAACTCATGTGCGGTAGTGAGGGTACGTTGGGCATCATCACCAAGATCGTGTTTAAACTGCGGGGCTTCCCGCAGAAGAACGTGTTGATGATGATTCCGTTTACCACAAACGAGGAAGCCTGCCGCGCCATTGCGGCCATTTTTGTTGAGGGCATTACACCCTCCGGCATGGAGTTCTTTGAAAAGGAAGCTGCGGCCAAAACATTCGACTATTGCGAGAAGGTGCTCAACAGCCCCGTGACCACGAAACTCACCGAGGATATGAATGCGTATCTGCTGTGCGAATTGGATGGAAATGATGAGGAAGTGCTGATGCGCGATGCGGAGCGTGTGATGAACGTGGTGGAGAAGTTCGAGAGCGGAGAAGTCTTGTTTGCCGAAAGCGCGGCCCAGAAAGAAGAGCTTTGGAAAATACGCAAGAACATTTCCCCGGCCGTGAACTGGTATACGCTCACCAAGAGTGATGATGTGGTGGTGCCGCGGGCCAACCTGCCCAAACTGATATCCGGCATTAAAGAGATTGGCAAGAAATACAAGTTCAATACCGTATGCTTTGGCCATCTGGGCGATGGCAACCTGCACGTAAACATCCTGAAAGAAAACCTGGACGAAGAATACTGGAACACGAAAGTGAACGAAGGTATCGGTGAAATTTTCAAGCTGACCGTAAGCCTGGGTGGCACGCTCAGCGGTGAACACGGCATTGGCATTGCCAAGCGCCCGTACATGCCTCTTGCCATGAGCGAGGTCAATCTTGAACTCATGCGCGGCATCAAGCGCGTATTTGATCCCAACGGAATTCTCAATCCCGGGAAAATATTTTAACCAGACATCCAACGTATGATACGCATTCTGATTCTTGGATTCCTGATCCTGTCGGCCTGCCAGACGAAAACCGACTCGACCAACCAATCAAGTGAAGCCCAAAACGCAGAGGGCTGGCAATCCCTGTTCGATGGCCAGACGATGAACGGGTGGCGCCCGTTTAAAAATGCGGACATCAATTCGTGGGAAGTGGTGGACGGCACGCTGCACTGCAAACCGTTCCAGGAAGGTGCGGAAAACAAGCGCGGTGACCTGATCAGCGAGGGGCAATACGAAAACTTTGAATTGAAACTCGAGTGGAAGATTTCCAGCCAGGGCAATAGCGGAATCATGTTCCGCGTAAGCGAAGAGTATGACCAGCCCTACGCCACCGGCCCGGAATACCAGGTGTTGGACGATGCGAATTACCCGGGCGAAGTGAAGGCGGAGAACCAAAGCGGCAGTAATTATGATCTCCACGCGGCAACAGGAAAAACATTAAAGCCCGTGGGCGAATGGAATGAAGCCCGAATTTTGGTCAAAGGCGATCACGTAGAACATTGGCTCAATGGAACCAAAGTAGTGGAGTACGAATTGAACTCCGAAGACTGGAAACAACGGGTGGCCAACAGCAAGTGGAAAGACTTCCCGGGCTACGGAACGGTGCGCAAGGGCCACATCGACCTGCAAGACCACGGCAATGAAGTGTGGTACCGAAACATTATGATCCGGGAGTTGTAATTTCTCTCGGCTGAGCGCACATGTGTGGCATCACCGGCATTTTTGCCTACAACCTGGTAGGCAAGTTTAACAAGGTCAATGTAGCGGCCGCCACGCGTGCGCTCGAAAAACGCGGCCCCGATTTTCAGGATGTATTTTTGAGCGAGTGGGTCTGCCTGGGCCACCGCAGGCTTTCCATCATTGATACGCGCGAAGTTGCACACCAGCCCATGTGGGATACCACCGGCCGCTATGCCATTGTCTTCAATGGTGAGATTTTTAACTACCGCGAACTACGCCAGCAGCTGATCACCCGTGGCATCGCGTTTCGCACGGAGTCAGATACCGAAGTGCTGCTGAACCTGTGGATTCACGAAAAAGAGAACTGCCTCAACCAATTGAATGGCTTCTTCGCCTTCTGTATCTACGATCAGCAGGAAGAAAGTCTCTTCCTTGCACGCGACCGCTACGGCATCAAGCCGCTGTTGTATCTGAGTGACGAAGACAAATTCATCTTCGCTTCGGAGATGAAATCGCTACTGCACTATGGCATCGACAAGTCGCTGGATTATACTGCGCTCGCCACCTATTTCCAGCTGAACTACATACCGGCACCCCGCACCGCTTTTGCGGTCGTTAAGAAGTTACTGCCCGGTCAATACATTCAGGTGAAACGGGGTGATGTGCGCATTCACCCGTACTACACCATCCCCTACCCGGCACCACAGCCCACCGCTACGAGCTACGAGCAGGCTCAACAACTACTCTTCCAAAAACTGGAAGCGAGTGTGCAGCGGAGGCTGGTAGCCGATGTGCCGCTGGGCGCATTCCTGAGTGGCGGCATCGACTCATCTGTTGTTACGGGGCTGGCCGCGCGACATAAACCAAACCTCCACACGTTCTCGATTGGGTTCCGCGATCAAAAATTCTTTGACGAAACGGACTACGCCCGAAAGGTGGCCCAACATTTCGGGACCGAACATACCGTGTTCTCCCTCACCACCCAGGATCTATACGCACAACTTCATTCCGTGCTCGACTACCTGGATGAACCCTTTGCCGACTCTTCGGCCGTCAACGTTTACATGCTGAGTCAGCAGACACGCAAGCAAGCCACCGTAGCCTTGTCGGGCGATGGTGCAGATGAAGTTTTTGGCGGCTACACCAAACACCTGGCATTTGCCCGCGCCATGCAGGGTGGATGGAAGGAATCACTGGCCGCTGCGCTGAAACCAGCCTGGCACGTGTTGCCCAAATCACGCCACGCACCCTTCTCCAACACCGTGCGGCAACTGCTTCGTTATGCCGAAGGTCACGGCATGTCGGCCCGCGACCGGTATTGGCACTGGGCCTCTTTTGCCACCCTGCCGAAGGTACAGCGGCTGTTCACATCAGCGGTACGGGACAAGATCGATCTCAACCAATACCATGAATTCCGCCAGGCCTTGCTGAACCCGATTGTCGACCCGGAAAATCTTAACGACATTCTGCTCACGGACTGCCGCCTCGTGTTACCCAATGATATGTTGACTAAGGTCGACCTGATGAGCATGGCCAACGGCCTGGAGGTACGGGTTCCGTTCCTCGACTACGAAGTAGTGAATTTTGCTTTTGGCCTGCCGGCCGTGTACAAAGTGCATCGCGGGATGCGGAAACGCATTGTACAAGACGCGTTTCGAAACTTTTTGCCTGCCGAACTTTACAATCGGCCAAAGAAAGGCTTTGAGGCACCGTTGCTGGCGTGGATGCGCCATGAACTGAAAGACACTATCAAGAAAGATTTGCTGTCAGAAGACTTCATTCGCGCACAAGGATTGTTCGATTACACCGAAATCAAGAAACTGAAACGCCAGCTGTTTTCCATCAGCCCGGGTGATGTTCACGCACGGGTGTGGGCTCTCGTTGCCTTTCAGTGGTGGTGGCGAAAACACAATGTTGGTGGTGACTAGGGTACTGCTTGGTTAAGACAGCTAATTGTCCCCGTCTTTCTTGATACTTTCGGCATAATCAAAACCCTGCATGTAGGAAATCTTCCACTTGCCATGCTCTTTTGAAACCCTAAACATGAAGTCAACCCAGCTATTTCCCTGCTTCCACCTCCAAAATCCCTCTGCGGATTGTTTGTCCATCTTAACAATCTCCACACGCTCATACTGTTCAACAGAGAAGCCCTGACACATGCACCAAGGGTCAGCATCATTCGCGAACTTAAAAGGCGGCAAATCCCCAACAAGCCATGGATCAAATTCCTGGCTCCTCAGCTTCTCCTCGAGCTTGAGAATAATCTGGTTATAATTTTCAATAAACTCGTTGGCAAAAAAACCGGTCAGTCTTAGTCTATCCAGATTTTTTCGAAGTTCATTTTTGTCAAACAAATAAACGCCACCGGTTTCAATCACCGGATTAACCACGATCGCGGAATCTGACTGACTCCAATCGAGGACATGCCACACCACCTCTTGAATTCTGGCAGAGTCGCTAAAAACATCCGGAGAGTTCAGTGTCCGAATTTCCTCTCTTGAATTTTGTAATTCGGTGGTACGACTGCATCCGGCTAAGATCAAACCGGAAAAAATGATAAACGTAAATGAACTGCTCATACTTCTTTGTAAAGACAGCCAACGACCAACCAACAACTAACAACCAACAACTAACAACCAACAACTACTTCTTATCCTTCGTCCACGTATCGCGCAGCGTAACCGTTCGGTTGAAGATCTTTTTTGAATGCGTTGAATCCGGATCCAGGCAAAAGTACCCCATGCGCAAAAACTGGAAGTGCTCACCCCGTTTGGCATTGCCCAGCTCGGGCTCCGCATAAGCGGTTTGCACTTTCAGCGAATCCGGATTCAGATAGTCACGGAAGTCGCCTTCAATCTCACTAACGTCCTCCACCTTAAAAAGTCGGTCGTACAAACGAACCTCTACCGGTAAGGCGTGTTTCGCGCTTACCCAGTGGATCACGCCTTTCACGTTGATACCGGAGGTATCCGAACCGCTCCGGCTCTCGGGAATATACCGGCATCGCAACTCGGTCACCTCACCCTTATCATTCTTGATGACCTCTTCACACGCGATGATGTAGGCACTTTTCAGCCGCACCATTTGCCCGGGCGCGAGGCGGAAATACTTTTTGGGCGGGTTTTCCATAAAATCCTCGCGTTCAATCCACAGGTCACGACCAAACGGCATCGTGCGCACCGTGCTGCCCTCGTCCGGGTAGTTTTCGCTCGGAAGCATCTCGGTTTTCGTCTCTTCGTAGTTTGTGATCACCACCTTCACCGGATCGAATACCACCATCCTGCGCGCCCCGATCGTATTCAGATCTTCACGCACAAAAAACTCCAGCAACCCGATATCGATCAGGTTGTCGCGCTTGGCCACACCAATACGATCGCAAAAATCGCGGATCGCCTGGGCTGTATAACCGCGCCTGCGCACACCGCTCAGCGTGGGCATACGCGGATCGTCCCAGCCATTGACATGTTTTTCGTTGACCAGTTGCAGCAGCTTGCGCTTGCTCATCATGGTGTACGTCATGTTGAGGCGGGCAAACTCGTATTGCCGCGAAGGGTAAATCTCGAGCTTCTCGATGAACCAATCGTACAATTCGCGGTGCGGCACAAACTCCAGCGTGCAAATGCTATGGGTGATCTGCTCCAGGGAATCACTCTGGCCATGCGCAAAATCATACATCGGGTAAATGCACCAGGCATCACCCGTGCGGTGGTGGTGGGCATGCTTGATGCGGTAGAGAATCGGGTCGCGCATCAGCATATTGGTGTGCGTCATATCAATTTTCGCACGCAATACCTTTTCACCATCGCGGTATTGGCCGGCTTTCATCTCGGCAAACAATTTCAAATTCTCCTCCACGCTGCGCGTGCGGTACGGGCTATCCTTGCCGGGCTGCGTAGGCGTTCCTTTCATTTCGGCAATCTGCTCGCTGGTGCTGTCATCCACATACGCCAGTCCTTTGCTGATCAACTTCACGGCAAAATCAAACAACTGCGGGAAGTAATCGGAGGCATATAATTCCTGAGCCCAGCGAAAGCCAAGCCATTCCACATCGCCCTTAATGCTCTCCACGTATTCCGTCTCTTCCGTCACCGGGTTCGTATCGTCAAAACGAAGGTTGGTTTTGCCTCCATACTTCAACGCCAGCCCGAAATTCAGGCAGATGCTTTTGGCGTGCCCCAAATGCAAGTAGCCATTCGGTTCGGGCGGAAAACGGGTGGCAATGGTCGTATGCTTGCCCGCCTTCAGGTCGGCCTCAATAATCTCTTCAATGAAGTTCAAACTCTTCTCCTCAGCCATAGTCGGTAAAAGGGCGTAAAGTTATAAAAACCATACACCCCGGTCTAATGCCGCAAGGTCATCTCTAAAAAACTCCGTTGCACATAAATATCATTCCGACCACACCGAAGCAGATACCGGAAATTTCCGATTGCCATCCGAACCGGTTTGACCGGGCGAGCTTTTGGCGATGCCACATACACGACAGGCTGTTAAAAGTTGGGCGGCCACGGGCTTTTCGCTCCAATCCCGTCCCGCGAAACGCGGGAGGATTTCCGCTGCAATCCCTGCCGCTTGGGTTGTGGGCAGGCTGGCGAAACCCGAATCGCTTTTCTCGTTTTAGCCCGGTTTGATTAAGTTTGATCCTCTCAAATCACATGCGCCTCATTGCTTTCCTTCTCGTGGCTCTCGTAGTCGGCTGTCAGTCACCTCCGCCCGATGAATCCGGTTTGCTGGACGTTAATGGCACGCAGCTCTATTACACAGCTACCGGCCAGGGTGAGCCGTTGCTGATTATCCATGGCGGGCCAGTACTCGATCAATCGTATCTCACCGAGCACTTCAAACCGCTGGCCACCCACTATCGGTTGATCTTCTACGACCAACGGGCCAGCGGGCGATCCCGGGCCGAAGTCGACAGCGCCAGCATGACGGTGAAAAACCTGGTGGACGACATTGAAGCTATCCGGCAAAAACTGCAGCTCAAAAAAATCCACGTGCTCGGCCACTCCTGGGGCGGGTTTCTGGCCGTGAAGTACGCAGCCGCCTACCCGGAAAATGTCAACAGGATATTGCTGAGTGACCCGATGCCACCCAGCACAACCGTTTGGCAGGCCGAAGAGCAAGAACTGGCCAAACGCATTACGCGCTACGACTCCCTGCAGCGCAGCCTCATCCTGAACTCGGAAGCCATGAAAAATAAGGACGTAAGTGCCGTCAATGCCTTGATGAAACTTTCCTTCAAAACACAATTTGCCGACACTTCGCTGTTGGATAAACTCTCCATCCATCTACCAGCCGACTACTTCCAGCGGTCCGCCACGTTTGGTCATATCTTCCCTGAACTGATGAACTACGACTTAGTACCCGACCTCCAAAAACTGGATGCCCCCACGCTCATTTTGTATGGCGACTATGAACCGGCCGCTACCCTCTCCGGGCCTCTGTACGAACAAAACCTCACGAATGGTGAACTGGTGATTATTTCAACAAGTGGTCATTTTCCCTTTATTGAAAACCCAACGGAATTTTTTGGACACATCAGGCGTTTTCTTTCCGAAAAGAATCAGAAATGAGTACCCGCACAACGTATAAAACCAGTTTGAAATGCTCGGGTTGCGTGGCCAAAGCCACACCCTTCCTCAACGAAGCCGTAGGCGAAAACGAGTGGACGGCTGACGTCACCGGAGCGATCAAAACCGTTACCGTACCTGACACCGTGCCAGAAGAAAAGGTGAAAGAAGCGCTCAAAAAAGCCGGCTATTCGGCTGAGCGATTGAACTGACTAAACGCGACACTCCACCAACCAGTCCCACGGGTACGGGTCTTTCATCCACCTCGGGGGGTTCTCGAACTCGGATGTCCAGTTGTATTCGATCCGATCGGTATTCACCTGTTTGAAACCGGCCTGTGTAAACAAGTACCGGATTTCAGGTTCGCTGTAATGTTTGGTCGTTACACCATCGATGCGTAACAGGCCCTGCACGATGTCGGTTTTCGAACCGCCAAAGAGGGCCAGTTCATCGCGGCTGATCTCGGCCGGGCCAACCCCCTCGCGACCATACCATTCGACCAGCCTCCACATGGCAAATGCGGCTGACTCAAACGAAGGGATGACAAACACCGCGGCACCTCCCGGCTTCACCGAACGTCTGATATTGCGGATGATGGCTTGGTTAACGTCAATACCCGGCAGTATGGCCACATTACAGCAAAAAGCAAATTCGCCACGGGGCAACTTTCGGGCAGGCTTCACCAGATCCGCCTGAGCAAGCCGGACCCGATCATACCCGCGCAAGGCAGCTACATCCAGTAGATTTTGGGAGATGTCAAGGCCCCATACTTCACCAAAGCGAGGCACGAGGTAAGGAAATGCTTTACCGTTGCCACAACCAAAATCAACAGCCGTGTGGGCCTGGTTGGCGTAGCGGTCGAAGTACTGCGTGAGAACTTCGTTGCGATCACTATTAAAAACATCGAATATTTCGGTGTTGTACTTGCCGGCCAGGCGGTCCCAGTGGCGCTTCTCATCTTTTGCCATTGGGTTAAAGATAGAAGAAGCCGCGCGTTTTGGAAATGGTCTATATTTGCCGCCATGAAATACCTCGTCTTTATTCTGCCGTCCCTCCTGCTGTTCCAGTGCCGCAAACCCTCAGAACCCTCTGCCGTTGCTGATTCGATCAAAGTGGAGGAAAAGAAGGAAGTGGTCGCCATCATCAGCGAGCAATCGCAACCCGACAGCCTGCGGGGCAGTGTAAAAGCGCGCGCCACCGAAATATTTCAGGGCAGCAACGTGTCGGTCAACTACTATTCCCCGGCTGTCCGGGGTCGGATTATCTGGGGCGGCCTCGTTCCGCTGGATAAAGTCTGGGTGACGGGCGCCCACAACGCTACCTACATCGAAACGGATCAAGATCTGATCATAAACGGAACACGTCTGGCAAAGGGCAAGTACGGATTTTTCACCATTCCAGGCCGCGACCAATGGACCGTCATCTTCAATACCCGCTGGCGCCAACACCTGGCCGACAATTACAACCAGAAGGAAGATGTGCTCCGCATCACAGTACAACCCGACACCGCAGCTCCTCACCAGGAGCGATTGCGTTATTGGTTCAGCAAAAAATCAGAGACTGCCGGGGATTTGATTCTGCATTGGGAAAAAGTACGGCTCACCATACCTTTTGAAGTGGGTCAGCCGTAGATTTCGTTGAGCAGAGCAGCCATGCGCACGCCCGCTTGTAGCAGGCGAAGTTTGGCTGTTGAAAAATTCCGGTAGGAATACCGATACCCCAGGCTACCGTTACCAATGTCGTATACTTGTTTGCGGAAGGTCATCGACTCGTGAGCCCAGTCGCGCACGGAGGCGCGTTGCCAGGTGGCCAGGGTAGCGGCATCCGGTTTCACGAATGAATCCGCTAACTCCGTGTAGCTAAGCCGGGTATCATCGACCATGTCGCTATCCCACACGCGGTGGAGATTCGAATCGCGTCCGGCCCACTTCACCTTCACATCATTACCACCGCGGTCACCGGGTTTGCCCACATGCAACGGCTGATGGATATCCCCCACCAGGTGCACCAGGAACTTTACGTACTCGCGCTCGGTTTTGGCATCCAGCTTACCTGACTTTAATTCCCGGATGATCCGCTCCAGTTGCTGCACGGCTTTGCCGTCCAACGGACCGTTTTCAACATCCTCGTAACGCTTACCATCCGGTATCGTGGCCCAATGCCAATCTTCCGCGTAGTTATATAAACTGTCTGAGCGGATCTCATCCATCCAGGTGCTCACCATCGCCAACGATTCGCCCTGCAAAATCGCCTTCAGTTTTTTCTTCGCCCGCGGTTTCAAATACTGCTCGGCAATGTAGCCGGACGCGCGGTGGCCCGTAGCTCCCCAGGCCAGCACTTCGTGGCCAAAAAATGCTGAAATCAATACAACAACAACGACTATTCTCATGCTTCAAAAGTACGGCTTTTGGTGGCAAAGGCGTGCCCAAAACCTTAATTTTGGGATATTCGGTCAATTCCCCGTATGAAACTCACGGCATTTTTGGTGGCTAATCAACTGGATCTAAAAGGCATCAAGTCGTTTCTGGAGATTAAGCCGGCAGCGGACTCGTCATCGGAACTGTTTTACAGTTTTGGCTCCGGTAAACACCAGTATTATTTCAATTATGGTGTCATCGTTTTCTCGGGTCATACGGAGGAAGAAATGCGTTATGCTGTTAAAGCCATCTCGGCCTACATCAAAAACCCGGTGACATCATGGTTGCGCGATGAGTACGAGATCAATGTGAACAACGAGCCGGAGCCTCGTTTTGATTTTGGCAGCCTCTCCGTTGACCGCATCAACGAAAGCCTGGTAAGGGTAGCCATGCTCAACCTGGCCCAGTCCGTGGCCCTGGATTACTACCATGAAACGTCAGAGAATCTGTTAACCGAAATCAAAGGTTTTACGCGCGATCTGGAGACCAGCGGCAAACTGAACATCGGGCGCAAGAATATGATGAAGTTTATCGGCAAGGCGCTCAACACCCAAAACGACATCGCGGAAAATATTTACATTTTTGATGCCCCCGAACTGGCTTGGGATGATGAGTACCTGGATAAGATCCAAAAGGGATTGATGAAGCACTTTGACCTGCGCGTGCGTTTCAGCGAAATCGAATACACCTTGCGCATCATTGAAGATAACCTGCGCGTGTTCCGCGAAATCTCTCACCAGCGCGAAAGCAGTCTGCTCGAATGGATCATCATCCTGTTGATCCTCGTGGAAGTGATCGATATGATCGTGACGAGGGTGTTCTGACTCCGAACCCCTTCAGCATACATGACTAACCCGCACCACCTTCACCGGCAGCCACCTCGTACGAGCTCACCATAGCGGAGAAATACTCGCGGTTCATCCGGGCGATGTTGGTAATCTGGATCCCTTTCGGGCATTCGGCCTCGCAAGCCCGCGTATTGGTGCAGGCACCAAAGCCTTCGGCATCCATTTGCGCTACCATCTTTTCTACGCGCTCCTTACGCTCGGGCTTACCTTGTGGCAACAACGCGAACTGGGAAACTTTCGCGCTCACAAACAACATAGCCGAAGCATTCTTACAAGCCGCTACACAGGCGCCACAACCGATGCACTGGGCAGCATCCATGGCTTCATCGGCAATCTTCTTGGAAATTGGAATTTCGTTGGCATCGGGCACACCACCTGTATTCACGCTGATATAACCACCCGCCTGCTGAATTCGGTCGAAAGCCGAGCGATCTACCACCAGGTCTTTCAAAATGGGAAATGCACTGGCGCGCCAGGGCTCAATGGTAATCGTCTCGCCATCGCTAAAGGTGCGCATGTGCAGCTGGCACGTAGTGGTTTGCAGCGGTCCGTGCGGACGGCCATTGATGTACAAACTGCACATGCCACAAATACCCTCGCGGCAGTCATGGTCAAATGCTACCGGCTCCTCCCCCTTCTTGATCAGGTCCTGGTTAAGTACGTCCAGCATTTCGAGGAAGGACATGTCCGTGGACACGTGATCCAGTTTATAGGTCTTGAAGTGGCCCTTGGTGTTAGGGCCCTGTTGTCTCCAGATTTTCAGCGTAATCTTCATAATTCAATGTGTTGAGGTACTCAGGAGTTGAGGTTTTGAAATACGTCTCTATTTCAAGACCGCAACACCTTCATACAATTATTTATAGCTTCGTTGCGTCAGTTTAACGTTCTCAAACTTCAGCTCCTCTTTGTGCAACGCCTCGGGCTGGTTATCGCCTTTGTATTCCCAGGCCGCCACGTAAGCGAACTCATCATCTTTGCGCATGGCCTCACCATCGGGTGTGGCCGATTCTTCGCGGAAGTGGCCGCCACACGACTCGGAACGGTTGAGCGCGTCATCGACCATCAATTCGCCCAACTCAAGGAAATCAGCCACACGACCAGCCTTCTCCAGTTCCACATTTAGTTCACTGGACCCTCCCAGAATTTTCACATCGCGCCAAAACTCGGCCTTCAATTCCTGAATCATCTTCTTGGCTTTGGTCAGGCCCTGCTCGCTGCGCGACATACCGCAGTACTCCCACATGATGAGGCCCAACTTGCGATGAAACTCATCAACCGTTTTGGTGCCCTTGATATTCAAGAGGCGATCTACCCCGGCTTTCACCTGATCCATGGATTCCTTGAAAGCCGGATGATCCGCACCCACTTTATCGTTCCACCCTATATTCGCGAGGTAATCACCAATGGTATAGGGAATCACAAAATAGCCGTCCGCCAAACCCTGCATCAGCGCACTGGCGCCTAACCGGTTAGCTCCGTGGTCCGAAAAGTTAGCTTCACCCAGCGCATACAAACCGGGCACTGTGGTCATCAAGTTATAATCAACCCACAAGCCACCCATCGTATAATGCACAGCCGGGAAAATCATCATGGGCACCTCGTAGGGATTGTCGCCCGTGATTTGCTGGTACATGTCGAACAGGTTACCGTACTTCTGCTCAATCACCTTGCGTCCATCGCGCTTGATGGCATCGGCAAAGTCGAGGAACACCGCCAGGCCGGTAGACCCAACGCCACGCCCCTCATCGCACACATATTTCGCATTGCGTGATGCCACATCGCGGGGTACTAAGTTTCCAAACGAAGGATACCTGCGCTCGAGGAAATAGTCGCGATCTTCTTCTTTGATAGCTACTGCCTCTTTCGCTTTCAGCCCTTTTATTGCCGTCTTCGGCACCCACACGCGGCCATCGTTGCGCAATGACTCCGACATCAGGGTCAACTTCGATTGGTGATCGCCCGAAACCGGAATGCAGGTGGGGTGAATTTGCGTGAAGCAGGGATTACCAAAGAAGGCGCCCTTCTTGTGTGCGCGCCATGCGGCCGTAACGTTAGATCCTTTGGCATTGGTAGACAAGTAAAACACGTTGCCATAGCCACCCGTGCACAACAACACGGCATGGGCACTGTGGGCTTCAATTTTACCGGTCACCAGGTCGCGGGTGATGATGCCGCGGGCTTTGCCGTCTACCACCACCACATCGAGCATCTCGGTGCGGTTGTACATTTTCACCTTGCCGTTGGCAATCTGCCGGTTGAGGGCACTGTAAGCGCCCAGCAACAATTGCTGGCCGGTTTGGCCACGGGCATAAAACGTGCGCGACACCTGCGCCCCACCAAATGAACGATTGGCCAGCAACCCGCCATATTCGCGGGCAAACGGCACACCTTGTGCCACGCACTGGTCAATTATGTTCACACTCACCTCCGCCAGGCGGTGTACGTTCGCCTCACGGGCGCGATAGTCACCCCCCTTTACCGTATCATAAAACAACCGATACACGCTGTCGCCATCATTCTGGTAATTTTTGGCGGCATTAATACCACCCTGGGCGGCAATGCTGTGTGCTCTGCGCGGGCTATCCTGAAAACAGAACGCCTTTACGTTGTAACCCAACTCGCCCAGTGAGGCAGCGGCCGATGCACCCGCTAACCCGGTGCCGACCACGATCACATCATACTTACGCTTGTTGGCGGGGTTAACCAGTTTAAGGTTGAACTTGTGGCGCGTCCACTTCTCACCAATCGGGCCTTCCGGAACTTTAGAATCGAGCTTCATGAGCTTGTAGTTTTCTTTTGTTTAACTTTTTACGCGTCAGGAGAAGTACATCTTCAACGGAATGAAGGCAAAGCCTGCTGGTACCAGTATTGCAAACGCCTTTCCGATCACGTTAATAACACCATTATATTTCAAGTGGTTTAGGCCAAGTGTTTGAAAAGCACTGGCAAATCCGTGCCACAGGTGGAAAGCAATCGCGGCCATGCAGAACACATAAAGCCCCACGTACCAACCTTTGGCAAACCACATATCCACCAGCGTATATAAATCACGCACCGGCTTGCCATCGTAGTCCAGCGTGGTGATGTTGCCCCAGTACCCGTGCATCTGGGCCCAGAAGTGATACAGGTGGGTAACGATAAACACGAGAATCAGCGTTCCTAAAATGCCCATGTTGCGCGAGGTCCAGTGCGAGGACTTGCCGCTCACCACGGCATACCCTTCCGGTCCGCGGGCCTTACGGTTTTTAATCGTCAGCGCAATGGCCATGCCCGTGTGCAGCAGGATGAAAAAGAAATTGCCCTTGGATACAAACTGGATGAGTGCATTGGAGCTCATGAACTCGGCATAGATGTTAAAGGCACGACCGCCATCATCCTTCAGCAACTGAAGATTGCCTGCCAGGTGCACGGCCAGGAAAAGAATAAGGAATAAACCCGTGAGGGCCATGAGCAGCTTGCGACCCAGGGTGCTCGTGAACATATCAACGATCCACTTCATAAAAAGGTGTTATCCGGTTTTGGTCAAAAATAGGCCCCACGCGGATAACCACCAAGGTGAACGTGTAATTTGATTGGTTCTAAATAGTGAACAAGGCTGCCGCTTCGCTACCCTGAGCACCGCATGTCCATAGCCGCTAAATCAAGTCAAAGAGAATGGTCACGATCAGAATCATGGCCAAAATCACCAACAAAAACCACTCGCGTTCCACCACGCGCCTCACTTTCTCCAACCAACGGCTCATATGGGTACAAAAAATTGATTTGGGCAGGTAGTACAAAATAGCCGCCATCTTTATATTATATTGATAATCAAATACTTAGCTAAAAAATGTGGGCACCATTCCCATTTTATGGCAGGAATTTTTCCCAAATCAGGAACGTTCAAATACCTAATTTGCACCACCACTACGAACTGACATGTACCTGATTTTTGATACGGAAACCACGGGGGTTCCGCACAAT
Source organism: Cyclobacteriaceae bacterium (assembly GCA_016787665.1). Classification (GTDB taxonomy): domain Bacteria; phylum Bacteroidota; class Bacteroidia; order Cytophagales; family Cyclobacteriaceae; genus ELB16-189. The sequence goes on along the minus strand of JAEUUC010000013.1, from coordinate 132,797 downwards.
AAGACTGCGCCCATCACCGACCTGGACAACTGGCCCCGCGTGGTGCAACTCGCCTGGCAGTTGCACGATGCCCGCGGCAAGCTGCTGTCACACCATAATTATATTGTGCGGCCCGATGGCTTCGACATTCCCTTCAAAGCCGAGCAGATACATGGCATTTCCACGAGGCGGGCGCAGGAAGAAGGCATTGGCCTGGATGAAGTACTGAAACACTTCCGCGCGGACCTGGCCAAAACCCGCGTGTTGGTGGGGCACAACATCGAGTTCGACATCAACATACTCGGTGCCGAATTGATCCGGCAGCAACTGCCCACGGAAGAATTTCTTGCCCTCGAAAAGATTGACACCGGCCTTGTTTCCATCGACTACTGCCAGCTGGGCGGTGGCCCTGGCGGCAAACTGAAAATGCCGCGCCTGACCGAACTGCATCAAAAGCTTTTCGGCAAAGGGTTTGACGATGCGCACGATGCCAGTTACGATGTAGCCGCCACGGCTCGCTCGTTCTTCGGCCTCATTCGCGAAAAAGTGGTGAAACCGGCCGAAGGTATTTCCCCGGCCGACATTACCTACGAAGAGCCCAACCTGGAAGCGGGCAACAGCGCCAAACGCGAAAAGAAAAAGAAAGGCGACTATGCCGGCACGGCTACCGAAGGCGAACTCACCGAAGCGCCTTTTGTGCACCTGCACGTGCACACGCAGTACTCGGTGTTACAGGCTACACCCGATGTGCAGGAACTGGTGGCAAAAGCCAAAGCCGAGAACATGAGCGCGGTAGCACTTACGGACTTCGGTAACTTATACGGAGCTTTCAAGTTTGTCAGTGAAGCGCTCAAGCATCAGATTAAACCCATTGTGGGTTGTGAATTTTTTATTGCGGAAGAACGTAAGAAACTGAAATTCACGAAAGACAACCCGGACAAGCGATACACGCAGGTGCTGCTCGCGAAGAATAAGACCGGCTATCATAACCTGGCCAAGCTGAGTTCCATCGGCTTCATCGAAGGATTGTATGGCATTTACCCCCGCATCGACAAGGAATTGGTGAAGCAATACCGCGAAGGGTTAATGGCAACCACGGGCGGACTCGGTAGCGAAATTCCTTACCTCATCCTGCACGTTGGCGAACGCCAGGCCGAGGAAGCATTTGTGTGGTGGCATAACCTGTTTGGTGCCGACTTCTACGCAGAGCTTAACCGCCACGGCATACCCGAAGAAGACCGCGTGAACGACACGCTGCTGCGCCTCTGCGAAAAACATGGCGTAAAATACTTTGCCGCCAACGAAACGTATTACGTAGAAAAGGAAGAGGCCAACGCACACGATGTTCTGCTGTGCATCAAAGAGGGTGAATTCAAATCGACCCCCATTGGCGAAGGGCGCGGCACGCGCTACGGCCTGCCCAACAACAACTACTATTTCCGGCCGCAGGCCGAAATGAAAAATCTCTTTCGCGATCTGCCGGCAGCCATCGAAACCATCAGCGAGATAGTGGACAAGGTGGAAGCCTACGATCTTAAGCGCAACGTACTCCTTCCTAAATTCGACATCCCGAAGGAATTCAAAACCGAAGACGACTACCTGCGACACCTCACATACGAAGGCGCGAAGCGCAAGTACCCCGAACTAACGAAAGAGATTCAGGAGCGCCTTGACTTCGAACTGGAAACGATCAAAAAAACCGGCTACCCGGGTTACTTCCTCATCGTTCAGGACTTCACGGGCAAAGCGCGCGAGATGGGCGTGAGCGTGGGGCCGGGTCGGGGTTCCGCTGCCGGCTCCGCGGTTGCTTACTGCATTGGTATCACCAATGTGGATCCCATTGCGTATGACTTGCTGTTTGAGCGCTTCCTGAATCCGGACCGCGTGTCCCTGCCCGATATTGATATCGACTTTGACGATGAAGGACGAGATAAAGTACTGAACTACGTCATTGAAAAGTACGGGCATAGCCAGGTGGCGCAAATCATCACCTATGGTACCATGGCCGCCAAATCCTCCATACGCGATTGCGCGCGCGTGATGGAGCTGCCGCTGGCCGAAGCCAACAACCTGGCCAAGCTGATACCGGAACGTCCCGGCACATCACTGGCCAAAGCCTTTGAAGAGGTACGCGAGCTGGCCGATATCAAAAAGGGTAATGACCTGAAAGCCCAGGTGCTGAACCAGGCCGTTATTCTCGAAGGTTCGCTGCGCAACACGGGCACCCATGCCTGCGGGGTAATCATTACGCCCGAGGACATGACCAAGCTGATACCCGTAGCCACGGCCAAGGACTCCACCATGCTGGTGACGCAGTTCGATAACAGCGTGGTTGAAAATGCCGGCATGCTGAAGATGGACTTCCTCGGGCTCACCACCCTCACCATCATCAAGACGGCCTTAAAAAATATTAAGCGCAGGCACGGCCTTGATATTGACATGGATCAGGTGCCGCTGGATGACGCCAAAACCTACCAACTGTACCAACGGGGCGAAACCACCGGAACGTTCCAGTTTGAAAGTGAAGGCATGCAGAGCTACCTGCGCCAACTGAAGCCGGATAAGTTCGAAGATCTCATCGCCATGAACGCCCTGTACCGGCCGGGGCCCATGGAATACATTCCCAACTTCATCGCGCGCAAACACGGCCGCGAGGCCATCCGCTACGACTTGCCCGAGATGGAGGAGTTTTTAAAGGACACGTACGGCATCACGGTGTACCAGGAGCAGGTGATGTTGCTGTCGCAGAAGCTGGCCAACTTCAGCAAGGGCGATGCCGATGTGTTGCGCAAAGCGATGGGCAAAAAGCAGAAGGACGTGCTCGACAAGATGAAAGACAAGTTCATCGAGGGGTGCCGCACCAACGGCCATGACGAGCGCGTGGCGGAAAAAATCTGGAAAGACTGGGAAGCCTTCGCGCAGTATGCCTTCAACAAATCGCACAGCACGTGCTACTCGCTGGTGGCCTACCACACCGCTTACCTCAAGGCCAACTACCCGGCCGAGTACATGGCGGCCGTACTCACCCACTCGCAGAGCAATCTGGAGAACGTAACGTACTTCATTGACGAAAGCCGCAAAATGGGCATCGAAGTGCTGGGTCCGCACGTGAATGAATCGGGCGTGTACTTTGAAGTGAACAAGGAAGGCAAGATTCGCTTTGGGCTGGGGGCCATCAAAGGCGCGGGCGATGCCGCGGTTGATGCTATGATTAAAGAGCGCGAAGCGCACGGCCCGTTTGCATCCATCTTCGACTTTGCCAAACGCATGAGCAACCGGGCGGTGAATAAAAAAACATACGAGTGCCTGGCGCTGTCGGGCGCGTTCGATTGCTTCACCGAATTTCACCGCAGGCAATATGTGGCCGCGAAAGAGGGCGATGTATCGCTCACCGAAAAAATCACCCGCTATGCCAGCAAGGTGCAGCAGGAAGCACAAAGTGCGCAGGCCAGCCTGTTTGGCGGCAGCACCGGCACCGAAATGCCGCCCCCGAAAGTAGACCCCATTGAACCGTTCGGAGAAATTGAAAAGCTGCACTTCGAAAAAGAAGTAGTGGGCGTGTACATCAGCGGCCACCCGCTCGACAATTTCAAATTCGAGATGTCGGCTTTTTGCAATGCCCCCGTCTCGCTGCTCAACGACATCACCGCCTCCGAAGGCAAAGAATATAAAGTAGCCGGCATTGTGGCCAGCGTGGAGCACCGCATGACCAAAACCGGGCGGCCGTTCGGCAAACTGGTGCTGGAAGATTACTCCGGCAAAACCGAATTCACGTTGTGGAGCGATGACTACCTCAAGTACAAATCCTTCCTCATGCCGGGGTTGTTTTTGTACATCGAAGGCAACGTAGTGCGTAAGACCTGGGGCGAAATGAACCTCGAATTCAAAATCCGCAGCGTGGAGTTGCTCAACGAACTGGCCACCAAGCGCGTGCAGGGCCTGGCGCTGAAAACAGCACCCGAGGCCATCACGCCCGAGTGGGTGGCCCGCCTCGAGACCTTGTGCCGCCAGCATGCCGGCAAGGCCTCGCTCAAACTGGTGCTGCGCGATGAGGCGAGTGGTATTCAAACCGATGCCATAGCACGCCAGGCACGCGTGCAGCCGCAAAACCCGCTGATCCAGCAACTGAATAAACTGGGCGAGGTAGGCGTGGTTACCGACAAGGGCGAAGTGCGTTGGCTTGGCGCCCTGCCCCTAAAAACCGAGACCGCCAAAACCGAAGTGGGAACAATTTCGCCTACCTTTGCGTTGGAACTGGCAGAACTTGAAAACTAATCACCTTTAATATCCGCACACATGGGAAAAGCAATTGAACTCACCGACTCCAACTTCGATCAGATCGTGAACAGCGACAAGCCTGTATTGGTTGATTTTTGGGCCGAGTGGTGTGGGCCCTGCAAAATGATTGGGCCGGTAGTAGAAGAATTGGCCAATGAGTATGAAGGCAAAGCCGTAGTAGCCAAATTAAATGTGGACGAAAATCCGCAGACCACCGCCAAGTTTGGCGTGCGCTCCATCCCCACCCTGCTCGTGTTTAAAAAGGGCCAGGTGGTAGATAAGCAGATTGGTGCCGTGCCCAAATCGGTGCTGGCCTCCAAGCTGCAGGCACAGGTAGCATAAACAAATCGATCGTTATAAGAATCAAAGCCTTCCCTTTTGGGAGGGCTTTTTTTCTTATAGCTCACCCCTGTCAGCCTGAGCCTGTCGAAGGCGACCTCCTTAACTCAATACGGTTTCAACAGTCCGATAGCGATCGGACTCAACCTGACAACCGGTTAACCTAGGGGGCAGCGACCTGTGTGTGTTTGTCCTATCCTCCAAAGCCTTATGCTGCGTCCCGAGCAGCGAGGGCGCTCGGCCTGGGGTCCCCCAATCGAAACACCGAAACAACACCAGCCGCGCAGCTTCCAACCGGGGGATTCTTCGCTACCCCTCAACCAATACTGAACCGGATAGCTAATAACACCAAGTCAAGTAAGCCGTGAGCCTCTAACCCGCTCAGAATTCACTTCTCTTTCCATTTTTTGGCACCCTGAAAAAAAATACGCCCCTCCCCGTCAGGCGTAAACGCGGGCGTAGTAAATTCGAAAGCAAGATGAGTTACGACCGGCCTACAAGACTTACAGATTGTGTTGATTCATTTATTCATGCGACACAATTAATAAAAACAGAATTTGAAAAGGCCCCCTCAGTTTTGGGCATTGCGCTATTGGTGAACGCTGCATTTGCCGCAGAATTAGCTATGAAACGATACATCGAGATGACCACTGAAAAACCGGTTCGAGTTCACAAGCTACGAGAGTTGTGGAATCAAATCGACTCATCCGAAAGACAACGATTAATTCCGCTAATTTGTGATCCTATCCCGCTTGTTGAAAACCGATTTAATGAGTACTCGGACAAATGCTCATTGACTTTTGTGGACTGGCGGTACATGTATGAAAAGGACGCGATTTTCTCAAATTATTTGTTCTTAATAAGTCTCGCAAACGAGGTTCGAAAATTAAGATAGAAAGATGGTAGAAAAAATATTCCTGGCATTATCAACCTTTTGTTTTACCCTGGGTTTACTTGCAAACGCGCAAACCCCCAAAACCATCCTCGGCATTTTTGCCCACCCTGACGATGAGAATATGATTGGCAGTGTGCTAGCCAAATATGCACGGCTGGGCCACCACGTTTACATCATTATTGCCACAGATGGTAAAGACGGCACGCGGGTTACCCGGATTCCTGCCGGAGACTCATTGGGTGCCATTCGGCAACAGGAAACGATCTGCGCCTGTCAAAAGCTCAAGATCAATCCACCCATTTACCTGCATTTCGATCGCCTTGATACAAAATTTGGTGTTCGCCCGTATCTGAATGGCCGTAAAAAGACCATCGAGGAACTAAGAAAACATATTGAACGAATCCAGCCCGATGTTCTGATCACCTTTGGACCCGATGGGGAATACGGGCATTCCGAACATATCGTAACGGGAGCGATTGTAACGGAATTACTGCTGAAAGAAGGATGGGTGGAAAAATATCCGCTCTACTTCCCGGTTGACATTAAGGAAGACGTGCTGGACAATGATGAGTTGAGTTACATCGACAAAAAATACATCAACCTGAAAATTGTTTACTCGGAAGAGGACAAACAAAAAATGATTGAGGCCGGGAAATGTTACGTAACGCAATTCACTCCGGAGGAAATGCAAGAAATGTCGGACGTGGTGACCCAAAACAAAGCCAACACCCGGTATTTCAGACGATTCATGGTGAGCCAAAAAAGCCGAACGGAGTTTTGGGACTAGCCCACCAGTCAACGCTCAGTTATTTGAAAGAAAACCATCGGCTTTGTTTTTTCCATACTGAATTTGGGATACGGCCCCGATTCGCCTGATGATGCCTTTAGCTTGCGTTGGTAATTGTGCCAAAATCAACGCCCGGCTTTCGTTGGTCTAGAAATGATAGTACGTTCGTTAAAAAAAATATGAAACGTATTGCATTTACTCTCATTCTGTTCCTGGTGGCTCATTTTGCCTTCGGGCAAGAGATCAGTTCCACGCAAAAAGAAATTGGTCTGGCTTTTTACGGTTTCGACAGTTTTGGATTGGTGTACCGCACCGGTACCCCAACACGTTTATGGCGATTTAACAATTCCTTCATATTGGGCAGCAACCAAAACCAAAAATCGGACGACACCCACCGGACCGACCAGAGTTTTGGCGTCTCGCTCTCGGTTGGCCGGGAATTCCGGAAATCGATCCACGAAAAAGTTCAGTTTCGATCGGGTTTCGATTTTTCATTTTCCTTCTCGCATCAAAAATTTACCCAAGACGACCTGACGCCTAACAACAATGACTCCGGCTACGAATGGACTACCTGGCGCCCGGGCATCAATGCTGTTGTGGGTGTTAACTACTTGTTGGGTGATCGAATGCAGATCGGTTTCGAGATCTTGCCCGGAATAGGCTACACCATGGGATCCCGAACCGACTATCAATACTTTATCAACAATGGCGAAAAAGTTAAATCTGATTTGTCCGGCTTTAACGTTAACTTTTCAAACTCAGCACTAGTCACGTTCGTGATAAAATTGTAACATCACAATCCCGTGCAGATATTGATTAACCCGTTATGGGTCTTTGGAAATTGTGGAGGCTTGAAAGACGAAAAGATTTGACAGTAATTGAACAAGCGAATATTCGATATCATCCACCGCGATTTTAGTCCGGAGCACCACGCCCGGGTTATCGCAGAACTTTCATCTGTTACGGTGACCCATGTGATGGCCCAATCGGAACAAAACCTGGAGGCCACCCGGTTAGCGATTCTCAAACTCGCCAACGGAGATATGACCAAGGTGACCGAGTACACGCAGCGTGCAAAAAATGACTTTCGTGATGTAATTTGGTGGGCCGATGAAACACGCCTCGGCTCGTAACCACACCGCGTCATGACCGTTTATCGCCAAAATGATCGATCAAGCGCCCATGCCAACGCGATGGCCTGCCTCTGCGGGTGTTGTATCGCCCTTCTGGCGCTCGCGTTTCCTATTGCCCTTTGCGCCCAAAACGTAAACAGCTACACCAGCGGAGGCTACACCTTGTACTACGAGGAAATCGGCCGCGGGCCGGCTTTGTACATCTTATCCGGTGGGCCGGGTGAAGCGCCCGACACGCCCTACCGCCAGATCGCGGACAGTCTGAGCCGGCACTTCACCTGCGTGCTGGTGCATCAGCGCGCGTCCGGCCGCTCGCGCCTTGTACCAGCCAACGCTACCACCATTACCATCGCCAACTACACAAACGATATCGAGGCTTTGCGTCAACACCGGGGCGATAACAAAATCTGGTTGCTCGGCATGTCGTGGGGCGGCCTGTTGGCGCAGAACTATGCCGCCCAGTACTCCAAGCGCACAGCCGGCCTGCTGCTGGTGTGCTCGGCCCCGCCTTCGTACAAACTCTGGAACTTCCTGTACGACAATCAACACGCGAGGCGCTCGGCCGTGGAGTTGGACTCCATGGCACGCCTGCAAAAGATTTTCGCCAATACTTCGGAGCGCGAACTGGATTCGCTGAAGCGGGCCGATCCCGCGCACCCGAAGGTGGTAGCGTACAAAGCTTTTATCTGGATACACGTGCGGGCCATGTATTACGACCGCACCAAAATCGTACGCCAGCATTTTGACGAACTGTTCGATACCTTCAACTTTCAACCCATTCCCCTTATTGACCAGGAGGTGCTCGCCACCCGGTGGGATATCACCGACCGGTTGAAGAAGTTGAAGATACCGGCACTGATCGTGTATGGCCGGCAGGATGACCAGGGCGAGTCAACATTCTACCTGCAGCAGGAGTGCCTGCGCGGGAGCGAGATGCACGTGATTGAGCAGTGCGGCCATGAAATCGTAGAAGAGCAGCCGGCCGAGTTCTTCCGGATTTTGATGGCGTATGTGCGGAAGCAGAAAACGCCATAGCGATTAACCGGCATACCTTGCGCACGCACCGATCGCAGTAAGATTATCTATCGCAGATCAGCGTGCTTCAACCGCTCCACCATCTCCAGCACGGCCGGGCAGACCAGGGTGTTCTTCAAGGTGAGGTCCATGATCTGCACCATTTTTTTGCGGTCGGTATGCGGGTACTCGCGGCAGGCCTTGGGGCGGTCTTCATAAATGCTGCAATAGTTGTCAGCATCCAGAAACGGGCAGGGTGATGTTTTCAATACCATGTCCTGGTCTTCATCTACCCGCAGGTAGCGTTCAATAAAATCGCCCGGCTTCAGGCGCAAGGCCCGGGCCGCGCGTTCCACATCCGTTTGATAAAATATGGGACTGGTGGTCTTGCAGCAATTGGCACATTGCAGGCAATCCGTTTCGGCAAAAACTTCTTCATGAACGGAATGAAACGCTTCGTCTACCTCGCGGGGATTTTTCTTTTTCAAGCGCTGGAGGAATTTTTTATTTTCGGGAGCGCGGTCAGCCGCGCGTTTGCGAAATTTCTCCAGGTTAATTTCCATGTCCGAAAGATAAGAAAACGTCACCTCCGGCACAGCGCCTTGTGCGCGTAGAACTCGCGTTTCGTTTTTCTATTAAAAGATCACTCAAAAACAAACCATTTGGGACCGACTTGCACGAGATAACCGCAAGCGTCCTTGCATTTCAAACACACGATGTTAAAATTACAAGGATGAGGTTCGAAAAAAACGAAAAACGGCACTTACCTCCGGCACAGCGCCTTGTACGCGCAGAACTCGCAGTGCTTTTCGTGGGTGGTTTGGGTGAAGGGCTGGTTGGGGTCGTACAGTTGATGAACGGTTTGGCTTAGCTGCTCCGCAAAGGCTGGCCACAGGGTGGTGGCATCGCGCACGGCCATCTTGTTCATCAGCAAGCCAAACAAGAACTCGTCACCGAAAATATTCTTTCGGTTGTAAAGTCCGGGTTGCACCGGCCCGGTGATCTGCTCCACCGTTCCATACAAAAACGAATAGAACAGGGTTTGAAACGCGGCCTTGTTGCGATCACCGTCACGCTCAAACAAACTTTCCAGGCTTTTGAACTTCAACCCATCCTGCCCGGTTTTGTAGTCAATGACGCGAATGACCGAACCGGTTGTATCCACACGATCGATCTTGCCGGCAATGCGCACCGAGCGTCCATCGGCCAGACGCAAGGGAAATTCAAATTTTTCTTCCAGTTGCCTGATCGTGAGCGGAGCCAGCGCAGCATCAATCTCCAGAATACGACTGGCAAAGGCTTCCACAACTTCCTTCACCACTACGCGCTGCCCTTCGTGCAGCACCGGTTCGTTATCGTTGAGATGATAATGCTTTCGGAACGCACGATCCACCAGGCCCGCAATGCGTGAATGCGCCTTTTTAAATTCGTCCGCTGGCACCGTCTGCCCGGCCACCCGCCAGTCATTGTAGAGCCACACCATCACATCGTGTAGCATGTTGCCAAACGTGCGCGCGTCAATGTCTTCTTCTACTTCATCGGCCTCGCGCAGTTCGGCAACGTGCTTGAGGTAAAACCGCAAGCCACATTCGATAAAATCGTTGATGGACGATGGTGACAAATAACGCGCACCATCCGGGCTAAGGTATTTATCCATCTGCGCCAACACCTCGGATGTTTTAGCAATCTCAATCGGCTTAGCACGATTGACGTGAATGGTATTGTGTAACACTCTGCGTTCGATGGGGAGCCCGGACTCCAACAGCAACTGCTGCACATAGCGGCTCATCTCGCCATTGCCAACCACATCGGGTTCAGTGTTGTACAGCAAATCAACCTGACCGGCCCGCTGCAGCACGCGATAAAACAAATACGCATACATGGCATCCTGATGTTCGTGTGCGGGCAAGCCATACGCTTTTCGCAACGTGTGCGGAATGTACGAACCTTGCCGCTGTGGGGCGGGCAGCGAGCCTTCGTTCATCGAAAGCAGGATGACGTTGTCGAAGTCGAGGTTACGGGTTTCGAGCACGCCCATGATTTGTAACCCCCGCAGCGGCTCGCCCGTGAATGGAATTTTCTGCGATTGAATCACCTGCCGGAAGAGTTTTTGAAAACCACGCCAGTCGGGCCAGCGATCGCTATCCTGAAAAATAAGTTTGAGCCGCGCCAGGTGTTGGTAGAAATGAAACGCATACTCGCGATCGAAGCTCTGCTTGTCTGTAAACGAAGCCCCGAGGTATTGCACGATCTCGAGCAGGTAATCCACCGCACGGGGCGCTTCGGTGGGCGCAAAAAGCAATTGATAGACGGCATGCAACTGCTGAAGTTCTGCGGCCGGTAAACGCACCCGGTTTTTCTGCACAATCTCGTTCTGAATCAGCGTGCTTTCTTTTTCAGCCAGGGCCAGCGTATAGGCGTGCCCGAGCACCGCCAACACTTCCCGGTACGAAAACAGATCACCCTTCCGCCTTACCTGCATTTCGATCAAAAGGTCGAGCAAGGTGAACAGCGGAGTTGCCCGCAGCGGAAAACCCATGGTGACGTTAATACTTGTGAGCTCTTCGGGTAAGGAGTGCAACACCGGCAGTAGCATGGCTTCGTCCGGCAGCACAATCACGGTGCGGTTCAACTGGCTCTCGCGCTGCTCGGGTGGAATTTGATCAAGAATTTCTTTCACCCGCGCCCCCGCGCGTTTCGCCTGCCCGATACGTTGAGAGACACCGGTAAGCACGATGCTGCGCGCAGCCGAAAAATGCGCAGGCCACTCGGCCGGAAAAGTTTTGCCGAGCACGGGGTGTTGGCGGTACAGCCGCGCAAAGGTGCCCGCCTCCTGCCGCGCATCGTTTACGTAATACGCATCGTAATCCCAGAATACACGGGCACCTTGCTTGACGTACTCCGCCAGCAACGTTTCCTCGGCCCGCGTCAGCGCATTGAAGCCGGCAAATACCACCGAAGCCGCCACGGCAGCCTTCGGGGGTTTCTTTTCCAGATGCTCGGCCACTTCGCGGTGAATCAGTCCTTCGTAGGCAACGCCCTCTTTCTTTAAGGTTTTGACAAACTCGGTGTACACCTGCGGCAGCTTTCGCCACAGCTTGAGAAATTCTTCTTTCGTTTGCGAGGGCTGATCTTCAAAGTGCAGCCAAAATTCTTTCAGGAAATATTTTTGCTCATCGGTGAGGTAGTCAAACGTTTCGTCAAGCTCTTTCAGCTTACTTAAATCCTTAAAAAGCAACGTGGCGTTTACGCGGTATTTGTCCACTTCATCGAAATCGCGCAGCAGCATGTCGCCCCAGAAGTAGAATTTATCGAATGGCTCCTCGCGCTTGATCACCCGCATGTAAACCCGATACAGTTCGAAGATCAGCGTTAGCCGATCGGGTTCGCGTAAATCGGTATGCTCCCGGAAAAACTCTTCAATGCTTACCAGTTTGGGCGACCACTGCGGCCGCTGGAGACGCTGCGCGAGGTAGTGCTGGAAGAACAACCCTGCCCTGCGGTTGGGAAACACAAACGTCAATTGGTCCAGCGGAGTGCCCCCGGCCAGTACATCATCGGCAAGTTGTTGCAGGAAGGGCGTCATGCAAAAAGGTTTAGGGTTGAACCGTCTGCTACCTGAACGACCTCGTTTGACGGCAGGTAAACCAGGAAGGCTTGTACGTCCGGATAGCCCATCGCTCCCAGCACAGCAGCATACTGCTCTACCTGTTCCCGGTCCCCAGCCGACTTCTCCCCGGTTTTGTAATCGACAATTACCGTACGGGACTTGCCGAACATCACGCGATCCATGCGCTTTTGCCGGTCGCCCGGCAGCAGCACCGCGGCTTCAGTCTTCACCTGCCACTGTTTATCAAACCAACCCGAGATCAGCGGATGTTGCATCATGGCCTGAATGCGGGCTGTGACCCACCCCTGCACTTCCTCGTCCATCGGGTTCTCATCAAAAAATATCTTCACCACCTCGGGCCAATCCTTCTGATAGTGGATGCGGGCCAACACCTGATGAAGCAGAATACCCTCGTTGATCTTGGTACGCCTGTCGCTCACCCCGGCATCGAAAAACTCGCGGCCCTGCCGCTTGATCACCATGCGCTTGCGCCAGTCGCAAGACGCATACCCGTTTAACTGAATCGTGCTGACACTGCCTTCACCGGCAGCCGCCTCCAGTCGCGTCACTTTTCCTTTCTCAAAAATCAAACCGTTGAAGTGACTCGAAAGCTCAGGCTCACCGGTGATGGCCTGAAAAACAACATCGGCCGTTGAGGGTAACTTCTCGCTTTTCCCCGGCTCAGGCGCAAACGCCATCATGCCCCACTCGGCCCGGGTGAACGCGACATACAGCAGGTTGAGATTGTCGAGGTACGCTTTTACCCGCTCTGCGCGATAAGCTTCCGCAAAATGAGTGGCCTCCAGGTCTTTCGAATACTTAACGGCTACTGGCCCCAGTGATTGAAGGGGTTCTTCGGCACTCTGCACCCATACCAGTGGAGCGATTTTGTGATTCATCTCCCAGTTGCAAAACGGCAGCAGCACAAAACGGAACTGCAATCCTTTCGCGCGGTGGACCGTCAGAATCGTAATGGCATCTACCGAGCCCGACACCTGAATGGATTTTTTGCCCTTATAAATCTCCCACCACTCCAAAAATGCCAGCAGATCTGTTTTCTCCCGCGCGGAAAACTCCAACACCAGATCCTGAAACGCCTGAAGGTAAGCCAACTCTTCTACCCTATCACCGAGGTGAAAAATCCGGATCAACTCTTCCGTGAGTTCAAACAGCGAGAGTTTGGTAAGATAGCGCGCCTGAAGGATGAACTCTTCCGGTATAAATCCCGCCAGTTCATTTTTCTGAGCTTTCAGAAACAAATCGCGCGAAGCCTCTCCGCACAGCTCAAACGCCAGTTGGGCCCGTGCAATTTTATCCTCCGGGTTTTTCAAAAACTGAAACGCGGTGATGAGCACATTCACCGACCACGCAGAATCGAGGCGCAGCGATTCGTTGGAGACCACATCGTACCGGAAGCCGGGTTTTGCGTCAGGGGATTGCTGATATTGCAGCAGAAAGTTAGCAATGCGTTGTCCTTCTTTGTTTTCGCGAACGAGAATGGCAATATCTTTTAAAGCCATCCCTTTTTCCTGCAATTGCTCCAGCCATTCCGGCAACTGTTTCAATACACGCTCTTCCCACTTCTCTTCCTTCGTCTCCAAAAACTCGATGCGCACATACCCGGCTTCCGGCCATTTCGATTTCTGCTGCGCCACATCGCTGTATACCTCGGCCGGTGCTTCATCCTCCACCACCCGCAACACGAGCTGAGCCGCAGCCGCAAAGAAGCGATTGTTGAATTCCACCAGATGGCCCGCACTGCGAAAATTCCGATCGAGCGCCTGCACGTCTACACGGTCGGCACCAAACCGGTGGGCAACATCGCGTTGCAGCAGTTGCAAGTCGCCCCCGCGCCACCGGTAAATGGATTGCTTCACATCGCCCACGATCAGGTTATTGTAATTCTGGTCAGCCGCTTCCCTGAGCAGCGGAACAAAATTCTCCCACTGAAACCGGCTGGTGTCCTGAAACTCGTCTATGAGGTAGTGGTTGAACCACGAGCCCACCTTCTCATATATAAAAGGAGTATCGCTGTTGCGGATCACGCCCTGGAGAAATTGCGGAGCATCCGACAGGAGCATCACATTGTTCTCGCTCTTGTAATGTTGCAGCTTGCGGGTGATATCGGCCAACAGGCCAAAGGCGTAGTAGTTTTTCAAAATCACGTGTGCCGTTCGGTAGCTCCTGCCCTGCTGTTCGTCATGCGCGGTCATGTCTTGGAGAATCGGCAACAACTGGCGTTCTGCCACAGCCCTCATCTTGGCGTGGTTCAAACCCTTTGCCGCCCAGGCTCCGGCACCGGCCAGGTAACTTTGCATGCGGGGCGCTTGCGTGCTTGCGTATTCGCCCATGGAGAACTTCCGGAAGTAGGTGTACGCGGTACCCTGATCTTTATAACTGAAATCCTCCACCGTAAGTCCTTCTGCGGCAATAATCGAAAGCGCTTCATCGGCTTTCTTTTTCATCACCGATTCAAATTTTTTCACTTCCTCCCACAACGTCTTCAAAGCATCCTCATGATCCTGGCTGGTCTTCTTCAAAACCTCGCCCTCCACCCGTTTGAAATCCTCATTAAAGATCTGCTGGGCAAAGTCCTTTAACGACTGCGTGATATTCCAGGAGGAACCCTCCTTGAGGCGGTCGCGCGAAAAGCGCACGACCCAGTTGGTGAGTTGCTGCTGATCCGGGCCCAGCTCGTCCATCAACGCTGCGATGACCTCGTCCAGTACCAAATCGTTATCCACCTCCAGCCGGAAGTTGCCTAGCAAACCCGCTTCGCGGGTAAACGAGCGGATGACGCGCTGAAAGAACGCATCAATGGTGCTGATGGAAAACTGCGAGTAGCGGTGCAGAATGAGGGAAAGCACATCGCGGCTTTTCTCCTGCAGTTGGCGGTCGGTGAGGCGGAGTTCTTCCTTTATTTCGAGGGTGAGGTTGTTCGCCCGGCCGGCCGCAAAATCGGCCAGGTACTCCACAATGCGCTGCTTCATCTCCTGGGTGGCCTTGTTGGCGAACGTTACGGCCAGGATATGCCGGAAGGCATCCGCATTCCCCGAAAGGGCCAGCTTGATGTAGGCTTTGGCCAGCGTGCGGGTTTTGCCCGAGCCGGCTGACGAGCGGTAAAGGACGAACGGCTTACTCATTTGAACTGTACAAGTTACCACCGAAACCGTTGCCTGAAGAAGTCAGCCCCATAAATTTTTCCGGCTGTTTTGTATCCGGAATTCAATACATTCGTGGAGCCATTTCTATGTTTCGTACCCTGTACTTCTTTTTCCCTAAGCTCTACTATTCGTTTCCGGTACAACTGTTGTTCAATAACTTCAGGCGCAACCAGGTGCTGCTATTGTGTTGGATCATCTTATTTGCGATGATCACCGGCAACTTCGGCAAGTACCTGGGTATCCCGTATCTTTTCCTCGATCCGGAGTACCTCAACCGCGTCAACTTTACCAGCTTTTTCATTATGGGTGCGGTGACAGCCGGCTTCACCACGGCCTTTCATATCACCAGCTACATCAACGATGGCCATCGGTTTTCCTTCGTGGGTACGTTACCCAAGCCTTTCACCAAGTTTGCCGTCAATAACAGCCTGATCCCGTTTGTTTTTCTGGCCGTTTACCTGTACGAAATCATTGTCTTTCAGGTAAACAATGAATACCGCAGCCAGTACGGCTTGGTTACGTCTGTGGCCGGTTTGCTCACGGGGTACGGCACCATGACCCTGGTGTTTTACACCTACTTCCGCCTCACCAACAAAGACATCTTCCGCTATGTCGTTTGCCGGATTGATGAACGCCTGAAATCAAGTGTGAAGATGACACGCGCCAGCGCCATCAAGAAGCTGGACATTGCCCGCAAAAAGCAGGTGCGGGTGGACTATTACTGGGACCGCATCAGTTTTAAGCCGGTGGAGAACATCAGCTTTTACGACAAGGCCACCATCCTCCAGGTGTTTGATCAAAATCATTTCAACCTGGTGATTATTGAGCTTTTCATATTTGCCCTGGTGCTGGTGCTGGGATTGTTCAAAGACAATCCAGTTTTTCAGCTGCCGGCTGCCAGCAGCTTCGTCATTTTCCTGACCATCTTCGTCATGCTCTCGGGGGCATTCAAGTATTGGTTCGGTGGCTGGTCGGCCACGGTGGGGCTCATCTTATTTCTGGTGGTCAACTACCTGGTGGGCGAAGATTTTTTCAGCCGCAAGTATGAAGCCTTTGGCCTGAACTACAAGACGTATGCGGCCGAGTATAATGTAAAATCGCTGCAGCACCTGAATGACAGCGCGCACCAGGAGGGCGACCGGAGAGTGACGCTGGTCGGGCTTGAGAACTGGCGCAAAAAATTTGGCGAGGAAAAACCGAAGATGGTCTTTCTCTGCGTAAGCGGGGGTGGAAAGCGCGCTGCGCTATGGACGCTGAGTGCGCTGCAACGGGCCGACAGCCTGACCAACGGGGCGCTGATGAAACACAGCATCCTCGTGACGGGTGCCTCGGGCGGACTGATCGGTGCCAGTTATTTCCGCGAACTGAAATTACGAGAACTGCAGGGCGAAAAAATTGAACCGTATGCAACCGTCCACCGCGATCGGATTGCCACGGACAATCTGAATCCGCTCATCTTCAGTCTGATGGCCAACGATTTGTTTGTGGGCTTCACCCAGTTTGAATATGCGGGCCTGACCTACAAACGCGACCGGGCCTATACCTTTGAACAACAACTGAACGAGATCACGGAGGGTTTGATGGACAAACCCGTAAGTGCGTATCGGCATTGGGAGTTGTCCGGGGCTATCCCTACCATTATTTTGACTCCCACCGTGGTGAATGACGGCCGGAAACTCTTCATTGCCTCCCGGCCGGTTTCCTTCATGAACTATGATGTGGAGAACCTGGAGCGCTATTCATCGGCCAAATACAGCGGGGTGGATTTCTATCATCTATTCCGGGAGCAAAACGGGGACAGCCTGCGGTTTCTGTCGGCCCTGCGCATGAGTGCCACGTTTCCGTACATCACGCCCAACACTACGCTGCCCTCGAACCCGCCCATTCAGATTATGGACGCGGGCATCTCCGACAATTTTGGCCTGAGCGATGCGGTACGTTTTATGTTTGCCTTCAAAGACTGGATCAACGAGAATACCTCGGGCGTGGTGCTGGTGTCGATCCGGGATTCGCCCAAGTTGGGAACCATTGCTCCGAAAAAGGGACAAACCATCATCGATGATATCACCCAGCCGATCAGCAGTGTCTACAACAATTTTGAAAACTTTCAGGATATCACCAGCGACCTGCTGATCGGGCAGGCCAGTGCGTGGTTGCACCAGCCCATCGACCGGGTTGATCTGCAATACCAGGCCGAAAGCTATGTGCCGATTTTGCGGGGTATGGATAGCATACGCCAAAACAGCACGCGGGCCTCGCTGAGTTGGCGATTGACCACGCGCGAAAAACAGGGTGTGGTAAACACCATCGATTCGGAGGCCAACCAGGAGCAACTGGCGAAGTTGAAGAAGTTGATTCAGCCATGAGTGGGCCAACTCCAAAGAGCATCGCTTTGGCGAAAAAAAATAGCTGACCGGTATCACAAACTGTGATACCAACGAAGAGTGCCATCGGATTCAATACCTCATCAAATACGGTCTAACATGGACTTTCTACTCACCTCCAAATTTCTCAAAGCCGCTGCCGTTTCGGTGGTTGTTTTCATCCTGCTGGATTACCTGTGGCTGGCCGTAATCGCCAGCAAATGGTATCGGCAAACGCTGGGCCACCTGGCCGAACTGGATGGTGAGGGTAAAATCATCTTCAACATTCCCATGGGCCTCATCGCACAGGTAGTCTTGTCGCTCTGCATCAGTTTTGTGGTGGGGCTTGCCCTGCAACTGGATCAGCGATGGATCGTAGCGATGGGTGTGGGCGCCTTCACCGGCTTTTGCCTGTATGCGGTTTACGACTTCACCAACTTGTCGTTCGTCAAAAACTACCCGTTGTGGATAGCCCTGCTCGATGTGGCCTGGGGAACTTTCCAGGGATTGTTGGGCGGCATTTATTTTCACAAACTCTACCACTGGTCCTCCTGAGCTACCGCGGGCCGTTCTATCTTTGCAGCCCCGATGACTGCCCGCGAACAACTGCAACGAACACTCGAACTCACCCGGCTGGAGCGGCAAGCCGATTTGGAATACTATCGCCAAAAGGTGCTGCTGCGCAGCCTCCACCAACGGGTGGAAGAAGGCACCACCTGGTACCCGGTGCGGCTCAAGGAAGATTACATAGGGACGGGGGAACGACTCATCATTGAAGTGGAACGAACCTCACGCCTGGAAGCGCCCCATGCGTTCCAGAGTGGCAAGTCGGTTAACGTGTTTTGCAATGCTTCGGGCAAACCCGAGAAAGAGCACGTGGGCGGTGTAATCAATTACGTGCGCGACAACCAGATGGTGATCACGCTCAACAGCGAAGAACTGCCCGACTGGCTGGATGATGGTCAGTTGGGTGTAGACGTGATGTTTGATGAGATGACTTACCGCGAAATGGAACTGGCGCTGCAGAAGGTGATCAAGGCGGAGGAAAACCGGGTGGCTGAGTTGCGGGAAACCTTGCTGGGCGAACGAGCACCCCTCGCCCTGGCAGAAAAACCGACTGCGCAAAACGAACCACACGCGGGGTTGCTGAATGGCAGCCAGTTGGAAGCCTTGCAAAACGTTGTGCGGGCAGCGGATGTGGCCTTCATTCACGGGCCGCCCGGCACCGGCAAGACAACCACGCTGTCGCGCGCCATTGTGGCCATTGCACTGGCAGAGGGGCAGGTATTGGTGTGCGCCCCGTCCAACGCAGCCGTGGATGTGCTGGTTGAAAAACTGGATGAACTTGGACTAAACGTGGTGCGTATTGGCCACCCGGCCCGCGTTACCGAGCACACGCTGAGCAAAACGCTGGATGCCCGCATCGCGGCCCATGCGCACTTTCCCGAATTGAAATCGCTGCGCAAGCGCATGGAGCAACTCAAAGGCATGGCGGGCAAATACAAAAAACGATTTGGCCATCACGAAAAAGAGCAACGCAGGTTGTTGTACGAGGAGGCCCGCCTTTTGAAAGCTGACGCTGACCTGTTGGAATTCTACATCACCAACGATTTACTGAATTCGGCACAAGCCATCTGCTGCACGCTGGTGGGTGCCTCACATCCGGTGCTGCGCGGGCGCAAATACAAAACCACTTTTATCGATGAAGCCGGGCAGGCCCTGGAAGGAGCCTGTTGGATCCCGATGTTGCGGGCCGAGCGTGTGATCTTTGCCGGTGACCATCAGCAACTGCCCCCCACCATCAAATCCGCGGAAGCGGCCAGAGCGGGCCTGGCCCAAACCTTATTCGAAAAAGGAATTGAACGACATACCGACTGGAGTCGCATGCTCAAGGTGCAGTACCGCATGCACGAAAGCATCATGGCGTTTTCCTCGCGTGAGTTTTACCACCACCAGTTAGAAGCCCATGAGGCGGTGAAGAGCTGGCGCCTGCGGCCACACCAGCCACCGGTTGAATTCATCGATACGGCCGGCTGTGGCTACCAGGAAAAGCAAGACCCGGAAACCCTCAGCCGTTTCAATGAAGAGGAGGCGCAACTGCTCATCCGGCAGGTCGAAAAGCTCGTAGACGAGATTGGTCCGGACGCCTGGATGGAAGAAAACATCACCCTCGGCATCATTACGCCTTATCGTGCCCAGGTGGACTACCTGATCAAACTGGCCGAAGCCTCGGCCGTGTTGGAGCCGCTCCACAAGCTGATCACGATCAACACCGTGGATGCCTTTCAGGGACAGGAACGCGATGCGATTGCCATCAGCCTGGTGCGCAGCAACGACAAAGGTGAAGTGGGATTTCTCGCGGACATCCGCAGAACCAATGTGGCCATGACCCGCGCACGAAAAAAACTGATCATGGTGGGCGACAGCGCCACGCTTGGCAGCCATCCTTTTTATACACGCCTGATTGAGTACGTACAGGCAGGAGGCTTTTACATCAGCGCGTTTGAATTAAGTACTTGAGATCATGTGGGATGAACGAATCATGGCATTCCTGTCGCAGCTGACCTTTGACGCCCGCCTGCCCAAAGGATTTGCAGTCATGAATCCCTACCAAAACGCGGTTACGCTGGACCTGTGCCGGCAATTCTATGCCCGCTACTATCGCGATGAAAACCCGCGGACCCTTCTGCTGGGCATCAACCCGGGGCGATTTGGCTCGGGCGTCACCGGCATCTCCTTTACCGATCCCGTAAGGCTGAACGACACCCTGGGTATCGCCAACCCGTTTGCCCGAAAGCCCGAACTCTCCTCTGACTTTATTTACCGGATGATCACCGCCTTTGGCGGGCCTGAACTGTTTTACCAACGCTTTTTCATCTCGGCCGTTTCGCCCCTCGGCTTTTTGCACAACCAGCGCAATGTGAACTACTACGATGACGTGCGCCTGCAAAAAGCAGCTACACCTTTTATTGTGCGCTCAATCGATCAACTGGTGGACATGGGCGTAAACCGCGAAGTGGTGTTTAGCGTGGGCGAGGGTGAGAATTTGAAGTTTCTGCAGAGAATGAACCAGGAAAAAGGCTGGTTTGGTCGCGTGGAAGGTTTGCCCCACCCCCGCTTTATCATGCAATACAGGCGCAAACGGTTAGCCGAGTTTATTGACCGGTACCTCGAGGCACTCGGCCGCTAGGCCTGCCGCCCGGTGTTCCTGCGAACGTCTGAGTCTTCATAAAAGTACTCGTCAAACGTTCGGCTCGATGGATGGGGATCCTTCAAAATCGTGATCACCATCCAAACGAAAAGGCCGGAAACGATCAGGAAAAGCCCAAACACAAGGGTGAATGGCACCGGCAGCGAGGCAAAGACCACGTAGATCAGCAAAATGCCGGTAGTCCAGGAAATGGCGGTAGTGGCGCGATTCATATCTCCCTAACACAAGACCGGCAGCGCTTGTTCGCCTCGTGTGGCATACAAGCGTTTGGACCGTCCGCAACATTTTTTTCCGAAAAACGTGAACAGGATGTTGACTTATTAAATTCTTATTGCATTACTTTTGCATAGAAATTGATTCGTCATTACTCAACCGGTAACAACGACATTGAAACACAACTTCACCTCCGCAGCATCTCAAGGGTTTATTGAAACCCCTGTGCGCCTGCAGCGTGCTACCACCTCCCCGGTGATCCGAAGTTTCCGAAGGCAGATTCGTATTTGATACTGACCTAGCCGGTCAGGTAAGGCTTGCCACGCAAAGCCTCCTCCGCCCATTTGAGGCGATTAATTCATTTTTCGTTTTTAACATTTTTTGAATTGGAACAGAACATCATTGTTCGCGTAGCCACCGCGAACGATCAAGGATATGCCGAAACCATCACCACCGAAATGGAGGAGTCGGCCAAAGCACGCGGAACGGGCATTGCCAAGCGCTCGCCTGAGTACATTCGCCAGAAGATGGACGAAGGTAAAGCCGTGATTGCCATGCTGGCCGATGGCACATGGGTAGGCTTTTGTTATATCGAAGCCTGGGAGCACGACCAGTATGTGGCGAACTCCGGGCTCATTGTATCACCGGCCTTCCGAAAATCGGGCGTGGCCAAGCAAATCAAGCAGCGCATTTTTGAGTTGTCGCGAAAGAAGTACCCCAACGCCAAAATCTTCGGACTGACCACCGGCCTGGCGGTGATGAAAATCAACAGCGACCTCGGCTATGAGCCGGTGACCTACTCGGAACTGACCACCGATGAGGAGTTCTGGAAAGGCTGCCGCAGTTGTGTGAACTACGAAATCCTGATGAGCAAGGAACGGAAGAACTGCATGTGTACGGCCATGCTGTACGATCCGGCAGAAAAGGCGCGGGAGGAGCAGGAGAAACTGGCCGCGGCCGCAGCACCACAGCCCATGGAAGATGAGCGCAGGCATTTTGCAGGCAACTTCAAATTGTTCGAACGCTGGACCCGGTTCAAGCAGTTTGTATTACTCAAAAACGGAAAGAGCAAGGAAACGGAGGGGCGGCCGGAAGAGCGAAAAAATTCGATTCTCAACTTTTTGTTCTTCTGGTAGAATACTCACGTTAGCGAATGAACAACAAGATGAAAAAAGTGATACTGGCCTTTAGTGGCGGCCTGGATACCTCGTATTGCGCCCTGTACCTCTCCCGCGATTTGGGATGCGAAGTGCATACGCTCACTGTGAATACCGGAGGTTTCTCTGCGCAGGAGCTGGCCGATATTGAACAACGGGCGTTGCGCCTGGGTGTGGCTTCGCACAAAACCGTAGATGAAACGCGCACCTACTACGAACAGGTCATCCGTTTTTTGGTGTTCGGCAACATCCTCAAAAACGGAACCTACCCGCTTAGCGTTAGTGCCGAGCGCATGTCGCAGGCGCTGGCGGTGGCCCGTTATGCCAACGAACTTGGCGCCCATGCGGTAGCCCACGGCAGCACGGGTGCCGGCAACGACCAGGTGCGTTTCGATATGGTTATTCAAATCCTGGCGCCCGGCCTGGAAATTATTACGCCCATTCGCGACAAAAAACTGAGCCGCGAAGCGGAAATCGAATACTTGCAGTCAAGCGGTGTGGCATTCAATCCGGAAAAAGCCAGGTATTCGATCAACAAGGGCATTTGGGGTACATCGGTGGGTGGCCGGGAGACGCTGAACTCGCTGGGCATGTTGCCGGAAGAAGCCTGGCCAACACAAGTGACCAAACAAACCCCTGAGGACGTAACACTTGGTTTCGAACGAGGTGAGCTCGTGGCGGTAAACCACCACCGGTATACACACCCCGTGGAAGCCATTCAGGCACTGCAGCAACTGGCCGGACCGTACGGCATCGGTCGTGATATCCACGTGGGCGATACCATCATCGGCATTAAAGGTCGTGTGGGTTTCGAGGCGGCTGCTCCCGTGCTGATTATCAAAGCACACCACGCTCTGGAGAAGCACGTGCTCACCAAGTGGCAATTAAGCTGGAAAGATCAGTTGGCCCAGTTCTATGGCAATTGGCTGCACGAAGGCCAATACCTTGACCCCGTCATGCGCGACATGGAAGCATTCCTGACCAATTCGCAACAACACGTGACCGGTGACGTGTCGGCAACCTTATTCCCCTACCGTTTTCAAATCAACGGTATTACTTCGTCTTATGATCTGATGTCGGCTAAATTTGGGAAGTACGGAGAAATGAACCTGGGGTGGACTGGTGATGATGTGAAGGGCTTCACCAAAATTTTTGGTAACCAGGTCAGCATCTATCATCAGGTAAAGAAACAGGCCGAGCAATGAACACGAAAAAGATCACGGCAGGCGTAGTGGGGGCGGCCGGTTACACCGGGGGTGAGACTATTCGTTTGCTGCTTCGGCATCCGCAGGTTGATCTGGTTTTTGCGCAGAGTCGAAGCCAGGCCGGCAAACGCCTGACGGAAGTCCACACCGATCTCATCGGGGAAACCGATTTGCACTTCTCCCCCACCGGGCAGGATGCGGATGTGATTTTTCTATGCCTCAGCCACGGTGAGAGTAAAAAGTTGTTGACGGAGACCACCTTCGCGGCCTCCACCAGGATAATTGACCTGGGGAATGACTTCCGCCTTGGCGAGCAGGCGCACGGGCGCCTGTTTGTGTATGGGTTGCCGGAGTTTCAGCGCGAACGCATAAAGCAGGCGCAAAACGTGGCGAACCCGGGCTGCTTTGCCACCACCATCCAATTGGGGTTGCTGCCGCTGGCCAAAGCCGGAAAACTAAAAGAAGTTTTTACCACCGGCATCACCGGCTCAACGGGTGCCGGTCAAAGTCTTCAGGACACCACGCACTTCACCTGGCGCAGTAACAACATCTCGGCTTACAAGACCTTGACGCATCAGCACCTGAATGAGATCCGCCAAACGCTCTCGTCCTGGCAGCGTGCACTACCGGAAATCAACTTTGTGCCGTGGCGGGGTAATTTCACACGCGGCATTTTTGTGACGTCCGTGACGGAGAGCGATCTGACGTTAGACGAAGCCTTTGACCTGTACGAGTCATTTTATCAGGCACAGCCCTTCACGCACGTGTCACGCTCCGCCATTGATCTGAAACAGGTGGTGAATACGAATAAGTGCCTCATTCACCTGGAAAAGGCGGGCAGCAAACTGGCTATTCATTCCATTACCGACAATCTGTTGAAAGGCGCCAGCGGTCAGGCGGTTCAGAATATGAACCTCATGTTTGATTTTGACGAGACGGCAGGCCTGCAACTAAAACCGAGCGTCTTTTAACATGAAGCCGTTTGACGTTTATACATTGTTTCCCATCGAACCGGTGAAGGCAAAGGGCTCCTGGTTATGGGATGCCAACGGAACGCGTTATCTCGACCTGTATGGCGGTCATGCCGTCATTTCCATTGGACACAACCATCCGCACTTCGTGGAGAGATTGAAAAATCAGCTCGACAGCATCAGCTTCTACTCGAACAGCATTCAGAATTCACTCCAGGAAAAGCTTGCCGAAAAACTCGGGCAGGTGTCCGGCTATCCGGACTACACTTTGTTTATGTGTAACTCCGGTGCGGAAGCCAATGAGAATGCGCTGAAACTGGCGTCTTTTGTTACCGGTCGAAAAAAAATCATTGCCTTTCGCAAGGCTTTCCATGGACGTACGTCAGGTGCCGTGGCGGCCACGGACAATCCCCGGATTGTTTCACCTTTCAATGCCGGGCACGAGGTTGTTTTTCTTCCGCTTAACGACCCGGATGCCGTGGCTCAGGCTCTTACGACCGATATCGCAGCTGTCATTATCGAGGGTATTCAAGGGGTGGGCGGCATTCATGTTCCGGACGATTCCTTTCTTCAATTTCTCGCGGAAAAATGCCGGGCGGCTGGTGCGCTTCTTATTCTGGATGAAATTCAATCGGGTTATGGTCGCACAGGTAAATTTTTTGCCCATCAATTTGCCGGCATCAAACCGGATTTAATCACCGTGGCCAAAGGTATGGGCAATGGTTTTCCGGTGGGCGGAGTGCTGATCCAGCCGGGGATCAAACCCTGGAGCGGAATGCTGGGCACTACCTTTGGTGGCAACTACCTGGCCTGCGCAGCTGCGTTGGCCGTGCTTGAGGTAATCGAGCGTGAAAATCTGATGCAACACGCAGCCGACATCGGTGCCAACTGGATGAACCAGCTTCGAGCCTTTACACCCATTGAACAGGTGCGTGGCCGTGGGCTCATGATCGGCTTTGACTTGCCTGCGGCCTTAACTTCGTTGCGGAACGATCTATTATTCACACACCGGATCTTTACAGGCGAAGCAAAGCCCAACACCATCCGGCTATTACCTTCACTGGCTATCAGCCCGACTGAGGCGAACGTTTTGATTGACGCGCTTGAGAAAGAATTGAAAGAGGAGGCGGTATGAAAAAATTCACTTCCGTCCACGATACACCGGATATCCACGCCCTGATCGAGCGGGCAATCCGCTACAAAGCCAACCCGTTGGGCGACCGCCAACTGGGTCAGGGCAAGCGAATGGGCTTACTGTTCATGAACCCCAGCATGCGAACCCGGCTGAGCACGCAGGTGGCCGCGCAAAACCTCGGACTGGAGGCCGTGGTGTTCAACGTAACCCAGGAAGGCTGGGCTATGGAATTTGCTGACGGGGCGGTAATGAATGGCACTACTGTGGAGCATGTAAAAGATGCCGCACCGGTGCTTGGTCAGTATGTCGATCTATTAGGTGTGCGGACCTTTCCCGGATTAAAAGACCGCACCGAAGATTACAGCGAGTTTATTCTCAACCAGTTCATCCGATATTCCGGGGTGCCCATCGTGAGCCTGGAGAGCGCCACGCTTCATCCGTTGCAGAGCCTGGCCGACCTGGTAACGATCACCGAACTCCGGCAAAAGAAAAAACCGAAGGTGGTGCTCACCTGGGCACCCCACATTAAACCGTTGCCCCATTGCGTGGCCAACAGCTTCGCGCAGTGGATCAATGCCTGGGGCGAAGCCGAGTTGGTGATCACCCATCCGGGTGGATATGAACTCGATAAACAGTTTACCAAAAATGCCAGCATTCAAAATGAGCAGCTGGTGGCCCTTCAGGATGCGGATTTTGTGTACGTAAAAAACTGGAGCAGCTACCACCGCTACGGAGAGATGCCGCCCGTGGAGGGCAACTGGATGCTGACAAGCGAAAAACTCCGCACAGCGCCCGAAGCGAAGGTGATGCACTGTCTGCCCGTACGCAGGAATGTCGAGTTGAGTGATGCTGTGCTGGATAGCCCGCACAGCATTGTCACCCGCCAGGCCGGCAATCGCGTATGGGCGGCACAAGCCGTGTTGGCCGAAATAATGAAGACAAATTTCTGAACTCCGATATGAATAAGTTGTACATCGTAAAAATTGGTGGCCACGTGCTGGACGATGAGCCGGCCCTTCAAAAGTTTCTGAAAGATTTCGCGTCTATTCAGGCACCCAAGATCCTCATTCACGGTGGAGGAAGCATCGCTACGAAAATCGGGAACTCGTTGGGCATTGAATCGAAGTACGTGGATGGGCGAAGGATCACCGATGGCCCCACGCGCGACCTGGTGACGATGGTGTACGGAGGGCTCATCAACAAACAAATTGTAGCCAGGCTACAGGCGCTTCAATGCAATGCCATGGGTGTTACCGGTGCCGATGGAAATCTGCTTAAAGCGGTGAAACGTCCCGTGAAGCAGATTGACTACGGATTGGTAGGCGACATTACCCCGGAAGATGTGAACTCAACGCTTCTGTATTTTCTGCTCAAGCAAAATACGGTTCCCGTGTTCGCTTCCCTCACGCACGCGCAGGGCGAAATGCTCAACACCAATGCCGACACGATTGCCTCCGTGCTGGCGATCTCGTTGAGCAAACATTTTGACACACGTCTCATTTTCTGCTTTGAAAAGCCGGGTGTGCTAAAAGATGTTACGGACGAAACCTCCGTCATCCGCCATCTGAACAAAGACCTGTACGAGCGGTTGCTCGCAGAGGGATCGTTCCATGACGGCATCTTACCTAAACTGGAGAACGCCTTTGCGGCTATTCGCTCCGGTGTGCGCGAAGTGCTGATTGGCGAGCATACGCAGCTGATCGCCAACACCGGATACGAAACCAAAGGAACACTCATTACCCTGCAATGAAGACCGGAACAGCTGCCAGCGCTGTCAGTTTGCTGCAACAGCTGATCGCCACTCCCTCGTTTAGTCGGGAAGAGAACCGGACGGCCGATATCCTCGCTGACTTTCTGTCTTTCCACCACATCGCGTTTCAACGAAAAGGGAATAACGTGTGGGCGATGCAAGCCCATTTTGATTCGCATAAACCCACCTTGCTGCTGAACTCTCACCACGACACGGTGAAACCCAACCCTGCCTACACCCGCGATCCCTTCTCGCCTGCCCTGGAGGATGGAAAGCTCTTTGGTTTGGGGAGCAACGATGCTGGTGGTGCACTCGTGTCGCTCCTGGAGGCGTTTCGTCAGTTGTATCACCGGCAAGACCTCGGATATAATCTCGTGCTGGCCGCCACAGCTGAAGAAGAAATCTCGGGCACAGGGGGAATCGAGTTGATTTGGAACGACCTGCCCCGGATTGATTGCGCCATCGTGGGCGAACCCACGCTGATGAAAGCCGCCATTGCGGAAAAGGGCTTGCTGGTGCTCGACTGTGTAGTCTTGGGCAAAGCCGGGCATGCTGCGCGAAACGAAGGCATAAACGCTATCTACGAGGCACTTCCCGATATCGAATGGTTCCGTACGTTTTCGTTTCCCAAGCATTCGGATGTATTAGGACCGGTGAAGATGTCGGTTACCGTGATTCAGGCGGGCCAGGCCCACAACCAGGTGCCCCCTCAATGCACCTTCACCGTGGATGTGCGCGCCACAGACGCCTATACGTTGGACGACATGCTGGCCATCATCCGGGCCAATGTTCGGTGCCAGGTTACGCCACGCTCACTCCGACTCCGTCCTTCCGCCTTATCGGAAAATCATCCGTTGTACAGAGCCGCCAAACAACTGGGGATACCCCTGTACGGCTCCCCCACCACATCCGATCAGGCGCTGATTCCCGTGCCTTCCCTTAAGATGGGCCCGGGGGATTCGGCCCGCTCTCATTCCGCAGACGAGTATATCTTTGTTGACGAGATTGAAGCCGGCATCAAAAAGTACATCGAATTCATCGAAACACTTTCGTCTACCGGAAACCCGCAACCTCAGGCATCATGAAACTCTGGCAAAAAGACAAGGACTCCCGGAATGAAGTTACGCATTTCACCACAGGAAAGGACCGCGAGTTGGATGTTTACCTCGCGGGTTATGATGTGCTGGGCTCTCTGGCTCACATCACCATGCTGAATTCGATTGGGTTACTGACGCAGGAGGAGTTCACGGTGCTGTCGCGGGAGCTCAAGGCCATTTACCGCGAAATCGAAAAAGGTAATTTCAGGCTTGACGCGTCAGTCGAAGATGTGCATTCCCAAATCGAGTTTTGGCTAACACAAAAACTGGGCGATGTGGGAAAGAAGATTCACAGCGGCCGAAGCCGGAACGACCAGGTGTTGGTTGACATAAAACTCTTCTTTCGGGCGGAGATAGAACACGTTGTCGTGCACACCAAAGCGCTGTTTGATTTGCTGATTCAAAAAGCTGAACAAAACAAACACCATCTGCTGCCGGGCTATACGCACCTTCAACTCGCCATGCCCTCATCATTCGGATTATGGCTGGGTGCATATGCCGAGAGCTTTGTCGATGATCTGACTACGCTCCAGGCGGCCTACCAGGTGGTGAACAAAAACCCGTTGGGCTCCGCAGCCGGGTACGGGTCTTCCTTCCCGCTTAATCGAAAAATGACTACCGAGCTGCTGGGCTTTGCCGACCTGAACTACAACGTGGTATACGCTCAAATGGGGCGCGGCAAAACAGAACGAATAACGGCCAGCGCGCTCGCCAACCTGGCGGCAACGCTCGGTAAGCTGGCGATGGATTGTACGCTTTACCTGAACCCGAACTTTGCGTTCATTTCCTTCCCGGATGAACTCACCACAGGTTCCTCCATCATGCCGCACAAAAAGAACCCCGATGTATTGGAAATCATTCGCGCGCGGTGCAACGCACTGCAAGCTCTTCCCAATGAAATTTCGCTCATCACCACCAACTTGCCATCCGGCTATCACCGCGACTTCCAGATTCTAAAAGAGAAAATATTCCCGGCCTTTGCTGACCTGACCAGTTGTTTGTCGATGATGCACCTCATGATCGCGAATATGACCGTAAAGGAAGACTTGCTGAAAGACGACAAATACAAATTTCTATTCAGCGTGGAAGAAGTTAACCGGTTGGTGTTGCAAGGCATTCCGTTCCGTGACGCCTACCGGCAGGTAGGCCGGCAGATTGAATCCGGCACATTCACAGCTCCGGCCCAGGTAACGCATACGCACGAAGGAAGCATGGGCAACCTCTGCTTGCCGGAGATTCAGGCCATGATGAATAACGTTTTGATGGGTTTTGACTTCGCCACCATCCACCGGGCACTGAAGAACCTGCTCAACGAATAGTGTTGTCGATAGAACCCGGCAGTAGGTTATCAGTTCAAATTTTTATTTAATATTGTGATCGGTCAATCCTTCGCTGAAGCCTGGGGGGTAAATCCTCCTTCGCTAAAGCTTCGGAGGATAAATGCGGGAGTAGCTCAGTTGGTAGAGCGGCAGCTTCCCAAGCTGCAGGTCGCGGGTTCGAGGCCCGTTTCCCGCTCGGGTGTGATTCACTAAACGCAGTGAGTATGGATTCGCGGGTCCCGTCCCGATACAATCGGGACGAGGATGCTCGGGCAAAGCCCGGCATTCGAGGCCCGTTTCCCGCTCGGGTGTGATTCACTAAACGCAGTGAGTATGGATTCGCGGGTCCCGTCCCGATACAATCGGGACGAGGATGCTCGGGCAAAGCCCGGCATTCGAGACCCGTTTCCCGCTCAAGTTGAATGTGTTGAAGGCGGTAGGTGCGGGTCCCGTCCCGATACTCCCGATTTTATCGGGACGGGACGAGGATGCTCGGGCAAAGCCCAAAATTCTTAGATCGATATTGAAGTCTCTTTTTACCGTAGTGCATGACCACCGAACTGCTTCTTCGTTATTTCCACTTCATTAGCATTTTTTCCATCGTGGGTACACTCGTAGCCGAGCACCTGCTGCTGAAACCCGTTCTTACCCGGCAGGAGATTGCGCGCCTCGCCCGTATCGATGCGGTCTATGGATTATCCGCCATCGCGTTGGTATCCGTTGGCCTCACGTTGTGGCTGGGCAGCTACGGAAAACCGGCTGAGTTCTATTCAACAAACCCGGTGTTCCATATCAAACTCACCTTGTTTGTCGGCATCGGCCTGCTCTCCATCTACCCTACTGTTTTCTTTTTGAAGCACCGTAAAGGCGACCCAAGTGAAACAGTTAACGTGCCACCCGTTATCTTCTGGATGCTGCGGCTGGAAATTCTGTTGCTGTTTATTATTCCGTTGCTTGCAGGGCTAATGGCGAAAGGAATTCGTTTCTGATGAAGAACCTGATCACAATCCTCGCCCTGGTGTGCGTGCTCGTTTCGTGCCAGCCAAAACCCATTTGGCAGGACGAGTTTGACTACACCGGCTCACCCGATTCCACGAATTGGAGTTACGATGTGGGTGATGGTTGCCCCAACGTATGCGGCTGGGGTAACAATGAAGCGCAGTACTACACCCGTCAGGAGCGCAATGCGCGAGTCGAAAACGGGCACCTCATCATCGAAGCGCATCGGGATTCCGTAGCTGGTAAAGCCTATACCTCCGCGCGGCTGTTAACCCGGCACAAAGGCGACTGGCGCTACGGCCGAATAGAAGTTCGGGCCAAACTGCCTCGCGGTCGGGGCACGTGGCCGGCTATCTGGATGCTGAGTACCGATTGGAAATACGGAGGCTGGCCGGCCAGCGGTGAGATCGACATTATGGAACACGTGGGATACGACCCCGGAGTAATTCACGGAACGATTCACACAGAGAAATACAACCACATCAAACAAACTCAAAAGGAAGGCAAGACCTCCGTAGCCGATACGCAGGATACCTTTCATGTGTATGCCATTGACTGGCGGGAAGACAAAATTGACTTTTTCGTTGACGACAAACGCTATCACACCGTAACGCGCGAACCCAGCGATGACTTCACCGGGTGGCCTTTCGATCAGCGCTTTTTTCTTATCCTCAACCTTGCCGTGGGTGGAAACTGGGGCGGCCGCGAGGGGATTGACGACTCGATCTGGCCCCAGCGCCTGGAGGTTGACTACGTGCGGGTGTATCGTTAGAATGAGGTTGGCATTGCTGGTCAGGAGAATTCTTATCAAATTTACCCCGGCAGAAACCTAAGCATTGCTTGATCCCATTTTCTGAACTGTGAAGAAACTTCGAAATTTCATTTTCGCCATTGGCCTGGTATTAATGCTTCCCAGCCATGCTGTTAAGTCCCAGGAAATCGTCTTTAAAGGAAACATCAACAAGAGAGAAAAAGAGACGCGTTTCATTTACGCAGTAGAGCACCGCGGGGTCATGCTAATGAACCTGAACAAAGGTGAAATTGATCCCTCCGGGCTGCCCGTTTTCATGGCAAATTTTTTTTATCTGATTGACTCAACCGGGAACGTTATTCAGGTTTATGATCTCGGTCCAAATTCAAGTCAACGCTACCGGGTGTTTCACATGGAGGCAAAGGGTGATTTCTTTTTTGTTTATACCTATTATACAATCAGTAAAACGTTGCCAAACTCCGATCGCATTACCCTGACTAACCTCCAATACTTAAAGTTCGCCCGGGACGGATCGCTGCGACCTCAGTTTACCAACCTTACCGGAACTAACCCCTACGATCAATACCTGGTTACCCACTCAAAGAATGACACTACCTACATTGTGGGTATAGACAAAAACAAATTCACCGTTTCAGTCAGTTTAGTTACGCCATCACAACGGGTGGTTAGAAAAGAGTTTCAGCTTCCCGACAGGAAGGCTTTTCGGCAGTTTTACCGGGAAGATTACTTCCCAGTAAAAGACTTGCCGGAAAATTCTTTCGAAACATTTTTGCATCAAAACAAATTTTATGTGAAGGGTAACCAACTGGTATTTATCTCGGATGATGATGGAGGGCCCGTAACTAATATTCCGGGGAACCCAACGGCATCACTCAATCGAAATGTCACGTTTATTACCACGCTTAACCTGGCTACCGGTAAAGCCACCGTTCAGGAACTGCGTCACCATTTTACAGTTAAGGCCGATCATAACAGTTTTTTGCATGAGAACAACCTATTCTCGCTTCGATTCACCAACGATGAGTATTCAATATCTGTTGTTGACTTACCGTCCTTAAAGGAGATAAGGAAATACTCGCAATCGGAAATTGAGAACTCGGTGGATTGGTCAAAATTCATCATCACCGAAAATACCGAGTTGACGTCCGAAGGGCTTAGACCTGAATTCCAAAAGCAAACCCGCAAGTCGTCTCCGGTTATCGGGATACATTACCGGAACGGTGCCCAAATCGTCCTTGGATCAATGGGAAAAGAAGGGAGTGGCCAAGGCGTTGGAGACGTAAAAATCAGTTCACTCGGGTATATCAATGTAACGGTTGCTTCAAGTGATCTAGCCCCCTCAAACATGAATCAGCCTAACCGCTATGGCGCAATAGACTTTAGGGATGTGGCTGAAAAAATTGCCTTTCCTCTTTATTACGTGCCACCCGAGATCAGAACCGCTGGCCGAAGAATTTACACGAGAATTCCAATTGATTTAGCCACACTTGGCCTGTCGACCAGCATACGACCGACATCCATTTATGATGAGTTTGAACAAATTCGGGTGAAAGACACAAAAAAGAAACACGACAATGCCGTGTTTTCCTTCGAGAATACCGAGGCCGTATTCTTAGCCTACTTCACAAAGCCAGAGGGAAGTGAGGATGTATTTGTCGTGATTGAAAAGTACCCAAGAAATCAGATTCCGAAGTAAGGGTTGCAACGAGGATGTCCAGTTGGACATCTCACCAAGATAGACCAACTACCCTGCCACCTTATACACAATAACCGTACAGCGCATATCCAGTTCGTTTAGTTAAATCGGTGCGAAGGAGGTTAGACAAGCAGCACAAAAGAACTTCATTTTTCTATATTGGCAGCTTAACCAAAAAGCAAACCATTCCGTTTAAACGCCCGAGAAACGCAATCTCAATTAAACCAACACCACGATCAGGCGTCTAATATTCAAACGCGTGTTATGCGAATCGTCTACTCACTTGCCGCATTAATCAGCTTTATCTTTTTCCTCACCGGTTGTTCGGGCGAGGATGAAACTCGAATGGAACCACAGCTATACACCAAAACAACTATCCAGTACAAAACCGTACCCGGTGTCGACCCGAACTTGGTAAGCCTTGATGTCTATTATTTCGAAGATCAGACAGCCCGTAGACCCATTGTAGTCTATGTACATGGTGGCGGCTGGGCTATTGGCGACAAGGCCAACTCAATGGAAAACAAAACGACCCTGTTTTCTTCGTTGGGATATGTATTTGTCAGCGTCAATTACAGGTTAAGCCCCTCAACGTTTAGTAATGACCCGAACCGGGTAAAGTTTCCCATTCATAACGAGGACGTAGCTGACGCAGTCAAATGGGTTTACGATAACATGGCAAGCTTCGGGGGAGAGAAAAACAAAATCGTGCTCCTGGGCCATAGCGCAGGTGCTCATCTGGTTTCATTAACCGGTACCAGTAATTCATTCTTGCCCGCGCGTGGTATTCCCCTTTCAACAATCAAAGGAATTGCCAGTATTGACACAGAAGGCTACAACGTAGCGGACCAGGTAAACTCGGGCAACGAAACCTACATCAATGCTTTTGGCACCGACCAAACGGATTTGCTGAATGCCTCTCCTATAAAGCAAATTGCTCAAAACAACTCGCATCCAAACTTTTTCATTGCCAAACGTGGCTCGGCAAACAGGATCGGTCTTGCGGATGACTTCATTACAAAATTAGAATCGGTTGGGGTAATCGTCAGTCAGGTGACAGCAAACCAATATGACCATGAGGGAATCAACGAGGCCATTGGAGCCCCGAATGAAACCGCAGTTACGAATCCGCTCAAGGCGTTTCTGGATCAATGCTTCAAATAAAGTCAGGTTAATTGCCAATCTGTAATCTCCCCAAAAACAAGACAGTTTTAGATTAAACGAAAGGTCTATTTTTGCCCCGAAATGAATCGGGCAACAAAAACAACGGTCAGAATCGTGGTTATCGGGCTTGCCCTCTACCTGGCCACCTGCCTGGTGCTCTACACCTTCCAGCATCGCTTCATTTTTCAGGGCGACCCCCTGCCCCACGACCACACATTCCAATTTGACCAACCGTTTCGCGAGTTCACCCTCCCTACCCCGGATGGCGAAAAGCTCAGCGCCCTGTTTTTTCCGGCTGAAGATTCCGCGCGCGGGCTCGTGCTCTACTTCCACGGCAATGCCGATAACCTTCAGCGGTGGGGCAACTACGCCAAAGATTTTACCTGGCGCCATTACGATGTGCTGATGATCGACTACCGTGGCTACGGCAAAAGCACGGGCAAACCAACCGAAGACCATTTGTACCGCGATGCCGAAACCGTCTGGGCGTGGGCACAACAGCAATTCAAGTCACCGAACACTATTATATATGGCCGCTCGCTGGGAGCGGCCGTGGCCTCGCGCCTCGCCATTACCCACCCCACGCCTGTGCTGATCCTGGAAACTCCGTTTGACGAAATCGCAAGCGTGGTTTACCCCGCGGTGTTTGCCCCGTTGCGCAGGCTGCCCGCCCGGCATTTCTTCTCCAACACCCGCCACCTGGCCCAGGTAAACAGCCGCAAAGTGATTATTGCCGGGGAGCACGACTGGATTGTGCCGCTGGCCTGTACGGAACGCCTGAAAGCGCAGTTATCACCCGAAGATCAGTTTACCGTGATCCTCGAAGGTAGCCACCACAACCTGCGCGAGTTTGACGAATACCACCAGGCCCTTCGGCAGGCGCTGCCATAACCGTATTTCTTGCTACCTTCGGTGGCATGATCTGGATTGCCCTGCCGGCCGGCCTATATGTCGGCTTTTGTCTGTTCTTCTATTTTTTCCAGCATCTGTTTTTCTTTCGCCCCGAGCGCCTGTCCCACACCTTTGAATACAAATACCCGTTCCCCTTCGAAGAAGTGGACTTTGAAATGGAGGATGGAGGAAAAATCAACGGCATTCATTTTAAAGTCCCCAACACACGGGGAGTCGTGTATTACCTGAAAGGCAATTCCAAAAGCATCAAGGGCTGGGGCAAGTTTGCCAAGGATTTTCTCAGCAACGGCTACGACTTTTTCATGATGGACTACCGCGGATTCGGCAAGAGCCGGGGCACGCGCTCACAGGAAAAAATTTTCAACGATGCCCAGCACATCTACAAGTGGCTGAACCAGCAGTACCGCGAAGATCAGATTGTACTCTACGGCCGCTCGTGGGGCAGCGGCATTGCCGCGCGCATTGCCTCGTGGAATAACCCGCGCCTGCTCATCCTCGACTCCCCGTATTTCAGTTTCTACTACAACATCAACCGTTACATCTTCTTCACCCCGCTGCGGTGGATGCTGAAGTACGACATTCGCACAGATCAATACCTGAAAACCGTGCACTGTCCCATCCACATCGTGCACGGCACACACGATCGGCTGATTTCGTTCGCGCAAAGTGAAAAGTTGAAAGCCCTTTACCCGGAAAAAGTATTCTTGCATCCGGTGGCGGGGGCCCGGCACAACAACCTGCCGGACTTTGAACACTTTTTTGAAATCCTCTACGAGATTTTATACGTCAAACCGGCTGAAAAACGCTAATGGAAATTACCAAACGCCCGGCTGTTGACTTTACGCGCATCTTCGAGTTGCCCGCCTACCAGCAGCAGAAGTACCCCAATGCACGGGCGCTCAACGGCCGACATGCGGATTCCTGGAAAGCGTATTCCGTTCAAGAGGTGCAGCAGCGAATTGATTGCATCAGCACCTGGCTTTTAGAAAATGGCTACGGGAAAGGCGACCGGGCCTTGCTGGTGCCGTTGGCCGGCAACCCGCAATGGGTACTGCTCGATCTGGCTTGCCAGCAGGCCGGCCTTGTTCCGGTGCCCCTGCACCCGACCTTGCGGGCAGAAGAAATCGAAATCATCATCACGGAAACCCAGCCCCGGTTATGCTTCACGGCCAATCGCGAACTCGCTCAGACCTACGATGCCATCGTTCAAAATCGGGGAACAAGCACGAGCGTTTTCACCGTGCAACCCGGTGAGCGATTTTTTCCACCCCTGGAAAACCAGCAGAGCCTGACGGTGGCCCAGCAACAACGCCTGCAAGAAAGTCGGGATGCCGTGAGTGAAAACGATTTGCTCACCATCCTCTATACCTCCGGCAGTTCGGGCTGTCCGAAGGGTGTAATGCTCACCCACCGTAACGTGGTGAGCAACATCAAAGCGATTCTTACCCTGCTGCCCCTGGAGCCGAGCCACCGGGTGATCAGCTTTTTGCCGTTCAGTCACATATTTGAACGAACCACCTGCTACGCCTACCTCGCGTTTGGTGTATCGGTTTACTTCAGTGAAGACCGGGATCGCTTCGCTCAAGATTTCAAAAGCGTCCGTCCGCATTTCTGCACCTGCGTGCCCCGGGTGCTGGAGAAAATGCATGACTATATGCTCGAAAGGCAACTGCAGCGATCGTGGCTCACCCGCACCATCATTACCTGGGCCATGACCACCGGAAAAAAGTATGGTACTGGCACGGTGCTCAAGCCGTGGCTGTTGCTGAAACTGTTGGCTGCGCGCTTGCTGGTGTTGGGCCGGTGGCGAAAGGCATTGGGTGGCCAAATCAAATACATGGCCGTTGGTGCGGCCGCCCTGCGCCCCGAAATTGCGCGGCTATTCACCGCGGCCGGCATTCGCGTAATTGAAGGCTATGGCATGACCGAGACATCACCCATTATTTCGATGAACCACGTGGAGCCCGGCATGTTCCGCTTCGGCACGGTGGGCCTCGTATTGCCAGGCGTGGAGGTAAAGCTTGATCAACCTAATGAACAAGGCGAAGGTGAGATTTTGGTGAAGGGGCCCAACGTGATGGTGGGGTATTTCCAGAAGCCGGAGCTCACGGCCGAAGTCCTGTCGGGCGAGGGCTGGCTGCGCACAGGCGATGTCGGCATGTGGGTCAACCATCGCTTCCTTAAAATCACAGACCGGAAAAAAGACATCTTTAAAACCAGTGCCGGCAAGTACATTACACCGGCACGACTTGAGCAGCACTTCGCCCAATCGGCCTTCATCAATCGGTGTCTCATACTTGGTTTTCAGCGCCCCTATGTCACCGCGCTGGTGGTTCCCAATTTCGATATGCTGGAGGCCTGGTGCACCCAACAAGGCGTGCATTGGACATCACCGCCCTTTATGGTTCACAACATCCGCGTGCGCACCCGGATGGAAGAAGAAATCGAGCGGCTGAACGAAGAAGTCAACGCGGTGGAGCGCATTCGCAACTTTGTTCTTTGCCCGCAGGACTGGTCGGTGGAAGACGGAGAGGTGACGGCCACCCTGAAGCCGGTGCGCCACCGACTGGCCGAGCGCTATAAAAAAGAAATTGAGGCCATGTACAAATGACCGGCTCGTTTTACCTTTACCGGCACTACGATGAAAAAGATTTTCTCAGAAGGCGCTCCGAAGGCCATTGGCCCGTACGCCCACGCTATTCAGGCCGGTAACCTGGTATTTTGCTCGGGGCAAACTCCGTTGAATCCGCAAACCATGCAGATTGAAGGTGCCACGGTGTTTGAACAAACCCAGCGCGTGTTGGAAAACCTGGAAACGGTATTACGATCAGCCGGCTGCCATCGCCAGCATGTGGTCAAAACATCGGTGTTCCTGAAAAACTTTGCCGACTTCGAGCGGATGAACCAGGCCTATGCGGCTTTCTTTGGTGACCATAAACCCGCCCGCACCACCGTGGAGGTTAGCCGCTTGCCGCGCGAAGCGCTCGTGGAAATCGAATGTGTGGCCGAAATTCCTGCTCCCTGATGACGAACCGATTACCCACACCTGCCCCGGGCGTGGAAACCGACATCGCCCTTGAGCAAAAAACGATTGTGATTGAAGAGGGGCACATCTATGTGCACTGTCACTTTCACAACACGTATAAAGATATGCTCATCCGCATCTGGAAAACCACGTTTCTCATCGATCAGCAAGGCGCAAACCGGGCACCGCTCATCCATGCCGAAAACATTTCCTTTGCCCCGGTGTGGACCGCCATACCAGATGGCAAGACCTTTTCGTTTCTTCTCATCTTTGGCTCGCTGCCCAAATCCTGCCGTGTGTTTGACCTGGTGGAGGAAATTGCGCAACCGGGCGGCTTTGAAGTTCGTAATATTGCACGCAATGAAAGCGATGTATACCATGTGGAGCTTTAGACTGGCGTTATGCCTGGCGTTTCTGCCGGGGCTGGTGGTTGCCCAGGCCCCCACCGCGATGGAAAAAACGGTAGACGAACTCCATCGCAAGAAATTTCAGTGGCTGATCGAAAAGCAATATGATAGCCTGGCGAAGATGCTTGATCCGCGACTACAGTTCATTCACTCGAACGGCTGGATACAAACGTCAACCGAAGTGATTGATGACCTGAAGAGCGGCAAACTCAACTACACCGGGGTTACGGTCGACTCCGCCCAGGCGAGGCAACTCAACCCGCTCACCATTCGGGTAGTAGGCCGCGGGCGTTTTGCCGGTATCATGAACGATGGGCAGGCGTTTGAAATTCGCCTGTTGTACACCGAACTGTATGTGCGCACCGGCCGAAGCTGGAAACTCGTGCACCGGCAGTCCACCCGCCTGCCGTAAACGGCTGCTTAGATATTCCGCGAATTCCGTACTTTTCCTATCCGGAAAACCCCACCTGATATGAAAAGAATCGCAGCCGTGCTGGTTTGCTTCACCTTGGCCTTTCAGGCCCAGGCGCAGGCCAAATATGATAAGATGATTGCTGCGGCCGAGGCCGCCTACAAGTCCGGAGACTACAAAAAGGCAATTGCTTCACTGG
This sequence comes from Cyclobacteriaceae bacterium, assembly GCA_016787665.1. Classification (GTDB taxonomy): domain Bacteria; phylum Bacteroidota; class Bacteroidia; order Cytophagales; family Cyclobacteriaceae; genus ELB16-189. The sequence continues at coordinate 93,591 of JAEUUC010000013.1, read as the reverse complement.
CCAAGTTTCAGAAGAAAGCGGCTGGCAAGTTGGGCAAATCCAACAAGTACACACCCGCTTACCACATGATGCTGGCCAAATACAGCCTGGCGTCCGGGCTGGTGAGCGATTTCGAACTCAATGTGGAGGAAGCCCTTCGCACCAGTGTTTCGATTAATGGAGAAAACAGTGTGGCCCACTATCTCCTGCTGGTGGAGGCCGGAGAATTGAATAACCTGAACGGTACCTTCTGGAATGCCCGCACGGTATTGGATCGCGCCAAAAAGGTTGGAGACGCCTTTGGCCAGTTAACGGAGGCCCAAAAAGCGCGCTGGGATCTCGCCTTTGCCGAAACCCTCACGGGGCAAGGGTACTACACGCAGGCCATCGACTTGCTGCGGGAACGCGAAAAGTTTTTTGCCGGCCGGGCCGTGAAACAGGAAACCTATGTAGACAACAATGGCGCATTAAAAAGCCGAAAGTTGTCGGACGAAGAAGCCAAAGTGCGATTTGAGGAATACGCCCGCTACCTGACGCTGATGACCGAAGCCCTGGGAAAACGCGGTAGCCAAAATGCCGCGGATAGCGTGTATGTATTTGCTGAGCCGTGGACCAAAAGCAAGTTGGGGAAGTTCAACATCTATAACATCACGCTTCGACTGAAAATGGCCAGAATTCTGCTCGGCCACGGCACCAATTTGCCCAAGGAACTCGATCCACCGGACATGCTCAACGATTTGAAAGCCGAGTACAAATCGTCACACTACATCGGCATTGAGCTGTATGAAGTTTACCTGGCCGAACTTTTACGGGAGGGGAATCAATCGAAATACCTGAACGTGAAGCTCGAGTATGAAAAGATGATGAAGGCCGCTTTCCCGGATGAAAGCATCTACAACGTGCGGGTAAAGGCAGTCGAATTCGACAGCAAAATGAGCCGGGATAAAACAAAAAACCTCGAAAACGATGCGGTGAAGCTCCTTTCCGGAAGCCAATCGCTGCCCAAAAACAATTTGCTCACAGCCGAAGTGTATGAATTCCTGTACGACCTCTCCGTTTATGACAAGAAGTACGCGAAAGCAGAAGAGTATCGTAAGCAGATTACCGACATCAAAACCGCTTTGCTGGGTGCCGATGCTCCCGAGACTCACCTGGCGAAGGTGAAAATGGCGAACTTCCTGCTCGACTTCACCAACAAACTGGCAGACGCGGGAAAGATTTACGAAGAAAGCTACATCAAGATTGTTGCGCCTCAGATTGGTCCCTGGCAAAAGGATCATTTGGAAATCCTCAATCACCTGGCCACTTACTACGAACTTACTGACCGTTACCAGGAAGCCAATGCAACCCTGGAGAAAGCAAAATATGTGGCTAATGCCAAATACAGTGATACCGACCACGAGTACGGCATTGAGATGACCAACATCGCCAAGCTGCAGATCAAAATGGGCCAATACGAGAAAGCAGAGGAAAACCTGGGGGCCGCCATTCCGATTTTGCGTGAAGAATCAAAAGAAAAGGAATTCGTAAAAGGCCCGCTGGCCAATGCCATTGAAACCAACGCCACTCTCTTGGGTCTCAAGGGACTATTCGAAGAAGCCGAGGATGAACTCGACCGCTCTGCGCGCATCATTTCCAAAGCCGATGAGAAACTCGACATCGATGAGCTGACCACCGCACAGGAACTTTCCAGCCTGTTTATTCAACTGGGGCGGTACTCCGTCACCGAAGACCTGTTGGAGAAACTTTTGACGGAATGGGAAAAACTCTACGGTGCCAGCTCAGTGCGGTTGATTGACCCCCTCGTCAACCAGGGGCGGTTGCGACTGGCGCAGGGCGACTACACGCAAGCTGAAAAAATTGCCCAGCGGGCTAACCAAATCGCCAATAGCGTGTACGGAGAGAAGTCCACGAAAAGCGCTCCCACGCAAAAACTGCTGGCCGACATTGACTATGCCATTGGTGACTATGACAATGCCGAAGAGCTGCTCCAAAAAGCGATATCCAGCCAGGAGAAGCAATTCGGGCGCAAACACATCGAGGTGGCCAAATCATTGTCACAACTCGCCTTGTGCAAATTCTACAAGGGCGACAACCGGGCGGAGGTGGAGAAAATCATGACCGAAGCCCAGCAGATTGTAGGCGAGCGCTTGGGGAACAAGACCCCGCTGTATGCCGAACTGCTCAAGAACCTGGCCGTGCTCTACATTGCCGAGCGTAAGTTTGATAAGGCCTTTCAGGCTCTCACGCAGGCCCAGGGCATTTGGCGCGAAAAAACCGGTACCCGGAGTATCAATGAAGCCAGCATCTATGTGTTGACCGGTGACGTGTATTACCAGTTGAAAAACTACAAGCAGGCCGACAACTTCTACAAGCAGGGAATCAAAATCTACGAGGACTACTTCAATAAAACCCACCCCGAGTACATCAAAGTGCTTTCCAAAATTGCACGGGTGTACTACATGGAAAAAGACTACAAATCAGCCAAGCGTAACATTGAAACGGCCCTCAACACCTACGAAAATTTCATTAAGCAGTACTTCCCTGCCTTGAGCGAACGCGAAAAAGCAAAATACTGGAATACCATCAAGGTTGACTTTGAGTTTTACAACACCCTGGCCTTTAGCCAGCTCGAAGACTTCCGCGACCTGGCCGGCAAAGTGTACAACTACCAGTTGCTCACCAAAGCCCTGCTGTTGAGTTCATCCATCAAAATCCGCGAACGCATCCTCAACAGCAAAGACGAAAACCTGAAAGCGGCCTACAACTTGTGGATGGAAAAAAAGGAATACCTGACCAATGCCCTTTCGATGAGTAATCAGCAGTTGACCGACAACGGCATTGACGTAGGCGCGCTGACGACCGAAGTAGAGCGACTGGAGCGGGAACTGAGCGAGAAATCGGAATTGTTCGGCCAGAGTTTTGAAAACAAGAAAGTGACGTATGAGAACGTTCAGAAATCGCTGGGCAAAAACGAAGTGGCTGTAGAAATGCTCCGGTTCCGCCACTTTGACCACAGCTTTACCGATAGCGTGATTTACGTGGCGCTCTATGTCAAAGCCGACAACGCTCGGCCGAAGGTGATTGAATTGCCCGAGGGGCACCGCATGGAAACACGTTACTTCCGGTTCTTCCGCAACGCCATTTATAACAAGCTGCCCGACAACGTGTCGTATAAAGTGTTTTGGGAGCCCATCCAGAAAGAGATCGGGCAGTACAGCACCATTTATCTTTCACCCGATGGCGTGTATAACCAGTTGAACCTGGAAGCCATCCGCACCCCGGACGGCAAATACGTGATTGACAACTCCAACATTGTGATGGTGAACAACACCAAAGACCTGTACTTCCGCAAGGTGAAAGGCAAGGCCGGCATGCCCGGCAAAAGCGCCACCATGTTCGGCAACCCCACGTTTTACCTGACGGCCAGCGCCAGCAACAGCGTTTCGCAATTGCCCGGAACAGAAAAAGAAGTACAGGAATTAGACCAGTTGCTGAAACAAAAAGGCTGGACCACGAGAGAATACATGGAGAAAGAGGCCAGTGAAGAGCAGGTGAAGGCGCTGGAGAATCCCAAGATCTTCCACATTGCCACCCACGGCTTCTACACCCCGGCCCTTACGGCCGATGAAATGGCCAAGCTGACCGCCAACGAAGCCATGATGACGGAAAACCCTTTGTTGAAATCCGGTTTGCTCCTGAAAGGCGCGGGCGACATTCTGGACCAGACAAAATTCAACTACAACATCGACAATGGAATTTTAACGGCCTACGAAGCCATGAATCTGAACCTTGACCAGACCGACCTGGTGGTGCTGAGTGCCTGCGAAACGGGCTTGGGCGAAATTTCCAATGGCGAGGGGGTGTACGGCCTGCAGCGCGCGTTTCTCGTAGCGGGTGCCAAGGTGCTCATCATGAGTATGTTTAAAGTAGATGATGAGGCCACCCAAAAACTCATTCTCAACTTTTACCAAAAGTGGTTGAACTCCGGCAACATGCGCCTCAGTTTTATTGAGGCCAAAAAAGAACTGCGCAACGAGTACCCCGAACCCATTTACTGGGGGGCGTTTATGATGATTGGGTTGGACTAACCGCAGACAACAAACAAAAAAAGCACCGCCTTGGCGGTGCTTTTTCTTTTGGCAGCAGCCAGCTGACTACTTCCCGCCCAGCATCACCAGGTCATTGACGTTGATCTCCGTGATGTACTTTTTCTCCCCACTGCTGGTCTCGTACATGCGGTGCACCAGCTTGCCTTCCACGGCCACGCTTTGCCCCTTCTTCAGGTACTTTTCAGCAATGCCCGCCAGCTTGCCCCAGATGACCACGTTGTGCCACTGCGTGTCTTTGATTTTCTCGCCTTTGGCGTTCTTGTACGTGTCCGTGGTGGCGATGGAGAACGAGGCCTTCTTGCTGTTGCCGAACTCCTTCACATCGGGGTCCTTGCCGAGGTTGCCGATCAGTTGTACGCTGTTTCTTAAACTTTTCATAGTTGTAGTATTTAATTGTTAAACATTGATTTTCGATTTGAGCGGCACCGGTTGTTGTCCGATGACGATGCAAAGGTGACGGACCCCGCCTGCCCTATTCGTTTCGTATTCGTTTACTTCCGATTAAAAGCGTTTGTAAACGTTTGATTAATGGATTATTGCCCGTTTGGGAGGAAAAATGGCGGTTTCAGGTAAGGCCGGCCGACTCTTTACCTGGATTTTTACTACCTTCGAAACACCGAGGCGCAAATCATGAGCACTCAAGACATCAAATCCGAAATCCGAAAATCGCTTGACCGGGTTCCTGATCAGGTTTTGCGGGACATATTGGAATACCTGCGGCAAGCGGAAAATCAGCCACTGGAACGCATCCAATTAGCGCGACACCTTCGCGAGATCATCGCGGAGGACACGGAACTTCTGGCGCGGTTAGCCAAATGATCGACCTACGAGAGGCGGAAAACATTCACAACCTCTTAATTGAAAAGTTTGGAGGCGCAAAAGGCATTCGCGATCACGGCCTTCTGGAATCCTCTCTGAAGCGACCCTACCAAACCTTTGGCGGCCAGGAACTATACCCCACACCCATTGATAAAGCCGCTGCTATCTTCGAAAGCCTGATCGCCAATCACCCATTCCTGGACGGTAATAAACGAATAGCTTACGTGCTCATGCGGCTAATGCTAAAAGCCCACAAACTTGACATTGAATGTACTCAAACCGAGAAATTTGAATTTGTCATGAAAGCTGCCCGGGGCGAGTTAAAACTTGACCAAATCAAAACCTGGATCGCTGAAAAAATCAAAGTAAACGGCTAAGGTCTATCCCCTGCCTTCAACAACGCAAAAAAATCCACGCCTCCGCGTTAGGCGTATTGGCTTGAGTGGTAAATTGGGGTTGAGATATGGCAAATATGTGCAAGGCGGATAGCCAGATGTTGGCGGTAATGCCCGCTGACGACCAAGAACATAGACTGACGCAATTGAACTTGATGACCAAGAGACTGTTTATTACAATTTTTGTTTCACTGACAATTTATAGCTTCGGACAAAGCCCTAAAGAACAGCTTAAAATTGCTAACGCTGCAAATGTTAGCCTGACCGACTTTTACGAAGAAATTTCGTTTACGGACAAAGGTGGCTACTTCATTATTCCTATTACAATAGGTTCACAGATACACGACTACATATTCGATACTGGAGGTTACAATACCATAACAACCGACATTATGACCAGGAATATGCTCCCTGAACTAATGACCGTTTCTGTTGGTAGTTCGAACCAAATTAAATCCAAGATAATTCTCAGCAAAGTACCTAGACTTAACGTTGGTGACGTTCCGTTTACAGATGTAGGGGTTTTTAATTTTGACTTTGACGAAGCTCCAGTAATTAAGTGCTACACTAACGGTGGGCTTCTTGGAAAAGGAGTTATCAAACAAGCCGTTTGGCAGATTGACTATCAGAACAAGGTTATTCGACTGGCTGACAAATTAGAGAAAATGCCAAATCTTGGGAATTCAATAAAACTCAAAGTTGAGCTTGACAAAGTACTCAATCCGTTTATCCAGGTGGAAATCGATGGACGCAATCAGAGGTTTATGTTGGACTTTGGTTTTGGTGGTTTCATTTCATTAACAGAAAAAACGGCTAGTGAGTACAAGTTTGCTACTACCATTGAAACTAACGGTGAAGGAGCTATTGGAGCAAACGGAGTGAGCAAAGAATCAATGTATATTTCAAACTTAACAACAGTAAAAATTGCTGGACAAACATTCACTAACCAAGTAGCGTTTTATTCGAAGTCAAACAATTACAATTTGATTGGTTCAGAAATAGCCAAATATTTCATTGTGACACTCAATTTTAAAGAAAATGAGCTATTACTTACCCCTTTTAGTGGATTTCCATCTGACCCATTCAAATCATTTGGAATAGACATGAACATGAATGAAAAAGAGATTTATATAAGCCGAATTTATAAGGGACTTCACGCTGACAAGATAGGAATTGAGCTTAACGATAAAGTAGTCAGCGTGAATGAATTCAAAGTTGACAGCCTAAACCTTTGCGACAGCTTTTTCAAACTTCGCACGACACTTCATCAGGCGGACAGTTTAGACATCAAGATTATAAGAGACAGCATTGAAAAGGGGTTTAAACTTCAAAAGACAGAGTTGAGATAAGGAACATACCGCCAACATTATGTTTATGCTAGCTTCGGGGCAAGTGTAAGTATGAAGTGTAGTTTGTATATTTCGTTTCAGCACCTGGAACAGGACGCGGCTTCGAAAGCCCACCACTGCGCAAACACCAACGTTAGCACCACACCGCCCAATGCGTTCACCAAAATGACTCAAACCAATATCCACAGACTAGTACCGTACTTCACCTCCCTCATTTGGCTTGTTAACGGCCTATTTTGCAAAGTCCTGAACCTCGTTCCCCGCCACGAACAAATTGTCTCGCGAATTTTAGGTCATGACCATTCCCGGCTACTCACCATTTCAATCGGCCTCTCCGAAATCCTCATGTCCGCATGGATTTTAAGTGGGCTGAAGAAAAGGCTCTGTGCCGTCACACAAATTGTTGTCGTAGCGATCATGAATACACTTGAATTTATTGTAGTCCCCGACCTACTATTATGGGGCCGCCTGAATTCACTGTTTGCATTTCTCTTTATCCTATTGATTTACTACAACGAGTTTGTCCTGAACAAGCAAATCACCAAGCCCGATGTTCTCACTCCTTAAAAACCATCCATTTGCCGTTGAAGCTTTTTTTGAGCGTTCGGTCGTTTTGACATTTGCGGTTCCGAAAGAACAGCTACAGCATCTGATTCCGGAATGTTTGGTACTTGATACATTCCAGGATAAATGGGCGTTTGTTGCCATTGCCATGGTTCAGACAAAGGACTTACGACCAAAAGGCTTCCCAAAATGTGTGGGCAATGACTTCTTTTTGATTGGATACCGTGTTTTTGTCCGCTACAAAAACGCATCGGGGAAAAATCTCCGGGGCCTGTACATTCTAAAATCCGAAACCGATAAAAAGAAGATGGAGTTAATGGGCAATACCTTTACTCACTACAATTACACGACAACAGACATCAACAAAATTGAACGAAGCCATGAGATCGAAATCAACTCAGCCAAGTCCAAATTCAAAATCGTCATAGACAAGACTGACGCGGATGTTTCCCTTCCACCCCAATCACCGTTTTCCGACTGGAAAGAAGCCCGAAGGTTCGCAGGACCGTTGCCTTTCACCTTTACGTACAATAAAAAAACCAAAGAAGTCCTGATCATTGAAGGTGTGAGAGAAAACTGGACACCCGCCCCCGTAAAAATCAACAGTTATGATTTTGCATTTCTAAATTCCCTTAACCTACAAAACAGTTGCCTGGCAAACGCTTTTGTTATTCGAAACATTCCATACTATTGGAAAAAAGGCAAGATTGAACAATGGAAGTAAAAAGAAGGCCATTCCAGGGAGTTCTCAATATTCTGAGCTTTAACAGACACTTTTATGTAATTGGTCTGGGCACGCTGGCTTTACTAACCATAAGTTATCGACTAATCGGGTGGTCGGATATTTTATATTGGGTGATTCTGGCATCTTTCCTCTATGGCCTGATTATGCCCTTGCTGACTTCAGCCTATGTCTATGATCTTTCCGGCTACTACCAATTTAACTGGCTGAAAAATCTCCCCGTTTCTGACTCCAGCGCAAATCAGATCATAAACATCAATGCCGGCTTTGATGAAACAAGTTTTATTATAAAAAATCATTTCCCGCAGTCTGACTTACTGGTTTTTGACTTTTACAATGCCCAGCGACATACCGAACCCGCCATTATAAGAGCCCGAAAGGTAAGTCAGGTATATCCAAATACACAGCCGATAAAATCGAACTCCATACCCTTAGCCGACAAATCGGTGGATATCATCTTTCTATTGTCGGCTGTACATGAAATAAGATCTCATGATGAACGGGTCCAATTTTTCAAGGAGTGTTATAGGGTTTGCAAACCCAATGGTAAATTGATTATGGTTGAGCACCTGAGAGACTTCCCGAATTTCATGGCTTTCTCAATCGGATTCACCCATTTTTTCTCTCGTTCCGCATGGCAACAGGCTTTCAGGCAAGTCGGATTTTCCTCCCTTCAGGAAACGAAGTTTACCCCGTTCATGTCAATCTTCACCGTAGCCCCCTAACCAAAAATGGAAATTTACTTTCACGTAATTGGTTTTACTTTAATCAGTCTTGCGCTAATGCATTTGATTTTCCCAAAGTACTTTAACTGGACTGATGAATTGAAATCCATGAGTTTGATAAACCGGCAAATGATGTACGTACATACTTTCTTTATTGGCCTAATCGTATTTCTCATGGGACTACTTTGCCTCACTTCCGCTGACGATCTCATCAATACAAAACTGGGAAAAAGAATAACATTAGGCCTCGGTATCTTCTGGACCTGCCGGCTACTAATTCAGTTTTTTGGCTACTCGTCAAAGCTGTGGAAAGGGAAGAGATTTGAAACGGCTGTTCATATCTTTTTTTCCCTTCTTTGGGCATATTTAAGTGTTGTGTTTATTTGGACTTCGATCTTTTGGCCGGTCAACTGAAAAAAATAGTAGCTAAGGATAGCCACCAACAAATGTTATCCCGAAAGGAAGCGTACGGGTTGTGAAAGATTCGTAACGAGTAAGGAGTAAGAATCAAGTATCCAGTATCCAGTATCCAGCATCCAGCCCCCGCCCCTACATCTCTCCCTCCACGCCCAAACCAAACAAGGCAAAGTCGTACTTCACGGGGTCGTGAGGATCCAGTAAACGTAAGTTGGCCGTCAGCTCTTCGGCTGTGGCCCAGTCTACACTCTTGCGCCTGACCAACCGGAGCTGGCGCGCCACGCGCTCCACGTGCACATCCAACGGGCAAATGAGCTGCGCGGGCGAGATATTCTTCCACAGGCCAAAGTCCACCCCGCAGTGGTCGTGGCGCACCATCCACCTTAAAAACATGTTCAGGCGCTTGCACGCGCTGTGGCGGGCAGGTGTGGCAATGTGTTTGCGTGTGCGGGCCGGGGCACCCGGCAAGGCAAACACCGCGTGGTGAAACCGGGTGAGCGCCACCGCCATGCCCTCACCCGGGGGTGGCGTCAGCAGCGGCTCCAGCGAAGGGTGCTGGCGGTAGTGCGCTCCCAAAAAGCGCATGAGGTAAGTGGCATCGGTGCCGTTGAAGGTGCGGTGAACAAATTTCCGGAAAGGTTTCAGATCGGCCGCGGTGTGGTGCAGCACAAACTGGTGGGGCGCATCGTCCATGGCCTGCAGCAGCCGCGTGCAACTGTTGATGATGGTGGTGCGCTGGCCCCACGCGAGGATGGCGGCAAAAAAGCCGGCAATTTCAATATCCTGGGGTAGGCGAAACCGGTGCGGTACGCTGATGGGGTCGTTGGGGATAAAGGCGGGGCGGTTGTAATGGGCTACCCGCTCGTCCAGCAACTCGCGAAGCTCCGCTACGCGCGCGGCCTTCATGGATCCATGAACCGCATTTCCACCCTGCGGTTGCGGCTGCGGGCTTCGGCCGTGCGCTCGTCTACCAGGGGCTGGCTCTTGCCGTGGCCAAACGCAGAGAGGCGGGCTGCGTCAATGCCATTCTGCACCAGGTATTCGGCCACGCTCTTCGCCCGTTTTTCGGAAAGCTCCTGGTTGTAGGTGGTGCCGCCCACATCATCGGTGTGGCCGCGCAGTTCCAGCACCCAGGTTTTTTGCTTCTGCAAAATGTCCACCACTTTGTCCAGCTCCAGGCTGCTGTAGGTGGTAAGGGTAAACTGGTCGAACTCAAACTCCACGTTCTTGAGCACATACCATTTGCCCTTCTCGATCTCTTTGCCTTCCCACAGCACGGGTTCGCGTACGGGCTCTCCGGTAGGTTCGCGCACGGGTTTGGGCGCATCCAGCGGCTCCAGGGGAATCACTTCCACTTCATCAATATAGAAATAGGCGCTGCTGCCCAGCATGGCGCTCTTGCCCGACCGCTGGGGTAAAAAAAGGGTTTCCAGCTTTTCGTTCGCCACAAAATTGCCGATCACCAGAAACTTCTCTCCGCCTTTGGCGATGTAGTGCATCTTCGCCTGTTCCCATCCTCCGGCATTTTTCGCGGGGCGCTTCACTTGCAGCACGGGCACGGCTGCCATCACTTTATCGTGCGGCACTTTGACCAGCGTATCGCTGAGGGCCAGCCCCATGTGATCGATGGAGACCATCGAGTAGGACGACAACTTGTACCAAAAGGCCAGCCGGTATTTTTTGCCCGCCTGCAGCGGCTGCGTGAGTTCGGTTTGAATGTACTCGCGATAGCCATTGCCACCCGGCCGCTGCCCGCCATAGATGCCCACATAGGCTACGCCATCGTGTGCGTTGCTGACGCCCGCCCAGTTTTTGGGCACGTTGGTTTCGGCCCAGCTGCATTTGTTGTAGTAGTCGGGCGTGCCCGTGTTGGCCGAGGCCCAGCCGGGCACCCGAAAATCGTGCGGGTAGGCGCTGAAGCTGCGCGGGCAAATGGTATACTGCTCAAAGCTAAAATTGGGCACCAGGTTTTGGCCCTGCACGTCAACCGACCACCACGATACGATAAACACCGTCAAACTTGCCACCAAGGCACGAAGACGCAAAGGATTTTTTCTTTGTGTCTTGGTGGCCTCGTGGCAAAAAAAAGCGGCACACGGGTTGGTTGAATTCACAGCGCGATCACGCATGCAGACTATTTATAATACGTCACCTCCACGCGTATTTTTTCGGTAGAGGTGGCGCCCAGCCGGTCGAGCGCAGACTTCGAAATCTTGATGATCAAAGTTGGATCGGCATCAGTAAGCGGCCCGGTTACGCGCACAAATACCTCGCGGCCGGTGGCCTCGTTGCGCACTTTCAAAATGGTGCCGGGTTTAATCGTGCGGTGTTGGGCCAGGTACTTCCGGTTGCCCTCCGTGCCTTCGATGAGCGCGGCCAGGCCGGTCTCTTTCAGTTCGCTGGTGCCCGAAATCCCTTCCGATATTTTCACAGGCTGTGTCACCACGGGCGTATTCGTTACCGGTTGGGTGTTCGGTGTGGCGTTGTACATAGGCTGGGTAACAAACAACACCTGACCGACTTTCAGCTCATTGCCCGCCAGGTTGTTCCATTGCTTCAGCTGGTCCACGGTGATGTTGTATTGCCGCGCAATGGAGTACATCGTTTCCTTGGCGGCCACCGTGTGGGTGGTTTTCACCGATTGCACGGGGGGCACCGTTTGCACCACCGGTGCGGTGGTTGTGGTCGTGCCTTTTTTAATCAGCAACTCCTGCCCAAGTTTCAGGGAGTTGTCGCTCAGGTTATTCCAGAGTTTGATGTCGTTCACCGTTACATCATACATTTTGGCAATGCTGAACAGCGTTTCCTTGGGTGCCACTTTGTGAATAGTGCCCTGTGCCGTGGTTTTGGTGGTGCGGGGTATGTAGAGCACCTTGAGCAACTGGCCCACTTCCAGGCCGGCATCGGCCGTGGGGTTGTGCTCCAGCAGCGTAGCCACCGGCACGCCATAGCGTTTAGACAGGGCAAACAGGGTTTCGCCTGCGTCCACCTGGTGAATGATGAATTGCTTTCCGTCAATGGTCTCCATGCGCAGCGAGTCGCTCTCGGAGGTCATCAGCACGGCAGACAAAAAAATCAATTTGATCATAGCGTTGAAAAAGTCTGAAAAGTTACGAAATCGGCCGTACTCTTGCTCGTTTTATGGCTCGCCCACGGAAGCTCCTAAGCATTGGGGGGCTTGCCCACCGACTTGCCCACCGAAGCTGCTAAGCGAAGGTAGGCGGGCCACGGGCTGTCGCGGCTCGCCAGCCTTCATCCACCCGCCAGCCCACGCTTCAGAAGGCTGGGCTCAAACAACGGCTGTCTGGAAGCCTCTCAACGATTTTTGTCATGCCGGGCTAATTCCGGCATCCCATTTGGCAAAGACCGGAGCTAAACCGGTCAACAAAACCTGAATAACCATACGTCTACGACAGCCTCTCCGCTCCATCCCTGCCCGTAGGGTTGGCGGCAAGCGGCTACCCTAACAAAATCTAAACGGCAAAACAGGGTGGTTTCTTATATAAACAAAAACAACAGACGCTCCAGCCGGGCCGTACCACTAGTCCGTTTTGCGTATTTTTGGCATAAATGCCCATTTGCAGTTGACCAACTCTTCGGGGCTTGGTGTCTTAGTGGCAATTTACGCCACCAGGGCACAAAGGCACCCCGGTTACCAGTTGCTGAAGGGCCGCTTAAACAAACGTGAATATGTATAATCGGGTATGGGTTCTGTTCGTGCTGCTGTTGCCGCTTTTTGTACAGGCGCAGGACAAGAAAAAAGTGATGGTGATGGAAATCAAGGCGGAAATTGATCCGCGCATGACGCGCTACGTCAAACTGGCGCTGGCCCATGCCGAAAAAACAAAAGCCGACTACATCATCGTGGACATGGATACCTATGGCGGCATCCTAACCGATGCCAAGGAAATCGTGGATATGATCATGGACGTAAAAAAACCCATTTGGGTATTCGTCAACTCCGATGCCGCCTCGGCCGGGGCACTGATCTCCATCGCCTGCGATAGTATTTATATGTCACCGGGAGCCAGCATCGGGGCGGCCACGGTAGTGGAAGGTGTCGGTGGTGAAGCCGCGCCCGACAAGTACCAGTCGTACATGCGTTCCATCATGCGCTCCACAGCCGAAGAGAACGGCCGCGACCCGCGCATTGCCGAGGGTATGGTGGACCAGAGCATCGCCATTGACAGCGTAAAAGAAGCGGGCAAGGTGATTACGTTTACCACAACGGAAGCGATTGAAAACGGCTACTGCGAAGGCAAGGTCGATTCGATCGAAGAGATTCTGAAAAAGAACAACGTCACCAATTACGACATCGAAACGTTTCGGCTCGGGGCCACCGAAAAAATCATTGCCATCTTTCTCAACCCGTTCATCAGCGGCATTCTCATCCTCATCATCATTGGTGGCATTTACTTCGAGTTGCAAACGCCCGGGGTAGGCTTTCCGCTGTTTGCGGCTATTGTCGCCCTGGTGCTCTACCTGGTGCCGTACTACCTTAACGGGTTGGCCGAGTATTGGGAAATCATTGCCCTGTTCATTGGCCTGGTGCTCATTGTGGTGGAGGTTTTCGTCATCCCCGGCTTTGGTGTAGCGGGTGTGGCCGGTATCACGCTCACCGTGGTGTCGCTCATCCTCATCATGCTCAACAACGATTTCTTCAATTTCGATTTTGTTCCGATGGGCGACATTGTGGTGGCCACCTTCGCCACGCTGGGCGGCATAGCGGGTGGCGGGCTGCTGCTCTTCTTCGGGGGCGCGCGCTTGTCCAACACACAAGCCTTTAAGCGCATTGCGCTCACCGACACCCAGGAAAGTAAAGAGGGCTACACCGTCAACGCTTCGGCCAGTGCGCTGGTCGGCAAAAAAGGAACCGCGTATACCGTGCTGCGTCCCAGCGGCAAGGTGATGATCGAAAATCAGCTGTACGATGCCTTTACCCGTGGCGAGTTCATTGAAAAAGGCGAAGCGATTGAAGTCATCAGCTCCGAAGGTGTTACCCTGAAAGTAAAAAAGAGCTGACGTGAAAATCATCGGACTCATCCCCGCGCGCTACGCCAGCAGCCGTTTCCCGGGCAAACCGCTGGTGGAGCTGGCCGGCAAATCAATGATTCGCTGGGTGTACGAAGCCGCGCGCCAGTCGCGCCACCTCACCGATGTGGTGGTGGCGACCGACCACGCAGAGATTTTCAACCACGTGCAGACGTTCGGCCGCGCGGTGCTCACCTCACCCGACCACCCCAGCGGCACCGATCGCTGTTTCGAGGCCTTGAAAAACCTCAACGCGCGCTACGACTATGTCATCAACATCCAGGGCGATGAGCCCTTCATCGAAGCTCACCAGATTGATTTGCTCGCTGCCCGGCTCGATGGCTCCGTGGAAATTGCCACGCTCATCAAGAAAATAACATCGTCTGACGAACTTTTCAATCCAAGCGAAGCCAAAGTAGTGCTGGATGTGCACGGCAATGCTTTACTGTTCAGTCGCTCGCCCGTGCCCCACGTTCGCAACCGGTTGGAGTCTGACTGGATTCAGTATCACCAGTTTTTTAAGCACGTGGGTTTGTATGCCTACCGAGCCGATATCCTGGAGCGCATCACCCAGCTGCAAGCCTCGGCCCTGGAAAAAGCAGAATCGCTGGAGCAACTGCGCTGGCTGGAAAACGGGTTCAAAATCCAGACAATTGAGACCGATCGCGAATCGTTCGGCATCGATACTCCGGCCGATGTACCCCGCGCATTGGAAATTCTAAAAGCCCGCACCTGACATGGCGCAGCCCGAAGTGCCTCACTCCCGCCAGCTCGCGCTGGACTATTTTGAAGACTACGTAAAGGTTCACGCCCGTCAATTGCCCGGCAAGTCGGTGTACGACTTATCGGCCGGCAGCGGCTACATCGCAGGGTTGTTTCAGGCGCAGGGCGCCCACGCCCACCTTTTTGATCTTTTCCCGGAACAAAACAAACGCAGCGATCTTCACTGCGAAAAGATCGATCTTCAGAAGCCTTTCCCCATTGCTGATGCCGCAGCTGACATCGTCATCTGTTCGGAAACCATCGAGCATCTGCCGGATCAACATCACTTCTTCCGCGAAACGGCCCGCATCTTGAAAACCGGGGGGCGCCTGTTGCTCACCACACCTAATACATCTTCGCTGCGCAGCCGGTTTGCCCAATTCCTGGGCGAAAGTGAGCACTACAGCACGCCCCTGCCCAATGAGCACGATGCCTTTGTCCGTTGGCCCGGCCGCACGGATGGCTATTTCGGGAAAATTTTTCTCAGCGGTTTGCTTCGTTTGCGGTTACTGGCTGCTCTTCAAGGCTTGCGGATCGACCGCGTGGTGAAGACACGCGTGAGCTCCACCTCGCAATTGCTCCTGATCACGTATCCGCTGATCTGGTTCTTCAGTTGGCGCAACTACCGAAGGCAACTGCACGCGCACCCCGAGCAGCGAACGGCACTCACGGAGATCTTTCAACTTAATACGTCAACCGGGGTGCTGCTGAGCAAACACCTGATTGTGGAGTGGGTGAAAGGCTGATCACGGGTTTGCCGGAACTCCGTTAAGCTTCGTCATTCGCAATTTCCCCACCGCGAAGCGTTCCATCTCCTGTTTCACTTTTTCGATGTCTTTGGATACCAAAGAAGAACCGATGACGTGGGCACCGGCTCCGGGTACCGCAATGGCTTCTTTCAGGTCGGCTGGTGTTCCCAATTGCTCATGCATCTCCAGCATGGCGGAGACTTTCACGGTGGGGTCCTGTTCGGTTTCGCTCTTATAATAATAGAGTGTCAAGGAGGGGCAAGTCACCGCCTGAAACGTTTTTTCCGTCATGCTCGTCTCCACCATTTCCTGCAACTGTACAATCGACTCCAGCCGGTATTTTCCATTCCAATACACCTGGCGGGTGGAGTCGTACGGTATTTGCTGATAGTCGCTGCCAATCACCAACCGGGCAATTTGTAAGCCCCAGGGGTTGTTGAGCAACCACGCATTACCGTCATTGATGGCAATGTTGGGCGAAAGATTAATCAGGGCGAACACCTGCTGCGGGAAAGTGGCCGCCAGCAAAAGCGCAACCGTGCCCCCGGTGGACGTGCTGACCAGTATCACGCTATCGCCCAGCGCGCGGCCAATCGCCAATGCCTCTTTAGCCGACTGCCAAAACCGGTCGGGCGTAAACAACTGCAATTGTTCCGTAGTATCAATGCCATGGTCGGCCAGGCGGGCGAGATACAAATTAGCTCCAAAGCTTTTCGCAAAATCCCGATGCACGGGGTCGCCCTCCTTCTGCGAAGCCGAGAAGCCATGAAGATACACCACGCTGTAGCGCGTGCGGCTGCGGGTGGAATCGGCCCACACAATACGGGCTTCGTTATCCGGCTTCAGCACGTGGCGGGCTTCCTGCTGCTGTACATAGCGCTCCAGATCATCGGCTGCCTGCGGCACCACCGGCATGGTATTGGAATATTTGGGGCGCTCCGGTGTTGGTCCTAAAAAATACACACCGACCAGGAGCAGAATGGGAAACGAGATAAAGACCGTACGCTTTGACATAGCTAAGTTTTCGACAAGGTAAAAAAGAAAGCCGAACCATAGCGTTCGGCTTTCCAGCTTAAAAAACCTTTGATCGGGCGCAGCAAAAAATCGAAACTGCTTTAAGCAACACTCACCGATCAAAAAGAAGGCACTCCGGCACCGGCAAAAAATTATTTACCACCAACAACCACTACGAATGGAGTAAATACCAGTCGTGCCGGATATGCCATATCTTCTCCCTCACCCCAGGCCGCTCTCCCCACAAGAGAGGGGTGTCCCACGGACGGGGTGAAGTAATTAATCCACATTATCGTGTAAGAACTTATTGTTGCCCAGCACCTGATTGTCGTCATTCAGGTTGTAGCGGGACACAAAATTTTCTGACGAGTGGGGAACATTTTCCATCTTCACGCCCCTTCTCAGGTACGCAGGTACCGTCCACTTGTTGTTAAACTCCTCCTTGGTCATCTCGGGCTTCTTGTCCGCTTTAAGTTTGGCTCTGCGTTCGCGGGCCTGCTGCGCGAGACGTTCCTTGGTTCTGCGATACTCCATCAGCCCTTCCTCATTAATGATCTGATCGGCCGAGGGTTCCTTGCCCACCGAGAACTCATCATCATCGCTGCCGAACAGGCTGTCATCGCCCTCCTCGGTTTCGTCCTCATCGTCCCACTTTGCCACCGGCACCGGCCTTTCAAACAACGTAAACGAACGCTCTTCCTGAGGTTCTTCGGGCACAAACGGCTTCTCCTCCGGTTTGATGTACAGGGGCTTGTCCTCCGGCTGGAGAATCGGCTTGTCGCTGATCGTAGTCGTATGTTTGGTCGGCATCTCCGGAGTCTGGTTCACCGGCATTTCCACAACGCGTAATTCAGGCTCATCCATGCGCTGGTTCACCGAGTTGTCTACACCGCCAAAGAGCGAGATTTGGCTTTTGTCCAACTCCATCACTTTCTTGTCGTCCTTGCGAACGGTTTTGCCTTCGGCACGGAAACCGGTAGCAATTACCGTTACGCGAATGCGGTCGCCCAAGGTGGAATCTACACCGTGGCCGAAAATAACTTCGGCTTCATCACCCGCCTGCTGTTGAATGTATTCGGTAATGGTGGACAGCTCGTCCATCTGCAATTCAGCTTCTTCGCCTGAGATAATGGACAACAGAATCTTTTTCGCGCCCATGATATCGCGGTTGTCAAGCAGCGGAGAGGCAAGAGCCTGCTGCGCAGCCTTGATTGCGCGGCCTTCGCCCCGCGTTTCGGCCGAGCCCATCACCGCAGCACCGGCATTCAACATCACCGTGCGCACATCCTGGAAGTCGACATTGACATAACCCGCGAGGGTAATTATTTCCGCAATGCCTTTAGCGGCTGTGGTCAGCACCGTGTCGGCTTCGCCAAACGCCTGGCCAATGGCGAGGTTGCCATAGATCTCACGCAGTTTGTCGTTGAGAATGACCAGTACCGTGTCGCAGCTTGACCGCAGCGCCTCGATGCCGGCCTGTGCCTGACCCGTCTTTTTCTTGCCTTCGAAGGAGAACGGGACGGTCACGATTCCCACGGTGAGAATGTCCATGTCCTTGGCAATCTTGGCGATCACCGGGGCTGCACCCGTTCCGGTGCCGCCACCCATACCCGCAGTAACGAACACCATTTTGGTGCCCGACAGCATTTCGCGAATCTGGTCTTTGCTCTCCAGCGCGGCTGCCCGCCCAACTTCCGGATTGGCGCCACACCCCAACCCTTCGGTGAGGTTAACGCCTAACTGAAGTTTGTGGGGAACAGGGCTGCTGTTGAGCGCCTGCAAATCTGTGTTGGCCACCACAAACTCGACATCCTTGATGCCCTGGCGAAACATGTGGTTGACCGCATTGCTTCCGCCACCGCCAACGCCCACTACTTTGATAATGGACTTGTGGTGCTTCGGCAGATCAAACTTGTACGATGAATCAAACATGACTGTGTTTATTTATGGTGGTTAGTATTCGTTTTTCTCACCGAGGTCATCGATGAGCAGTCCTTTCGTCTTGTTCAGGATGTTGGTGAAGAAATCGCCCGTGAGCGCGCTCTTGCGTTGCTTCACCGGCTGCTGCTTCACCACGGCCTTGGCCTCCTTGTAGCGTTCATCACGCTCATCCAGCGAGCGGAAACCGGCCAGTACCAGGCCCACGGCTGTGGCATACATCGGGCTCTTCACCGCTTCAATCTTGCCTTTGCCGAGGTGTTCATTCGGGTAACCGATACGGGTGTCCATGCCGGTCATATACTCGACCAGTTGCTTGAGGTTCGCCAGCTGCGAGCCACCACCGGTGATCACGATGCCACCCGCTAACCGATTCTCAAAGCCGGAACTGATGATTTCCGCATGGGCCATCTCAATGATTTCTTCCATGCGGGCCTGAATAATATTTGACAGGTTCTTGACCGAGATCTCCTTGGCCGTGCGGTTGCGAATGCCCGGGATGGATACAATCTCATTCGGGCTTGCTTCTTCGGCTATGGCCTTGCCAAAGCGCGTCTTCAACTGCTCGGCTTGCTTGGACATCACTTGCAATCCGTGCTGGATGTCGGTGGTGAGGATGTTACCACCAAACGGAATAACGGCCGTGTGACGAATGATATTATCGTAGAAGATGGCAATGTCGGTCGTGCCTCCGCCAATGTCGATGAGGCAGACACCGGCTTCTTTCTCTTCCTCGCTGAGTACGGCCAGGCTGGAGGCCAGCGGTTCAAGGATCAGATCATCAATCTCCAACCCTCCCCTGCGCACGCATTTGTTGATGTTATTGATGGCGCTGGTTTGCGCGGTGATCACATGGAAGTCGGCTTCAAGACGCACGCCACTCATACCCACCGGATCCTTGATGCCTTCCTCATAGTCCACGGTATAATCTTGCGGCATCACGTGAATGATTTCGCTGCCACTGGGCACTACCATGCGGTACATATCCTCCGTCAGGCGGCTCACGTCTTCGATGGTGATCTCACCTTCTTTGGAATCGCGCAGCATGCTGTTGTGGTGGATGGAACTGCGGATGTGCTGGCCCGCAATGCCGACATTCACCACACCAATGTCAATGCCCGACATGTCGCTGGCTTCTTTGATGGCCTTTTCAATGGCAAACACCGTCTTATCAATATTCACGACAATGCCTTTGATCACGCCCTCGCTTTCTGCTTTGCCCATGCCGAGTACTTCGAGTTTCCCGAACTCGTTTTTGCGGCCTACGATGGCACAAATCTTGGTTGTACCGATATCGAGGCCGACTACTATTTTACTATTTTCCATACGATGCTATGTTTTAGTGGTTGTTTGGTTCTCTGTTGTTTGGGTTATTCGGCTATTACCTGTCCTTCAAATTCAAGGTTCACCCGCTGATATCTCGTCCAGCCACGCTGGGGTAGAATTTCGCGGTAGAACACCATGAGCTTATCGAACTTTGTTTCTATGTTTTCCGGCTTTCCGAACTCCACGCGTTGGCCGGTAATCTGCGGGTAGATCGTAATCTTGCCGTTCGCTGCGATATCCAGTTGCGCCACCTGCGCGTTCCAGAAGCGATCTTCCCGCACATACTCCAGCATTTCCATCATCTGCCGGCCTTCCTCGGTTGTGTTCAGGTTATCCATGTCAATGAGTTTTTTTACATACGGGCCGCTGAGGAGCAACACCCGTGAGGTGTAGCGCTCCGAAACACTCATGATGGTGCCATCTTCTGCGATGTAAGCATCAGGAGCATCTTCCTGAACAATTCGGGCGATGGGCCTGCGCAACTCTACATTAACTACCAGGTTGCCTTTCAGATCGGTAAACAACTCGGCATCGCGGATATGACGATCGTACTTGATTTTTTCTTCTACGGCACGCAAATCCAAACGCGACAAGTGGGAACCTTTCAACGGCACACCACTGCTCTCCACGAGTTTCATCACATCGGCCTCATCTATAAAATGGTTCTCGTGTACATTATCCAGTTCAATGGTAATGTCCTTGCATACGAGGCCGCCCCGCTGCCGTTCACTAAAGGCAATGAGGCCAGACACCATCACCAGCGCCACGGCTACTTTAATTTCCTTCCGTATGTGAAACGAGCCCTTCATTCGTATTTCTTCTTCAGCATTTCTTTTATCGGCTTAACCAAGGTGTCGATGTCGCCCGCTCCCACCGTGGCCAGCACGTCCACATCCAAATCTTCCAGTTTCTCCAACAGGTCCTTTTTGCCGCAGCGAATTTTTACCGGGCTTGTTATGGCCGGGAACAGCATATCGGCTGTAACACCGGCAATTGGCTCTTCCCGGGCCGGGTAGATGTCCATCAGCAGCACTTCATCGGCCAGGCTGAGGCTCTTCGAAAATCCCCCGGCAAAATCGCGCGTGCGGGTGAACAGGTGTGGCTGAAACACAACGGTCAGCTTGCGGCCGGCATACATTGATTTCAGCGAACGCAGGAAAGCCTCAATCTCGGTGGGGTGATGCGCGTAGTCATCAATGTACACGCAGCGATCGTTCTTCACCACAAACTCGAATCTGCGTTTCACGCCTTTGAAACTGGCCAACGCCTGCCGGATCACGTCATCGCCAATGCCAATCTGCTTGGCCACCAGCGTTGCCGCAATCGCATTCTCCATGTTGTGAAAACCAGGGACACCGAGCTGAATCTTCTCAATCGTCTGGGCAAAGCCCTTCAGATCGAATTCAAAAAATCCACCTTGAGCTACAATCCGGTCGGCAAAAAATTGTCCCTGGCTCGTACCGTAGGTCTGAACCGTAATATTTTCTATTCCTTTTGCCAATTCGGCAATGGACTCATGAATAAACAGATAGCCATGATGATGCACCTGCCCGATAAAATCGCGATACGACTTCAGCATCGATTGATGATCGCCATAAATGTCGAGGTGGTCGGCATCGGCCGAGGTAACCACGGCCACATGCGGAAACAAACGCAGGAACGAGCGGTCATACTCATCCGCTTCCGCAACCACCCAGGTGTTTTCATTTACCTGCCCGTGCATCACCAGGTTCGACTCATAGTTGGTTGTAATGCCGCCCAAAAATGCGACCATATTCTGGCCCGCAGATTTGAGTATGTGTGCAATCAGGGACGAGGTTGTTGTTTTGCCATGCGTGCCGGCCACCGCAATGGTGCGGTAGCTGCGGGTGAGCAGTCCAAGAACCTCGGAGCGTTTCAGAATGGTAAACCCATTTTCGCGCAGGTACGCGTGTTCCTTGTGATCCTTCGGAATAGCCGGTGTAAAGATGACCAGCGTCTTCTCCCGCGTGAGATTGCCCGGAATGAGTTCCACCCGATCATCAAAGTGCAATTCCATTCCTTCTTCGATCAGTTCGTGGGTAAGGGCTGTGGGCGTGCGGTCGTAGCCAGCCACGCGCATGCCCTTGTGGCGGAACCAACGCGCCAGCGCACTCATGCCGATGCCGCCAATGCCGAGGAAGTACACGTTATCGTATTGATCGATCGTCACCTGATTATCAGTTTTTCCAGTTCATCCACAATTTCATCTGCGGCCCGTGGCTTACCCAGTAGCGCAATGTTTGCGCTCAGTTGGGCGCACCGATCGGAGTTGTTCAGCAAGGCAAGCGCCTGCTGCACCAACTGCGTGGCTGCGTCACCATCTTTGACCATCAACGCGGCTCCTTCGTTGACCAGTGCCAACGCATTCTTGGTCTGGTGATCTTCGGCCACGTTGGGCGAAGGCACGAGCACGGCAGGACGTTTGGCCAGGCACAACTCCGAAATGGCAAGCGCTCCGGCTCGCGAAATCACCACATCGCTGGCGGCATAGGCCAAATCCATACGTTTGATGAAATCGTAAATCCGAAATGGGGCCAGGTCCTGGCCGGCAACCTGCGCTTTTACACTCTCGATATACATCTTACCGGTCTGCCAAATCACTTGCACTCCGGCCTCAGCCAACAATGCGAGATTTGCCGATATACTTTCATTAATGGTGCGAGCCCCCAGACTTCCGCCCAAAACCAAAAGCGTTCGCTTCTCTTGCTGCAAATTGAATTCGCGAAGGGCTTCAACACGTTTTTGATCCACGTCCAAAATGTCCTTGCGCACCGGGTTGCCGGTGAACCGGATCTTACCGGCCGGGAAGTAACGCTCCATATTCGGGTAGGCCACGCAAATCACGCTGGCCTTGGATGCCACCTGTTTGTTGGTCAAACCGGCATACGAGTTTTGCTCCTGTATGACGGTGGGAATTCGTTTGCGCGTGGCTGCCATCATGATGGGGCCACTGGCATAACCGCCTGTGCCCACCACGGCATGCGGTTTAAATGACTGGATGATCCGACTGGCCTTCAGGTAGCTCGCGATCAGTTTTACCGGGAAGAGCAGGTTGGATAGCGTCAGCTTCCGTTGTAAACCACTGATCCACAACCCAACGATCCGATATCCAGCCTCCGGCACACGTGTCATTTCCATTCGGCCTTCGGCCCCCACGAAAAGAATATCCGCATCGGGGTGGCGCTCACGAAAGGCATGGGCAATCGCCAGCGCAGGGAAAATGTGCCCGCCCGTGCCGCCTCCGCTAATGATTATTCGATATGGTGTTGATGCACTCACGCTGCTTTGGCTTCTACGTCTTTATCTTTTGAATCCTTCAGATTGGTCTGTTGACCCCAATTCTCTTCCTGCTCACCACGACTTACGCTTAGAATGATACCCACGGAAATTCCCGTGAACACCATGGCGGTACCCCCCATACTAATCAGGGGCAACGGTTGCCCGGTAATCGGGCCAAGGCCCACGACCACACCCATATTCACCATGGCCTGACACACTAAGTCAAAACTGAGCCCGGCTGAGAGTAACCCGCCAAAGGCACGTTCGCTGTTGTAAGCGGCCTTCATGCCACGGTGGAGCAGAATGAGATAGAGTGCCAGCACGATGATGCCACCAACCAGTCCATATTCCTCGATGAGAATGGCGTAGATGAAATCAGAGTAGGGATGTGGCAAAATGTTGCGCTGTTCGCTGTTGCCCGGGCCTTTGCCGATGATGCCACCCGTAGCAACCGCCATGCGTCCATGTTTGGCCTGAAAGGGCAACTCGCTTCCTTTAACAAAAGCTTCGATGCGGCTGAGCGCGGTGGCACCGCGGGTTCCAAATTTGATGGCGGCTGCTCCCGCTAGCAGACCAACCAACACCAGCATGGCCAGGTACTTTACCGGCACACGGCCGATAAACATCACCAGCATACAGGTGGCGAAGAGCAACACCGCGGTGGAAAGATTGGTTAAGGCAATTAAGCCGCAAATAACTCCGCACCAGATCAGCATTGGAATCAACGTCTCTTTGATATCATCAATGTTTTGCTGCTTCTTCGACAGCATGGCTGCCAGGTTGATGATCAGGGCAAGGCTGGCAAAATCAGAAGGCTGGAACGAAGTGTTGATTATCGGGAGCGTAATCCAGCGAGCGGCATCGTTAATGGTTGTTCCATTGGTGAACGTATAGATCAGCAGAGGCACGCTAACCCAAAGCGCCAGCCGCGACAACTTGGAATAATACCGATAGTCGATCTTGTGCGCTACCCACATGGCAGCCAAACCGAGGAACACCATAAACGTGTGCTTCAGCAAATAGGACTCGGGACTTGCCGTGCGTTTGTACGCCAGCGTACCGATGGAGCTGTACACCACCAGAATACTGATGAGCGACAGGGCAAAGACAACGGCCCAGATGACGCGGTCACCTTGCAAATTCTTGTCGGCCCAACTCTTTATTTTTTCCATCTCTTTACTCTTTGCGAGAATTTAGAATTCAGCATTTAGCATTTAGTAGTCAGAATCATTTTCGAATGGCTTTCATATACGACTCCAGCAACCGGCTTACCTCTTCAACTTTCTCCTCCAGCAAACCCATTTCTCCATACCGAAGATCATTTGCCAACACCAAATGATAGTGCGTTTCCGAAAGTGAACCCTGCGCGATATTCAAAATTCTCAGTTTATCTTTCTCCCCTCTCTTTTTAAAACCTTCTGCTATGTTGGCGGCAACCGAAGACGATGATCTCCTGATTTGCTGCGTGAGCCCATACTGTTCTTCTTTCGGAAATGCGCCACTTGCCCGGTAGACAGCGAGCACTAATTCATGGGCCCGTTGCCACACAATCAAATCCTTAAACGATTTCGCAGGCTCTCTTTCCATCTTCATTCTCTATTCTCAAATACCCTATTCTGAATTCCCTCCCCTTTGAGTTCCAATACGGCTTCTCTGAACTGGGTACCCCGATCCTCGTAGTTCTTGAACAAATCAAAACTGGCGCAGGCCGGTGAAAGCAACACCACGTCACCCTGCCGTGCCGACTGCAGAGCCAACCGAACCAACTCTTTCACGCTTTGGGTCTCGTGGATTTTAGGCACTACCCCACCAAAAAACTTCTTTAACTTTTCATTGTCCCGGCCCAAACAAATGAGGGTATGGACCTTTTTCTGAACCTCTTCTTTAATCAACTCGTAGTCATTACCCTTATCAATGCCCCCGGCAATCCACACCAGCGGTTGTTGATAGCTGCCGAGCGCGTACACCACAGAGTCTACGTTAGTGGCCTTTGAGTCATTCACAAACTCAACGCCATTGATGACCGCAACAGACTCAAGGCGGTGCGGGGCATTCTTGAAAGTCTTCAGTGCTGCACGCACGGCCTGTTCGGATACACCGGCTAACAATGCAGCCGAGACAGCCGACATGGTGTTGATCAAATTGTGTGGGCCTTTCAGTGTGGTGTCGGCTTGTGCAACCCGAAAATGATGCCCAGCCACGTTGAACACCATTTGCTGACCATCATAGTAGGCTTTGGTTTTAGTATCAGTTAATGAGACAGCCACCTGATCGGCTGTGATTTTTCTTTTGCGCGCCTCGTGGCCTGCTACTGCATCATCGGCATAATAAATAAAGTGCTCATGGGTAGTCAGATTTTGCACCAGCCGAAACTTGGAGTTGATATAGTTCTCCATTTTGTATTCGTACCGGTCAAGGTGATCAGGCGTAATATTCAGCAGTATGCCAATATGCGGCCTGAACGATATCGTCCCGTCCAGCTGAAAACTGCTGATCTCAACTACATACCAATCATGGTCGCCTACAGCCACCTTACGCGCCAGGCTCTCCCCTACGTTACCTGCCAACGCCACATTCAAGCCGGCCGACTTCAACAGGTGATAGGTCAGCAGCGTGGTAGTCGTTTTCCCATTTGTGCCGGTGATGGCAATCACCTTTCCTTTCAGGTAGCGGAAGGCGAATTCAATCTCATCCAGCACCGGAATGCCCGCTGCGCGCACGCGCTTCATCACCTCCGCCTTGTCGGGTATACCGGGGCTCTTAATGATCAGATCGGCCGGAAGAATTCTATCGGAGTGCCCGCCCTCTTCAAAAGCAATCCCGGCATTGATCAGATCAGCCTTGTAAACATCCCGGATGGCGCCTTGATCGGAGACAAATACGTCATAGCCCTTTGCCTTGGCCAGCAACGCGGCCCCTGTGCCACTCTCACCTGAACCCAATATGGTGACACGCTTGCTCATCTTACTTTAAGGGTTGCCAGGCAGAGAATGGCCAACAATATTCCCACGATCCAAAACCGGGTTACAATTTTGGCTTCGGGGATGTTCTTTTTCTGATAGTGATGATGGAGGGGCGACATCAAAAAAATTCGTCTGCCTTCTCCGTACTTCCTCCGCGTATACTTGAAGTAGGATACCTGGAGAATCACCGAGAGGTTCTCAATCAGAAAGATTCCGCACAAGAGGGGAATCATCAACTCTTTGCGAACAGCCAGAGCCAATACCGCAATAATGCCGCCCAGCGAAAGGCTCCCCGTATCGCCCATGAAAACCTGGGCCGGGTACGCATTGTACCACAGAAAACCTAAGCAAGCACCAACAAAGGCCGTGCAAAAAATAACCAGCTCGCTCAGGTTCGGAATGTACATGATATTGAGATACGAGCTGAAGTCAACACGGCCGGAGAGGTAAGCAAAAATGGCAAGCGTAAGACCGATAATGGCTGATGTGCCGGCCGCCAGGCCGTCAATACCATCCGTGATGTTAGCCCCGTTTGAAACGGCCGTTATGATAACAATCACGATCAGGGTATAAATGATCCACGTGTACTTTTCATCAAGCCCGAACAACAAGCTGCTGTAGTCAAACTCATTGTTCTTCATGAAAGGCACCGTTGTCTTTGTTGACTTCGAATCCAGCTGGCTGGTTGAAACGGGCGTGGCACTCACCGACAAACTTGCTTCCATAGCAACAGTCTCCGGTGATCTCTCCCGAACAACAACGTGATCGTTGAAGTACAACGTAAGGCCAACCACCAATCCAATGGTAACCTGCCCCACGATTTTGAAGCGACCGGCTAATCCCTCTTTGTTCTTCTTGAATACTTTGATGTAATCATCCAGGAATCCGATCAGGCCCAGCCACACCGTAGTGATGATCAACAGCAACACATACACATTGTCGGGCCGCGCCATCAATAAGGTAGGAATCAGAATGGCCGCAATGATAATCAGCCCGCCCATGGTAGGTGTGCCTTTTTTCTGCATCTGACCTTCAAGGCCAAGATCACGAATATCCTCACCTACCTGTTTTCTTCTCAGGAAAGCAATAAGCCTTTCGCCAAATGTGATCGTGATAAGGAGAGACAATAGAGCCGCAACACCCGCCCGGAACGAAATGTACTGGAACAAGCCTGCCCCGGGGAAGTCAAAGTTCTGTTCTATATAATCGAACAAATAATATAACATGTTCAATTGTCAATGGCCTTATTCGCCAATGACTTATTTATTTTTGACGTAGAGATTATTTTGTTAATTATTTTCAAGATCGACTCGATGTCAGACAACAGTTGACCGGGTTGAGGATACTTTTTTGACATTGAACAGAGCTCAAGCCAGTATTCTGTTTCCTCTGCCTCTTTGATTGCGATCTTCATTTTATGAATAAAGTCCGCTTTGCTTTCCGCCCCTTGTGCCTCCTTCACATTTGCCCCAATAGAACAACCTGATCGAAGTACCTGATCCGAAAAGGCAAACCGCTTTTCCGATCGCAGGCGCTCGGCAAAATCGATGATTTCCAATGCAAATTGGAATGTCATCTTCACAATCAGGTTATCCTTATAATTCCTCATCGATTTATCGGCCAATTGATCATTGATCATCAGTTAGTTCGCGAACATTTTAAGCATCCGACTTACTACCTCTTTATCGTCAAAAGGGTGCTTCACGCCTTTAATTTCCTGATACGTTTCATGCCCTTTACCAGCGACCAGCACGATGTCCTTCTCTTTCGCCATCATGCAGGCCATCTTGATTGCTTCCTCGCGATCCGCCATCACCAGTGTTTTGCGTGCTTCCGTAGGGCCAATACCTTTTTGCATCTCGCGAATGATTTCGAGAGGATCTTCATCCCGCGGGTTATCCGAAGTGAGAATAACCTTATCGCTGTACTTACAGGCAATAGCTGCCATTAACGGTCGCTTGGTCTTATCGCGATTACCCCCACAACCCACCACCGAAATCACCTGTTCGTTGCCTGACCGGAATTGTGTAATCGTCTCCAAAACATTTTTCAAAGCATCAGGCGTATGCGCGTAATCCACAATGGCCGTAAAGCGCGAGCCTGGCAAGACCACATCAAAGCGGCCGTTGGCACCCGTTAGGGAGGACAATTTCATCAGCACCGTTTCCGGATCTTCGCCCAGCAGACTTGCCGCGCCAAAGACGGTCAATAGATTATAGGCATTAAAGTCTCCGATCAGTTTGAACCATACGGTACGGCCACCGATCTCGAGTTCGAGCCCCTCAATAGAGTTGGTGATGATCTTGGCTTTGAAGTCGGCCATCTTTTTCAACCCGAAGGTGTATTTCTTGGCCTTCGAGTTTTGAAGCATCACCATGCCGCGCTTGTCGTCAATGTTCACCAGCGCAAAGGCATCGCCCGACAGATCGTCAAAGAATCCTTTCTTGGCGCGGATGTAACTTTCAAACGTACGGTGATAGTCAAGATGATCATGTGTGATGTTGGTGAACAAAGCCCCCGCAAAATGTAACCCGGCTATGCGGCCCTGATCCACTGCATGCGAGCTCACCTCCATAAAGCAGTGCGTGCAGCCGGCCGCTATCATTTCGATCAACAACTCATTAATCTGAATAGGATCCGGTGTGGTGTGTGTGGCTGGAATTTCTTTATCCACAATTTTATTCACAACTGTGGATAACATGCCGCACTTGTAACCCAGTGATGAAAACAATTTGAACAGCAAGGTGGCGACAGTTGTCTTGCCGTTGGTGCCGGTAACACCTACCAATTTGAGCTTGCCGGAGGGATTGTCGTAAAAATTGGAAGCGATGATGCCCAGTGCCTGTGCACTGCTCTTCACCGCCACGTAGGTAACGGATTCGTTAAGTGCTTCCGGCAACTTCTCGCATACCACAACAGACGCACCCGCGGCTATGGCCTTGGGCATAAAGTCGTGCCCATCGGACAGCGTGCCGCGTATGGCAACAAACACAAATCCGGATTTCACTTTTCGCGAGTCGAATGCCACGCCCGCCACCTCCACATCCATAAAGCCGGATGTCGAGGTGATGTGTACTTTATATAATATGTCGCGTAACGACTTCATCAACTCAGTTTCAAATAAATTCTTGCCCCGCGGCCAAAGCGCGTTCCCGGTGCCAGCGACTGCTCAGCAACCCGCCCGCGCCCCTGGTACACCACGCGTAGCCCTGACTTTTCGCAGAGGTACAAAGCATCGCGAAAGGTCAAGCCGGTAACATCCGGCACCCGGTCTTTGAGCACTTCGTTCTTTTTCCACGTTACGGAACTTCCGTTCCGGCTCGCCTTCACCCACTCCTCTTCTGTTGCCGAATGGGTGGAAACACCCAATTCATTGGCGAGCATCGTCAGTTCTTCCTGCCGGCCACCACGAATGACCGGGAGTACGCCTGCTTCCAGCACCGTCTTCTTTTCCATGGGTGCGTGCAGTTCAATATCGCGCGCATAAATGTTGTCCGCTATTTCCTTGAAAACAGGGCCCGCCACGTTATTGCCATATTGCTGCCATCCTTTCGGATTTTTCACCACCACAATAGCGCTGTACTTGGGTGCATGAGCCGGGAAATAACCCACAAACGAGGTGATGTATTTCTTCGTGTACCGGCCGTCTTCCAGTATCTGTGCCGTACCGGTTTTACCGGCAATGCGGTAGTGAGCATCTTTCAGATTCTTGGCCGTACCATTCTCCACTACACCTTCCAACAATAAGCGAAGTTGTTTCAATGTACTGTTGGAGCAAATCTTGCTGTTGAGCGTCTCCGTCTCAAACTCCCGAATCAGGCGGTCGGCCTGCAACACGGAGGTAACAAAAACAGGCTTGATCATTTTGCCGTCATTGGCTACCGCATTGTAAAGGGTGAGCGTGTGCAGCGGAGATATCTCAAGGCCATAGCCATGCGACATCCAGGGCAGGGTGATGCCACTCCAGGCTTTATCCTGCGGCCGCGTGATTTTTGGAAAAACTTCGCCTGTAATCTGTAGCCCCAACGGTCTGGAGAGCTTCAGGCGATCTACGTGATCCAGGTATTTTCCCGGCTTCAAACCAAAATGCTTGTCTACCAACTTGGCCATCGCCACGTTCGAAGACTGCTCGAAGGATGCCTGGATCGAGAGTGTGCCGAAACCGCCCTCGTGGTGATCGCGCACTTTGCGGTTGTAGAAGGTCACCTCGCCATTGCCCGTTTTGATGCTGTCACTCAACTCAATGTTTGTATCCTCAAGCAGGGCAATCATGGTCACGAGTTTAAATGTAGAGCCCGGCTCCAGTGACCCACCCACCGCGTGGTTGAACTTCTCAAGATAATTTCCCTTTCCGTCACGGGTCAGGTTCGAGATCGCTTTGACATGGCCGGTAGCCACCTCCATGACCACTACCGTTCCTTCGTCTGCATCGTGCAGCGCCATGTGCCGGTGCAACGAGGTTTCGGCAACGTCTTGTAAATTGATGTCAATGGTAGTCTGAATGTCGAGGCCGTCAACGGCTTTCACTTCGTTGCCGTCAAACACGGGCTTCCAGGTGCTGCCGGCAATTTTTTGAAAGAGCGCCTGACCATCCTGGCCTCCGAGAGACTCGTCAAAGCTGAACTCCAGCCCGGCACCTTGCCCATCTTCGTTGACATAACCGATGGTTCTGCGGCTCAGGTTATTGAACGGCCGGTAGCGCACGTCCATTTTCTCAAAAATCACGCCTCCCTTGTAGCGTCCTTCGCGGAAGATGGGCCACGAAGACATCTCTTTTTTCGTCTGGTAGTTGATTTGCCTGCGGTTGAGCACGAGGTACTGCTTGCCCGTGGCGCGGGCATCGCGAAGCATCTGCTTGTAATCCGATTCCGACCGATCGCGGTAGTACCGCGACAACAGCATGGCCAACGAATCAAGTCCCTTATCAAATACTTCTTTGCGGGCCAGCGTGGGGTCCATGGCCACTTTGTAAAACGGCAAGGAAGTGGCCAACAGACTGCCATTGTCCGAGTAGATGTTGCCGCGGGTGGCCTTCACGCGTCTGTAATCAAACATGATCTCCTCGGCCATCTTCGCCCATTTGTCGCCCTCAGCCACTTGAATATGGCCGATCTTAGCGGCTACACAAACCGCAAACAGCAGCACGCCCAAAAAGGCTACGCGGACACGTATTAATATGGACCTCTTAATATTCAATCGTTCACTACAATTTTATAGGGTGGGCGTAAACTCTCTTTCAATCCGGTTTCTTTTACTCTTCGGGCCACTTCACTCTGCTTGCTGGCAAACATCACATCCGATTTCAGTGTCGTGTAGTCTGCGCGCAAATCCTCCACTTCCGTTTGTGCCCGGTTGATCGCGCGCGTGGTCCGCTCGGCATGATGCGTATTGCTGATGTACAGCAAGCCCAGCACCATCACAAACAAAATCTTGGGCAGGTACTGCACCGGGAAACCTTCTTCAAAATAGGATTCCAGCTTCAGGCGCTTCTCCAGCCCCGAGAACAAACTGGGCCCGCCCGCCTGCGAAGGCTTGATGCGCGTTTCATTCGTCCGGTCGGGTTCCACCCGCATACGATTCTCACTCATGTTCCTTTACCTTACTTTCGTTTCGTTCCGCAATTCGCAGTTTGGCGCTGCGTGCACGGTTATTGTTTTCTATTTCTTCTTCGGCCGCTTGCAGCGGTTTTCGGTTCACCGCCTCAAAAGGCCGAAGGATGTTTCCATAAAAATCCTTTTCCAACTTTCCCTCCACGTTACCGGTGTTGATGTAGTTCTTCACCAGCCGGTCTTCCAGCGAGTGGTAACTCATCACCACCAGTCGGCCTCCGGTTGCCATTACTTCGCCACATTGGTGCAAAAAATCTTCAAGCGCCTGCATCTCCTGGTTTACTTCCAGGCGCAGGGCCTGAAACACCTGGGCGAAATATTTGAACTCCTTTCCACGGGGGGCCAGCGGTTTGAGCAAATCCGTCAGTTGTTGGGTAGTGGTGAGGGGTTGGCGCGCCCTGGCTTCCACTATTCGTTGAGCCACCGTGCGCGCATTGCGAACCTCCCCATACATACCCAGCACCCGGTGGAGCTGCGCCTCGGTATAGGTTGCCAGCAGCGTAGCGGCTGTGAGGGTCGCCCGCGCATCCATGCGCATATCAAGCGGCCCGGCAAACCGGGTTGAGAAGCCGCGTTGAGCGGAGTCGATCTGATGGGAGGAAACACCCAGATCAGCCAGTATGCCGTTCACGCGGCTAACCCCGTGCAGCTTCAGGTACTTTTTCAGGTACCGGAAGTTGGAGGGACAGAATGTGAAAGAACGGTGGTTGATTTTTTCAGCTTCACGCTGTGCATCGGCATCCTGATCAAAGGCAATCAACCTTCCTCCCTTGATCTGCTCGAGTATCGCCAGGCTGTGTCCGCCACCGCCAAACGTTACATCTACGTAAGTGCCTTGCGGGTCAATGCGTAGTCCCTCAAGACATTCGCGGAGCATTACCGGTTTATGGTAGCTCCTGGTTTCGGGTTGCCCGCTACTGGTCTCTTGCATCGCCAATCCATC
This sequence comes from Cyclobacteriaceae bacterium, assembly GCA_016787665.1. Classification (GTDB taxonomy): domain Bacteria; phylum Bacteroidota; class Bacteroidia; order Cytophagales; family Cyclobacteriaceae; genus ELB16-189. The sequence goes on along the minus strand of JAEUUC010000013.1, from coordinate 60,854 downwards.
TCGGTCTCCGGAGATCCAGTATCCTGCATCCGGCATCGAGCAACCTGAAGTATGCAGCCTGACGCATGCAGCCTATGGCCTGAAGCTTAGAGCCGGTGTTCGTGTTACTGTTCCCGGCCTTCATCCCTCAGTTATTCAGGTAGCGTTCTGCCAGTTTCGACAACTCACCGGGGTCTTGAATGAGGAACTTCTCATAGATCGTTGGACTCCAGATCTCCACTTTGTTCCCCGTGCCCACCAGCATGGCGTCTTTGTCGATTTGTGCGTAGGCCAGCATGTTTTTCGGTAACAGGATTCGCCCGTTGCCGTCCAACTCCACGGTGACCACGCCCGACAAAAAGCTCCGCTGCAGTTGGCGGTACTCTTCGTTGAACTCGTTGAGACCCGAAATTTTTGAGAAGACCTTTTTGAACTCCACCATCGGGTACAAAATGAGGCACTGCTCGAAGCCCTTGCGAACGACAAGCTCCTGCTCGCCTTCGGGCAACTGAGCCTTCACGCGCGCGGGCAGCACCAGGCGCCCCTTTGCGTCAAGTTTGCACTCATACTGACTGGTGAAGAAAGTCATTGACGTAGTGGTTGTCTTTTTCTCCTAAGCAAACGTAGGGAAATTTGAACCACTTTCAACCACTTTACACCACTTTTTTACAAAAATCTTTGTTTTTAGGGCTATTTCAAGGCTTTTTGGACTGCCAAATGGCTAATTCAGTCCATCAAGGCTTATTTGTAAATATTTGTAAATCAGTTGTTTATGAAACAGGCATTTTAAAGTGGGGCGACTGCCCATGTGGCAAAAATGGAAATGGTAAAAAAAGCGAAATACAGCCCGCAGCCAGGCTTCGGGGCCTCCATTGGGCGGCTTAACCGGCTGTTCCGGGGTGCGCTGCGCTCCCGTGCTCACTTTGTTCGCACCTTGCCCTCCACATCCGGGCCGCTTGGTGTTGAGTCAGACTTCGCCATCCCGAATTGGGTTTTCCGCAGAGAAGAAATATCTTCACTATTGAAGATCCACAAAAGTTGCGGGTAAGTTACTTCAGACAAGTTATGCTAGCGAAACTATGATACCAGATTATCAATCAATAATGTTGCCATTGCTTCGACTCATTTCGGACAATAAAGAACACAAAATGCGTGAAGTTACTGACCGACTTGCAGAACAATTGGGAGTCACTGAAGAAGAGAGAAAGGAATTGCTACCAAGTGGAGCTGCGCCCGTGTTTTACAACCGGACAGCTTGGGCAAAGACTTATTTGAAAAAGGCTGGACTTATTGACAGTCCGAAACAAGGAGTGGTAGTAATTTCAAAACGAGGACTTGAAGTTTTAAAAAAGAATCCGAGTGCAATTGATGTCAAATTCTTGAAGCAGTTTTCGGAATTTGTTGAATTTCAAACGACAAAAGCAGAAGAGGAATCTCAGGGAATAGACAAAACTGAAGAAACTTCCACAGAAACACCAGAAGAAGCGCTTGAGACAGCGTATCAAAAAATCAGAAAATCATTAGCCCAAGATCTCTTAAACAAAGTGATAACTCTTTCTCCTACCTTTTTCGAAAGACTTGTGGTTGAGTTATTAGTTAAAATGGGATATGGTGGTTCAATAAAGGATGCCGGACGTGCCATTGGAAAAAGTGGAGACGAGGGAATTGATGGAACAATTAAAGAGGACAAACTTGGGCTGGATATCATCTATATTCAAGCAAAGAGATGGCAACTAGGCAATACCGTTGGACGGCCGGAACTGCAAAAATTTGTTGGAGCCTTAGCCGGACAAGGAGCTAAAAAAGGAATCTTTATCACAACCTCTTCATTCACCAGGGATGCGTTAGATTATGCTCCTAGAAACGAAACCAAAATAGTATTGATTGATGGACAACAACTCGCACAGTATATGATTGACTACAATCTCGGGGTGACCAGTTTAAACAACTATGAAGTCAAGCGAATGGACAGTGACTATTTTGGTGAGGAGTAATCGTTCGAAGTGTTATCCTCATTCTTCGCAGAGTTATCCGTCAGGAAACTCTGCGCCTTCCTGACTCAGTTTACTTCGTTAAGTCAACATCTTCAAGTTCGGGGCAGTTCGTAATCTCATAGGGGCTAAGTGCTCAACAGTATTCAAAAAGCGCGGAAGTATTGCCACCGGTCAGACCGCTGTGAGCGGTCAGACCGGCTACGGTTACTCAAAGGCCAACCACCTCATTATACTTCCCTTACTCTTGCCGCTTTCCCGACTTCAGTATTAAATCAGCCTTCCCTATCCTAAATTGGGTTTTCGCGATGAAAGAAATACCTTCACCACGTATGATCGGTAGGCGCTGGGTCTACCATTTTAGAAAAAACAAAAAAACATGGAGTTTTTGACATATAAAAAGTACCACGAACGCGAAAGAGCTGAGGCGTTGATGCAAGTGCTCAAAGACAATCAAATTGAATTTGAAGTAGTCGAGCATAGGGAAAGCTTAGATGCACTTTACGGGGACAAACAATTAGGCCAACAATATTTTGTGAAGATCAAAAGGTCCGACTTTTCAAAAGTAGACTTGATATTAGCTGAGCACGGTGAAAAAGGTATTGAAACTGTCGACAAGGAACACTACCTGTACGAATTCACAGATGAGGAACTATTTGATATCTTGAGTAAGCCAGACGAGTGGAATGAGTTTGACTTTCACCTTTCAAAAAAAATATTAAAAGAGAGGGGAAAGGAAATAAACGATGAAACAATTGAACTTTTGAAAAAACAACGGATAAATGAATTAGCTAAACCTGAGGATAGTTCAAAATCTTGGATTTATGCAGGTTATTTGTTCGCGTTGCTTGGTGGGCTGCTGGGAATATTTATGGGATATGCACTTACTACAAGTAAAAAGACACTGCCAAATGGACAAAAATTCTTTACTTATTCGCCAATGCATAGAAAGCATGGGGCAAGAATTTTAATAGTCGGAATAATTATGTTCTTGGTTTCACTATTTATCAAAATAGCTACAACTGAATATTAAAAACGAGCACCAACACTTTTTTTGATTTCATGTATTGATATCGCTTTTGAGGGCGAACCGCTTCTCTTCCCACGACCTCACTGGCTACTAAACTAAATCGCCAACCACCTGATTATGTTCCCCCAAATGCGGAGGCGGGCTCAGCGGTTTGGAAGACTCATGAAACGACAACTGCGCCACCAACTGCCGCACGGCTTGTAGTCCGCGCTCACCCAGCAACGTCTTCCGGGCCTCATCAGCTGCCAGTGCTTCGCGCACGTTCTGCACCAACCCGGCCGGAATTTTTCGCGCCTGTAACCGGGCTAACAACTCATCTGCTGCACGGCCCGCCATGTATTTTTGAAGTATCGGGTTTAATCTCGCCCGGTGCTGCACGCGCTGCGCATTTGTGGCGAACTCCGGCAGCCGCTCATCCGCGGCCACGTGCAGTACGTTCAGCAATTCACCAAACTGTCGATCGCTACCCACGGCCAGCAAAATTCTTTTGCCATCACCGGTCACAAACAAATCGCCATAAGGCGCAATGTTGGGATGTGCCGAGCCCTGGCGTGTGGGCAACTTGCCCGCCACCAGCCAATTGGTGGCCTGGTTCGCCAGCGAAGCAACGGCCGCCTGAATCAAACTGACCTCGGCAAAAGCTCCCTCGCCCGTTCGCTCGCGATGCAACAACGCCAACAGCAACGCCTCCTTTAGTTGATGGGCGGCCAGCAGATCAATAAGCGCTACCGGCATTTTTGTGGGCGGGCCGTCCGGTTCGCCATTCAAGTCCATGAACCCGGCCTCGGCCTGGATTACGGCATCGTAGCCCACGCGATCATCCTGTGAACCATAGCCGGTAATCTGTCCGTAGATGAGCTTCGGATTGATGGCCCGCAATTGATCATACGCCACACCCAGCTTTTCGGCATCGCCCGGTTTGTAGCTGGCAATCACCACATCCATCTTTCCCACCAGCCGGTGCAGGCGGCTTCGATCGCCCGGCTGTGTCAGATCGAGGGTTACCGATTGCTTACCCCAGTTGCAGGCACAAAAATAGGCGGATCGGTCATCGGTTTGTTCGCCTGCGCCTTTCCACGAGCGCGTGACATCACCACCGGTAGCCGGGTTTTCCACCTTAATCACTTCGGCCCCCAGTTCGGCAAAAAACTGACCCACACTGGGGCCGGCCAGCACGGAAGCCAGCTCCAAAACCCGCAGTCCGCTGAACATTTCTTTATTTTGCATCGTTGTAAAAGCTCGACCCTAATTAACCCTAAAAATGCGTGTTTTACTGTTCTTCCTCTCCATCCCCATGATCATTTCCTGTTCTCAACCGGCCGACCTTAATACCGGCACCTGGCGCGGGGTTATCCGCATGCAGGAGCAAGACCTGCCCTTTACGTTTGACGTGGAGAAGACGAACGAGGATTACCGGGTGTATCTGAAGAATGCCAGCGAGCGATTGTTACTTGACGAGGTGTCGGTAGCGGGCGATTCCGTGAAAATCGTGTTACATGTTTTTGATGCTGAATTGCGGGCGCGGATCGAAGGCAACGTACTCGATGGAACATTTGTAAAGAACTACGCTCCGAGCGGTAACCTGCCGTTCCGCGCTACCTTCGGTGACGATTACCGCTTCAACCCCAAGTCGCCAGACGCTGCGGTGAACTTTGCCGGCAAGTACCAGCTCACCTTCCAAACCTCAAAAGACTCCTACCCTTCGGTGGGCATTTTCGAACAGCAGGGCAATGCCGTAACGGGCACATTCCTCACCCCCACCGGGGACTATCGCTACCTGGAAGGCAACGTGGTAAACGATGAGTTGCGCATTAGCGCCTACGATGGCAATCATGCCTTTTTGTTTACCGCTACGTTGGCTGGCGATTCGATTCGCGGGCATTTTTATTCCGGTCATGCGTCACACGAAACGTTTTCGGGCATACGAAATGCCGATGCTGTGATGCCCGATGCCGAATCGCTCACCTACCTGAAAGAGGGTTTTGATAAAATTGACTTCACGTTTCCGGATTTGGAAGGCAAGCCGGTGACTCCAGGCGATGCCCGCTTTCAAGACAAGGTGTTGATTCTTCAAATCTTCGGCACTTGGTGCCCCAATTGCATGGATGAAACAAAATTCCTGTCGCAATGGTACGCCAGCAACAGCAGCCGCGGTGTAGAGATTCTCGGGCTCGCGTACGAACGCAAAGATGATTTCGCGTATGCCAGCGATCGGGTAAAAAAGATGAAAGCTAAATGGAACGTGCCCTACCACTTTGTGATTGCAGGCGTGAACGACAAAGAAAAGGCTGCCGCCACCCTGCCGATGCTGAACAACGTGTTGGCGTTCCCTACCACCATCTTCATCGGCCGGGACGGCAAGGTGAAACACATTCATACGGGCTTTTCAGGCCCCGGCACCGGCCTGTACTATGAGCAATTTGTGCAGCGCTTTAATGAGATCGTGAATGAGTTGCTGGCGGAAAAAAGTTAGTACCTATCTGAACTTTTGCGTGTCAACGGGCATTGTGTTGTAGATCATGAAAAAACGTGTCGTAGTCGGATTATCGGGCGGTGTGGATTCCAGTGTGGCCGCTTACCTGCTGAAAGAGCAGGGCTACGAGGTTATTGGCATGTTCATGAAAAACTGGCACGATGACAGCGTGACCATCAGCAACGAATGCCCCTGGCTGGACGACAGCAACGATGCGATGATTGTGGCGCAGCACCTGGGCATACCCTTTCAGGCGATTGATCTCAGTGCCGAGTATAAAGAGCGAATTGTCGATTACATGTTTGCCGAATACCAGGCCGGCCGCACACCCAACCCGGATGTGCTGTGTAACCGTGAAATCAAATTTGACATATTTCTACAAACCGCACTGAAGCTGGGAGCGGACTACGTAGCGACCGGGCATTACGCCAGGCGGGCAGAAATCATCGTAGACGGGAAACCCGTTTACCGGCTGCTGGCTGGAAAAGATCCGAACAAAGACCAAAGTTATTTCTTGTGCCAGCTTACCCAGGCTCAACTTGCCAAGGCACTTTTCCCGGTTGGCGAATTGCTGAAGCCCGAGGTGCGTGCCATCGCTAAAAAAGCCGGACTGGCCACAGCCGAGAAGAAAGATTCGCAGGGGCTTTGTTTCATCGGCAAGGTTCACCTGCCTGAATTTCTGCAGCAACGGCTGGAACCCAAAAAAGGAGAAGTGATTGAAGTGCCCGCGTCTGCTCCGGCATTCCAAAACGGGTATGCCGGGGATGAGCTGGTGCGCCTCACCCAACCCTATGCGCTGTCGCCCGAGGCTGGCAAAGTAGTGGGCGAGCATTCGGGTGCTCATTTCTATACGATTGGCCAACGCAGGGGGCTCAACCTCGGAGGTTTCGAAAAGCCGTTGTTTGTCATTGGAACTGACACGAAGCGAAATGTGATTTACACCGGCATGGGCGAAGACCACCCCGGCCTGTACCGGAAAGGACTTTTTATTCCGGCACCCGAGGTGCATTGGGTGCGCCCGGATTTAGGGTTGGCCATTGGTGAATCGAAAAAATACCAGGCCCGCATTCGTTACCGCCAACCGCTGGAGGCCTGCACATTGCACATGCGCAGTGAAGGCCTTTATGTGGTATTTGAGCGGCCGCAGAGGGGAGTTACTCCGGGCCAGTTTGCCGCCTGGTATGAAGGCGAAGAACTGATCGGCTCTGGCGTGATCAGCTGACGGCCTCCTTAAATCCCGAAACACCTCCGGACACAATGAACTTCATGGCCACGGGCCCTGATATATTCAACGGCTTCACATTGTCTTTCGAAACGAGGAAATGATCGCCCGCCACTGCATACGACTGCGGGAAGTACACCACCACCATGTCGTGTAAGCCTAACTCACTGAGGTCGGACTGTGTTACAAACCCGATGCGGTGAAGCGTGTTTTCTTTGTTGATGGTGACGAGCACCGGTTTATCAAACTTCTTTTTTTCCCCCACAAATGCCGCCATCAGATCTTTGATAGACGAATAGACCAGCTTAACCAACGGAATTTTGTTGATCAGTTGATCGAACCAGGTGGAGAATGTGCGAAAGGCAAAGTTGGACGTGAGATAGCCAAACAGGGTAATCGCGGTAAAAATGATGGCAAAGCCAACACCCGGGTAGGGCAGCTCGATACGTGTATCCAGCCACTGAAACGCAGCCACGATAAAGTAGACAGTGGCTACCAGTGGTACAATAAACAGCGTGCCGTTAAAAAAATAGCGTGCAATTTGGGTGGCAATCGCCTTCATACTATTGTTTGATACAAAACTAAAAAGGCTTCCGCCAAGTGCAGAAGCCTTTTGATTATCTTTTTATGTCGCTTACAACGCGAAGCCCATGAAACTCAGGAAGCCGAGTGACATGAGGCCCACGAGAATAAACGTGATGCCTAAGCCGCGCAGTGGGGCGGGCACGTTAGAATACTTCATTTTTTCCCGCACACCGGCCAGGGCTACGATCGCCAACATCCAGCCAATGCCCGAACCAAAACCATACACGGTAGCCTCGGCCAGGTTATAGGGGCGACCCACCATAAACAAAGCACCACCGAGGATTGAACAATTCACCGCAATCAACGGCAAGAAGATACCCAGTGTACCATATAAGGCAGGTGAAAACTTTTCAATAGCCATTTCCGTGAGCTGTACCACAGCCGCAATAACCGAGATAAACACAATAAACTGAAGGAAATTGAGATCAACCGAACTAAAGTCGGCCCCCAGCCACGCCATGGCACCTTCCTTAAGGACATAATTTTGAATAAGCCAATTGATCGGGATGGTTACACCCAGCACAAAGATCACGGCTACACCCAGACCAAATGCCGTCTTTACTTTCTTCGAAATAGCCAAGTATGAACACATGCCAAGGAAGTAGGCGAAAATCATGTTGTCGATAAAAATCGACCGAACACCAATGCTGATAAGATTCTCCATAGCTAACTTCAATTAGTGGGTTTCCCGATAACCGTTCAAGGTGCGCTGCACCCAAATAATAACACCAACAATGATGCAGGCCCCGGCCGGCAACAACATAAGGCCATTGCCCTTATAGTGGAACCCAATGGCTTCAAAAACCTTAAATCCAAAAATTGCACCGCCTCCGAACAACTCGCGGAAGAACGCTACGATCAGCAGGATTATGCCGTATCCAAATCCATTGCCCAAACCGTCCAGCAGAGACGGGAATGGTTTGTTGCCCATAGCGAATGCCTCCAGGCGGCCCATCACAATGCAGTTGGTTATGATCAGTCCAACAAAAACAGAAAGCTGCTTCCAAACATCGTATACATAAGCCTTCAGCAACTGATCGACCAAAATCACCCAAAGCGACACCACGGCCAGCTGAACAATGATCCGAATCCGGGATGGAATCGTATTGCGCATGATCGAGATAATTACATTGGAACTCGCAGTAACCACCGTCAGCGCAATAGCCATTACCAGTGCTGGTTTCATTTGGGTCGTAACGGCTAAAGCCGAACAAATACCAAGCACCTGAACCGTGATCGGGTTATCAATGTCTAACGGGTTAGACACTAACTTCCGGTTCTTTTTCGAAAAGAGCGGTTCCGACTTTTTCTCAACAACTTCTGCTACTGCGGTGCTCATAAATTTGTCTGGGCTAAGTTTTTCCTGTTCTTTTCCAAATAGGTTTTGTAGCAAGAGAAATAATCTTGCAACATGTTATTGACTCCCTTGCCCGTCAGGGTGGCACCCGACATACCATCCACTTTGTGGTGCTCTCCGGAGTAATTGGTGCCTTCACCCTTCATCATGATGATAGAGACCAAGACATCATTCTGGTCAAAAATTCGCTTGCCTTTGTACCGATCCTGAATTTCGGCCGATTCGATCCGGGCGCCCAAACCAGGAGTTTCGCCAGTATGGGCAAACTTAACCCCACGCACGGTATTAAAGTCCGAGTCGAGGGCTACAAAACCCCATATGTTATTCCACAGACCAAAACCGAAAACCGGCAACACAACCGCCTCCACTTTGTTCGGGTCAGTATCGCTGATGAATTCATACACCGGCAACAGGCGTTGATCCGGTTGCTTTTTATACTCAACGGCAGCCACCACTTTCGCAGGATCAAGATTCGGAACTACATCGCCCTTAAAGTCAATAACAAAACCCCGAATCCGCTTGGCATACAACTCTTCCACCTTGGGGCCTTCGGGCACCTCGGTTACTGTAGCTAAAATGTTCGACTTCTGTTCCAGCGCCACATTCGCCTCTTGTTTGTCTTTCAAGCTGATGGACGCGAACGCCAGCAAACCACCACACACCGCGGTGAGGATGGCTGCATAAACAATGATGTACAAATTAGACTGTCGCACGTTTTAATCTCCTGGTTTTGTTTGCACTTACTACAAAATAATCGATCAGCGGGGCGAATACGTTCATCAACAAAATCGCCAGCATGATGCCCTCCGGGTATGCCGGATTGAACACCCGTATCAGCACGGTAAACATGCCGATCAGGATACCATAGTACCACTTGCCTGTCTCCGTCTGCGCGGCCGTTACCGGATCAGTGGCCATAAACACCGCGCCAAACGCAAGCCCGCCAATGACCAGATGATAATAAGCCGGCATCGCCATAAAGGCATTCTCGCCAGCCAGAATGTTTAACAACAGGCCCATTCCATAAGCCCCGCCAAAAACACCCACAATAATTTTCCAGCTGCCGGTGCCCGTTACAATCAAGATCAACGCGCCAATCAGGCACATCAGGGTTGAGGTTTCGCCAATGGAGCCCGGTTGAGTACCCAGAAACAACGACTGAAAACTGTAAATGCCCGGGGCCCAGGTTGAGCCAAAGCTGTTAAACTCGTTTACCACCTGAGTACCTTTGGCTGCCGCTGCAGCAACTGCGAGCGGAGTGGCCCCGGAATACCCGGCCACGGCTGTTGCGCCCTCTCCGAGGTAAGTCCATACTTCACCCGAGATGTCCGTGGGGTAAGCGAAGTAGAGGAAAGCGCGGGCGGTGAGGGCAATGTTCACCACGTTCATACCCGTGCCGCCAAACGCCTCTTTACCGATAACCACGGCAAAGGCGGTTGCTACCGCCACCTGCCACAGCGGCACATCCGGAGGCATCACCAACGGAATGAGCATACCGGTAACGAGGAATCCTTCGTTGACCGGGTGCCTGCGTATGGTGGCAAATACAAATTCGATTCCGAGACCAACTCCGTAGCTGACTACGATGATGGGCAAGGTTTGAACAATACCAATCCAGAATTTCTCACCCAGCGTGCCAGTCTGACCAATCGCCAGAAAATGCTGATGACCGATATTCCACATGCCAAACAACAGGCAAGGCACCATGGCGATGATGACGGTCATCATCAAACGTTTCAAATCAACGGCATCGCGTACCTGCACGCCTTTGGCAGCCGTAGTGGTGTTGGGGGCGAATAAAAAAGTCTCAATCGCTTCGAAGGCGAAGTACATTTTCTCCCACTTACCGCCTTTCTCAAAATTCGGTTTGACTCCGTCCAGCGTTTTTCGCAAAAACTTCATTACTGTAGCTTAACTGTTACGTACTAATTCAATTCCATCGCGCAGTATTTCCTGCACATTATGCTTCGACACATCCACAAATTCACAGAGTGCCAAATCTTCTTCGATCACCTCGTAGATTCCCAGCGCTTCCATCTCATCAATATCCTCCGCGAGGATTGACTTCAGCAGATGGGTAGGCAAAACATCCATCGGCAGCACCTGCTCGAAAACACCGGTTTGCACAAAGGCGCGCTCTTCACCATGGGTATTGCTATCCAGCACATACTCCTTCGATGGCGCCAGGAATGACAGGAGCCCAAATGCCCGGTGGAAACTCAATTTGTTCTTATTGGAAGGCGTGATCCACCCGAGAAACTCGTGATAGTCGCCTTCCGGAATGACCGTCAATTGACTGTCGAAAAAGCCAAGATGGCCTTCCTTACCGATGGATGAGCCCGTGAGTACATTACCGGAAATAACCCGGACGTTTTCCTGGTTCAAATTGTTGCTCAAAAACTTCTTTACCGAAGCCCCGGTGTACGTGCGGTAGTACTGCGGGTTTTTAACTTCCGAGCCCGTAACGGCCACCAGGCGCGAAGCATCGTAGATACCCTGGAGAAATAATTTACCGACTTGAATAACACCGAGCGGATTGATCGTCCATACCACATCGCCTTTATTGATCGGGTCTACGTGGTGGATTTGCACGCCAACACAACCGGCCGGATGTTTACCGGTGAATTTATTTACCTCGGCCCCCTTCACCTGTGAAAACACGGTGCTCAGGTCGCTTTGGGTGTGAATGTTTACGTGAACGGCTCCGCTGGTGAGTTTCTTCAGCACATCAATGCCTGCCTGAAAAAACTGATCCTGCCCTTTAAACAAAAAGCTGTAGTCGGGCGCCAGGGGCGCGGTATCAAAACCGGAAATGTGAATGGCTTTTGGCGTGGCGGTCGGTTCGGCTACAACGCCAAACGGGCGCTGCACCAGGTTGGCCCACACCCCCGATTTCATCATTTGCTCCTTAACTTCGGCCACGGGCAGCGAGGCCACCTCCGATACGGTGTACTTTTTAAAGTTGACATGTTCGACCTGCCGGTCGGCTAATATCTTTATCTCCAGCAGTTTACGCTTCTCCCCACGCTTTACTTCAACAACCTCGCCACTGACAGGCGAAGTAAACTGGATGTCTTCATGGTTCTTGGCATGAAAGAGCGGAGTGCCGGCATTAACGGTATCCCCTTCTTTTACTACCGCCTTGGGCATGTACAGCCCGTGGAAATCTGTTGGTTTGATTACAAAGGTCTCGGCCAGTTCAACGTCTGCAATTTTGGGGGCGGCTTTACCGGCTAAATTGATGTCAAATCCTTTCGAGAGTCGAATATGTTTGCCCATGTGTATATCGTGCCACAGTAGATTTTGGCCGGTGGCAAAATTAGTAATATTATCTATCCGGCAAAGGGCCGATAATCAAAGAAAAAACCTTGTTTAATGCTATTTCGCCCGCTTTTATGAGGTAGCCGTGCGGCCGGCCACCATGGCCGAAAGCGATAGCCTCACCACCTCGTCCACCTGCTCATCAATGGTGACGTGCGTGGTATTTATTTCGTGTGCATCCGATGCTTTTTTCAACGGGCTTTCGGTCCGGCTGCTGTCGATGCGGTCGCGCTCCATCAGGTTTTCTATGACCTGATCCAGGTCCACCATCTCATCGCGTTCCAGCAACTCGCGCTGCCTTCGGAAGGCGCGGGTCAATAAATCGGCCGTCAGAAAAAGTTTGAGTTCCGCCTCCGGGAACACCACCGTGCCGATGTCTCGGCCATCCATGACAATACCTTTGTGCTTGCCCATTTTGCGCTGCTGATCAACCATCGCAAGGCGGACGGGTTTCAGTGTACTGACCTGGCTGACAGCCGCGGACACCCGCATCTGCCGGATTTCCTGCTCCACGCTCAAACCGTTTAGAAAAACTTCTGAATTCCCTTTGCGACTAACCGCAAACGAAACCCGAATTTGCTGCAATGCCCGGTCAACTTCCTTAGGATTGGTAACCGCCACGTGGTGCTCGAGGAAGTACAGGGTAACAGCCCGGTACATAGCACCACTATCAATGTACCGATAGCCCAGGATACGAGCGACCTCCCGTGCCGTTGTGCTCTTGCCGCACGCAGAATACCCATCAATGGCGATGACAATTTTCTTCAGCATGGTTAGCAGTCCTTAATGGGGCAGGGAATGGGCTTACCCGGCTTGTAGTTTTTCTTTTGCGTGCGGGTGCCGTTGTGGTGAGTCGAGTGGCACGCGGCCAACAAAACGGCAAAGGCCAGGATTATGCCCAAACGAGAAAATTTCCGGGTCATGGCCAAAAGTACGATGCGCACTATTGGATCGCAAACCCCGGCCGACCAGCGGTCAACCTTTCAGGTTATCCTGAAAACTCATCCGAAATCCGATTTTCTGTCCGGCTCCCAACTCCTGGGTTTTTTCCATTTTCTGGTGAAGGGTGATAAACCGGACCTGCGGAAAGGGCGGAGCCATGAGATCAATTTCGATGGCAATGGTCAACGACAGTTTTACGATGTTGTTCAGGTTAGCGTCAGTCACGGGTCCCTTAGAGATGCCCGCATAATCGACACCCAACTGACCTTCGCCCTCTACCAGGAAACGGTTTTCATGATTTAACAACACGCGCGCCAACAGATAGCCGGGGTCGTTCACCCGGTTAAACTTCAGGCTGTCCGCCATAAAATTGTAGATCATGATCTGCCCAAAGTACCGATTGACTTCATTCTGCAGAATGTAGGGGTCTTGCATAACGGGATTCTCACCGTCAAGCGTGACCACATTGGTGTGCAGGACAAACACGAGCAGATCACCGGCCAACTTCACATGGAACTCATGCTCGTTGATTTCCTTGAAATAAACGGTAACATCCTCATCACCGGGGTGTGCCCGCTTCTGAAGCTCGTCTGCGATGCGCTTCGATTCTTTCTTGAGTTGGTCAAACGCGAGCAGCAGGTTCTTGTACGTAATCTGCTTGGCTGTCGATTTACTCTCCAGCAGGTGCTGGATGTGAACCAGCGGATCATGTGTGCTCATGTTTTTTCGGATTAGGGTTTGTAAATTGTAAAAAAATAACCCGTTATGGAAGCAAATGAAGAGGGCCGGGCCGAAAAGTTTTTCAAAGAGTTTGGCAAAAAGATGGATCAACTGATGGCGGAGGCCAAAGTGGCTGGAAATCGTGCCGAGGCCGACTTGCGCAGCAAGTTTGAGGAGCTCAAAACCTCAGCTGAAAAATTCAAGAATGAGGCTGAAAACAAAGAGCGCTGGAAAGAAGTGGAAGACAGTCTGAAGCGAGCGGGCAACGAACTGGAGAATGCCATTAAGGCGGCTTTCAAAAAGAACGAACCCAAATAGTCTTTTGATCGGGGGGCGATAGTCAAGGGCTTAATCACCCCAACTATCGACCAACGACCGTCAACGGTTCACATTTTAAATTATATCTTAACGCCCTTCCACTTTCCCTGCCGGAAAATGAGGATACCCGCTATGGCAATGGCGGATTCCGCTATGGAAATCGCAGCATAAACACCCGTGGGGCCAAACTCAAACGTGATGGCCAGCGCATAGGCCAGCGGAATCTGAAAACACCAAAAGCCAAAAAAATTCAACAGCGTGGGGGTTCGGGTATCTCCGGCTCCGTTAAACGACTGGGCGATCACCATGCCATAGCCGTAAAACACATAACCCAGGGCAATCACGCGCAGGCATTCGATTCCCACCTCAATTACCTTTTCATCCCGGGTGAAGAACTCCAGTATGGGGCGTGCGAAAAGGAGGAAGATGATCATCACGCCTACCAGAAAGATCATATTAAAAAAGCCCGTCTTCCAGACCGATTGTTCGGCCCGCTCGGGTTGCCCTGCCCCAAGGTTCTGACCGACCAGGGTAGCTGAAGCATTGGCCATGCCCCACGAAGGCAGTATGGTGAATATGATGACGCGAATGGCAATGGAATATCCTGCCAGCGCTTCGCTGCCAAATGTGGAGATAATCCGCACCAGAAAAATCCAGCTGGCCGACCCAATCAAGAATTGTAGCGTACCGCCCACCGAAATCCGGATGAGGTTGGCCATCACCTTGGTTTGGAGCATAAAGTTCTCGACATGAACTTTGATTAGCCCCTTACCTTTCCAGAGGTGATAAATCTGGTACAGCACGCCCAGCCCACGCCCGATGTTGGTGGCGATCGCTGCCCCTTCCACGCCAAAGGCGGGAATCGGGCCGAAGCCAAAAATAAAAATGGGATCAAGCACGATGTTCAGCCCATTGGAGATCACGAGCGCACGCAGCGCCAGTGAGGCATCGCCCGCCCCGCGAAAAATCGCGTTGATCAGAAATAAGAGCATGATCGTGAGGTTCCCGCCCAGCATCCACTGCGTGTAGCCTGAACAATTTTGAATGATGGACGGGCTGGCCCCCATCAACGCGAGGAGATCCTTGGCGAAGATCAGACCACCGACTGAAATCACAAGGGAAATACCGACCCCGATGTAAAGCGACTGAACTGCGGCAACGGAGGCAGCGGGAATATCCTTCTCGCCTACTCTGCGGGCCACCAGTGCCGTAACGCCCATGCTTAATCCAATGGCAATGGAGTAAATTAAGGTCAGCATAGATTCGGTCAATGTCACAGCAGCCAGTGCGTCATTGTCGTTAAGCCGGCTGACGTAAAACACATCCACCACGGCAAACAATGCCTCCATGGACATCTCCAGGATCATGGGGACGGAAAGCAGGAAAATGGCGCGGTTGATATTGCCCTCGGTAAAATTCTGTTCAGAGCCGAGGATGGCCTCTTTAAAAAGACGAAGAATAGACGATGCTTTGGAAAAAGCTTTCATGAAAAAGGGTATTAAAGGTGAAGAAAAAAATGTGCGGATTGCATGTCGCGCACTACCGAAACCCGTTAAGTCTGGCCCGGAGGGTCAAACACTTTGCATAACGGGTTAAAATACCAACTTCATGATTCGAAATGGAAGATGCGAATTTCACGAAAATCCGGCCAAAAGGTTTCGCGGGTGGTCATTTTTCCTTCGAATTCGGGGCTCCATACCGGTTACATTTCTAAAAAACCCGTATCCAATTCTTTGGCCCGACTCTACAGGACGGTTGGGGTAATGAAACCGGTGGAATTTCACTACCTTTAATGGGCCTGCGGAGAAGCCAAAGCCCAAACACCTTGCCTATGAAAAAGACTCTACGGCTTGTACTGGCTGTTGCGCTACTTGGTTTATTCTCCAGCCGCCTGGCTGCGCAGGATGTTACACCGCCTACGATCAAGAACATACCAGCCAACATTTCGGTAAGCAATGACCCCCAGCAGTGCGGAGCTTCGGTGAGTTGGGTGCCCCCTACCGCCAGCGATGACGTAGGCGTGGTCGAATTTACCAGTACCCATCAACCGGGTGATTTCTTCCCCACGGGCGAAACACTCGTGACCTACACGGCCCGCGATGCCGCAAATAATGTAACGCTGGCAAGATTTAGTATTACCGTATCGGACACCGAGTTACCCACCATTGCATTCCAAAAGGAAATCCGGGTACCGGCAGGTGAAACAACTTGCAGCGCCATCGTTCGTTTTGGAGTCGGGCCCGGAGAGTACCCGCTTCCCGTACCGTCTGACAACTGCGGTATCGCTTCCCTGACCAATAATATCAAGAGTGACAATTACCCGCTGGGCGAGAGCCTGATCACGTGGACTGCCACCGATATCAACGGAAACACCTTTGCCGTAAAGCAGAGAATTTTCGTTTTCGATAACACGCCTCCTGCATTCTTGTGCCCAGGCGAAATTACCATTAACTCGTGCAACGGCATTGCTACCTGGAGTCTGCCAACGGTGAGTGAGGCTTGCGGCATCGTAACCATTAGCCAAGTGAGCGGACCCGTTTCCGGAAAGCCTCTCGCGGATGGCCGTTACCTGGTAACCTACCGTGCCGAAGACGAAAGCGGGAATGAATCCACCTGCTCCTTCACCATAAACAAAACAACAGCACTAACCCTTTCAGGAGCGGTAACGTCCGGCAGCTGTGCCAACGGCAATCGCGGCAGTATTGAAATTTCCGTGACGGGAGGAGTAGCTCCTTACACCTACCTGTGGAACACGGGGGCGACCACGGCAACACTTGCGGACCTGTCAGCCGGAACATATTCGGTTACCGTATCGGATGCGAATGGATGTAGCGGCTCGTTCACCACCACAGTTACGAACGAACCCTGCTGTAATGTTACTTCGGGTGGATCGATTGCCGGTGACGAACGAAATTGTGGACCTTTTGACCCGGCACGGATCACCAGCGTAGCCTTGCCCGAAGGAGGTTTGGGAGCGTTAGAATATGTTTGGCTGGCCACAACCAATGAAAATGTTGTGATTACCAACGTGGGTACGGCTGGAGTCGATTACCAGGTACTGCCCGATTCGAATAGCCCCGAGTTTGACCCCGCGAGTCTGTCAGTAACCACGTGGTTCAGGCGCTGTGCCCGGAGAGCCGGGTGCATCGTCTTCCTTGGCGAAACAAACTGGGTCAAAAAAGAAGTGCTTCCGGTAGCACAGCTGACCGTGGTGGTTCAAAACGGAACGTGCGCTAACGGAAACCTCGGTACGGCTACCGCAACGGTAACCGGTGGAACAGCGCCCTTCACTTTTAGCTGGAGCAACGGAGCACAAACCGCAGAAGTTGCGGGGTTAGCGGCTGGTTCGTATTCGGTAACGGTTACGGACGCCAATCAGTGCAGCATTTCCGCTACGGCCACGGTATCGACAGAAATTTGCCAGGTGGTAAAAGACCTGAATCTCACGTCAGAATGTTCGTTCAATGAAAGCGAAAGGCGCTGGCGGGTGACGAACCCGAATGATTTCACGGTTGAGGTTAATTGGGTGGTTTATAACACCACACAGACGGGCACGTTGCAAGCCACGCCCGGGTTAACTTATTTCACCACACAGGCTATGGCCGGCCCGAACACAACGATCATTCGATGGACCAATGAAAAGGGCGAGACACGGCAGGTCACGAAAGCATCGGGGAACCAGCTCTGCTGCCATACTTCGGCCGTGACCCAAACGGTGGCGGCTTTTACCCAAGGCAAACGGAAGGATGGCAAGGCTGTTGGCAGCCATCGCAGCGATCCCAACCAAGCCCTCGGCTATGCAGACGCCAAGGACTCGCCTGCCGGAGGTATCAAATTTGTCTCGCTTGGCTTTGGCGGTTCCATCGTATTGGAGTTTGACCGCCCGCTGTGCAATCAACCCGGACCTGATATCCGGGTGGTGGAAACATCCTATGGCAATCCGCGGTTTGCCCACTATCCGGAGCAGGCTGAGGTTTTCGTTTCGCAGGATGGCCGTGACTGGAAATCGCTCGGCCTAACCCAATCGGCTACGCCAGCCACTACCTGCCAGCAGCGCCTGGATACCGAGTTTGACTTTGAAGGCAAATTCGCGTGGATCAAGTTTGTACGTGTGGTAGATGTGACAAAACCGAATGCCAGCCGCAGGCGACTGCCCGATTGCAAAGAGTTGCCGGCCCGGGCATTTAATAATGCGGCCGATGGATTTGATGTGGACGCAGTAGAGACCATTCAAAAGGGCGAAGATTTTAAATCCAATGTGGCGGGTCGCGGGC
Organism: Cyclobacteriaceae bacterium; assembly: GCA_016787665.1. Classification (GTDB taxonomy): domain Bacteria; phylum Bacteroidota; class Bacteroidia; order Cytophagales; family Cyclobacteriaceae; genus ELB16-189. The sequence goes on along the minus strand of JAEUUC010000013.1, from coordinate 42,642 downwards.
AGCTGCCCGATGATTCAGGCCTGAGCGTTGTTGAGTTCAATCCAAGCGCGGTGATCTTCCCTAATCCGGTAAAGGATGAATTGACGATTGATCTGGCGCAAGAAGAGGAATTGGTGCTGGGCGATGAAGCCAACCTGACGTTGGAAATTCTCGACATGCGGGGGGCACAACACCGCAAGCAATTTCATAACCTCGATGACGGAATGGTATTGCGCAGTGACGTCACCAGCCTGGCACCGGGTGTCTACGTGGCCCGCACGCAACTGAACGGGACGATACGGGTTTACAAGTTTGTTAAGGAATAATCCGGTAAGGTTCCCGTTTACGCCTTGTTGGATGGCCGTTGCAAGATGGGCCAGGCCGCGCGCTTAAATGCCCTGCCAAAAGGAAGTTCCAGTTTGTCAAGAAATACGCTTTCACCGGTAAAGGCCGTCAAGAATCGGGTGTTGATCACAAACGAGCGATGAATTCGCACGAAAGACTCCGGGAGGTGCTGAACCAGCTTACTGATGTTCTCCCGGGTAACCCAGATTTGGTTACGCGTGTGAACTTTTACATAGTCGTCCAGGCTTTCAATATAGCGCACATCCGCTAACGCAAGCTTAATCGTTTTTCGATCCGACCGAATGTAGATCACCCGATCATCGTTCACTGAGGCTTGCTCTGAAACCGGGCTTGCCTCGTATTGGTCAAGAAATCGGTTCACCGCCTTCAGGAAGCGATCAAATGAAATTGGTTTTACCAGATAGTCTACCGCATCTGCGTCAAAAGCTTCCGGGGCGAAATCGCGATATGCTGTAGTGAAGATGATGGCGGGCGGATTCTTCAACGCCCGGACAAACTGCAGGCCGGTGATCTCCGGCATTTGAACATCCAGAAAAATCAAATCCACCGGTTGGGTCCGTAACCAGGCGGTGGCTTCTATAGCATTGGCACATTCCCCTGTCACGGCAAGCCCTTCCACTTTGGAAGCATGATCCATTAATAGCTTTCGGGCAAGAGGCTCATCATCGACAATAAGGCACGTGGCATTCATGACTTCAGGGTGAGGTTAACAAGAAACTTGTTCCTTTCGTGCTCAATTTCAAGCACATGTTTGGCTCCATACAAAAGGGAAAGCTGACTGGTCAAATTCGTCAAACCAATACCGGAGTTGAGGGCTCCATCCTTCCGGCTGTTGCTTACGGACACCCGAAGCGAATCCTCTGCGGCATGCACGCTGAGCTTGATCCAGGCACCGGTTGCCACGGGCATAACTCCATGCTTAAAGGCATTCTCAATCAGGCTAACAATGGTCATCGGTGGTATCTGGTATTTCCCCAGGTCCCCCTCCACCTGCCGCTCGAGAGCGACTCGGCCTTCATAACGAAGCATTTCAAGAGCGATGTAATTGTCGACCTGACGAAGCTCTTTTCCCAATGCCACGAAATCAGATTTACCGGCTTGCAGTACATAATCCAAAATCTCGCTCAATTGTAACACCGCCTGAGGTGCGCGGTCCGACTTTTTAGTGGTAAGGTAGTATAGATTGTTTAAGGTATTGAACAAGAAGTGCGGATTGAGTTGTGCTTTTAGGAGTTTCAGTTCTGTTTCGACCCGCTCGCGCATCAACTGCTGGTAATCTTCCCTTGACTTTCGCCAGTGTATCATCATTTTAATGGCCGCAGCCAGGAAGACTACCATCAACAGCGAAGCCAGCAGAAAAAGTATGTCCAAAGAAGCCGGATCCATTTGATGAATATGTAGACGGGCCACAACTACAAATGTGAGCAGTACAACCATCATGGCTAAGAAAAGACTCGTCAGTAGCGTGTAGACCGAATACAGGATGAATGCCGGATATCGGCCGGTAATCAGGTATCGTGGTATCAGGAAATAGTTAAAAAAATAAGTAGTGCCGATGGTCACCGGCATAAGCAGGCCCACGAAAAAGAGCGTTTGGCCATAGTTATTGTTTTGCCGACCAAAAAAAACTACGTAGACCGCCAGCACCACAAGCCAAAACAGTGCGTGCATCCGCCAACGGTGATGCCTGAACTGATGGTCAACCCATACGGCCAAACTATCCATTACAGCATAGTTATCAAAAATTGAGATTAGTCGTTTGCCGTGCGAACAGTAACTCCGCAAAAAAATGGTTTCAACCGATTTTCATCGGCTTTCGCCATAACACGGTCAAACCGGGTTTTTTCCACCGCATAACGAACAACTCGTCAAAATACCCTGATCACGTTGTAAAAAACGACTACTCTTGTCACGAACGAAAACAAAACCTAAATTAACCTGTATGCTAGCCATTGCCTTTTTCAGCCATCATGTTGAGGGGAGCATTTACTTTATGCTGCCTCTTACGATCGCGTTCGCCCTCAATTTGGGCATCTTTCTTTATTTGATCGTTAGAAAACAATATCAATCCGGTTGGGTGCACGCCTACAAACACATTAGCCTTTTCACGTTCATGTTTGGCGTGTTCGGAACCCTTGTCGGGTTTCTTCAAATGTTTGGTGCCCTGGAAAGTATGAGTGAAACGCTGCCGCTGAGTGTCATTTCAGGAGGAGTGAAAGCCGCGTTACTGAATGTACTCTATGGCTCCGGGTACTTCTGCCTGATGCAGCTGGGCTACCTTGCCCTTCACCTGGCCAGCAGAAAGGTCAACGGATGAGTTACATCGCCCTGCTTTCGGCCAGTGCCCTGTGGTGGATTTCCTTCCGTTATCTTAAGGCAAGGCTATTCAACCAACTTGACCTGCGTGTGCATCTGGCTGTTGCAGTTATTGCCTGGCTAATTTTTAATATTGTACTGATCCTGATGGTGGTTTTTAGTGCATTTGAGACCGCAACACCCTTTCCGGAAGATGTTCACTCAGGATTCATCTTATGTCTGTGTGCATTGAATATTTTGTCCACGTTCATTTGGTATTCTTATGTGCTCATTCGATCCAAAACCGTGTAATAAAAAAAAGGGAGCCCATGGCTCCCTTTTTTATGGTTCTAAACGCAGTGTTACGCGATGGTTACACGCTTAAACGCAGCAACCGCCAACCCTTTGCTTACGCTGTCCAGGTACTGGGCAACGGTTTTCGAATTGTCTTTTACAAACGCCTGGTGCACCAGGGTGCTCTCTTTGAAGAACTTGTTCAACTTGCCCTGGGCGATTTTCTCCACCATGTGCTCCGGTTTGCCTTCGGCTATAATCTGGGCCTTGGCTATTTCAAGCTCCTTTTCAATCAAAGACTTGTCCACCGAGGTCTCATCCACGGCAACCGGATTCATGGCTGCGATTTGCATGCCCACGTCTTTGCCGGCATCGGTTACGTCTTTGCCATTAACGCCCTTTAAGGCTACCAATACACCCAGTTTGCTGCCTGCGTGGATGTACGGCACTACGGCTTCACCGGTCATGGTAACATAATCCTTCACTTCTATCTTTTCACCAATCTTGCCCACCAACTCGGTGATCTTCTCGCCAAGCGAGAGGCTTCCGGCTTTCTCTGCCAGCAAGGCGTCAATAGAATCCGGTTTCTTGGCAAACGCAGTTTCGGCAATCAACTTACCCAGATTTTGAAACTCATCATTCTTAGCAACAAAATCAGTCTCGCAGTTTAACGCAATCAACACGGCCGACTTGCGGTCATCGGAAGTCTTCACAAAAACCGATCCTTCCTTGGCTTCCTTGTCCGAGCGGGAGGCCGAAACCTTCTGTCCCTTTTTGCGGAGTATTTCAATCGCCTTCTCGAAGTCACCGTTTGCTTCGGTAAGGGCTTTTTTGCAATCCATCATACCCGCACCGGTCATGCTGCGGAGTTTGTTTACGTCTTGTGCGCTAATCATATCTGTTCAGTTTGTTTTCGTGTGTTTTTAAAAAAACAAGCATCGGCTGGTAGGCCGATGCTTGCAAATGGTTTTACTCGGCCACGCGGGTAGGCGTGGACAATATTGTCACGCCTTAGTTGGACTCGACAGCTTCGTCCACCTTGCGTTTCTCATCTTCTTCTTTCTTCAGGCTGGCCTCTTCCTTATCCTTTTTCCGCTCCATCAAGGCCTCCTCAATATGCTTACCAATATAGCCGGTTACAATTGAGATCGACTTAAAGGCGTCATCGTTGGCCGGAATCGGGAAGTCAATGTCCGAAGGATCGGAGTTGGTATCCACCATGGCAAACACGGGGATATTCAATTTCTGAGCTTCGGCCACCGCGATATGCTCACGCTTTACGTCCACTACAAAAAGAGCAGCCGGCAAGCGGTTCAGGTCAGAGATACCGCCCAACTGCTTCTGCAACTTGGCCTTCTCGCGGGTAATAGTCAACTTTTCCTTCTTCGTCAGGTTGTCATACGCTTCGTCCTTCATCAACTTCTCGATCTGCGCCAGCTTCTTCAGCGACTTGCGGATCGTAGCAAAGTTGGTGAGCATACCACCCAACCAACGCTCGGTTACGAATGGCATGTTGAGGCGAAGGGCTTCCTGGGTAATGATATCTTTTGCTTGCTTTTTGGTAGCTACAAACATCACCTTGCGACCGGAGCGAACGATGTTCTTCAGCGCAAAAGCAGCCTCCTCCAGGCACTTCAGCGTTTTGTTCAGGTCAATGAGGTGGATGCCGTTGTTCTCCATGAAGATGTACTCGGCCATGCGGGGGTTCCACTTGCGGGTCAGGTGCCCGAAGTGAACTCCGGCTTCCATCAAATCCTGTGTTGTGATTTTATCTGCCATGTTTCGTAGTGTCAATCGATTAACGCTTGCTAAACTGGAATCTCCTGCGCGCCTTTCTGCGGCCCGGCTTCTTACGTTCCACCATGCGGCTGTCGCGAGTCAAAATACCTTCCTTGCGCAGGGCGGGTTTGTTTTCACCGTTGATCTGCACCAGGGCGCGGGCAATGCCCAGACGAATCGCTTCTGCCTGTCCTTTAATTCCACCACCCTCTACATTTACGCTTACGTCATACTGGCCATCGGCTTTCGCAATGGCAAGGGCCTGTTTGGCCAATGTTTGGTGGATTTCGGATTTAAAGTAGTCGCTGAGTTCGCGATCGTTCACCGTAATGGCGCCCTTGCCCGGCTTTACGTATACGCGGGCAATCGAGGTCTTGCGTCTGCCAATGGCGTTGATGATTTCCATTTATCAGAATTTAATTTCTTTAGGTTGTTGTGCTTCGTGCGGGTGCTTGTCGCCCACATACACGTGAAGGCTGCGGAACAATTCGCGGCCCATGGCATTCTTCGGCAACATGCCACGAACGGCATGCTCGACCAGACGGGCCGGATGTTTCGCTTTGATCATGTTTGGCGTCAGCAATTTTTGACCGCCCGGGTAGCCGGAATAGGTAAAAATCACGCGGTCAGTCCACTTCTTGCCGGTCATCTTGACCTTTTCAGCGTTAATCACGATCACATGATCGCCATTGTCGACATGGGGGGCAAAATCCGGCTTGTTCTTTCCGCGAATAATATGGGCAATCTGGCTGGCCACACGCCCCAGGGTTTGATCTTTCGCGTCCACCAATACCCATCCTTTCTGGACGGATGCCTTGTTCGGCTGAATGGTTTTGTAACTGTTATGATCCACGTTAAAATCGTTTAAAATCGCTTAAAAATGACTATACCCCCCGAAAAAGGGACACAAAAGTAGGCGCAAGATTCTGAAAATGCAAAGGAAGGTGAAATAATATGCCCCTAGCGGCCCGCCTTTTCCAACTGGGTGACCAAAGCTCGGAAATCTTTCGGATAGGCCGCGGAAAACTGCCTTGATTGCCCATTTAAGTCCTTGAATTCCAATGACATCGCGTGCAGGGCTACCCGGTGCATCAGGGGCAACTCCTCAGCATCTCGCTTCAGATGGTAAGTTCCTTTCAGCGCAGAGAGGAAAAAAGGCTTTCCCCCATAGAGAATGTCACCCACAATCGGAGCTCCTAAAGAGGCCAGGTGCACCCGAATTTGATGCGTGCGACCCGTGACGGGCCGGCATTCAACTAAGGTATAGCCCCGGTAGACGGCCAGTGACGAGAAGTACGTGAGCGCTGGCTTGCCTGCCCTTGCAATTCTGACGGTATGGTCGCGTTGTACCTCCAGCGGGGCATCAACTTCCTTTTGTTGAAACGCGTGAGAACCCTGGACGACAGCGTGGTAAATTTTGGTCACCTCCCGGTGCTCGAACTGGAGGCTTAGATGGCGATAGGCCTGCGGATTGCGGGCCAGCACCAGGATACCCGAGGTTTCTTTGTCCAGCCGGTGGCAAGCCTGGGCCAACGGCTCGTACGCGCGGGCTAAACTGAGGACGTTATCAACATCCTGCCGATCCTCCAGGGTGGAGACAAACGGGGGTTTGTTGATGATAATGAAATCAGAATCTTCAAAAACGATGTACGGTTGGATGGTGGTAGCCTTCACGCTTTCAGAAGGAAACCCCTACCGATACCACCAAGTTATTCATCAGAACACGCCCCTGTTCAACGTCCATTTGATTGGCGAACACATCGTAATTTCTTTGAACCCATGCGCTGGAGTACTCAACGCCCATTAACACAGCACTCGTTGGTGAAAAGGGTAGCCGTACACCCACGCCTGAAACAAATGAAAAGCTAATCGTGCTCGCGGGATCAGCCTGATTACTGGCGAATGTAGTTGGAGCGGTTTGCTCAAGGAAGCTGAACTTCGGAGCCCTGGCAAGGGCAAGCCCCCCCAATATTTTGAAGTTAAACTCAGCCCGTTTAGTTGGGATTCTGAATACGGGCCCGGTCAAAAACTGTGTAGACCGCCAACCATGCTCAACAGTAAAATTGGTTATCGTTGAACTGCGGGTTTTGTCGAGCGCACTCCGGTAAGCGCTGTCACGCAGGGGGTTTCTCGTTAAGCCCACCCGGAAAGCCCATCCGATCGGAGCCTTCGAACCTGCCACCAGTTCCAGATTGGCAGAAAAACCCGGGAGAGCAAAGCCTTGCTGCTCGGTTATAGCATCGGCTTTTGCAAACGATCCCGTTGGAATTGCAACGCCCAGTTGGAAGGACAGAACACTTTTCAGCGAATCTTGGGCCTGAAGTTGTGAGCTAGTCCCCAATAGCAGGCCAATACTAAAAAATTTCAAAAATTTCATCATACCTACTGCTCCTCATTAGCTTTTGTTCGAGTGAGTTTAAAACTAAAGGTGGATCCTTTGCCGACCGTACTGTCAACCTCCGCACGGGTTGAATGACCTTCCAGTATGTGCTTGACTATAGCCAGGCCCAAACCGGTTCCTCCTTTTTCCCGGCTGCGGCTTTTGTCCACCCGATAAAAACGTTCAAATATACGGGGCAGATCAGCGGCCGGAATGCCCACACCCGTATCTCGCACAACTACCAACACATTTTTTTTCGAAACTTCAAAAGATACGCTAACCTCACCCCCTTCAGGAGTGTAGTTGATCGCGTTTGAAATGAGGTTGGTCAGCACCTGCCCGATGCGCTGCCAATCTGCGTACGCCACGACACGATCATGGCCATCGGCCTGCAGTTTGAGGCGTACCTTTTTCTTCTCGGCCTTTTCTTCAAATTGGTCGATCACCTCCTCGGCCAGTTTGCGCAAGTCAATCTGTTCGAAATGCATCTTGATGTCACCGGTCTCGATTTGTGAAAGGGTCAACAAGTCCTGCACCAGGGCATCGAGGCCATCCAGGCTTTTGGCTGCCTTTTTCAAAAACTTGGTCCGCACCTGTTTGTCGTTCACGGCACCATCCAGTAGCGTATGAACAAAACCCTGGGCGGCAAAAATGGGAGTCTTTAACTCATGCGAGACATCGGCAATAAATTCCTTTCGGAAGGCTTCCAGTTTTTTCAACTCATCAATCTCCTTTTGCTTGAGTGAGGCAAACGCAAATATCTCTTCATTGATTTTCTGCAAGGGATTAAGCGCACCCGATTTTGCTTTTGAGAGACCGGATAACTCGCGTTTGCGAAGCTTGCCCATCAACTTGTAGATTTTGTTAATCTCTTTGAAGATCAGGAACTCCAGCACCACAAACACCAACAGGTAGGCACTGGAGAAACTAATGGCGGAGGCCACCAATACCTCGCTCAAATCAATACCTTCGAGTAACGAGAGAAACGAGCCGGTTACCAGCGCGATGCTGCCAGCCAACAATAAGGCTAGTACACGGGCACTATAAACCATGGATTACTGAAGATTGAACTTATATCCCACGCCTTTTACCGTGGTAATATAGTCATCTCCAATCTTTTCGCGCACTTTTCGGATATGCACATCCACCGTGCGCGCCAACACGTAAACATCGGTTCCCCAGATATTCTGCAACAAATCATCGCGGCTAAAAACCTTGTTGGGATTTTGCGCCAGGAAGAACAGCAATTCAAACTCTTTCTTGGGCAAGCTGATTTCCTTGTTCTTGACTTTGATGGTGTAGCTGGTGCGGTCAATGAGTAAACCACCTACATTGATTTGAGTTGCGGTGTTCTTCTTCTTGGAATCCCTGCGAAACAGGGCATTGATCCGGCTAACCAGCGCCCGGGGTTTGATGGGCTTCAGGATGTAGTCATCGGCCCCCACATCGAAAGCGGCCACCTCCGAATATTCCTCCGCGCGGGCGGTCAGGAAAACGATAAAGATATTTTGCAGTTCAGGTGTTGCGCGAATCTGCCGGCAAGCCTCCACACCGTCCATCTTGGGCATCATGATATCCAGCAAAACGAGATCCGGGTGAAACCTGCGGGCCGTGTCCACGGCCTCAATGCCGTTTGAAGCGGTTTCAACTTCAAAGCCCTGTTTTTCGAGATTGTACTTCAGTAACTCCAAAATGGGCTCTTCGTCATCTACAACGAGTACTTTGTGCGATGGCTTACCCATAGGTGTGAATGATTAACACGTCAAAAGTAGAGAGAAATTAAGCGAATTGAAACGCAGTGTTATCCACTTAACAATTACTTAATGACTAACACTCAACACGCCCTACTGGGGGTACCGTTCCCGGTAGTGTTGGATCATCGCGCGGATGTTACCGTTAAACTGCCGTTCGAGGATTTCGCCAAACTGTGATTGCCGCGATTGGTAATACAGGAATGAAATAAAATACGTGTTGTTGGGTAGCTTCTTGAGAAATCTCGAGGTTCGCTTTGGCTTATCATAAAGGCTCAACGTATCCATCGTGGAGATAATTTCGTGAATCAATTCCTGCTTCTTTTGCCGTTTCACCGCGACCGAGTCAATGGGACTAAATGTGCGATAGAGAGAGTCCAGTTGCCGCGTGCCCCGAATGACATGTCGGCTGTATTTCCGATAGTCCTGATCATCCTCCAGGTAGGCCCGGTATTCAGGTGAATGTTCGCCAAAATGCGATCTTAAAAAAAAATAGGCGGCTGTATCGCCAATAAACGAAGCCAAATTCTCATTAAAATCTACGCTGTCCGGCACCCAAAGTGTAGCGTGCACCATCTCGTGAATAATGAGGCTGGCCAGGTCTCCTTCATCACGGCTCAGCATGCCGGTTAGTATCGGATCGTTGAACCAACCGAGTGTGGACCAGCCGCCAGGATTGCGAATGGACACATCGTAGCCGGCCGCCATCAATTGATCGCGTTCATGCTCAGCTTTTGGCTTTTCGAAATAGCCCTTGTACGGAACGCTGCCCACCACCGGAAATGTCCATTCCTTGGCGCGCAAGGCAAAGGGTTCACAGGCCATCACGACCCAAAGAATTTCCTTCCCCTTTTGATCGTACACCGCCTGGTAGTTTTCCGTGTCGTGCAGGCCCAGTGAATCGATGGCAAACTGGCGAATGGCCGGAATAAGTCGAAGTTTAGCCTTCAGTGAGTCGGGGAACGTGGGGTCGGCCAGGCATTCGGCAATGGGCCGTGCATCGCGAACGATGCGCCACTGCCAAAGGCCCTGGTTGATGCCGTAGGAAAGCAGTTCCCACTGCCAAACCGCCAGGACCACCACCACCAACGCCACCACCGCTAAAATCTTTCTCCGCATAACTGGCTCTTTTTCAAAATCAATACCCTGCCTGATTTACTCCATGACTTCAATAATACAAGAAATAAAAGAGTGCTGCCTACCTGATTTCTGCAAACAGAATGTAATTTCACCGCCCGAGCCTGCCCAACCGGGCATCCCCGAAAGAAATAATAAATACAAGTATATGAGTGACGTAAAAGAGAAAATGAAAGCGCTCCAGTTAACGATCGACAAACTGGAAAAGACCTACGGTAAAGGAGCCGTGATGAAGTTAAGTGACGAGCGGGTAATCGATGTACCGGCCATTTCTACCGGCTCGCTCGGGTTGGACATTGCCCTGGGCATTGGTGGCATTCCCCGCGGCCGTGTAACCGAGATTTACGGGCCGGAATCCTCGGGCAAAACAACGTTGACCATGCACGCGATCGCGGAAGCGCAAAAGAAAGGTGGCATGGCTGCGTTCATTGATGCCGAACACGCCTTTGACAAGAGTTATGCCGAGAGGCTGGGCATCGACACCGAAAACCTCCTGATCTCGCAACCCGACAATGGTGAGCAGGCGTTGGAAATTGCCGAACACCTTATCCGCTCCGGTGCGATTGACATTATTGTCATCGACTCGGTGGCTGCGCTGGTGCCGAAGGGAGAATTAGAAGGCGAAATGGGCGAGAGTAAAATGGGCTTACAGGCACGCCTGATGAGCCAGGCCCTTCGCAAACTTACCGGAACCATTAGCAAAACGGGATGTGCCTGTGTGTTCATCAATCAGCTTCGCGAAAAAATCGGGGTGATGTTCGGCAATCCCGAGACCACCACGGGTGGTAACGCTTTGAAGTTTTACGCTTCGGTGCGTCTGGATATCCGGAGAATCGGACAAATCAAGGAGTCCAGCGATGATGTAACCGGTAACCGCGTGCGGGTGAAAGTAGTGAAGAACAAAGTGGCGCCTCCGTTTAAAGTAGTTGAGTTCGACATCATGTACGGCAGGGGCATTTCCAAGTCGGGCGAAATTGTCGACCTGGGCGTGGAACTCAACGTGATTCAGAAATCCGGAAGCTGGTTTAGTTACAACGGCAACAAGTTGGGCCAGGGCCGCGATGCCGTAAAACAATTGATTGAGGACAATCCGGAATTGGCAGACGAACTGGAAAAGAAGATCAAAGAAAAAATTGCTACCGGGGAAGAAGCGAAGGGTAAGAAAGAGGAGTAGTCAATCGATTCAGCAAGAAAAAGGGGTTGGCGTAAACGTCAACCCCTTTTTTGTTGTCTTATCAGCTTTAGTTTGCCCGAATAGCGGTCACTGGATCGAGGCGGGCAGCCAGTGCGGCCGGCACAATACCCGCTATCACACCGATGAGGCTGGAAACCGTTAACCCGAGCACGATATTCTTCACAGACAAAATCACTTGCAATGACCCAAACGGGGCCAAGGTAAGCAGGTAGACCAGGAACAAGCCCGCTAATCCTCCAATGAGGCTGAGGAAAATGGCTTCAAACAAAAATTGAAACAGGATGAAATAGTTCTTGGCGCCCAACGATTTCTGCAAACCGATAATGCTGGTGCGCTCCTTCACGGAAACAAACATGATGTTAGCGATACCAAAACCACCCACCAGAATGGAAAAGCCACCAATCACCCAACCGGCCAAACTGAGCACATCAAAAACACCGCTAATGATTTTCAGAATTGCTTCGGGCCGGTTGATCGAAAAGTTCTCTTTTTCAGTTGGCTTTAATCCCCTTTTCACCCGCATCAAACCCCTCGTTTCATTTTCCAATTCAACCAGGCCCAGATCGGTTGAGATACCCTTAAGGCCGATAATGGATCGGGTGTTGAATTCGTACCAACGACCTGTTCCGGTATTGTAAATTTTTCGGACGGCATCGTACGGAATGAGGCAGGTGTAGTCCTCGCCCTCCCCTCCAAAGGCGTTCTTGCCCTTCTTTGCCAACACGCCAATGACACTAAAACCCCGGTTCTTGATCTTGACGACCTTTCCGATCGGATTTTCTCCATTCGGGAAGAGCTTGTCGGCCAACTGATAGCCCAGAATGATCACATCGCGCCCGGCATTTAGTTCCGCTTCGCTAAAATAGCGCCCCGTCAGGATGTTGGTATCGAAGACCTTGTCGTAGCCGTCCGAACCGGCCATAAGTGTAATGCGGCCAATACTGTTATTTCCCCGCTTGACACGCACATTACCGATTTGCGCGTATACGCACACGGCCGAGGCATTCTGGAGATTGGACTTCAGGAACCGGTACTCTTTGTAAGAGGCCGTTGGCCATTTAATGTAACTTTTCCACCAATCGCGACCACCACCTCCGCCATCCCACGGAAACTTGTCCACGTACAAAACATCGGATCCGAGGGAATTCAGGCTGTCTTTGACGCTTTTCTCCAGGGAGTCGACCAGCGTGAGAACGGCAATGATGGCAAAGATTCCGATGGTGACCCCCAGCAGGGACAGAATGGTACGCAATAGGTTGGATCGCAGCGCTTTCCAGGCAAATCCAAAGCTTTCGTAAATCAGGCGGAGGGTGAGCATTTTGCTAATAACGCAGAAAAAGCGGTTTTGGGTTACAAAAATGGCCAATTAAAACAATTTCCTATTTTTGCAGCCTTTAAAATAAAATAGGGCAGCTATGCCCGGCCCGTAAGCTTATGAAATTATCCGAATTCAAGTTCGACCTCCCCAACAGTTTAATTGCCAACGATCCGGCTGAAAATCGTGATGATGCCCGGATGATGGTGATCCACAAAGCCACCGGAAAAATCGAGCACAAGGTTTTCAAAGACATTGTCAACTATTTTGACGAGGGCGATGTATTTGTCGGCAACGACACCATGGTTTTCCCGGCCCGTTTATACGGCCGAAAGGAGAAGACCGGTGCCAAAATCGAGGTGTTTCTCCTGCGCGAGCTAAACCCCGAGTTACACCTGTGGGATGTGTTGGTTGATCCGGCCAGAAAAATTCGTGTGGGCAACAAGTTATACTTCGGTGATGGCGACCTGGTGGCCGAAGTGGTGGATAATACCACCTCGCGCGGGCGCACCATCCGTTTCCTCTACGAGGGAGATTCCGAGTCGTTTGAGCGCGTGGTGGAATCGCTGGGCGAAACTCCGCTTCCCAAGTATATCAAGCGTAAGGTAAAGCCGGAAGACAAAGAGCGTTTTCAAACCATTTACGCCAAAAACAAGGGTGCCGTAGCTGCGCCTACGGCCGGCCTCCACTTCACCAAGCAGTTGATGAAGCGCCTTCAAATCAAGGGCATCGACTTCACGTTTGTTACACTGCACATTGGGCTGGGCACCTTTCGTGCCGTTGATGTGGAAGATCTGACCAAGCACAAAATGGATTCCGAGAATTTCATTGTGGGGCCTGAAGCCGTGAAGGTGGTCAACCGTGCCCTGGAAAGTAAAAACAAGGTTTGCGCGGTAGGCACGACCACCATGCGGGCTTTAGAGACAGCCGTATCGGCTACTAACCGATTGAAAGAGCGCAGCGGGTGGACAGACAAGTTTATCTTCCCACCTTACGATTTCAAGATTTGCAGCGCCATGGTCACTAACTTTCACCAGCCCGAGTCTACGTTGATGATGATGGCGTGTGCCTTTGGCGGTTATGATCTGGTGATGAAGGCTTACGAGGTGGCCAAAAAAGAGAAATACAAGTTTCTCACCTATGGCGATGCTATGCTGATTATCTAAGGTCTACTGGTTGGACCTGACCAGATAAAGGAACAAAGAGATCGCCACCGGGTAGAACAGCAGATAGTGCCAGGTTGGCTTGATAAAGCCAACAATGACAACAGCCGGCAGCAGCAATAAGATAACCCCAATGGTTAACTGCATGCTGCGTTGCGGATGCCCGGAACGGTAAATCTGCAACAACCGGTAGATTAGAAACGTGAAGACAGCAGCGCTGAAGCCCAGCAGCAGAATGCGGATGATCATCATATAACTCAAAGTTAAGCAACCTGACCGATTATGACTGAGTATGCGCTCATTGTGGCTGGTGGCAAGGGCACGCGAATCAAAAGCCATCTGCCCAAGCAGTTTCTGGAACTGGCCGGGCGGCCGGTGTTACTCCACACACTCGATGCTTTTTTCAGGTACTCCCCCCACATCAAAATCGTGCTGGTGCTTCCCGAGGATGACTTCCCGATCTGGCATGAAATCGTTAAGAAATTTCAGTTTACCCATCCGGTGGTCCTCCAAACAGGCGGAGAAACGCGTTTTCAGTCCGTAAAACGAGGGTTAGAAAAAATATCTACGGAGGGGCTGGTGGCCATTCACGATGGCGTTCGGCCACTGGTAAGTTCGGACATTATCGGGGCGTCCTTTCGCCTGGCGGCTGTTCACGAAACGGCTATCGCAGCTGTGCGGCTCAAAGAGTCAATCCGCATGACCGACCAGGACAACACTAAAGCGGTAGACCGGTCGCGTTTCCGTTTGGTGCAAACGCCTCAAACGTTCCGTGTGTCTGTGATCAAAAACGCCTATGAAATCAAGGAAGACCCCAGCCTGACAGACGATGCCAGTGTAGCCGAACGGGCGGGGCACGTGATCTCGCTTTTCGAGGGCAGCTACGAAAACATCAAGATCACCACGCCCGAAGATCTCGTGATTGGTGAGGCTTTGCTGAAAGCCAGGAAATAAAAAAGGGCCGGTCGGCCCTTTTTCGTTGTCATGTCACAAGACGGTCAATATTCATCTTCATTAAAGAAGAAGTCTTCTTTGGTCGGGTAGTCCGGCCAGATTTCCTCGATGCTTTCATACGGCTGCCCGTCATCTTCCAACTCCTGAAGGTTCTCCACCACTTCGAGTGGCGCCCCGGAACGAATTGAAAAATCAATCAGTTCATCTTTGGTTGCGGGCCACGGTGCATCTTCGAGATACGAGGCCAATTCCAACGTCCAGTACATATCAGCGCCTTTAAATTTCCCGCAAAAATAGAAGTAATTCGTGCACCAGCAATAGGTGAATTTCCAAGGCCACAATACCCCGAATTGACTCTGTTTTGCCTGATTTTTTACCACTAACGGCCATACGGGTCCCTCTATTATATTTGCGGGCTTATTCCACACCTATGGCAGACGAAAAAATCATTTTCTCCATGTCGGGCGTTAGCAAGATCTACCCGCCCAACAAACAAGTACTCAAAGACATCTATTTGTCGTTTTTCTATGGAGCCAAGATTGGCGTGCTGGGTCTTAATGGGTCAGGAAAATCTTCGCTGCTTCGCATCATTGCCGGCATCGATAAGGAGTTCCAGGGCGAGGTGGTTTCCGATCTCGGGTACTCCGTTGGGCTGCTGGAGCAGGAACCCCAACTGGACAAAACCAAGACGGTAAAAGAGATTGTGGAAGAGGGCGTGCACGAAACCGTAGCGCTGCTGCGCGAGTTCGAAGCGATCAATGAAAAGTTTGCCGACCCCGAGGTGATGGAAGACCCGGATAAAATGGAAAAACTGATCACCAAGCAAGGCGAAATTCAGGAGAAACTGGATGCCGTTAATGCCTGGGAGCTTGACCACAAACTTGAGCGGGCCATGGATGCCCTGCGCTGCCCGCCTCCCGATGCTAAGGTTGAGTTTCTGTCAGGTGGTGAAAAAAGACGGGTGGCCCTCTGCCGCCTGTTGCTGCGCGAGCCGGATGTCCTGCTGTTGGATGAACCCACCAATCACCTGGATGCTGAATCCGTATTGTGGTTGGAGGAACACCTGCGCCAGTACAAGGGCACCATTATAGCGGTAACGCACGATCGTTACTTCCTCGATAACGTGGCGGGATGGATTCTTGAACTGGACCGCGGGGAAGGCATACCGTGGAAAGGAAATTACAGCAGCTGGCTCGACCAAAAGCAGAAACGCCTGCAGCAGGAGGAGAAAACCGAAAGCAAGCGACAAAAGGCATTGGAGCGCGAGTTGGAGTGGGTGCGCATGAACCCGAAAGGACGACAAGCCAAAGGTAAAGCCCGCTTAACCAACTATGAAAAACTGTTGACCCAGGAAACCAAGGAGCGCGAAGAAAAGCTGGAACTTTTCATTCCCCCCGGACCGCGTCTTGGCAACGTAGTGATCGAAGCTCAGGGCGTTTCGAAAGGATATGGCGACAAACTCCTGTATGAAAATCTGAATTTCTCGTTGCCCCCGGCCGGCATCGTGGGGATCATCGGCCCGAACGGAGCCGGTAAGACGACTCTCTTCAAAATGATCATTGGCCGCGAAAAACCGGACACGGGCACCTTCAAAGTTGGCGAGACGGTGAAGATCGCGTACGTTGATCAGGAACATGATGATCTGAAACCGGAGGATACGGTTTTCCGGGCCATCACCGGTGGCAACGACCTGATCATGCTTGGCGGCAAGGAAATGAACTCCCGTGCCTATGTGAGCAAATTCAACTTTAGCGGCACCGATCAGCAGAAAAAAGTAAAAGAACTGTCTGGTGGTATGCGCAACCGGGTGCACCTGGCCATTGCGCTGAAACAGGGTGGCAACCTGTTGTTGCTGGATGAACCGACAAACGACCTTGACGTGAACACGTTGCGAGCGTTGGAAGAAGCATTGGAGAATTTTGCCGGCTGTGCCGTTATCATTTCACACGACCGCTGGTTCCTCGACCGGGTCTGCACGCACATCCTGGCGTTCGAGGGAGATTCGCAGGTGTTCTGGTTCGAAGGCAGCTTTAGTGAGTACGAAGAAAACAAGAAGAAGCGTTTGGGTGACGATCAGCCCCACCGCATCAAATACAAGAAGTTGGTGAAATAAGTCAGGTTTGTCCGGAAACCATGAGGGGTTTTTATACGATCGCTTTGCTGGTGCTTTCCAACGCATTCATGACGCTGGCCTGGTACGGGCACCTTCGGTTTAAGGAAATGAAGTGGAGCCAGAACCTGCCGCTACTCACCATCATCTTGATCAGCTGGGGCATTGCACTTTTTGAATACATGCTCCAGGTGCCGGCCAATCGCCTTGGATTCAAAAGCTACGGAGGGCCGTTTTCGCTGGTGGAGCTGAAGGTGATTCAGGAAGTCATCACGCTGGTGGTGTTCGTACTCTTCTCGCTCATCTTTTTCAAGACGGAAACATTCCGGTGGAATCACCTGATTGGGTTTGTGTTCCTGGTGCTGGCCGTCTATTTTATTTTCAAGAAGTAGCCTACCGCTCCTCTTCCCCCTGTTTGGTTTTCCACCGCTCGTGCATCCACGTCCATTGCGTGGGGTGCTGGCGGATATACGACTCGATCATTCGGGTAAACCGCTGGGTATTCTCCACCAGGTCAGCTTCTTCGTCACCATCGGTTTTCACCGGCACTTCAGGAAAAACATCAATCTGCTGCCGCCCATCCTCACGCAAGTGAATAAACATGGGAACCACCGAAGCACCCGTTTTCATAGCAAGTATGGATGCCCCTACCGGTGTAGCGGCCGGCATACCCAGAAATTCTACAAATCGGCTTTTTACCCGCGTGTCCACATCAATGAGCATGGCGACCGAGCCACCGAGTTTGAGGGCCTTGAAGAGCCGCACCATTTCCTTACCGCGCTCCACGGCCACCGCTCCAAAAGCATTGCGGTGAGCAAACATCAAATCGTTTAGTCGCTCATCCTTCAGCGGTGCACCAATCACATAAGGCTTTAGCCCGCGCAGCGACATGTAGGTAACCATCATGTCAAACGCCCCGATATGACCGGTAATAAAGATTACACCTTTTCCTTTTGCGTAGGCTCGTTCAAAGTTCTCGTAATGGTGCACCTCCACGACCTTGAGAATATCCTCCAACGACCGCATGGTGGTGGATCGAAGTACGTCCCCCGCATTTTTGCCCAGCATCACAAAAAAATTCTTACAGAGCTCATGGATCTCTTTCCGTGATTTTTCGCGCCCATACACCAGGCCCAGGTGCACCAGGGCCAGGTTGCGATTGCGGGGGCTAAACGCGTAGGCCAGCTTGCCTAAAAAACCGCAGAAGGCTAACCACCAGCCGCGGGGCAATTTATTGGAAGCGAAAATGAGGAACTTGACGAACCAATACAGAGTCGTGTACTTGATCTCCTTTCCGAGTGGACGTTGCGACATGCGGCCGCAAAGATAAGTTTTTCGTTATCTGATTTGGCCTGAATGCTGTAGCTTTCGTTGATGAAAACGCTTTTTCTCGTTCGCCACGCCAAATCAAGTTGGGACGAGCCTAACCTGGCTGACCATGACCGCCCCCTGAACAAACGGGGCAACAAAGATGCTCCCCGCATGGCCAAACGCCTAAAAGAACGCGAGGTGCTGGTTGACCTGATGGTTAGCAGCACCGCTACACGGGCTCTTGACACCTGCAAGATTTTTGCCGAGAAACTGAAATACCAGGGAAAGAAAATTGTAGAGGAAAAAAAACTCTACCATGCCAGCCCGGACGAAATGCTGCGGGCTGTTCGCCAGTTACCAGACGAGAACGAACATGTCTTTTTGTTTGGACACAATCCCGGGTTGACTGAATTTGCCAATAACCTGAGCGGAGAAGAGATAATGAACGTACCCACTTGCGGCATTGTGGAAATTCATTTTGACGTTGATAGCTGGCAGGCGGTGCGTTGGAAATCCGGCCGCTGCGTGTGGTTTGATTTCCCCAAGAGCAAAAGCGACTAGTGGCGGGGGAGAAAGAGGTCAACCGCCCGTTTTTTCAAAATACCGACCTCCCTAAACCGGTAACCGGCCATAAACTTCACGATGGAGGTCGAGTTACTGAAACGGGTGTCCTCAATGCGCAGGTGCCGCGATTGGATGCTGAACCCAACCCCACCGAAAAACCGATCGCTGTTGTACCCAATACCCAACCGAATAACCGATATCGTATTGATGGAGATATTGTTCGAATCGGCTCCGTTAGCAGTCTTCACATACAGCCAATTATGAGCCGGGCCCAGCCCTAGCGTGGCGTTGACAAAGAACTTTTTTAAAATGTAATTGTATGAGTAGCCAGGGGCGAGGCCAAACGTGGTATACCGCATAGAAAGAAACTCTGACCCTGAACTGGCGTCACCCCAGGTAGAGTCGCCCTGAAGTTTAAACGTATTGAGCGTACCAATCACCATCCAACTTCCTCCGCTGTGTAATTGCCTTTCCGAAAAGTTGTAGGACGAGCGCAGCGAAAACTTGGTACGGTTAAATGCATAAAAGCCACTTAAGCCAAAGTTATTCGACTGAATGTCGGCCCGCTTTGAAAAATCTGTCGCTCCGTTTAGCTCATCCAGGTAAAATCCTTTGTAGCGTTGCCAATACACATCAAGGCCCCAAAACTTGCCAATGGCGTTAATCTGAAGATCGCGCACATCGCTCTCCCCGAATTGATTGATGCTGGTCTCGCTCTCGGGAATAGAGAACGCGATCTCGGCTGCAATCTCAAACAGGTAAAAGCCGGCTCCCAGGGCGGTTCGTGAGTTTGGTTTAAATTTGGTTTGATCGTCTGTAACAACATTCTCCGATTTAAAGCTAAGGGAGCGAGACTTGACCACCGGCCAGACCCAGAAATGATCCGGATAGCGCTTGATGTAGTGCCCCCGAACATCCGAAAATGATTCGTGGTGGCTCGTATCCGTCTGAGCTTCGGCTGCAGCCGCAAACAAACTCAACAAGATGAACCCCCAACGCATCTACAAAATATACTCGCTGAGGTCTTTGTTTCGTACCAGGCCATCCAACCGTTGCTTCACGTCATCCCGCGTCAGTTCAATGAGAGAGGAGGGCGGAACCCGGTCGGGCACATCGAACAGAAATTGGTTCAACAACCGGCTCATCACGGTATGCAATCTGCGTGCACCAATATTCTCGACTTCGGCATTGATTTGAAAAGCCGTCTCGGCAATCTCCTCCAGGGCACTATCGTCAAATGACAGCGTAACGCCTTCGGCCTTAAACAACGCCTGATATTGGCGGGTAAGTGCATTTTTGGGCTCTTTCAAAATGCGAATAAAATCTTCGCGTGTCAGGTTGTTCAGCTCAACCCGTATGGGGAACCTACCTTGCAACTCTGGAATTAAATCCGATGGCTTGGAAATATGGAAGGCTCCGGCTGCGATAAACAACACGTGATCGGTATTGATCACTCCGTATTTGGTGTTCACCGTGCTCCCTTCCACAATCGGCAGCAGGTCGCGTTGTACACCTTCGCGGCTCACGTCAGGTCCGCCACCCCCCTTGCGGGCATTGCCAGACGCCACCTTGTCAATTTCATCAATGAAGATAATGCCGGATTCCTCGGCCTTGCGCAACGCCTCCTCTTTCACCTCATCCATATCAATCAGCCGGGCAGCCTCTTCTTCCATCAACAGTTTGCGTGCTTCCGCAATCGTGACCTTGCGTTTGCGTGCTTTCTTTGGCATCATGCCGCTGAGCATCTCCTGCAGGTTCATCATCGATACTTCATCCATCATGCCCGCTCCAATCATGCCCACCGGGGGGCCTCCGCCCTGCTTCATCGTGATTTCAATCTTGCGATCCTCCAATTCGCCATTTCGGATCTTCTGCCGGAAGGCCTGACGGGTTCGTTCATTCAGTTCGGTATCGGTTGAAGGTGCCTCGTTGCTTTCCTCGGAAAGGTTTACCGTTGACATGCCCTTCAACGGAGGAATAAGAGCATCGAGAATGATGTCTTCCACGATTTGCGCGGCCTTTTCCTTTACCTCTTCCTTCTTTCGGGCCTTCACCATATTCACCGACTGCTCAACCAAATCGCGCACCATACTCTCCACATCCCGGCCGACATACCCTACTTCGGTGAATTTGCTCGCCTCGACCTTTACAAAGGGAGCATCCGCCAGTTTGGCCAGCCTGCGGGCAATCTCGGTTTTGCCCACGCCTGTTGCCCCAATCATCAGAATGTTGTTTGGCACAATCTCAGACCGAATAGGCCCTTCCACATGCATTCGCCTCCATCGGTTGCGCAGGGCAATGGCTACATTGCGCTTGGCATCATGCTGCCCGATGATGTATTTGTCCAACTCGTCCACGATCTGGCGTGGCGTCAAATAGGCATTTTCCATTCGTGGTGGTTACGTTGTGCGGGAATCGATTAGTACAAACTCCATCGGGTTCTTTACTTTCTCTTTCATCAATGCGATCTTCAGAACTTCGTCTACCGTATCTACATAGTGAAAGGCAAGTCCGCGCAAGTAGTTTTTTTCTATTTCTTCAACATCGCGTTTGTTTCGCTTGCTGAGGATAATCTCCTTGATGCCCCCGCGCTTGGCTGCCAATATCTTCTCTTTAATACCGCCAACCGGCAGTACTTTGCCCCGCAGGGTGATTTCCCCCGTCATGGCTAATTTGGCCTTCACTTTTCGCTGCGTAAAAATGGAAGCCAGGGAGGTGAGCATGGTGATACCGGCTGACGGCCCATCTTTAGGCACGGCACCAGCCGGAACGTGAATGTGCAGGTCGTACTGTTGAAAAACCCGGTGATCGATTCCCAGCGAAGCCGCATTCGATTTGAGGTAGGAAAGAGCGGCCATGGCCGATTCTTTCATCACATCACCCAACTGCCCGGAAATCGTAAGGCCTCCTTTACCGCGGCTTACACTCGACTCAATGAACAGAATGTCTCCGCCCACCTGAGTCCACGCCAGACCGGTAACTACTCCAGCCAGGTCGTTGCCCTGATACAGTTCTTCGTCAAAAATTTCAGCTCCCAACACGCGCGAAACCAACTCCGGAGTAACACGTGCACTCACCTTTTCCTCCATCGCAATACTTTTGGCCAGGTGCCTAACCACCGACCCGATTTTGCGTTCGAGATTGCGCACGCCCGATTCGCGGGTATAGGCCTCGATTATCTTGAGAATGGCCTCCTTGGAAAACTCGGCATCTGCGGGAATAAGACCATGCTCTTTCAATTGCTTGGGCACCAGATGCCGTATGGCAATCTGAAGCTTTTCTTCCACCGTGTAGCCGGTGATTTCAATGATTTCCATGCGATCGCGCAGGGCGGGATGAATGGTATCCAATGAATTGGCCGTGGCAATAAACAGCACTTTGGAAAGGTCGTACTCCACTTCCAGGTAGTTATCGGCAAAGGCGTTATTCTGTTCGGGATCCAGCACTTCCAGTAAGGCGCTGGAGGGATCGCCCCTGAAATCCGAGCGAACCTTGTCAATCTCATCCAGTACGAACACGGGATTGCTCGTTTTGGCCTTCTTGATATTCTGCAGGATTTTTCCCGGCATGGCTCCAATGTAGGTCTTTCGATGACCACGAACCTCGGCTTCATCATGAACGCCCCCCAACGACATGCGCACGTAGTGCCGTTGCAATGACTTGGCGATGCTCTTTCCCAGCGAAGTTTTACCAACCCCCGGAGGGCCGTACAAACAAAGAATTGGGCCTTTCATGTCCCGCTTGAGCTTCAGCACCGCGAGATACTCCAGAATCCGGGTCTTGACCTTCTCCAGTCCAAAGTGATCCTTGTCCAGAATTTTCTTGGCGCGCTTCAGATCAAAATCATCCTGGGTATAATCATCCCACGGCAAATCAAGCATGAACTCTACATAGTTCATTAAGATGGGAAAATCAGGCGCCTGAGGATTAGTTCGCTGCAATTTGTCAAGCTCCTTCTGAAAATGCTCGTGCGCCACTTTGGGCCACCGTTTGGACTCGCTGCGCTTGCGCAGGTTTTCAATGTCTTTGTCCGGGCCATCATGACCCAATTCATCTTGCAGCACGCGAATCTGCTGACGCAGAAAATAATCGCGCTGCTGCTGGTCAATATCGGTATGAACTTTTCGCTGGATTTCATTTTTGATCTCCAGCATCTGCACTTCGCGCAGCATGAATTGAAGCAGCAGCGTACCCCGATCAATGGTATTGCCCGTCTCCAGAATTTTCTGTTTGTCGGGCACTTCCACATTAAGGTTAGATGCCAGGAAGTGAATCAGGAACGCGGGACTTTGAATATTGTCCAGTGCAACCTGGGCCTCTTGCGGAATTTCCGGGTTAAGCTTCAGTATCTTACTGGCCGTATCTTTCAACGACTGAATGAGCGCCTGCACTTCCTTGTTGGACATGTCCAGCGAGGGTGATGTCATGAGTTCGTAGCGCGCGAGCAAGAAGGGTTCTTCGCTGAGAAATTCCAAAACCGAGAAACGGGCCTTCCCTTGAATGATAATCGTGGTATTGCCATCGGGCAACACGAGCATTTTGATGATGCGGGCCACGGTGCCAAAACGGTACAGATCTTCAACACCGGGCTCCTCGGCCTGCTTGTTCTTCTGCGCCACCACACCAATGATGCGATTGCCGCTGTAGGCGGTCTTAATCAGTTTGATTGACTTTTGACGGGTGACCGTGATGGGGATTACTACGCCCGGGAACAGAACGGTATTCTTGATGGGCAGAATGGGCAACTCACCCGGAATGTCTTCCGGTTTAAGCTCCGGCTCCTGCTCGGGGTTGATGAGTTGGATCAGTTCTTCAGAATCTTCCTGCACCAGCGGTGAAATTGACAATGATTGAAACATAAGAAGAGTGCCAAATTGACACAAAAAACGCGGTATCCCAACTCTTTTTGTGTCGCGCCCAAGAGGCTCAATATGGGTGCCAAGGTTTGTCAAAACGATAAAATTCAGCGAATTTTCAGGTAATGTGTATTCCCAACCTGTGCCAAAGGCCACGAACCTGGCTGGTGATGTTGTTCATTCTGGCGGTAGCTGGGAATTTGGCGGCTCAGAACAAAAGGAAATTCAAACGTGGCGAGCAGGTGCAACTTCAGGACTCTCTGACCCACTTCAGCCAGTCTGACATATTCACCTTCCCCAACCTTAACCGAATCCCCTACTACGAAGACGTGCGGCAATTTGATCGGATTGCGGCAGCGCTGGAGTCGAATGAGCAAGCTGAGCTTTACCGATTGCTGCGCACCTATGTTAAAAACTTTGGCGTTCAGAACTTCAGCCGTAATGTGTCTATGATCTGGATACTTGCGCGGCTGTCTGAAACGTACGGCCCACCGGGCGAAGCCGTTTTGTTGTACAAACTGGCCGTCAAGCACCACCAGCAAGGCGTGGATATTACCAGCCTCAACTCCAGCCTCAATCTCGAACGACTGGCCAAGCGATATGATTCGCTTGAACGCGACAAGAAAAAGTACTTTGTACCCCTCGATCATTATTACCAACTGGTGGACTACCGAAAAGAAATTGACACGCTACGGCCACCGCATGCCGTACTCACACTCATGAGCCGGGACATCAACTCAGACAAGGAAGACTATGGGCCGGTAATGGGAAACATTGACTACCTGATGTTGTTTACGAGCAAGCGAAACCGGCACGCAGTGGGATTTACCGACACGTTTGACGAGGATATCTTTTTCAGCGTGAAAGTAGATGGCGCGTGGACAACAGCCGAAGAGCTGCGGGCCATTAACACCCATCACAACGAAGGCTCCGCCTGCCTCAGCCTGGACGGCAAAACATTGATTTTTTCACGATGCCTGCAAAACAACTGCGATTTGTTCAGTGCCCGGTTGCTGAAAGATAGTCTCTGGGGTGAGGTAAAAAACATGGGACCAAAAGTAAACAGTATGGGGTGGGATTCGCACCCGTCTCTGAATCACCGCGGAGACACCTTGTACTTTGCCAGTGACCGCATTGGCTCTTTTGGCCAGTCCGATATTTACTTCTGTGTGAAGGACAAAAAAGGCAATTGGACTGCCGCACAAAATGCCGGCCCAGTCATTAATACCCGCGCCAGTGAAGTAAGCCCCTTTTTTCATCACCAGTACAACGTCTTGTACTTTTCGTCCAATGGGCAGCCGCTCAACTTTGGTGATTTTGATATCTACAAAGCCTATCGTAGAAATGGAATCTGGCAGGAACCAAAAAATATCGGACCGCTCGTGAACGGAGCCGGCAGCGAATACTACTTCACCATTGACGCCCAGGCGCACGACCTCTATTACGCCCGTTCAGAAGAAAATGACCCGAAAAATCTGGACCTCTATTCTTTTCCCGTACCTATGGAAGCCCAGCCCTTGCCCACCGCACGCTTGTCGGGCAAGCTAACGGATCCGACCGGACAACCGGAACAAGGAATTGTAAGTGTGATTGACCTCGATGCGGGCGTTGAAGTAGCGCCCCGCTTCCTTCGCGAAGACGGAACCTTCGACTTCAGCCTGATCAACAGACGAAACTACCTGCTGATTATTCAGGGTGATGATTTCTTCCGCATTGAAGAGATTTTTTTCATGGAGGGCGATCGTGAGGTGAACAAGGTGGCTGAACCAATCGAAAGTAAGATTGCATTCAAGTCGTTGGAATTTGAAAACGGGAAGGCCGACATTTTGCCGGCTATGCATGCCGATTTAGACAAGCTGGCCAACTTCCTGATCGACCATCCGGATGTCAACCTGCGGATTTCCGGGCACACGGACTCACAAGGCAAAGAAGATGTAAACCGAACACTTTCACAGGGGCGGGCCGATGCCATAAAAGAATACCTGGTGAATCAATTTGCCATTGATGGCAATCGCATCGAAGCCATTGGGTATGGCAGCAGCAAGCCGATTGTGGCGGAAATCACCGAAGAAGACCGCCAATTAAACCGAAGAGTGGAGTTTGAACTACTAAGTCGGTAGGTGCATCCTCGTGGCTTGACGGTTTACAGCCGAGCTTCAAGCACTGCGTTATCGCCTGGAATCACCTGCGTAACAAACGTCAGCGTATTTGCTGAATAAATAACAAAAACATAGTTGCCGGGCAGCAACCGTGAAAAGGACACGACAGCATTCGAACTCAACGTGCCCTGTTTAAGGTAAATCGGTTCACCACTTAGGTATGCTGCTTCAGTTTGAAGTACATAAGGTGTGCCGGTTGGTAATCCCGGCAAGTTAACCCGCACCGTAAGGTCTCCGGTTGTCACAATTTCTTCGTCCGAACAGGCAAAAAGTACAAATGCGAAAAGGAAGGGGGCTATTTTTTTCATTTGAAACCAATTTGTTCAGTACCCTTTACGGAACCTTGATGAAAAAGTTTCCCCGCACACACATTTTCGTCACAGAAACACTTAAACGAACTACCTTTACGGCAAAAGCTGGATTATGATACTCAATTCCATCGTAGATACCATCGGTAATACACCGATTATACGACTGAACAAGTTATCGAAAGGCATTAAAGGCACGCTGCTGGCAAAGGTTGAGTACTTCAATCCCGGCAACTCGACCAAAGACCGCATGGCCTTAAAGATGATTTTGGATGCCGAGAAAAACGGACTATTGAAACCGGGCGGCACCATCATCGAGGGAACGTCTGGCAATACCGGGATGGGGCTGGCGCTGACCGCCATCTCGCGCGGCTACCGCTGCATCTTTACCATGGCCGATAAACAATCGCAGGAAAAAATCAATATCCTTCGCGCAGTCGGTGCCGAGGTGGTCGTGTGTCCGACTAACGTGGAGCCGGACGATCCCCGCTCCTATTACTCAGTAGCCCGCAAACTCAACAAGGAAATTCCAAACTCCTTTTACCCCAATCAATACGATAACCTGAGCAACGCGGCAGCACACTTCGAGACGACCGGACCCGAGATCTGGAACCAAACGGGTGGGAAAATTACACACTACGTGGCCACGGTAGGTACAGGCGGAAGCATGTGTGGCACAGCCCGGTATTTGAAAGAACAAAATCCAGGTTTAAAAGCGATCGGTATTGATACCTACGGCTCGGTGTTCAAGAAATACAAAGAGACCGGCATCTTCGACAAGAACGAGATTTACCCGTACCTCACGGAAGGATTTGGTGAGGATATCCTCCCCAAGAATGTCGACTTTGAGGTAATCGATCAGTTCATAAAGGTAACGGACAAAGACGGAGCCATTATGGCCAGACGTTTGTCGCGCGAGGAAGGCCTATTCGTAGGCTGGAGCAGCGGGTCGGCTGTGCATGGGGCGCTGGAGTATGCCCGGCAACATCTCCACGAGGGTGACGTTATGGTCATTCTCCTGCCCGACCACGGCACACGCTACCTGGCCAAAGTGTATAATGATTTGTGGATGAAAGACCACGGCTTCCTCGAGGAGAGAACCTACACCACTGCACGCGAGATCATCAAGGCGCGTAACGGTCACGACAAACTCTTTACCGTAACCCGGAATTCCACCATTGGACAAGCGATTCAAATTATGAACCGAGAAGGTGTCGATCAAATGCCGGTGGTTGAAAACGATGAGTTTATTGGAAGTGTGACCACTGCCGGGTTGATCGAGAAAATTATTGCTGATCCGTTAGTGAAAGACAAGGCTGTTGCCGATGTCATGGACAAGCCCATGCAGGTGGTGGCGCTGGATAGTACCCTGGACGTACTCAGCTCGATGCTCACCAAAACCAACCGGGCCGTCATTGTTCGCGATGAGGAAGAGGCTCCTCACATTATTACGCAACATGACATCCTTCGGGCGATGACCAACGGATAAGGAGGTCAACTCTGTCGTACACCCGGGCTGTGAACGAGACCCGGGTCTACGTTCAGTCAGGCAGCGTAATGCGAGAATCGGTTAGTGCTTAATAATCTCTACTTCAACGCGATCGTTGTAAATACCCAATGTACCACCCTCGGGGTATAAGGGTATTTTGCCGCCTTCACCCTTGGTTTTGATGCGGTCGGCCGGAACGCCTTGTGATACGAGGTAACGTTTCACCACCTCGGCACGTTCGGTTGAAAGTTCCGAAGCGGTCGTATTCTTTTTCAATTGGTTATCCGGCACCTGCTTAAAGAACTCCGTGCTCTTGCCGATGAGAATGGCATCGCGGCTGATCTTGCCGTTTACGTGCCCGTGAATCCGAATCTTGAAAGCGGTCTCTTCCTTCATCAGGGAAACCAGACCATCCAATTCATTCTGCGAAGCAGGCTCGAGGATTGAGGAATTCTTGAAAAATTTCACTGCCGTAAAGTCAATGTAGTCCCCACGTTTAGCTTTAGGCAGTGGAAGTTCGATAATATGCTCGCCTTCAGCGCCCTGAGTGCCTCCCGGAGTTCGGTAACTCATAATCGTTTTAACCGGCTTATACCCGGCTGCCTGTGTAACGAGAGTATAGGTACCTTCGCGGTTACGCGGTGCCTCAATGTACACCACCTGATTGGCTGGAAAAGCCTGGTAACGTGTTGCGTTACTCGATTCTTGTACGTGCACCTCACCCATGACCTCCGTGCCTGACTCCTGGCTCAATAGCCGAAACTTGAATGGATTTCCGGGAGGTTTGGGTTTTGGTTTAGCCGCCTCCGCTGCCTTGCGAATGGAGTCCTGTTGCGCTTTGATCCTGACCGAATCGACAACAGGCACAATAATCAAAGGTTTTTCCTCAACGGGTTTCTCTTCAACAATGGGTTTCTCTTCAATGGCTCCATCATCGCCCAGCTGACCCATAAAAACCCAGGCATCCTTGTACTCCGTAGTGGCGCGCAGCCGAATCTGAAGGCGAAAAGCCTCTCGCTTGTCACTTGTTGCCAGGATATAAACATAGTGCAGACCTCGGGTCTTGTTCAATGCATAAATGGCGTTGTAATTCTTCTTTTTTGCGGCCTCGGTAAAGCGCTTAGCGTTGTCTTCAATCCGAAAGGCACCGATGGTGACATAGTACTTCAGATTGTCTGCGCCTTGGGCGAAAAGTTGACTGGCCGAAATGACCAATGCAACAGCGAAAAGGAGTTTTTTCACTTTGAAACGGGGTTCTTTGACCGGTGAAGGTAGCAATTTTCCCAATAACCGGCACGGACAATACCCAGGCATAAACAAAACAGCCCCTGAACCGGGGCTGTTGTGGCGGAAATTCGTACGGTTTATTCGCCAATGATTTCAATCTCAACCCGAACATTAGCTTCGGCTTGATCGCTAAGAATGTCATAAAGCGGCTTGTCACCACCCCAAGCCTTAATCTCAACACGTTTGTGGTCAATACCTTGGGAAACCAGGTAGTTCTTTAATGTTTCCGCTCGCTTCTGCGACAGGGTTTTGGCAGAACCTTTGCCCTCCTCCGTATTGTCAAGCGAAAAATAGTCCATGCTGCCCTTTTTCATCGAAATGATAGGCCCTTTTCCGTTACCGTTGGTATGGCCATGGATCCGGATTTTGGCCGTGGAATGATCCCGCATCCACTCCAATAATTCAGTTGCCGCCATTTTCGAATCCGGCAACATGACCGTGGCATCCTTAAAGAAGAAAATCTGAGCCACCGAAAGCTCACCCGTCCGCATGCGCACCAAATCAACGGGTATTACCAATTGCCCACTTGCATTGGCCACGGCTGAACCGGCTGGCACAACCTTTTCCCATTTCCGATAGCCGGTAACATCGCACACAATGGACCACGTTCCCGGGTCATCGGTATAGGTGAATGAGAAAGGTTGGTTGCCCCGATAAGTACCAATCTTGGTGTTATCGGCAGCATTGGTCACATGTACCTCGCCTGTTACTTGTCTCTTCGATTCCGAGTCGGCAATGGCAAAAACAAAGCTGCGGGTTACCGCTACCGGCTGGGGTGGCTCCACTACAACGGGTTCGGTCTTCACCTCCGGAACCGTTTCTACCTTGACGGGCGGCTCAGGAGTCTTTTCAACCACCTTGGGTGCATCACCCAGTAATCCAGTATAAACCCATGTGTCGGTAAACCGCGTGGCCTTGCGTATACGCTCTGCTTCGGCTAATGCCTTCGTCCGGTCCTCGGTCTTCATTACATACACATAATGAAGTTGGCGAGCGGGGTTGAGTTCCGCCACTCCCGCGAGGTTGTACTGACGGGACGATGAGATTCTTTTGGCAGCGTTATCGCTCGAGGAGAACGCACCAATCACGACATAATAAGGGTCGCCTGCCGATTGAGCCTTAACATCCAATGTTATCAGGGCAGCTCCGAGCAGAAGACCTGCGGAAAAAATAGCCGACTTCATAGACAAGTTTTGTTTAACAAAGAACAAATATGGCCTTAATATATGAGTTTTTTTTCTACGAAAGTGAAACAAATCTTACATGCCGTTTACGACCCCGTAGCCGAAACATCAAAACTCCGGGTTAAAGTTTGGCCGGATTCATCCACGATGGTGATCGAATGCCGCCCGGCTGAAGGGTAAAATGGAAGGTGATGGGTGCCTTGGGTAGCCCCAACGAAACGATCATCCAGATGCCAATACAGCGTTGACTGAGGCGTGGAATGCACGGCCCGAAACACCACCGGATTGCGTTGGCCCGACAGCTCACGGGGCAAAATGATCCGGGTATCGAGCGATGGATATTCAAGATCAAAAGAAGCAGCGGTGCCTTCTGTGCACGATGCCAAATAGGGTGGTAATGGTCGATAGGAGAGATGGGAGCGATGAAAGTAATACTCTTGCACCGGGGGGAGTATAAACCAGTTTTCTACCCGTAGCGCATCATCCGGGTAGCACCCGCGATGAACGCGATGCCGGCCATCTACCGTTAGAAAAACCCGCTGATGATAACGGCATTTCGTTGATGCCTGGCCAGCAACGGGCACCATTTCCTCCTTTACCGATTGACAAAATTCCCCAGCCAACTCACCGCTTTGTAGGCAAACCCGTACCGGACGAAGCTCTTGTAGCGGTTTTGAGAACCAGGTAGTGGCGGGTAATGTGCTAAACACATCAAAGAGAATCGGAGCAGCCGCCTCAGTCCCGGTAAGGCCCGGCCGCCCTTCCCCATCGGCATTGCCGACCCAAATCCCCACGACATATTCAGGGGTCACGCCCACGGCCCACCCATCGCGAAAACCGATGCTCGTACCCGTTTTCCAGGCCACCGTGCGCGAAGAATGAAAATACTTCCACCCCGATTCTTCTCCCGGACGATACACCTCCTTCAGGACCTCAAATGTTTGCCAGAGCGCCCCGGCTGAGATAGGCGATGACGTATCCACCAACCTCAGGGTATCGAAGACTTCGGTTCGCACTAAGGTTGGCGAATGGTAGGTTGCCGGAGAATACCGAAGTTGACCGGGCGACTGAAAATAATAATTCAGCGTTCTGGCCATGGAAGCATACAAGCCGGTCACTTCCCAAAGGGAAGCCTCCGCGCCCCCTAATACAAGCGACAAGCCGTAGTGGTCCGGCTCGGGGGTTAGAGTTGTTAGGCCAAGACGCGTTAACAGCGAGTGAAACTTTTCGTAACGGTAAGCCCGAAGTTGGTGAACGGCCGGAATATTCAGAGAACGAATCAACGCCTGGTCAGCCGGAACAGCCCCGTCAAATTGATGCGAAAAATTTTCGGGTGCGAACCCATTGATCAAGGTAGGCACATCGGGCTGCAAACTGCGGGGCAATATCTTGCCTTCATCGAGCATAGCGGCATACAACACGGGCTTTAAAATGCTGCCCGTGCTGCGTGGGGCTTGCACAATATCAACGGCTTCGTTGTGATCTGCGCCTGCGGCTGTATTGCCAACGTACGCCAGAACATTCCCCGAATGAACGTCCACCACCAATACGGCCGCATTGTGAATTTGGTTTGCACGCAGGCGGTTGAAGTGGTCACGCACCCGCAAGTTCACCGTCTCCTGCAGCTCCCGATTGATGGTTGTCGCCAACCGCTCACCTTCTTTACCCTTTTTCTTCACAAAATCCAGCGCATGGGGAGCCATGCGAGGGAGCGCCAGAGGAGCTTCAGGAATTGGCTCTACAAGCGCCAGAGAATAGGTAAGGGAATCGATAGCCCCGGAAGTGAAAAGGCGATTCAACAAGCGGTTTCGTTTGCTGAGCAGTGTAGACTGGTTGCGGCCCGGGTGAATCAAGGAAGGATTATTGGGAAGAACTGCGAGGGTGGCTGCCTCCGCCCAACTGATTTGCGAAGGGCTCCGCCCCAGGTACCGCCAACACGCAGCCTCAAGGCCAACTACATTACCACCAAAAGGAGCATGCGAAGCATAGAGCTCCAGAATTTCTTCTTTCGAATAACGAAGCTCCAGGCGAGTGGCCAGCGCGATTTCCACAGCCTTCTGCCAGATGGTGCGCGGCCGATCCTTTCGCGAAAGGCGGATAACCTGCATGGTCAGCGTGCTTCCTCCACTCACGATACGACCGGCACGCCAGTTTTGGCGCATCGCCCGGCCAAGCGCCAGCAGATCGACACCGGGATGCGCGTAAAACCGCCTGTCTTCGAAATGAATCAGTGCCCGTCTGAACTTTTCCGGCACGGTATCCACTTCCGGAAAACGCCATTGCCCGTCAGCCGCTATGGAAGCCGACAATAATTGCCCCTCGTTATCTTCGAGCACGGTGGCAAAAGGATCAACAAAAAGGCGATCCGGCAGGGCAAAATAATATCCCACACCCGCGATCAGCAAGCTGGCAAAAAGCAATTGTTGAACCGCCCGCCTTATACGCATGAACCTTTATTGTGCCTCTTTTTTTGACACCACCACCACCTGGCCTTTCTTGCGGGCATATACCGATCCATCGTACATCGCCTCACAACTGATTGAGGGCAGATAAAACTCGCCTGAGTAGCTGGCGGTGAGCAAGACGCGGAAGGTCTTGCGCTCGTTTGCCTTCAGATCAAAGTAGGTAAAAACACGGTCGTCTCGAAAATCCTGATAGGTTGGTACATCTCCTGACAAGCGGCTTTGGATTTCTTCAAACCGAAGGTTGTTGATCTCCCATCCGGCCGGCACCATCTGGTTAAGAGCCAGATTTTTGTAGTTCCCACGCAGTCCGGGATTGGTGACCGTGATTTCGGCAATAAATTCGCTGCCCGGCTCAAGGCGCGAAGGATCCAATTCACGTCCATCCGGGGTTGTATAGTTCACCGCTAAACGCAAATTCTTTTCGGCATCTTCCTCCTGACCACGAGCCGGAACGCCCTGTGTGAGCAGCCGAACAAAGAGCGGGCCCTTACCTCTGTTGGTCAATTTGAGCTGCCGGTTTTTCGCTGCCTCAACCGGCAAGGTAACTTGAGCCACCGCCAGTTCAGTGCTGGCGGAAACCTCTTTGCCATCGAACCCATAGGTAAATTGTAGCTCGCCTCGTTGATCCTGCCCGGCAAAAGCCCCTATGGATTTGAACGCCCACGCCACCGCTTGGGTGCTCATCCAATAGTTTTCATTGCTTAGCGAAACCGAAAGTTCTTTCACCAACTCAAAGGCACGTGTTCGATCATTGAGTTTCACCAACGTCTCAAGAATAATGGCCTTGTCCCGAACATCCGATCCATAGGAGTAGGCCATCTCCTGATAGGGTTTCACCGTCAAGGGCAGTCGGGTTACGATGTCCTTGGCGGCTGCCTCCTGACCGGCTGTTGCATACGCGGCCGCCAACATCCACGAAGCTACGGAGGGCAACGCGGGAGCTTCGCGGAGCCGGTTCATCGAGGTAAGGTCAGCATCTCCGGCAAGCGCCAACGTATACAAGCGGTAAGCCTGAATCAATTCACTGCTGTTGTATTCGCTGTGCTTGCGCCACTCCTGTGATTTCTTACGTTGGAATCTTTTCCACTTCTTCAACAAATCAGTCGAGACCAGATAGCCCTGCCGCTCCGCCTCCAGCAGGAAATGACCCGCATAGGTGCTGCTCCAGCTGTCCGCTTCTTCTGCACCCGGCCAATAGGCGAAACCCCCGGTGGGATGAGCGAACGATTTCAACCGATCAATTCCGGCTTTCACATTGCGCTGAACCATGCCTTTTTCCTCTGGAGAAAGGGATTTGATGTTGGCCAGGAACAACTGGGGAAAAACCGAAGACGTAGTTTGTTCCACACACCCGTACGGATACTGCAACAAATAGCGCATGCGTCCAGTCAGGTTGATTGGCGGTAAAGAAGACACTTCGAGCGATGCCGTGTTCGTTCCTGCGATACCCGGTAGGGTAATGTTCTGCGACCAACTCTGTCCGGCTTCTACCACTCCATCAAAAGCTTTTGACACAGAAGGGTTAGGATTTCGAACTTCGATTTCAATTTGGGTAGACGATTTGGCTCTGCCTGAACTAGCTGTAACCTCTATCCGCGCAACACCGGTTTGCGACTTCACCAGCAAATCAAAGTCAGTCGTAACATCACTCTGACCATTCAAATTCAGCTGGCGAGTGCTACCGTTAGGAAGGTCAACCGGGCCGGTAACCTTCACTTCAATTTTCACATCGCGTATCGACTTATCCTGTGCAAACAACGTGACGGGTAGTTTAACTTTTTCTTCCGGGCCGAGCACGCGTGGCAGCGTGGCTAAAACCATCAGGGGCTTTCGCACGGGCGTGGCCTTTTCTGCTTTGCCATAGGCACCTTCATAGCCAGCCACCACCATGGTTTTCACCGAACCGATATATTGTGGCATCGTAAACGAGTGGACTTCGCTTCCGCCCGAGAGTGTGAATGGCCCGAAGAAAATGACCACAGGCTTAAAGCGATTGGCTTTCGGATCATCAGCCTGAGCCTTCATCTCCTCTGCGCCACCCATGGCCAATAACCGTTCCAGACGCCCGCCCAACGAGCCCAGCACCTCATCATAGACATCCCACGTCTTCACACCAAGCGCCTCGCGCGCGTAGAAACTGTTCCAGGCATCGGGCGTTTTAAATCGGGTGATATCCAGCAGGCCTTCGTCAACAACCGCCAGCGTATACGTCATCTTGCGTTTCGACTTTTCCGAAACTTTGATTGAAACCGGCTCTCCGGGTTCCAGTTCGTCCGGCATGGTAATGACGGGTTCAAGGCGCGTCTGCGCATCCTCAACTTGAAGGGGAATTACTCCGTACAAACGCATCGGCAAATCATTGGCTGTTTGCGCATGTGGCTGCAAGAGCGATACGTGAACAAAAACGTTGGGGGCCATGTCGGGCGTCACCTCGAAGGTGTAATTGTTATCTCCAGCCTGTGTCTCCAGCCAACTGGATTGCAGCACACCGCTGCCATTTTCAATACTGACCAACGCACGGCCCTGCCCGCTACCCGGAATAACTACCCGTGCTTTCTCACCCACATTATAAAATGACTTATCCGAGCTAAACGAAAGCATGGTTGATCCACTAGCCTCCTTGCGGGCACGGCCAGCCCAGCCGGGCCAATCGATATAGACAATTTTTCCGGTGGTATGACCACTTACCGGGTCGTAGGCCTGCACGAGAAAACGACCCCATTCAGGATATTTGATTTTGAACTTCCAGATACCCTTTCCGTTTACCGTTTGCGTTATGCCTTCGGCCACTGGCTCAGTGTAGCCGTCTTCCATGTAATTGGTTTGCGCAGAATTATCCCACCACCAACTCCATTGCAGTTTGTAAATCTTCATTTGAATCCCATCACGCGATATCGGCCTTCCGTTCGCATCCACCGTTGCGATATCCACCTGATGTGTGGTGTCCGTCAACAACATGCCGCGCGCCTTGTCGCCCTGCGGCAGCCGAATGCCCGTGAAGGAGGAATAGGGATAGTAAGGGATACTGAACCGATCAATACTGAAGTTACCACTCTCTTCAAACACCTTTCCCCGAATAACCGCATTCAGCATACCGGCTGGTTGGCCCTCAGTCTCCAATGAAGCGCTTACCGTAGCTTCACCATTACTATCCGTTACGTCATCAAAAATGGATTGCGCTTCCGAGGTGAAGGCATCCGCCAGCGGATTCTCAAACGAGTATCCGTCATACCCTGGAAATGTTGTCTCGGCATCCGTCAGTACAGCTTCGAACTGAGCCTTAAGATTTTTGCCAGGCGCACCATGTAACCAATTTACCCTCAGGCGACCGTTTATATTGTTTGACTCCGAAGTGAGCTTATCTACCCCGAAGTCAAGATTAATTTTAAGTCGGTTTGGCTTGATGGTCTCAATCTTGACAGTCTGCGTGAATTCCGTTCCGCCAACCTTGACTCTGGCGAGCCAATTGCCCGTTGGCGCATCGGACTCAGTAGCGGTAGCAAACGAATAAAACCCATTCTCGGAGGACGACCGAACTAATCGGGTGGCTACCTGACCCTGTGGATTTTGTAACTCAAAAACCACTGGATGAGCAGGCGGCAGAAGTTTTTTTCGATCCTCCAGAATGAACGGGAGGAAAAGCGAGTCGCCCGGGCGCCAAACACCGCGCTCACCGTACAAAAATCCTTTCAGACCCTGGCGAACACTCGCACCGCCCACATCAAAGTTGGAGAGGCTTAAGGACTCACCATCGTCTAACTTAACATAACCACGCTGGGTGCCCTGTTGCGCCACGATGAGAAACGGCTTTTCGCGCGAGGGCAAAACAGCCTGACCATTGCTGCCCGTGGTAGCCGAAGCAAGTTTCTGTTGTTGAAAATCAAACAGATCAACTTGAACGCCCGAGATAGACTGTGTGGTTTTGAGGTCGGTAACAAAAACATGCGTCTGGCCATCTTCACCTCGCTTGACAATCAAACCGAGGTCGCTGGCCAAAACATTTTTTCGTATCGCCCGATTGGATGTGTAATACGACACGTGGCAAGGATTGTCGCGCTCGTCCCATTGGTAACCGGGAGCATAATAGTAGTCCTCATAACCATCCCAATAACTTTCCTCGGCTGCCTGGTCCCAGGCTTCGTCATCGGCCACCGGTTCGTCCTCGTTCGTACTTGCCTCACATGCATAGGCGGAGTGCGACTTTCGGAACGAAATCTTAACCTGGTAGATGGCGCCTGGCTCAGTGGTGATGTAGTTGGCCAGGTCCAGTGTAAACCGATTCCACTTTCCCAGGTCAGCCACCCCGGCATTCTCCAGCGAAATAGATTGACGTGCCATAGGTCTGGCCACTCTGCGCATTTCGTAGTTACCGTCCATTTGATTGACCTGAAGGAATTGAATGACATTCCGCTCATACACCTTTACGATTTCAATATCAACCGACTTCAGATTCACCGCCTCAAAAGGCAAGACCAGCCCGTCTGTAGAGGGCAAGATGTTACCGCGGCTGGTGAAGCGAACTGCAGGCTTCAACTGCTCAAACAAAAGTTCAAACTCACTGCCTTGCGACAGTCGATAGTCAAGAATATTTCGAATACCCTGTTCCAGCACCAGCACCTTGGTGCCGGTCTGCCGTACAGGTGGGTAAACACGTACTTCATTTTCGCTCACCTCATAATCGAGATCTGACAAACCCGAAATCGAAATCAATCCGGCCAGATTCTGTTTTTCATTCAAAGGGTCTGAAAACTGAACCACCACATGCTGACTTGCTCCCTGATCGACACGGACATTGACAACCTTAAAATCCCCCAGGGCCGGAACATCGATTTCCGTCTCTTCTGTTTGCGAAGTATTGATGGCCGCGCCATCCATTTTAATCTTCACTTTGCCGGCCATCTCTTTTCGTGCTACTTCTTCAATTACAAACTGATGTTGTCGACCCTCGCCACTGTGCGTCCACGTAACGCGCAGCGCCTCACCCTCCTGCGAAGCCGAAAATCCCTGTTCCAGCGCAGCTGATTCCGCAAAGTCCGCGGTAATCAGTAACCCATCAATGCGTTGCCGTTTAAGTTCCGTCTTTACATAGGGCCTCACGTTATTGACCAGTACTTCGAAATGCTGCGGCACAATGTGAACTAAATAAGTCAACTCACGCAACTCGCGGGGTAGATTATCAAACAGCGTAGCCAGCCTGAAGGTAACCTC
The DNA here is from genome assembly GCA_016787665.1 of Cyclobacteriaceae bacterium. Taxonomy (GTDB): domain Bacteria; phylum Bacteroidota; class Bacteroidia; order Cytophagales; family Cyclobacteriaceae; genus ELB16-189. Next base: position 5,093 of record JAEUUC010000013.1, on the reverse strand, counting down.
GTACGCGGCTCCGGAAACAAAGCGCCCATCCGGTCGAAATTCAACGGTGCGTTGATCCAGCCAAAATGTCTTCCCCCCAATGGCCGGATGAAAAGAAAAAAGCTTGCCGGGCGCCTGCTGCCCTACCAACGCGGAGTCGATCACGTCTTGCATGAACGTGATCCGGATCGTGGAACCTGAGGGGATGGTACCGGTCGTGTAAGAAGAAACGTACTCAGCGAAAGCCGGGCTAATCGTAACGGTTGAGCCGGTTCTGGCCTTCAGGTAGGTGAAGTAAAAAACAGCCAGCGTAGCAAGTACAACCACGCCCCCTATGAGGGCCAGGCGTTTCCAGGTAAGGGTATTCATAAATGTTACAGATGAGGCATTAAGTTAGTATTTTTCCGGGCGTTCCCCTTTCCAATCGGTGGCCGTTTGTCGACTTTTTTTATGAAGAAAATTTCCCGCAGAAAAGCCCTTACCCAATCCGCGTTAGCTGCTGTGTCGTTGGCGCTCGGCAGCCGGGTTGTACTGGGACAAGATCGGCAGCTGAAACTCATCATCAAGAACGGCCGAGTATTCATCGATGGCATATTAAAACAATTGAATATCGGGATTGACCGGGATAACACGATTCGGTTGCTCTCCGGAGAGTCTGCCGCGGACAATACGGTGGATGCCCAACGGCTGGTAGTGGCACCCGGATTCATCGATATCCTGGGCGACAATGGAAGTCAACAGTTGCAGACGTATCGCACGTTTGAAAAGTACAAACTGACAGATGGCGTCACCACAGTACTCCAACTGCATGGAGGAGCCGCGAGTCCGGCCCAGTACCATGCCGGCATGGATTCTCGGCCGCACCACGTCAATTATGGTGTTGGCGTTTTTGTCATGATGATCCGCAACCAGGTGACCTCCCTAACCGACCGGTTAAAAAAAGTGGAACAAGGACTGGAGGAAGGCGGGTTGGCCGTTTGCCATAGTATCGAATACCAGCCGACACCTTATGAGGAATTGCTGGCGTATGCCCGGCTCGCAAAAAAGTATAAGCGCCCTATGTTTCTCCATTTGCGCTACTCGTCAAAAGAAAAAGAACTCGATGGAGTTCAGGAGGCCGTTCAACTCGCACGCGAATCCGGGGCCCACATCCACATAGACCACCTGCACTCCACAGGAGGTACCTACCAAATGGAAAAGGCGCTTGAGATGATTGAAAAAGCAAGAACATCTGGCCTTTCAATCACCTGTTGCGTGTATCCCTACAGCTATTGGGCAACCTACCTGATAAGCAAACGGTTTGACCCAGGCTGGCAAGAGCGGTTCAACCTTACATATGAAGACCTTACGATTGTTGGGACCGGTGAAAAAATAACAGCGCAAACTTTTCCCCGGTACCGCCAGCAACCGGGCCTGCTGGTGGCTACCCCGGAAGGCACCATGCCGCTGGACAAAACGGTTAAGTTGGCTTTGCAGCGCGATTTCTGCCTGATCGGGTCGGACGGAGGAATTCTGAAGGAAGCCCGGGCAAACAACCACCCCCGTGGGGCCGGATGCTTTGCTACCGCTGTTCGGTATGGCATCGATTCCGGTCTTGGCATGGAAACCATTCTGACCAAAGTTACCCGACAACCAACTGAACTTATCAATCCCGCGCTGCGCAACCGAGGTGTAATAGCCAATGGAGCCATAGCCGATCTCGTCATTTTCGATCAGGATTTAATCCGGGGAGGTGCCACGGTGGCGAACCCCAATCAGTTCTCCCTCGGGATCAACCATGTGATACTCGCAGGTGATGTGGCCTACCACCACCGTACGGAAACCATGAATTTGGATGGTAAACCGATTCGTTATTGACGACCATGAAAAAAATTGCCATTGTATTGTTCAACGAGGTAGAGGTCCTGGACTTTGCGGGCCCGTTTGAAGTATTTTCGGTAACCGGCAGGCGGGCAATCGGGCAGCCTTTGGACGTATTTACGATTGCTGAGCACAGCCGGATAGCCGCGCGAAACAACCTGATCATAACGCCTACCTTTACATTTCACAATCACCCGACACCGGATGTTTTTTTAATTCCGGGTGGTGGAGGCTATCACAGCGATAGCACTCCCTTTGGATCGCGAAGAGAAATGCACAACCCGGTGATGCTCCATTGGATTAAGTCACACGCTGAAAAGGCAGAGCTGATATTATCTGTTTGTACGGGAGCGCTGATTCTGGCGAGGACCGGCCTGTTGGATGGCCTCGAAGCAACAACTCATTTTTTGGCTGTTAACACGCTACGCGAATTAGCTCCACAAACCCGGGTAGCAACTGAAAAAAGGTTCACTGACAATGGCAGAATCATCACATCTGCCGGGGTGTCAGCGGGCATCGATATGGCATTTCACGTTGTTGAGAAACTGCAGGGCAAAGAGGTGGCACTGGAAACCGCAAGCTACATGCAATATGATTACTGGAAGTAAGCCGGCCGAAAGGGATTTTGACCCGCAATCACTTGAATAGTCTGCGGCTCACCGCGTACCAAAATAACGCGCCCAGTACGGGCAATACAAGTATGGCTAGTATCCAGAGCGCTTTTCGCTCCGCATCACGATCGCTGCGCAATACGTCCCAAACCGCAAGCGCAACAACCAGAACATAGACAAGAGGTAGCAGCCGTACCATTAATTCGATTCTAAAATCTTGAACAACTCATCCAAATCGGGCGTGATGATAATCTCCGTCCTCCGGTTCTTCTGGCGGTTCTGCGCGTTGTCATTGGTTGCCAACGGTAAAAATTCACCCTTTCCGGCAGCCGTAACCTGGCGAGGCGAAACCCCGGCCTGAGTCAGAATCTTGGTAATAGACGTGGCGCGCATAACGCTCAGGTCCCAGTTGTCCTGCATGTAGGCCGACTTCTTCCCTATGGGCACATTATCGGTGTGTCCTTCCACCATAATCTGAATGTCGCGCTGATCCTTAATAGCCTTCGCCAGTTGCTGCAGGGCCGCAACACCTTTTTGATCAACCTCAATACTGCCCGAACCAAACAACAATTGCTCAGCCAGGGAAACGTATACCTTACCATTCTTCACTTTTACGGTCAGGTCATTCTCTTTGAAACCTAATAAAGCGTTGCTCACTCGATTTTTTAAATCTTGCACAGCCTTGTCTTTATTGGCAAGAATACGTTCTAACTCCTGCACTTTTTTTTCACGATCGGCCAGGCTGGTATTGAGCGAGTCGTTCATCCTGCGGGTCTTTTGGTAGCTCTCCTGCATAGCCAAGAGATCTTCGCGTTGCTGGGCCAACTCACGATTTAATTTGCCACTGTTGCTAAGCAGATTCTTGTAGTAGGAATTCAATTGATCATATTCCCGGTTCAAAGATGCCAGCTTTTGATCCGTGGACCGATACCGGTCATTGAGTTCCACGGTGTCCTCCTTCAACTTTTTGATGGCACTCGATAAATCAGTTAGCTCGGCATTAGCCTTTTCCAACCGTTTGGTTACATCCGCCAAATCGCCATCGGTCTTCACCTTTTGCGCCAGCAGATCATCATACTTCCTTTTGGTCACCACACACGATGAAAGTGCCAAAAAACAAATACTAAAAATGATTGACTTCATAAGTTGAAAAAATGATTGAGCAAATTTATCCATAAAACATTGGTGTACAACTCCGTCTTTGTAACTTTCAACTGCACAAGCTGACATCGTTATGACAGGAATGTTGAGAGAAAACTGCTTTAAAGACAAGACGATTATCATTACCGGTGGAGGAACCGGACTTGGCCGGTCCATGGGCAAGTATCTGCTTGAACTTGGGGCCAATCTTGTCATTACCAGCCGCAAACTTGAGGTACTGCAAAAAGCTGCCATAGAACTACAAGAACAAACGGGCGGCCGGGTACTGCCGGTGACGTGCGATGTTCGTAAGTACGAGGAAATCGAAAATGTAATTCGCGCAGCCGAAGAAAAATTCGGAGCTATTCATGGCGTTGTCAATAACGCGGCCGGCAATTTTATCAGCCCAACTGAACGCCTCTCCCATCGCGCGTTCGATATCATAGTCGATATTGTTTTGAAAGGCACGTACTACACAACTTTGGCGGCCGGAAAAAATTGGATTTCCAAAAAGCAACACGGTGTGTTTCTGAATATTGTGACCACCTACGCGTGGACGGGATCGGGCTTTGTCGTTCCCTCAGCATGTGGCAAAGCTGGCGTCTTAGCGCTCACGCGCTCGTTGGCAGTGGAGTGGGCCAAATACAATATTCGCAGCAATGCCATAGCACCTGGTCCTTTTCCAACCGAAGGCGCGTGGAGTCGGCTGTTACCTGGTGATTTGGTGAAAAAATTTGATCCCGCACAGCGTATTCCACTCAAGCGCGTGGGCGATCATCAAGAGTTGGGAAACCTCGCAGCCTATCTGCTTTCCGATTACTCCGGCTACATAAACGGTGAAGTAATTACAATCGATGGAGGAGAGTGGTTGAGAAACGGGGGAGAGTTCAGCCACTTGGAATCAATCCCTCCGGAAATGTGGGATGTACTTGAAAAAACACGGGGTAAGTAAAACTCCAATAGTATTGGACAGTTGGGCGTATCCCTGGCTTGCCGCCAGGGTCGCGCTGTTCAGGGCTTCGGTGCTGGCGCACTTCGCCCCGCGGTAGCGGGGCTCACCCTTACCATCGCTTACGCTTGGTCGTCAGAACGTAGCGGTGTAACGGATCAACGTCCTTCATTATAAAATGGATTGCGCAATGTAACGCCTAAAAAAAGCTCTGTATTTCTGAGGGGCTTTGAGACTCGATGATCAAGACTTGGGAGGTTAAATAAAAAATGCAACGACTTGTTTACCCACCGTAGCGTGAGCGAAGGCGGGTTTACCCACCGTAGCGTGAGCGAAGGCGGGTTTACCCACCATAGGTTGAGCGAAGGTGGGTTTACCCACCGTAGCGTGAGCGAAGGTGGGTTTACCCACGGTAGCTTGAGTGGAGGTTTTGGCTTAGCCGTTTAGGCTATAAAAAAGAAAAGCCCTGTATGTCTACAGGGCTTTGTTACCTCCTGGGAGGTTGATAAAAAAAGGCAACGACTTACTCTCCCGGATTTTACTCCAGTACCATC
>JAEUUC010000011.1 GCA_016787665.1 Cyclobacteriaceae bacterium | reverse complement strand
GAATTACTCACCAAAGGCGTGTTATTTAGTGTCAAATCGTATGAGCCCGAAAACAAAAAAACCTGCAAATTCTTGTGATTTGCAGGTTCTTGTATCGTTTGTTACTGATTCTTGCAGAGGAGGAGGGATTCGAACCCCCGATCCCCGTGAAGGGATGCCGGTTTTCAAGACCGGTGCAATCAACCGCTCTGCCACTCCTCTGTGTTCAAATGATACCCTTTTCTTTCAGGTACTGATATCCATTTTTTTGGACCGGTGCAATGCCAGCGGTCTACCTTCGGGATCAACCGCTCTGCCACCACTCCATTATCGGCCGTAGCCTTGGCGAAGGCCGATTTTTCTGGGTTTATCCAAAAATTTGGGACTGCAAAACTAATGGGATTTTCTGTTTTACAAAAAGCTACCGCGAGGCCTTCTCTTTCCGGCTGGTTTTTTTACCGGCATCAATGGCCTGCATTTTACGGCCGTAATGGAGGCTGGCATTGATTTCGTAACCAAACAACAGCACAATGGTGAGCAGTTGAATCCAGATCATCAGTGCCAGCAACGCCCCAATAGAACCGTACACCTTATTATAACTGCCAAAGTTGGTGACGTAAAATGAAAATCCGTACGATACACCCAGGCAGGCCAGCGTGGCGATGAACGAACCCACGGAAAAGAACGACCAGTTATAATGGACAGCCGGCCCGAAGTAGTAAATGCAGGAAATGGCCAGGAAAAACATGAGAAAGATGATGAGGAACCGGATGACGAACAGCACGTGTATGGTGTAACTGTCCATACCCCACTCGGTCACCAAATCCACGTTGGCCGTTACGTATTCGAGCACCAGTTGGCCCACGATCAGCAACGTGGCGGCACTGATCAGTGCCAGGGCGAGCATGGCTGTGAGGCTGAGGGCGGTAAACTGCATCCGCCAGAAACTCCTGCGCTCCACGGTGCGGTAGCAGGCATTGAAGGCCCGCATGAGGGCCATCATGCCGTTGGTGGCCAGGTACACCGCAAACAAAAAACCAAAGGTGAGCAGCCCACCCCGCTGGTTGTTCACAATGTCCATAATGGTGTCGGCCGCCACACTGCTCATCGAGGGCGGCATCACCTGGCTGAGAAAGTTTAGCACGCTCTGGTGACTGATGGCCGGCAACAACGTGGAGATGTACGGAATCAGCGTAAAGAGAAAAATAATGGCCGGAAAGATGGCCAAAATGAAATTGAACGACACACTGTTGGCGCGGTCGAGAATTTCGTCTTCGTTGATGTTGTGAGCAAAGATTTTCAGAAACCGGTAGAGCGACAGGTTTTCGTACTTCCGGAAGCGAATCTTCTTCAACCAACCGCGGCCGCTGCGGGCGGATGGAATTTGAAGAATTCGCTTTCGGATGATGTAGCGCATAGCCTTATCCGAAATACGGTTTCAGCGTGTCGTCAAACACTTTGGGAGGTCGGCAGGGGCGCCCGGTTTTCTTATCGACAAAGGCGAGCAGGGTTTCCCCTTTGTTGATCAGCTTACCGGCTGCATTGGTAATCTCATATTCAAATCGAATGCGCACACTGGGTTTTTCCCGGATGGTGACGCGCACGGTGAGTTCATCATCGTACAAACCGGCTGCGAGAAAAAAGGAATGGTTTTCGAGCACGGGCATCATCACGCCCATGTCTTCCAGTTCTTTGTAGGTGAGCCCGAGTTGGCGCAAGGCCTCCACCCGCCCCACTTCGTAGTACATGGCATAGTTGCCGTAGTACACGTACCCCATTTGGTCGGTTTCACCATATCGTACGCGCACCCGTGTTTCGGCTACATACATAATTACTTTGCCTGGCGGGCTTTACGTTGTTCGATGGTTAACGCGCGTTGGTAGGCGGCCGCATTCCGGTTGTGTTCGCTCAGCGTTTTCGCAAAATTGTGGTATCCGCTGAAGTCTTCTTTCGAGCACATATAGATATAATCGTGTTGCTCATAGTTAAGCACGGCATCGATCATCGGGATGCCGGGCATGTTAATGGGCCCGGGCGGCAAGCCGGCATTTTTGTAGGTGTTGTAAGGCGAGTCTACTTCTTTGTGTTTGTCCAGCACGCGCTTGATGGAAAAATCACCCACGGCAAACACCAGCGTGGGGTCGGCCTGCAGGGGCATGTTTTTTTTCAGCCGGTTGATGTACAAACCTGCAATGCGCGGGGCTTCGTCTTCGCGGTGGTTTTCGGCCTGCACGATGGAGGCCAGCGTGGAAACTTCAATGGGTGTCAGCCCCAGTGCTTTGGCTTTGGCCAACCGGCTTTCGTTCCAGAATTTCTTGTATTCCTCATACAACCGCGCAACCAGTTCGTCCGGCACAATATTGAAGTACACTTCGTAGGTATTGGGGATGAACATGGCCATGATGGTTTCCCGGGTAAAGCCCTCGGGGTTGTTGGCGATGAAACGGTCGAGGGACTCGTCAAATTCTTCCGGGTGAACACCCACATTGCGGGTGATCTTCTCACTGAGTTCGGTGTATATTCTTGCGTTGGTGAAGGTGACGCGCACCGGTTCCTGCCGAGCCGTGGTTAACACTTCCAGGGCCTGCAGGTTAGTCATGTTTCGCCTCAGTACAAAACGGCCGGGGCTGATCTTGCGGTCGTAGCCCTTCAGCCGGGCCAAAAAGCTGAACGATACCATGTCGTTGACAAAACCGCCTTTCCCCAAATCCTCCTGCAGCTTGCGAAAGGTGGTGCCCGAAGTGATGATCACTTGTCGGTCGTCCTTGTCCACCAGGATGTTCGGTGTATAGCAAATCTGATACCCGTAGAAAACAAACGTGATCAGCAGCGTGGAGGCAATCAGGTAAATGGCCAGTTTGGTCTTACTTACTTCCTGCATAAAAAAATTAAGCCTTCAAAAATACAAAAAGTAGGGTGCTTACCTTTGCCCGATGGCGGCCGAGTTGCTCAAGATCCACCCGGTTAATCCGGAGCCCCGGAAAATTTCCCGCGCAGTCGAGGTATTGGCTGCCGGAGGAATCATGGTTTACCCCACCGATACGGTGTACGGCATAGGATGCGACCTGCTGAACAGGCGTGCCGTGGAGCGGCTCTGCCGCATTCTGGACATTAAACCCCACAAACTCGATTTGAGTTTTATCTGTTCGGATCTCAGCAACATTGCCGTGTATGTGAAGCGAATCGATACGCCCGTTTTCAAGATTTTGAAAAAGGCGCTGCCCGGGCCGTACACGTTTATTTTTGAATCGAGCAGCGAAGTGCCGAAAATTCTGGACATCAATAAAAAGACAGTGGGTATCCGCATTCCGGATCACCCCATTCCGCGGGCGATCGTGCAGTTGTTGCAGCGGCCGCTCATCACGAGTTCGGTCAAGGACGATGACCATATTAAGGAGTATACCACCGACCCCGAGGAAATGTATGAGGATTTCAAACACGTAGTGGATATGGTGATTGATGGCGGCCCTGGTGGCCATGTGCCGTCCACGGTAGTGGACTTTACCTCCGGTGAAGGTGTGGTGACGCGCCAGGGATTGGGCGATTACAGTTTGTTCGCATGAAGCGTGTTTGCGTTGAGCCGCATTACCTGCCGTCACTCGAATTTTTTTGTGCCGTTCGGGATTTTGATGTCCTCCGACTGGAAGTCAGCGAGCATTTTGTGAAGCAGAGTTACCGCAGCCGGTGTAACGTGCTCACGGCCCAGGGCGGGCAGATGCTGTCCATTCCGCTCACGGCCAAGCACGGCAAAGTGCAGCTGCGCGATGTGCAACTCGATTACAATCCGAAGTGGCAGACGAATCATTGGCGCACGCTGGAATCGGCCTACCGCAAGGCACCGTACTTCGAACATTATGCACCGGACCTGGAGCCCTTGCTCAGGCAGCGGCCGGTTTTTTTGGTTGATTTCCTGATTCCGCTGCTGTCATTCTGTCTGCATTCGCTGGGGTGGAATAAAAAACTGGAATTAACGTCTGTGTATGAAACCGGGCCGATGGATGATGTAGACCTGCGCAACCTCATTTTGGCTAAGAAATCGTTTGAGGGCCGGCCGTTTTATCGACCTTGCCCGTATTATCAGGTGTTTGGCAAATCATTTGTACCTAATCTCAGCGTTTTGGATTTACTTTTCTGTGCAGGGCCCGAGGCGAACGCAGTTTTAGCGCGATCGGCAATGCCGAAATGAACAAACGTCAGGGCGGCTGTGTTTGGAAGAAATAGAATGGAAGGCGGCCGTCCCTCGCATTGATAAATCTGACCGAAAACTTTACATTTACCGAGATTCTCCGTGACTATGGAAGCAAAATTTTCGAACCGTGTTAAGGAAGTTATTTCCCTCGCCCGGGAAGAGGCCCTTCGCCTCGGCCACGACTACATCGGCACCGAGCACCTGATCCTGGGTATGATCCGGGAAGGAGAGGGTGTGGCGGTAGCCGTCTTGAAAAAACTGGGCGTTTCGTTGGACCAGCTCCGCAACGAGATTGAAAAAGTGAGCAAGGGCACGGCAACCGGTCAGGTGAAAAACCTGGCTCAGATTCCGCTCACGAAAGTATCGGAGAAGATTTTGAAAATCACCTACCTCGAAGCAAAAGTGTTTAAAGCGCAGTTGATTGGCACCGAGCACGTGCTGCTGTCCATCTTGCGCGATCCCGATAATCTGGCCACGCAAATCCTCAACCGGTTTGATGTGGAATACCAAACCGTAAAAGAAATGCTCGAGTATCAACAAGATCAGCCCATGGCGGCTTCGGACACAGACGATCCGGATGAAGAGTCATCGAAAATGTTTGGCGGAGGTTCGGGGGGCAGCGGATCGAAAGAGAAAAAAGGAACCGAGAAGTCGCGCACTCCCGTGCTCGATAACTTTGGCCGCGACCTGACCAAACTGGCCGAGGACAATAAACTCGACCCGATCGTAGGACGTGAAAAGGAAATTGAGCGCGTAGCGCAGATTTTGTCGCGCAGAAAGAAGAACAACCCAATTCTGATTGGCGAGCCCGGTGTGGGTAAAACCGCCATTGCCGAAGGGTTGGCGTTGCGCATTATCCAGAAGAAAGTATCGCGCGTGCTGTTTGGTAAGCGCGTGGTTACGCTGGACCTGGCCTCGCTGGTCGCGGGCACCAAGTACCGCGGTCAGTTTGAAGAGCGCATGAAGGCGGTGATGAATGAACTGGAGAAGTCGCCCGATGTGATCTTGTTCATTGATGAACTCCACACTATTGTGGGTGCCGGTGGCGCGTCCGGTTCGCTGGATGCCTCCAACATGTTCAAGCCGGCTCTGGCGCGCGGAGAAATCCAGTGCATTGGGGCTACCACACTGGATGAGTATCGCCAGTACATTGAAAAGGATGGCGCGCTGGCGCGCAGGTTCCAGATGGTGATGGTGGACTCCACGTCACCCGAAGAGACCATTCAGATTCTGGAGAATATCAAAGAGAAATACGAAGATCACCACCACGTAACCTACACGAAAGAGGCGATCGAGGCCTGTGTGAAGTTATCGGATCGCTACATCAGCGACCGCTTCCTGCCCGATAAGGCCATTGACGTGCTGGATGAAGCGGGTGCCCGTGTTCACATCAACAACATCCACGTTCCGGAAGATATTGTCAAGTTCGAGGAGGCCATTGAGGACGTGAAAAAGGAAAAGAACCGCGTGGTGAAGAGCCAGAAATACGAAGAGGCGGCCCAGTTGCGCGACAAAGAGAAGAAGCTGATCGAGCAGCTCGATTTAGCTAAAGCGCGTTGGGAAGAAAAAACACGCACGGAGAAATACACGGTGAACGAGGAAAACGTAGCCGATGTCATTGGCATGATGACCGGCATACCGGCCAACCGTATTGCGCAGAAGGAGAGTAATAAGTTGCTGGGTATGGGCGACCAACTCAGTGGCAAGGTGATTGGACAGGAAGAGGCGATCCGGAAATTGGTGAAGGCCATTCAGCGTACGCGGGTGGGCTTGAAAGACCCCAAGAAGCCGATTGGCTCGTTTATTTTCCTGGGCCCCACAGGTGTTGGAAAAACGGAGTTGGCCAAAGTACTGGCTACCTACCTGTTCGATAAAGATGATGCCTTGGTTCGGATCGATATGAGCGAGTACATGGAGAAATTCTCCGTATCGCGGTTGGTGGGTGCGCCTCCCGGCTACGTGGGCTATGAGGAAGGCGGTCAGTTAACCGAAAAAGTAAGACGCAAGCCTTACAGTGTGGTGCTGCTCGATGAAATCGAAAAGGCACACCCGGATGTATTCAACATTCTGCTCCAGGTATTGGATGACGGCATTCTGACCGATGGCCTCGGCCGCAGGGTGGACTTCCGCAATACCATCATCATCATGACCTCCAACATCGGGGTGCGTGACCTGAAGGATTTCGGAGCCGGTATTGGTTTTGCGAGCAAGGCCAAGCAGGAAAGTGCTGAGGAGGCGATGAAGTCAACCATTCAAAACGCGTTGAAGCGGGCTTTCAGCCCCGAGTTTCTCAACCGATTGGATGATGTGATTGTCTTCAATTCGTTGCAGCGCGAACACATCCACAAGATCATTGACATCACGCTGGGTAAACTGTTCAGCCGCATCACGGCTCTCGGGTATCACATTGAACTCACGGAAAAAGCGAAAGATTTCCTGGCCGAGAAAGGGTATGACCAGCAGTTTGGTGCCCGTCCGTTAAACCGCGCCATTCAGAAGTACCTGGAAGACCCGATCGCAGAGGAGATCCTGAAGGGCGAAGTGGAAGAAGGCGGAACATTGGTAGCCGACTACCCGGGAACGGGCGATGTGCTCACCATGAGTGTGAAGAAGAAGAAAGCGCCCAAGGAAAAGAAGAACGAATCGTAACGATTGATTTTCCGAGAAATAAAAAAGGAGGCGCAGGCCTCCTTTTCTTTTTTCCAGTGGTTGATGGAGGCTAGTATCCGCCTGAATACTTGCGGATGAACCATTCACTTCCGATCAGCAGCACCACCAAAAAGAAAATCCATTTCAGATTGATCAGCGGTTTAAAACTGTCTTCGGCTCGTACGGTGGATTGGGCGGGCTGTTGGGTGAGTTCTTGCTGGAGCCGGGCAAGTTGATCTGCCGCAACAAAACGACCACCGGTTTGGCGGCTCAGTTCGCGCAACAACGAAAAGTCGGCAGTGAGGTTCAGCGACTCCGCTTGTTGTTCGCTCACTAAAAATTGTCCCCCCGCAGTCTCGCGTTGGCCATTGAGCAAAGTGGACGCGGTGAAGCGGTAAATGCCGGGCGGCAGGTTACCGAGGCGGAAACGGGTGTTGCCCGGGCTGGTGACGTACTGATAGGAAGTGCGTTGCTGGTTTTCGTTCTGCACCACCAGGTCGATGGTCTGACCGTAGATGGGTTCAAAGAGATCGTTGAACACCTGGCTTTCGATCTGCACGGGTGCCGCACCGGAAAACTCCGGTTGTACAGCAAAGCTTCGGAACTTCCGCTTGTCCTCGCGCGTGCTCAGGTATTGAATCAATTTCGAAAACAGTTCGTCAAATCCTGCGGTGGATTCGCGATCGGCAAATTCGCCCAACCGCCAGCGCCAGAAATTTTCGGCCAGCAGCACCCCGGATTTTCCGGATGCCGTTTCAGCTGTGAGCAACAGCGGCCGGTCCGTGGCCACCGAGCCGATGCGTTGCAACAGGATGACTTCGGCCGTTGGCGGAAAGTTGAAACGCCCAAACGGAACTGTGGCCGGAGGGTATTGCGTGAAGATACCATTCAGATTTTCGCTAAACGCAAATTTGACAAAGGCTCCATTCACCAACGGGGTGGCCTCGTCACGCTGGCCGGTGGGTTCAAAGGCCAAACCAATGGGAAGGGACGAAAGCTGGCGCAGATTGCTGCGGGCAGTAATGATGTATAGCGTTGCGCCCGGCTTTAATTGCTCCAGGGTGCTGAGGGGCCACTTGCCTCCGGTTTCCAGTGTACCGTGTACAATCAAAAGATCAGCAAAGCCGGGTTTGAGTACGTCTGGGTTGGGTTTGCTTACTCCGGGAATATGCACGTACCATTCATAATTGGCGTTTTTCTCCAGCACGGATGCCAGCGCTTTGATATCGGGGTGAGGCGCGTTGGCGACCAGGAGTATTTTTTTCCGGCCCTCCACCACATCAATAAATACGTTTGCCTGGTTGTTGCCGGTTGTCATTTCATCCCGGAGCGGCAAGACCTGAACCTCGTAGCGCTGCAGGCCTTTGTCCGTTGCCGTTAGTCTGAAATCAAACGTGAGCAAACCCGCCTGGCTGCGTTGCGTCTGTTCGCTGAGTACGCGGTTTCCCTGGCGCACCCGCACCGTAACGGGTTGATCGGGAAGGGACTTGATGGCCACTTCGGCCCGCAGGGGAAATTCATTACCTTGGTAGGTAATCTTATTGTAGATCACCTGCTTCAGCACCAGATCTTTTCGCTCGGTGGTATCGCCCACGCCCACGGTATGCACGGGCACCGGTATTTGTTGGTAAAGGGGCGAGGTGCCGGAGTTATAAATGCCATCGGAAACCAGCACCAGCGAACTCATTTTTTTCCCCTCCAGATCGGCCAGCGTGCTGCGGATGGCACCCGCCAGGTCAGAGGTGGGATGATCGAATTGGCCGACCGGCATACCGGTGAGTGATCGCATGACCACTTCGTAACCGTTTTCATCCAGTTGCGCCTGCATCGCCTGCAGTTGGTTTAGCATAGCCTGCCGTTTGACGCTGTCGGTGGTTTCGCGAACGGAGGCAGAATGATCAACTACAATGGCGACTACCGGTTTTTCATACGTAACGTCAGTCAACCGCAACACAAGGCCCACCAGCAACAGGAAGAGCAGCGTGGCACCCGTGGCCCGGAGGGCAAACAGAATTCGGTTGGTGGTTGCCGACCAGCCCGCACGTTTTTGATAGAGCAGCCACGCGTAACCCAGGCCAGCGGCAATGGCGGGAAACAACCAAAAGGGCGAGTGATCGAACAGCAGTCGGGTCATGTCAACAAATCAGTAACCGTACTTTTCTTTCCACAAGGTGCGCAGAAACTGGCGCATTTCGTCTTCGCGCGGATTTTTACCTGGCTGGTAAAACGTTTGCCCGGCAATTTTCTCCGGCAGAAATTCCATGTGAGCAAAGTTTCCTTCAAAGCTGTGGGCGTACTGATAGTTTTTTCCATACCCCAGGTCTTTCATCAGCCGGGTGGGGGAGTTTCGTATCGATAACGGCACGGGCAGATCACCGGTTTCCTGAACGGTGCGCAAGGCACCTTCGATCGCTTCGTAGCTGGCGTTGCTCTTGGCCGAGCAAGCCAGGTAGGTGGCGCACTGCGCCAGGATGATGCGCGCCTCGGGATGGCCGATCACGTTCACCGCCTGAAACGCGCTGGTGGCCAGTACAAGCGCTGTGGGATTGGCATTGCCGATGTCTTCCGAAGCCAGAATCACCATACGCCTGGCAATAAACTTAACGTCTTCGCCTCCTTCTATCATGCGCGCGAGGTAGTAGACCGCGGCATTGGGATCGCTGCCGCGAATGGATTTGATAAACGCAGAGATGATGTCGTAGTGTTGCTCGCCACTTTTGTCGTACAGGGCGATGTGTTTTTGTGCCACTTCCATCACCAGGGCATCCGTAACGGTGATGGCACCCGGTATGGAATCGCAAATGAGTTCCACCAGGTTGAGCACCTTGCGGGCATCACCACCCGAGATGTTGATCAGGGCAGCGGATTCGGCAATGGTGACCTGCCGGGATTTCAGCTTTGAATCCTTTTTCAGGGTTTGGTTGATCAGGTGCAGCAAGTCAGACTCCGTCAGGGGTTTCAAGACATACACCTGGCAACGCGACAGCAGAGCGGAGTTAACTTCAAATGAAGGATTTTCGGTGGTGGCACCAATCAGGGTGATGACCCCTTTTTCCACCGCGCCCAACAGGGCATCCTGCTGTGATTTGTTAAAGCGATGAATTTCATCGATAAACAAGATCGCCCGGTTGCTGTGTTTGGCTTTATCGATTACTTCGCGCACGTCTTTCACCCCGGCACTCACGGCACTCAACACATGAAACGGCCGCTTTACTTCATTGGCAATGATGTTGGCGATCGTGGTTTTGCCAACCCCGGGCGGGCCCCAGAGAATCATGGAGGGTACATTACCGGTTTGAATCGCTTTGCGGATAATGCCACTGTCGCCAACAAGATGTTGCTGCCCCACGAGGTCCTCGAGGCGTGAGGGCCTCATCCGTTCGGCTAAAGGCTGGGCAGTTTCAAACATGCTAAATCATCAACAGAATCCAGAAGAAGCTAATAGCAAAGGCAATACTCATACATAACAAGAACAGAAAAGAAACGATCAGAAACTTGCCTATAGTTTTTACCCAACCTTGGGCATACATGTGCTTCATGGCAAAAAGCAGATAAAAGATGATCCAAAATCCAACCGCTACGCTAAGCCACGTGAGCCAGGGCACCAGGCCGAGGAGTAACTGCACCGATCCGGCAAAGTACACGAAGTTATAGTAGTAGATGGAAAACACGAGGTGCTCACTGTAGTAAAATCCTCTGCGCACATACAGTAGCTTGAGCAGCAGGGCAAACACGGGCAGCAGAAAAAAGATAACCTTGGAGCTGTTTTCCAGGAGCGCTCTTCCGATGGCCTCGCCCATGTTCTCCTGATTTCTTCGAAAGCGTTGGTTCAGTTCAATGCCCCGGATTTGCATTTTTCGTTTGAACCAACCATCGCGTTCGGCTTCCGGCAGCGCCAGCTGAGCGGAGTCGTATTCTTCTACCGAGTTATACTCTGATCGGCTAATGCTGAAACCCGGGCCGCGGTCTACCTTGCGGGGTATCACCAAATCCAGCGAGTCCATCGTCCTTTGCGACATCACCCATTCGTCTGGCTCATTCGGGTTGCGGGGCAGCCGGTCGAGCAGCGAATCGACACGGGGATTGCCGAAGTCGTTTTTCAATTGCTCGATGTCAGACCGATCTAATTCAATGGTCTCATCCGGTCCATCATTCACAATAGTGAAAAACAGGAAGAAGAAGACAAAACTGATGAACACGTACATCCGGGCCGGGTGGTAGTAGCTTTCGCGCTTTCCTTCATTGTATTCCTTCGCCAGGAAACCGGGCTTGGTGATCAGGTATTTGGTCGTGCGAAAGAATTTACCTTCATAACTCCAGAACGAAGAGATGAAATTATCGAACAACTCGCGCAACGTTTGCCGCCTGGGCAGATCTTTCTGACCGCAATGGGAACAAAAGACATCCGTGAGCGGAGTGCCGCAGTTCAGGCAGTTCTCGTTATGGCGTTTAGGCGTAGTGTTTTGTTCGGCCTCAACGAGTGCTTCGGCCTCGGGCATCGATTTTTCCAGCTCGTCCATCAGAAAGAAAGTTTTGTGATTATCTCTTGAGCTCGCGTGAGCATGGCATCTGTGAAATCGAGGTGCGTGACCATGCGTATTTGCGTGGGCCCGAATGCCAATGCTTTTACCTGATGGCTTTCCAGGGCAGTGAGGAACTGTCGCGGGGTCACCGAAGGGACGAGCTCAAAAATGATAATGTTGGTATCCACCGGCATGATGGATTTTACCCACCGCTGTGCGGCAAGGGTTTGGGCCAGTTGTTGGGCCCGGTGGTGATCTTCCCGTAAACGGGCCACATGGTGGTCCAATGCATAAATACCGGCAGCGGCCAAATAACCGGCCTGGCGCATCGCGCCTCCAAACACTTTGCGCATGCGCCTCGCTTTTGGCTCCAGTTCTTTTTTGCAAACCAGCACCGAGCCCACCGGTGCACCGAGCCCCTTCGACAGGCAAATGGAGACTGTATCAAAATACTGTCCGATGGCGGAAGGTGAATCTCCTGTCTCGGCCAGGGCATTAAAAAGTCGCGCGCCATCGAGGTGCATGCCCAGCCCATGCGCGCGGGCCGTTTCGCCAATGGATTTTATCTGCGCCAGGGTATAGTAGCTGCCGGCCTCGCGCACCACGGTATTTTCGAGCGCAACCACCGAGGTTCGGGGATAATGTTGATCGTTGCTGTTGAGGTTGGCCGCCACATCAGCCGGGGTCAGCCGGCCCCGGTCACCCTCTATCAGCCGCACACTCACCAGGCTGTTGCCGGCCAGGCCGCCTCCTTCATACTTATAAATATGGGCGCCTTTGTAGCAGATGACTTCATCGTAGGGTTGCGTGAGAATGTTGATCCCGATCTGATTGGTCATGGTGCCACTCGGGCAATACACCGCGGCCTCCATGCCCAGCAGCGCTGCGCATTTTTCTTCCAGTTTTTTCACGGTGGGGTCCTCGCCAAAAACATCATCCCCCACTTCGGCACGCCACATGGCCTGGAGCATACCTGGCGTGGGTTTCGTTACCGTGTCGCTGCGTAAATCAATAACCATAGGGGTTGAAAGATACGAAGCTTCGCGGTGAAATTTTCTACCTTCGGCAGCGTATGAGGGCAATTCAGGTAACGGTGTATGGCCATGTGCAGGGCGTGTTTTTCCGAGCCGGCACCCGCCAAAAAGCGCTGGCGCTTGGACTTGCCGGAACGGTGCGCAGTTTGCCCGATGGTAGTGTTTTCATTGAGGCGGAGGGTGAGCCCGGGGCGCTAGAACAACTGCTGGCGTGGTGCCGGGTTGGGCCGGTTGGCGCGCACGTTACAGAGGTAAACGTGACAGAAACTGCTCTTAAGGGATTTAGCGAGTTCTTAATTCTGCGATGACGCTCGTTCGGTTCTGGATAGATCAAATCGAGCACAATGGGTATTGCCCCCTGAGGGAGATCGTGCCTTAGTGGCTCCATGTGTTCGCCACAACGTGATAAAGAAACTAACGCTCCGGCTCTAATACGACCGGGAAGTCATGCCCGCGCGAAAACGTGTACGGGTACTGGGGTTTACCTTTCATCTTGCGCGTCACTTCCGGCACCTGGTCATCGAGGTACGATTTTAATTCGTAGATCGTCACCTTGCCATCTTTAGGGGCGCCATCGGCCTCGCCACTCAGCGCCTTTAGCAACAGGTAAGTAAACAAGCCGTGGCCCAACTCGGCAAACTCTGTGGCAAACTGCTCGCTGCCGGCCGAAGCCATGACGTGAATACCCGCACTGCGCGAAAGCTGGGCAATGGCCTTTTCTTCGGCCGCGCCACGGGTAGCCAGCAATTCCACCGAGGCACCACTCTGGCACGCGTCCATTACAATCAGCTGCTTCAACGCCTTGATATTTTTCAACCGTTCCTGAAGGGCCGATGCCTCCACCGCTTCAGACCTCAGCGAAGCCAGGTCGTATAACCGGGCGGATTCAGTCGGGATGAAAAAGAATTGATTATCGACCATGGAGCCGTGCCCCGCGTAATAAAAAATGAATACATCCTCGGGGTGAATTTTTCCGGCCAGTTCTTCCAGTTTTTTCAGAAGATTAACGCGCGTGGCTTCCTGATCGTACAGCGTATGTAACTCAACGGATTTGAAAAGAGCATTCCCTTTTTGATTCAGCACCTCGCTGAACGACTGCGCATCGGGACGCGCATAGTTGAGCACCATTTTCGGATTTTTGTATTGGTTGATGCCTACTGCGAGAACGTAACATACGCTGGTCTTGGCCACGTGCTCGCTGAAAATCTCTTTTACCTGGGGGTCGCTTTCCACCCGATCGCGGTTTACGGCAATCACCGAAAAGGTGTTGTTACCGCTCAGCAGGTCAACCGTTTGGTGGTAGCTGCCGGATTGACCCGTTCCGGAAGGCAGTTTCAGATTGGACGTTATCAGCGGAATGTTTTTTCCGTTGTGAAAGATTCGCAGCTCCTGAACACCACCACCCTCGTCAGTCACTTTCACATGAAGGTCCGCTTTCGCGGGATTGACCGAGGGGAGCAGCGCCAGCTTAACGGCCGGTGGCGGTGAATTTTTCAGCTTATTTTGAATGCCCTTCGGATCGCCACTGCCTCCGCGGTTCTGGAAAATTTTAGGCATCAGATCGGGACGGTAAAAGTCATTGAAGAATTGATCCACCGAATAGGTCTTCAGGCCATCCACAAAGTGAATGTACTGCCGGGCCTGGTCGGTGCCGTGGAAATAACCTTCCGGGCTTTTGGCCATCCATTCGCGGTTGCCCAGGTGGATGTGTTCAAAAAACTCCATGCCGGTGGAGAGGTCCCAAAACTTGGTGATGCCATCCACGCTGTGGCTGATGAGCATTTTTTGATCGGGACTGATGATCAGCGAAGTCACTTCTGCGCGGTGACCTTCCAGTTGCCGCGTGACTTTCCCCGTGGCGACATCCCAAATCCGAATGGTGCGATCGGCTCCGCCTGAGAAAACACTTTTGCCATCCGGGTGATAGATGGCCACGTGAACAGCTCCCTGATGACCGCGCCATTTCGAGGTCATCAGCCCGGTGCCAATGTCCCACTGGCGGATCGAGCCATCCCAGGCGGCTGTGAGCAGTGTTCGCTGATCGTTGCTCATGCGAAGAGAGGCGATCACATCCGTATGACCAACAAACGTGCGCACAGCAGATCGTGTATCGATTTCCCACATCTGCAGGCTATGGTCGAGGCGGGAGGCGAAGACATACAAGTCGTTGGGATGAAAGAGGAGGTTATAGGCCGAGTTGTTCTCGAAGTCAATGTACGTTTCCAACTGACCCGTGCGCAGGTCGTGAATCTTCATCGTGGCATCCCAACTGGAGGTGAGTACCTTGGTTTCGTCTGCGCTGAAATGAACATCGAAAATCGGTTCGCGATAGCTGCGGATCACCCGCAACGTATCACCGATATCAACATTCCACCAGATGATTTTGCCGTCCCCTCCTCCCGTTACCATCTTTTTTCCATCGCGCGACAGGTCGTAGCACAACACGGCTTTGTTATGGCCTTTGTAATCGAGCACACCTTTGCCGGTGGCGAGTTCCCAACGCCTGACATCAGTGCCAAACTTCCCCTTGAACAACGTTTTGCCATCACGTGCCAGCATCAATGTATTTTTAAAACGCACATAGCGGGCAATGGCCGATTGCCAGTAGAAGTTAGGATCGTAGTTGAGTCCTCCGGCATCGCGCTGGTTGAGCAAGCCCGTGAGCGGTGGCTCCTGTTTTCGGGCAGACCAGTTCCAGCGTATGACCGTGTTGTTATCGGAGGCGATCAACAGGGTGTTGCCCCGGTGATCGAATACCGCTTCGTGAAAATCACCTTTCTCTGGTGCGACCAGGCTGTCGATTTTTTTTCCCGTGTTTGCCTCAAACACCACCACGGCTTTCTCGGTGGTGTGGGCCAGCCATTGGCCGTTAGGGCTTACGGCCAGGCTGGTGAGCTCGCGTTCGTGCTGCCCATAGTCTTTAAGCAACTGGCCATCCGGCAGACTGAACTTGCGCATCGGACCATTGTGTGAGGCCAGGTAAAGTGTTTTGCTATCGGGAGCAAAGGCAACTTGCGTGGCACAGCCTCCGCACCATCCGCTTTCAAACTCAAATTTTTTCACGGGTTTCCAGTCGCCCGTAGTATACACGTTCGCCACCCGGTTATCCTCGCCAAAGGCCACGTACTTACCATTGTTGCTAAAGGCGACACTTACTCCGTGTCCCAGACCTTTGTCGGGTGCTATGGGAATACTGGCCAACCGTTTTCCCGATGATAATTCCAGCACCAGCGCAGAGTCGCCCCACGAGGCATCGGCATAGCCCGTGGCGATGACGAACCGTTGCTGCGGATCGATGGACAGGTCGGTGATGATGTTGCGCGTGGTAATGGAGCGAAGTTCTTTACCGGTGTTGACACTCCACCATTTGAGTGTGCGGTCGTTACTGCCGGTGATCAGGGTTTGGCCGTTGCCCGAGAAGGCGAGGGCGGTAACAGTTTTTTCGTGACCGAGAAAGCTGCGGATCTCCCGGCCGGTGCTAAGCTCCCACAGCTTCGCGGTTTTGTCTTTGCTGCCGGTGGCCACCAGGTTGCTATCGGGGCTGGTGGCGATGCCCACCACAGCCAACTCGTGGCCTTGTTGTAAAACAGTCTCGAGTAATTGGGCCTCGCTAAAAAACGGAATAGCCAAAAGGGCAAGCAGTACTCTTCTCATCGACAAAATGGTTATTTCACTTCCTGAGCCTCTTCCGATTCTTCCTCAGCCGGTATTTCGTCCCACTTCTCGGGCTCCTCGTTGTGTAGGTATTCCAGAATTTTTTGTTCGACCTGGCGCAACTTCATGCCTCGTAGGTATTGGCCATTGCGCGCCAGAATGAGTCGGCCTGTTTCTTCGCTGATTGCCATCACCAAAGAATCAGTGATTTCGCTCATGCCGATGGCTGAGCGGTGGCGCAACCCGAAGTGTGCAGGCAAGTGATCGTTCTCACTCACCGGCAATACGCAGCGTGCGGCCTTTACGCGACCTTTGAAAATGATAGCGGCACCATCGTGCAGCGGACTGTTTTTGTTGAAGATGGACAACAACAGGCGCTTACTCACTTCGGCATCCAGCGGGTCACCTGTTTCCACGTAAAATTTCAAATCGCTTTCGCGGGAGAAAACAATTAGCGCGCCCGTGCGGGTGGCCTTTAATGTTTTGGCGGCTTCAATCACCTGGTGGACGTCAAAATCTTCGTGGTAGCGGGTGCGCCAATTGATGACGGACTTAAAAAAATTATCGCGGTTGAATTCTGTGCTGCGCCCGATGAGGAGCAGAAACTTGCGCAACTCAGGTTGAAACAGGATGATCATGGCCAACACCCCTACACCCATAAACTGCCCCAGAATGGTAGCCAGCAATTCCATTTGAGCCGCTTTGACCACGAGGTAAATCAGGTAAAGCGCCAGGATGCCGAGGAAGATGTTGACGGCAATGCTGCCGCGAATGAGTTTGTAAACCTGATACAGCAGAATAGCCACCAGGCTTATGTCAATCAAATCCACCCACCCCACATCCAGGAATCCGATTTTGAACAGCAGAATCACGCGTGGAAGTTACGGTTTTTTTACCATGCGTGAGCCTGATCCGCTACCTGAATCAACAACAAGGGCCAGGGATTGAGCCCCGACTTGGCGGGGCGAAAGCCCGAAGGCCCCCAAATTACTTCTTGTTCACTTCCGGATTAATTTTTACCGGTGTGAGACCCTTCAGGTACTTATCAAACCACTCGACATAACGCTGTATCCGATCGGCCTGGTAACTGGGTACGGCAATGCCATGAAACTGGTTGGGATAGACGATCAGCTGCGTGGGTGTTCCCACCAGTCGCATGGCCTGGTACATTTGCTCACTGCCAACGGCCGGCACATTGAAATCGTTCTCGCCCGTCATGAAAAGGGTGGGTGTTTTGATCTTATCCACTTTCAGGAACGGGTAGGAGAGTTTCATGTATTTGTCCAGGTTTTTCCAGGGCACTCCCAACTCGGTTTCGAATTGCGTGATGTACTGGTCGACACCAAACATGGACAGCTGCAACGAACTGCCCGCCCCGCTGGCAGCCGCTTTAAAGCGGGTGTCGGTCGCAATGGTGTAGTTGGTCAAAATGCCGCCATAGCTCCAGCCACCGATGGCGAGTTTATCCGCATCAGCTATTCCTTTCGCAATGGCATAGTCAGCTGCACCCAGTATATCGATCACTTCTTTGTTACCCCAGTCGGCATAAATGGCTTTGGTAAAAGCCTGGCCGCGGCCGGAGCTGCCCCGGTAATTAACGGAGATGACATTATAGCCTGCACCCGCCAGCATTTGTGGAATGGCATCGAAGCCGTAATCATCTTGTGCTACCGGCCCGCCATGAATGAAGAAAATAGTCGGTTGTTTTTGATTGGGGTCGGCCCCGATAGCCCGGTACAGAATGTTGGAAACTAACGTGCCATCTTTACTTTTTGACGTGAAGCCCTCGACCCGGGCCAGCTCAAGAGTACTGAACAATTTCTGGTGGTGATGCGTGAGTCTGCGCAGTTGACCATTTTCCACTGCGTAGATTTCGGAAGGTGTTTGAGGATCGCTCATCATCGTGAGCCAGTGACCGGCCGGGTGTTTGATGAGTGAGGTGAATATCCGGTCGCCACCGATAACGGTGGTAAGTTGCCCGGCTGTCGTCAGGTTGGCGATGTATTGCGTGCGGTCATCCTCCACCAACACAGTCAACTGATTGCCGGCCCACACATGAGCATTCACGTTGCGGTCCAGGGCACCGGTGATGCGCCTCGCTCCGGAACCATCGGCATTCATCACACAGAGGTAGCGGAGGTCATACATCAGGAAGTTGGATTCGGAGGCCGATTGCATCCAGGCCAGCTGCTTTCCATCTTCACTCCACCGCGGGTTGTAGTCTGAGCCGCGCCAGGTGGTGAGTTGCTTGAACGTGGCCCCTTTGCGCGCTTCAATCACAAAAATGTCGGTGTTGCCATTGCGGTCGGGGTCTTCGGTGCGATTACTCACGAACGCAATGTGCTTGCCATCGGGGCTCCAGCGCGGGCTTACTTCATCGTAGTTTCCGCGGGTGAGCGTGTCCAGTTTTTTCGTGTCCAGGTCGAACAGGTAGAGGTGGGTGTGCAACCGCTCGAGGTAGCCATCGCCATCCTGCTTGAAGTGAACACGATCAATCACGATCGGGTTGGCGGTTTTATCCTTGAGTGAATCCGGGCGCTTGAGATCTTCGAGCACGAGTGCGATTTTTTTTCCATCGGGTGACCAAACGTATTCCCGGATGGAGCCTTTGACATCAGTCAGTTTACGCGCTTCACCACCTCTGCGGTCCATAATCCAAATCTGGCTGCGGTTAAGGCCCGCACGCGCAGAGGTGAAAGACAGGTACTTGCCGTCCGGGCTCCAGCGCGGTGACGATTCACCATCGGGCGTGTGGGTGAGTTGAACCTGCTGTTGGCCGTCCCAGCTGATCATCCATAAATCGGTGCTGCGCTTGTCTTTTACCGAATCCACGGTAGTAAGGGTATACGCTACCCAGTTGCCCTCGGGCGAAAGTTGCGGATCACCCACACTTTGCATCCGATAGAAATCGCGGGCCGTGAGTTTTCGTTTCGACTGTGCGTGTGCGGAAAGTGCAATCAGACAGCAGAGAACCAACAGGATGTTTTTCATGACAATTGAAGGATTAGTTTTATGCATTCCATGGCCGGCTTCACATCGTGCACGCGCAGAATTTTCGCGCCCTTACGCAAGGCTACGGCATTCAAGGCAGTGGTACCCGACAGGGCTCCGGCCGGATCGGTGCCCAACGTACGCCAAATCATCGACTTGCGCGACAGCCCAACCAGCAACGGCTTGCCGAAGATGTGGAAGGCCGTTAAGCGGTTCAGCAACTCAAAGTTCTGGGCTACTGTTTTGGCGAACCCGAAACCCGGATCGATGATTACATCGTGAACTCCCATTTGCTGTAGCTGGGCTACACGCGGATGTAACTCATCGATTACCTCGCGCGTGACATCCGTGTATTCCGTACGCGAGTTCATGGTTTGGGGCGTGCCCCGCATGTGCATCAGGATATACGGTACGCGAAGGCGCGCCACGGTGGTCAACATGGCTGCATCCAGGGTTCCACCGGAAACATCATTGATCAGGCCGGCCCCCGCGGCCACGCAATGCTCGGCAACCCGGGCGCGAAACGTATCGATTGAAAGACTAGCCTCAGGAAAATGTCGGGTGAGGGTTTCTATGGCCGGCAGCACCCGGTCAAGTTCTTCTTCAACGGAGACGTCCGTTGCACCGGGCCGCGTAGAGTACCCGCCCACATCTAAAAAAGCAGCGCCTTCCGCCAGCATTTGGCCGGCCGTGTCCTGTATTTTTTGAAATTCAATGCGACTGCCCGAGTAAAAGCTGTCGGGTGTGATGTTCAAAATGCCCATGATAACCGGACGTTGCAGATCGACCAACTTGCCACGAACGGTAAGTGTAACGTTGGATGAAAAAATGGTATTTTGCACGCCTTATGATGGAGAAAACGCTGGCCGAATATAGAGAGGTGATGCGCACCTGCCAAACCTTATTTGCCAACAAGACCCGCGATTACGGAACCGCCTGGCGCGTGCTGCGCCTGTCCTCCATCACCGATCAGATTTTTATTAAAGCGCAGCGTATTCGCAGTATTCAGGAGAAAGGCGTGCAGAGGGTGGCCGATCCGGTGAAAGACGAGTTTATCGGCATCATCAACTACTGCCTGATTGCCCTCATCCAGATCAAACTGGAGGGTAAAACCACGCTGGAGATGACCTATGAGGAGCTGAAACCCCTGTATGAGCAAGCCGTTGACGAAACCATCGCGCTGCTGCAAAATAAGAATCACGACTATGGCGAAGCGTGGCGCGACATGCGGGTGAGCTCCATTACGGACATCATCTTGATGAAGTTGTTGCGCGTGAAGCAAATTGAAGATAATGAAGGCAAAACGCTGGTGAGTGAAGGCGTGAAAGCTAATTACCAGGACATGATTAACTACGCTGTGTTTGCCATGATTAAATTGAACGAGAAGTGATGAAAAAATTCGTTGATCCGATCGCCCGCGTCCTCATTGGCGGGCTGTTCATTTTCTCAGGGCTGATCAAGCTGAACGATCCGGTAGGTACGCAGATCAAGATGGAGGAGTACTTTGAGGTATTTGCGCAGGACTTTGGAAGCCTGTTTCATTACTTCATACCGGCTGCGCTGCCGATCGGGCTACTGTTGATTGTTCTGGAGATTGTGTTGGGCGTGGCCGTGTTGTTGTTCTACCGCATGCGCATCACCATGTGGGTGATGCTGTTGCTGCTGGTGTTTTTCACCTTCCTCACTTTCTACTCGGCTTACTTTAACAAAGTGACGGATTGCGGATGTTTTGGAGATGCCATCAAGTTGACGCCCTGGGAGTCGTTTTACAAAGATGTCTTTCTCATGGTTTTTGTGCTGCACCTGTTCTGGTACCGGGGTAGCTATAAGCCGGCCGTTTCGGAGCGCACCGGCTATTCGGTAACAGTGGCTACCGCGTTGATCAGTCTCTTCCTGGGCATCTATGCCATTTGGCACTTGCCCTTTATCGATTTCAGGGCTTACCGGGTGGGGAATAACATTCCAGCCCAGATGCAGCCTGCAGAGCAGCCCATTATTGAGTATGTTTTTGAGAAAGCGGGTCAAGAGGTGACGTCCGCCAGTTTTATTACCGACAGCACGTACCGGTACAAGTCCAGCCGCGTGGTGAACGAAGATCGCGTTCGCCCCAAGATCACCGACTATGCCGTGTCAGATGAAAACGGTGGCGACATCACGCAGGCAACCTTTGAAGGCAACAAGCTTTTGTTGGTCATGTACGACATCACGAAAACCTCGGTGGCCCATATCGATGAAATCCGGGAGCTAACCAAAGCCCTTGATGGCCAGGTGGACTGCCTCATTCTGACCTCTTCCTCGGCTGCACAAGTAGATGAATTTCGCCATACCCACCAGTTGGCCGTACCCTTTGCGTTTGCCGATGCCACTGTCCTAAAAACCATTATCCGGTCGAACCCGGGCCTGGCGTTGTGGAAGAATGGTACGGTGCTGGCGAATTGGCATCATAATGACACTCCGGGTAAAGCCGAGGTTTTGGAGCGGCTGGTGCAGTCGACACACTAATTCGAAAGGGTGATGCACGTTTGGAGGTTTTGCGTGTCATGAAAAAAATATTCCTGATCGGTTTGCCGGGTTCGGGTAAGACTACGCTGGGGCGGCAATTGGCCGATCACCTGGCCCTGCCATTTATCGATCTCGACAAAGAAGTGGAGAAGCACGAGGGAAAGCTGATAAGTGAAATTTTTCAGCGGCAAGGCGAAAACCATTTTCGATTGGCAGAGAGGAGCGTATTGCGCAACGCTTGTGAACTGCCCACGGGTTTTGTGATGGCGACCGGAGGCGGGGCACCTTGTTTTTTCGACAACATGCATGTGATGAACGCGGCCGGGGTAACCCTTTTTCTCGATGTGCCCGCCCGCATTATTCGGGAGCGACTGGAGCGCGGCAACCTGAGCAAGCGCCCACTGTTTGCCGGCCTGACGCCCGATGCATTAAAAGACAAGATTGAGTTTTTGCGAACGCACCGGCTGCCGTATTACCGGTTGGCCCGTGTGTCCGTTACGGATGCACAGGTCACCGCGGCCCAGCTGGCCAACCTGGTCTGATCAAAAGGTATAACCGACTGTCACCATTATTTGTGTGCCACTCTGGCCAACGGTTGCCAGTGGATTGGTGGGCAGATTGACCGTATACGGTCGATAACCGAAACTTTGTTGACTGAAGACGGCAGCCAGATCCACGTACACCGGAGACGATCGGTAGCCTATACCACCCGTAAATCCCGTTCTTTTTTGATCGATACCGTTTTGCTCGTTTCGGTACGGGTCAGGCATGAAAAAGTAGCCGGCACGAAACCGGAATTTTTCATGGCGGAACTCGCCACCCGCACGGATCGTAGTGGTCGAATGGTATGCGTTGCGGACGTCTTCGTTGTCTGCCGAAAAATCAACGCCCAGCGTATTGGAGCTGTATTTGGCTTTGGCAAAGTTCACCTGCTCAACATCGACCGTCACAAAACCGGACTTGCCAATGAAGAAACTGCTGCCCACGCGAAGCCGCCAGGGCGATTGAAGACTGTAGTCGGTAAAAATCGGATCGAGTTCTGAAAACTCATTGTTCAGGAAAAGCCCCGGGAGATATTCGAAGTTCTTCCATTGGCTGGACATGCTGGCATTGTAGTTCTCGCTGAGGGAATACCAGGTAGGTGTAGAAAAGGAAAGGCCAACCTGGATAAAGTCCACCGGCCGGGCAATGGCCCCGAAATTAATGTTCACTCCGCTGCCGCGGATGTCGAGGTTCTCGCGAAGCTCAAAGAACCCCAGGGGTTCATTCACAAAGTCCTCACGAAAAGTTTTTTGGCTCTCGTAGGTAAGGGAGACAATGCCAAGCGACCCACCCAGAAACACCCGATCCTTCACGTTCACGCCATACCCAAACGACCATTGATTTTGACCGCCCTGCGTTTGAATTTCTTCCTGTTGCAGGGGGATACCTTGTATGTCTGTGAAGTATTCCGTGTCTGGCCCGGGTGGGCTCAAGATCGAGGCTTCGCCAATGAGGTAATTATCGTAGGCCAAACGTGTTAACGAGTTGGAATTATCGCGCACGCCAGCCGGCACGGGGAGGGAGAACTGCGTTGGCGGCTGGCCCGTGGCATCTTCAATGAAGTAGTCAATTAACGAACTATTGGGATTTTGGCCGCTGTATACCATCCGGCTGTTGAAATCATTGAGGCGTGTGAAAGAAACACCGAATGTTCCGCTAACGACTGCGCCCTGCTTCGATGACGAAAAGGCTAATCCAAAGGAAGGGATGTTAAAGCGGGACTGATTGGTTTGCGTCCGATTGTCGAAATAGTCGGCTGTGTTTTTCGTTACGAGGGTGCCTAATGTGAGTGCCACTTCCGACCGGTTGTACATGCCGAGGCCGGCCGGATTTGAAGCCGCCAGACTGATGTCTCCGCCCAGACTGACCTGTGCACCACCCATGGCCTGAATTCGTGCCGTGCCTCCGGGCGCGGTGCGACTAAACAGCAACGCAGTCTCCGCATAACTCTGTGCGCGAACTGCGCCCCCCAGGCACAGCATAATCGCACTGAGCCAGAGGCCCGTTATGGTTTTCATAAAAAAGGAGTCAATTAGTTGCGGCCTCTTCGCCCACCGGAAGAACCACTGCTGCCTCCGCCCGAGCCGGAATATCCACCGCTGACACCGCTGCCACGTGAGCCACCGCCATCATAATTGTAGCTGCGGCTGTTGCTGCCACCGTCATAACTGCTTCTTCCGGAGGAATTTGACCAATAGCTGCGCGAGTTTGAACCACCTGAGTTGCTCCAGTAGCTGCGGGTGGTATTCGTATTCGGATTGCTGTTGTTCGAGCGCCAGCCGCGGTCGTAATACTGATTACTGTCGGTGCGCGTGCGGCCTCCCGAAGTCTCGCGACCACCCCGCGTGTAGGTTACTTGCTGGCCTCGCGAGTTGTCAATGACCGGGTTGGTTACGCTACTGCGGTTTTGGCGTCTTCCATACACGATCGGGTTGTTGTGATCGATGTTATTGTTAACAATGATTACCGGATGGCCCCATCCACCACCCCATCCTGCATTCCATCCCCATGGATTTCCCCAACTATTCCAACCCCACCCCATGCCAATGGACATGCTCCAGCCATTATTCCAACCCCACGGGCTACCCCAACTGTTCATACCCCACGGGCTATACCACCCGCCCATGCCCATGCAACTGAAGCAGTTATTAAAGCCCATGCCCCAGCCCGAATTCCAGCGGTTCATCATCCACGGATCGTTCCAGCCCCAACCACCACCCCACGGATTGCCAAATCCAGAGTTAAAAGCCATGGAAGGCATGAACATGGCATTGTTCAAAGCGGGGTTAGCAACAGCCAAATTTTGATTTACACCCTGTGGGGTGTAATCAGGAATGAAATAGGCCGCTTGTTCCACAGCCGAAGGATCTACTTTAACCTGAGAATTGTACTCCGGATTTACATTACGGCCGGAGTAGCTATCGGTCGGATTGATCGTAGTCTTTATGTCACTAGCTTCCCGGGCTGCGGTCCGCTGCTTGCTCCACTGTTCATTTCGCGAGGCTGTAACCAACGCCCGGTCTTTGCTGCGGAAATACATATCGTCCGTTTCCTGCGCAAAGGCAGTCACACTACACATTAGGCCAACAATCCAAAACGGTTTCATATGATCGGGTTGTTTGTTTCTTACTACAAAAAACGTAAAACCAGACTTTTTTGATCTGATTGCCTTACAATTTTACGGCTTAAACCGGTCAAAATCCAGCCTTTTTCCGGTGGTAGTTTTGCCACACCGCAAAATGCGGTCCCCTTGGGCTGGCCAGATACAATTTTACCTGGATTATCCATTTTCCCGTCCGAACGGCCTTTGCCCGCTATATTTGCGGCCTGTTTTAGCACATTTTATGGGTAAGGAAATTACAAGCCGCGCGGAAGATTATTCGCAATGGTATCTGGATTTGGTTAAAAAGGCCGATTTGGCTGAAAATTCAGATGTGCGGGGCTGCATGGTGATTAAGCCGTACGGCTACAGCATTTGGGAAAAAATGCAACAAGGTCTTGACCAGATGTTCAAAGACACGGGCCATACCAACGCCTACTTTCCCCTTTTTGTGCCCAAGAGCATGTTTGAGGCCGAAGAGAAAAACGCTGAAGGTTTTGCCAAGGAATGTGCCATCGTTACACACTATCGTCTGAAAAGTGATCCGGCCCAAAAAGGAAAACTGATGGTTGATCCGGAGGCGCGGTTGGAAGAGGAGTTGGTGGTGCGCCCCACCAGTGAGGCCATCATCTGGAGCACCTATAAGAAATGGATCCAATCGTACCGCGACTTACCCATTCTGATCAATCAGTGGGCCAACGTGGTGCGTTGGGAAATGCGCACCCGGTTGTTTTTACGTACGGCAGAATTCCTTTGGCAGGAAGGTCATACGGCCCATGCCACGCGAGCTGAAGCCGTGGCCGAAACGGAGCAGATGCTCCATGTTTATGCTGACTTTGCTGAAAACTTCATGGCGCTTCCGGTGTACAAAGGTCGGAAGTCGGAAAGCGAGCGGTTCCCCGGAGCGGTAGACACCTATTGCATTGAGGCCATGATGCAGGATGGCAAGGCTCTGCAAGCCGGCACATCCCATTTTCTCGGTCAGAACTTTGCCGATGCGTTCGATGTGCAGTTCACCAGTAAAGAAGGCAAACTGGAGAAAGTATGGGGAACATCCTGGGGCGTGAGCACCCGGTTAATGGGGGCGTTGATCATGGCGCACTCGGATGATGACGGGCTTATTCTTCCTCCCAAACTGGCGCCAATTCACGTGGTGATTGTGCCGATCTTCAAAAATGAAGAGGAACTGGCCAGGATTTCGGAAAAAGTGAATGGCCTGGTAAAAGACCTTCGGGCGCTCGGCTTGTCGGTTAAGTTTGACAACCGCGACACCCATAAGCCTGGTTTTAAGTTTGCTGAATACGAAATGCGTGGCGTTCCTGTTCGCCTGGCTATCGGCCCACGCGATTTAGAAAATGGCACGGTGGAGATGGCCCGCAGGGATACGAAAGAGAAAAAGGTGGTGAAGCTGGGCGATGTCGCAGCCCTGATTCGTCCGCTGCTGGATGAAATTCAGCAGAACATATACCAGCGGGCTCTCAATTTCCGCAACGAGATGACGACCCGGGTTGACAGCTACGAGCAGATGAAGAACGTACTGGACACCAAAGGTGGTTTCGTGCTGGCACACTGGGATGGTACGGCCCAAACCGAGGCGGCCATCAAGGAAGAAACAAAGGCCACCATACGCTGCATTCCACTTGATGCACCCGAAGAAAAAGGTGTATGTGTGTATTCCGGCCAACCGTCTGTTCAACGCGTGTTGTTTGCCCGGGCGTACTGATGGTTAAATTTATACTAGCTTTGACGACATGGAATGGATGACTGTTGCTTCGCTGATCGGCCTGGGGCTTTTCCTGCTGGTGGTCGAAGTCATATTTGTGCCCGGCACCACGTTGGTGGGGTTGGTCGGTTTTACTTTTTTGCTCGTGGGCATTGTTCTTAGCTTCAACTACTTCGGCCGCGAAACGGGGTGGCTGGTGCTGGGGGGCTCAGCGGTGGTGGCCGGGGGTTTGTTTTACCTGGCCTTTCGAACCAATGTGTGGAAGCGCTTTTCGCTCAAATCGAGCATCAACAGCAAGGTAAACGAGGTCGATCCGGCCGAAGTGACCACCGGTATGGAGGGCATTGCGCTCTCCGCTTTACGACCGGTAGGCAAAGCGGAGCTGCATCAAAAAATTTATGAAGTAAAAACGTTGGGCGCCTACCTGGAGACGGGCAGCCGCGTGCGCGTTATTCAGGTTTTACCCAATCAAATTATTGTCGAACCTATTATTTAATCAATTGCTATGGAGAATTTGATGTTCATTTTTATCGTATTCATCTGCATAATCGGGTTTTTCCTGTTTATGTATTTCGTGCCCGTGGGTCTGTGGATCACAGCCATTTTTGCTGGTGTTAAAGTAACGATTGGGGAGTTGATCGGGATGCGCATCCGGAAGGTGCCGCCCGGAGTGATTGTGAACTCGTTGATTACCGCTACCAAAGCCGGGTTACAACTCACCACGCGTGAATTGGAAACGCACTACCTGGCCGGGGGAAATGTTCCCAATGTTATCCGCGCTCTCATCTCGGCAGATAAAGCGAACATCAGCCTGAGCTTCAAACAAGCCACCGCTATTGACCTGGCGGGTCGCGATGTGTTTGAGGCGGTTCAAATATCCGTGAATCCGAAGGTGATTAACACGCCCAAGGTGGCTGCGGTAGCCGCGGACGGTATTCAGTTGATTGCGGTTGCGCGCGTAACGGTGCGTGCCAACATTCAACAGTTGGTCGGTGGTGCCGGTGAAGATACCATTCTGGCCCGCGTAGGTGAGGGCATTGTGACCTCCATCGGTTCAGCGATGTCGCACAAGGAGGTACTGGCAAACCCGGACAAAATTTCCAAGCTGGTGCTGTCGCGCGGATTGGATGCCGGAACAGCGTTTGAAATTCTTTCCATTGACATTGCTGATGTAGATGTTGGCGCCAACATTGGTGCCAAGTTGCAGATCGATCAGGCCACCGCAGATCTGAAGGTGGCGGAAGCCAAGGCGGAAGAACGCAGGGCAATGGCTGTGGCGCAGGAGCAGGAAATGATTGCGAAAGCGCAGGAAGCCCGCGCCAATGTTATTCAGGCGGAGGCCGAGATTCCGAAAGCGATTGCCGATGCTTTCTCAAAAGGCAACCTGGGTATAATGGATTACTATAAGATGCAGAACGTGCAGGCCGATACCGAAATGCGCCAGTCGATCTCGGGCTCTGACAAGGGCACCAACCCAACCAAGTAACGCGCAGCGAAAGAAACGAATTAAAAGGTGAGTGTTTTCCACTCACCTTTTTTCATGCCAATAAAATTTTTCCGGACCGCATCATACCGTAACTCTGCGAAGTCGATCGGAATAACAGCAAGCCCCTCCATAGAGATGACGCCCCAGCGATCGTACTGGCGAACGCGTACCAGGCCGGATTCAATTGGGTCTATTGCCTGAAACTTGGGCGGCACCACGATTCGAAGCTGAGGATCAGCTAAACCCAACGCTCCGTTTTGCACCAACAGCCAATAACCGTTTGGCCGTTCTTCCAATCGATCGAAATGGCAGGGGAGAAGCATCACCCCATTTTCCTGTATGATTCCCCACTTCCCTTTTTGCCTCACCTGGGCGCGACCGTTCACAAAGCCTTGCACCTTCTCGAAATTGGGTTGAATGATCAGTTGATCAGCCTTTGAAATAAATCCCCACTTGCCAATCAGTTTGACCGGAGCCTTGCCCTCCCGGAAGGGACCAATGCTATCGTATCGATTCGCGATTCGCAGACGGCCAAGGTCATCGACAAAACCGTACTTGCCGTGTCTGCGAATGCCACGATACCCTTCGGACTCCGCCATCACAAATTCGGTTTGGGTTGGCAGATGCTCACTGCGATCGATCAGTTGGCCAAGGAAGTTTATCCGCTTCGAGGAGCCATCTGGCAGGTATTCGGTAAAAAAGGAGCGGCCCGACTCGACCGGATTGTGCGTAAAGTAAATCCACGAACCGCGATAGTCTTTCAAAATCAGTTGCTCACCATCCCGTACCCAGAAGTGACAACTATCGGCAAACCAAATGGGCACTTGTTGAGGAGCCACCAGCCAATTGTCCTTCAGCCCGATGATACCGTAACGGCCGCGGTATTTGACCAACACCTGGCCACCCCGCACGTCAAGAATCGAGTCATACACGCAGTTGACCACTTCATTCCCGCCCGGAGACACCAGACCCCAAAATCCCTTGCTGACGACCGGAAATAAACCTTCCTGTTCCGGCCCGATCCAGTCGTAGAGTTTCGTGTGCACGGCATTACCCTTGTCGTTCAGCAGCCACCAGGTCTTCTTGTTTTGCTGCGTGGCGCGCGCACGCAGGGCCGGAAAACTTCCGGCTATCGAATCGTAGATCAAGGGTACCACCACGTCTCCGCTTGGGCGGATCACACCGCTACGTTGATTTTTTTTCGCGATCAGGTAGCCGGGGGAGAGAGGAATCAGGTGCTCGTACTCGAACGGCAGAACGGTTTCCCGGTTTTCATTCAGCAAACCCATCCGGTTGCCGCGCGCTACCAGAAGTACATCACCCCACGGCTCGATATCGCGCGCGGCCAGTGTGGCGGATGCGTTCCCCGTCTGAGTCAACCACATCCACTGATTAGCGGCAAGGGTAACAATTTCTCCACGCTCGTTCAGTTCTATTTTTTCGTATGCCGGAGTGAGCATCACCTCGCCTTCCGGGTTCAGCAAACCCTCCAGATTATCTTCGGTGAAAGCTGTGAAGTTGCCCAAGGGCCGGAAGGCCTGCACCTGGCCGGGATAATAGCGTTTGCCATTTTCATCAACCAATTCGAACAAACCATCGGTATTACTGATGGCAAACTGCCGCTTGGCAACAGGAATGATGCTGCGGTACGAAACAGGCAGAACGGTCTCGTTTGCCAGCGACAAAATGCCCTGGCGAATTTCCCCGTTCTTCCGGATGGTGACCACCGCCCGCATGCCATGCAACTTGATGTGATCATAGACAAAGGTGATCACGGTTTTACCCTGCAGATTTAATATACCGGAACGCCATCCCTCAGGCGTAAATTTGCGCGCATTCAGGTAAGCCCCGTGCAGTGTCAGTTCGGTGAATTGTGCCGGATGCAGAATCTGGTTTTTCAGATGGAGAAGGCCCCAGGCGTTGCCCGATCGAAATCCGGTAACGGACTCTACCACCGAAAAACTCCCATCGCTCCAGCCCAAGGCCTCGAACGTTGCGGCTACAACTACCAGGCCGCCCGCATCTTTGATGCCATAGCGGCCACCTTCTTCAAATACGTGATACGGTTGAACGCTGCCGAAGGCAACGTTAGCGACCAAACAAAAAGCCAGAATCCGAATCATCTCCGCAAAAATAGACGGACACGCCACTGGAGAAAAGAAAAATCGACAGATGGCAACCACGCGGCCGCTTTAGTCACGTTTGACCATTCGGGAATGAAGGAACCGTTGATAATCTTCCGGGGTGTCCAGATCGCAAAGGCCGCGCTCAAACGTAATTTTTAGCGTGGATTCCGGCCGGGCTTCAATCACGCGTTTCGCCCCGGCCTCATCGCTTAGTTGCGCCAGTTCAGCAAAGCGCGAGGACCGGAACACAGCGGGTACGCCCACCGAATCGCCATACGCAGAGGCCACAATGGAAACCGAAGGTTGTTGATTCAATGCATTGATCAGATTGGCGAGATGGTTGGGGGTGACATGCGGTTGATCGCAAACCATAAAAAGGATCGCATCATAGGATCGGGGTGCCACATGGGCCAATGCCGCCTTGATTGAGCTACCCATGCCCCGCTGCCACTCGTGGTGGATGATGGTGTTGACCGGCAGATCGAGGATTTCCGGCAAATGTTTTTCTGCCTCTGATCCTAAAACAACCCAAACTTCACCCACGGATGCCTTCACCGCTGTCGAGGCGGCCCGGTGGAGCAGGCTTTCGCCCTGCACGGGCAGCAGTTGTTTAGACGTGCCCATGCGCGTTGACGCTCCGGCTGCCAACACAACCACAGCCGTTTTTCCTGATGGTGCCAAGGTTGAAGTCAAGGAAAGAAAAGTCAATTCAGTTCACCGGCTTG
This sequence comes from Cyclobacteriaceae bacterium, assembly GCA_016787665.1. Classification (GTDB taxonomy): domain Bacteria; phylum Bacteroidota; class Bacteroidia; order Cytophagales; family Cyclobacteriaceae; genus ELB16-189. Next base: position 386,907 of record JAEUUC010000011.1, on the reverse strand, counting down.
TTGCCGTTTTTTGTTCCGGCTCATCCGACAGAAATACCTGTTTTAGTACTTCACCCGTGGCGCTGCGCTGGTGAATCGGTCCGGAGTGGTATTTCAAAAATCCACCCGAGCGGTTGGCAAATCGTGCCTGGATTTCGGCAATGATGGAGACGGCTATTTCATCAGGTGCCTCGGCACCAATATCCAGTCCGATGGGGGAGTGTATGCGGTGTAGTTGTTCGGTGGTCAACGTCAACCCCTGTTGACGGAACTCCGCCAGCATTTTGTCAAAACGTTTGCGTGGGCCCAGCAAGCCGATGTAGGGAGCATCCGAAAAGATGATCTTCCGGAGAACATCGCGGTCATATTCGTAGTTGTGCGACATGAGCACGCATGCCGTATAACCGGTGATTGAAAAGTCGCGATCAACGAACTCGCGCTGGCAGAGGGCGAGCTTGTCGGCCTCGGGAAAGAACACGGGGGCGATATGCGCAATGCATTCATCCGTCACATCCACCTGCCATCCTAACGATTTAGCCAGTTGACTCACCGGTCGGGCGTCAAATCCACCGCCAAACAAAATGAGGTGCGGAGCCGGTTGAATCAATTCCAGGAACACCGGGTACTGGTGAATTCCTTCCTCGAACATTTTGGCGTATGATTTTCGACTCAGGAATAGACTCATCAAATCAGCTTGGGCCAGCCGCTGCAGCAGTTGCCCGGAGGATGACAGCGTTTCTCCTGCACCGTCCAACAGCAGGAACTCGCCCGCTGACGGACCGTCAAAAATAGTAGCCAATGCCAGTGGGCGATTGGCTTCCACCGCCTTTTCCACTACCGGCATCACCTGCTCAACCGGTTGGATCAACACATCAATGACACCGTTGCAGCCCAGCCCGATGCCGAGATTTTGATTGCTTTCCTCGCGGGTGTCATAGGTAACCGTCAGGGATTTTTGTTCGCGCATGACCTGGCGGGCTTTGCGCAAGGCATCGCCTTCGAGGCAGCCCCCACTGATCGAACCGGCCCAACGCCCGTCATCCCAAATCAACATGCGGGCACCGGGGCTTCGGTAGGACGAGCCATGCACCTTTATTACGGTTGCCACCGCGCCCTTTCGCTGTTGCCAGTCCGTTTTCCGGTACTCGTTCCGTATGGTGGTGAAATCTTTCAATCCTTCCGTTTATTCTTCCTCTTCGTTGTGCGCCAGAAATTTGATATGCAATAGATGGCCCTCGTATTTCTTAAAATGGAGAACGTCTCCCACGTTTTTGTCCTCGAAATGATCGGAGGTGCAGTGCACCTGGAGCGTATCGCCACTTGCCACCTTTACAAACGCCACCCATTGATCATCGCGCTGGTGGGTAACAAAATAGCGGCTGCGTTTTACACCACCATATGGAGTTTCACCACTCTTGGTGTGCCCGGCCACAAATACCTTTTCTACAATAATGCCCTGCGTGTGTTCGGGCGGAGAGAACAACGTATCGTACAGGGCCACCGCGGCCAGTGCCGTCACGCCAACGATTAACAGGACGGAAATCCACGTACTCCCTTTCATTTCCTTGCCGCCTTTACTTCGGCTGGTGTAACGGCCCCGCCTTTGTTGCCGAACGAATTGCGGACGTAATTCAACACATCGCTGACTTCCTGGTCGGATAAATCAAAACCCGTCATGTCGGTGTTGTACATTTTTCCGTTCACTTTGATCTCACCGGTAATGCCATACAGAACTTGTTGGATCGATCGTTTTTTATCCGCCATCAGGTAATCGGATTTCGCCAAAGGCGGAAATACATCCGGAACACCTTCTCCGTTTTCCATGTGGCACGAAACACAATAGGCTATGTAAACTTCCTTACCTCTGGCCGTGCTCGCCTTCAGGTCAAAGCCCGGTTTGGATTGAAACGCAGACAGCGTGATTAAAAAGACTCCAATGAGAACCGTATACTTCATAGTTAGCTTGTTTTATACTTCTTCCAGGGCAAACGGTAGTTTGCGAATACGTTTGCCGGTTAAATCAAAAATGGCGTTGGTCAGTGCTGGCGTAAAGGGTGGCAGCCCGGGTTCACCTACACCACCCGCTTTTTCTTCATTGTCGACCACGTGCACCTCAATTTCGGGACTGTCGGTAATGCGCAACATTTTGTATGAGTCAAAATTGCGCTCCACGGCTTTACCTTCCTTGAAGGTGACTTCATGTTTGGTTGCCGCTGCCAGCGCCATGATGATGCTGCCTTCTACCTGCGCCCGAATGGTGTCCGGATTTACATACCAACCGCAGTCCATGACGGCCCAAACTTTGTCGATCTTGATCTTACCGTCCGGCTTGCGTGAGACTTTTACGACTTCGCCTACAATGCTGCTGAAGCATTCGGTGATGGCCACGCCCCAGCCTTCGTTTGGCTTTCGGTTTTTCCAACCGCTGACTTCTTCCAACCGGTTCGCCAGTTCGTGGTAACGGGCATCCCAAAAATAATTTCTCCGGAAGGCGAGCGGATCAGTGCCGGCCGCATGCGCCAGTTCGTCTAAGAAACTCTCAAAGGCAAATCCGTTGGTAGATGAATACACCGAGCGCCACCACATCACCGGAATGGGCGACTCCAGCGGAATGTCGCTGAAGCTGTAATGCGGCATGCTGTTGAGGTAAGTCTCCAAGAATCCTTCGGTAACATTGCTGTTATAGGCCATCTTGTCGGCTCCCGGATTTTGATGATCCATGTTCTGCCCGGCCATCCGTGTTTCGAAGGCTTGCAGTCTACCTTGGTCGCTCAGACCCCCGCGGCATTGATAGACCATGCCGGGCCGGAACGGTCCCTGGGTCATGTCATCTTCTCGCGTCCAAAAGACTTGCACGGGCGCCTGGATAGCTTTTGAGATCACGGCCGCTTCATGCGGATAATCGAGAAACGCTTTCCGACCAAAGCCGCCTCCGAGGAACGTCATGTTCACCGTTACGTCTTCCGGTTTCAGCCCCATTAAATCGGCTACATCGGCTTGCACCCAATCGGGTCCCTGAATTGGCCCCCAGATCTCAAGCTTGTTGTTTTGAAAATGGGCGATGCAGTTTAAGGGTTCCATACACGCGTGCGCCTCGTAAGGCGTTTCGTATACGGCTTCCAGTTTTTTGGCAGAGGTTTCAAATGCGCGCTTGAAATCACCCTTGGTGCGAAATGACAAACCCGGTTTGTTTTTGACATCCTCGCGCATTTGCGCATACAGTTGTTCCGAGCTGTGGTGGGGAAAGGCTGTATCGTCCCACTCCACCTTCAGGGCTTTACGCGCCTGCAGGGCGGCCCAAAGCGAATCGGCAACCACCGCAACACCTTCCCGGTCGTGACTGAACACCCGCATTTTTACAGGTAGGATGTGCTTTACACCGGGCATTGCCTTGGCAGCGGAGTCGTCAAAACTTTTAAGCTTGCCCAAAAACCGAGGATTTCGTTCGACTACGGCATACAGCATGCCAGGAATTTTTTTGTCAATGCCGAACACTGCCTGCCCATTGGTCTTCAACGGAATATCCTGACGCGGCATCGGCTTGCGAAGAACCTTGTAGTCGCGGGGCGATTTCAGTTTTACCTCTTTTGGCGGCTGTAACTTTGCCGCATCGGCCACCAGGTCGCCATACGAGATTGCCTCACCTGTGGTGATTTGAATAACCTGGCCATTTTCAGCTACCAATTCGGTGCGGGCCACATTCCACTTGCGTGATGCGGCTTCCAACAGCATCTCGCGGGCCGAAGCTGCGAGTCGCAGCAGGCGCTTGTAAGAACCACGCACTGTGGAGCTTCCGCCCGTGATCTGGCTTCCATATTTGGTCTGGCTGCCCTGGGCAAAAACAATTTTTACCTGATTCAAATCCACTTCCAGTTCTTCAGCAATAATCTGAGGCACGGCCTGGAAAGACCCCTGGCCCATCTCCGCCCGGTGGTTGATGATGGTTACTGTCCCCGCGGTGTCAATCGAGATCCAGGCGTTTAGCTCAATATTCTGGGCTTCCGCCAGGGCTGCGGTTAACACGGGCGAGTCCTTTCCTAATGCGGAAAATCCAATGCCCAGCGTGAGGGCCGTGCCCGTCATGCCGCTGAGCTTAATAAAGTTTCTGCGCGAAATGGTTTTGGTTGTCATGACCTTTTCCGTTTAGGATTTGGAAGTCGGGTTTTTCATTTTTTGAGCCGCCAGTTTAATGGCCTTGCGGATGCGCGGGTAAGTTCCGCACCGACATACATGTCCCTGCATGGCAGCATCAATATCCAAGTCAGTCGGGTTGGCGTTGCGCTTCAGTAATGATGTGGCCGCCATGATTTGTCCGCTTTGACAATAACCACACTGAGGCACCTGCTCCTCAATCCAGGCTTGCTGCACCGGATGGCTGTTGTCGGCCGACAAGCCCTCAATAGTAACGATGGCTTTGTTGGCTGCGGCTGTCACGGGTAATGAACAGGCCCGCACGGGCACGCCATTGAGGTGGACGGTACAGGCACCGCACTGCGCAATACCGCAACCGTACTTCGTGCCGGTTAATCCGATTACATCGCGGATCACCCACAGCAGGGGCATTTTGGGATCTACATCCACCGTGTAAGGACGTGCATTGACGGTAAAACTGATGGAAGCCATATACCTTGAATTTTGCGCAGTGAAGATACTAAAAGTACGGACTCACAGCTGGGGCCATCTTTCGTGCGGTTCGTCAGGCCGGATGAGGGGCAAAAATCATCCACCCCTTATTTCAAACGATTGCAGAATGCGTTGGCAAAAACCTCGTAACCGAATTGCGCTTGAATTGTTACTTTCGCAACCCGTTTTACTTAAACCGTTTTTCATGTCGTTTAATCTCGACCAACTCTTCCCCTATTCCTTCGATAAGAAGTACAATAAACCGGTGGCCTACTTCTCGATGGAGTTCGCCATCGACCAACCCCTGAAGATTTACAGTGGGGGTCTGGGGTTCCTGGCGGGTTCGCACATGCGAAGCGCCTTTGAGTTGAAGCAAAACGTAGTGGGTATTGGCATCCTGTGGAAGTATGGCTACTACGACCAGATGCGCAACCGAGACCTTACTCACCAGGTGAGCTTTATTGAAAAGAATTATTCATTCCTGACGGATACCGGCATTGTCTTTCCGCTTACCATCCACAACCACGAAGTGCACGTAAAGGCTTGGTTGTTAAAGCCGGAAGTTTTCAACACGGCTCCGGTATTCTTGTTGAGCACCGACTTGCCCGAGAACGATCACCTTGCCCAGACCATCACACACCGGTTGTATGATCCGCATGAGTCGGCCCGGGTGGCCCAGTCCATCCTGTTAGGTGCCGGTGGGGCCAAACTGTTGGATGTGATTGGCCGAGAGACCCAGATTTATCATATGAATGAGGGCCACGCCCTGCCGCTTTGTTTTTACCTGTGGAATAAACTCAAAGACATTGAGGAAGTGAGAAAGCGGGTGGTGTTTACCACGCACACACCGGAAAAAGCCGGCAACGAAGAACGCAACATCGGCTTGTTGGAGGTGATGAGTGCCTTTCAGGGCGTGCCGCGTGCCGATATTGAAAAGCTGGCCGAGCCCGACACCACTAACCTGAGCTTCACGCTGGCCGCCTTGCGGATGGCCAACGTAGCGAACGGAGTGTCGCAATTGCACGGTGAGGTGTCGCGGCAGATGTGGAAAGATTTTTCGGGTATCTGCGAGATTCTGTCGATCACCAATGCGCAGAACCACACCTACTGGCACGATGCTGAGCTTGACGAATACCTGAAGCGCGAAAAAGATGACTTTCTAGTAGCGCGCAAAAAGGAGATGAAGCGCGACTTATTCAAGACGGTGGCCAACCAAACCGGAAAGTTGTTCGATGAGAATGTGCTCACCATTGTATGGGCGCGCAGGTTTGCCGGCTATAAGCGAGCCGATTTGCTGCTTCAGAATTTCGAGCGTTTTCTGAAAATTGTAAACAACAGCGAACTGCCCGTTCAGGTAATCTGGGCCGGGAAGCCCTATCCGGAAGATCAATTCGCGATCGATATTTTCAATTCCATTTATTGGAAGACGAAAGACCTGCCCAATGTCACCATCTTGAATGGCTACGAGCTTTCGCTGTCCGCTTTGCTTAAGCGCGGGGCCGATGTATGGTTAAACAACCCGCGCCTCTACCGCGAAGCCTCCGGCACCTCGGGTATGACGGCCGCGATGTTGGGTGCGATCAACCTCTCCATTCCGGATGGATGGGTGCCCGAGTTTGCCCAGGACAAGGAGAACTGTTTTATCATTCCGGTGGCAGATGATCAACTGAGCGTGGAAGAGAAAGATGCGTTGGAGCGCGAGAGCTTGCTGGATTTGCTGGAACACGAGGTAATCCCAACCTACTACCGCAAACCCAAAACGTGGCTGAAAATGATGAAGCGCAGCATGACCGATGTGTTGCCACAGTTTGACTCGGGCCGGATGGCGCGCGAGTATTACGAGTTGCTGTACAATCGCTCGGTGGAGCGTGTGGCCTCCCGGCTTCGCGAAGCCGTGAGTCAGGCGTAATGCCCGAAAATTCCCGTACCTTTTACCGGTAATCGTCTGCTGGAAGACTTTTCCTTCCGGCAGGCTTGGGTTACTTGCCAGCTATGAAGCATATCGTAATTGTCGGTAACGGAATCAGCGGGGTGACAGCCGCCCGGCATATTCGAAAACGCAGCCCGGCCCGTATCACCATCATCTCCTCTGAGACCAAGCATTTCTTTTCGCGCACGGCACTCATGTATATCTACATGGGGCATATGACGTTTGAACACACGAAGCCGTATGACGATTCTTTTTGGAAAAAGAACCGGATTGATCTGGTGTTTGATCATGTGGTGCAGGTGGATCCGCATTCTCACCAGCTGATATTGAAGTCAGGCCAATCGCTGCTTTACGACCAATTGATCCTGGCATCGGGTTCACGGCCAAATCAACTGGGCGTCTCGGGTGAAACACTTGACGGTGTACAAGGATTGTATTCGCTTGCCGATCTCCAGCGAATGGAAGAACATACCCGGGGCATTCAACGCGCAGTGGTAGTGGGTGGAGGATTGATTGGTGTGGAGATGGCGGAGATGCTGCGTTCACGCCACATTGCCGTAACGTTTCTGGTACGCGAACCGGAGTTCTGGAGTAATGTGCTTCCGCTGCAGGAGGCCGCGTTGATCAGCCGGCATATTCGGAAGCATGACGTTGACTTGCGACTTTCGTCTGAATTGGGTCAGATCGTTGATGACGGAAGCGGGCGCGTGAAGGCCGTGATCACCCGGTCTGGCGAGCAAATCGAGTGTCAGTTTGTGGGGCTCACGGTTGGCGTGTCACCAAATATCGGCTTCCTGGCCGGTTCCGGAATTCAAACCGCACGAGGTGTTTTAGTGAACGAGTATTTGCAAACCAATTTTTCCGACATCTACGCCATTGGCGATTGTGCAGAACGCGTTCCTGTACTGCCGGGCCGAAGGGCGGTTGAGCAGGTATGGTATACCGGGCGAATGATGGGAGAGGTGGTGGCCCAGACCCTTACCGGCATGCCGACCCCTTACCAACCCGGCCCGTGGTTCAACTCAGCTAAGTTCTTTGATATCGAGTATCAGACGTATGGACATGTACCCGCCCAACGTTCGCCCGGCTTGGCCGATTTTTACTGGGAACATCCGCGCGGAGAAAAGGGCGTGCACGTGGTTTGGGAGAAAGATACCCGCAGGTTTGTAGGTATTAACAGTTTGGGTATCCGCTTGCGGCATGATTGTTTTGATCGCTGGCTTCGCCAGGGTGTGTCGGTTGATTTTGTGATGGAGCATCTGCCCGAGGCCAATTTCGATCCTGAGTTTTCCGAGCGACATGAGCCTGCTATTGCTTCCGCCTTTCAATCGTACCTCTTACCGACAGCCGTATGAAGTTTGTCAAGTGGATCGGGCTTTCCCTCTTTGTTGCCGGCTTCAGCTTTTTTAATTATTTCTTTTTTGCCTCAGACTACCGGCTCACGCCCGATGGTGCAAAAGGCCACCTGGATGATGCGCGTGCTGCGCTTTTTTTGAGCCAGTCGGGCGACTTGATCGATCGCACCGTAGCCTCTCAATTCGATTTTGTAGCCGAGTTAAAGTTGACCGCAGCCCGAGCGAACAAAAAGGTCGAACACGACTACGGCATTCAGGAGAGTGAGTTACAGAAGTTGCTGGAGGCCAGTGCTCCCGTTTTTTCAATCCACCGCGTGGATTCGTTGTGGCGCGACTCAACTCCTGAACATGAGTTTAAGCGTAAGGCTTTCCGCGACTATGGAAGCTGGCTGGATGGGCAACCGGTGACGATAGACCAGTTGACGTTGGTTGCCGATAACATACGCCAATATGCCGTCATTCCCACGTTTGGTTTTGATCGGTATGCAACCAAAGATTTACTGTACTCACTCACGAAAGCATCCAGCACCGGCCCGTTGCCGAAACAACCGCTCTTCTTTCTTTTGCTTTCGGTAGGCCTCGCCCTGGTGGGTGCGCTGATGTTCATCTTTCCGAAACTGGCCCGACACCCGGGCATTCAAAACAATGGCATTTTTTTTCAAGCGATTAAAAACACCGGTTGGCTGGGTGTGTTACTGGGCTCCTGGCTTATCCTTTTTTATGTTGTCTTGTATTTCTATCCGGAGTACATGGTGAACTGGATTATACTGGTTGACCCGGTAAGCCGGTGGATCAGCGGCCACGAGGCGGGCCGGTTTTTCTTATATGGCTTTATTTACACGCTCTGCATTTTGGTGATGGGCGTGCGGTTCCTCATTCACTACCGGCATAGCTCGTATCACCTGTGGCGAACAGCCTCGGTTATGTTTTTTCAGACAGCCTTTGCCTTCCTTATTCCCGAAGTATTAGTACGACTAAACCAGCCATACTTTGATTTCAAGAATATCTGGCCGCTTGATTACAGTTTTTTCTTTGACTACCGGCTTGACCAGCTCATGGCCAATGGGTCGCTCGGTATCTTCATGCTGGTTTGGGGCATTGTGCTGATTGTGGTGGCAGTACCTGTGCTGGTTTACTTTTTTGGCAAACGCTGGTATTGCTCCTGGGTGTGCGGTTGCGGAGGCCTTGCCGAGACGCTGGGCGATCCTTTCCGGCAATTGTCAAGCAAAAAAATTTCAGCCTGGCGTGTAGAGCGCTGGATGATTCATGCCGTGCTGATTTTTGCCGTGGTGATGACCGGGGGTGTTTTGTACACGTATTTCACCGGTTCGTCTCAGGTGTTGTTCTTCAATAGTTATGACGTGCGCGAATGGTATGGAGCGCTGATCGGGGCCGGCTTTGCCGGAGTGGTGGGCACGGGCTTTTACCCGTTAATGGGTAATCGTGTATGGTGCCGGTTCGGCTGCCCGCTGGCCGCGTACCTGGGGCTGGTGCAACGGTTTAAATCGCGGTTTCGCATCACCACCAATGGCGGCCAGTGCATTTCTTGCGGCAACTGTTCCACCTATTGTGAAATGGGCATCGATGTTCGTTGGTACGCGCAGCGGGGACAGAACATTGTGCGCTCCTCCTGCGTGGGTTGTGGCGTTTGTTCATCGGTTTGCCCCCGTGGTGTTTTGAATTTAGAAGTACGTGATGAAGCGAACCGGTTCGGCCAGCCGGTATTGACCGGTAACAACGGAGTGGTAGAGGAGGGTAGAGCGTGAAACCGATTGTAGACGTCATCATTCCGGCCTTTAACGAGGAAAATGGTGTAGGAGAAGTAGTGCGTGAAATCCCACGCGCGTTTGTGCGCGAGATTATTGTTGTCAACAATGCCTCTACCGATAACACCGAAGTGATTGCCCGGGAGGCGGGAGCCACCGTTTTGCGCGAACCCGTGCCGGGCTATGGCCGAGCCTGTTTGCGGGGCATCGCTCATGTGCAGTTGTCAGAACCCCTACCCGAGATTGTCGTCTTTCTCGATGCTGACCACTCCGACTTTCCTGAAGAGATTCCGAACGTGATTCAACCGATAATAGAAGGAGAGGCGGATTTGGTCATTGGTTCGCGCGCGATCGGCCAGCGCGAACGTGGCTCGATGACACCTCAGCAGGTTTTTGGTAATTGGCTTGCCACGCGGTTGCTTTCCATTCTCTATGGCGCGACCTTTACTGACCTCGGCCCGTTCCGGGCGATACGATTTAGTAAACTGTTGGCGCTCAACATGCAGGACAAAACCTATGGCTGGACAGTGGAAATGCAGCTCAAGGCTGCCCGTGATGGGCTCCTGTACGTGGAGGTGCCCGTTCGTTACCGCAGGCGCATTGGCTTCTCCAAGATCTCGGGCACAGTTAAGGGAACGTTGTTGGCCGGACACAAGATAATCGCCACCATTCTGAAATACCGTTGATATGTGGTCGGGGGTGATCATCGGGATGTATATGGTGTCGTTGCTTTTTCTGTTTCTGTTCAGTCTGGGCCAGTTGCATCTGGCCTGGATCTACAGCCGGAAAAAAAAGAGCTTTGCCCCGGTGCCGGCACCGACTGGTTTCGAACCGGTGGTAACCATTCAACTGCCTGTTTACAATGAGCGTTACGTGGTGGCCCGTCTGCTGAACGCGGTTTGTGCGCTCGACTACCCGCGCGAGAAATTGGAAATTCAAATTCTCGATGATTCCACGGATGACACCACTGCGATCATTCTGGAACGGCTTCAGCATCTGCGGGCCAAGCAGCTTGATATCAAGTTGCTCCACCGCGAAACGCGCACCGGCTACAAAGCCGGAGCGCTGGATGTCGGGTTTCAATCGGCCCGCGGTGAATTCATTGCCATCTTCGATGCTGATTTCGTGCCTGATCCCGGTTTTTTGAAATCTACGCTGCCGTACTTTCAGCATCCACGCGTGGGCGTGGTTCAAACCCGGTGGGATCACCTCAATCGCAACCAGTCGTGGCTTACCCGTTTGCAGGCGTTTGGCCTCGATGCTCATTTCACCATTGAACAAAGCGCCCGGCAGGCAGCCGGCAGCTTCATTAATTTTAATGGCACCTGCGGCATCTGGCGGAAAGCCTGTATTGCCGATGCCGGAGGGTGGCAATCCGACACGCTTACCGAAGATCTTGACCTTAGTTATAGGGCCCAGCTGCGGGGCTGGCAATTTGAGTACCTCGACTCCGTGAAGACGCCCGGTGAGTTACCCGTAGAGATGCCGGCCATCAAGTCACAACAGTATCGCTGGAATAAAGGCGGAGCTGAAACGGCCCGAAAAATGCTGGCGAAAGTATGGGCAGCGGGACTTCCCTTTGTGAAGAAGTGGCATGCCACATTTCACCTGCTCAACAGTACGTTGTTCTTTTTTCTTCTGTTGGCCGCACTGCTCAGTGTGCCGGTGTTATTCATCAAGGCGACCTACCCCGGGCTGAGCCCGCTGTTTCATTTGGGCAGTATTTTTTTAATCGGGTTCTTTTCAATCGCGTGGTTCTATTGGCTGTCCACGAGACAGCATCCGTTACAATTTATTAGGTTGTTCCCCGGCTTCCTCATCATGTCCATGGGGTTGGCGCTGCACAATGCGTTGGCCGTTGTCGAAGGATGGGTTGGCCGTCAAACTCCGTTCGTGCGAACGCCTAAGTGGGGCCAGGCCGAAACCGCGGAACCGATCACGTCCGAGGGAGGAAAGATTCGCGTAACACCGCTTACGCTGCTCGAGGGTGCTCTCGCCACGTATTTCATCTGGGGCGTTGTTCTCGGTTTTCAACTGCGGGACTGGGGTCTCCTGTTCTTTCATGTGATGCTGGCACTCGGTTTTGGTTTTGTGTTTTTCCTTTCGCTGAAGCCTGTTCGCTATGCCTGAGTTAAGCATTTCCCGGCTAGCCATTCTCCTGATTTTCATCTGCCTGGTTGTGTGCATTCAATATGGAATGTCGCGCGAGCAGAGTGTGTTATTGACTACGGCTTATGTTGTTCTGTTCGCGCTGTATGTTTGGATTGTTCGGTCAGCAACTCCAATCGAAGGGCGTCTTTGGATAACAGGAGCGTTGCTGGCGCGCATCGCTCTGCTGGCGGCTGTTCCCAATCTGTCCGAGGACGTCTATCGCTACATATGGGATGGCCGCGTGTGGCTAAGTGGCGGAAATGCCTTTGCTTTCGTGCCAGCCGATGCAATGCAACGAAACATTCCCGGCTTAAACGAGACGTTATTCAACCAGCTCAATAGCCCCGAATACTTTTCGGTGTACCCACCCGTTTCTCAATTCTTGTTTTGGCTGATCACCTGCCTGTCACCCGATTCAGTTATGGGGAGCATCATCGTTTTGCGCCTGCTGGTCATTGCCGTTGAAACGGGTACGATCGTCTTGCTGATTCGTTTACTGAACGGGAGCGGCCGGCCGGCCACATCGGTACTCTGGTATGCGTTGAATCCGCTCGTCATTCTTGAGCTATCGGGCAATGTGCATCTCGAGGCGTTCATGATCTTCTTTTTGCTTTTGGCCATTTATCTTCTTTCCAAAGGGCGAACGGCATGGAGTGCAGTGGCATGGGTCGCCTCGATTGGGATTAAGTTGATGCCGATCCTGTTGTTACCGGCATTGATTTCACTCGTTGGCCGTTGGCGGTCGATTCGCCTGTACGCACTGGTGGCGGCCGGCTTGTGCTTGTTGTGTATTCCGGTGTTTGGGTCAGATGGGAGCATGGTAAAAGGCGTGGGGTTGTTCATTCAAAAATTTGAGTTCAATGCGAGTATCTATTATCTCGTGCGGGAATTCGGATGGTGGAAGTACGGATACAACACAATTGCTGATACCGGATGGAGATTGACACTGGTTGCCGGCCTTTTGATTTTGTTCTACAGTTTTCTTCCCTACGCGCGTGGGGGTAACCTGATCGGACGATTGGCAGGGCGCGGGATGAACGTCTTATTCATTTTTTTTCTGTTTGCCACCACCGTGCACCCATGGTACTCGACCACACTCGTGGCGTTGTGCACACTTACCGTCTTGCGGTATCCCGTGGTGTGGTCAGCCGTTATTTTTCTAACCTACACGGGCTATTCCACAGCAGGCTATGTTGAACAACCTGTGCTTATTTTTTTGGAGTATGGTGTGGTGATCGGTTATTTATTGTTTGAAAGCGTTTGGCAATCCGATTCTTTTGCGTCACCCCGTTATGTATAAAAAAGAACCCAGCTATCGCGATTGCCTGCTGTTGATCTACTACCGCAACCCAGCGTTAGGAAAGGTGAAAACCCGACTGGCAGCCGGCATAGGCGATGAGGCCGCTTTGGCCGTGTACTACCGCCTGGCCAGTCATACGCGGGAATTGGTTGCTGCGCTTGCCGTGGATTGCCGGGTGTGCTACTCCGATTTCATTGACCGCGAAGACGCCTGGCGAAACTCACGTTTCCAAAAGACGTTGCAGCACGGCTCCGATTTGGGTGAACGAATGTCGAATTCTTTCCGGCAGGCATTTGCAGATGGGTATCGCCACGTGGTCATCATCGGTACGGATTGTCTTGAGCTCACGACAGCGGTCGTGCAAACGGCATTTGAGCAACTGGCTGCGCATGACGTGGTCATTGGGCCGGCCCGGGATGGTGGCTACTATCTTTTGGGCATGAAGCAATGGCATGCTACACTTTTTCAAAACAAGAAATGGGGTTCCTCTTCTGTACTGGCTGATACCCTAACCGATACCGCACGCCTTCAATTGCACGTTAAACAACTGGTGACGCTCACCGATGTGGACGAGGCGGATGATTTACCTCCTTCCTGGCATTTATCGTAGGCGGTACATCACGCCAAGTGCAATCAGCGAACCTTTGTTCCGGAAGCGGTCATTGGGTTCGGGAAAGGTCTGGACCTCGCTGGCCGTAGTATACTCGGTAAACAGAAACTGATACCCGATTTTGAGATGCATTTTTTCCGAAATCCCGTAGGCCAGCCAAAGTTCGGAGTTGAGCGTTCCCAAATCATTGTCGCTGGTGAGCAGCAGGTTGAATCGCGTAGGCGAGGCTGTTGTTGCGGTTGTTTGCGATTCGTTGATGTATTGAGCATTCTTTTCATTGCCTAACGTAAAGCCGATGGCGTCAATATTGAATCCGATTTCCCAGCGGGTAGTTGGTCGGTAGGCGAGGGAGATCATGGCATTGATGGCCGTGAGGGACGAACTTGCCATTTGAATCGAGTCGATGTTGGCGGCAATCGTTTCGGTAAAGATTACCGTGACACCCGTTTTTCCGCTGGTGATGTTGGCCGGGGCGGTTTCGTAGTAAAGATCGGTGCCGCGGAACGTGGTAATCCGCCCGCCCACTCCGATACTGAATTTTCCTTTTTTGCCCAGGTTCCATTGGTAACGATAGGCGGCAGAGCCACTGAACTTGCGCTGCCCGGCCGCTATCGTGCCTTCCAGAAAACGATTGGTAGCCTGACCAACGGCCAGGTAGCCCAAGCCAGATAACACTGCGGTGAGTATGACTTTTTTCATGCCCCAAAGCTAGGGCAGCCGCCAGTCCCGAAATGTCAGGCTTCGGACATCTACTGCAGTTTATCTAAATCGCGGATCAAAATGCGTTTGCGATCAAAGTTGATCACGTTGGCTTCTTTCAGTTCATTGAGGATGGTGGTAACCGTTTGGCGCGAGGTGCCCGTGAGTGAAGCAATATCCTTGTGGGTAAGTTTGGTTTGAATCAACGTTTCGTAACCCACCTTTTTGCCTTTCCAGGAGGCGGCATCTTTCAGGAATTCAACAATGCGCGTGCGGGCATCTTTAAAAACCAGTAACTCCAGCTTGCGCTCAAGTTTCATCAATCGCAGGCCAACTAACTTGAGTATCCGAAAACTTAATTCCTTGTTTTCGAACATCAGGTCTTTCAGTTCGTCAATGCTCAACGGGCACAGGGTGGTGTCGTTGTCCATCGCCTGCGCAAAGTCCTTACGGGTTTCTTCGCCTGCAACGGCCAATTCTCCGAATATTTCTCCTTTGGTCAGAATGGACAGCACAATTTCCTTACCATCCTCCAGGTATCGCCCGATTTTCACGCGGCCTTCCGCAATCATGTAGATATTTTGTGAAGGCTCGTTCGGCAGGTACACAAATTCATCCTTTTTAAAGTGGAGGAACGAATGCTGCTCCGGCATCTTTTTCACCTTATGCGGGCATAGAATCTGGTACAGATTTACGCTTTCAAAAAACCACAGCGCTGCTTCACGGGCCATTTGGCGAAGATAGCAGAATTGAATGGTGATGTGTGCTCATTTGTTGCGTTGGACGCGTATTTTTGCGCGTAATGTACACGCTGTCCGAGATTTGGATTTACCCGGTAAAGTCACTAGGGGGTATTCGTGTGCCCGCTGCCCGCGTTTTGGGAAAGGGGCTTGAATTCGACAGGCGATGGATGTTGGTGGATAGCGAAGGACAATTTCTTACCCAACGCACGCTGCCTTTACTCTCGCAGTTTCACGTATCGAAGGTCGAAGGTGGTTTTCGGGTTTCGTACCAGGGAGAGGCGATCGACTTTCCCACGCAGGCGAAGGGTGGCGAGCCGTTTCGGGCTACCGTGTGGGACGATGACGTTACCGTTCGGGAAGTAGAGGCCGAACTGAACGCGTGGTTTTCGCGGCATCTTGGTCAGCCGACACGGCTGGTGGCGTTCGAAGAATCCGCGCCACGTCCGGTTGATCCGGCCTACGCAAAGCACGAAGAAAATGTAAGCCTGGCTGATGGATATCCGCTATTGATTGTGGGGGAAGCCGCCCTGCACGGGCTGAACAGCAAGTTGGGCAGCCCGGTACCGATGAATCGTTTTCGGCCTAACCTCGTTTTTCGCGGAGGCCAGCCGCACGATGAGGATCAGTGGCGCGAATTCCGGGTGGGCGCCAATCGGTTTCGCGGAGTTAAGCCCTGCAGCCGATGCGTAATGATTACCATTGATCAGCAAACCGGACAGGTGGGCAAGGAACCCCTGGCCACCCTGAGTACCTATCGAAAGCGCGACAACAAAATTTATTTCGGCCAGAATGTTTTGGCGATAGATCAACTAACCATTAAAGAAGGAGATGAAATTACGTTTTGATTTGAGCCGTAGAGCCAGCGTTGTGCTGCCCGTTCTTTTGGTGGCTATCGTATCAATACTGGAATCGTGTAAAACCAAAGAGTTGCCCCTGCCGATCTTTGGCGAACGCAAAGTGGTCAATGGTGACACCCTCTTCCATCGCATTGCTCCTTTTGCCTTTGTTGACCAGGATAGTGCCGTGGTAACTAATGACACGTTCCGCGGCAAGGTATATGTGGCTGATTTTTTCTTTACCAGTTGTCGCACCATTTGTCCGATCATGAAAACACAAATGCTTCGCGTGTATGAAGCCACCCGCGATATGCCGGACGTACAGATTATTTCGCACACGATTGACCCTGAATACGATACGGTGGCTTTGCTGCGCGACTTTGCCAAACGGTTGGGTGTGGAGAGTGGTCGGTGGCATTTTGTGACAGGCATAAAAGATTCAATCTACAAGATTGCCCAAACCAGCTATTTTGCCACCGCGTTGGAGGATAAATCAGAGCCGGATGGCTTTATCCATAGCGGGGCTTTTTTGTTGATTGATCGCCAGGGGCGCATTCGCGGAAAGTATGACGGCACCAAGGAGGAAGAGGTGAACCGGCTAATCGTGGACATTAAGAAGTTGAGACGTGAAAGTAACCCGTAGGTATGGCTGGATCGTGATTCTGATGATTGGCACGATCCAGGTGATACACTTCCAGTCGTGCCAAACCCGTGACGCGCGGTTTTCGCAATACTACGTGCAGGGTCAGCAACTCTACGTTCAATATTGCAGCAATTGTCACCAAAAGGACGGCACCGGCCTTGGCCTGTTGTATCCTCCGTTAAGTCAGTCTGATTTCGTAGATCAGCGCTTCAGCGAGGTAGTTTGCTCTATGCGAAAAGGCCTACGGGGATCCATGTTGGTAAATGGCCGCGAGTATAACCAGCCCATGCCGGGTATACCGTACCTGACGGACCTGGAAGTGGCCGAAATCACCACCTATTTGTACAACACCTGGGGGCGTAACCGGGGCCTGGTAACGGTGGAGGAGGTGCAGCAGATTTCCGCAGCCTGTGCCCCCTGACCCCCTGTTCTTTCAATCCAGTTAAAAATTCCATTACTTTAAGGTTGCCAAAACCTAATGAAGCGCCCCAACTACCGGACCTTCGGCTTTACCATTGCCTTTATAGCCTTTGCTTACGGTGTGTTAATCTTTATCATGTTGTACCTGGAGAAGGGCGCGCCCGGCTCCCGGATGAACTCCTTGCAGGATGCTATGTGGTTTGTCGTGGCTACGTTTACCTCCGTGGGTTATGGCGATATTACACCCGTCACGTATTGGGGGCGAATGATTGGGTTTGTCTTCTTGTTTTCGACTCTGGGTATTTACGGTTTTGTCATTGGTCAAATTGCAAACTTTATGAGCACGCTGAAAGAGCAAAAGGAAATGGGCCTTAATGGTTCCCGGTTTAGTAATCACGTGGTTATCATTGGGTGGAATGACTTTGCCCAATCGGTGATTACGCACCTGATTGCAGCCGGCCGCCAGGTAGCCGTGGTAACCAAAGACCGCGCCACCATCGACATTATTCGCGAATACTACTCCTTTGACCAGGTTTTTACACTGTACTCCGACTACAACAATTTCGACCTGCTGGAGAAGGCAAACATTTCCGAGGCGGCTATTGTCTTCATCAATCTGCAGGATGACACCGAAAAGCTTGTGTATATCATTAATATAAAAAAACATTATGCCAACCTGAACTATGTAGTAACGCTTGATAATGGAAATCTGAAAAGCACCTTCCATAATGCCGGGGTTACCTACGCGATTTCAAAGAACGAAATCTCGTCCAAACTGTTGGCCAGCTACATTTACGAGCCGGATGTTGCGCTGTTCAGCGAAGAAATCATCGCGTATGCACATGAAGACCATCAATATGATATCAAACAGTTTCGCATTACCGGCAACAATGGATTTGCCAATACACCGTACGAGAAGGCCTTTTTCGATCTGAAGAAACAGTGCAACGTGATCCTTATTGGAATTGTAAAGACTACACCCACCCGCAGTTTTATTCGGAACCCGGAGAGCAATGTGATCATTCAGGAAAATGACTACCTGGTGATGCTGATGGACCGAAAGGGTGAGGACCGGCTTAACCGGTTGTTCCGAATGGAAGAAGGCTTATAAATGAAAAAGGGGTACGCACCCCTGCGTACCCCTAACCCCATCCCGATTGTTCATCGGGCCAAACCCCACAAATCAACTGCACAGATCTTAGAACCTAATAACCTCTAAAATAACGCCAGCTTTTGGTACTTTGTTTGACCATTTGATTTTATCATACAACAACATCAGGTTTGTTTAACCACACCAATCAATTCTGAGAAAAATGGCCCGTTGGCTTAAGGTTTTGTTAGTCATTCTGGCTTCCCTATTGCTCCTGTCGGTGGTCGTGGTGCCACCTCTGGTACGGAGTTACCTTCAGAAGACCAGCCGCGAATGGCTCGGGCGCAGGTTGACAATTGAAAGCGCATCATTCAATGTATTCAGCGGCAGCCTTACCCTGAATGGCTTCCGGTTGTATGAGAAGAATGACACTGCGGTATTTGTTGAGGTGGACAACATTTTTGTTAATCCGGCCATTCTGAAAATGCTCACGGGCAGCTACCAGATCGATGAGCTTACGGTTACTGCTCCGCGGATCTTGATCACGCAACATGGCGAACATTTTAATTTTGATGATCTCGTAGATCGTTTTTCTTCCTCGGACACGACCACCCGGTCGCCTGAACCTGTGGCCGAACCGATCAAGTATTTTTTGTTCAACCTCACGCTTGCCAATGGAACGTTTGTTTACCGAAACCTTGACCTTTCGGCTGAAGTGGGGATAGAAAAGATCAACGTCACGTGCCCGGCTATCCGGTGGGATGACCCGCGTGAACACTACGAGTTCTCGATGGCCTTCACAAAAGGAGGAAAGGCGGCCGGCACGTTTGATCTTGACATCGAGTCGTTGGCCTATGCTACCAACTATCAACTGGACAGTCTCAACCTGGCCTTGTTACTGCCTTACGTAAAAGACTATATGCAAGCCGGTAACTTTGAAGGCCATTTCACCAGCCACCAACGGCTTTCCGGCAATCTGAACACGCCCCAGGAGATCATCACCACGGGTGAGTTGAAGCTGAACGGCTTTGCGCTCACAGACCCCGATCAGGGTAATCTCGTAACAGCGGATGAACTCCACGTGGTAATCGATTCACTTAATGTGGCAGCAGAGCTGTACAATTTTCAACAACTGCGGCTCACCAATCCTTACCTGAAATTTGAGCTGCTGGAGCAAGGGAATAACTTCAGTAAACTGTTGAACGACACTACTTCGGCATCGGCCGGGCCGTCATCCGATTCCCTTGCTACAGCCGTAGCGTATGGCAACGTTTTTGCGTTGATGGCTGCGTACATTCGCGAAGCCTCTCAACACTATGCATTTAGTAATTATCGGGCCGATAGCCTGGTGCTTCGGGGCGGTAAGCTGGTGTTCAACGACTACACGCTGCACAGCAAATTCAATTATGTACTGGAAGATCTGATGATCAAAGCGGAACGGGTAAGCAGTGCGGATGAAGATATCGTATTCAAAGCCTCTTCAATACTGAATACGAGCGGCCGCCTGAATGGGGAAATATCGATTGATCCGAAAGGCTTCCGCGACATGGATATTCACTACACGATCCGTGATTTGCTGGTATCGGATTTCAATCCGTATTCGAATTACTGGGTGGCGCACCCGTTTACAGATGGCGTGTGTTATTACACCAGTTCCAGTTCTGTGCGAGACCGCTATTTAAAGAGTGATCACCGGCTGGAAATCCGCACGATAAAAGTGGGTGACAAAGTAAAAAACAAAACGGCCTACAACCTACCAATCAAACTGGCCGTAGCCCTGCTGCGCGATAAGAACGGAAATGTTAAGATTGATCTGCCCATCGAAGGCAATCTGGACGACCCCAAGTACAAAATCGGCCGCGTGATTTGGCAGGTCTTTAAAAACCTGCTGTCGAAGGCGGTCGCGGCACCGGGCAAGTTGCTGGCGGGTAAAGCCGGTGTTGACGAAAAATTAGTTGCTGGATTTGACTGGGGCTTGCTCCAAACGGATCTGGACGATCAACAAAAGAAGTCGCTGGATGCCATGGTGGCTAGTCTTGCCACTACTCCGGAAGTCAATCTGGAATTAATCAAAGTGTACAATTTCCAGCGCGAAATGGATGAGTTGGCACTTCGGGAAAGCAAGAAGAGATTCCTGTTTTTCCAAAAGCGCATCAAAACCGAAGAGGCGGCTACCCCCGAGGATGCCGCAGCAGTAGATGAACTGGCCCCGCGCGACTCTGCCTTTATGGCGTTTGTGGAGCAGCAAAGCCAGACGGGCGGCTCTTTGCTTTCGATCTTTGATAAATCAAGAAGAGTGGTGGGGAACGAACGGTTGCAGGCAAAGCTGAACGAATTGTTGGAACTGCGCAGGCAAAGCGTGGAGCAATACCTCTTTCAGGTGAAGATGGCAGACCGCGGCCGGATACGTGTTGTGGACCCGAAAGAAGCGAAGGATGTTCCGTATGAAACACGGTCGCGCATGGTGACGAATTTTTACTTGGGAGGGCCGGAGTAATGGTCAGCTACCGAATTTTAATCGCGTATACGAATGTGCTTATCTTCGTTTCTGTCAGTTCGTTCGCTCAGACTTGGTTAAAAGGCCAAATCCAGGACGAGCTTGACAAACGCCCGGTTCCCTTTGCCCATGTGGCCTGGTTGGGTACCCACGAGGGTACGGCTGCCGATTATCTTGGTGAATTCACCATTCGCATCTCGAAAAAGGCACCTGAATCAAAAATCAGAATTTCATGTGTGGGTTATCGAAGTCAGACACACTCGGTAGACAGCCTTCTAAAGATCGATCAGAAGTCATTCCTATTTATATTAAAGCCTGAGCCAACTCTTTTGAGTGAATTAGCGGTTAGTGCAAAACCGATCACGCCTGCGGATTTAATTCGTGAAGTGGTCGAACAGGTGCATGTCAATTATTACCAGAAAGAGTTTAATCTTCAACTGTATTCTGTAATCCGTACAACGGATTCTTTAACTCACTCCACTTATGAAGTGGAATCGGTTCTGGCTGGGTATTTTGAAGGTTATCGACCCACAGGCAAGAAGAAGTTCAAATTGCTCCACGTCCGCGAGGGGGGTGAGGACCTATTGAAATCAGTTCGGTATACGTATTGGCCTTCTTTTGAAGTTTCAAGCGCGGATCTGTTGATGGACGAGCATCGAAGGGGGATTTTCAATCTGAAGTTACTGAATGAATTTGACGTTCGGCTCGCTGGTGTCACCACGTACGAAGAGGATACCGTTTATCGGTTAGAGTACACGGTACCCAAGCCGACAAAGGCAAATACAGGTTATGGCATTGTGCCCAACACCTACAAAGGAGTTCTTTTCATCACCACCTCATCCCTCGCTCTTGTTCGGCACGAATTGCATGCCGGGCCGTTTTATTCTGAAGTGATTTATCGCAAGACCAATGGCTTCTATTTTCCGTATCTTTTCAGAGGATCACGACTAAACGAATTCAAAATGGATGGTGGAAGACGCTGGTACATTACACGAAATACGGTTTGGGTAACCGAACTCACACTTGATGATGTGAGGCCCTTACCCGAGGACTCGAATGATTTTGATACGCGAAAGGTGCCATTCGATAAAGCGTTTTGGGAGTCGTATCTGCCGGTTGAACGAAAATGAATCATATGCATCTGGCCCACATCTCACTTCTTGTTGATGACTATGACAAAGCCATCCGCTTTTACGTGGAGAAGCTAGGCTTCAAACTTCTTGAAGATACGGTATTGTCTCCCGCTAAGCGATGGGTGATCGTAAAACCGCCCGGTGGTGGATGTTCCCTGCTGCTCGCTAAGGCGGCCAATGCCGAGCAGGTAAGCCGCGTGGGCAACCAAACCGGTGGCCGTGTTTTCCTTTTTCTACATACGGATGATTTTCAACGCGATTATGGTCGGATGGTCGCCAACGGAGTGAAGTTTGTACGACCGCCCCGTTCGGAGGCGTACGGCACTGTGGCCGTTTTTGAAGATATCTACGGCAACTGGTGGGATCTGGTGGAGCCGATCACCCGGAGCTAATCCGGGCTACTCCTACAACTCCACGATTTCCGTTGGGCTGATATTCTCAAACACAAAATCGGTCTCGTTTTTCAAATCGATGTAAATCACCGCGTCTTTCGTTACCTGGCCGCCCAGTATTTGCTTCGACAATTCGTTCAGTAGCTCGCGCTGCAACACACGTTTGAGCGGTCGCGCACCATACTGGGGATCGTAACCCAGTTTGGCCAGTCGCTCGCGTGCCGCCTCGCTGATTTCCACTTTGATCCCGTTTTCGTCCAATCGCCTGCGCACATCTTCCACCTGAATGTCCACAATCTTTCGAATGTCGCTCTTGTTAAGCGGGCGGAACATGATGATCTCATCAATGCGGTTGATGAATTCCGGTCGCACGCTTTTCTTCAGCATGTCCAACACCTGTACTTTCGTGTCTTCCAACACATCAAAATAATTGGTCTCGGTCATCCGCTCGAAATTCTCCTGAATTACCGTTGATCCAATGTTGGTTGTCATAATGATGATGGTGTTCTTAAAGTTGGCCACACGGCCTTTATTATCCGTGAGCCGCCCGTCATCGAGTACTTGCAACAGAATGTTGAATACATCCGGATGCGCTTTTTCAATTTCATCCAGCAAAATCACGGAGTAGGGTTTTCTGCGGATGGCCTCCGTCAACTGCCCACCTTCATCGTAGCCCACGTAGCCGGGAGGCGCTCCAATCAGACGACTGACGGAGTGGCGCTCCTGATACTCACTCATGTCGATGCGTACCATGGCGTGTTCGTCATTAAAGAGATACTCGGCCAGCGCTTTGCTCAGTTCGGTTTTGCCCACGCCCGTGGTGCCCATGAAAATGAATGAGCCGATGGGCCTGCGCGGGTCCTGTAACCCGGCCCGGCTCCTGCGCACGGCATCACTCAAGGCGCGAATCGCTTCTTCCTGGCCGGCCACACGTCTGGCGAGCTCCTGTTCAAGAGAAAGTAATTTCTCACGCTCGCTCTGTAACATCTTGGCTACTGGTATGCCGGTCCACTTGGCTACTACTTCGGCAATGTCCTCGCTATCCACTTCTTCCTTTAATAGCGAGTGGCCGCTTTGCAACTGCTTCATGTCCTCCTGGGCCTGCTTCAGTTTCTTCTCGGCCTCGGTAATTTTTCCGTACCGGATTTCGGCCACCCGGCCATAGTCGCCCGCCTTTTCGGCCTGGTCGGCTTCAAATTTCAGACGATCGATGTTTTCTTTTTCTTTTTGAATTCCGGCCACAATCGCTTTCTCACTTTCCCACTTTGCCTTGAGACTATTCCGCTGTTCGGAGAGTTCCGCGATTTCTTTCGTAAGCACGGCTTCTTTGTCTTTGTCTTTCTCTCTGCGAATCGCTTCGCGTTCGATCTCCAGTTGCATGATCTTGCGGTTCAGCTCATCGAGTTCTTCCGGTACGGAGTCCATCTCAAGACGCAACTTGGACGCGGCTTCGTCCATCAGGTCGATGGCTTTATCCGGCAAGAAGCGATCGGAAATGTACCGGTTCGACAATTCAACCGAGGCAATCACGGCATCGTCTTTAATGCGCACACCGTGGTGTAGTTCGTATTTGTCTTTGATCCCCCGTAAAATGGAGATCGAATCTTCTACGGAAGGCTCATCGACCATAACGGCCTGGAAACGTCTTTCGAGTGCCTTATCTTTTTCGATGTACTTCTGATACTCCTTCAGCGTGGTAGCTCCAATGGCATGCAGTTCGCCCCGGGCAAGTGCTGGCTTTAGCAGGTTGGCGGCATCCATCGCACCTTCGCCTCCACCACCAGCCCCAATCAGGGTGTGGATTTCATCAATGAACAGAATGATCTGACCGTTGGAGTCGGTTACTTCCTTAATCACGGCCTTCAGGCGCTCCTCAAATTCGCCTTTGTATTTGGCTCCGGCCACCAGCAAACCCATGTCGAGTGATACCAGGATTTTATTTTTCAGGTTTTCCGGTACATCGCCATTGACAATGCGTTGTGCCATACCTTCCACAATGGCCGTTTTGCCTACACCGGGTTCGCCCAGCAGAATGGGATTGTTCTTGGTTCTGCGCGACAAAATCTGGAGTACGCGCCTGATTTCCTCATCGCGCCCGATTACCGGGTCAATTTTACCCTGTTTCGCGAGGTCATTCAGGTTTTTGGAATACCGTTCCAGCGATTTGTACTTCGCTTCAGCATTTTGGTCGGTAACACGGGCTCCGCCCCGAAGCTCCTGAATCGCTTTGAGCAAAGCACCGCGCGAAACACCACTGTCTTTCAGCAACTGGCCCGCCTTGTCTTTCGATTGCGCCAGGGCCAGCAGGAGGTGTTCAATGGAAATGAATTCATCTTTGAGTTCACGCAGTTCTTTTTCCGCTTGTTGCAGCACGGAGTTGGTGGCCGCAGACAGATAGGGTTGCTGACCGGAAACCCGGGCATAGCTCTGAACCAAATCCTCCAGTTTGGCCGATAGCACGGACTCGTTTACACCGCTTTTTTTCAGCAGGTAGTCCGAAACGCTTTCGTCCGTATCCAGAATAGCCTTTAGCAAATGACCCGGCTCAATCGCCTGCTGCTGTAAGCCCGTGGTTATCTCCGCTGACTTTTGCAGAGCCTCTTGCGACTTGATAGTGAATTTTTCGAAGTTCATAATGCTGTTCCCCCAAGCGTGACTCCTCAAATTATACTCCACCTATGTCGTTTCATATTTTTATGAAATAATGTCATTATCTTGGTTGCCGTAGCTAGTAGTTTGCGTCATTTTGACTTATTGAGTATGCCAAAGAAATCCCGTTCAACCGGCCTGTTCCCCAAAGCGCTGTTACTTGAGGTAGCGTGGGAAGTTTGCAATCAGGTGGGCGGCATTTATACCGTGATCCGTTCCAAAGCGCCTGCTATGACCGATCGCGCCAATGGCCCGTTTTGCATGGTGGGGCCGTTTTTGAATAAGAACATACTCGCGGAACTTGAACCGTTGGATGATTCGCAGGATGTGTTCGGGCAGGCCGCTGCGGTGCTGCGCAAGCGTGGCTACGATGTGCAATATGCCGAGTGGCTCATCACAGGTAAACCCCGCGTGGTACTGCTTAATCCGAATGCCATTGAAGACAAAGCCCTTGAGGTAGTCAAGTACCTGTTGTGGAAAAATCATGGCGTTAATTCAGACAACGCATCGCCTCTCATCAACCAGGTCATTGGCTTTAGCTACCTCACCAAGCTATTTATCGATGAAGTTGTTAAGCTGCGGGGCGACCAGCCCATTATTGCGCACTTCCACGAATGGATGGCGGCACTTCCCATTCTCGACATCAGGCGCGACAACCTGCCGGTGAAGACCGTGTTCACCACGCATGCCACCCAGCTGGGACGTCATCTGGCGATTAACTCGCCTTTTTTCTACGCTCACCTGCCTTTTTTTAATCACCAGGATGAGTCCAAGAAATTCGGGGTGATAACCGAGGAGGCGATCGAATTCCGTGCCGCACAAATGTGCGATGTGATGACCACCGTAAGTGAGGTTACGGCACGCGAGTGCAAACACCTGCTCAAACGCAAACCTGATGCCATTGTACCCAATGGCCTCAACATCCAACGCTTTGAGGCGTTGCATGAGTTCCAAAACCTGCACGTGCAACACAAAGAAGATATCCATCAGTTTGTGATGGGGCATTTTTTCCAGAGCTACACCTTCGATCTTGATAAGACCATCTATTTATTTACGTCCGGACGTTTTGAATACAAGAACAAGGGATTTGACCTGACGCTGGAAGCCTTATGGCATTTGAACGAACGGCTGAAACGTGAGAAGGCGGATGTGACCGTGGTTATGTTTTTTGTAACCAAGCGGGATTACTATAGTATAAAGCCCGAAGCCCTGCAGTCGCGGGCGATGATGGAAGAGATCCGTCAAACCTGCGAGGCCATTCAAAAGCAGGTGGGGAAGGAATTGTTTTACGCATCCACCACCCGGCCGGATCATCGCTTGCCGGAGCTTAATGACTTTGTCAGCGATTATTGGAAACTGCGCTACCGCAGAACCATTCAGAGTTGGAAAACCAACAAATTGCCATTGGTGGTTACGCATAAACTGAAAGAGGAAGATCATGATGAAATCCTGAGTTTCCTCGTGCGCAGAAATCTCATGAACCGGGCCGAAGACAAAGTAAAAATCGTCTACCATCCTGACTTCATTACGTCCACCAGCCCGTTGTTTGGCATGGACTATAGCCAGTTTGTGAGAGGTTGCCACTTGGGAATTTTCCCGAGTTATTATGAGCCCTGGGGTTACACCCCGCTGGAGTGCCTGGCCAGCGGGGTGCCGGCCGTCACCAGCGACCTCAGTGGTTTTGGCGACTACCTGCTGAAAAATTTTCCGGACCATGAGAAACATGGCATGTACGTGGTAGAACGTGGCAAGCGAACGTTTGACTGGAGTGCGCGGCAACTGGCGGGCTACCTGTACCAGTTCTTAATGCAGACCCGCAGAGAACGTATTATGCAGCGCAACAATGTGGAGAGCTACTCGGAAGCCTTCGACTGGCAGAATCTCATTCGCCACTATGCAGAAGCGTACCAACTCACGACCGAGGCGCCCGGACCGGCCGGTGCTTAAGCCTGTCGATGAGCCATTTCCCAGCCAATTATACTTTTCTTGCGCGTTGCACCCCAACGGTATTCGCCCAGTATGCCATCCTTCCGGATGACGCGATGACATGGAATCAGGTAGGCGATGTGGTTGCTGCCTACGGCAGACCCGACCGCCTGCAGCGCCTTCGGGCTATTAATTTGCCCGGCAATGTGCTGGTAGGTAGCTACCGACCCGAGCGGCAGGCGTAGCAAGGCTTCCCATACTTTAATCTGAAAGTTGGTGCCCTTGACGAGCACGTGAAGTTTGTCACCCGGCTTAGCCCGGTTCAGGGGATTGAATACCTGATTCGCCAAAATACCTGTAAGCTCTGTATTCTCGTGAAACAGGGAGTTATGCCAGTGTTGTTTCATCCGCTCCAGTTCGGAACGCCCCTCCTGATCAACCGCTATGAACGATAGCCAGCAAATGCCGCGTTCCGTAACGCCCACCAAGGCCTGCCCAAAAGGCGTGTCGTGAAAGCCATACTCAATACGCAGGCCACTGCCGTTTTGTTTGTACTCCTGGGGCGTCATCGCTTCGAGGGTTGTGAACAGATCGTAAACACGCGATTGACTTGAAAGGCCTGCGGTCTCCGCTGCTTCTGCCAGATTTTTGCTTTCCTGAATTTTTTCCTTTAGAAAGTCGATCGTAAGAAATTGAACGAATCGTTTGGGGCTGATACCCGCCCACTCGGTAAACAGCCGCTGAAAATGAAAGGGCGACAGGTGGACTTTTTCGGCTACCTCGTCCAGTTCAGGCTGGCGTTGAAAGTTTTCCTCCAGGTACTGAATGGCCTCGGCTATCCGGGCATAGTTAACCTCATGGCTCATGGTGAGTGTCATACAAAGCTACTTTTTTGTTGCGATTAATGGTTGCGTCAAAGAACCGCGTATGAGCGTACATGCTCAACCTGATTCTTGCTCTTTCTGCAGTGTTCGCTTTTCATGGTTTGGGTTATCGTCCGAATTACGACCGTGCCCGGAGTTAGCGCACATTCTTGTCGTCCATCCGGGCAATGTTCCGCATGTTTCGCTACTTTGGCGGCACCCATGACTATCCCTGTTCCACGCGAATTCTCTTTTTCGGAGTGCCTTACCTTCCTGCTGCGGTCGCCCCGCGAAATCCTGCATCGGGTGGAGGGCGGGGTTGTCCGCAAGGCGATAGGGGTGGAGCGGGAACCGATTCTGGTAGAGATACAGGAACGAAATAATGCTCTTGACGTTCACCATTACCCGGGTGGAATTACGGAGTCGCAACGAAAGTTTATCGGCCAGTACATCGCTCAATGGTTTGACCTGGAAACAGATTTGAAATCATTTTATGCGCTGGCGCGCAAAGATGCGTTGTTGGGCGGCCTGGTGAAACAGTACCACGGCTATCGGATCGTTGGCCAACCGGACTTACATGAATCCCTCACATGGGCAATACTGGGACAGCAAATAAACCTGGGTTTTGCGTATACGCTGAAGCAACGATTTGTTGAGCAGTATGGTCATTCGTTGGAACATGGCGGGCAGCGCTATTTCCTTTTCCCTGAACCTTCGACCATTGCCCGGCTTGCGCCCGAGCAATTGTTGCCTTTGCAGTTCTCCCGTCAAAAAGCCCGCTATGTTGTGGAGGTGGCCAGAGCGTTTCATGAAGGTCGCCTGTCGACCGAATCCATCCGGCAACTTCCGTTTGAAGACGCAAAAACAGAGTTGCGTAAAATCAAAGGCATTGGCAATTGGACAGCCAATTATGCGTTGATGAAAACCTTTCGATTTCCGCAGGCCTTTCCGGCCGAAGATGCCGGGCTGCACAATGCCATTCGTAACCTGAAGGGTATGAGGGCAAAACCCACTATTGAACAGGTTCGCACACTATTTAAGAAATACAAAGGATGGGAGGCCTACGCGACTTTGTATTTCTGGCGGTCATTAGGGTGAGCAGGTATTGCCACCCTGGACATCAGCGTGCCAATACAGCCTGGTTGGCCATCAGCACGTGCAGATCATCGTTTTCCACATTACCTTTTTCATCGGCCACCAGCAGGAAGTTTTCATACAATTGATTTAACTCCTCTCCTTGAACATGATAGCCCAGCTGCTCAACACGATGCCGCAGGGCCGCACGTCCGCTGCGGGCCGTTAATACGATAGAGGAAGACGGCACACCCACATCTGCCGGGTTGATGATCTCGTAGTTTTCTGCATGTTTGAGGAAGCCGTCCTGGTGAATGCCCGAGGAATGCGCAAAAGCGTTTCGACCGACAATCGCTTTGTTGGGTTGTACCGGCATGCGCATCAATTCGCTCACCAGATTGCTGATTTCAAAAATGCGCTCTGACTTAATGTTGGTGTATAGGTTCAGATCTTTATGCGTTTTGATGGCCATAGCCACTTCTTCAAGCGAAGTGTTTCCGGCTCGTTCGCCAATCCCGTTGATCGTAACCTCGGCCTGACGAGCACCGTTGATCAGTCCGGCAAGTGTATTGGCAGTGGCCATGCCTAAATCATTATGGCAGTGAACGGAGATCACCGCGCGGTCAATGTTTTTCACATGCTCAACCAGGTATTGGATGCGCCTGCCATACAAATGAGGTAGGCAGTAACCGGTTGTATCCGGAATGTTTACAACATCGGCACCGGCTGCGATAACACTTTCAATCAACTGCGCCAAAAAAGGCAAGTCAGCGCGGCCGGCATCTTCGGCATAAAACTCAACCTCGTAGCCCTTGGACTTGGCATACTGAACCGCCCAAACGCCTTGCTCCAGTACTTGTTCGCGGGTGCTGCGAAACTTGTGTTTGATATGCACATCGGAAGCACCTATACCCGTATGAATGCGGCCGCGTTTAGCATGGTGCAACGCTTCTGCCGCTACATCAATATCCTCTTTTTTGGCACGGGTCAAGCCACAGACTACCGGTTCTTTCACGGCCTTCGATATTTCCACTACCGAGAGAAAGTCGCCCGGGCTTGAGATCGGAAAGCCCGCTTCGATCACATCGACACCGAGCGCTTCAAGCTCGCGTGCAACCATCAGTTTTTCTTCTGTTTTTAATTGACAACCCGGCACTTGTTCGCCATCGCGAAGGGTAGTGTCAAATATTTGAATCTTGTCGGCCATGGTTTTTTTGTTTACGATCAAACCGTTATTGATTTCGAAGTCATTATTCGGTCAATTTCCTTGACCACCTGATTGCCCATCTGCACCGTATTAAGAAGCTTTTCGTGTTGTGTTGCGGCACTGGCGATGTCAGCTGTACGGAAGCCCTGTTGCAGCGTTTGCTCCACGGCACGAATAACGCTCTGGGCTTCGGTTTTGAGACCAAAAGAAATGTCGAGCATGAGCGCAGCCGACAGAATAGAAGCCAGCGGGTTGGCAATTCCTTTTCCGGTGATGTCGTGCGCGCTGCCGTGAATGGGCTCATATAACCCCACGGTATCACCGACCGAAGCTGATGCCAGCATTCCCATCGATCCGGCAATTTGGGATGCTTCATCCGTGAGAATATCGCCAAACAGGTTGCCGGTGAGAACCACATCAAAGCTTCTGGGGCTCTGGATTAATTTCATGGCGGCCGCATCAACAAATTGATGTTCGAGCTGCACATCCGGGTAGCCCTTGGCCACCTCGGTTACAACTTGTCGCCACAGCCGTGAACTTTCCAAAACATTTGCTTTGTCTACACTGGTCACCTTCTTTTTGCGCGTGCGGGCAGCAGCAAAGGCTTTGTGCGCAATACGCTCAATTTCAAATCGCTGGTAAATCATCAGATCATAAGCCGTCTGCCCCTCATCTCTTCGGCCCTTTTCTCCAAAGTAGACGTCACCCGTGAGCTCCCGGAAAAACAAGATGTCGGATCCTTTCAGAATTTCCGGCTTGATACTGGAGGCATCCAGCAATTCATCAAAAAGCTTGATAGGGCGCAGGTTGGCGTAGAGTCCCAACTCCTTCCGCATCTTGAGCAGACCCTGCTCGGGTCGCACCTTCAGCGTTGGGTCGTTGTCATATTTTGGATGCCCGACCGCACCAAACAAAATGGCATCGGTGGCTTTGAGTTTAGCCAGGGTCTCATCCGGCAGCGGGTTACCCGTGGCCTCAATGGCTGCGTGGCCAATGAGCGCCTCATCAAATTCAAACTGGTGTTCGAAGGCCAGGGCAATTTTTTCCAGCACGCGTTTGCCTTCGCGGGTTACTTCCTGGCCAATGCCATCTCCGGGCAGTATCGTGATTTTCTTTTTCAAAGATTCCTTATCAGGCGTGAGACAAATCGTATTCTTTAATTTCGTTTCGCAAACTCAGCAGGTAGTCAATGTCATCGTACCCGTTGGTGAGGCATGTTTTTTTATAAGCGTTGATTTCAAACCACTCCTCCCGGTCGTTGAATTTGATTTTCTGGTCCTGTAAGTTGACGGTGATCGAAGTGTTGAGCTCGCGCTCAAGGGTCTCCAGCAATGACCTTAAAAAGGAGTCGCTGACTACGACCGGCAGTAGCCCGTTATTCAAGGCATTGTTTTTGAAGATATCAGCAAAAAAGCTGGATACCACCACCCGAAAACCGTAATCATAAATGGCCCAGGCCGCATGTTCACGACTGCTGCCGCAACCAAAGTTTTTGCCGGCCACCAGTATCTTTCCGCTATAGCGGGATTGATTCAATGCGAAATCAGCCATCGGGTTTTGTGCCGAATCATAACGCCAGTCGCGAAACAGGTTATCGCCAAAACCTTCGCGAGTGGTCGCTTTCAGAAAACGGGCTGGGATAATTTGATCGGTATCGATGTTCTCGATAGGAAGTGGAACGCCCGTGGAAACCAGTGTGGTGAATTTTTCTTTCATGGGTTTACATCAACTCGCGTACATCGGTCACTTTTCCCGTAATGGCAGCAGCCGCTGCACTTAATGGACTGGCCAAAAATGTGCGCGACTTCGGCCCTTGACGGCCTTCAAAATTTCGGTTGCTGGTACTGATGCAATACTTACCGGGCGGCACTTTGTCTTCATTCATGCCCAGGCAAGCGGAACAACCCGGACTGCGCAGTTCGAAGCCGGCTTGCTCAAAAATCTTATCCAAACCTTCCTGCCGGGCTTGCGCCTCCACCTGACGTGAGCCGGGTATTACCCAAACCTCTACACCTTCGGCCTTCTTTTTCCCTTTCACCATGCCGGCCACCAACCGCAGGTCTTCGATGCGGGCATTTGTACAACTGCCAATGAATACATAGTCGATGGGCTTGCCCAGCAAAGGGGCGCCCGGTTGCAAGTCCATGTATTCAAGTGATTTAGTGAACGAGGCTTGCGCGCTGATTTCTTTTAATTCGGCAGGGGTGGGAATGCGATCCGTCACTTTGATGCCCATTCCCGGGTTGGTGCCATAGGTGATCATCGGGGCGATGTCGGCCGCGTCAAACGTGAGCACCACGTCATACTTCGCGCCTTCATCCGTTGCAAGTTTTTTCCACTTGGCTACAGCCTCATCGAAGGCGGCACCTATGGGCGCAAATTTTCTGCCTTTGATATATGTAAAGGTGGTTTCGTCTGGCGCGATCAGCCCACCGCGGGCACCCATTTCAATGCTCATGTTGCAAATGGTCATTCGCGCTTCCATCGAAAGCTTGCGGATGGTATCACCAGCATATTCCACAAAATAGCCGGTGGCTCCGCTGGCCGATATTTTCGAAATGATGTAAAGGATAATATCCTTACTTACCACGCCCTTGCCCAATTGGCCATTGATTTCAATTCGCATGGTCTTGGGCTTGTATTGAAGAATGCATTGGGTCGCCAATACTTGCTCAACCTCGCTTGTGCCAATACCAAACGCGATGTTGCCAAAAGCCCCGTGAGTCGAAGTATGACTGTCGCCACACACGATGGTCATGCCGGGCAAGGTTAATCCGAGTTCGGGACCGATTATATGCACAATGCCCTGATAGGGATGCCCCAGATCATACAGCTCAACACCAAACTCCGCGCAATTTTTGCGAAGTGTTTCTACCTGGTGCCGCGACAGCGCTTCTTTGATGGGCAGGTGCTGATCTTTCGTGGGCACATTGTGATCGGCCGTGGCGGTCGTGCGTTGGATGTTGAACACCGGCAGGTTGCGCTTCCGAAGTCCGTCAAAAGCCTGCGGGCTGGTGACTTCATGAATAAAGTGCCGGTCGATAAAGAGGGCATCCGGATACCCCTCGGCACGCTTTACCACGTGGGCATCCCAGATTTTTTCGAAGATGGTTTTAGGTCGGTTACTCACAACAAGTGTTAGTTCGTCACAAAAGCCTTAAAACAGCAATCGCCCGGCAGGAAATCTGCAGGGCGATTGATTGGCAACACGAATATCGATTATTCTGACCTTCGGATTTTCAAGTGCGTGAAAAAAAATTTCAATGACTTACAATCGTTCGTGAAAAGAGTCCGGGTGAACGGTTAGTTAATCATGCTGGCTTCCACCTTTTCTTTTTCCGGACGCAGTGCCCGCACAGCTGCGCCTGCCTGCCAAAGTTCACTCTCCCGCAGTTCTTTTAGTTCTTCGGCCAACTTCTCGCGGTAGTCCGGTTTACTGCAGGTGTCGATGGTGCGTTTAGCTTCGGCTCCACTGGCCACACTTTCATACAGTTCTTTGAATACCGGAAGCGTGGCCGCCTTGAATTTCTTTTTCCAGTCGAGGGCGCCCCGCTGCGCTGTGGTGGAGCAGTTGGCATACATCCAGTCCATACCATTTTCCGCTACCAGCGGCATCAGGCTCTGCGTGAGTTCTTCAACCGTTTCGTTGAAGGCCTCGGAAGGCGAATGCCCCTTGGAGCGCAACACTTCATACTGAGCTTCGAAAATGCCCGCAATGGCGCCCATGAGTGTGCCGCGTTCACCGGTGAGGTCAGAATAAACCTCTTTTTTGAAATCAGTTTCAAACAAATAGCCAGAACCAACGCCAATACCCAGCGCAATAGCCCTTGACTTGGCTTTGCCGGTGGCGTCCTGGAACACTGCGTAGCTGCTGTTGATCCCTTTGCCCTGCAAGAACAATCTGCGTACCGATGTGCCTGAGCCTTTGGGTGCTGCTAAGATGACATCAACATCGGGCGGAGGAATGATGCCCGTTTGTTCCTTAAAGGTGATGCCAAATCCGTGTGAGAAGTAAAGAGCCTTGCCCTTGGTCAGGTGCGGTTTGATCGTTGGCCAGGTTGCAATTTGCCCCGCATCACTCATCAGGAACTGAATAATGGTTCCGCGCTTGGCGGCCTCCTCAACGTCAAAAAGCGTTTCACCGGGAATCCAGCCATGCGCAATCGCTTTATCCCAGGTCTTGGTTCCTTGTCGTTGGCCAATGATGACCGAAAAGCCGTTGTCCCGTAAGTTTAGTGCCTGGGCCGGTCCTTGCACACCATATCCAATGATGGCGATGGTCTCATCGCGCAGCAAGTCAAGTGCTTTTTCCATCGGGAATTCCTCGCGGGTGACCACTTCTTCCCATGTGCCACCAAAATTGATTTTTGCCATGATTTTTAAGTTTACTTTTTTGAGTCGGGTTAGGTTATCTGTATTTGAAATGACTAAGCGGCCTCAAGTTTGGCGGTTTCCGAAACGAGTGCCAGAAACTGCTCGTTGCCGGGCGAATACTCAGCCTGCTCCACTTCAATCAACTTCTCCAGTTGATGCTTTACTTTTTCCATAAGGTCAGGTGTGGTGTACAACAATAAGAGTGCACCACCCTGGCGAAAATTTCCCTCCATCTCGTGTGCAACCAACTTTTTGATGCGCACACGCCTTCGGTTCAACACGTTTACAATCCGGTTGAGGATGGAAAAATTGTTATCGGCAACAATTGACAAGGTAAACTCCTGCTTGTTCATGTTTTATTGTTTGGTATTTCCAAGATTACTTCGCTAACTCCGGCACCAGCCGGTACCATCGGGAATACGTTTTCTTCTTTTTCTACTACCACCTCCAGGAAATAGGAGTTGGGCGATTCCAGCATCTCGAGTAAAGCTGCGGTGAGATCGGCTTGGGCCGTTACTTTTCGTGCCCGAATCCGATATGCTTCTGCGATCTTGACGAAGTCCGGATTGTCCAGCTCGGTAAACGAGTAGCGTTTGCCATGAAACAATTGCTGCCACTGACGCACCATGCCCAGAAATTGATTATTGAGCACCAGTATTTTCACTGGGATGTTGTCCTGCATGATCGTACCTAACTCCTGAATGGTCATTTGATATCCGCCATCGCCAATAACAGCAACTACCTGCTGGTTGGGCGCGGCTACTTTGGCGCCAATGGCGGCCGGAAGCGCAAAGCCCATGGTGCCCGCCCCGCCCGAAGTGATGCTGGTTCGGGGGTTTTGATAGCGATAGTAACGCGAGGTTACCATTTGATGCTGACCCACATCGGTTACAATCACGGCTTTGCCTCTGGTGAGCGAGGAGAGCTGGTGAATGACCTCCGCCATCTTTAAGGTGGTGGTGTCTTCAATTTCCTTTTTCACCACCTTTTCGTACTCCAAATCGTTCAGTGCCCGAAAGCTCGCCATCCATTCGGGGTGCGTTTGTGCATGGCATCGCTGGGTGAGTGCGGCCAATGCCTCACGGGCATCGGCATGAATGCCGATATCGGCCTTGATGATCTTGTTGATCTCGGCTTTATCAATATCAATGTGAATGATGCGGGCTTGCCGGGCATACTTGCTGACGTTACCGGTGACCCGGTCGTCAAAGCGCATACCCACAGCAATCAGCACGTCACATTCATTGGTGTTCACGTTTGGCCCGTAGTTGCCGTGCATGCCGAGGTAGCCCACGTAGTTTGGATGATCCTGCGGTATAGCTCCGAGACCCAGCAAGGTGCAGGCCACCGGGATACCCGTTTTTTCCGCAAAAGATTTCAGTTCGTCCGTGGCGCCAGCCAGCAGGATGCCCTGGCCCGCCAGCAAGTAAGGGCGCTTCGCTTGGTTGATCAGCGCTGCCGCCTCCTCAACTAAAGCGATCGGCAACGCGGGCTTTGGTCTATACGTGCGCACGCCCGTGCATGGCTCGTATCGAATTTCGGGCGTGAGTTCGTTTTGTGCATTCTTGGTGATATCAATAAGAACAGGTCCGGGCCGGCCGGTGCGGGCGATATAAAATGCTTTGGCCACCGCAGCCGGTATGTCTTTGGCCTCCGTCACTTGCACGTTCCACTTGGTAACGGGTATCGTGGTGTTCACCACATCGGTTTCCTGAAAAGCGTCAGTACCTAGCAGGTGGGCAAATACCTGGCCCGTGATGCACACGATAGGAGTTGAATCGATCAGCGCATCGGCTAGACCGGTAACCAGGTTCATCGCCCCCGGGCCCGAGGTGGCCAACGCCACGCCCACCTTTCCGCTGACACGCGCATAACCCTGTGCGGCATGCACTGCCCCCTGCTCGTGGCGCACCAGAATATGGCGAAGCCGATCAGAGTAATGATACAGGGCATCATAGACCGGCATAATGGCGCCACCCGGGTAGCCAAACAAGGTATCCACGCCTTCCGCCAGCAGGCAATTGAGCAGTACATTCGACCCGCTGATTTGCTTCACCACTGTGCCCGGCTCTTTATTCGAAGTCAGTAACGCATCCATCAGCAGCGGTTTTTACCTGTTTGGCGTACTTGTAAAGAATTCCGTTTGTTGCACGCGGTGCCGGGCGCTGGTAAGTCGATCTTCGAACGGCCAGCGTTTTGTCATCGACCAACAGGTTGATTTGATGCTTCTTCACATCAATTTCAATCCAGTCCCCGTCTTCCACCAAAGCCAGCAACCCTCCGTCCCACGCTTCGGGTGTTATGTGGCCGATCACAAATCCATGCGACCCACCGGAAAAACGTCCGTCTGTGATTAAGGCTACGGATTTGCCCAGCCCAGCGCCCATAATCAGGCTGGTAGGTTTGAGCATCTCGGGCATGCCCGGGGCGCCCCGAGGGCCTACATAGCGAATGACCACAACATCGCCTTCGCGAATGCGCCCGTTTTTCATTCCCTCCACAACTTCAAACTCGCCATTGAACACGCGGGCCGTGCCGCGAAATCGTTCGCCTTCCTTGCCGGTGATCTTGGCAACTGAACCCTGTGTGGCGAGGTTGCCGTAGAGAATTTGAATATGGCCGGTCTTTTTGATGGGCCGTTCAAGGGGCAGGATTACGTGTTGCTTCTCGAAATCGAGATCACGCGCAGTCGCTACGTTTTCAGCCAGCGTCTTCCCGGTTACGGTGAGGCAATCGCCCTTCAGATGGCCTTTCGCGATCAGGTATTTAATCACAGACGGCACGCCTCCGATTTGGTGCAGCGCCTCCATCAGGTATTTGCCGCTGGGTTTGAGGTCAGCAATCAAGGGTGTGTGGTCCGAAATGCGTTGAAAGTCATCTTGCGTGATGGTGATGCCCACCGTGCGCGCCATGGCAATAAGGTGGATAACTGCGTTGGTCGATCCACCCAGGGCCATTACCAGCGCAATGGCATTGTCAAATGCAGCACGCGTCATAATGTCGCGTGGCTTAATGTCTTTTTCCAACAACACGCGAATAGCCTTGGCGGCATCTTCGCATTCTCTCGATTTTTCCGGGCTTAGGGCCGGGTTGGATGAAGAATATGGTAATGCCATCCCGAGGGCTTCAATAGCAGAAGCCATGGTGTTGGCGGTATACATGCCGCCACAGGCACCCGCGCCCGGGCAAGAGTTCTGAATAATGCCCTTGAAATCCTCTTCCGAAATCTTGTTGGCCAGCTTTTCGCCCAGCGCTTCGAAAGCGGAAACAATATTGAGTTCTTTTCCTTTGAAGTGACCGCCAGCAATCGTGCCTCCGTAAACCATAATGGCAGGCCGGTTCAGTCGGCCCATAGCAATAAGAGAGCCGGGCATGTTTTTGTCGCAGCCCACCACGGCAATCAGGCCATCGTAATGCTGCGCACCGCACACTGTTTCAATTGAGTCTGCGATTACTTCACGGCTCACCAGGGAATACCGCATGCCTTCGGTGCCGTTGGCAATTCCATCACTTACTCCGATGGTATGAAAAACCAAACCCACGAGGTCTTGTTTCCACACGGCTTGCTTGACCTCCGCAGCCAGCGCATTGAGATGCATGTTACAGGTGTTACCGTCAAATCCTGTACTGACAATACCTACCTGGGCCTTTTGCATATCGCGCTCGGTCAGGCCGATGCCATACAGCATCGCCTGCGATGCCGGCAGGGTGGGGTCTTGGGTAATGGTTTTGCTATACTTGTTTAGTTCCATAGGGATCAAATGCTCGTGACAACCTCACCTTTCTTCTACACAATCACGTACGAGTAGCTTTTGTCCAGCACTATGCACTTGTAGGCTTCCTGCACAATGGCGCCCAATGAATTCTTCCAGGTTTTTTTCATGGGGTTACCTTCGATGGATTCAATGCCGATAATTTCAGCCGCGGTGCCGCAAAAGAAGGCGCTGTCGGCCTCAAACAAGTCCTCCGGAGAAAACAGTTTTTCTTCAACGGGAATATCGAGTTCATGACAGATCTCGAGTACGGTCGCCCGCGTGATACCGGGCAGGATATTGCCCAGCGGAGGTGTATACAAAACACCCTCTTTTTCGAAGAAGAAATTGGCGCCCGG
This sequence comes from Cyclobacteriaceae bacterium, assembly GCA_016787665.1. Lineage (GTDB taxonomy): Bacteria > Bacteroidota > Bacteroidia > Cytophagales > Cyclobacteriaceae > ELB16-189. The sequence goes on along the minus strand of JAEUUC010000011.1, from coordinate 348,536 downwards.
GCCCTCAGCCACAAATCCTCTGCTGTCAAGCAAAAGTCCTTCATCAAAACCACGACTTTTGGCTTCGGTTGTTGCCAAAATGGAATTGATATAATGGCCACAAACTTTGGCCTCAACCTTTACCGATTTTGGGTTCGGCCGCTGATAAGAGGAAATGCAGACCTTTACCAGTTGGTCGCCTAAATACTTTCCCCATTCCCAGGCGGTTATCATCACCGAAACCTCCTTAGGGGCCGTGAGCGACATGTTGGGGCTGCAGAATACCAGGGGTCGGAGGTAGGCATCGCTGAGGTTGTTTCGCTCCAGCACCTGGTAGCTGATTTGAGTTAGTTCTTCGCTGCTGTAGTGAAAGGGAATGCCTACCAAGGCGCAGCTTTTTCTCAGGCGGTCAAAGTGCTCGTGGGATTTGAAAATCTTGGTGCCATTGACCGTTTTGTAGGCCCTGATGCCTTCAAACGTACCATAGCCGTAATGCAGGGTTTGGCTGAATAAGTCGGTGCGGGCATCCTTTGCCTTCACAAACTGGCCATCTAGAAATAAGGTTGTCTGGTCCGAGTAGTACATGTCGAAAACAATCGTTAGTTGGTTACACCATTTATAAAATGAAACCGCCCCGATTGAGGTCGGGGCGGCTTAATTCTTTACATTTTTTACTACGCGTTACCCTGCTGGCGGCAGAATAAGCACATTCCTTAACACCCAAACGGCTGACATCGCCTTACGAAAAACCAGCTTTGGCATACTCATTATTTGGTGCATGGTTGCAAGGATGGCTATTTTATTCTGTCGGGGCAATAATCTGCCGGTAAAATATTTTTGATTTGGCCATAACGCACGTTAGTGTGTTTCTGAAATTCAAATCCTTTTCCTACCTTTCAAGTCACCAAAATACCTATTCCGTACCTATGGATACCCAACACCCTCATCACGACTTTGCCATGGCGTGGGACAAGTACATGGACATTGCCGCCATTGTCTTTGTAGTCTTGGCCGTTCTCACTTTCCTGTATTACGAATTCCGGTTACTTCAGGTAAAGGACTATAAAGAGAAGTATGATTTTGTTAACCGCAACGAGATCAATTATTTCTGGTATTCGGTCATCTTACTGATCATCGCTGCCTTTTTCCTCTCGCAAGGTTTTTCGACCGAGAAAATTATGGACATCGGCATGATCTGGTTCTATGTGCGCATGTTCCTGAGTGTAAGTTTCGCCATCATCGCCTATTTCATCTTCAATACGATTGTAAAAATTTACTATCCTAAGTCGGTTGAGAAGCGATTAAAGAAGATTCGGGCAACCCCCCGGATTTCTTCAGCCGGAAACCAAATGCGCAAACTTCGGGAAGAAGAGGAAGCGGCACACCTGGAAGCTTCGCAGGAGGCTGAACAGCGAAGCGGAGTTCATTCCGTTGACTATGACGTGTGGCTCGATGAAAAGACCGGTGAGAAAAAGGTAGAGAAGTATTTCAGCTACGAGCATGCGGAAGAATGCCCGGAGTGCGGATATGTGACACTCCGAATCGACTATGAAGAGATTACAGCCCAGCCCACCGAATGGATGGATGGCTTATTGGTGAAACATTATAAATGCACGTATTGCGGGCATCGCGAGCGACAGGATAAAGTGCTAGCCAAGACCTCAACGAACGCCTGAGATTAACGGGAGTGAACATACTCTAGAATTCCTTCCCGGATTGCCGTGAAGGAACTCTGGAGTAGATCGTCATTCTCCTCCAATAAGGTTACTCGAAAACCCTGCAGTTCGGAACAAAAAGATGAAATCGGCACCACGCAGACGCCTTTAGCCCCCAGTAAATAGTACACAAATCGTTTGTCCAGAGGTAGATCTTGCGAACACCACTCCTCTACCCGGGATTTTATTTTTTCATTGGCAATCTTCAATGTCTGGTTTGGCTTCAATACGCCCTTCCGGAAAATAATGGTGTTGTAAAAGGCACCAAATGTTTCGTTGAACCTTACGTGCGGTATTGAACTGAAAAGCTCGGCAACGAGTTTGCTCCGCTTGCCGATTTTAGTGTTCATTTCCTGGCGATACGAAGTGAACCGGGAGTCGCCAAGAATTTTGGGTATCGCCATTTGCGGCAGTTTGGTGGAGCAAACTTCAATCATTTTGGCATTATCAAGGGCATGGCAGAAGGCATTGAAGTGTTGGTCGCGCTGCCGATTGTAGTATTCCATCCAGCCGCATCGCCCTCCGGGCCAGGGCAATTCCTTTGAAATCCCTTTCATGGCAATTCCAGGCACGTCTTCTATAACCTCCGCCAGCGAATAAGCCCGCGCCCCGTTGTACGTAATGTTCAGGTATATCTCATCACAAATCAGGAACAACCCAAATTCGCGGGCGATCGACACGATTCTTTTCAATGTGTCCAGCGGGTACACCATGCCGGTCGGATTATCCGGATTGATGATCAGAATTCCCACTACGTTTGGGTTGTACTTTACTTTGTTGTAAAGATCATCCAGATCAGGGTACCATTTATTATCCGGATCGAGCCGGTAGGTGATTGGTTCATGGCTGGCATGAGCCGCTTCGGCACTGGAGTGCGTAGAATACGCGGGTGATGGCCCGATAACGCGTGAAGTGGGGCTGATGTACTGGTATACTTTGGCGATGGCGTCCCCTAACCCATTGAAAAAACAGATGTCCTCGGCCGTTATTTGTACGCCACCCCGTGCATTGGTTTGCGTGGCTAAAAACTCGCGCGTTGCCACGATGCCCTTTGAGGGGCAATAGCTGTAGACATCATTTTGAAGGCACAGGTCAGCAATTACCTGACGAATCCACTGCGGCAAAACATGGTTTTTCTGAATCGGGTCTCCGATGTTTTCCCACATGATGGGTTGCCCCAAGGCCTGAATTTGCTCTGCTTTCTTTACGATTTCACGAATCTCGTAACTCAGTTCTTTAGCCCCTTCCGTTAACAATTGCTGGCGCATACATCAAATCGGAAAAGTCATTTCCGTGTTAGTGAAACAATGTTTTCAACGTGTATTGTGTGCGGAAACATATCGACCGGCTGAACGGCTGCGATTTCATATTGGGCACTTAGGATCGACAGGTCGCGTGCCTGTGTGGCCGGATTGCAACTCACGTAAACGATTCTTTTAGGCTCTGCTTTCAGGAGCATAGTGCACACATTTTCGTGCATACCCGCCCGGGGTGGATCCGTAATCACGACATCGGGCTGGCCATGCTCGCGTAAAAGAGGCTCATTGAGAAGATCCTTCATATCTCCCGCAAAGAAGGACGTGTTCGGTATGTTATTGATTTGAGAATTTACGCGGGCATCCTCAATGGCATCGGCAACGTATTCAAGCCCTACTACATGACGTGCGTGGGGCGCTACGAAATTAGCGATTGTACCGGTGCCGGTATACAGGTCATAGACCAATTCTTTTCCCGTGAGATTGGCCATTTGCCAGGCTGCCCGGTAGAGTTGGAATGCCTGCTGGGAATTCGTCTGATAGAATGACTTGGGGCCTACGCGAAACTGCAACTCGCCATCACCCACGGCCGTAGGCATGTACTCGGTGATATAGGCGTTACCCTTCCAGCACACCATATCCAGATCGTGAAAGGTGTCATTTCGTTTGCCATTGATAACATAAAATGCTGAGGTGATTTGGGGGAATGCACCGGTAAGGGTAGCCAGCATTTTTTCAATCCAGGGCATTTCGTCATAGGTGACCTGTAATATGATCATGGTCTCGCCCCGGGTTGTGGTGCGGATGGTCAGTGTCCGTAAAAACCCAACCTGCTTACGCAAATCAAAAAAAGGAATCTGGTTGTCGAGGGCTGTTTGGCGTGCCAGCAAGCGAATGGCATTGGATGGATCGGGTTGCAGATAACAGTTCTGCACATCAAACACGCGGTCATACATGCGGGGAATATGATACCCCAATCCCAGCCAATTTTCGGCTGCCTGCTCGGTATTCAATTCATCGCGGGTTCGCCATCGGTCGGCCGTAAAAGTGTAATCGAGTTTGTTGCGGTAGTACTGCGTTCTTTCCGAACCCATGATGGGGCGAATAGGCGGTAACGAAAGCCCACCGATTCGTTCCAGATGATCGACCACTTGCTGTTGTTTGTATTTGAGTTGCTCCCCGTATTGGATATGCTGCCAGCTGCAACCACCGCATAACCCAAAGTGCTGGCAAAAAGGCTCGGAGCGAAAAGGCGATTGCGCTTCAATCGATACAACCCGTCCTTCAAGAAAACTGCTTTTGATTTTCGTAAGTGAAATGGAAACCACATCACCGGGAGCACCCCCCTGCACGAAAATCACCTGGCCATTATGCCGGGCTATGCATTTACCCTCGGCCGCCATGGTTTGTAGTGTTATCCCCGTGAGCTGGTCACCTTTTTTCAGCGGGTTACTCATCTTGGCAGGTATAGAATTTAATCGATCGCAAATTGATTAAATTTCAGCTCAGTTGATATGAAAAAGGTTTTTTTGGCGATTCTGATCCTGATGGCGCTGCCGTTGTCGGCTTCCCATATTGTGGGTGGGGAGTTTGAGCTCAAATACCTGGGCCCGAATCGGTATCGGCTTAACCTGATCCTGTATTTCGACAAGATTAATGGAGTTCCAGGGGCCAAGGATTTTTCTGTGAATGCCAGAATTTTCAGAAAGCGTGACAATGCCGTCATGATTTCGTTAATCAATCTTCCGCTGGTCCGTGAGTCCGCTGTGTCATACACGCAGCCCGAGTGCTCCAATGGCGAGATTGTCACCGACAAGTTGGAGTACTCCCGCGAGATAGAGCTCTCCGATGATCGGTTCAGCGACCCTGCCGGGTACTACGTAGTCTGGGAACGTTGCTGCCGGAACTACCAAATTACTAATGTGGTGAGCCTGGCTCCACCACCCAACACGCCTAACTTTCAAAACTTCGCGGGCCAGACTTTTTACCTGGAATTTCCTCCGATTACCCGCAACGGTGAGCCGTTTATTAACTCAACGCCTCGTTTGTTTCCGCCCCTTAATGACTACGCTTGTCCCTTCAAACCGTATTATGTCAATTTCGGAGGTGTTGATGATGATGGCGACTCGCTCGTGTACTCGTTGGTGGAGCCGCTCAATACCCTTTCCGCGCAGGCGATACCCCCGGGTGGACCGAATCCCGCTCCCTATCCTGTCGTGCAATGGCGAAGCCCGTTCAGTTTCAATAACATTTTGGGAGGCGCCCCGGATTTGCGCATAAGTCAGGAGGGATTTCTAACCGTAACGCCTACAGTCCAAGGCCTTTTTGTTTTTGCCGTTAAATGTGAGGAGTATAGGGATGGAATTAAACTCGGAGAAGTCAGGCGTGATTTTCAAATGTTGGTGGTTGATCAATGCCCCGATTCGTCTCCACCCCAGATTTTAGGAAAGCGTCTGAATGACCCATCCTTTGCCTTTGATGAGGAGATGTCCGTTAGTTTTTCCAACGCTGTGCCGGACGATGAACGATGCATTCAGGTTCGGATATCGGACCCCGATGCATCAAAAATTTCGAACAACTTTACCGAGCGGGTGACCCTGCGCGCCATCCCACTGAATTTTAAGGGTGATGTCAGTGGCATTCTGCCTGTAGTTCGATCGGCAGTGTTGACTAACGGAAGTACGGTTGATTTTTCGATATGCTTTGACCGGTGTCCGTTTTTTGAAGGAGGGGCTGCGCAAATTGGCATTTTGGCGTTTGATGACGCGTGTGCGCTGCCACTCTACGACACGCTGAAAGTAAATGTCACGGTACAGCCGCCTGCCAATGCGCCTCCGGTTTTTGTGACTTCGAGTAACGTCACTCAACTGCTGGAAGAGGGCGATGCGGCTTCCTGGAACATTGAAATCCGCGATGCAGACCTTGACCCTCTTCTGGTTAATGTGGTGACGGATGGCTTCGTGCTCGCCAATGCCGGTATGCGTTTTACCGTGCTGCAGCAAGAGCCCGGACTGGTGCGCGCCCGGCTCGATTGGGATGCCTTTTGTGATATTTATGACTTTACCAGGCGCACCAATTTTGTTGTTCGCATCGTGGCCAACGATGTGGATGAGTGCAACCAGAGTAATCCGGTGAGTGCCCGGTATTCGCTTGCCGTGCGTATTCCGGGTAATGCTGATCCGTTGATTGATACTGACCTGACGCCTAATCCGCTGGAGCGAAGGGTTACTGGCATTACCCGCAAAGTGAACGAGTCGCTCCGTTTTTCAGTTCGGGGCGAAGATTTTGTGGACAACGACCTACTGGTTCTTTCGGGGCAGGGGGTCGGATTCAACCTAGCCGACTACGGTATTTCCGTAGCACCAGCCACCGCTCGCAGTGAAGTGGCATCTCAGGTTCAGTGGGACCTCACCTGCAGCACGGTTAATCTGAAGGAAAGGGACACTTTCGTGTTGCGGTTTATTGTGGTCGACAACGCGAACAAATGCCGCTTCTACAAAGCCGATACGGTTGATGTCGAGGTAAAGGTTCTTCCGCCCGATAACGCGGAGCCCAGGCTTACCGTACTGAACACCGATCAATCGCCACTTATCAGCAACCTGAACCTGACGTTGGGTGAGCCCATTGCGCTTACACTAGTTGGTACCGATGCCGATCGAACGCCACAGCCGGATCAATTGACATTGGAACTGATTTCAGCGACCGGTACGGTGCCTCCGCAGGGATTCACGTTCGCGCCTGCCTCCGGTCAGGTGCAAGTGCAAAGCCAGTTGCTGTGGTCGCCTGACTGTTCCATTTTTGAGAATGGGGTGTATGAGCATGAATACGATTTTGTGTTTCGGCTTGCGGATGATCGCTGCTATAATGCCAGTGCCGACACGGTAGCTGTGAAGATCCGCATGGCCGACATCGTGAGCACCGATGCGCAATTTCTGCCTCCTAATGTTTTTACCCCTAACAATGACGGTTGTAACGACTATTTCGCGCTCGAGGGTATTGAACCATCCACGTGCGGAGCAGGTGAAGTCGCCCTTCAAAGTTTCTTACCACTTGACAATTGCATTAACCAGTTCCAGGCGGTGCGGATCTACAACCGATGGGGTGAGCGTGTTTTTGAAAGTACAGACCGTACATTTCGCTGGTATGCGAAAGATCAGCCACCAGGCGTGTACTATTACTACATCACGTTCTCCCAACGGGAGTATAAGGGCAGCGTGTCCATTCACTATTGAATGGGCCCCAGCGTGAGGAGCTGATTTTCACGAACAAAAACCGTTTTGCTGTTCCAGACAACTGCTAACCAGACATCTTGTCGCCCGATTATTTTTACCCGGTGCCCATCCTTTTGAATCGACATTAACCCCGCCCCGGCCGAAGGGCCGTTCATCAGATAGTTGGTGGTTCCATTCAAAATGCCGTATTGCGTGGGGCGGTTGGCATACTGATTCCAGGCCAGCGCCAGGCAGCCTACGACCAGCAATGAGATGATTGCCCGGTTTGCCTGATTTCGTCTGAATTTTTGAAAAGAGATTAGTCCGGCCAGGGCCACAACGAGCGTGACCAGAAGAATGCTGATGGACATTTTTTGTTTGGCGACCAATTGCCGGAGCTTTTCCCCGTCAGTCAGCTGGTAGCCGTTGAGTTGATTCTTCTCGGCCAGGGTTTGAATTTTTTGTTCGGCAGCCGGATCCCCCGTGCGCGCATGATATAAGCTAAGGTATCGCAGGCTGGGTGCAACCTGGCTGAGTCCCTCATGGATGTACGCCATTTTCAGCAACATAGCCGGTGATCCAAAGCCTGCTTTTTCCACTACCTGGTATTCTTGAAGGGCAAGCCGGTACTGCCGTGCGGCAAAGGCCGAATCACCTTTTTGGAGATGTGTCGAAGGCTGCGCCAAGGCAAACCCTAGCGGAGTTATCCACAAAAAAAGTGCTTTCAGAATTTTCAAAACCACGGTTTGTAAAGTTTTTGGATCGTGTTACCTTTGCGACCTCGTTTACGGAAAAACCCTTAAAACAGGTTCAAAAGTAAAGGAAATTCACCAACGCGTGAAGGATCGATCTCGTAGCTCAGCCGGTAGAGCATTACACTTTTAATGTAAGGGTCCTGGGTTCGAATCCCAGCGGGATCACATCAGAGACACAAAAGCCCCGAAAGGGGCTTTTTTATTGGTGTTGCCACCTTGTCGATGGCACGCAACGTGCGGAATGGCAAAAGCGAAGTTGAAATAGCCGACCTTGGTATCGCATTTTTCGCTTTGCAGATTAAATCACGTGTTATGGGCCGTTTGATACTTTGCTCGCTACTTTTTTTGGCCGCTGCCTGTGGTGTGGAAACCAAGACTTATTTTCAACTCCGCGAAATGGTTTCACCGGCCGATTCCGTCAGTGCCGAGCCATTTCTGTTTACATCTGCTGGCGGGCAGGTTTTGCTTTCCTGGGTTGAGGAAAAAGGCGATACCAGTCTGTTACAGTTTTCCCAATTGGTCGGGGAGAAGTGGTCGGAGCCAGTGCCAATTGACTCCGGGACCAACTGGTTCGTCAATTGGGCTGACTACCCGATGATCGCTTCGAACGACAAGCAATACATCGCACACTATTTAGAGAAAAGTGGTGAAGGTACCTTTTCGTATGATGTCAGGTTGACAACTTCAGTTGATGCAGGCGCAACATGGACGCGAGCGGTTGTGTTGCATGATGACGGCAAGCAGGCTGAGCATGGCTTTGTTTCACTGTTGCCGTATGGAACCAACTTCTTGGTAGTCTGGCTGGATGGGCGAAATACCGTGACAGAGGGTATGGCCGACTTGGACCATCACGGACATCATGGTGAAATGAGTCTGCGGGCTGCCGTGGTGAGCCCTTCCGGAAATAAGCTCAGCGAGTGGGAACTGGACAACCGAACATGCGATTGCTGTCAAACGGCAGCAGCGCTTACCGACAAAGGGCCGATCGTGATTTACCGGGACCGTTCTCATTCCGAGGTACGTGACATATCCGTTGTGCGACTGGTAGATGAAAAATGGACTGAACCGAAGCCCGTTTTTCAGGATAACTGGAAAATTGAAGGATGCCCCGTTAATGGTCCTCGCCTTTCGGCTACCAACAATAGGGTAGCGATTGCCTGGTTTACCATGCCAGATGATAAGGCCCAGGTCAATGTTGTTTTCTCAAATGACGGAGGCGAGACATTTGGCGAACCTATTCGAGTGGCCCAGGGCAATACCATTGGGCGTGTGGATATTGAACTGCTGAACGGGTCAGAAGCAGCTGTGACTTGGATGGAGGGAGGCGCTATTAAACTGGCACGCGTAAAACCTTCTGGAGAGATTTGGGGCCCGGTTCTGATTGCCAACTCTTCGGATGCGCGCTCCAGCGGATTCCCACAAATGACAAAACAGGGCAACAAACTCGTTTTTGCGTGGACGGACGATGAAGCTAACCAAGTGAAAACGGCCTTGGCAGATTTCTAACTTTTTCCTTTTCCAGATTCTTTTTGATGAGGTACAACCTTTTTTCTGAAAGATCGTAGTGTTAACACATGAATAAGTTTAAAAAAGGTGATGGAGTCCAAATTTGGCGAGGAGGAGCCTATAAGCGGCATTTTCATTCTGAATGTGTTGTGGAAAAAATCCTACCAAAGGGTACTTATGAAATTAGAATTTCTGGAACTGCAACGGAAATAGTGCCGTACACCTGCCTTCGATACGATAAAAAGTCGGCACTCCGCAGTTTTTTTAATGAGTAGTCGCATTTGAAAATTGGAGATCTTTAACCACTATCAAGACATTCTGGGCCACCTTTATCCAGTGGCTTGCCCAGTAATACCCGGTACGGCCACGGGATAGAGTCCGTCCGCATTAGGTTTTACCGGCATCTCCGCATCCCAGGCGTACCGGGTCGGTTGCAGGCTTAAGCCTGAGTTAAGCGCCTTATCCCACTCCATCAGTTGTCCGCTATAGGTCGCCAACCGACCGAGGATAGCCGTCATGGTGCTGTAGGCGCCATTTTCGGCATCGGCAAACGTGTACTCACCCTTCGCAATGGCGGCAAATAATTCATCGTGCTCGGTTTGGTAGGGGTTGTTTTCTTTTGACTTATCAAATTGGTAAACCACCGTTCCTTTTCGGTTTACGATGTTCATGGCTCCGCAGTAAATCGTTCCTTTGGTACCTACGATCTGCTCATCCACTTTGGCCAGCGTGCCTTTGATATGGCGGCATTGGCTGTTAAGTATGCTGCCGTCTGCGTAGTGATATTCCACATAGTGGTGATCGAAAATTTCACCAAAGTCTTTTCCCTTACGCACTTCGCGCCCGCCCATACCCTGCGCCTTAACCGGGTAATCACCCTTGAACCAGTTCACTACGTCAAGGTTATGAATGTGTTGCTCCACGATATGATCGCCACATATCCAGTTGAAATAATACCAATTGCGCATCTGATACTCCATTTCGGTTTGCCCGGGCTGACGCGGATTAACCCAAACCCCATCATTGTTCCACCAGGCCTGGGCCGATACGAAGTCACCAATCAATCCCTTCTTATATTTTTCGTACAACGCGCGGTAAGAATTCTGGTAATGTCGCTGCAAGCCTACTACCACGTTTAGTTTTTTCTGCTTCGCGATCAAAGCAGCATCCAATACTTTCTTTACTCCGGCCGGGTCGGTAGCCACCGGTTTTTCCATAAAAACATGCTTGCCCTGCCGGATCGCCTCTTCAAAATGTTGTGGCCGAAAGCCCGGGGGTGTCGTCAGGATAACGACATCGGCTAAGGGAATGGCTTGACGATAACCGTCAAAGCCAACAAATTTGTTTTCCTCGGCTACGGCTATCTGCGCCTTCACATTTCCCGCTGCTCCGCTCCAGTCAGAGAGATCATCCTGCATCAGATTGCTATAGCAGTCGTCCAGCCGATCACGAAAGGCATCGGCCATCGCTACCAACCGAACGTTCCGGTTGGCCAGCATGGCCTGCAGGGCGGCCCCGGTTCCCCGGCCACCGCACCCGATCAGGGCCACCCGAATGGTTTCGTCTACGGAAGTGTTGAAAAAACCGGCTTCCGTGACGAGCGGCATCGCCATGAGCGAACCAGCAGCCATGGTGGTCTGTTTGATAAAATCTCTGCGGGTGGACTTAGGCGCATTCATAGGATTGGAATTTAATCGGAAGGTAGCATATGCCAGACTGACTGCGCAACTCCAAAGTTGGTAAGTGGTCAGCCCCTATTTCAGGTACTGGGCGTAAAAGGCTTCCACCTCGCTTGCGCTGGGTTGTTTCAAGGGCCGCACAACCCGAAACCCAACAAACATGCCATCGGTAAGCCACCACCTGCTCTTGGGAATCTGCGGATCGCGCTGATTCCATTTGGCATCGCTGGGAATTCGGTTACTACAACGCACCTCCGAAGCCTTGTCCTGATACGAGCCTCCGCGTACCGTGCGCGGATACTTCGAAGCCGGTGCCGTTACAGGATCGGCAGGAGCTAGCGTTTGGTAGTAATTCGGAGCATATTGATCAAGTGTCCATTCACTAAGGTTGCCGAGCATGTCGTAAAATCCCCAGGCGTTGGGCTTCAGCGATTTTACGTCATGGAATTTTCCACCGCTATTGCCTGCGTAATAGGCCTGTTGCTTGAGTTGCTCCGCGTCAAAGCTTAGCTCATCCTGGCCGCCTGCCTTGCAGGCATACTCCCATTCAGCTTCAGTAGGCAAACGAAAAAAGATACCCGTTTTTGAATACAACCATTTGCAGTACATGATGGCCGCCTGTTGGCTCATGCTATTCGCGGGTTTATTTGGTTCACGTCCCATTCCCCAGGTGAGGTCTGTGTATTGCGGTGTAGGCCGGGTAACACCATCAATATTTTTTGACTGCGGCAGGTTGATGTCTTTAAAAAAGGCATCCCACTCAGCAAACGTAATTTCGTGTTCGGCCATCCAAAACGCACTGACGGAAACTTCTTTTACGGGAGTTTCATCTGCATCGGCCAAAATACTTTTGCTGCCGATGGAAAATTTCCCGGCTGGCACGGCAATCATGGTTAGTTTGATGTTGCTGCCCGATACCTGCTGCTCATACGTCTGAAATGATTGACCGCATACCTTAACGCGCAGACAAATCAGAGCAACGAACAATATCACCCGCATTACTTTCTTCTTAAACGCGCCATATAAAATCCATCAAAACCGGCACTGGGCAGCTGCGTATGTTCAGCCAGTAATTCAAAACTATTTTGATGGGCTGTTAAAAAATGCGCCACCTGTTTTTCGTTTTCGGATGGCAGTAAGCTACAGGTTGAGTAAACGAAAAGCCCACCGGGTTTTACCATCTGGCTATACTGCTGCAGGATTTCCTGCTGCACTTCTTTCACTTTTGCCAGAAACTCAGGTGTGAGTTTCCATTTGGCATCCGGGTTCCGCCTCAGCACCCCGAGGCCTGAGCAGGGCACATCCAGCAACAGCCGGTCCGCTGTTTCGGCCAGGCGCTTAATGGTTTTTGATGATTCAATCACGCGCGTTTCAATATTGGTAGCTCCGGCCCTTCGGGCTCGTTTTTTCAACTCGTCCAACTTCCAGGCCTCCGTGTCCATGGCAATAATGCGGCCGCGGTTCTGCAGCAAGGCGGCCAGGTGCAACGTTTTTCCTCCACCACCAGCACAGGCATCGATTACCCGTTGACCGGGCTCCACCTGGAGAAACGGGGCTATGAGTTGCGAGCCGGCATCCTGTACTTCAAACAGACCGTCTTTAAATGCCTGCCGTGTGAAAATGTTCTGACGTTCGGCCAGCAGCAGGGCGTCTGGGAATGCCGTGGGGGCATCAGTCACAATTCGTTCATCTTGCTGCAAGTGATGTTGAAGTTTTTCGCGAGTCGTTTTCAACGTGTTCACCCGCAACACCACTTTGGCGGGTTGATTGAGCGCCACCAACTCTTTTTCCCATTGGCCACCCAACTCGGCCTGGCCGGCTTCATGAAGCCACTCGGGGATAGACTCGCGCAGCGGCACCTGTTTGGCCGCCTGACGTATGGCATTGTGAAAATGTCGCTCATCCAGACTATAAAACTCAGGCCATGACGGCAACTCTTCCTCTTTCCACAAAATCCAGGCACCCAAAAGCTTCCAGAAATCACCTTCCTCGGCCTCCGTAGCATGGCGAAAAAGCCGATACCACCGAACGATATCATATGTCGTTTCAGCAATGAACCGCCTATCGCGCGCTCCCCATTTAGGATTTTGTTTCAGGATTTTCTCAATCACCTTATCGGCATACTTGTTGTCAGTAAATATCTGACGCAGGGCGTCTATAACGGCTTCGGTCAGATTCCGGTAAAGTTTCATGTGGGCAAGATACGCAGCTGGAACGCGAAAAGCCCGCACATCACCGGTTTGTATTTGGCGGATGGTACCCGTAATTTCAAGGTGCTAATGGAGATATGAATCGCAGAAAATTTCTACAAGCAGGTGCAGCCGCAGCCACCGCAATTTCAGCCTGGCCCGCGATGACTGCCGAGGCACGCCCTGCCGAGATGCCCTTCCGCCTGTTATATGCCCCGCACGATGGCATGTTTCAGCATCATGCCGGAAAGACCTTTATCGATCAGATCAAGTTTATGCACGATCAGGGATTCAGGGCCATCGAAGATAATAGCCTCTTGGGCAGGCCGGTGGCCGAACAAGAGAAAATCGGCAGTACCCTGGCTCAACTGGGCATGACCATGGGCGTGTTTGTAGTAGATGGTGGTGATAACTGGAAGACTTCGCTTACCACGGGCAAGCCGGAGTTCGTAGAGAACTTTGTCAACACCTGCCGCAAATGCGTAGATGCGGCCAAACGCGTAAATGCGAAATGGATGACCGTGGTGCCCGGATTTTTTGAAAGGCGATTGCCGATTGGTATACAGACGGCCCATGTGGTTGATGCCCTGCGCAGAGGAGCCGAAATTTTCGAGCCCCATGGTTTGATCATGGTGCTGGAGCCGTTGAGCGATACCCCCGATTTGTTTATGCGCTATTCGGATCAGACGTATGAGTTATGCAAAGCAGTGAACAGCCCGGCCTGCAAGATTCTGTACGATGTGTACCACATGCAGCGTAATGAAGGCAATTTGATTCCCAATATTGAACGATGCTGGAATGAAATTGCTTACTTTCAGGTGGGCGATAATCCCGGCCGCAAAGAGCCCGGCACCGGTGAGATCAACTACCGCAACCTGTTTAAGTATATTTACGATAAAGGATACCGGGGCGTGGTGGGCATGGAGCATGGAAACGCAAAAGAGGGTAGGGAGGGGGAGTTGATGTTGATAAAAGCGTATAGAGAAGCAGATAAGTTTTAGATATAGTGATGAAAAACAAGAGATTAATTCTTGTTATGGCCATGGTAGCCGTTTTTGCCGGTTCCACCCAGGCACAGGACGATTGGCTGACGAAGGCACTAACGAAGGCCGCAGGCGACACAGGCGCGGAACAGAAGGCCAAACTGGATTCGATTGACTTCCAGTTTGCCATGTCGGTGAACGACAACTCCAGTTTTTTTGATATTGAGCAAAAAGGTGAAGGCTTAGCGCGGGCGTTTTACACAATGAAGCCCTATGCGGAAAAGACACTACACGAGATTGCCCGCGACACGCTGGAGTTTGCACTCGGTTTTTACAAAATACGCGCCTTTAAGCTGGCTGAAGAATCGTTGATTATCGCTCGTGATTTTATGGAGCAAAACGGGTTGGCCAACGACATTTCCTATATCCGCTGCATTTCGAACCTTGCGTTAAATGCGCTGATGAATGGGAATATCCTTGAAGCCGATCAGTTCATCACCTATGCGTTGGAAGAAAGTCGCAATACATTAACAGAAACCAGCGTGGCCTATGCCGCCAATCTCAACAGCAAGGCCAAGCTCAGTCAAGCGGTAGGTAAATACAATGAAGCCGAAAAGGAGTTTGATGAGGCACTCGTGTTGGTGAAGAAATTTTTTGGTGAAAGCAGTATGCAATATGCCATCGTGTTGAACAATAAGGCGATGCTGTACCAAACCATGGGGCGATACAATGAAGCCATACCGCTTTTAAAGGATGCTAACGCGCTGGCCGAGGCGGCTCTGAAGAAGAACTTAAAAGGCAAGAAATCATTCGAGAACCGCAAGTTTTTGAGTAACCTGGCTGTGGTCCAGTTTATGGCGGGTAACTATCCCGAAGCCGAAAAGATATTTCTCGAAATCAAAGCCATTTTTGAAAACCGGGGGCAAAAAAACAATGCTGAATATGCCAACCTGCTGAATCAACTGGGGTTGTTCTACATCGCCATTTCAAAATTCGATCAGGTCGAAGCGTTACTCAAGAAATCGGCCGAGGTATACAAAAAGGCAAACGGGGAGGAGAGCCCTTCATTTGCCAAAGTTCAAAACGACCTTGGTAACTTTTACCGCATAATGCAGCGATTTGCCGAAGCGGAGCCGCTGCTGAAAAAATCGGTGGACATACGGCTTCGGCTACTGGGGGATACACACCCCGACTATATCAAATCGGTGGAAAACCTGGCCATATTGTATTGGAAGAAGGGGGATTTGGCGCAGGCGGATCCGCTCTTTAGCAAAGCCATGACGCAGTCGCTGGATTTCGTGAACAGGTACTTTCCGCCCATGAGTGAAGCCGAAAAGACGCGTTATTGGGATGTACTCTCGCCACGCTTTCAACGCTACTACAATTATGCCATTGAAGCGTCTGCCACCAATCCAGCCGTGTTGCAGGCGATGTTCAATTACCAGATTGCCACCAAGGCACTGCTGCTGAATTCGACCAATAAGATCAAGAAGACCATCCTCGCCAGTAAAGACAATCAGTTGATTCGCGACTACCTGGATTGGGTCACACAGAAGGAAGCATTGGCCCGCTACTATTCTCTTTCGAAGGAAGAATTGAAAAAGCAGAGTATTGATTTGTCAGCGCTTGAGCGCGCAGCCAATAACCTGGAGCGCTCTCTTTCGCAGCGGTCCACTGATTTCTCCCAGGCTTTTACCGCCAACACGGTGACGTACAAAGAACTGGTTGCTCAATTGACTGACACCGAAGCTTTGGTAGAGATTATTCGTGTGCGCACGTTCGACCGCGATTTCACGACCGATTCGCGTTATGTCGCCTTGGTGCTCACGAAAGGTAGTGAACCCAGGTTGGCCCTGATGGAAAACGGTTTACAATTGGATACGCGCAACGCCAAGTTCTACAAGAACATGATTCAGCAAAAGAGCGATGACGAAGTTTCGTATGATCAGTATTGGGCCAAAATTGATGCGTTGCTGACGGGGAAAAAGATAGTTTTTGTTGCACCCGATGGCGTTTACAATCAACTCAACGTCAACACACTGAAGAAGCCCGGTGGCGATTACGTTTTGAATCGGTACGATGTGGTTGTGATGGGTAACCCGAAAGACATCCTGTCCCTGAAACAGCGGAAGACCGTGGCAACGCGCAGAGATGCGTTTCTGCTCGGCTTCCCGGATTATGGGGGAAATGCTGTGCCGTTGCCGGGTACAAAGGTGGAATTGGAGACGATCAATAAGATTTTAAAGGCCGGAGGCTATCAGCCCTCATTGTCGCTGCAACTGGAGGCTACGGAGAAGAAATTGAAGACAGTGAAGGCGCCAACGCTTATGCACATTGCTACTCATGGCTACTTTCTGGCGGATGCCGAAGTGCGCGATGGCAGCGCTATGGGTATTGATGCCGAGAACGCCAAGAATAATCCCCTTTTACGTTCCGGCTTACTGATGGCTAATCCACCGGCTGAGGGTCAACAAAACAGTAATGTGGATTTGAGCAGCAACGATAATGGCGTGCTTACGGCTTACGAGGCTATGAACCTGGACCTGGAGGGGACGGATTTGATAGTGTTGAGTGCGTGCGAGACAGGTTTAGGTGACGTGAAGGCGGGTGAAGGGGTGTATGGCTTGCAGCGTGCGTTTTTGGTTGCCGGTGCGAACGCGCTGATTATGAGTTTATGGAAGGTAGACGATGCCGCCACGCAGTTGTTGATGACTAATTTCTACACCAACTGGACCAAAACAGGCAATAAAGCCAAGGCCTTCAAACAAGCCCAGTTGCAATTGATGACCAAATACAAAGAGCCGTATTACTGGGGTGCGTTTGTGATGATGGGGATGTAAACTTTTCTACGGCACCAGTTTTAATCGGTTGGTTGACCTGGTCTCAATCTCCGCCCGATTCCGCCACATCGTACGAAACTCACCTGTAGCGAACATTTTGGCCTGATCGGCATAGTGGTTACTCATCACATTTCCAGATTGACCGGAAGGAGAAACGGTAACTCCATGATCGGGATCGGCAAAATCGGTAATCTTTCGCAGGGCGGGTCCGCCATCCACTGAAAAATAGCCGGTGCTATCCAGCGAAAAGTGAAGGTTATTGAGCACCTCGCTTCCCCCACTCACTTCAAAAGGACCCACGTTGAAGAAGCTACGTAAGGGCTTAACGGCATCAAACGCGTGCTTATGTGTCAGGGTATGCACGCGTCCCCACGTCCAGCGATCAGCATTTTGCCCCAGATTGCCACTCAGCAGTTCCAGCGTCCGATCGGCTGCGAAGGCAACAATTTCCTCCCGGGTTTCGCGAGTCTCTGTCTTGGTGTTGTTCCACCAGGGTGATTCAGGGTTGGCAATAAATCCTTCGTAACTGTTTTTGAGCAGTGAAGTAATGGCCAGCGATTCAAATGCCGGTGCTCCGATTTCATCGACCATGGCCATGCGCATGCTTTGCGACAGCAGGTTGTAATATAAAGTCGGAGCCACGAGCGTTTGGTCGTGAAGGCCGTTCCAGTTTTTTAGTTCTTCGATCAATCGGGCATGCTCGGGCTTGTTCGTTTTCGCGAGCACATCGGCCAGCAGGTGGGCAATGTCCGCATGCATGGTTGAGGTTACATCGAGGCTTACCTTTTTCACATCGTCAATCGTCCACTTTTTCTGCTCGCTCAACAACTCGTAAATGCGGCCGGCCCGGCTGCGGGGGTAGTAATATCCGGGATACAATACTCCATCCACCGAATCGGGCTGATTGTTGGCCGAGTACACAAAACCCCACGGTGGATTTACCGCATGCGGGTTTTTGGAGAAGTCGTAGTAGCCGAGTGGTTCATCATGGCCGCTGGCTCCGTCCAGAAAGAACTTGGAGTTAACATGTTTGGGACGAATGGGAAGGCGTGCCACAGCCCACCAGGCGATGTTGCCCTCGTCATCGGCATACATCACATTTAGTCCCGGGGCAGAGAATTGCGATGCTGCCTTTTCCACATCGGCAATGCCTTGTGCATGATTGAGCTGATAGGCCGCCTGCAAAGCACGGTTATCCCCTTCGTTCAGCATCCACCACAGCGAGACGGGTTCATCATCGCTGGTGAAGTCGACTATCCCGCTGATGACCTGCCCGTGAGGAGTTGAAGGGATAATTAGTTCTACCTCGGCCTCATCTTTCACTTTGATTCGTTCTTTTCGGAAGGTGATGTCCACCCACTGCCCCTTGTATTTGACCTGGCCGCTGTCGTTAGTAGCCTCGCGATAAAAATCGGTGTCGTCATTTTCAAACATGGTGAGCCCCCAGCCACAACGATCGGTTTGGCCCAATAGCCCAAACGGAATGCCGGCAATGTGATGACCGTAGAAGGAAAGCCCCGGAGCCTCCAGGTGGGCCTCGTACCACACTGCGGGTTGGGCAAATCCAATGTGTGTATCATTTGCCAAAATCGGTTTTCCGGAAGCGGTCCGGTCTCCGGCTATCGCCCACCCATTGCTGCCCTGCCACATCGGCACGGGCAAACTGGACAAAGCATCGTGCAGATAAGAAATGAGCGAGTCGCGTAGCGGGTTTTTTCGGGCACCGCTGAAGCTTTCAATTCGCACGGCCTGGGCTGGAGTTTGTACCGCCAGATCTTTCAGATATTCGGCTCCCCATTCGTTCTTAATTTTTTCCAGCACCGGGTCAATGCGCAGGCCCTCGGCAAACCCAAACGACATAAAGCCGACTGCGTGGTAAATGTCTTCGGGCGTAAATTCTTCTTTGGGAATTCCAATGATGGTAAATTCCAACGGAGTCTTGCCGGTTTTGATAAATTGATTGATCCCCCGCTGGTAGGCAAGGGCCGCCCGTTGCCACGCGGCTGTGTCTGTTTTTAGAAATTTTTGCGCATGCTCTTTTGCAAACTGGTTGATGCCCAACGCACGAAACAGCTTGTCTACCTTAACGAGGTCTTTTCCGAGAATTTCAGAAAGTCGCCCACTGGCTGCCCTGCGAATCATTTCCATTTGGAAGAGGCGGTCCTGGGCATGGACATAGCCCAACGCATAGTAGGCATCCTCTTCGTGCCCGGCATAAATGTGGGGCACACCAAAGTCATCATAAAAAACGTCTACCTCGGCTGTCAGCCCCGGTAGCGAAATTTGACCGGAGTAGGTGGGCCGGGTGGTTTGCAGGAAAACATAAACCCCCGCTGACAGGAGCACGGCCAGAATCACCAAAGCCAGGAGCACGCGTTTGATTAATCGCATAAGATAGATTTGAGGAAAGTTAAGAA
Source organism: Cyclobacteriaceae bacterium (assembly GCA_016787665.1). GTDB lineage: Bacteria > Bacteroidota > Bacteroidia > Cytophagales > Cyclobacteriaceae > ELB16-189. Next base: position 329,006 of record JAEUUC010000011.1, on the reverse strand, counting down.
TCCAGGGTAAAAATAATACCTTCGGATGCATGAGAGGAATGTTGATGGTGCTTTTGATGTTGCCGCTGGCCTGCTTTGCCCAGGTGCGTAGCGCCTACGGGGTCTTAACCACCGGATTTTGGGAGTATCAACGCTCCTGTACCACCCAACCGGAGAATCGCCTGGTTAATCTGGAACGAGTAATTCCGGACGTGGCGGTTGATATCCGGTACGCGGGCACCAATAACTTCATGAAGGAAAGGATGTACTCGTTGCCGCGGGCCTATGCGCGGCAACCGGTGGCACATGCGCTGAAACAGGTTCAGCGCGAGCTAAAAAAACAGGGTCTTGGCCTGTTGATTTATGATGCGTATCGCCCCTATGCGGTTACCGTTAAGTTTTATGAAAGCTATCGCGATACCACGTATGTGGCATCGCCATACCGGGGCTCGCGCCATAACCGCGGCTGTGCATTGGATCTCACACTGGTCGATCGCAAAACGGGAAAGCCGTTGCCCATGCCGACTGAATTTGATTCGTTTGAAAAGCAGGCGTGGGCAACTGCGGTAGTGGATGACCCCGTGAAGCGAAAAAACCGGGACCTGCTGATTGAGGTTATGACAAAGCATGGCTTCCAGGTGTATGAACCGGAGTGGTGGCATTTTGATTTTGTTGGCTGGGAGAAGTATGACGTGCTGGACGTGAGTTTTGAGGAGCTGGAGGAACGTAATTAGATCAACATGACAATAGAGCAGGCACAACAGCAGGTCGACCACTGGATCAAAACCTATGGCGTTCGATACTTCAGCGAGTTAACCAACATGGCCGTGCTCACCGAAGAGGTGGGCGAACTGGCCCGCCTTATGGCCAGGCGTTATGGCGATCAATCGGAAAAGGAGAGCGACCGGGGCAAGGACCTGGGCGATGAAATGGCCGATGTACTATGGGTGCTGCTTTGCCTGGCCAATCAAACAGGGGTGAATTTGACCGAGGCTTTTGCAAAGAACATGGAGAAGAAGACGCAACGGGATAAGGATCGGCACCGCCACAACCCGAAGCTTTAAGATTCAACGCTTACAAAACGATCTTTCCGTTTTTGATCCGCGGCAGCACTTTGTACTCATCAACGGTAAGGCAGAATTCAAAATCCTGATGAATGTTCAGCCGGTTGAGGCGCTTCACGTGCGATGACTCGCTCAGGAAGCCAGCCAGGTCGTTTTTCGCCAGATTGTAAAGATGGCGGGCGGCTAAAGGTGCATCGCAGTCCGGCCCGAGGTAGTCTTTCAGCTTCTCCACCACGGCTCCGGCAAACAGGCTGTCTTCCAGGTTCACCCGACCCTTCCAGCCGGCACAGACGATCAGGGCGCTATATTCACTCAACAGCAGATACTTTACGACAGACGACAGGTTCAGGAACGAACCGATGATGATCTCGCGGGCATCTTTTGATTTTTCGATGGCCTGTGTGCCGTTGGTTGTAGTGAAGGCAATTTTCATTCCGCGAATTTCTTCCCCCATGTATTCAAACGGAGAGTTACCCTTGTCAAATCCCTCTACCTTTTTGCCATCCCGTTCACCTGACGTGATAAACCCCCGTGTCTTCATGCTTTCGCATTGCCGAAGATCCGCAAAGGGCGTAATGCTTTCAGCTCCGTGCGCCATGGCGGTCACCATGCACGAGGTTGCCCGCAGGATGTCTACGACCACAACCGTGCGATTACTCAGGTCGTAAAGATGAATGAGCTCGGGACTAAGGCAGACGTCAATTGTCTTCACGATGATTCATTGATTTGCGTGATTACTATGGCCTCAGGCTGGCCGAAATTTCTTATTCTTTAAAGTTCAGGCTATCAGCGGTGTTTTGCTCACCTGTGCTCTAAGTCCCTTTCCCCGAACGGAGATAAAAATTTCTGAGCCCGGTTTGCTAAAGGCTGTTTCAACATAGCCCAGTCCAATGCCTTGGCCCAACAGGGGAGATTGCGTACCCGAGGTCACCCGGCCAATTTTCCGGCCTTCGTTAGTCAGGATATCGTAGTCATGACGTGGAATGCCTTTGTCGACCATTTTAAAGCCCACCAGCTTGCGCGCAACCCCGGATTCCTTTTGCTTTTGAAGAGCCTCCGAGTTCGTAAAAGGCTTCGTGAATTTGGTTATCCAACCCAGGCCGGCCTCCAACGGAGAGGTGCTGTCATCAATATCATTACCGTACAGGCAGAAGCCCATCTCCAGCCGGAGCGTATCGCGCGCCCCCAGCCCAATCGGCTTTATATTTTCATTTTTGCCGGCCTCGAATATCGCATGCCACACTTTTTCAGCATCGGCAGCCGGGCAGTAAATTTCAAAACCGCCTGCACCCGTGTAGCCCGTATTACTCAAAATCACGTTGGCCACCCCTGCGAAATCACCCACCACAAAATGATAGTACGCAATTTGACTCAAGTCAACGGCCGTGAGCTTCTGCAATACGTCTTTTGCTTTTGGTCCTTGCACGGCAAACAGGCATATATTGTCCGAAATATTCTTCATTACTGCGCCTTGCGTGTTGCGGGCAGCAATCCAGTTCCAATCTTTTTCGATGTTGCTGGCATTTACCACCAGCAGGTAGTCGTTGTCTTTCAGTTTGTATACGATCAAATCATCGACAATACCACCCGTTTCGTTCGGCAGGCAGGAGTATTGCGCTTGCCCATCAACGAGTTTACTGGCATCGTTGCTGGTCACACGCTGAATGAGGTCAAGGGCGTGAGGCCCCTCAATTTTGAATTCACCCATGTGCGACACATCGAATACGCCCACCCCCTGGCGAACGGTCATGTGTTCTTCAATATCGGATGAGTAGCGAACCGGCATGATAAAACCCGCAAAGGGTATCATCTTGGCACCGAGTTGTTCATGTACGTAATGCAGCGGAATTCTCCTGGCGTCCATAAGCAGAGGTTGGCCGCAAACTTACGCAGATTAGTTTGCCTCTACCACAAATATTTCCGGATGCTCGCGCACAAAAGCATTGAAGGAAGCAGCAGGCATCCTACTGCGCAACTTATCCAAGGCTTCCTGCGACTGCTCGTCAAAGCCGATGCGCGCGGCTTGCAGTGCATACGCTTTGAGCAGGTAAACGGATTCCGGTTTGTATAAGAGAGCATTGACCGGCAGGCTGTAGCCCTCAAGTCGTGTCGCCTCATTTTTTTCCAGTTGGAGAGCAGCTGCTACCACGCCCTCTTCAAAGAATGGGTTTGCCTTTCCGGCTGCCACAATCCGTGCAGCATCCTGCTGCACAACTCCGTGATACAGTTGACCGCGCAGCTGCTGTTCTCCCTCCCAATTCACATTTGGCAAAAGGCCCTTGATGAAATCAAGATCGCCCGCGCGCAGGGCTATCGCCAGCAATTGCTGGCTAACCAAATTTACCCATCCGGGGTCGGTGACGCGCTCCAGGCACGCGGCTGCCCGCTCACTCTCATCAATCGCAAGCCACTGCTCCGCCCGCGTCCACCAGGCACGTGGTTGCAAGTGTTTAGGAAGATTTTCAACCAGCGTGGCAAACGGCTGTTCTTCGACCAAGGGCAAACGGTACAACGCAAATAGAAATTTCTCTTCAGGCGCGGATGCACCGATCTCAGATGTTGGAGTCGTCAGGGCCCGGTGATACAGCCGCGCTATGTTGTGTCGTGCCGTGTCGGATGATTTCAATATTCGATCCCACGCCTCGACCGCAGCCGGGATATCAAATTCCGTGAGGGCAATGGCCTGGTAGTAAATGGCATCCTTGGACTCCCGGTCTTCTGCCTTTACAAAGAAGTCGTGAGCCAGGGCAGCACTTCCCTGCTCGAGTGCCCACAAACCCAGTTTCTCCTGATCGCTTGCCCGACCACTAAAAAAGCCAGCCTGACGAAGCAGGTCAATCGCTTTGCCCGTGTGGCCGTGGCGGTAGTAAGCATCTGCGCTGGCCACTTGTAACTCGAGTCGAAAGAAAGAGTTCGATTCACGATTGGCCAGTTTGATGATCTTGCCGAGCAGAACGGTATCCAGGTTTTGGGTTTGATTGATCAGGGAGTTGCTGATCAGTGCAGCCTGATAGACCGATAAGGTGGTGTCGGTTCCCGGATCAAACGGTAGGTCGAGGGCTATCCCCTGGTGATTGGCCAGTGCAACCGCATTTGCCCGCAACCCCGTTGACGTTGACTGTAGCAGCGCGTAAAGGGAGTCGGCTGGAAAAGACAAGCCGGACTTAATACCTGCGCTAACGAGATTGATCGAAGCTTGTTCGCTCACCGGGTTGTGCTGCCGCGCTGACTCAAAGTAATATAAGGCCGAGTCAAACATCTGGATCTGCAGGAAAGCGATGCCCATCGCATTTTTCAAGTGACCGTTTCCGGGAAACCTGGTTAGTCCTTCACGTAAAACAAGCACGGCCTCCAACCGGTCTTCTTGTCGCTCAAGGGCATAGGCAAGGTTGACATAGGCCTCTGGAGTGGCAGAAAAATCGGTGGCCTCTTGCCATTCGCGTTTGGCTTTGGATGGCTCCAGTTGCAGCTGATAAATCGTGGCAAGGGCGTGTCGGGCGTGGTAATTATTCGGACTGTATAGCAGCGATCGTTGGTAGTAACCTTCGGCAGCGGGCAAATCTTCGCTGACGTAGTGTACGTCTGCCACCGAGTTGAAATACCCGGCAAAAAATTCGTTAAACGAAGTTCGCCAGCCGCTGTACGCAAAGAAGGTGAAGGTGGCAATGGCACCGGCCAGGCGAAAGGTAAAATAGGGCATGGTGGCTGGCTTATACAGAACGCGGTGAACCGGCATGTTTCGCCCCAGCATATCGACAAAGTTCGCAAGCACGTACAGCATGAAAATAACCCCGAATCCCAGATGGCTGTAGAGAATCATATCCTGCATGACGATCAGCACCGTATCGTTGGCGGATTGCAAAAAGCTGGTGAGCGTGGCAAATGAAATGGTAACCAATGACAAATACCACAGCATGCCCTGCGGCTCGGCCGGCATGATGTGCTCATATTGTGACTCCCGGCTGTAGTACCCCCAAAGCCCGAGCACCGCAGAGATCGAGAAGAGAAAATAGTAGTTCAACGGAATGAAACTCCATTCCATGATTTGTTTATGATCCAGATAGACCAACGTCAGGTTCAACAAGTAAATGGAGCTGAGCACCAAAACGTGAGTCAGGTTTTTACCGCTGCGCATACTCTGCGAAATACCCGAGACGAAGGCAGCCGGAATCTCCATCGCCACCAGGCCTATGGTAGCAATGGTAATAGCCATACCCGCCCATGTGAATTGGGCGGCCAGCAACAAAAAGGGATGGTCCACCTTGGCCCCGATCTCAATAAAAATTCCGATGGCCATGATAGCCGCGCCAAAAGCGAGGAGGCGGGTGGTGAGCGTGGCACCCATGAAACGAAATTGAAACAATAGCCCGGCTCCAACTACCGCGGTCATCACGCTCAAGGGCACAATTTTGTTTGATATCCCCCAGAGTTCAAGAGATTCCAGCCGAAGACTGACGATAAACAAAATCACGATGCTCATGGCGAGCAGAAACCAGAACCGACTGAACGTGGAGATGACTGCCAGTAAAAAGACAATCGCCAATGTCACCGCCACCAAAAAGGCGATCTGGAAATGGGTTGGCACGTGGAGTGCGGAGGGCAGAAAGCGCTCCAACAAAACATAGGTACTACTCTCGACCGGCAATCGGGCAAGGCCCCGCTCAATGTAGTGTGTTGCCACTGGCTCGCGCTCCAGCTGCTGGTAGTTTTCCCACCGGATGGCGGGTGCAGGAGTTTCGTACCAACTCCACCACATCCAGATGACCGAGATTGTGGCCACAACCAGTAGAAATTGAAAAAGCAGCCGGGAAGTTGCTGGCCAGGATGCCCAGAAATAGAGTCGATGCATGGCCCGTTTAGTCGATTACTTTCGGAACGGTAAAAAACGTATCATCATGGGCCGGTGCCTGCCCCAGCGCTATTGATCTTTCCAGATGGGGTTTCACTTCATCTTCGCGCCAGGTGTTTACCTCTTGCGCCATGGAGGTGAGGGGCTCCACGCCTGTAGTATCTACTTCTTTTAACTTCTCCACGAACGACACCATTTTGGATAGATCGGTCAATAACTGCTGTTCTTCGGCCGGGTTGATCTCCAGCCGTGCGAGGTGCGCCAGTTTATGCAGAGTATCGCGATCGATGTTCATGCGTGAGTTGCTGATCAATGATGTCAAAAACAATCTTCTTTAGTTTGTCCACATCGGCCAGCGTTAATCCCTCGGTGGCAATGGGGCGATGAAAGATCACTTTTACCAAACCCCGATGTAAACGTAACGTTGATGCGTCAGGCAAAATTATCCAATTGTTGGGAATGGTGACCGGCACTATCGGTATTTGTTTTTCGATGGCCGCGCGGAAAGCGCCATCTTTAAAACGCCCCATGCGTGGCGCGTGATGGGTAACCATGCCGCCTTCCGGAAAAATTACCAGGCTTTTGCCCTGCTCAAGAGCTTCCACACTTTGTTTGAATGTGTTGAATTTGCTGATCAGACTGCTGCGATCGACTGTAATATGGAGTTTGCGGTACATGAAGCCGAACAAGGGAATTTTTTCCATGGCGCTCTTGCCGACAAAAATGGCATTGACCGGATTAAGGCCCATGGCCGGAATATCCAGATAGGAAAAGTGATTCGGGCAGAAAACGTAGGTGCCGTTTCGGTTTAGTGGCGTTTCACAAATTACTTCATACGGCAGCAGGGAAAGCCGGAAAAGTGCGTGGGCCCACCACCGGTTGACGATGCCGACAAGCCGGTGGAGTGACGGAAACAAAATGGGGATGCACAGGACAGGAAAAAAAAGCAAAAACAAAACAGTGAAAACCACCAGGCCCAGAGCAGTGTGGATGAAGCGCAGGAATTTCATGGCCGGAAAAATACTGCCCGGGTAGTACCGGTTATTGCCCTTGCTATGGTTTTTGTTTGTTGATCTTGTCCGGCTTGGGGATCAAAATCAATTCGGTTTGGCGTCCATCGATGTACCGAAAGCCCGACTCATCAAAGTAGCCATCTTCTTCCAACTGAATCCGGATTTCTTTTTTCCACTCCACGATGTAGACCGAGCAATTCAGTTCGATCGAGTAGGCGGTCTTCAACTTCATGGGGTGATCGCCTGTGCCCGGCACACCCCCTTGCATATCCCACATGCCGATGGTGGTGCCGGCTGCATGACCATGGAAGCCAATGGGATGCGTGTAAATGGATGGTGTTATGCCATTGTCGATGGCGGTTTTACGCGTCTCAGCCAAAATCTTGTTACCCGTGACGCCTTCTTTAAAATTATTGGTCAGGATATCCTGTAGTTGATTGCCGCGTCTGAACGCACTGCGCAAATACTCGGGGGCGTCTGTCTCTCCGGCACGCAGTACGTAGGCATGCTGCTGCGTATCGGTATTGAGGCGCAGGTAGGTAATGCCGAAGTCCACGTGCAGCAAATCGCCCGGCATAATCACCAGCGGCTGCGGGCGCTTGGCCGTAATGGCATCCGCTTCGTTTCGCTGAATGGACACCGAGGGCTGAAACCAGGTATCCAGTTTCAACTCTTTTATTTTTTCGCGATACCACCACACCACATCATCGGTTGTGGTTACACCGGGTTGAATCACGCGATCAGAAAACCCCTCGGCAATGATCTCATGGGCAATGCGGCAGATCTGCTGGTAAATGGCCATTTCACGTTCGGTACGGGTTTCCAACCAGGCCACGGCCAGTTTCTCGGCCGACACAACACGTTCATGCAGTTTCTTATTCAGGGCTTTCATCATCTGGTCGAAGTCATTCGAGGTAAGCCCATCGGCATGGCCCCAATGCACCGCTTTGTTGATACCGATTTTCTTCGGATTTCGTTCTTCGATGATGCGCGCCAACTGCCCCCATTGGTCGGGGTTCTCATCGGGGTTCCAGGCGCGCTTGAACATTTTGCCCACGTCATACCGCGATACGGCCAGATACTCTAGTTCGCGGTCCGGCCCGCGATCGAATGCGATAAGCATCGTGGTTCTGCGGGCGGCAAACCAGGTGGCCGGCAGCAACGTGCGAATGACCGGATCCTCATTGTATTCGCGTGAAATAATCACCCACATGTCGATGCCCTCCTTGCGCATAAGGCCGGGCAGCACGTTACGCAAACGATCTTCCAGAAGTTCGTCCACGACTTTGGCCTGATCGCGCTGGGTGAGGATGGCCGGGTATTGCGCCTGTGCCACAAGGGCGAGTGCCCATAACAAAAGGAGAAAAGTCCGCTTCATACGTTCGGTTGGTAGGTAATAATGCATCGTTCTTTTTTAAGCAATTCGGCTGCGTGGGCGATGTCGATGTGCGACTTGGCATCATCCATTTGTTCGCGCATGGCCTGTTTGATCTGGCGTACCCGCATCGCCTCAATAAATCGTTTCACATCTTCGGCTGTTTCCAGGATTAACAGGGGTACTTCCGCAGGTCGGTCGTCATCACCTTTGGCCACCATGGTAAAGAAGGATGAATTGGTGTGCTTCACTACGTGGGTTTTCACGTTTAGCGCCTCCACGCGGATGCCCACCACCAGCGAGGTGCGCCCCACATAGTTCACCGAAGCGTGCAGCGAGACGAGTTCGCCCACTTCAACCGGCTGCAGGAATTCGACTTTGTCAACGGTAACCGTAACGCGGTATGCGCCCGCATGTTTGCTGGCGCAGGCATAGGCTACTTTATCCATGAGCGACAGCAAAATGCCACCGTGAATTTTTCCGCCAAAGTTGGCGTAGGCCGGAATCATCAATTCGGTGATCGTGGTTTGGGAGTGGCGAACGGGTTTGGGTGGTGCGGCCATGATTAGTAGTGTTTGGGTTCCTGCCGAATATGACGGATTCGAAGAACGCGGATCTCGTTTTTTGTAACCCTGTAAGATAGACGAATGTTGTGAGACACAAAACTTCGAAATGCTCCAGCATTGTCCATCTTGTATCTGTCGGGAGGAAAACGTTCAGGATTTTTTCTGGCCTGCTCGAGTTTTTCAAGAAGTCCCGACTCGACCCTTTCCGCATTTTGGATTGACTGGGCGCTTATCCATTCAAGAGCCGAACAAAGTGCCTCAAGGGCATCCTCGGCCCAAACTATTTTCCTCGCTTTCGCCAAGACCCAATCCGTTGAACAGCCTTTTCGTGAGCCACAAAACTTCCTTTTGAGATTTCAGCATCAGCCCGATTCAGTGCGAGATTATAATCCGAGAGATTTTCACCGAGGTAGCTTTCATCTTTTTGGTTGGCAAATGCAATCAACGTTTCTATAGCATGAAGCAATGCTTCGTCCTGAATTTGCTCGACTTTTTTTATCAGTCGCTTTCTGCCGGTCGCCACGGTGCTTTTCATTAATCAAAGATAAGATGATTTTTTGTTAATCGGGCAGACCAGACAGGCGGCCCGAAAGCTGATTAAAGCGCCAAATCATGGCCGAAGCCGTGAGTGTAAGGCCCATTAACAAACCCGCCCAAATGCCGAGGGCTCCCCAATCCAAACCAAAGGCCATCAGGTACCCGAGTGGCAACGCAATCACCCAATAGGCAACAAAGATGAGTAGTGAAGGAACTTTAACATCTTGCAGGCCGCGAAGTGCGCCTGCACACACTACCTGCATGCCGTCCGAGAGTTGGAAGAAACCCGCAATAATCATGAGGGGTGCAGCGGCCGCCAGCACGGCCGCGTCATTTATATAAAGTGACGGCAAGAAATGCTTACCCGTAATAAACAAAACAGCCCAGGCGGTCATCAGCAACGCACCCAACCCAATCAGCGTGAAGCCTGCCGTGCGCAAGGCAACTTTATCGCGCCTCCCGTAAAAAATACCCACCCGAATAGTGGCTGCGGCACCGAGGCCAGACGTAGTCATATAGCTGATGGTGGCCAGGTTGAGCGCTATTTGGTGCGCTGCCAACGGCACCGTGCCGATCCAGCCCATCATAATCCCCGAAAAGCCGAAGGCGGCTGCTTCAAAAATGAACTGCGCACCGGCTGGCAAACCGATGTGCAGCATGCGGTTGAACAGGGCACGCGAGTAGTGGCCAAAATGAAATCCTGCGCGGTAAGCCACGAAGGCTTTCCCATAATACACGTACAATGCCATCCACACCGCCATGGCCACCCGCGCGATGAATGTAGCCCACCCTGCACCATACAATCCCATTTCCGGGAAGATCCATACACCATAGATGAGCACATAGTTCAACACTACGTTTAACAGGTTGCACGCAATCATTACCACCATGGCCATCCGCGTTTTTTGCAGACCTTCGGCAAATTGCCGGAAGGTTTGAAAGATCATGGTGGGTACGATCGAGTACGAAACAATCAGTAAGTAGGGAATAGCCAGTTCCACAACTTCGGCTGGCTGATTTATGTAGTGTAAAAGCGATTGCCCGCCTACGATGATCAGTGTGAGGATCGCGCCTGTGGCAACATTGATGACCAAGGCATGGCGAAGTGCGCCTACAATTTTTCCCGGCTGCCGTGCACCATCGGCCTCCGCCACCAACGGGGTTAGCGCGTAGGTGACACCAATACCAAAAAACAAGAGCACACCAAAGAAACTGTTCGCCAGTGCAGAGGCAGCGAGCGGTGTAGCACCTGTCCAACCGATCATCACACTATCGGCAACCCCGGTCATCACCTGACCGAGCATGCTGATCATAACCGGGTAGGCCAGCAAAAAACTGGTGCGGGCTTCCGTGCGATAGCGTGTCCAGGTGGTCAAGGCTAGAGTCCTTTGAGGCGGGCAACGCGCAAGATACCCATGATGCTCAAACTGTCGGTAATCTTGCCAGTGAGCACCATATCCAGCGCTTCAGTAAACGGCAAGTGCCACACCCGGAGGTCAGCCTCCGTGTCTTCCAATTGATTGGTGCCCGGTGTCAACTCTTCGGCCAGAAAGATAAATCCCTCTTCGTCTGAAACGGAGTTGGAGAGGTGGGTACGCACCAGGGAAGTCCATTTGGCTGCGGTGAGTCCGGTTTCTTCCCTTAACTCACGCTGAGCTGAAACGAGCGGATCGGTGTCCAGGGCACCACCTCCTTCGGGAATTTCCCAACTCCATTCGTTCAACGTGTAGCGGTGCTGACCCACCAGCCAGGTATTGCCGTGCTGGTCGAGGGGTACAATGCCAATGGCCTTGTTCTTGTAGTGCACTTTACCGTAGATGCCCGGCTTGCCGGCCGGGTTGATCACCTGATACTCCGTGACCTTGATCCAGCGGTTGTCATATTGCTGCTCCGAGGAAAGGGTTTGCCACTGCATTTGATTTGAAGTTCGATATTTAATATTCAAAGTTAGATTTATAATTCATCGCCTGATGTTTGAATTTTGATTTTTGAATCTTGAATTTTGGTCGAATGTTGCGTTCTTCCCTTACCCTCGACCGGATGGAGGCCGGCTGCGATGAAGCCGGGCGCGGATGTCTGGCTGGCCCGGTAGTAGCGGCTGCCGTTATTCTTCCACGAAACTACAGGCACGAAGCGCTCAACGACTCGAAGCAACTCACGGCCCAGGAGCGCCACGAATTGAGGAAGGATATTCAACGGGATGCATTGGCGTGGGCGGTGGCGGAAGTCAGCGCGGGTGAGATTGATGAAATCAACATATTAAAAGCCTCCTTTGTGGCCATGCATCGGGCGCTGGATCAATTAACATTACCGCCCGACCTGCTGTTGATCGATGGCAACCGGTTTATGCCGTACCGCGAAATTCCCTTCGAATGCATCATCAAAGGTGACGCACTCTATCTGTCCATCGCAGCGGCTTCGATTCTGGCCAAGACGCACCGCGATGAACTCATGCAGCGGCTTGCCCTGGAGTTTCCGGGCTACGGGTGGGAGACCAATATGGGCTACCCCACCGAAGAACACCGCGAGGGCATTCGTGCGTTAGGGATTACACCATATCATCGCAAGACTTTTCAATTGCTGCCCTCGCAACTGGAGTTATTTGAGTAATTTTCGCGATGGCTTTTTCATTGTTCCGAAAGCGAGAGGACACGGTTGATTATGTAATCGAACGTACCTGCAAAAACTGCGGGCAGGTGTTTCAAGGCCGGTTCTGCAACCGCTGTGGTGAGAAAGTGATTGATCGCGAAGATCGGTCGTTTTCCAAATTGGCGGAAAGTATTCTGAATGCATTCACGTTTCTGGAGGGCAAGTTCTGGCGCAGCTTCAAGATGATGTTTGCAAGCCCCGGCCAACTTTCGGCCAACATTCGGGATGGGGTGCAGGTACCTTACATGAAACTCGTGGGTTTGTTCTTTGTGGCCAATTTTTTCTATTTCCTTTTTCCAGTTTTCGATACGTTCAATTCTTCTTTGTATTCCCAATTTTATCAGCAGGACCATAGCCACTTGGTTCAAAGCATGGTGCGCGACCATCTCAAATCAACCGGGGTGGATGTGAAAGCGTTTACCGATGCGTACAACGCCCACACGGCTACTATATCCAAGCTGCTGGTGGTCGTGTTGGTGTTTATTTTTTCCATACCACTCTCGATTGTCAACTTCTCGAAGAAGAATCTGTACTTCGATCACCTGCAATTTTCATTTGAATTTCATGCGTTTCAGATGTTGGTTAGCAGTGTGTTGCTGCCTTCGTTGCTGAAGTGGGTGATTCATTTTGCCCAATCGTGGTTTCAGGCGGACTGGAGTGTGCTGCTCTCCGATTCTTTTTATTCCAATCTATCGCTTGTCATTTTTGGTTACTTCTTCATGCGTGCCGAGCGAACATTCTATGGGCACGGTTGGGTGGTTAGCCTGCTAAAAGGCGTTGTTTTGGCATACCTCGTATTTTTCTCTTGGAAGGTCTACCGGCTTGTGCTTTTTTTGGCCACTTTTTGGACGATGTAATGCTCCAACGATCGACCTTGCCATGTGCCTGATTTTTTTCGCTCTGCAACAGCACGAAAAATACCCACTGATCATTGCGGCCAACCGCGATGAGTTTTATGCACGCCAAACTGCGGCTGCTGGTTTTTGGCCGGAGGACGAGCGGATACTGGCCGGCCGGGATCTCGAAGCCTGCGAACCACAACGGGACTGCGGCACATGGTTGGGGATTAATCGAAATGGGCGCCTGGCCCTGGTTACCAACTATCGGGATCCGAAAAATATCAATCCGAAAGCACCCTCGCGCGGGCATCTGGTTTCCGCTTACCTGCGGGGTGCCGATGAACCCGAACACTATCTGCGTAAGCTGCTGCCCGAGGCACCGCGCTACAACGGATTCAACCTGGTGGTGGGCGATGCACACCAGTTGTGGTATTGCAGTAACTATCGCGAGGGCATTACGAAGCTGGAACCCGGAATCCATGGCCTAAGCAACCACCTGATGGATACTCCCTGGCCGAAAGTGCAGAAAGGCAAAGCCGAGTTTGAAGAAATGCTGACGACCCCTTTCTCGGAGGATGATGTGTTTGACTTTCTCGCCAACGAAGAGATAGCGGAGGACAATCAGCTACCCGATACCGGCATTGGTCTGGAACGCGAGCGCGCGTTGTCGGCCATGTTCATTAAAACACCGAACTACGGATCGCGTTGCAGCACGCTGATCACGGTGGATCGCCAACAGCGGGTGCGCTTCACCGAGCGCGTGTACGACACCCGCACATTTGACTACACGCAACAGACGTTTGCTTTTGAGATTACGGCATGACGAAGAAGAAAAATTATTCAGAGCCTCTTGTGCTCCGGTTCGTACGAGCCGTATTTCCTACGTTGGAGAAACTGGCACCACCGCTGGCCCGCCAGTTTTTTGTCCGGATTTTTTTCTCGCCTGTGCGCTACGAGCGGCCGGAAAAAGAAAAGCAGGCGATGGCCGCTGCGAATGCTTTTTGGTTGCCGGTGGCCGGTGAACGTGTGCGCGTGTTTGCCTGGGGCGAAGCCGTGAAAGGGTATGTGCTGTTTGTGCACGGCTGGGCCGGGCGTGGCACCCAGTTTCGAAAATTTGTTGAACCGTTTAACCGCGCGGGCTGGCAGGTGGTGGCGTTTGACGGGCCCGCCCATGGTGAAAGCTCTGGTAAACGGACAACGGCATTACAGTTTGCTGAGGTTTTGCAAAAAATTGTAGACACGCGGGGCAAGCCGCAGGCCATTATCGCGCACTCGTTTGGCGGAGTAGCTACGCTGCGCGCCATCATGCTGGGGTTGGTGGTGGATCGGGTCATCAATATTGCCAGCCCCACCCTTGGTGACTTGATTATCAACAGTTACCTGAAAGCGATTGGTGGCTCTCCCCGAACGGGGGATTGGTTTAAAAAATACATTGAGCGCACCACAGGTAAACCCTTTTTTGAGTTCACCTCGCTGTATACCGTGCAGCACCTGCCGCGGCCCCTGCACTTGTTGCTGGTGCATGACGAAGGTGATATGGAAACGCCCATTGCCCATGCTCATGCCTTACTAAACGTTTACCCGGCTGCTACGCTGCATCAAACCACCGGTTTGGGTCACAACCGGATTTTGAAAGACGAGGGCGTGATTAAGGTTTGTTTGGGGTTTGTGGAAGGCTGAAAGCAAAGTTAATTTCGTCTAATACCAACAAACAAAGGCTGGCTGATTTTGGGAATCATACCGTCTTCGGTTTCGCGCATTTCGTAATTGAAAAATGTAAGCGAATCCCCAGAAAACTTGAAGGAGAAGTATTTTCTGTCACCACCTGTTCGGGCTGCCAACCAACAAGCATTTTCTAGTCCGAAATCCCAGTCGATTTCAGTCTCAATACCATAGGTGGAAAAATGCTTGATCCCCGTTATTTTAAAATTCTCATCGATAATAATGACGGAATCACATTGTAAGGAGTCTTTATAAATAACTTGGTAGGTTCCTGCAAAAAGCTCCTTTGCCATTCTCTTTTGTAAATCTAGCTGTGTTAGAACACCAGGGACGATGTGATAATATTTGAAGGCATACTTTACAGAGTCAATACCTTTTACTCGAATATTTCGCATTCGTATCCGCTCTCTTGATAAAAATTCAAATTCAAAGTAATCATCGGTTGAAAGCCCAGCAGTAACAAATGTGTTTTCTTTAATCTTCTTAATTTTTTTCCACCAAGACTCATGGTATCCAATGAATTGACAACTATCGCCAGCGAATTCAAGGCAATAGCTGTAAGCCGATTCATGAACAATATCCCACGTTATGCTACGAGTTAAAAAGATAGAATCGGGATAGTAATCGTGTTGAAAACACAAGCTTTTGGCTTCACGACTTACGATAGTTCCAGAGGGCTTTTCGCAGCCTACAATCATAAGTATGATTGATACACTATAGATGATTCGGGAAAGCATTTCCGGTTGACTATCGAGATTATACTGGGCCCTTAATTTACCTAATCAACCTTCAAATTAATAAGCCCAAATAAACACCACCGGCCGGGGATAGGAGGGGTTTAGTGGCGCGCCTCGCGCCACCGGAGTCCCGCCTTGGCGGGACGCAGCCCCGGATAGCCCCATAGGCCGCCCAACCAAACCGGAAATTACCCCTTCGAAACGCCTTCGGCATAATAATTCCGCCTTTTTCGGGTAAAAAATGAAACTTTGCAGGGATTTTTAAGTTCTTAAGAGTTGTAAACCACGGCTTATGCCCAATGTGATCAAGACTTCGCACATCTCCCGCATGTATAAAATGGGGGACAACATCGTTAACGCGCTGCAAGACATCAGCATCTCCATCGACCGGGGCGAGTACGTGGCGTTTATGGGCCCTTCAGGCTCGGGCAAATCCACGTTGATGAACATTGTCGGCTGCCTGGATACACCCACGGCCGGTGAATACTGGCTGAACAACCAACTGGTGAGCGACATGACGGAGAACGAACTGGCCGAGGTGCGCAATAAAGAAATCGGGTTTGTGTTTCAGACCTTTAATTTACTTCCCCGCGCCACTGCGCTGGAGAATGTGGCCCTGCCGCTGATCTATGCCGGCTATGGCAAGAGCGACCGCGAGGAAATGGCCATGGCGGCTCTCGAGAATGTGAGCCTGGCGGATCGCTGGCATCACCGGCCAAATGAACTTTCGGGCGGGCAGCGCCAGCGGGTGGCCATTGCGCGGGCGCTGGTCAATAACCCGTCTATTATTCTGGCCGATGAACCCACAGGTAACCTGGATAGTAAGACCAGTTACGATATTATGGGCCTCTTCCAGGACCTCCACGATAAGGGCAACACCATTATTATGGTAACGCACGAAGACGACATCGCCCATTACTCGCACCGCATCATTCGCCTGAAAGACGGTTTGATTGAGTGGGACCGCAAGAACGAAAATGTGAACCGCAGACCGGCCGTGCTGGCCTGATGCAGGTCCGATTTCAAATTTCAGGGATCAAAATTCAAAATTGCGTTCCTTTGAACTTTGAGTCAGCTCCATGAAAATTTATACCAAAACCGGAGACCAGGGTGAAACATCCCTCTTTGGTGGCAAGCGCGTGCCGAAGTCGGACGTGCGCATCACAGCATATGGCACCGTTGATGAGTTGAATGCATGGCTGGGTGTGTTGCGCGATCAGCCCGTGAATGCCGGGCGGGCCGCGGAGTTGATTGAAATTCAGGATAGTCTTTTTGTGGTGGGTTCGATGCTGGCCACCGAACCGGGCAATACCAAAGTGAAAATTCCGCTGTTAGCGCAAACCGACATTGCTTTTCTGGAAAGTAAGATTGATGCCATGGATGCCCGGCTCGAACCGTTGCGCACGTTTGTGCTTCCGGGCGGCCATCCTTCGGTTTCATTTGGGCATGTCGCGCGCACGGTTTGCCGCAGAGCCGAGCGCTGTGTGATTGAATTGAATGCCGTGGAGCCGGTGGATGTGCACGTGGTGCAATACCTGAACCGTCTTTCCGACTACTTGTTTACGCTGTGCCGCATTATGGCCAGCGAGTTGAATGCTCCCGAAGCTCCGTGGAAGCCGCGGTTGTAGCATCTCAGTGATTCTTCCGCTCACGCGGTTGGTGTACATGGGTTTGTTTGCTCTGACAGGCGTTGTACCTTGACGCCCGAAAATTTTGGAGCATGCTCAACCCTTCCCTCAAGCGTATCTTTCTTCCCGGTATCATTTTGCAATCGGTTTTGATCGGAGGCGGCTATGCTACCGGCCGCGAGATTGTTGAGTATGGAGCCAAGTTCGGAGCCAGCGGTTGGGTGTGCGGGCTGGCAATCTTCTTTGGATTTTCCCTGATGTCATTTCTTTCGATTGAGGCCTGTCGCCAATGGCAGGTGTACGACTATAAATCGTTGTTGAAACGGATGATCGGCCCTGCCTGGGTTGCCTATGAAATCGTGTATTTGCTTTTGGCCATTCTCATCATTGCAGTCATGGCTTCAGCGGCCGGAGAGATCTTACATACCACGTTGGGTTTCAGCCGTTGGGTGGGCGTGTTGCTGATTGTTGTGCTGGTGGGTTTTCTGAACTACAAGGGTGAAGAGGTGATCGCCAAACTTGAAACGCTGGGCACCATCGCACTATTTGCGGCTTATATCCTGTTTGCCGTAGTCGTTTTTGCCGACCGGGGCGAAGCCATCGGAAATGTTTTTGAAAACTGGCGAACGGATTACCTGCCGCGGCCAGCCGGAATGGGATTGTTGATCTGGACCGGTTTGTTGTACGTGGGCTACAATCTGGCCGTATACCCGGCCGCCTTCTTTACCTTCAAAGGCGTTCACCATGTGCGCGAGAGTTTGCTCGCTGCGGTGATCTCCGGTTTGCTCATGACCGTGCCCTGGTTTCTTACGTACTTTGCCATACTCGCGTATTATCCAGATGCCGGTGTGCTGGCCGCTACCGTGCCGTGGTTGCAGATTCTGCAATCCTACCACCCCGCTTTGGTGATTGTCTTCGGAATTGTGGTGGGGTGGACCCTCGTGGAAACGGCCACGGGTATGATCCATGCCTTCATCAGTCGTGTGGAAACGGAAATTCAGGCGCGGCAGCAGGCACCGTTGAAGAAAGCAGTCAAGGCGTTAATCTCTACCGCGGCACTGGTTGCCTCCCTGCTGCTGGCGCAGGTGGGCATCATCGACTTGGTCGCGAAAGGCTATGAGATTATGGCTTATGCTATGATGGCCGTGTTTGGCGTACCGCTCGTTCTTTATTCAAAGAGATTGTTGTTGCATTAACGAGAACACCAAACTCCTCCTTGTTAGGATAGCTCATTTCTTGTATTTTCGACTATGGCACGTGCTCGGTTTGCAGCTGCAATGGTTTTTTCACTGGTGTACGTTCAGGGTGTTGCACAGCGGGATTCGCTATCCGAGTTATCTCAGAATGTTTTGGACGGACGGGGCTATCTGGACTCTTTATCCAGGCAGATGCCGGGTATGGCTGTTACCCGGATAACGGCCGATCAATTCAATCGTGGTAATATTCATCACGTGCTTCAATTGATACAAGGTAAAGTAGCCGGAGTTTCAATTGTGAAGGCAGGCGGAGATCCTAACAGAGATTTTGAAATACGAATTCGGGGAATTACAACACTCGGCTATGGTTCCGCAGGACCGGGCATTAGATCTACAAGTGAAAGTGCAAACCCACTTTACGTCATTGACGGAGTACCGGCAGTTTCGCTTGCGAATATCGATCCCCTGGAGGTGGAGTCCATTACGGTGCTCAAGGATGGGGCTTCCGCAGCTCTGTATGGGGCACGCGGTTCAAATGGAGTCTTAATCATCAATACCAAAAGGGCACGGCAAACAGGTGACCACCATCATGCGTCATATGAAGGATTTCTCGCTGTTGACCAGGTAAGTAATTTGTTGCCGGTTCTTTCCGCTGAAGAATTTGTTCAACGAGGTGGGTTGAATTTTAATTCGAACACGCGCTGGACCGATGAGATCCTTCGAACCGGCTTTTCACAGGCGCATGGCCTGGGACTTGAAGGCCGAACCGGCCAAACGGATTACAGGATTGGCGTGCAGTACCGGGA
The DNA here is from genome assembly GCA_016787665.1 of Cyclobacteriaceae bacterium. Classification (GTDB taxonomy): domain Bacteria; phylum Bacteroidota; class Bacteroidia; order Cytophagales; family Cyclobacteriaceae; genus ELB16-189. The sequence goes on along the minus strand of JAEUUC010000011.1, from coordinate 310,046 downwards.
TGTGGAGGGTATTGCACGAAACTCTGGTTTTCAACGGCTCGCCACACATCTAGGCGTTCATCATAATATGCTCCGCGACAAGTTGAGATTGTCGCTGGAAATCATGGTTAGTAACCGGGATGAGACCAACCCGACTCGTCCCTGGAGTTCCGGCTCCTCTATTTTTGAACAGGGCCTGGTCTATAATCCAACTGCACCGGTGTATGAGAGTAACCCGGCTACGGGTGGATTCTTTCAGCGCAGTTTTTTCGCCTTTTACAATCCGGTAGCCATGCTCGCCCAACAGGAATTCGAAGCAACTCGGAATAACTCCCTTGTTAACTTTACCGCAGCGTATGATTTGCTACGCAACCTTTCAGCCACCGTCCAATATGGTTCGGAACAATTAATGCAGTCAACGGGTGATTTTTATGCCATTGAAGACCCTGTAAAGGGACAATTTGGTGATGGATTGGCCAGCCGAAGTCTAGATGAGCGCGCCAATCGGTTTCTGGAGGCTATGCTTCACTATCGCATCAATTTTCGAGATTGGAAAATGAAGGCATGGGCGGGTTACGCTAATCAGGTGAGTTCAATAGAGGGATTTAGTGCCTCCGTCACCCAATTCTTATACAATCAACCTGGTTTTCATGGACTGGATTTTGGGGCTAACCGGACATCGGTTAATAGTTATCGCACCGATGATCAATTGGTTTCGTGGCAAGCAGGCGCGGAGATCATCTGGAAGAATATCTATTCCCTTACCTTACTCGGTCGTACCGATTCCTACAGTGGGTTTGGTGCGAATGAAAACGCTGGATTTTTTCCAGCATTGGGTGTAGGTATTGATCTCGACCAACTGGCAGGCAAAACCCCTTCCGACTGGCGCCTGAGATTTTCTTATGGAAGAACGGGCTTATTGCCGGTCGACCCGCTCCTGGGAATCCGCACATTTCTCCCCCTGCCCACAACGCAACCTGACGGATCGGTCGTTGTCAACATCGTTCCCACCCGCGATTCCAATCCCACCCTGAAATGGGAAGAAAAACGAGAGCTCAATCTGGGGTTTGATTTTTCTTTTTTCAAAAATCGGTTTCTGGCATCAGTCGACTATTACAAACGTACTATGGATGACCTGATCTACTTCGCCAATACACAAGTCGGTGAACAAAATATCTTTCTCCCGGAAGAGAGTTCAATCGGGCTGGTTTACGCCAACCTGGGATCGCTCAATAGCTCGGGATGGGAATTTCAGGTAAGCTACCGCGATGCCCATCTGGGTAGTGTTCGTTGGAACTCCACTCTCGTAGCTACGGGATACAAACGCGCCCGCGTGGAATCGCTCAGCAAAAACGGAGTCGGTCAACGTGAGTTGACTGCAGGTGGCCAGGGCTCCGTTGGTTGTTGTGGCCCTCAAATTTTTCGGATAAAACCAGGTGAGGAGCTAGGCGAAATGTACGCCCCCTGGTACACCGGGCTGGATGGTAATGGACAAATGCAAGTTTCTACAGACGATTGGGACAAGTACGAGGTGGTTGGCAATGGGCTGCCCCAGTGGGAGTTAGGGTTTACCAACCAGTTTACCTGGCGAAATTGGGATCTTAATTTTCTGTTTCGGGGCGCTTTCGGGCACTCGTTATACAACAACTTTCGGAGGACTTATGAAGTCAATTACACGACAGTCGTTCCCTGGAACAGCGTGACTACTCCAAAAAACATAGGATCAACAGGCTTTAATCGTTATGCGTCTGTTTTTTTTGAAAGGGCTTCATTTCTTCGATTGGACAACATAACCTTGTCCTACCATTTTCCGGGCATGGCGAAGAATTACGTACGCGTTAAAGCCTACGTTACCGCTCAGAACCTGTTTACGATCACGTCCTATGCAGGTATGGACCCTGAAGTGCGATATGCCGATAGCCTGGAGATTTTTGCCCCCGGAAGTCATCAGTTGACGCCAGGCCTTGATCGGATGAATCAGTACTATCCCTCGCGCACTTTCCAATTGGGTTTGCAACTTTTTGTTCTGTAAGTCACCATGCAGCGGGTAGAAAAGGTGAACCTCAAGGTTGGGGATGAGTCGGTTTCAGCTGAATGGACTATTCCCCAGCGATTGTTGGGCGTTTTTACCCTTGCCCACGGAGCGGGTGCAGGTATGCATCACCCTTTTCTCAAGGGGCTGGCTCATGAATTGGCGTTGCACCAAATGGCATCCCTTCGGTTCAATTTTTTGTACATGGAGAAAGGCAGCAAGCGGCCCGATCTGCCAGCGCGGGCCCACGCGGTGATCGAGGCAGCCGTGGAGGCGGCTGCAACCGCGTTTCCCGATAAGCCACTGTTTCTCTCCGGCAAATCATTTGGCGGGCGCATGAGCTCACAATGGCTTGCGGCTCATCCTGATGCTGCGGTAAAGGGGATCGTATTTTTTGGATTTCCGTTACACCCACCCGGCAAACCCGCCACCGACCGGGCCGACCATCTGAAAAGAATTTCCCGGCCGATGTTGTTTCTGCAGGGTACACGTGATGAATTTGCCACCGGCCATTTGTTGAATAGTGTAATCCAGCATCTGCCCCAGGCAACCGTGGAATGGTTTCAGGGTGCCGACCACTCCTTTAAAGCGGGCAAAAGAAACCTGTTGCCTGACCTCGCTGCCGTAACCGCTCAGTGGTTGGCTAAAATCTAAGGCGCTTTTAATCAGCGGTTTGTGTTATTTGCTAACAATTGTTAGCCTATGCCGTTTATCTTTCGGGAAATTTCCATCATGATTGAAACTCAGACCATCGCCATACAGCGGACTGCCGCCTCCCGGCTAGCGGAGGTGGACTTTGCAATGGTGCCCTTCGGTAAAGTATTTGCCGATCACATGTTCGTAGCTGACTTCCGGAATGGCGAGTGGAAGAATCTCCGCATCATTCCGTATGGTCACTTGCCGATGAGTCCGGCCACACCGGCCATCCATTATGGGCAAGCGATCTTCGAAGGCATGAAAGCCTTTCGCGGAGGCTCAGGTGAAATCAATTTGTTTCGTCCGCTCGACAACTGGAAACGTCTCAACATTTCAGCCGAGCGCATGTGCCTGGCGCAAGTACCTGAAGAGATTTTCATGGACGGACTCACCGCTTTAATTACGCTCGACCGCCAATGGGTGCCGAACACGCCCGGTGGTTCTCTGTACATACGCCCGTTCTTGTTTTCAGCCGATGAGTACATCGGCATACGGCCGTCTGAGAATTTCACATTCATGATCATTAACTGCCCGGTTGGCCCGTATTATTCTACTCCCGTTAAAGTTTGTATCGAAACGCATTACACGCGAGCTGTTGCCGGGGGCACGGGGTACGCCAAAGCTGGCGGGAATTATGGCGGTGCAATTTACCCGGCCAAGTTGGCGCAAGACAAAGGGTATCACCAACTGATCTGGACCGATGGTAAGAATCATGAGTACATTGAAGAATCAGGTACCATGAATGTGATGTTTGTGATTGATGGCGTGCTGGTAACCCCAGCTCTGAGCGACTCCATCCTGGCCGGTATTACGCGCGATAGTGTTTTGAAACTCGCCCGTCACTGGGGCATGAAGACGGAAGAGCGGAAAATATCGGTTAACGAGTTGCTGGCCGCGTTAAAGGAAAAGCGTGTGCAGGAAGCCTTTGGCGCTGGCACAGCCGCTACCATAGCGCCCATCGAACTGATCGGTTTCGAGGGAACAGATTACTACCTTCCACCCGTGAGCGAGCGCCCATTCTCCGGCCGTGTGCTTCGTGAGATGGATGCCATCAAGCGTGGCCAACAACCCGACCCGTTTGGTTGGATTCACAAAGTCTGATTTTATTTGTTTCAAAACGTGTACCTTTTCGGCATGCCGGCCGCCTTGTTTATCCTTTTTTTCTTTGTTGCAATCCCCGTGATGGGTCAGGAACAACTGGTGTTGCTGAAACGCGACCGTGTGATCGGTCGGCTTACCGAAGGCGACTACATCTATTGCAAAATGAAAGATCGCTCGCTTCGCGAGGGCATCATCAACGAGCTGGAAGAGTTCAGCATTATTACCAACAACGACACCATCCCGTTTCCGGAAATCGCAAGCATCAATCTACGCCACAGACGGGGAGCGTTGCCCACGATCGGCCGTGGGTTGATAACAGCCGGAGTATTGTATTTCGCGGTTGACCAGGTGAACACCTTGATTGTGGATGGGCAGGAAGGCATTGACTCCGGTGTCGTCACGGCATCCGCAGCCCTGGTAGGTACCGGCTTGATCTTGATTTACTCGAAAAGCAAGTACCAGCGTGTGGGTGGGGGAATTGTCTTGAGAACGATTGATTACACATCACGTTTCTATAAATTGAACTAAGGGATCGCTATATTTGTAGCTTCTTGACTTACTATGACTGCAGAACAATTGAAAGACTTGAAGGCCCGTGTGGCTGCCTTGAGGAGGTATCTTTGACTACGATCGCAAGATCGTAGAAATCCGAGACGAAGAGCTGATTACCCATCAGGCCGACTTCTGGAACAATCCCAAACAAGCTGAAACCATTTTGAAAAATATCCGCGCCAAAAAGGTTTGGACGGATGCCTACGACCACGTCAACAAGTTGCTGGACGATGTTGATGTGCTCCAGGAATTTGCGCTGGCCGGTGAGGCCACGCCTGAAGAGGTTGATCGCGAGTTCGAGCGGGCTGCCAAAGCCGTGGAAGATCTGGAGTTCAAAAAGATGCTGAGCCGCGAGGAAGATCAACTGAGTGCCGTGCTGGAGATTAACCCCGGGGCAGGCGGAACAGAGAGCAACGACTGGGCCGATATGCTCAACCGCATGTACATCATGTGGGGCGAAAAGAACGGCTACAAGGTGTCCCAAATTGACTACCAGGCCGGTGAAGTAGCGGGCATCAAATCGGCCACATTGGAGATTGAAGGGCCTTTTGCTTACGGAAAATTGAAATCGGAAATTGGTGTGCATCGCCTGGTGCGCATCTCTCCCTTCGACAGCAACCAGCGCAGACATACGTCATTTGCTTCCGTGTTCGTCTACCCAAAGGTGGATGACTCCATACAAATTGAAATAAACCCGGCTGATGTCGAGATCCAGACATCCCGTTCGGGTGGTGCAGGCGGCCAGAACGTGAACAAAGTGGAAACCAAAGTGCAGCTTACGCATAAGCCCACCGGCATTGTCATTGTTTGTCAGGTAGAACGATCTCAGCACGCTAACCGCGAACGCGCCATGCAAATGCTGAAGTCAAAGCTGTACCAGGTGGAGATGGAGAAGCGGAATGCCGAGCGAGACAAGATTGAGGCAGGTAAGATGAAGATTGACTTCGGTTCGCAGATCCGCAATTATGTGCTTCATCCATACAAACTGGTGAAGGATGCGCGTACAGGGGTAGAACGCCACGATGCGCAAAACGTGTTGGATGGTGATTTGGATGACTTTATCAAAGCCTACCTGCTCGAAGATCAGGAGTCGCGCACCCAAGTTTCGTCCTGACGTGTCCTCCCGCTCGATTTATTCTTCCCAGTTCTGGCTGCTCTGCACCAGCTCGCTGCTGTTCTTTGCGAGTTTTAACATGTTAATCCCTGAGTTGCCGGCTTATCTCAGCAGTTTGGGCGGGGAGGAGTACAAGGGCTTTATCATAGGCTTGTTTACCATCACCGCTATGGCTTCCCGCCCGTTCAGCGGCAAGCTGGCCGATCGAATCGGGCGTGTACCGGTAATTATGTTTGGTTCCATCGTCTGCCTGGTGTGCAGTTTGATCTATCCGGTGCTCACTTCGGTTTGGGGATTTTTATTCTTGCGTTTAGTGCATGGATTTTCCACGGGCTTCACGCCCACCGGACAAACAGCCTACTTGTCGGATATCATTCCGGCCGAACGAAGAGGCGAAGCGGTGGGCTACCTGGGCACTGCCGGCACGCTGGGTATGGCCTGCGGCCCCGCGCTGGGCGGATTTGTCGCTACCTATTTTTCGGTTGATGCGATGTTCTTTACCTCTTCGGCCCTGGCCTTGCTCTCTGTGTTGATTGTCGTCAACATTCGCGAAACACTCGAAACCAAACAGCGCTTCAACACGGATGCCTTGAAAATTCAGCGAAAGGATTTGTTCGAACCGCGGGTGATTGCGCCCAGTCTCGTCATGTGTCTCACTGCTTTTTCCTATGGCGCGGCTTTTACCCTCATCCCCGACATGGGAAGAAGTATGGGCATAGAGAACAAAGGATTGTTGTTCACCTATTTTACGGTCGCATCTCTGGTGATCCGGCTGTTGGCCGGCAAAACCAGTGACCGTGTCGGTCGTGTGGCGGTACTCCGGGTGTCTACCGGTTTGGTCATTTTGTCGATGATTGTTATTGCGATGGCGGAGACCAAAATTCAATTGATTATCGGAATGGTATTGTATGGCCTTGCGCAAGGTGCCACGTCTCCCACGTTGCTGGCGTGGGCTACGGATCTGAGCGATCCGGCCCACAAAGGGAAAGGTGTAGCATCACTTTATATCTTTATGGAGTTTGGTATTTTTCTCGGTGCCATGGTGACGGGCTGGTGGGCCGGTACGGAAATCGAGAATGCTTCCCATGCGTTCCTTACGAGTGCTGTCCTCAGTCTTTTTTCTTTTGTGTTTTTGGTGAAGTCGTATAAAGATAAACTTCAACAAGCCGTATGAAAAAGTCATGGTTGATGGCCTTCGCGGGGTTGTCGTTGGTTCATGTTGCGGGCCATGCGTTTGGCGTCCCGATGTTATCTGCCGCAACAAAGCCCCTCTTGATGCCGGTGGTATTGGCTGGATATCTGGCCGGTAACAGGCGTTGGTCGCGTTGGGTGGTCGCGGGCCTTGGGCTGGGCTGGCTGGGTGATGTAGCCCTGATGTTTTCAGGTGAACTTTATTTCATGTTCGGGCTGGGGGCTTTTCTACTCGGTCATCTGGCCTATGTGATCGCGTATCGCGAACATCGCACGGCCGGCATGGCGGAACCCTTCAGCAAACCTGCCCAGCTCCGGATTGCGCTGCCCATACTTTTACTGGCAAGCCTTTTGGTGACCGTGCTGCGCCCCGCGTTGGGAGGTCTGCTGGTGCCCGTGATGGTGTACGCTTTTGTTATTTCGCTGATGGTGATACAAGCGGCCTACCGTAAAGGATTTACAACCCCCACCAGTTTTTCTTACGTAATGGTGGGAGCAATACTATTTATGATCTCGGACTCGCTCCTGGCCGTGAATAAATTTCTGGATCCGCTGCCCCTCAGCGGGGTGTGGGTTATGACCACCTATCTGGGCGCACAATACCTGATTGTCGCTGGGCTGCGGCAGCACACTAGTCAAAACTCATAGGATAGTACGCGGTCATCTTTTTGAAGAAAGGCTGTGAAGTCATCCAGTTTTTTTTCTGAGCCATAGATTTCGTAGACCAACACCAGCTGATCACGTTCTTTGATCAGCTTTTTCTTTTTGAAGCGGAGTTTTTGATTGGTCAGCCAGTCGTTAATCGTATCGCTGAGCTCGATTGATTTCCCAAAACAAATGCGGTAAACGCGGGCATGATGAAGACGTTCAACAAACTCCTGAACGCGATTAAACAAACTCAACACCACGACCACTACCCCGGTGGTGACGATGGCAATAAAGTACTCTCCGGCACCTACGGCCATACCGAGCGCGGCTGAGATCCAAATGGTGGTAGCGGTTGTGAGGCCGCTCACATTCAATCCATCTTTGAAAATGACACCAGCGCCCAGGAAGCCGACTCCCGTCACAATGTTGGAGGCAATGCGATCGGCTGTATTTCCGCCCAAGGCTATCGAAATTTCCGTGAACACGGTGGAGCCCACACAAATCATGATCATGGTGCGTAGCCCCGCTGCCTTGCTGCGGTACTCACGCTCGAGGCCGATGGCCGTACCAATCGCAAAGGAAATCAGCAGTCGAAGGCCAAGTTCCAGATCAAACGAGATATCCATAGTTTACACTTTGACCGAAGGTAAAACAAAAAAAGCGGCATTGCCGCTTTTCAAATGAAGGTTCTGAGGCAGATTACATTTTGCGAACCGAGCCGCTACCGGAGGCATTGCTGTTTACGTGTTGCGGATTTCCTTTGTAGGCTACGCTGCCGCTGCCGCTGATCGTGGCGTCAAGCTCCTTGTTCACGTGAATCTCCACATCTCCAGATCCGCTAATGCGCACTTCGCACTCATCCGTCACCAGGCCTGCGGCCAAGACTTTTCCCGAACCGCTGATTTCGGCACGCACTTCCCGGGCTGTGCCTTCGGCCTCAATTTTTCCCGAGCCGGAAATGCCAAACGAGGCACGGTCGCGAATGGTGCACGCTACCCGGGCTTTGCCTGAGCCGCTCACATCGCTGTCTACGCTTCCGGCAGTGCCGTTAACATCAAGTTCGCCAGATCCCGACACATCGGCACCCAGCCGGCCTTTTACATCGGCTGTTGCCTCGAGCGAGCCGGATCCGCTGACTTGGAGGTCAAGATTGTCTGAATTGATTTTACTTTTTGCGATCAGACTACCTGAGCCGCCCACGCTCAGGCCGTCAACCACCGGCAAGGTTACAAACGCCCGAATACGATCATTCGAGTTCCAGCGCCAATTGTTCCACCGATCGCCCGTGCCAATGATCAGTCGATTACCCTCTACCCGCGTCTCTATTTTCTCCAAAATGCCGGGGTCGCCTTCCAACTCGACTTTAAACGTGTTGCCCTGGGTCACTTCACACGTGCCAGGGACTCCGAAAGAGACCTTGGTGAAGTCTTTGACATTTCGTTGCTCGCGCTTTTGCGCCAATCCGGCAAAGGCAAGCAGCAGACAGAACAACAGGAGTGATAGCTTTTTCATATCCACAATGGGTTTTTTGATAATGTTGTGAAAAGACCGGGGTTGGGTCCCAAAGGTTGCACGCCCCGCTAATTTTCTTTCCATAGACGGAAAACGACATTGGCGTGTTTCAGACTCAGCCAAATTGAAGCAAAATTCAATACCTTGCCCTATCCCATGAAGCCTGCCCGTAGCCCCGCCTTGGTTTTTATTTTTATTACGCTGCTGATCGATGTTACGGGGCTCGGTATCATCATACCGGTTATGCCCAGGCTTATTCAGGAGTTAACGGGCGGCACCGTGGCAGAGGCCGCAACCTTTGGCGGTTGGCTGGTGGCTGCCTATGCCATTACGCAGTTTTTCTGTGCACCGGTGATGGGCGGCCTGAGCGACCGGTTTGGGCGCAGGCCCGTGTTGCTGGCCTCGTTATTCGGGTTTGGTCTTGACTATCTGTTTTTGGCTCTGGCGCCAACCTATGGCTGGCTGTTTGTCGGGCGGGTAATTGCCGGAGCCATGGGCGCGAGTTTTACCACTGCCGGAGCCTACATTGCCGACATCAGTACGCCCGAGACACGCGCGCAGAACTTTGGTATTATCGGGGCGGCCTTTGGGCTTGGCTTTATCCTCGGGCCGGTGATTGGTGGATTCCTGGGTGCCCTCGGGCCTCGCACGCCTTTTTATGCTGCAGCCACGCTCACGTTCCTGAACTGGCTGTATGGATATTTCATTTTGCCAGAATCACTAAAACCGGAAAACCGCAGACGATTTGAATGGAAGCGGGCTAACCCGGCCGGCACGCTCCTGCGGCTGTGGCAGTATCCGGTTATTGCCGGGTTATTGCTTGCCCTGGCGCTGGTTTACATTTCGTCACACGCGGTGCAAAGCAACTGGAGTTACTACACGATAGAAAAATTCGGCTGGTCGGAAAAACTGATTGGTATTTCGTTAGGTGTCGTGGGCATAGTGTTCGCGTTCGTCCAGGGATTTCTCATTCGAAAAATTATTCCGGCCTGGGGGCAGGAGCGGAGTGTCTATGCCGGGCTGGCATTGTATGCAGCCGGATTCCTGTTGTATGCCTTCGCCACGCAAAGCTGGATGATGTACGCCTTCACGGTGGTCTATTGCCTGGGTGGAATTGCCGGCCCGGCCCTGCAGGGAATCATGTCCTCGGCTGTGCCGCCCAATGCCCAGGGCGAATTGCAAGGCGGGTTCACGAGCCTGATGAGCCTGGCTTCGATTATTGGGCCACCCCTGATGAACAATCTTTTTGCCTTTTTCACCGACACCGATGCACCCGTATACTTTCCGGGTGCGGCCATGCTGTTGGGTGCCGTTCTCACGCTCATCAGCACGTTACTGGCGAGGCGTACGCTCAAAAGCTACCTGGCCGCCAAAAAGGAAACTTAACGCAACGCGCGCAACCTTCTGAAAATCTCCAGGCACACCCAGGCATCGGTGGCGGCATATTGAATTTGCTTTTCCGTGAGTGTAGGTGCCTCCCAGTTACTGGTTTGTGCGCTTTTCGAAATTCGGAACCCCAGCAGCAAGCCGGTTAACTTTTTTACACTCTCGGCCTCCAGGCCAACCGACTTGGTCAGGTGTGTGATTTCGACAAAGCCACCGGGGTTAAACGACCGGAGTTTTTTCAGGGCTACCAGGTCATCGCGAATCGCCACTCCTGCTTTTTCAATGGCCGCTGATTCGAGAAATTCGGCCAACTCATCCGTCATGCCGGTTTGCTGCAGCCGGATGAGGAAAACTTTTTCCGGCAATGCCAATTGCAGCAACGCTACTTTATTGGAGTGGCCCCGTACAAAAACAGGCTTGGTCTCGGTATCAAAGCCGAGCATTTCCTGGTCGTACAGTTCGGGCAGAATCTTTTTGATGCGCGCGGCCTCCTGGACTACAACTACTTTTCCGGTGAACATGCCCAGTGGCAGTTCGTTCAGCTCTTCGTTGCTGATATTAGATTTCAGAGGGGGTTTTGTCATCTGAAAGTCTGCGTATCCTAAAATTCAAATAAGCCTGCGTTACGGTCATGATTGGACTAATCAGGCAGAAAAATGAGTAGGGCAGATAGGCCACCGTGGCTACACCCAAAACATTGGATTGCGTGGCTCCGCAGGTATTCCAGGGAATCAGCACAGAGGTTACGGTTCCCGAATCTTCCAACGTGCGGCTGAGCAACTCCGGCTTATACCCACGTTTGCGATAAGTGTCGGCATACATGCGCCCCGGTACGGCAATCGCCATATACTGATCGGATGCGGTGAAGTTAAAGAAGATACACGTGGCAGCGGTTGAAAACACCAGCGAGCCCGTGCTATGAGCAAAGCGGATAATTTCCCGCGCAATCCGGTTCAACAATCCTGACGCTTCCATGGCACCCCCGAAAATCATAGCGCAGATAATCAGCCAAATGGTATTGAGCATACCGGCCATTCCCTTTGCCTTCAGCAACTCCGTGATCATCGCATTATCGGTGTTGATCTGAATGGTGGTTGTCATCGCCTTCATCACAGCCAGAAAGGAGGCCTCGAGGTAGCTATCAGATGAACCCGCAATGGTGCGCACAACATCGGGTTGAAAAATTACCGCACACAAACCACCCAGCAGAGCGCCAACCAAAAGAGCCGGCAAAGCGGGTACTTTTTTTACAATCATGACAATCACCAATACTGGTACAACAAAAAGAAGCGGGTTCAGATCAAAACTGTTTTCGATAGCGGCCAGCACCGCTTGCGAATCAGTCGCGGTAGTGGAGGTGTCGAGGGTAAAACCCCACACCATGAAAATCAACAGCGTGATGACCAACGTGGGTATCGTAGTGTACATCATGTACTTGACATGAGTAAACAAATCGGTGCCCGCCATGGCCGGAGCCAGGTTGGTGGTGTCGCTCAGGGGCGACATCTTATCGCCAAAATAAGAGCCCGATATGATGGCACCGGCAATTACGCCCTCGTGAATATCTAACGCTTTTCCGATTCCGAGTAGCGCAATACCAACGGTGGCCACCGTACTCCATGAACTGCCCGTGGCAAGAGAAACAATTGCGCAGACTACGCAGGCCGCCAGCAGGAAAATGGTCGGATTCAGAATTTTTAATCCATAGTAGATCATGGCAGGCACAATGCCGCTGAGCAACCACGTGCCTGAAAGTGATCCGATGGTGAGTAGGATAAGCATGGCGGCCATGGCCGAACTGATGCTGCGAACAATACTCACTTCGATTTCGTGCCAGGTATGACCTAATTGAAATGAGATAACTCCCGCTACAGCCGCACCCAGCAGCAAGGCAATTTGATTGGCGCCTTCAATAGCACCAGAGCCCAGCACGATTACGTTAATGGTCAGTAAGACAATCAGGAACAGGATTGGAATCAGGGCTTGGAGCAGCGTGGCTTCTTTTTTGGCCGTCATGCAATAGGTGCGAAAAGGATAAAGGTAGTATTTATTTGTTTTCGGATGCCACGTGATAGATCACACCCCGGTCTTGCAGGTAGGTATTCACCTCAGCAAAATGACGACCCAGGAATTCGGGCGGTGAGATGCCGGGCTGGCGGTAGACACCTTCCGCCACCAGGTGAGCCACGGCTGTACAGGTGTAGCCCGTAGTTCGGGCCATTGAGAGCGTACCCCGGCTGTCCGTGCGGTCAAGCAACTGGTATTCGTATGTCTTGGGTTTTCCGTTTTCTTCCCCCGAAATCCGTATGCGCATGACGGTAAACTCCCGTTCCCCCGGCTTCAGCTTCCACTTCGGGAAAAGCAGTTGGGCCGTAACATCAATGGGCCGCACCGGCACGCCTTTGATATCAACCGCCTCATAGTTGAAAAAACCCGTTTCCCGCAGCACGCGCAGATACTCGATCGTGCCGGGGTAGCGCAGGGTTTTTTCAATCATGTTGGGGATATGCGGCATGGTCTTGATCAGCGACCGAAGTCCGTCTGAGTTCCACGACTCCAGCGTGCCCACACCGGGGAAGTGAACAAGCTCGGCATCCGATAATGCCTCCCGTACGATAACCGCACGGTTTTGCACATACCGGGCCGGCCGAATGTATTCTTCAATGACATCGATGGGCGAAAACACGGCTTTGTATTCAAACGGCCACTCGCGCACTTCCGGCAGCCCGCCCACGAGGCACTCGTAGGAATTGATCTTCATCGACAGGTTGTGATGCCCCAGAATGATGTTACCCATGCCCGGAGCCACTCCGCAGTCCGTAACAATCGTAACACCCTTTTCTTTTGCCAGGGCGTCAAGGCCAAACGGGTCTTCGGGAAAGAAGGAGATATCAACCATGTTCCGCCCGGCTTCAATCACCGCCTGCGCTATTTGGTAGCCCAGAAAGCCGGGTACTGCACCGATCACCAGATCAAATGGCTTTACCAATTCCCGGATCTGATCAGGTTGCGAAAAATCGGCCTGCACCGTTTGGATGCCCAGGCGGGCTACGTGTTGCAACGCTGCTTCGCTCAGGTCGGCCGAGGTGACAGCAAAGTGGGTACTCAAATCCTCCGCCATTACCTTGCCCACCAGGCCGGCTCCCAGTACAATAACTTTTCTCTTCATGCCAAAATGCGTAAATCGGGAATCGTAAAATCAACCTCCATGTTCGATCCCGCCAAAATTATTCAAAAAGCCAAGACTTCATCCTTTTATCTGTGGTTACTCAATTTCAATCTCGCGCGCACCATCCCCTTTAACATCCCGCATGGATTTGAGATAACACAAATCACGGATACTACTTTGCGCACACGACTTCCCTACAAGCGGAAGAATTTGAACCATATCCGCGGGCTACACGCCTGTGCCCTGGCCACGCTCAGTGAGTTTACCACCGGTTTTCTGCTTATCTCCCGGCTGGGCATGACCAACTACCGGATTATTCTCAAACGGCTGGAGATGGACTATCACTTTCAGGGCAAAATGGGCGCGTGGGCCGAATTCGTGATCACACCGGATTGGCTGGAACGCGAAGTCGTGCAGCCCCTGCAGCAGTCGGAATCCGTGGTGGTGAACTGCGAAGTAAAAATTTTTGACGAGCAACAGAACCATCTCACGACCGGGCATGTCCATTGGCAAATCAAGGACTGGAAGAAGGTAAAAACCCGCACTTGACAAGTTGTTAAGTTTCGGGTAGGTTTGACTACTAAACACCACCCGTATGAGACGAATTGACGAGTTATTGGCCGAGTATGGTGAGAGTCACCAGAATGCGACCAACAAAGCCATTCATTGGATCTGTGTTCCGCTGATTTTTTTTAGCGTAGTCGGACTCATTGCCTCCATTCCTTCGGGCCCTATACAAGCTTTACTGGGCGAGGGTAACCCCTACGCCAACTGGGCTACCGTGGTGCTGGTCTTGGTTACTGTGTACTATGTAACACTCTCCATTCCGCTTAGTATCGGACTCGTTCTTTTTGCCTTGGTCTGCGTTTTTCTTACCAATTTGATTGTTACGTTGAACGTGGCGCCCTTGTGGGCTGTCTCGCTGGGCATTTTTGTGGTGGCCTGGATCGGCCAGTTTTATGGTCATAAGGTGGAAGGCAAGAAGCCTTCGTTTTTTAAGGACGTGCAGTTCTTAATGATCGGTCCGGCCTGGCTGATGCACTTTATTTACAAGCGCTTAGGTATACCCTATTGACTGAACTGGAATTTCGCTGTGGTCAGCCGGAGGATTTTGAATGGCCGGAGCCGGTTTCGCTCTTTCATGAACCACGTCACTTGCGCCTTCAGGCCGCAACAGGCTGGATTTCCTTTGCTGCCTACCGCGGGAACAACCACCTGTCGCTTCTGATTCATTTTCATATTCAGCAGGGGATGGCCGCGAGCCCGGGGCGGGCTCCGTTTGGCTCATTTATTTTCTTGCCTGATGTTTCCGCAGCCGAATGGTCAAACTTCCTCCGCTATATCGAAGCTGAATTTGTTCAGCGCGGCATTCGTCAACTTGAAATCAAGTGCCCGCCCATTCCGTATTGCTCAGACGACAAACGAGTTGTTGAAGAGGCCCTGGCACGCGCGAACTACATTAACCATGAAGATGTGGTGGCCAGCATACCGATTCTGCCCGTTCCGTTTTATGAGTCGCTCCATCGGGCGGAGAAAAAGAAGTTGCGCAAGAGCGACACCGCGGGTGCGGAGTTTCAACTTTTGCCGTTGGCCCAACTTGAAAATGTATACCGGCACTTGAGCGAATGGCGGGCGTCAAAAAATTTATCGCTTAGTCTTTCGCTCGCGGATTTGCAGAAACTCGCAGCCGCATTTCCGAACTACGTTATCCTGACCGCGGTCAGGTTGAAGGATCAATGGATCGCAGCGAACGTGTCGTTGCGTGTGACCCGGCATGTCTTGTACAACTTTTATCATGATCATGATCCGGCTTGGGATTCACTCAGCCCGGTGGTCAAATTGAACGAAGGCTTATACCATCTTGGACGTGTGCAAGGTATGCAGTGGCTTGATTTAGGAACAAGCCTCGACAACGGCCGGCTTCGGCCATCCCTGCTTGAATTCAAAGTGCGCCTTGGTGCCCAATTATTCCCCAAGCTCACATTCCGCAAAGTTTTGACGCATGAGTGAGCCGCTGGTATCCGTGATTTGCCTTTGCTACAACCATGCCCGATATGTGCAGGAAGCCATTCAATCGGTCTTGAATCAAACCTACCCGCACATTGAACTGATTGTTGTTGACGATGCCAGCACGGACGACAGCGTTGCCGCTATCGAGCATGCTCTGGTCGGGCGAACTGACGCGCGGTTCATCCGCCACGAGCGCAACGTGGGTTATACACGGTCATTCAATAAGGCGTGGAAGCAGTGCTCGGGCGAATTTGTAATTGATCTCGCTGCCGATGACGTCTTACGGCCTGACCGTATAGCCCGGGGTGTGGCGGCCCTTCAGCAGGCCGGACCGGCTTATGGCATTCAGTTCTCGGATGGCGAATACATCGATGCGGCAGGTGAAACACAAGGCCTTCATTCCATTCGATTCCCCCACGCCCATGTGCCTCAGGGTGATGTTTACGAGCAGGTGATCAGCCGGTATTTTATTTTATCACCTTCGGTGATGATGCGGCAATCGGTGTTGGTTGCCCTGGGGGGATATGATGAAACGCTGGCGTACGAAGACTTTGATCTTTGGATTCGGGCTGCGCGCGATTTCAAATTTTTGTACCTGCCGCAGCCGCTGGTGAAGAAACGTGTGCTCAGCAGTTCCATGTCTGCGGCCCAGTTTGCATTTCGGAGCCCGCAACAGGAAACAACCTATCGGGTGTTGCACAAGGCGATGAAACTTAATCGTACACAGCGCGAGCAGGTAGCCCTGGCCCACCGGGTCCGGTACGAAATCCGGACCTGTTTGCGATTGGGGTTGTGGAAACTCGCCTTTCGTTATGGGCAGTTGCTCCGCCAAAACAAACAACTGAAGTATCAGTCGTGATTTTACTTGCGGTTGTCTTCACCCGCAATCATGCTCAGGTAACTTTGATAACGTGACTCCGCGATGTCGCCCTTTTCCACGGCTGTCCGGATGGCGCATTTCGGTTCAGTCTGATGCAGGCAGCGGGCACCCAACTTGCAGTCTAGCCTCCGGTCGCGCATCTCAGGGAAGTAATCCGAGATTTCTTCAGCCGTCATGTCCACCAATCCCCATTCTTTTACACCCGGAGTATCGATAATGTGGGTTTGCTCATTGAGTGAGAACATTTCGGCAAAAGTGGTCGTGTGCGTGCCCTTATTGGAAAAGTCCGAGATGTCACCAACCGTTTGTTTGATATCGGGCGACAACCGGTTGAGCAGGGTCGACTTGCCTACACCGGAGTGACCGGCCACGAGCGTTGTTTTTCCCTGAAGGATTTGTAACAGGGGTTCGAGCTCATCGCGAACAGCACACATGAGCAACACGCGTACGCCAGTTGTTTCATACAGGTTAATCAACTTGTTTACTTCTTCGCGTTCGTCCGCGGTAAGCAAATCGCGCTTATTGAACACGATCACTTGCGGAATGCGAAAGGCTTCGGCCGAAACCAGAAAGCGATCAATAAAGCCCAACGAAGTACGTGGTTGTTTGATCGTGGCGACTACCAGGGCCTGGTCGATGTTGGCAGCCAGCACGTGACTGTGCCCGGTTTTTTTTACGGACTGGCGCAGCACGTGATTGATCCTTGGCTGAATGGCGGTAATGATTGCCTCATGGCCCTCGATGTCAACATCCACACGGTCACCCACGGCAATGGGATTGTTCTCTTTGATTCCTTCCAGGCGTAATTTGCCGCGCACGCGGGCCGGGTAATGCCGGCCGTCCACCTGCACATCGTACCAAGAACCTGTCGATTTGAAGACCAGGCCCGTCATGTCGTGAGTAAGTTGCGGCAGTACGCCATGATCTTTTCCGTTGCACCCTGGTTTTGTTCCACGTAACTGCGGCAAACTTCGCAGGCCAATACATAATTTTCGGGTTCGCTCACGGTTTGATATCGCATTTTGAGTTCTGTGTAGTCGGCAACCGCGAAGGCACCTCCGCGGTTGATCAGGTCATGCGCTTCCTGAAACTTGTCGTAGTTACGGTTCCCAAAAAAGACGGGTATGCCATAGCCAGCGGCTTCCAGAATATTATGGAGCCCATCGCCAAATGCTCCGCCTACAAACGCAAATTCGCCATAGCGGTACAGCCGTGCCAACAGGCCGATGTTGTCAATGATGAGCACCTGATAACGTTCGATTTCGTTTACCGAATTTGCCCGCGAGTATCGCACCTGTGGGCCTGAGATTTGTTTTTCCAGTTTTTCCAGACCGTCTTCACTCAGCTCGTGTGGCGCAACAATAAACTTTAACCGGTTTTTTTGCTCGTGGATGAAAGGTGCCAGTACATCCATATCGTCTGGCCAGCAACTACCGATCACCATCACCTTGTCATCACCTTTAAAGCGTTTGGCCAATTCAAGTTCGTCCTGTAGTTGAACGATGGCTTGCACACGATCAAACCGGGTATCACCGCTGATGACTACCTTATGTATACCGATCTGATTGAGAAGCTTTTTCGACTCCTCGTTCTGCACAAAAAAGTAGTCTACCGTGCGCAACGCTTGTCGGAAAAATCCGCCATACCAGGAGAAGAAATGCTGACTGGGCCGGAAAATGCCGGAAATGGAAACCACCGGAATGTTTCGGGCGGCCAGCGCGAAGAGCAAGTTCGGCCAGAACTCGTACTTAACTAAGAAGGCAGCTGAGGGCTTAATCAGGTCGAGGAAACGAGCACAAGCCGCTGGCGCGTCCCACGGGATGTACGAAACAAAATCGGCACCATCATAATTTTTCCGAACCTCGTAACCGGAAGGGGAAAAAAAGGTTAGCAGAATCTTATGTGCGGGGAATTGTTTTCGAAAGGCCTCAATGACTGGGCGCCCTTGTTCAAACTCGCCCAGGGAGGCGCAGTGAAACCAAACCACGGGTGCGGTTTGGGGAAAAAAGGTCTCTAGGGTCCGCCATAGGTGGTGTCGTCCGGTTACAAATTTCTTCAACTTGGGATTTACCAGCGCCAATACCAGCGTGATGCCTTGTGTGAAGAAAATGAGTAAGCGATATAGGATTCGCACGTCCAAATATACAAGGCGTCAGCGCGTTTTAGGGCTAGCTTAAAAAATCGTTTATTTACATATAAAACCTCCCCATGAAAGCCCTTCGATTGCTCATCCTGTTTTGTTGCGTAACGGTTACCGCCCATGCGCAAAGCGGACTTGAAGAACTGTTGCGCTCGGGCTCACAAGATGCCTCAAAACTCATTCAAGGTTATACCGAACCTGTTCTAAAGTCACTGGCATTTGGATTGAATCAAGGTTGGTACAACACGGCTAAACCGCACAGCTTGCTGGGTTTTGATCTCACGTTCACCGGCAGCGCCATTTTTATACCAGATGACGAATTGTTCTATAATGTTGCTGGACTAAATCTTCAGAACATTGATTTGGTGAACCCAACGGATGGGCAGGCACCTACCATTTACGGACCCGATATTACCCCGCGTTATGCTTATAAAGCCGCACCGGGGGTGCAGTTTGATGGGCCTCCCGGCATTGATCCGCCCAAAGCGTTTGGCCGAAACATCTTTCCTGCCCCCATCGCACATCTCGGTATAGGACTTATTAAAGGTACCGATGTTCGCATTCGTTTTTTGCCCGAAGTTGGTTTCGGTGACGGTAACAGTGCCAAGTTGCTTGGCTTTGGTGTTATGCACGATGTAAAGCAATACATCCCGGGTATCAAGGCGTTGCCGTTTGATCTTTCCCTGTTTGCCGCGTACACCAAAATGGAAGCCCGGGTTAACCTGGAAGGTACATTTGCCTCCAATGGTACCGAGCAATTCGGGCAGTATGATGTCAGCGCCTGGACTGTGCAAGCACTCATCTCGAAAAAAATTGCGGTTCTCACGGTGTATGGTGGGGTGGGCTACAACGCAGCCTCGACAGGATTAGATATTAAGGGTTCGTATGAGATTACTAATCCCCCGCCAATTGGCAACCTTACACTGGTTGACCCGGTGGCCATTAGTCTGAGTGAATCCAGTTTCCGGGCAACGGGCGGATTGCGACTCAAGCTAGCCGTATTCACCCTGCATGCGGATTACACGTTGCAGAAGCGTAGTATTTTTTCTGCCGGCTTTGGTATTAGTGTTAGATAACAAATCATCCCAACTATGAAAAAACTGATTATCCTACTCACTTTGGTGGTCTTGTTTAACAATGCTACAGCGCAAAAGGCGGTGACGCGTTACTTTCCGGCAGCCGCAACACCCAGCAACGGCAATGAAAACCTTCAGGCGTTGCTTAGTGCTTACCTGCAACCCATCATGGAGGACTACGGGTCCGTGTTGAACAGTGGTTGGGTCAACACGGCAGCCACACACAAGCGGTTTGGCTTTGACCTTTCGATTACCATGAACACCATCACGGCAAAAAGTTCATCCAATTACTTCGTGCCACCCAACACACCCGGTTTGGTGTTTCAGGCTACAACGGCCAACAATGATCAGGCACCTACGGCCTATGGCCCCACAGGGGAGTATCCGCGTTTTTCTTTTACGGGTACACCGGGTCCGGGCTCCAATGCCGGGTTGCAGTTTCTTGGCGCTGACGGTGCCAGCATCAGCGAAGACATTCCCGTAGGCTCCATTATGGTGCCAACCATTCAAGGCGGACTTGGGCTGTTTGCCAGCACCGACATCCGTTTTCGATTCACACCCAACGTCACCATCAGCGGCACCGAGTTGGGCAACTGGGGTTTGGGTATCCACCACGACATCAAACAACACTTTGGGCCTCTTAAAGAATTACCTTTCTCGCTCTCGGTTTTTGCCGGGTATAGTCAACTGAAGGCAACCACCGATCTGAGCGGTGTGTATTCCGGAACGGACCAAATGGGAGAAGCCAAGACCACTTCCATCACGGCACGCCTCCTCATAAGTAAGAAGCTGGCCATTTTCACATTTTATGGAGGCGTGGGGTACAACTCAGCCACTACCAATTTTGACATTAAAGGCACCTATCTGGTCGATCGCGGCCAGGGAATCGGAGGATCACCCGATGTGCCGCTCGTTCAGACGGTGACCCTGAATAACCCCTTCAGTCAGGAATTTAAAAGCAGCGGAGTTTCCTTCACGGGTGGGCTTAGGCTCAACCTCGGTCCGGTAACGCTCAACGGTGACTACAGCCTGTTAAATGCTGAGGGTTTGCTCACGGCCGGCTTCGGATTTACCGTGCGTTGAGCTCCTATGCATGACGAAACGAAAGGCCGGCAACCCCGGCCTTTTTTGTTACTTTTGCGGGTCAAAAAATCTTCAGCATTATGCCCGGTATTGAACTATTCGGCCCCGAGGAGAAAAAGGAAGTCCAGGATGTGCTCGACACCTCCATTTTCTTCCGCTATAACCATGACGCCCAGCGCAACAACCATTGGAAAGCCCGCGATTTTGAAAGCGAAGTAAAAAAACTGACCGGTGCCAAATATGCGCATGCAGTATCTTCCGGCTCCACGGCTGTTGCCTGTGCACTGGCTGCCGCAGGCATTGGCGCAGGTGACGAAGTGATTGTGCCTCCGTTTACCTACATCGCCAGCGTAGAGGCGGTGCTCTTCTGTGGCGGCCTTCCCGTATTTGCCGAAATTGATGAAAGTCTCTGCCTCAGTCCGGAAGGCATACGCAAGGCCATAACACCAAAAACAAAAGCCATCATGCTGGTGCACATGTGTGGCCAGATGGCCCGCATGGACGAGATCATGAACATTGTGCGGGAGCATAACCTCACACTCATTGAAGATGCCGGTCAGGCCTTTGCGGCTTCCTACAAGGGTACTTACACAGGTTTATTTGGTAAAACCGGCTGCTACTCGTTCGACTTTTTTAAAATCGCCACCGCGGCCGAAGGCGGGGTGATGGTGACCAACGATGAGCAGTGCTACAAAAATGCCGACAGTTACAGCGACCACGGGCACGACCATATTGGCAACAACCGGGGTATGGAGAATCACCCCATCATCGGGTTCAACTACCGCATCAGTGAATTACATGCCGCTGTGGGCGCAGCGCAAACCCGCAAGGTGCCCCAGATCCGCGAGATCAACCGAAAGTATAAGAAGCGCATGATGGAACAACTGGGCCAGGTGCCGGGCGTTTCCTTCGCTCATATCCCGGACCCGGCTGGTGATTCGGCTACATTTTTGAATCTCCTGTTACCCGACACCGCTACAGCTAAGAAGACGGTAGACTTATTTAACCAGAATGGCATCGGAGGTTTCAACTACTGGTTCATCAATATGTATCACTTTATTAATCAGTGGGACCACCTCAAAAATCTGAAGACGGCCGCTCCGCTGCCGATACACCTGCTGGGTGCCCCGCAAGATTACAATAACCTACAGCTGCCCAAATCCCAGGAAGTGGTCGGGCGCCTGATTTCATTTGGCATTCGTTGTTCCTGGAAGGAGGAAGAACTGGAACAACTCATTGGTAAGATAAAGGCAAGTCTGGAGAAAGCTTTAGGAGTACACGCCCATGCATAAGAATTTTAAAGGCATTGAAAAAACAGTGTTTGGCCGCGGCAGCTTCGGTCAACTGGGTGGCATTGTGGAAGAACAGCGCAAGTCACCGAACGATTTCATGTTGTACCTGGTGGATGCCTACTTCAAAGGTCATGCATTGGAAAAGCGAATTCCGGCCAAGACTCAAGATATCGTCCGGTTCATTGATGTAGATCCCTACGAACCTACCACCGACCAGATTGATGAAATACGGGACACCACGCTTCAGCAGAAAGGGTTGCCCGCTGCCGTCATCGGCATTGGCGGTGGAAGCATTATGGATATAGCCAAGGCGGTATCGCTGATGTTCACCAACGAAGGGCCATCGAAAAATTACCAGGGACTTAACCTGATAAAAAAACCGGGGGTGTACCACATTGGGGTGCCGACCATCTCCGGCACCGGTGCCGAGGTTTCGATGACGGCTGTGCTCACGGGTCCGGAGAAAAAACTGGGTTTGAAGTGCGAGTGGACGGTGTTCAACCAGGTGGTGCTTGACCCGGAATTGATTGCCAGCGTGCCCCGCGAAAAATGGTTTTACACCGGCATGGATACCTATATCCACTGCATCGAATCGCGAGATGGAATTTTGAATAATGCGTACAGCATGGCCTTTGGCGATCAGGCCCTAACCCTCTGCCGGGAGATCTACCTGGGCGACCAGTCGGGACAAACCCCTGAGAATGATGACAAGCTAATGGTGGCCTCGCTGATGGGTGGCCTCAGTCTGACGTATAGCGAAGTGGGCATCGTGCACGCGCTGAGCTATGGCCTCTCTAAAATTTTGGGCACCAAGCATTGTTTTGCCAATTGCGTGGCCTTTCAGCACCTGGGTGATTATTATCCGGATGGCGTGGCGGAGTTCAACGAAATGCGCAGGAAGCATAAGATTGAATTGCCCACCGGTTGGGCCAAAGGTTGGACGGAAGATCAAATTACCGCCATGGCCCAGGTGTCGATCAGACTGGAACACATGTGGAACCACGCCATCGGCACCGACTGGAAAACCAAAGTGACGCTGGATACGGTGAAAGATTTGTTTAGGAGGATGTGATCTTCAAATTCAAGAAAAGCGACTTTGAGAGTTTAATCTAAAATAGACATGAAAATTACATTCTTCATCGCGTTTTTGATACTTAAAACAAATTTCGCGAATGGCCAAGACTCAGGATACCAGTCAGGTTATGTCGTAATGAAGTCAAATGATACCATTAGGGGCTTGGTCAAATACATCAATCAAGCCCCTTATCGAATTCTTACAGATGTCAAATTCAAAGAAAGTATAGGTGGCAAGGTGGAGGTATATGCTCCAGGTGATCTAATTGCCTATGCGGCTGATGAAAAAAATTTCCACTCAATGAAACTACCTGGCATTGGGCAGGCATTTGTAGAGTTGAGGGTCGATGGCTTCCTTAAACTGTACGTGTATAGGACATCGGGTTTTGGAGCTGGGACTGGTACTTCCTCTTATTACTATCTTCTGAAAAATGGAGAGAAGAGTGTATTCAGCGCTCAACAAGGCAAATTTAAAGACACAGTAAGTGCTTACTTGATTGATGTGACGGAAGTCAGTGATCGTGTCAAGACTGGGGAGTGGAAGAAAGGCGACCTGGAAACGATTGTTAAAGAGTACAATAGGTTGCGAACACAGTAGTTGCATGCCGAATTTGCTTACTTCCCCTTAAACTCCGGCTTTCTCTTTTCCACAAAAGCGGCCATACCTTCTTTCTGATCTTGTGAGGCAAACGTGAGGTAGAAATTCTTGCGCTCGAGCGTGAGACCTTCATCCAAATGCGTTTCAAACGAACGATTGACGGCCTCCTTAGCCAGTTGCACGGCAATGGGCGACATCGCGGCAATTTCTTTGGCCAGTGTTACAGCCTCTTGTAAGTACATTTCAACCGGCACTACCTTGATGGCCAACCCGTAGAAATGAGCTTCCTGTGCGGAGATAAAACGCCCGGTGAGAATCAACTCCATCGCCTTGGCTTTGCCTACAGCCCGCGTTAACCGCTGGGTGCCGCCCGCCCCGGGTATGGTGCCAATCTTGATCTCGGGCTGGCCGAATTGAGCCGTTTCGCTGGCCACAATCATGTCGCACATCATGGCCAGTTCACATCCGCCTCCGAGCGCAAAACCCGACACCGCTGCGATGATCGGCTTCTTCACTTTGCGGATCTGGTCCCACGTGCTGAACTGATCCAGCACCAGCATATCAATGGCTGACTTATCGGCCATTTGCTTGATGTCGGCCCCGGCCGCGAAGGCGCGCTCGTTGCCGGTGATGATGATGGCGCGCACGGTGTCGTCTTTGTCGAGGCGCACCAGGGAGTCGCGCAGTTCGCCCATGAGTTGCGGGTTAAGCGCGTTCAGTTCTTTGGGGCGGTTGAGTTCAATGAGGGCAACAGCCGGTGCATAGTGGTCGGTAACTTTGATGAGTTCCATGGTGGAGGATTATTCCGAAAAGTAGTTAACAACCGCCACGAAGCCAAGGGGCGGACTACCGACAGCAATAAAAGTCATTTCAAGGAAACCCAAATGCTGTCCATACCGAATGAGATCCCGGCATCCCGCAAATGCGGGACCGGGATGACAGTTTATTTTAAGATGCGCTCTATTTAAATTGCTGTCATTCCGGGCAAGTCACGGGTTTCCCGTGACGCGTCCCGGAATCCCCTTCGGTATACTCAGTGATTTTTATGACCTACTTTGTTTACCTGATGACCAACCTGAATCACTCCGTTTTTTATACAGGTGTTACAAGTAATCTGGAAGACCGTGTTTTTCAACACAAAACCGGACTAGACAAAAGGAGCTTTACGTTTCGATATAATTGTGTGAGGCTCATCTATTATGAGGAATTTGAAAATGTCGTCACGGCTATTGATCGTGAAAAACAGTTGAAGCGCTATAAGCGATCGTTTAAGATCAACTTGATTGCGTCAATGAATCCTGACTGGAAGGATTTGAGCGAGAATTGGTTTAAGCCTGAAGAATTTGAATTATCACGTAAGTTGAATAAAGAAGAAGAACGGAGAAAGAATGCATTAAGGGATTCTAAGAAGTAAGTTTCAGTTAGAAGCCGTTTAAAAGCCGTTAAAAAGCAAAGTGATCATCAATGCCTTGTGCTGGTAGCCGGTTCGGTGTAGTTGGAATGAGATACCGGCATGCGCCCCGGCCTTAGGGCCGGGACTTAGCCGGTATGACATGTCAAATTTTGGGAGAGGTATTTCGAAATGCCCATTAACAAAAAAGAAAGGCCCCTCCGTCTGAGGGGCCGTTCCAAACCAAAAGGCAAATAAAAAAATGTGCTATGCAGGTGTATATCCCGGCCCGGCTACCTTTGTAACCTGTCTTTTTTCGCATGCAAAAAGTATTGTTCGTTTGCCTGGGCAACATCTGCCGGTCACCCCTGGCTGAGGCAATTTTTAACCACAAAATCAGCCAACGCGGGCTGGAAAGGCATTTTTTGGCTGATTCCTGCGGTACCAGCCATTATCATATAGGCGACCCACCCGACCCGCGCACCTTGCACAGCGCCCGGCAAAATGGCGTGCCCATTCAGCACCTGGGGCGGCAATTACACGCAGCCGACCTCGATCGGTTCGACTGGATTTTCGCGATGGATCGCAGCAATCACCACCACATCCTGACCTTGGCCCGAGCGGAACATCACGTCAAAGTGCATCTCATGCGCAGATGGGATCCACAATCCGACTCGCACGATGTGCCCGATCCCTATTATGGCGATGAGCGTGATTTTCAGGACGTCTTTGCCATTCTCTCCCGGTCCATCGATGTGTTTTTGGATGAACACGGATCAATAAATTAAAAGGGAAGCCGGCCTTTTTGCCACAACGATAAAACATCCATAGCCACGGCTACCGTGCCGTGTATGGCTACGCCCAGCCAGATGGAGCGGCTGCGCAGACTCAATACGCCCAGCACAAAGCCAGCTACCACAGCTGCCAGCGTTTCAGCCAGCGGCTTGTTGAAGTGAATCATGCAGTAGGGGATGATCATGACGAAGATGCTGTAAAACCCCAGCGTCTTCTTCGTGGCGTGGAGCATGAACCCGCGAAAGAAAAACTCGAGTGCCAAAAACTGCAGGAGGTAGGCCACCTCCCAAATGACCAGCCGGGGAAACAACGGTTCGTCTGCACCCGGCATGAAGAACGGATATTTGCTTTGAAAGGCTGGGCTGAATGACACGATGACCAGAACCGGAATCATGATCAATAGCATAGCCAGATAAAGCTGCCGGTACTCCAACGCTCCTTTCAACTTCACTCCGTAGTCGGTGATTTTTTCTCTGAAGATAAATCGGATCACCAAGGCCGGAATGATCAGATAGAAAAAGATCACGATTGCCGCCCACCACAGCAAAGTGTATAAGCGCACATCGGGTGCTGACAAACTCACCAGCCAATCCGATAAGCCAATGAATCGAAAGAATGAATAAAAAGCTGCGTTACCGCCCCAGTATTTGGATAGGGCAAGCGATAGGCAAACGACCACACAAGTGATTAGGGTCTTGGTGCTGACAACACCCGCGGGATCGCGGGCCGCCTCGGCATCCCGAAAGGTTTCGCGTACCAAAGCCGTGAACCGGCTTGTCATGATTCTTTGATCAGCAATTGCACGGTGGAACGCGAAGCCTGCTCCATGACGATGCCCGGCTTATGCCGATACTCCTCCAGGGTGCGGCTATCATAATTTTTTACCGTTACCAGAGTTAAGCCAGTGTTGTAATACACTTCAAACGACTGGCTGAGTTCGTCAATAAGCGGCAGAACTTTCGATTCGCGAAAATCGACACAGAACGAAAATGTAATAGCCGAGTTTTGCATCAGGTTGATTTTGATGCCGTGCCGCGATACCACCTGGAAGATGTGCCCCACCTGCTCCTCGGTAACGAAACTGTAGTCCGTTACCTTGCACGACACCAGGCATTGGTTTTCTTTCAGCACGATCAGCGGAGGCAATCGGAGAACTTTGCACTCATGGATGCGTGTGCCCGGCAGCTCGGGGTTCATAAAACTTTTGACATACAGAGGTATATCGTGTTGAGCGAGTGGTTTGATGGTTTTCGGGTGAATGACGGAGGCTCCGTAGTAGGTCATCTCGGCAGCCTCGCGGAAGGGAAGTTCCTCAAAGACTACCGCAGCCGGCAGTTTTTTTGGATCGGCATTCATCACGCCCGGCACATCTTTCCAGATCGTCACCGATTCGGCCCCCAGGCAACTCGCGATTATCGCAGCCGTGTAGTCGGAACCCTCACGGCCTAACGTGGTGGTGAATCCATCGGGTGTTGATCCGATAAAGCCCTGCGTCACCACGATGCCTGCAGCCAATTCCGGTTGCCACCCGGCTAGCTTGCCGCGCGTGGCCTCCCAGTTAACACGACCTTCGCGAAACGTGCTGTCCGTGGCAATCACCTGTCGGGCATCTTTCCAGAAAACCGGAAATCCTTCCTGCTGCAGAAATGCTGACACCAGCGTGGTGGAGATCAATTCGCCCAGCGACACCACCTGGTCGTAGACACGGTCTTCTTCGTGGATAAGGGCGGCCTGTTGCCTCGCGGTCATCAAGTATCCGGTCAATTGTTGGAACACCGGATGTGTGGGTGCAAAAAGTTTTTCCATCTCGGCCCGGTGATAGCGGTCAATTTCAGCCAGCAATGGATCGATGGTGCGGCCGGCCCTTGACTCGGCCACCACTTTTTCAAGGGCGTTGGTGGTTTTGCCCATGGCCGACACCACCACCACCAGGTTGTGCGGGTCAAAGCGCGAGAGAATTCGCGCCAGATTGCGGATGCCATCCGCATCGCGCACCGAGGCGCCACCAAACTTAAAAACCTTCATCTCCGTAGTTCAATCGATTGCAATGCTTAATTTTGAACAGTACCGCCAAAGATATCTAAGAATAGCCGTTATGATGGAATCTTCCCGCATTGCCTTACCTATTGGCACCGCCCTGGATCGCTTTATCAAGAACAACCAGGAACAATTTCAGTATGCCAGCGGTGAACTTTCGCAACTGCTTCGCGATATCGCCCTGGCCAGTAAGGTGGTGAACCGCGAAGTGAACAAGGCGGGGCTTATCGATATCATGGGGCCGATGGGGTCCATGAACACGGCCGGGGACCAGCAACAAAAACTGGATGTGCTGGCCAATATTCGTTTCACGCGCGCCCTCACCAAAGGGGGTGAGGCGTGTGCCTTGATTTCGGAAGAGACGGAGTCGTTTGTTGACCTCAATAACGAGGGCAAGTATGTCATCGCGATTGATCCGCTGGATGGTTCCTCCAATATTGATGTCAACGTGTCGATCGGTACGATCTTTTCCATCTACCGGAGAAAAACGCCCGTTGGCACGCCTATACAGGATGAAGACATATTGCAAAAGGGATCGGAGCAGGTGGCAGCCGGCTATGTGTTGTACGGATCGTCTACCATGCTGGTGTACACCGCGGGTCATGGTGTAAATGGCTTTACCTACGAACCCTCGCTGGGCGAGTACGTGTTATCGCATCCGGATATGAAGATGCCGGAGGATGGAAAAATATTCTCGGTCAATGAGGGTGGCTACCATACGTTTCCCGAGGGCGTGAAAAAATACCTCAGCTACTGCAAAGAGAAGCAATTTGTGGGGCGCTACATTGGTTCACTGGTAGCGGATTTCCATCGCAATTTGTTGAAGGGTGGCATTTACATCTACCCGGCCAGCGCGAAAGCCCCGGAAGGTAAGCTCCGTCTTATGTATGAGTGCAATGCCCTCGCCTTCGTTGCTGAACAAGCGGGCGGCAAAGCTACCGATGGTAAGCGAAGAATTTTAGACATTCAACCGAAGAGCTTGCACCAGCGCGCTCCATTTTTTGTAGGCTCAAAACAAATGGTGGAGATGGCGGAGGGTTTGCTGGATTGACCCGCACAGTGTGGTAGCTGCTTTGCGAGAGTAATATCTTGTAGAAACCAACAGCCTCACGGGCTACGATCCTTTTTCCGGGGTAGTACCATCGAGTACCTCGGGCGCCTCCTTCAGCAGAATACCGTACCATTTGACCAGCTTCTTCATGTCGGACACGTAAACACGGTTTTCGTCAAATTCCGGCAATACCGATTTCAGAAATGCCTTTAATTCCGTTCCATCGCTTTCGCTGTCGACACCGAGGTCAGCACCAAAACTCTGTTTGATTTTCTTGAGAACCTCTTCCAGGGGCACGGTGCCCTCTTTGGTCGTGGTGTAAATCGAAATCTCACTTAACACCGAAATACGGTTGGAGGCGCCCGCTACGAGTTTGGCTTTGCCGGCATCCAGCGATTCCAGCAGTACACCCGACTTGCCGGGTTTCAAGATTTTATACAACCCCCCTTTACCACTCACTGATGCGATGTCCGATAGTGTCATAAACAAAAACTAAGGCGGCAAAACTACTGAACTCCGGAGGAATCGGAAAGGGCGGATTCGATAAAGCCGAGGATGTCATCCCGTCCCTGGCGTTTTTCGGACGAGGTGAGAAAGAATGGTGGCAATTCTTCCCAGATCCGTAAAAGACGGTTTTGGTACAGTTGCACGCTTTGTCGAAGGTGATTGCGCGAAAGCTTGTCGCATTTCGTTAACACGAGCGCGAGCGGTTTTTCATTTTTTCCAAGCCAGGAGATAAAATCGAGGTCTTTGGCCTGGGGTTCAAGCCGGCTGTCCAGCAACACAAAGGTGCACAGCAAATTTTTTCGATGGAGGAAATAGTCGTCCATCAGGGCCGTCCAGTTGCTGCGCTGCGTCTGGCTGACTCCGGCATAGCCATACCCGGGCAAATCAACCAGATACCAGGCTCCGTTAATCCGGTAATGGTTGATGGTTTGGGTTTTTCCCGGTCTGGCGGACGTTCGCGCCATTTGTTTGCGCTGCACCAGCATATTGATCAACGATGACTTGCCC
Organism: Cyclobacteriaceae bacterium; assembly: GCA_016787665.1. Lineage (GTDB taxonomy): Bacteria > Bacteroidota > Bacteroidia > Cytophagales > Cyclobacteriaceae > ELB16-189. The sequence continues at coordinate 280,226 of JAEUUC010000011.1, read as the reverse complement.
ACATTCGATCGTCCGATGAAGGCGAATTCCGGCAGATCGGGTGGCGGACATTGAACGAGTTTTGTACTGCTGGTGACAAATTCGGCCTCGCGAATAATCATGCACAAAATAAGTTCAAAGCGGGCGATTAATCGTGCTAATCTTTCTAAACTTGCAAACTTCTTTTCGATCTGTTGGTTATTTCCACAAATGGCGGTAGTACCTTATCAAAATGACCCGGCCGCAAAAAAGGCGCAGGTGGCCCGCATGTTTGACAGCATCAGCGGCAAGTATGATTTGCTCAACCATACGCTCAGCCTCGGTATTGACAAGTTGTGGCGCAAAAAGGCCATTCAGCAGTTAATAGAAATCAAACCCCGCCATATTTTAGATGTGGCCACCGGCACGGGCGATTTTGCCATTGCTGCGCTGGCCGCCCATCCGGAGAAGGTAGTGGGGGTAGATATCAGCGAAGGCATGTTGGACGTTGGGCGCGAAAAACTCCGGAAGCAAAAATTAGATTCCCGGATTGAACTTCGTTCGGGTGACTCGGAGAATTTGCCTTTTCAGGACAATTCGTTTGATGCCGTGATGGCCGCTTTTGGGGTCCGTAATTTCGAAAACTTACTGGCCGGGCTCACCGAAATGCAACGCGTGCTGCGCCCGGGCGGCAAGCTGATCATTCTGGAGTTCTCAAAACCTCGTATCTTTCCGTTCAAACAGATATACCACGCGTACTTTCATTTCGTTTTACCTAAAATCGGACGATGGGTCTCCCGCGACAAAGCTGCTTACACCTATTTACCCGAGTCGGTAAATGCTTTTCCGGATGGTCAGGCGTTCACCGACATTCTGGTGAAGGCCGGATTTCATCGTCCCGAAGCCAGGCCGCTCACGTTCGGCATCAGTACCTTATATACGGCCGGCAAGGTATAATTGCCCTGCTGCTGTTGTTGGGCCTGGTGTTTACAGCCGAAGGTCAGTCCTTTTTTAGAAAGCGGAAAAATGTGAATTATGATGAGAAACTGATCACCTACGGATTTTCCATCGGTATTCACACCTCAGCCTACCAGGTTCAGTATTCCGATCAATTTGTAACCGATCAATTGGATACGGTGCACTCAGTTATGGCCGAGTTTTCCCCCGGCTTTTCACTTGGCTTTTTGGTGAACTATCGCTTCAACGAGTTTTTGGATCTGCGCCTGATGCCCAAAGCCGGGTTTTATGAGCATCGCTTGCAATACAACTATACCGATGAGTCCGTGAAATCGCAACTGGTGGAAACCACGATGGTTGAGTTTCCCATTTTGTTGAAATACAAATCGATGCGCAGGGGTGACACCCGCATGTACATGGTAGGCGGGGTAACGCCTTCTTTTGAAGCCTCAGGAAAGAATGATATCACAGGCGGTAATAATGATTTGGCGATTGATATCAAGCCTCGCAATCTTACGCTGGAGGCGGGCATTGGCTTTGATTTTTATTTTCCGCTTTTCAAGCTATCGCAGGAAATCCGGTTTCAGCACGGCATCGTAGACATGCTGGGCGCTGACCCCGGCCCCTTTCGCGAGCCGCTTAAACGGTTGAACACGAACACCATCTCCGTTTATTTTATCTTTCAATAACACCATGCGTACGGTATTGATCACAGGTGCTACCTCCGGAATCGGAGAGGCCACCGCCCAACTGTTGGCCCGGAATCATTTTCGATTGATCCTCTGCGGCCGGAGACAGGATCGCCTGCATCGTCTTCAGGCTGAGTTGAAACAGCATACCGAGGTCATCACGTTAGTATTTGACGTTCGCGATAAGAAAAAAATTGATGAGGCCATTACATCGCTCCCGGCTGATTGGAAGACGATAGACGTGCTGATTAACAATGCCGGCAACGCCCATGGCCTCGCGCCTGTGCAGGGGGGTGACGTGGAAGACTGGGATGCCATGATCGACATCAATGTCAAAGGTCTGTTGTATGTTTCGCGCCACATCATCCCGGGTATGGTGGAGCGGCAGCGGGGGCACATTATCAATATCGGCAGCATTGCAGGCAAAGAGGTGTACCCGAACGGTAACATTTACTGCGCAAGCAAGTTTGCAGTAGATGCCCTTACCCAGGGTATGCGTCTTGACCTCAATCCAAGTGGCATAAAGGTTACCGCCATCCATCCGGGTCTTGTGGAGACGGAGTTTTCACTCGTGCGATTTAAAGGAGATGCTGAGCGTGCGAAGAGCGTGTATAGAGGTCTTGAGCCCCTGCATGGCGAAGATGTAGCCGATCTGATTCTGTTTGCGCTTACCCGACCCGACCATGTAGTAGTGGCCGACCTGGTGGTATTGCCCCGCGCCCAGGCCAGCGCTACCGTTGTGAAGCGTCAGGCTTAGCCGAGCGAAAGCAACGTTGCTTCGTGCAACTCGTGCTTGCCTTCAAAGCGGATGACGGTGGGAGCATCTGAAATACGGTGCGCGAGTTCTTTCATTTCCGCAAAACGTGAGTCCGTCACGAACGGATCATCCGTACCGTGCACATGAACAACTTGCTTGCCCGCAAACAGTTTCCTGCCCTTGTCAAAGTCCATATCGTGCGGCAACAAGCCCGCCCACAAAATCAGCCGACTGACGGCAACCGACTGATGCATAACCCAGCGAGTGGCTGTGGCAGCGCCTTGTGAAAACCCCAACACGGTGACAGGCGGAACATGTTCGAGATGTCGTGTTTCATTCTGAAAGACAGTGTCGAGGTAGCAGATGTAGTTGTGGATGTCCATGAGGCGGTTTTCGCGGGTCATCCAGCTGGCGCCCACCCGCTGACTTCCGCCTTGCGAGCGGCTTTGTACGTCTTCGAGATAAAACCGCGATAGTCCCTCCGGCACCAGCACACAAATGTTTTGGTGCGTCAGGGGTTCAAGCTTACGGGCAAAGTATTGGGCCAACTGCCCATAACCATGCAGCGCAATCCACACTTGCCGCGTGTCGGGAGTCAAATGGCCCAGCCGGTAGTAACGTGCCTGAAACGAAAAGGAAGCGGTGCACTCCTGCATCAGTCCAGGTTTTCCTTCGCGAAGCGAAGTGGCAAAAGCGAATCAGCAGACGGAGCCTTGATCCACTTGCCGTCATAGCCGAACATCACAATCTCGATCGGTTTATGCTGTCGCTCTTCAAACTCTAACAACACCTGCCGGCAGCCTCCACAGCAAGTGGCCCCGGTTAGTTCTTTGTGATTTTTCTTGTGCGCGGCCACTGCGATTTTTACAATCCGCTTTCCGGGGTGAGTAGCCGCTGCCGTATAGAGCGCCACGCGTTCGGCACACATGCTGAGCGGATAGGTGGCGTTTTCCTGGTTCGAACCCATGATCAAGGTTCCGTCTTCCAAAATCAACGCAGCCCCTACATGAAATTTGCTGTACGGGGCATAGGCGTGCTGGGTAGCTTCTTTCGCTTTGTGCGCGAGGTATTTACTTTCGTTGTCCAGTTCTTCAATGTTGCTGAAGAAGGAGAATTCGGTTGACTTTTTCACGATGCTGACGATTGATGCAGGTAAGTTACAAAATCCTAACTTACCGCCATGAATCGAATTCTCGTTTTGGGGGCGGGTCGTTCGTCCTCACTTCTCATCGATTATTTGGCTACCTGGTGTGCGCAAACCGGACGGCAGCTGACGGTAGGCGATGTTTCGGTGATGGCAGCGGAGAGTCGCCTCAACGGTCGGGGTACGGCAGTTCATTTTGACATTGAGCAGCCGGCCGAGCCGTTGGTTGCTAATGCGGATATAATCGTGTCGCTGGTACCCGCGCATTTTCACCCGCGCGTGGCCCGTTTGTGCCTGAAGTTCGGTAAGCACCTGATCACGGCCAGTTACGTTTCAGATGAAATGCAAACCCTTCATGAAGAGGCAAAACAACGCGGGCTGCTCTTTCTTAACGAGTGTGGATTGGATCCCGGCATTGATCACATGAGTGCTATGGAGGTGATGGACCGCGTTCGGCAACGGGGCGGCCGGCTAACCAGTTTTGAATCCTACACGGGTGGATTGATAGCCCCCGATACCGATCCGGAAAATCCGTGGCGCTATAAGTTCACGTGGAACCCCCGAAATGTGGTGATGGCCGGCCAAAGCGTGGCCAAGTACCTGGAGGGTGGCATCAACAAGTTTATTCCCTACCAACAGTTGTTCAGCCGGGTAACACCGATTGAAGTTCCCGGGCATGGGCGTTTTGAAGGATATGCCAACCGCGATTCCCTGAAGTATCAGTCCACCTATGGATTACAATTTGTTGACACGATGATCAGGGGTACTTTGCGTTTTGAAGGTTTTTGCAGCGCCTGGAATGTGCTGGTGCAGTTGGGCTGCTGCGATGATACCTATACCTTGAAAGAATTAAGCGAAAAAACGCATCGCGATTTTGTGGATTCCTTCCTGCCTTCGGGAACGGCCTCCACGCCCGATCGCCTGGCGAGGCAACTGAAGTTGGACCCACGTGGCCCGGAACTTAAGCGCCTTGCCTGGTCAGGCTTTTTTGCTGAAGAAAAAATTGGCATGCAAGAGGGTACACCGGCCCAGGTGGTTGAACGTGTGTTGAACAAAAAATGGAAGTTGGCCGAGCACGATCGCGATATGATTGTGATGTGGCATCGGTTCCGATACCAATTTGAAAACCAGAAACGGGAAATTCAGTCCTCCCTGGTGGTGGTGGGCGATGATGCCGACCGTACAGCCATGGCAAAAACGGTGGGATGGCCATTGGCCATTGCCACTAAACTTCTGGCTGAAGGGACGATGGGCGTGCGAGGCGTAGTCATCCCAACGCAGGCAGAAGTCTACTTGCCCATTTTACACGAATTGAAAAAGCTGGGTGTTGTTTTTGACGAGCGGGAAAACTAGATGCCATCTCAAAAATCAATTTTCAATTGTCAGCCTGAGCTTGTCGAAGGCTATTCGGTGCTGAAACCCGGTTTCGACAGGCTCAACCTGACATGGTGAAGTATTTTTGAGATGGCTTTTAGTTACGAAACACTGTTTTCGTAGCCCTCATCGCGCAGCAAGCCGCTGCCGGTGGCCGCTGCCACGGCTAGTTGATCGCAACGTTCATTTTCCGGATGGCCGGCATGGCCGCGAATCCAGACGAATCGGGGCTTAAACTTTTTGTGCAACGGCAGGTAACGTTGCCACAAATCCGGATTCGCTTTTTTAGCAAAGCCTTTCTTTTCCCAACCCATCAGCCATCCCTTTTCAACCGCGTCTACAACATACCGTGAGTCGGAGTAAATTGTGATCGGTATGCCTTCTTTTCGGATGGCCTCAAGGCCCACGATCACGGCCAGTAGTTCCATACGGTTGTTGGTGGTAAGCCGGAAGCCCTGACTTAGTTCTTTTTCATGTTGCCCATATCGAAGTATGGCGCCATAACCGCCCGGCCCGGGATTGCCCTGTGCAGCACCATCGGTGAAGAGGTAGATCACAGGTAGTTCGATTTGAAGATCTTCACCGCGATGGCCAGCAGTACTACGCCAAATACTCTACGTAGCACAGCGAATCCCGATTCGCCAATCACGCGCTCCAGCCAGTTGGACCAGCGCAATACGATGTACACGATGATGAGGTTAAAGACAATGCCTATCAGGATGTTGACCTCGGCATAAACCGCGCGAATGGACAAAATGGTCGTCAGCGTTCCGGCCCCCGCAATAAGCGGAAATGCAATGGGAACAACCGATCCGGTACCCTTGGCGTTCGGATCATCCTTTATTAAAGTAATTCCCAAGATCATCTCCATGGCAATGATGAACATGACAATGGAGCCCGCCACGGCAAAGGAGGCTACGTCAAGACCAAATAGTTTTAGAATGGACTGACCAAGGTAGAGAAACACAATCATCAGCACAGCGGCAATCAGTGTTGCTTTTTCGGCATAGATTCTTCCTTCGCGCCTGCGGATGAGAATGATAAACGGAATGGACCCGATAATGTCGATCACCGAAAACAGGATCAGCGTTACGGAGAGAATTTCCTTCAGATTCATACCGGCAAAAGTAGCCAAAAAACAAAAGGGCTTCGTAACTTGCTTCCATGGCACAGCGCAAGGGTTTGATTTTTGGCATCAGTGTAGTGGTCACCCTTGCCTTTGCCGCGTTTATGGGCTCACAGGTGAAACCCCTCAACTCGGGTGACATCATTTCTTTCGAGTTCGCGTTTACGATGGATCGCGTGAATATTCTGCTGGAGCATTGGCAGGAGCGCAATGTCATCTATAATGCGTTTGTCAGTTTATATCTTGACTTCATCTTTCTGGTGTTGTATTCGGCAACGCTAACGTTTGGTGCGCGGTGGGCAGCTGCGCGGTTGCAACCGGGTCTTTTCCAGCGCAGTGCGCATTGGCTTTCGGGCAACACCGGTTGGGCTGGCGTGTGTGACGCGATTGAAAATTGTTGTCTTCTGATGTTGCTTCAACAGTACACCTATGCTGCGTTGCCCATTCTGGCGGCATTGTTTGCCGGTGTCAAGTTTTTCATTGTCCTTCTTGCCATTATCACTATCATTAGAAGTTTTTTCAAATAAATGCTTCGGCAGCTCAGAGAAAATATCGTAAACGACCTACCGGCTTCGGTGGTGGTGTTCCTGGTAGCGCTGCCGCTGTGCCTCGGCATTGCGCTGGCATCGGGCGCTCCGCTGGCCTCTGGTCTCATTGCCGGTGCCGTGGGTGGCATTGTAGCCGGGTTTTTCAGTCAGTCGCAGTTGGCCGTTAGCGGCCCGGCTGCCGGTCTCACGACCATCGTGCTGGCTTCCATTCAGGACCTGGGTTCTTTTCAGGCGTTTCTGGCCTGCGTGGTGCTTGCTGGGTTGTTACAGATCGGGTTAGGTTTTGCACGGGCAGGTGTTATCGGGCACTTCTTCCCCAATTCGGTGATCAAGGGTATGCTGGCGGCAATCGGTTTGATTTTAATTCTTAAGCAAATTCCGCATGCACTGGGCTATGATGCCGACTACGAAGGGGACGAAAGCTTTGTGCAACCGGATGGCCAAAACACCTTCACTGAAATTTTTCAAGCCATTCAGAACCCTACTTCGGGAGCCATCCTAATCTCATTGATTTCCTTGTTGATCATTTTGTTTTGGGAGACCCCCAGGGTAAAGCGGCAGAATTGGGCCAAGTATGTGTCGGGTGCCCTGGTTGTGGTAATGGTGGGAGTAGTCATGAACCAGGTCTTTGTTTCGTGGTATCCGCATCTCAGCATTCAAGATACTCACCTGGTTAACCTGCCTGATTTTTCCGCCACTTCGATTTCATCCATATTGACGTTTCCGGATTTTGCTCAACTTTTCTCACAAAAAGCGCTGATCGTGGCGGTTACTCTGGCTATGGTGGCCAGTCTGGAGTCATTACTAAGTGTTGAGGCAACCGACCGCCTCGATCCGTACAAACGCATTACACCGCTTAGTCACGAATTGAAAGCACAAGGTGTTGCCAATATGGTGTCGGGATTATTGGGCGGGTTGCCGGTTACAGCTGTCATTGTTCGAAGCACGGCCAACATCGCAGCCGGGGCAAAATCAAAATGGTCTGCCATTTTCCACGGTTTCATTTTGATCATTGTAGTATTCTCCTTTCCCCGCGTGCTGCGCCTCATACCCCTGGCCTGTTTGGCCGGTATCTTAATCATGGTGGGCTATAAGCTCACTTCCCCGTCTATGTACCTCGATATGTGGAGACGGGGACGGGATCAGTTCCTGCCTTTTGTTGTCACCATCGTGGCCATTTTACTTACGGATTTACTGGTGGGAATTTTTATCGGCATTTTGGTGGCCTTGTATTTCGTGTTGAAAACTAACTTTCACTCCGCTGTGGTGCTGGTCAACGATGACGATCAATACTTGTTGAAGTTTACACGGGATGTTTCGTTTTTAAATAAGGCCGCGCTGCGCAGGTCCCTGGAGAAGATTCCCGACAATGCGCGCATCATCATTGATGGTTCACGCAGTCACTTCATTGATGCCGATGTGGTAGAAACCATTCAGGACTTTATGAAGACGGCCGAGACCAAGAATATTGAAGTAGAATTGAAGCGGAACAAGCATGCCACGCATCCTATGTTTCGTGAAAGTGAATAATTGAAAACTATGGAAAGCTATCGCAGACTATTACTGGAGAACAAAGCCTGGGCAAAGGAGCGCACGGAAATTGACCCCAACTACTTCAAGCGCCTGGTGGACATCCAGCGACCCGATTTCCTTTGGATTGGGTGCTCCGATAGCCGTGTTCCGGCCAATGAAATTACCAATACCGACCCGGGCGAGATTTTTGTTCATCGAAACATTGCCAACATGGTCGTACACACGGATCTTAATCTTTTAAGCGTGCTGCAATATGCCGTTCAGGTATTGGAAGTGAAGCATGTGATTGTCTGTGGCCACTATGGTTGCGGTGGCGTAAAAGCCGCCATGACACACCGGGAACTGGGTTTGATTAACAAATGGCTTCGTAACATCAAAGATGTGTACCGCTATCATCAGGATGAACTGGAAGCGATGGACGAAGAGCACCGTACCGATCGCCTGGTGGAACTGAATGTTATGGAGCAGGTGATGAACCTGGCCAAAACTTCTATTATACAGGCCGCCTGGAGCCGACATCAACGACCCATGCTGCACGGCTGGGTCTATCGCCTGCAAGATGGATTGCTGCACGAGTTGTGTCAGATGGATTATGACGCCAAACTGGACGATATCTACCGGTATGACATTCCTTAAGTAACTTTGTGCCATGCACAGTTACCTGGACCCGGTCGTTTTGTTTTTCGTACTGGGCGCCATAGCCGGCATCGCCAAATCGGAACTCCGCATTCCGGCCTCTTTCTATAACACCATCAGCATCTACCTGTTGCTCTCAATCGGGATTAAAGGGGGTATTGAGTTGTTCCACATCTCGGTCCGTTCATTTCTGTTGCCCGCCTTCGGCACACTGGCGTTGGGCATGCTGATCACCTATCTCGCCTATCGCATACTCGTATCAATCGGCAAATTCGATCGCAACAATGCCATCAGCATCGCAGCCCACTATGGTTCAGTGAGTGCCGTAACGTTTGCTGTCGTTATATCCTACCTTAACGACAAACATGTGACCTATGAGGCGTACATGACGGTTCTGCTGGTGATGTTGGAGGTGCCTGCGCTGGCATTGGGTGTGTTCATGGCTAAGCTGGAACACTTCCGGGAAAACTGGGATGTGAAAAAAATACTGCACGAGGTTTTCCTCGGCAAGAGTGTCTTGTTACTCACGGGAGGATTGCTCATTGGTGTCTTCACGGCCTATAGCGCCAACAAGCAACTCAACTTCTTTTTCTTCGATCTGTTCAAGGGTTTCCTCGCCATCTTTATGTTGGAGATGGGAGTTGTGGCGTCAGAGCGATTCAAAGACCTTCGCAAGGTGGGTGTCTTCCTGATTTTTTTTGGCGTGGGCATGCCTGTTCTCTCGGCCCTGGTAGGCATCCTGATGGGTATTGCCACCGGGCTTTCCCTGGGTGGCACGGTGGTATTGGCCACCATGGCCGCCAGTGCTTCCTACATTGCCGCACCAGCCGCTATGCGCCTGGCGATACCGGAAGCAAACCCAACCTATTCCATCACGCCCGCGTTGGGTATTACCTTTCCCTTTAACATTCTGGTTGGCATTCCGCTGTACCATCGGTTGGCGGAGTGGCTATGGCAGTGGGTCTAGCTCCGATTGGTAAAGTGGGAGAGTGCGAGTGCGTAGCTCTCGAGCCCGAAACCGGCTACCAGGCCTTTGCATTTGGAGGAAATGATGCTCTTATGGCGAAATTCTTCACGGGCATAGATATTTGAAATATGAACTTCCACCACCGGGCAGGGAACGGCTGCAATGGCATCGTGAAGGGCAATGGACGTGTGCGTATACCCACCGGCATTAAGCAAAATACCGTCAAATGAAAATCCGACTTCTTGAATCTTGGAAACTAATTCCCCTTCAATGTTAGATTGAAAGCAGGACAGCTGGATTGTCGGAAATCGCTTTCGAAGTTCCTCAAGGTAGTTGTCAAAGTCACGGTTTCCGTAAATCGACTCTTCGCGAACACCCAGTAAGTTCAGGTTGGGGCCGTTAATAATCTGAATTTTCATGGAAACGAAGGTAGCAAAAATCCGGTGTGCGCAGGCAAACCCTTACCTTTGACGGGTGCGTATTCATCTCCCTTTATGAGTTGGGCAACCTACATTCGGCAGTTTGGGCACTATCTGAAACTCGAGCGGTCGTTGTCCGAAAATTCGATTGAGGCGTACATACGTGATGTAGAAAAGCTCCAACAATTTGTGGAGATGAAAAGGCCGGGTGTTAGCCCGCTTAAGGTCGATCTCCAGCTGCTCAAAGATTTTCTGACCTTCGTCAATGAGTTGGGTATGAGTGCCTACAGCCAGGCCCGAATTCTCTCGGGCATCAAGAGTTTTTTCAAGTATCTCATGTTTGAAGAACTCATCGCGGACGACCCCACCGTGCTGTTGGAAGGCCCGAAAATCGGACGGAAATTACCCGACACCCTGGATTACACCGAAGTAGTACGTTTGCTGGAGGCGATAGATCTTTCACACCCGGAAGGGCAGCGTAACCGGGCCATGCTGGAGGTTTTGTATGGCTCCGGCCTTCGCGTATCGGAACTGGTCGATCTTCGGCTGAACAACATTTATGCCGACATTGGTTTTGTGCGCGTGATCGGCAAAGGAAACAAAGAGCGCTTAGTGCCGATCGGAAAAGATGCGTTGAAGTTTGTTAGAATTTATGTTGATCAGGTTCGGGTTCATGTGCCGGTGAAACCGGGAAATGAATCAGTGGTTTTTTTGAGCAAGCGTGGTCAAAAAATGTCGCGCGTCTCCGTCTTTTTGTTTATCAAGAGCCTGGCCGCCCGCATTGGGTTAAAGAAAACGATAGGGCCGCATACCTTTCGGCATTCCTTTGCTACACACCTGATCGAAGGTGGAGCCGACCTGCGGGCTGTTCAGGAGATGCTGGGTCATGAATCGATCACAACCACCGAGATTTACACACACCTGGATCGGGATTATTTGCGGCAGGTGATCACCGAATTCCATCCCCGCAGTTAAACTAATTCACTATTTTTGAGCATGTTCCTACGCGCCTTGTTTTTGCTGACGATCCCGCTGTGCACCTGGGGTCAGGGCATACAAACCCGCTTTGAAAAAGATCGCGACTACACCGTCTACAAAACGTTTTCGTTTGGGGAGGCTGAGATCATTACGCCCAAAGATCAGCGCCAGATTGATGACCAACTGCTGCACCGCTGGATTCGCGATGCTGTGGCCGGTGAACTTCAGCAAAAGGGCCTTCAGCCGGCCGACTCATTGGGCGATCTGGTGATATCCTATATCGTTGGGGCAACCACTCAGCTCGACTTTCAAAATCTGGGTCCTTTGGGTACAGCCCCGGGGAATCCATCACAAACCTGGTCGCAGGATGTGCGCACGGGCAGCCTGGTGATTGATCTTAATGACCGAAATGGCTTTTTAATCTGGCGAATTGATGCCACGATGGCTCTTAGTGCCGGGGCGGCTGTGGAAAAGCAAATCGATCAGGTCGTTTTTCAGGGCTATAAGAAATGGCCTAAGCCGAGGAAGAAAAAGAAGTGAGCCTTTACAAGCTTTTTGTACGTCCCCTGCTTTTTTTGTTTGACGCAGAGCGCATTCACCACACCGTGTTTGGCTTGTTGCGCATCAATCAAAACCTTCCGGGTTTTTTAGCTCTGCTGCGCGCGCTGTATCGTGTGCGCGATTCAAAACTGAAACGAACTCTTTTTGGTCTTGAGTTTGAAAATCCGGTTGGGCTGGCAGCCGGGTTTGATAAAGATGCCCGGTTGGTAGATACGATGGCAGCCTTTGGTTTTGGTTTCGTAGAGGTGGGCACCCTTACACCTCGACCACAACCCGGTAACGACAAGCCACGACTTTTTCGCCTGCCGGCAGATCGAGCACTGATTAACCGGATGGGCTTTAACAACGAAGGAGTTTTGGCAGCAGTCAACCGCCTGAAGGGCCGAAAGTCGCGGGTGATTGTGGGCGGGAATATCGGCAAGAACAAGGCAACACCTAACGAGAGAGCATTCGAGGACTACAACTACTGCTTTGAAGCGCTTTACCCGTATGTGGATTATTTTGTGGTGAATGTGAGTTCGCCCAACACGCCCGGTTTGCGCGAGCTACAAGAGAAGGAACCGTTAACGAACTTGCTGGCGCATGTAAAATCCTTAAGCGCAACCAAACCGAAAGCCAAGCCGGTGTTGTTGAAAATCGCACCGGACCTCACCCCATCGCAATTGGATGATATTGTTGAAATCCTGAAGGCGACCAAAACAGATGGGATCATCGCCACGAATACCACCATTTCACGGGAAGGTCTCACTACACCAACCGAGACCGTTACCGCGCTTGGCCTGGGTGGCCTGAGTGGGGCACCGTTGTCTATAAAATCAAACGAGGTAATTCGTTATCTGCGCGATCGCCTGGGTCCCGGGTTCCCGATTATCGGAGTAGGGGGAATTATGTCGGTGGAAGATGCGCTGGAGAAAATAAAGGCCGGTGCCGACCTCATTCAGATTTATACCGGCTTCATCTACGAAGGACCGGGGTTTGTGAAAGAAATTAACCGGGCACTGCTCCACGGATTGAAGTAGACACACACTAGTTACTTAAGTCGACCGGGCCTTATTTTGCAACAAATAAGAAGTCACTGCCAGGTTCATTTCCGGGAAATTCCCCGAATCGTGGCTCCGGGTTGATTTTTTCGACTGTAGAAATAATTTCACCAAGCGTTAGTATTTTGTCTCGCCCTCCGTACGTACGCAGGGCCTCTAAGAGTTTGCGTGCAAAGGGGGAATGTTCACCCGGGCGCCCGTCTGGCACGTATTCTTTGCCTCCGCTGGTAAGGTACTTTCTTGTTTTGAATTGTAGTTTTCGCGCCAAAAACTCGGTGGTATTTACCTCGGCATACAGATCATCAGTGGAGCGATCGGTGCCACGGGCAATAGACTGATCAAACGTGCCCCCGTAGCAGACATCCATTGCGAGAAAAAGATGATTACTTGGGATGTTAGAGAGGATTGTCCGCAAGTCGGAGAAGGAAATATAAGTTTCCCTTGCGATGTCATTTTTTTTGGAGTTCGTACAGACTAGATAGCCGTCTGTAAACACCTCGTCAAACTGGCCGTGGCCGGCAAAGAAAACAAACAGCTGATCAGAATCGAGATACTTTCTAAGGCTATATTCTCTCAATTTGTTAATGATGTCTGACTTAGTGGGATTGAGAACGATTTCGGTTTTAAAGCCATAGTTCTCTTCGAGTTCTTTGGCGATTGCCTGCGCGTCCGAAACGGGGTTAACCAGATCACCCCATTCCGTGTAGTCATTTGTAGCAAACAACAATGCATGGTCATACCTTTCGGTATCGAACGCCAGTTGAGCATCCGAAGAGCGTACTACCCGCGTCTCCGATCGTTTTCCCCCATTGGCATTCTCCACTTCAATTCGAATGGTGTTCGAGCCTCTAGCCAAATTGGCGTTGAAAAAGAGAATATCGTCAAATTTGATATTTCGCAATTCGTCCAACTTATCCGCATCACCTCGCTTTGTGCTTTGTGCACGCTCGTTTATGTATAAACTCACTTTGGTCAGAGCACTAGGAGTTTGAATGCCTACCTTAACGAGTATGGTTTTAGACTCTGAAACACTAAACGTTTCGAGTGGGTTTATCCAAAAGAACTTAATTGAGGGGTCATTTTTGGACGGAAGCTGAAAAGCGATAGACGGACTTTGCGCTTCAATCGTCTGAGCCGTTGCTTGACTCAAGATCAGGATGGAAAGTGCAAGGGATATAAGATTTTTCATTTCTTGGTGTTTTAAAACTTGTAGGATAATTGAAGGCCTGCGCCTGAACCAATCCCCACGGCCGTGACTTTGAGTGAAGTTGATTTCGGGAAAGCCTGTTCAATAATCTTTTTGTTTTGCTTCCCCTTCATGTAAACCAGCGTTACATCGGTAATCCAAATAGCCAGGGCAGCACCCCAGAGTATGTTTCGCGTTTTCACTTGGCTTTGAGATTGAGTAAACCATTGATCTGCTTCCTCTGGAGTTGACGATGTTTGGTATTGGTCAAAGCTTTCACGTGCTTTGAAATGAAATACAGTACCAGCGGCAGCCGTGCCAACGGCAGCCGCTGTAATGCCCCAGTAATAATACTTGTTGCCTTGCCTGACTTTCAAGTCGCCAAGCCCTGGTATCAGGGCTGACCATCCTGCATTTTCTGGCCCTCCAAATTTGGTGAAATGCTCTGGCAATAGCCGAGCCTTCGCCCTGATGGAAAATACGATGCTCACATTCGAAAGTTCGGGTGCTTCAATCGAGTAATCCCACTGGGCAACCTTATCGGGGCCTGGCCTTACATTGCCCCCAACGTCTCCACGCATTAGCCGCAATGGGCCGTTGAACGTTTGACCGTTATCCGTTGAGTAATAGAATTCAACGGCATAGGTGAAGTAATTCTGTTGGGCGGGATGCAGATCGTAGACAATATCGATTGTTCCGGTTTTGGCGTTAAAAGTTGCTTCTTTAAATAAGAGGCGACCATAATCATAAGCCCAAGCCAAGTGCGATACCAGAAGAAAAAGTAAGATGCCAAATGATTTCATAAAATTCAGTTTACGTTGCCCAGAGCGTTGTTTGAGAATGTATTAACCGTGGCCGCATCACTGTTCAGGATCTCACCCCCACCGGACTTAAATATTCCCCAACCCGAGCTATTGGTGATGGTGGAGTTCCGCACGGACAGCCTTGACCCAAAACTCATATTTAGATTACCACCCTGCCCACCCCCAAACGAGATTTGAGCATTTTCAAATTCGTTGTTAACGCTTGGCGAGCCATTGAATTTAAGGCCCGACCAATAGCCTGCCGACTGTTGCCGCCCGGTGAATACGATGGGTTTCTGACCAGTACCTTTTGCAACCAGATAGCTGTTAGAACCACTAACCTCGAGGCCAACATTTGCATTAAAAACAAATATTGCTCCGGGTTGTACGCGCACGCCAGAATTGACAAAAATATTTCCCGAAATGTAAATTGAGGTGCCATCTTCAAAAGCTGGCCAACTTGTTTCTGCGGAGGGTTCGTTTAGCGATGAGGAATACACTTCTACCAGGTTTAATCCGTTGCCGGAAAAAGTGGAATTTGCATCCAGTATGCCGAGTTGATGCACGGGAACGCTAGCTGGGAAATTGGTATTGTTTTCGAAGGAGTTGAATGAGAAGCGATCCAGACGGCAATCGCCTTCGAGCCTTAATCCCCCGCTTGATGAATTTGCGATTTTAGTGTTTGCTATTTTTAACCTTGAGCCAAAATCAACAAGCAATTGGCTGATGCCACCGCTCCCTCCGTGCGATACTTCGACATGGTCAAGTTCGTTCTTCGGATTATTAGAGGAAGAGAATCGAAGCTGATTCCAACTTCCTTTGATGGATCGATCTGCACCAGTAAAGATTATTTTGCTTACCGATGTTCCCTTTGCTGCCAGGTAGGCACTGCTGCCGTTGATCCGCAGACTGCGGTTGTAGTCAAAAGTAATGATGTTACCCGGGTCAACCCGTACCCCGGAAGCGATGTCAACGTCACCGGTAATGAAGTAAGGTGTATTGTCTTGTAGGGTTGGCCAAGTGGTTTCAGCGAAGTTGTTAATAGTTCCACCCTCAATTTGAATGGCATTCCGCCCGTTGCCACCGGTCATCCGGTTGGTCGCGGCCAGCCATTGAATATTTACCGGAGCCATGCGCAAGGGTATAATGGCATTGTTGAAGAGGGCGCTAGAAGTCAGATCCAGTCTTGAATCGCTGCCAACGATGGCTCCGTAGCCTCCGCTATTGCTGATGTTAGAGTTTGATACTTTCACCCGGCTACCAAAGTCCACCAGAAGATTTCCAGTACCATTTAAGCCTGCATAGCTGATTTCTACATAGTCCAGCTCGTTGGCCGGGTTGGTAGCGGAAGAAAAGCGTAGCCGGTTCCAAAACCCTGGTTGTTTTTGACGCCCGGTGAATACAATTGGATTGGTGGCGGTGCCTTTTGCGATTAAGACTGAGTTGGACCCGGTAACGTTAATTTCACGGCCATTGTCTACCTCAATAATGACGCCTGGAGCGATGGTGAGTTCAGAGGTTATCTGAATGTTGTTGGTAACGCGATAATCCACCTCTCCAGGCCCAGCGATTTTTACCCAAGTGGTGGGTGTGGTTATGCTATTGTTTACGATTACTGCGGTAGCTCCGGCAGTAGTCACACTAAAGTTTGGTGTTACCGGCAATGTGGTGCCATTCGTCTTCACCATTATGGGTACGCTGGCGCCTACGCTGAGGTTGGTCGGCACCAGAACGGACAGGGTGGTTGCTGTAACGCCCGAAACAATCGCGTTTACCTCGCCAATTGTTACTTGCGTGTCGTTGATGCTACCGAAGTTTGTGCCAATGATAGTAATACGCGTACCTACAGGCCCTGATTTTGGGGCAAAATCAGTTACTGCAGGGGGCGTGCTAACCATAAAATTCCGAGGTAGTGCAGAAACAAGGGCACCGCTTTGAACCTTAACAGCTATCGGGCCAGCCGGTAAGCCAACCGGGACGGTCGTTACGATCTCAGTAGCTGAAGCATCGGTGACACGGGCGGGAATATTATCAAACAGAACCGTGTTATAAGTTGCATTGGTAATGAAGTTTGTACCCCGGATGATAATGGTGGAACCGGGTGCACCCGTGGCCGGAGTGATGGCCTCAATTGCAGGAGCGTCAATTACAGTAAAATCATCTGGGATGAACACAGTACCCGAAGGGGTGGTGACCGATATTTTCACCGTACCATTATTGATCTCAGGTACCTTCACAATGAGGTTGGTGTTGGTAGCCGAAACGATCTCGGCCGTGCCGTTGCCAAATTTTACGGTAATCTCGTTTACTGTGTTGAAGTTGAAGTTGCCGACAATGATGATAATTGTGCCAACTCCACCTTCCGTTGACGAAAGCGGAGTTTCCTGCTGGGGTGTCTGGTATTGCACCGTTTCGCCATACACCGTTTGGCCCTGTGCCGTGGTGGCGTACGCCCGCACATAGTATACTGTGCTGGGCAACATGCCGGTGAGCAGACTGGTAAATGGACCGCGCTCGGCACGCGCGCCAAGGTCCACCCCCTGTGGTGCGTTCAGATCGGGCGCATCCTTGATATCCCACACAAAGCCATGGTTGGTAACCGGTGCAGGACCAAGGTCAACAATTTGCCCTTGAAAATCCGGATTGGCAATGCGCGTCCCTTGATAGGGTAGCGTGCTCACCAACAGTTGACGTTCAAGGTCCAAGGGCTCGCAAGCCAGTAGTAACATGGCCACACCGACTATTAACCGGCTCGTGACTGATTTTTTTTGATTGACAATCTTGTTTTTATTCATCTCCCAAGAGTATTGTGCAGGTATTTTACAAAAACATTAGCGCTGTAATACAAACCTATGGTTGCCCCTTACCGAGGAGCCACGGCCACCGGAGATGGTAGTGGTGGACCAATTCAAAACCAGTACCAGTTGCTGTTCACTTAGAGTTTCAAGGGTTACTTCCACGCCATCATCGCGCAGCAGGACAGTGGGGTTTATAGGATCAGTGAACTGCCAGGTGCCGCTGCGCGCCCACACGCGGGTGATGCCGGTTGACGTGTAGGTTTTGTCTTCCTTAAACTGCAGCGAGAAATCAGCAAATAGGTCGGATTTATCCTGCCCATCCACTTCTACTCGATTAACTTCCCAACTCTCTCCTGAAAGCAAGGCCGTGACCCGCTGTTCTTCAGTGAGTGAGGCATCTTCACTGCAACCCGCGACAAAGGCAAACACAAGTGTAAAAGCTACTATTAGTTTCATGGTATTTTATTGTTGCGCAGCCGTGGAACTCAAGGAGGCTTCCAGTTTTTTCAGCCGGCTCTCCATGTTCTTTTTGTCCTCCAGTAGCCGGTTGATGAGATTATCCATTTTTTCAATTTGGGTCTGTTGTTCCTGCATGGCTTTTACCATGGGGGCGATGAGGTCGTTATAACGCAAATGGTAATAATCACTGTCTTTGCTCAACATGTTAACGTTTCGATTGCCCAGTGCCTCTTGCAGTTCCTGCGCAATGAAGCCATAGTCTGTCTTGCCATTACCGGAGATCATGGTATATTGTACAGGTCGCAGGTTAAGGATGAAGTCCAATCCAAGTTCAGAGTCTTGGATATCTGTTTTCAGTCTTTGATCGGAGGCACTGGAAAATGGAACCTGGCCTTCTATTTTTACTATGTCAGTGTTGCCGAGACGGATCGTGTTACTTTGGGAGACATATGCGTAAGAACCAATTGCAATTGTGTTATCTAGAGAAGGTTGGGTTGCCCCTGCTTCTGTACCAATCGCTATATTATGGGATCCATGAACATTTTGTTCGAGGGCCAAATAACCCAGCCCAATGTTATTACTTCCATCTCTCGTCAGGTAAAGTGCATGGGAACCAATGGCAGTATTATAACTTCCACGTCCGGCATTAGCATATGCATAGGAACCAACTACCGTGTTAGGATCGTTGTTTCTTCCACCCAGAACACTTGGCCCTCCCGCCCCAACACCAATGAAAGTTGCGCTACCATAGACAAAACCTGACACTTGGTTGTTTACCCTAAAATATAATGCCTTATTGTCGGTTGTTCCCACGAAATTATGATCATCAGTTCCACTGTTACCCTGCAGACCCCAACTATTGCTTTTATCTGCAAACAAAGCATAAGGTACACTTAGTAATTGTGAGGTACCTAAATCTGAAAACGTTGAACCACCTGTAAAGTCTGCCTGCACCTGAATGAACTTGTCACCAGTGCCCCAGCTAATGTTTGAAAATTCCCCTACTCCCATTGGCGTCCCCACGCCAACTGAAATCGTAAACAATCCCAGGGCGTTGGTGGTCACCGTATGTTGTTCCCGGTACAGTACTGTTCCAGTTGGCATTAGATCTCGGATGCTGATCTGCACCTTTATTTGCTGGTTGGCAATCAGCACATCGGCATTGTTTCGGGCGATAGCCTGATACTTGAAACTTTGCGGGGCTTGCGCGATTGCGTTAGTTAAGGCAAGCCAAAAGAAAAGTGATTTGATTACTTTGCAAACTATATTATTCATAACTTTTGTTTTAGAGTTTTTAAATCACTTAGTCCACCCTAAACTTCACACCATTAAAAAAAATGACACTAACTCTTGCGCGTGTAAGAATCGAGCCGTACATGAAGACTCGACTATTGCTCAGTTTGATCATAAAGGTTTCAATTTGATGAACGTCATCATTATTAACCGTCAAAAAGTTTATTGTTGTGTATCTAGCTAGGTTCAGGTCTGCTGATCGAAGTTTGCATTCGTTTGGTATGTTAACCACAAAATCATTGAGAAAAGCGGGGCGGTCAAGGATGCCTCTAAATTCAATCCAGTCTCCATTTCGTCTACACTGGCATGGCTCAATGACTCCCCACCCGTCTGGGGGTTCAATGTTTTTCCACTCCGGGCTTCTGGTCGATTCCGCCAATAATGCGTAGGGCACACTCAGGAGTTGTGAGGTGCCCAATGAAACGAAAGTATTGCTACCCGAAAAGTCCACTTCAACTTCAAGGAACTTGTCACCCATGCCCCACGCAATGCTTGAGAAAAGATTATTGCCAACTTTTGTTCCACCGCCAACCGAAATTGTGAATAACCCGAGGCCGTTGGTGGTTGCGGAGTGCTGCTCACGGTACACCACTGTTCCCATTGGCGTTAGGTCCCGTATACTAATTTGCACCCTTATTTCTTGATTGGCGACAAGAGCATCGGCATTATTTCGGGCGATCGCTTGGTATTTGAAGCTCTGTGGTGCCTGCGGCAGCGCGGTACCAGCGAGCAAGCAAAAGAAGCTGGTCAAAATTGAAAGTATGTGCGTTGTCATGTCTATTGTTTGATAATCTTGAATAATTCTGTTTGTTGAGTTCCGGTGTTGCTGAGTTTTAAAACATACAAAGCGGCTGGCAATTCGGAAAAGGGTATTTCATGAACCTCACCGGCTTCAAATTTTGTGTCCATTTGATAAATCGATTGCCCTTGCTGATTGGTGACGTTCAGTCGATAGCTGCCGGCTTCCATGATCTTAATTTTCAAAACATCGCGCACTGGGTTAGGGTACACGGCATCGGGCAGTGCTTCCGCATCAAGATCTGTAATCAGATAAGCCAGCGGTTGGTGAAAGCCCTGGGTAAGCGCAACGCGTGAACCAGCTGAATAGGTTTCGGTCATGACTTCACCGAGCGTCCAGGCCAGTGAGCCTTGTGCGGAAGTAAAGTAATCGCCCGAGGAAGCAATCACGGTTGGATATTGTGGTGCGGGCAAAGTGCAGTCGACTACGGTAGCGGTTACTGATTTTTTTGCGCTTTCGCACAAAAGAAGCACAGAGACTTCCAGCGTTCGGTTGGTCGTAATGTTTGCAATTGTATAGTTGGCACCGGTGGCGCCTACTATCAAGTTGCCACCCTCATACCACCTATAGTCTCCGTTACTGCCACCGGTGGCTACGAGTGTTACGGTAGCCCCAGGGCAAACCGCTGCCGGGATTTCTGCGTTAGGCTGGGGTGGAATGGGATTGAGCGTGGCCGTTACCGGTGCCCGCTCACTTTCACACAGACCGTTGTTAATGGCCACATAGAAAATGGTAGTAGCTGTAAGCGCAGGCGTTTCATATGTGGCGTTTGTTATTCCGGCAATGGCTGTTCCGCCAGTTTCAACCGTGTACCATCGATACTGCCCGGCTGTGCCTCCGGTGGCCGTTAAGGTAACAGGGCCGCTGCCACAACGGGCGGAAGAAGTTGTGGTTGGCGCTGTTGGTATTGGGTTGATGGTCGCAATAACGGGTGCCCGCGCACTTTCGCACAATCCGTTGTTAATTGCCACAAAGAAAATGGCAGTAGCAGTAAGCGCAGGCGTTTCATATGTAGCGTTTGTTACTCCGGCAATGGCTGTTCCGCCTGTTTCAATCGTGTACCAGCGATATTGACCAGCCGTTCCGCCACCAGCGGAAAGCAAGACAGATCCTGAACCGCAGCGAGAGCCACCAACCAAACTGATGGGTGGGGCGGGTGTGACACAAAAAGGTGCCGGGCTGACGGCCGTGTTTCCGCCAGTTGTGACCGAAATTAAGCCGTTGGTGGCAAGCGCTGGAACCTCAACTGTGATACTCGTAGCGTTACTCGATAAGACCTGTGCGGAGATGCCATTGAATTTTACTTGGTTTGCCAATGGCACCTCGCTAAATCCTAGTCCCGTAATCACAACCTGGCTGCCAACCGTCCCTTGCGAAGGTTGGATGGATGCAATCGACAATGGTGCCGTATTGACGATCAAGTTCTTAAAAAGGGAGATCGTATTTGACTCTGAGTTTGCTACGGCTACATCCATTACACCATTTCCATCGATATCGGTGAGGCTTATAGCTGTTGGGCTGGCACTGGTTGCAAAATCTACTTTGGCTGCGAAGGAGCCGGTGGTGATGGAGCCGGGCGTGGCGGTATTCCTGAAAACCGAAAAGTTTGAAGATGCTTCATTCACTACAAGCAAATCAGTTTTACCATCTCCATTGATATCACCAACCGCTAGTTGGTTTGGGCTGCCATTGGTAGCCAGAGTTATCGGGGCAGCAAAGGAGCCAACGTTTATGGTCCCATTGCTGATTGTGTTTCGAAATACTGAAATGGTATTGCTACCAGAGTTAGCTACCGCGATGTCAATTTTGCCGTCACCGTCAAAATCTGCGGCAACCAAACTTTTCGCTTGTGGCCCTGACGGAAATACTATGGGCTGGCTGAAGGTCGGGTAATCCTGAGCAATACAGTAGCTTTCCAGAATGCGCATGCTGCCGTCTGCCGGAGTCGTGACCAGCATCTCAGGACGGCCGTCATTGGTCAAGTCAGTCAGCAGCGCTTCATGTGGCCCGGCAAAAATTGACATACTATGAGCGCCAATAAATGAGATAGGACCCGCAACCGAAGAGGAATTACGCCAGACATATACGCTGGAAAAGGCGGAAACTGAGCCGTTGATGTCAATTAGCCCATCCCCGTCTGTATCCACTAGCTTGATTGATTGAACCCGCGAAGAAAAAATAGTTGAATATGCAAATGAGCCAGCTGTGAACCCCCCGGGACCATTTGTTAGGTTGCGAAAGATGTTGGTGAAATTAGCGGCTTCACTGACAACAGCAATATCTAATTTCCCGTCATTGTTCAAATCCGCAATCGCAACATAGGAGGGCCCTGTGGCGCAATTGTAAGTTACAGGCGAGGCGAACGATGATAATTCCAAGCTGCCCGGTGTGCTCAGATTCCGGAAGATGGAAATTTTGCTGTCGTTCGTATTCGCCACCACAAGGTCGGGTTTGCCATCATTGTCCAGGTCACCAAAGGCGAAGTGTTTAGGTAGATTCCCCGTGGCTATGTTTTTTGCTACATCAAGTGACGAGTTGGTAAATCCTGATTGGCCTTGAAAAGTAGGGGAGAAAAATTCTTGGGAAAACCCCACGCGTTGATTGCTCAAAACAACGACCTGATTGAACGCGGCTCCGGCTGGGACTGTAACCTTTACTTCAGTGGTGGTGCTTTGGGTTACGGTGGCTTTAACCGGACCAAGAAAAACGGTATTACCACTTTGGTTGCTGTCAAAGTTATTGCCAGTAAGAGTAAGCTCCGATCCACTTTCCCCTATCTTTGGCGAAATATTGGATACTACTGGACGGAGCCTCGGAATTACTTCATCAAGGCGGCCCCTCCAGATACCTGTGAAACTACTAGCAAAAACATAGTCGCCTTCTGTATGGATTCCATTTGCGCCAAATGGAGCAATTTTAGTCCACGGGTTGCCCAAAAAGGGAGGTTGGTAGCTTGCCGAGTATCC
This sequence comes from Cyclobacteriaceae bacterium, assembly GCA_016787665.1. Classification (GTDB taxonomy): domain Bacteria; phylum Bacteroidota; class Bacteroidia; order Cytophagales; family Cyclobacteriaceae; genus ELB16-189. The sequence goes on along the minus strand of JAEUUC010000011.1, from coordinate 257,235 downwards.
ACCCAACAGGAGGCGACCGCCAACCGGTTTCATGAAATTGATGGGATCAATGGCTACTTTGTTTTCATCGCGCGACCAGGTGGTACCATGATCAAAAGATTTGAAAAATGATCCTTGTCCGGTGATGGCATAGATTGTTGATTCATGGACAGCCACATGGCTCATTCGCTCAGCAGGTAGCCCAGTTAAAAGCGACCAAGAGGTTCCTTGAACGCCACAGCTGTAAAGGCCATTATTAGTGGCGACATAAAGGGTGGTACCATCAAACGCAGTCCCAAATATTTGCTGAAATAAAAAGGGCATGCGCACCCAAGTGATGCCATTATCGGTCGAGATAAATGGCGAACCAAAATCGGGTATGAGCGCCAGGGTAGTCCCGTCTGACACTATATCTGACCCGTAGTATTTGGAACCATCTGTTGGATTGAGAATTTCGGTCCAGTTTTGGCCCGCGTCATTGGACCGAAATAATCCATAACTATTACCAGCAGCAGTGGCAAACAGGATATCTTGGTGTGCAACAATGCCTCGCACCTGAAAAGCCGTGAGCCCTGCCATGGCGGGCTGCCAGGTGGCGCCATTATCGGATGTTTTATGTATGCCACGTTCGGAACTCACAAATACCTCCGAGCCTAATGATGCGAGCCCTGAAAACTGTTGTTCGTTGATTCCGGAGTTAACTTCAAGCCACGTCTCTCCCTGGTCAAGGGAAGTACTTATGCCACCAATTGAACCGACATAGAGTTGGCCATTATGCATCGAAGCCGCCCAAAGTGACGTATTTGTTATCCCTAAATTTCTGGCCGACCAGGTAAGCCCGCCATCCATGGATACATAGGCCCCACGATCTGTGGCAGCCAAAAGCGTGTTACCATTGCTAACCAGCGCTCGTGTAAAATTTTCGTGATGCTGACCTGTTCCAGCAATCGACCAGTTTTCTCCGAAATCATAAGAGACATAAATACTGCCGCCATAGTTCTCCATGCCAATGAAGATATCGTTTTCGATAGCGGTGATACTAGTCACACCCGGTAGAAAAATTGCATGAGGGATACCAATCCCATTGTTTGCTTGCACCCAGGTTAAACCACCATCCGTAGATTTAAACATGCCACCCTGGTTTCCATATTGACCAGCCAAAATGGTTTGACCAACAATATGAAAAACACACGCACTCAAGTCAGGCGAGAGGACATTCCAGCTATCGCCACGATCGTCAGAAAAAAAGCTGCCATCATAAGCAGTTGAAGCTATCAAGCGATTACCGTCACTAGCAAGCGAGTGGATACTCAAAAACGAGGCGGTGCTAATCCCGTTGTTTGCCGCCTGCCAAGAGTTTCCATTATCTTGAGATTTGAAGACTCCTCCTCCATCCGTTCCAATGAATAGATCACTACCAACAGCCAATACACATTTTGTATTATAGAATGTTGTGCTTACCTGAGTCCACCACTGACCATCATTGACAGAGGAGAACAGCTTACTATTGACAACTCCATAAATACCATTGGAGGTACTTGCAAAAGAAGATGTGAACCCACCTTCTGGCCCATCAATTTTAACCCACTGAGCCGTGAGTTGATGTGCGAGCAAGAGTGGCAACAACAGTAATAATATTTTCTTCATATCATGTTTGAGATTGTGCTGTTATTATGTAAAACTAGATGCGTGATGGTTACACGGCAATACGCCAAAAGGTTGATTTTTGGCGAAACGGCTAACGATTGTTGGGGAACCGACCAGCATCATAACATGCTCCATATCTTGAGCAGGTTAAGGGTTTCAACCGAGTCAGTAGTACCCAGTTTTTCATACACATGTTGACAGTGTGTTTTTACCGTTGACAAACTGATACCGAGCCGGTCGGCAATCTGCTTGCGCGTGTATCCCATGCTGATGTGCCGGAAAACGTCAACTTCTCGTTCGCTTGGTGTTTCTAACTTGATGAGCTTTTGGCCCGGCATGCGGTATTCGTAAAGCACATTTTCCTTGCCGTTGGTTAGCCGAAGGTGATTTTTGTTTTCACTTTTCAGGTGGGTGATGTCGGTAACGAAAATCAACAGGTGAATGATGTTGCCGGCCTCATCGTGCTTAAGCACGCGGCCCTGCTCTAAAATGCGCAGGTAGCTGCCATCGGGTTTTGCAAAGCGAATGTCCCAATAGTCGGTAAACGCGGGTCGTTCTTCTTCGGGCAGATTCTTATAATAATGGCCGATGAGCGTGCTGAACTCGTGCAGTGCAAAGAGATCATCCGGATGAAATTTGCCATAGGTGAATTTAACCCCGTGCTCCCAGAACAGGGCGTCATCCCAACCCACCATTTCTTTCACATGCCCGCTCGAGTAGAGATATCTCATCGAAGGTATGTCCACCACGCCTGTAATGGCACGGCTCATGAAAAGCCCTTTGGCGAGCCAATGGGCAATGCCTAAGGATTGTTTGATATCCAATGAACCGGGGTCGGTGGCGGGAACTTGTGCCTTGCCGTTCCATTTCGCGGTGAAGTTCTCCCACGAAGGTTGATCTTTGACGGGCCTAGTCGTTTGGCGTTCGCTGGCAGAAATTCTCATAGCGTTTTACCCTCCCGAAAATCAAAGTGAAGCGAACCCACACGACCTTCCTTTTTTGCCCGTACCCTGGTCTTGATCCCCACCATGATTTGGAGGCTGCTACTGATTAGCAGGGCGACTGCTGCAATCCACTCCCAGGTAGTCAGGGGCTGCGTGGCCGCCATCCAAACGGCTGAGACTGAGAAGAGAAAAGCCCCTGACGTGAGCGAGATAAGTGCGATTTGTCGGAGTGACATTTTTGGCCTGTTTGGTTAGACCAAAAGTCCGGACACGACCTTAATGTGCTTTAATGCTGCCGTTGCAATCCTTAGCGCGGATGTTGCATTTTGCCCTTTATGGCTAGAAAATTGGCTTTTTCAGGTTTCACTTGGCCGATATCCGAATTGCTCCTTGTAGGCTTTGGTAAAATGGGATAAGCTTTCAAAACCAACCTCGAAGGCTACCTGTGAAATGTTTCCCCACTTGTTTTGGAGCAAATGTTGGGCTTTTAGCAGGCGAATTTTCCGGATCAAAGCCGAAGGTGATAATCCGGTGAGGGAGGTCAGTTTTCGGTAGCATTGCTCGCGGCTCAGATTCAGATGATCGGCCAGTAATTCCACGCTTAGCTTCTCCTCTTTCAGGTTTTCCTCAATAAAGGTTTTGGCTTTCCAGACAAAAACCTCGTTGGCCGATTTTACATTGGGGGTATCCGGTGCCGTGAGAACCTCGCGCTGTATATGGTCCCTTAGTTTTTGTTGAAGACTCAGGAGATTTTGAACCCGCAATACGAGTTCGGTTTTGTCAAAAGGCTTTATGACGTATTCATCGGCTCCCGTGCGCAGGCCTTTTAACCTGCTTTCATCGGCCGACTTGGCGGTGAGCATGATGAACGGAATATGGTTTGTGCGCGTGTCGGTCTTTATTTCATTGCACAGTGCAATGCCGTCCATGACGGGCATCATCACATCGCTGATGATGAGGTCAGGCAGGTGTTCACGGGCCTGCCGCAAAGCCTCACCACCATCTTTCGCTTCGGCATACCGATAAGTTTTGCCCAGGCATGTTTTGATAAAAACGCGGATGTCTTCGTTGTCGTCCGCCAACAACAGTAAAGGTAGATCGGGCGAGCCATTGGCCGGCCCCTCGGCCTGCACCGGTTGGGACGGGTTCGATTCTTGAAGTTGAACTTCCTCGGACGTAATAGTCAAAGGCAGCCTCACGTCAAACCGGGTACCTTGACCCACCACGCTGTGCACCGATATGCGGCCCTTCATAAGCTCCGCATATTCTTTCACCAGCGCCAGGCCTATGCCAGTGCCTTCAGAATACTGACTGTTGGCAGACTCCACCTGGTAAAACCGCTCGAAGATGTTTGCTAATTTTTCGTGAGGTATGCCACGCCCGGTGTCTTCCACGGTAAGGATCAGCTCCGGGGTTTCCAAACCGATGCTGGCCAGTACGCTGCCCCCGGCCGGTGTAAACTTCAGTGCATTGGAAATCAAGTTGATGATAATCGTTTCCAGTTTCTCGCCATCTACAAGTGCGTTGGGCAACGATTCAGGCAATTGCCACCGATAGGTAATGTTGCGATCAGCCGCAAGCGACTCGAACTGCGACAGGTTGATGCGTAATAGGGGATGAAGTGCTGTAGGCTTGGGGTTGAGGACAGTCTCTTTCACATCTACCCGGGCAAGATCAAGAAGTTGATTGATCAGCTTAAGAAGCCGCTGTGCATTACTATTGATAATGCCCAACATTCGTTTTTCATCTTCATCCTTGGCGCTTTCCAGCAGTTGTTCCGCAGGCCCCTGAATTAGCGTGAGCGGTGTGCGAAACTCGTGCGTGATATTGGAGAAAAAGTTGGTTTTTAGCCGGTCGAGTTCGCGAAGGGTTTCTCTCTCTCTTTGTCCAAGAGCCACTTGTGCCTTTAGTCGCTCCCGGTTAACCACAATTTTTCTGGCGCCATAAAGCAAGCCGACAAAAATGAGTCCGTACCCGGTATACGCCCACCATGTTCGCCATGGGGGTGGCAGTATGGTAATCTTGAGTTGCGCTCCCTCTTCGTTCCATACCCCTTGTTCGTTAGCTGCTTTGACATGGAAGCTGTACTCACCGGGGTCGATATTGGTGTAGGTGACAAACCTGCGTGTGCCGCTGAACGTCCAGTCCTCATCAAAGCCTTCGAGCTTGTAAGCATATTGATTGGAGTTTACGTTTTCAAAAGAAAGGGCAGCAAATTCAATTGAAAACAGGTTTTGATCATATTCCAGTTCGATGGATTGAAGGTAGGTGGGGTTCAGCCGGGCACGCGCAGAATCAAGGGGGTTTTTATTGTTCGGGTCAAGTTTAAAATCAGTGATTACGACTGGAGGAGGCGCGCTTTTTAATTGGGCGCGATCCAATCGTAAACTGCCCAGATAATCGCCTTGTGTCCATGTAAAATAGGGCCAATGCAAGACTCCCGAGGAAGGTGTGAGGCTGACGGGGGCATAGACTTTTTTAAATCCGAGGCCATCGTTTCTTTTCATTTGAAACAAGCCTGAGGTGGTTTGTACCATCAGACTTTCATGACCTTCAAAGATCTGTGTAATAGGTTCTTCATTCAGGCCTTGGGCGTATCCGTACCGGATGAAATGCTCAGTCGTGGTGTCGTACCGGCATAGTCCGGCATTAGTACCCACCCATAAGTCGCCTTCACGACTGCTGAAAAGAGAAGTTACGCGGTTATTTGATAGTGTGTGAGGTTTGCCTGTTTCATGCCGGAAGTACTTTAAGGGCTTGAGTGATTCGCGGCTAACTAATGTCAATCCGCCATCTACTGAACCAATCCACAGGCCACTTTTTGTTTCAACTATATTGACAACACTGTGCCCCGCACCGGACTGTTTTGAACCACGGCTAAAATTCCTTTTAGCCTCATTGAAAACGCTCCAACCTCCTCCATCCGTAAGAATCCATAATCTGTTTTTGGAGTCTTCAAATAAAGCTGTAACACTGTTCGAGCTCAGTGAAGTAGTATCAGCAGTGAATAGAAACTTTGTTACGGGCCTCGTTTTCGAATCGAAAACAAATACTCCATCATAGGTGCCGAGCCATATGTTATCGTGGTATTCAAGTAACGACCAGACCGTATTGACCGAATAGCCGGTCCGATCATTTCTTGCCGGTATCGTATGTGAAGTCTTTTGCAAACTATCGAATACGATAAGGCCATGATCATCAAAATTTAGGAAGACTCTTTTCTTGCCGTGCCAAACGTTGCTAAGTTTTGCCATCGGAGCCGGACTCTTGAAAAATTTGGTATTGGTGGGTATTGAGATGGAATAGGTGCCATGATTTTCGGTGCCTACCCATAAACGATTGTTTTCAAGTAGGAGCCTGAAAGCAACAAACGTTGGCAGGTTGTGTACTTTAGAAAACTCGACTACATGAGGTCGATTGATGTCGTTTGGATTAACAAAATAATATATACCGGATGACGCGCTTGCAATAACTAAGCTATCAGCCACCAATAAATCGAAGAGTAGATCGTTTCCGTTGCCTGTGAGCTCATTTACGGTGATGTCAAGAGATTTTCCAGCGCGGAAATCAATCCGGAACAGGCCACCTTCGTTGTTGGGCTCTGCATTCCGCAATACCCAAATAGATCCATATTGATCGAATACCATTCTTAGAATGTAACTGGCCCTTTTCTGGGGTACCTCGGAGATCAGCCGGATTGATCTGGTTTTGTGATTGTACAAACCTAAACCGCCTCCATAGCCTCCTAACCATACTTGACCAGTGCTATCTGGCAAAAGACTTCTGATGTGAGTCCGAAATCCATTAATCGAGTGGCCTTTGGAAAGGAAGAGATGAAGAAGTTTTTCACCACCGAATAGATGCAGCCCGCGGCTTGACGCAATCCAGATTCCCTCGTCCGTTTCTGCAAAATTGTTAATCTGACAGTCCGTGCGGAGGACACTGTCGGTCGTAAACATGTGGGTAAATGAGTTCGTTTCCGGGTGATACAAGTTTAGGCTGCCGTGCAACGTGCCCACCCAAATCCTCTTTTTGCTGTCTTCGAAAAGACTGAAAATGTAATTGTCGCTTAAGGTGGTGGTATCTCCTTCCGTTTTCTTGAAATGTACAAGGTTGTATCCGTCATAACGCCAAAGACCATCAGCCGCTCCAAACCATATAAAACCCTTGGAATCTTTCAACAGTGCCCAGGTGGGCTGTTGACTAAACCCTTGTTCTTTGCCAATATGTGCGACAAGCGGAGAACTCTGGCCAAAACCGCATGAACAAAAAATCAAGAGGGCAGCAATACTCAAACCGATACGCATCCACATCTTGTTCAGCCTTTGATTAAAGATAGGCAAAACATCGAGGGTATGGGGAGAGAAGTCAGATTAATTTTTTAGTCAGATAGGCTAAGTGCTGTTAATGGTGTTTTAATGCCCTCAGATCAACCACAAAGAGAAGCTACCCTTGGCTTACAGATGTTTGTTTAACGTTAAATAACTTGCCTCGAGCCGTGTCATCGACCGGTCAAAAAAATAGCCAGTGGCATGGAGCAATGATAACAATTGAATAATAGTGAGTAGGAAGTTTGCGACCGGCCAAGATGCAAAGCCTGCATTACTTGCCGCTAACCCTACGCGCATAATCTGCCACAGACGATAGCCGTATCGGAATGTCGTTATTGACTTTTCGCATATCTACCGTGCTGCCGGCCGCGTAGTTCAGCATTAACCCCGTGAATGTCTTGGTGAGATCATCAGGTGCCGAATGGTGTTGTTGTTGAATGGCCTCAAGGGGCACATGTGCCACCTCGAACTTTTTGCCGAGGGTCTTTTCAAATATCTGAACCACATTATGAGGGCTCAACGCTTCGGGGCCCCCGAGTTGAATAGTCTTGTTTTTCAAGGTTTCGTCAGTGATCGCTGCGGTAGCGAATTCGGCAACATCTCCGATGGAAATCCAACTGATTTGACGTGTACCGTCTCCGTATATGGTTGCCTTGGCGTTCGGAAAATCAAACCCAAGCGCTGGACTCAGCCAAGCCTCCATGAAATAAGTGGGCTGCAGGATGACGAAATCCATCTTGCCGGCTATTAGCCGGTTTTCCACTTTTCGTTTGGCATTCTGAAGGGGAAAATCACCCTGCATGGGGGGAAATGATACATAGATGAATCGGTTGACGCCCCGAGCCTCGGCTTGTTCCACCAGGGCGAGTTGGCCGGTCATATCTACCGAGTTAATGGAGTCACCCTCTTTAGCCGATCGGACAGTCGTAGCAGTGGAGATCACCGTTGTTATCCCATCCAGCGCGCGGTTGATCGATGTCGCGTCTTTTAAATCACCGGTTACGAGCTTAACACCCAACTGCTGCAGGTCGGCTACCCGCTCGGCTAATGAGCTTGTTCGCACCAGCGCGGTTACGTCTTTTTTGGAAAACGCGAGTTGACGACAGATTTGAAATCCCAGATTTCCGGTGGCGCCTACGACCAAAATGTGCTGATCTTTTGTTGACGTTTTCATAATATTCTTGACATGTGGTTTTGGCGATTACTTTCGGTCGCCATGACAAGAACAAAGGTATCCTGCAGGTTAAGGATTGATCACCGCAGATGTTGCATTCTCTGGTTCTTTTGTTGCATTACTAGGTCTCAGGGTGCCTGGGTCGGTAACACCAAACGTGGTAGGAGCTATTTGGGGTGTTTTGACGGCAGCCGTTTTAGTCCGATGGCCTCCGCCAGGACGAGGTTATCGGCAATAACCCAGCTATGGGTAATCTTACGATCTTTGATTTGATAGCGGACGACAAAGGGATACTCAACCCATTTATGAGTAGCCGGAAATCCCATAATCTCTCCTTCGTGCATGCCGCGAAACCGAACCCGCACAATTACTTTATCATCCTCTGCCAGCATTTCCTCAATGTTTACCTCATATTTTGGGAAAATCGAATCAATAAACATGATATAATCAATCAACCGGGGGTCGGCATTGTATTTTTCCAGTTTTTCGCGTGTCTTCTCTTGCCCGCTTAGCGCATTCATATATTCTACAATGAATGCTTTGTTCTTTTTCAGTTGACTCATACACGAGACCGATTCTAATGGATTTCTTATTCCTGCCCCGTGGGTTTGAATTTAGAGAATGCAGACGGTTTGATTCCGAATTCGTTCACAAAAACTTTGGTAAAATGAGAGAGATTCTCAAATCCGGTTAGGAACGCAACTTCACTTACCCGGTGCTCGGTAGTCTCCAGAAGTTCTTTGGCTTTCTGTAAACGGATTGATCGAATGTGACCGGATGCCGATTGTTGGATGATTGGTTTTAGTCTTCGAAAAAGCTGAGTTCGACTGATGTTCATTAACTCTGCCAATCGATTTACGTCAAATTGAACGTTGGAGAGATTATCCTGGATTATTCGATTGACCCGGGCCAAAAAGGCTGCTTCAACTGGATTCACCTTTAAGGCATCCAAGCTATTTGGAGTGCCATTGAAACGGGATTTGAGTCGGTTCTGAATTTCCAAATAGAGATTATGCTCGTGATGCTTTGAATCATCCATTGAATTCAAGAAATCGGTTGACTCTGTATCCAAGAGAATCTCAAATCGGGTGCTGTCAGGGCCATTTTTTAATACCCGGCCCGGAAGAACAATCTGTTTCAGTATGCCGGTGTAAGCATGCAAATTGATCCCTAGGTTGGTGATGGATAGAATTCGCTTATTGCTGTTATCTCGCGTTACGGACAATTCTATTTTGCCATTTTCCGGGGTTAGTGAGAGCAGATGGCTGAGCATAACATTGATGTCATGACTAATCGCTTCACTATCCATGGGTAAGTCCTGTTCGCTCTCGGCTTGCTGAAAGGTTAACGTAATGTTATCCTGTTGAGCCTGTTGGGCAAATCGTGCCAAATTTTGCCGTATAATCTCAGTTAGTGGGGTCAAATCAGGTAAAAGTTAGTATCCTAATGTAGGATATTTTCTGCTTCTGGCAAGCCGCTGGGAGGTAAACACTACCCAGTTTAAGGGAAAACATTACCTATGCAATGCGAGCTAATGGTGGAACAGTTTAAAACCGGATCATCGACCGGTCATGAAAACTAAGCATAGGCATGGAGAACCCCAGCGTTATTTCGTGGCTCGTAAAATTCAGCCCCGAATCGGAGCCGGACGGTAATTCCAGGATATAGCCCAGGCGCATGCTCTTGAAAACTGCTTGTACCAATAAACCGTAAGTTTTGAAATTGCGCGTAAACAAGCCGGCCGAGTAGAGCTCCTGAAAATTAAACGTAGCATTCAAATCGACCGAAGCGGGTGCACCGCCCGTAGCGCGTAGCAGGGTGGAAGGTTTGAAGCGCCAATCTTCGTTAATGAAAAAGGTATACTGACCAAAAAGGTAAACGTGTTGTTGATAAAGTTCGATTTCCTGTCCGCCCTGGCTAATGGTGGTTGGCAGCAGCCGGGGCACGGAGAGACCAACGGTATACCGATCGCTTTTGAGCAGCAGGCCGGCACCCGTGTTAAATTTGGTTTCGGTCAGGTTGGCAAAGAGCGGGTCTCCGCTGTCATAGGGATTGACCCGTGAAGGGTCATTGGTGTAGCGAACAAATCCGGTTTGCAGACCGAATGAAAAGGAGGCATTGTTTAGATCAATCTTATAGGAATAAACCCCGGCAAACTCGGAAGTTGTATTTTCACCAATCTTATCCTGAACCACCTGAATACCCACGCCCACTTTGTTTTGAAACACGGACATATGGCTGTTGAAGTTCAACGTGATGGGGTTTGCCTCAATACCGGCCCACTGGGTTCGGTACTGCACGTTGGCATTAAACCGGTTATTACTTCCGGCAAAGGCGGGGTTGATCGCCATCGGGTTGTTGATGTACTGCGCGTACACCGGGTCTTGCTGGGCGTGGGCAGGTAACCATCCCAATACGGCAATCAGTAGTATTGATCCTTGCCTGAGGTGTCGCCACCTATTGTCATGATTCCAAAACATACCGCTCTTACTTCACCGTAAAGTCCAGTTCCGTTACAATTTCAGATTTGCCTTTTTTATCATATATGCGCATCGTGCAGTGGTAGATACTGCCTGCTTTCATCGGGTCGCCCACGGTAACGGTGCCGGTAAGTACGGAAGCATCTTGTGCCGAAACGCCTTCGGTGTAGTTGGCAAATAAGTCGGCTTCGTTCAAAACGGCCTGCCCTGCGCTATCCGTTACCTGTAACGATAAGCCGGGGAATACTTTTTCATTCTCCACCGTGTATCCGGTTATGCCGTTATACACAATAGAGAAAGAGGAGTTGAGCGGGATTTCACTACTACTCATGACTTCGTTGTTACCGTCAACGAGGCTAACGTCTTCGAGGTCAAATCCTTCGTATCGCGTGGAGGCCCCCGTAGAAAAATCTTTCTTTACCCCAGACGAAAACGAAACGCCTTTGCCACCACAGGCAGTCAAAAGCCAGGCAAGGGTCAGAACAAAGATGGCCGAGGTCAAACGTTTCATGGCGTCATATTTTGGTGTATCCAAAAGTAGGCTGAAAAGCCTGGATTTCCGCTCCCCCAAAAAGGGGATTTTAGTAAGGCAGGCGGGTAGGGAATTCCCAAAATCACCGAAATCGTGGAGGAAATAAGCGAGTCAATTTCCCTTTATTTGAGTGTTCGTTTATGAAATGGCTATTTCAATACTTTTTGCCAACCGAGATGATAGTTAGGCCATTCCATGCCTGCGTGCCGAAATGCCACTGCGGCATGCAGGCATGTGACCATGTTCAAGAAGTTATAAACACATGAAAAAGCCGGCTCTTGGTTTTGTTTGCCTGTTTCTCCTGGCGTGGCCTGCGGTGGCCCAAAAATCGCCCGATGATCAGGAGAAGAGCATCCGAAGTCTACCCGATGATACGGCCAAGGTCAACCGGTGGAACGCCCTGGCCACGGATATCCAATTTCAAGATCCGACCCGCGCCATTGCCATTTTGCGCGAGGCCACCCGCCTTGCCGATGCGCTCAACTATGACTATGGGTTATCGGTGGGCTACGGGCTTCGTGCCACTTTGTTTTTTTATGAAACACGGCTCGATAGTTCCAAACTGCTATTGGATAAAGCCTTCGCCCTGGTGGATAATCGGGAGGACATTCCCTCCCGCAGGCAAGCGGCTTTTCTCATTCAGCGATACGCCAGTATTTACCAGCAGCGCCAGCGCTACGACTCGGCTGTGCTCGCCTACCAGGACGCTGCAGCCCGATTTACCGGATTGGGTGACAAGACCAAACTCATTTATTGTTACTACAATCTCTCCAACATTTACAATTCGCTGGCCGATACGAAGAACGCTTCGCTTTACGCTCACGAAACGTTTCGAATTGCCCGGCAAACCGGAGACTCCACATTTATTCTGCGCGGGTATATGGCTCTGGCCGATGCGTTTATCAGTCTGCGTAACTATGACAGCGTGCACTATGTGTCGCGGCAAGGGTTGGTGATCGCCAATCGATTTAACAACCTTTTTCCCATTGGGAAATTTCATTCGCTTCTAGGCACGTACCACGATTACCGGGGGCGGTATGATTCTTCCATCTTTCACTTTCAAGCAGCATTAGACGCTTATTCGGCTATCAATCTGGGGTACGAAGTGGCGCTTACCCAGCAAAACATCGGCCATGCCTGGCTGCAAAAGAAGGAGTATGAAAAAGCGATTAGCTATCTGGAGCAAGGTGCACAGTTAAGTCGGCAGCGTAAGCTGGATCAGGTATTGCGCCTGTGCCTGGCCGATCTGGTTGAAGCCGAAGAGCAACGCGGCAGACCTGAACGCAGCTTTCAATACCTGAAGGAGTATGTGGCGGTCAATGATTCGCTGCAACATCGGCAGAACCGCCAGGTGGTGTATGATCTAGAGACGAAATATCAAACCCAAAAAAAAGAGGCGCAACTGCTGTTGCAACAAAACCAAATCCGTCAGCAAACGCTGGTGAATTACTTGTTGGCCGGAGGTATCGGTTTGCTTTCGCTTGCAGCCTTTTTCATGTACTACGCCTATCGGCAACGGAGGAAATGGCAGGAGCAGCGGATCCGTCAATTGGAAAAAGAGCGACAGCTTTCGGCCAGCGAAATGGTAATAAAAGGCCAGGAGGAGGAGCGGGGCCGATTAGCCAAAGACCTTCATGACGGATTGGGGGGGTTGCTGTCAGGTGTTAAGTACTCGCTCACCAATATGAAATCCAACGTGCTATTGGATGCTCAGCATGCACTCGCGTTTGAGCGATCGTTGGACATGTTGGACAATGCGATCACCGAGCTGAGGCGCGTGGCCCACAACATGATGCCGGAGGTACTGGTGAGGTTTGGTTTGGTGGAGGCGATCAAGAGTTATTGCGAGTCAGTACGCCAGTCCGGTATTTTTCAATTGGATTTTCAATTTGTTGGATTGCCCGAACGACTCGATTCCGGAAAAGAGATCATCGTGTATCGATTGGTGCAGGAGTTGCTGAATAATGCCGCCAAACATGCACGCGCCACGCACGTGTTGGTGCAGGTGGCCCGCCACGAAAACGAAGTAACGATTACCGTGGAGGACAACGGTGTTGGATTTGATTTGAAGGTAATAGACCAGGCAAAGGGTGCGGGCTGGTCGAGCATTCGGTCGCGGGTAGATTATTTGAAAGGCCGAGTGGATATTCAGTCTGCCCCCGGAGCCGGAACATCGGTATTAATTTCCATTCCACTATGACTCGTGTTTTCATTGTTGATGATCATCCGATGGTGATTGAAGGTATGCGCGCCATGCTGACCCATGTGCCCAACGTGCAGTTGTGTGGTTATGCGATGACCGCAGCATCCTGCCTGGGTTATTTTGATTCCAATCCGGCCGATGTCGTGCTGCTGGATATCAATCTGCCGGATCAAAGCGGAATAGACGTTTGTCGTGTATTGATGCAGAAGCAGCCGCAATTAAAGGTAGTAGCATTGACCAATCTTGATCAGCTCGCCTATCTGCAACAAATGAAAGATGCCGGGGCGCGCGGCTATCTGCTCAAGAATGCCTCGCTCGATGAATTAGGTGCAGCTATTGCTGCCGTAACCAGCGGTGGCGAATATTGGCTTGGCAAAGACTCCCTTCGCGAAAGCTTCGGCCAGCAGAATCAATTGCTGCTCACCAGGCGCGAGATTGAAGTTCTGCGTCTTATTGCGGAGGGCCTGACCAATCACGAGATTGCTGCAAAACTGTTCATCAGTGACAGTACCGTGGACTCGCATCGCAAGAATTTGATTTCCAAACTTCAAGTGAAAAATACGGCTGCGTTGGTGCGCACCGCGATTGAAAACAAAATTATTTAGGCATGAGATCGCTCGTTTTTCTGCTGGTTCTGTTGGTGCCATGCTTTTTACTTCAGGCGCAACCGCGCGAGAAATTTGATATCACAAGTTTTACACCGCCCAGCGGGTGGCAACGGGAAGCTACGGACAATGTGGTTTCGTTTGTGAAAACCAACGAGGTCTCTCGTGGCTGGTGCAGGATCTCTGTATTTAAGAGTATGAACAGCACCGGCACTCCTCGCTCTGATTTTGACAATGAGTGGCGGCAATTGGTGGCGGGTACTTACTCAGGTGCCGTAAAGCCTCAGCCCGAGCTGACGGATGAAGACGGCTGGACGTCCTGCTCGGGCGTTTCCACTTTCGAGTTTGAACAGAGGACCGCTTACCTGCTGCTGACCAGCATTACCGGGTATGGTCTCCGGCTTTCGGTATTGGTGCTCATGAACAATGAAGAATTTATGCCTCAGGTCGAAAGCTTTTTGGGTTCGATTGATTTCACCAAACCAACGGCACCTGCTGCACCGCCAGTCGTACAGCCCGGCTCTGGAACTGAGGTTGATACACCATCCGGCCAGCCGTTTACGGCACCCATCACCAAAGCAACGACCAACTTCAACGATGGATGGGTTGCCACGATGGCGGCCGGGAAAGTGGTGGTTGTGCGCGGTAAGGTTCGCGTTCACCTATACTATCCGCTCGGCTATGATGACGCGTCAAGACGTGCCGGGCGGGATTTTTTCTGGGATAAACGACTCGGATCAGAATTCCAGTTGCTCACCAAGCAATACCGGGATCACGGTGAAATGATTTCCTCTTTCCAGGCACCGTACATCGAAGGAGAGGCAATTGATCGCCAGACGAATCAACGCGTGTTTCTCGGTTTGTATGTAAACTCGGAAGGGGGCAACATGTTTCCGATACTGGCCGTAGCGCCCGATGAACAAACCCTGCGAAATACATTTCCAGAGGCCGAGAACCAGTTCGAGTCCGATCTGGCCGCCATGAACGGCTACAACAAGTTTGCGGTAACGCTGAAAGATTTGGAAGGCAGATGGACAGGCGGTGGAACAACCGCAGCGAATTATTACAACGCGTACACAGGCGCCTATGCGGGCATGGGTGCTGTGGCCATGAGCGATCGTTTTGAGTTTATGGCAAATGGTGACTATACCAGCCGCCACCAGGGTGCGTCTGGCATGGTGGGTTCCATGTCCACGTATTCACAAGACTATAAAGGGAAGGCAACCGTTACGGATTGGAATGCCGTGCTCACGAATCGGTTCAAAGGAGCAACCACCAACTTTAACGCGTGGTTTGAGGCGGTACAAGGCGGAGTAGTGCTTCACTTACAAGACTCCCTGTACAGCGGCCTGAAGTTTGACCTGGTGCGCGAGCGTTGAATTATTCTTTGCCAAAGCCCGTAAATCCACCGTATGACGTATCCTGTAGCCAGAGAATACGTGCGCCATTGCGTTCGCACGTGAAATAGGCATTATAATGCCGGGGCTTCTTTTCAATTTCGGAAAAGTTGATCTGCCAGTTGTTTGGCATGGTAAACCTTCCGCTCGACTTGGCACCGTCAAATTTGATGTTACCTACAAACCCGCTGGCGGTACTCAACTGCCAGTCATAGGTGCCATCCTCCCGAAACGCAAACCATTCGGCAGAGGAGTGCGTGTTAGTAGAGGTTGCTCCGGTGTACACATTGATATAATTCGTAAATCCTCCGAACGAACTACTCCAACGGCCGGTCAGGTCAGCAGGGGCAACCGCAAATTTGTTGTATCCGTTCATCTTGCGGAGGGGGTCAAATGTGGTGGTGGCGTAATAGTCAACCTGATTGATGTTTACACCAAACGCCTGGATAAAGGTATCTTGGTCAGGCGCAATAAACTCCATCCAGTTGGATTGCCCCATTTTGAAGAGCACGACAAACTTGTTCAATCCGCTTTCGGGCTCACGGACCTGCGCTAGGAGAAGATGTGGACGTTCAAAACCAATACTTGAGGGGCCTTCGGTGTAGGAAACCGATCCGTAGCGGGGTACGATGAAGGTATTCCAGGCCAGCCGGTCCTCCTCGCGGTAGTCGGAGATATAAGCGCTCGTTTCTTTGGTGTGGAAGTGTATCAGGATTTTGATGCCCGATTTGGTCACCTCGACCCAATCGTCTTTGGCGGTGGCTACCCAACCATCGTCAAAGTTCGTGGTGTGAAATGCGAAACGGCTATTTGTCAAAGCCGTGTTGCCTTTTGGTGTCGGGTTTATGGCCGCCTGGTCCGGAGTATTCACCGGGGGTTCAACAACCTGCGAGGGAGGAGATGGGTTTTCGGCTGTCTGTACGGAGCACAAATAAAAAGTGGTTTCTTTTGACGCGGACTTCAGATAGATGAGTACCCGTTGTTGACCCCGTTGAAGAACGTAGTTAGATGGCGTGGGAAGCGCGAGGACGGTCCAATTATTTTTGGCTATCTCGTCCCAAATCCATTTTTCAGAAGCGGCACCCGGTGGTAGGCTCAATACCTCCGTGTCGTTGCTTAGCTTGAGGTTATTGTCTTCCGCCTCCATGTCAAGCAGGGTTTGCGCGGCTGCCGTGGACAACAGCCGGCTATCGCGCTTACTGCCTGTAGGCAATGAGATGCCCATGACATTCGATGAACCGGCCAAAACCAGTTTGCTTTGTGCTGAACTGGTGCCGGCAGCCAATAGCCAAAAGAATGCGAAGACTACACGCAACGTTTTCATGGGGTTTTCGGAGACGAAATTCTCAAAAAAACTACACAACGAAATCCCGCAAAAGGGGGATTTTTGTCCGATCAGCGAAGTGCCAGTGTCGGGTTCTAGTCGTTTTTTCGTTGAATAAACTTCTCGTACAGTTCTTTGTTGACCCGGTAGGTTGCCTTGCTCGGCTCTCCTTTTTCAAAAATCAGATCATTCCCTTCTGTTGTGGCAACGGGAGCCTGGGCAAGCCAGTTCAGTATTCCTCGGTACTCGGTAGTAAAATAGTCCGCCAGTTGGATAACACGTGTGGAGTCCACCACATGAACCAATACTTCGGAGGACGTCAAATCGAAGGTGACTCCGCAGGTCGGACATTCTTTTGTCAGTATTCGCTCCCGTAGTCGTTGGCTATCCTGGCCGCGAGTATCCGTGTCTGAGTAGCCAGCGATGAGCGTATCCTGACGGAACAGGTAGACTGACCTTGTGTTGATGATTTCATTTTCGCGCTCTTCTGTGAAAATCCAAAGCCGCCCTTGCTGATCGAGATACCACGACTTTTCGCCTGTTTGAATGCTGAAGTACTTTTGGCGACCATATTCCTCAAGAAGTGGAAACAACCCGGACCCAATCGTTGACTCGTTTCCCTCCCCGGTCAAAATTTTGGTCGAGTAGTTAGGCAGCACCGGGAGTGAGGCGAACCTTAGATCGGGCATGGTTGCTGCCGGAGAGTCGTCAGCCGGTTGGCTTCCGGGATTGGCTTCTTTGGCTTCTTGTTGATTCTTGCCACACGAAACCAATAAAATCAGGAAAAGGAAGTGAAGCGATTTCACCGGCAAGGACAATCGATTGAGCACGTTTTGGTCTCTAATCATTGACGCCAACCAGATCTAATGCAAACGCATATTTCAATGCCGTCTCCTTCAACTCGCGGAAACGCCCACTGGCACCGCCATGTCCGGCATCCATATTGGTACGCAGGAAGAGTCGATTGTTGTCCGTTTTCATCACCCTCAGTTTGGCCACCCACTTGGCCGGCTCCCAGTACTGAACCTGCGAGTCGTGTAGGCCAGTTGTCACCAACAGGTTGGGGTAGTTCTTTTTCTCCACATTGTCGTAAGGCGAATAGGAAAGCATGTAGTCGTACTGCTCTTTGTTGTTTGGATTGCCCCATTCCAGCCATTCAAACGTAGTTAACGGAATGCTTTCGTCTTCCATCGTTGTAATCACATCAACAAAGGGCACGTGGGCAATTACGCCCCGATACAGATCTGGGCGCATGTTGGTAATGGCTCCCATTAATAACCCACCGGCACTTCCACCCTCGGCAAACAATTTGTCTTTCGCCACATATTGGTTTTGGATCAGCCACTCGGAGCAATCAATGAAGTCATTGAAGGTGTTTTTCTTTTTCAGCATTTTGCCGTCTTCATACCAGGCACCACCCATTTCCTGCCCACCCCGCACGTGAGCAATGGCAAATACAAACCCGCGATCGAGCAGGCTTATTTCATCACGACCGAAAAACGCATACATCGAAATGCCGTAGGAACCGTACGCATAAATCCAACCGGGGTTAGTGCCATCTTTTTTGAATTTGTCTTTTCGGTAGGCGATCGACAGAGGAATTTCTTTTCCATCGCGCGATTTCACCATGATCCGCTCGCTGGCGTAGTTCGTCTTATCAAAACCTCCGAGCACCGGAGTTTCCTTTTTTAACTCACGCTCCTTCGTGTCCATATTATAGTCAAATGTGGAATTAGGCGTAGTCATGGACTGGTAATTGTACCGGAGCAAATTGGAATTGAATTCCGGATTATTGCCCAACCCCGCATAGTAGGCCGGTTCCTCGAAGCTCACAAAGTTCTCACTTTTGTCGGACCACTTGATCGTACGGATTTTTACAAGACCTGCACTCATTTCGCCCAATGCGAGGTAGTCGCGGAAGTATTCCACATCCTGCAAGAAAACATCTTCGCGGTGCGCAATCACGTCTGCCCAGTTTTCGCTGGAAGGTTTTCCGATGGGCGCGCTCACCAGCCGGTAGTTCTTGGCGTTCAGGTTGGTATAAATAAAGAACCGATCGCCCTCCGTATGATTGACGCTGTATTGCACATCATCTTTTAACGGTTGAATAATCACTGGCTTTCCGGGTTTGTCTGCGCTGAGGTACTGGGCATACGAAGCATCGGTTCGCCCGCTGCTGATGATGAAGTATTTTTTTGATCTTGTTTTGCTCACACCGACATCCAGGGTTTGATCTTTCTCTTCGTATATCACCTGATCGGATTCAACAGGGGTACCCAGAATGTGTCGTTTGATCAGATAATTGCGCAGTGTCTGTTTATCGGGCACGGCATAGAGAATGGATTGGTTATCGTTGGTCCAAACATAACCCCCGCGGGTGTCTGCAATCTGGTCCGCGAGATACTGGCCCGTTTTCATATCCTTGAATTTTACCGTGTAGAAGTTGCGGCCTACGGTATCCAGAACGATGGCAGCCATTTGATGATCTGGACTAACCGATGTAAACAAGTTGAGGAATGACTGGCCTTTACCCATCGCATTTCCATCAGCAACAATTTCTTCAGCGCCATCCATCGAGTCTTTTTTCCGACAATAAATGGGATACTCACCGCCCTCAATGTATCGGGTGTAATAGTAGTAGTTGTCAATACGAGCCGGAACCGAGGAGTCGTCTTCTTTGATTCTGGCTTTCATCTCATTGAATAAGCTCGTTTGTAATGATTTGGTGTGAGCCATCATCGTATCGAGGTAATCATTCTCCGCTTTTAGGTAATGGATCACGCTGGAGTCTTCCCGGTTTTTCAGCCAGTAATAGTTATCGATTCGTTTATCACCATGCTTGGATGTGATTTCGTATGGTTGAACTGCGGCCACCGGAGGAGGAACATCAGGGAGTTTCATATTTTTTTCTTTTTGCGTACAAGCGGCTAGTAAAGCCAGGGATATGCCGACCAACCAAAGATTTGACAATAACTTTTTCATAGAGAGTTGTTGAGGGTGGACAAAAGTGCTAAAAAGGAGACGGAACTCCTTATCTCTTCAGCGACAAAAATCCGGTGCGGGCAGGCAAGCCGCTGGAAAACTCAATTTTGTAGAAATAGGTACCCGCGGGTCGATCGTTACCGGTTTTGCTCATGCCCGTGAACGCTATCCTACCATTGTTGTAGTTTTCGCCTTCCCACACCACATCACCCGAACCAATCATTAAGCACAGCATTAAGACTTTGATACCACCTTTCCATAAGGTCGGCAAAGTTGAATCATGACGTTGTCACTATCGGTCAAATAGCTTTTTTCGTTAGTTTTGCTATACTTTTTAAACTTAATGGCCGAAAACACCTACAAATCCAACACCTTTAAAAAGCCCGAAAAGGAAAAGAAAGCCAAAAGCGGAAAATCAAAATCACGTTTTAACTTCGACTTTTTTACCGACCCCCGCTTTGTTTTGGCGTCCGGCTTTTTCCTGATCATCGTTGCTCTGTTTCTGTTTATCGCCTACCTCTCGTACATTTTTACAGGTAAGGCCGACCAAAGTATTGTCGAGTCGTGGGGCTCCACCACCCTGGCCGAATCCGGTGCGGAGGTAGAAAACTGGCTTGGCGTGGCGGGCGCATTTGTAGCTCACTATACCGTGTTTCGCTGGTTGGGGGTCTCGGCCTTTTTTGTTCCACCGCTTTTGTTTCTGCTGGGTTTTAAAATGGTGTTCAAGCGCAGCTTGTTACCCATTTTTTCAGTTTTCATTTTTTCCGTTTTTGCCGGGTTGTGGCTAAGTCTGCTGCTCGGGTATATCACGCACAGCGTAGCAGGGGTTAACGAAATCAGTTTTCTCAGCGGAGGATTAGGCTATGCGCTAGCCGTTTTCTCCGATGGCCTGTTTGGCTGGGGAACATTTCTGATTCTGGCCCTTACGCTTTTTGTTTTCATCATTTACTATTTCAATGTCACGGCCATCCACGCGTTCCAGGTAAGGGATCCAAAGCCCATGGGCACCGATGCACTTTTGCCGGACGATGAGGCAATACCGCCCACCTATACCGATGAAAAAGACAACTGGCCTGAAATCAAAAAGCAGGAGCCGATTCAGGAGCCGGTCGTTTTGGTGGCACCGCCCGTGACCGAACCTCCGGTTACTCTGCCGGAGATTAAGCTCGAGGTTGACAAACCGGCTGATCAGGCAGACAAAGGCAAGACACCTACGTTTACCGTGGAAGAGCCAAAGTCAGACACGGATGAGCTGGCCGAGCAGTTGGTGGAAGAAAAAGGATTTTACGATCCTACCCTTGACCTTTCAAATTATCGATTCCCCCCGCTCGAATTGCTCAACGAGTATGACACAGGGAAAGTACAGGTAACGCAGGAGGAGCTGAACCAGAACAAAGACAAGATCATTGCCACGCTCGTCAATTTCAAAATTGGAATTCAGAGCATCAAGGCCACCATTGGGCCCACTGTTACGCTGTATGAAATCGTGCCAGATGCGGGCATCAAAATTTCCCGTATCAAGAACCTGGAAGACGACATTGCCCTGAGCTTGGCTGCCCTGGGCATTCGCATCATTGCGCCTATACCGGGCAAGGGAACCATCGGTATTGAGGTGCCCAATAAAAATCGCGAGATGGTGAGCATCCGCTCAGTGCTGAGCACGGACCGCTTTCAGAAAACGGACAAAGAACTGCCGGTGGCATTGGGCAAAACCATCAGCAACGAGGTGCTCGTAATTGATTTGGCCAAGATGCCGCACTTGCTGGTGGCCGGTGCCACGGGGCAGGGTAAGTCGGTGGGGCTGAACGTGATTTTGACCTCCCTACTGTACAAACGCCATCCAAGTCAGCTGAAATTTGTATTGGTGGATCCCAAAAAAGTGGAGATGTCCTTATTCTCCAAGATTGAACGGCACTATCTCGCCAAACTCCCCAACAGCGAAGAAGCCATCATTACCGACACACGCAAGGTGGTGCATACGCTCAATTCGTTATGCATTGAGATGGAGAACCGCTACGAAATCCTGAAAGATGCCGGAGCACGCAACCTGAAAGAATACAATGTCAAGTTTGTTGCGCGCAAGCTAAACCCGAAAGAAGGTCACCGCTTTTTGCCCTACATTGTTTTGGTGATTGATGAGTTGGCCGACCTGATGATGACGGCCGGCAAAGAGGTAGAAACACCAATTGCCCGATTGGCGCAGTTGGCCCGTGCCATCGGCATTCACCTGGTGGTGGCCACCCAGCGTCCGTCCGTCAATGTGATTACCGGGGTGATTAAGGCCAACTTCCCTGCCCGTTTGTCCTTCCGCGTTACGGCAAAGGTGGACTCACGCACGATTTTGGATGCGGGTGGAGCCGATCAACTGGTGGGCCAGGGCGATATGCTGTTGTCCAGCGGGTCGGATATTATTCGCCTGCAGTGTCCTTTTGTCGATACGCAGGAGATCGAGAAGGTATGCGATTTCATCGGTATGCAGCGTGGCTATGACTCGGCTTATCTGCTGCCCGAGTATGAGGGTGAAGATGAGGGAGGAGCCGCGGATGTGGACTTGTCGGAGCGCGATGCCTTGTTTGAAGACGCAGCTCGCCTGATTGTCATGCACCAGCAGGGGAGCACTTCGCTGATTCAACGAAAACTGAAACTCGGCTATAACCGGGCCGGCCGCTTGATTGATCAACTCGAAGCCGCGGGCATTGTGGGGCCGTTTGAGGGTTCAAAGGCCCGCGAAGTTTTAGTAAAAGATGAGTTAAGTTTGGAACAATTATTGAACTCACTGAAAGAGAAACACGATACCTCGAAATGAAAAAGTTCGTTTTTGGCCTGTTTTTGGCCATTTTTAGTCTGACAGCTTTTGCCCAATACGACCCGAAAGCCCTGGAGACCCTGGATGCGATGAGCAAACGGTACAAGGAAATCAATGCTTTTGAAGCCAGTATTTCTTCGGTGATGACCAATGAAGTGGAAAAACTGCGGGAAGAGATGAAGGCCCGCATCACCGTAAAAGGCGAAAAATTCCGACTGGTGTTGTTGTCGTTTGACCCCGAGAAAAAGACGGAGGTAACGGATCAGGAAGTGATCAATAATGGAACAACCGTGTGGACGTATGTCGCTTCGGCCAAGGAGGTAACAATTGACGATGTTGACCCGACTTCGGATGAAATCAACCCCGCCAAGATTCATGAGATTTACAAGAAGGGATATAAATACCTGTATTTAGGTGAACAAACCGAGGCCGGTGTGCCGGTGGAAGTCGTGGACCTGGTGCCTGAGAAGCGCAATGCGCAGTACTTCAAAATCAGAATGAACATTAGCAAGAAAGATCGCACGATCAAGAGTTGGGTGATGTTTGACAAATCGGGCAGCCGCTATACCTACACGGTAACCAAGTTTACGCCCGGTGCCAAAGTGGACGATGCCTTTTTTGTATTCGATCCCAAAAAGTATCCGGGTGTAGCGGTAGAAGATCTTCGCTGATCGTTTTCTTCGTACTTTCACGTTATGACCCGTGCCGATCTGCTGGCCAGCATCAAAGCCAGAAAATCTTTCTTGTGTGTTGGTCTGGATCCGGATTTGGAGAAGATTCCCAAGCACCTGCTCCGCCATGAAGATCCCGTCCTGGCGTTCAACCGGCAAATCATAGAAGCCACACTGCCGTACTGTGTTGCCTACAAACCTAACCTTGCCTTTTTTGAAGCCTTAGGCCCATCCGGCTGGGTAACGCTGCAACAGACGCTGGCTTTAATCCCGAAAACTCATTTTACCATTGCCGATGCCAAACGCGGTGATATCGGAAACACCTCCACGTTGTATGCACGGGCATTTTTCGAGAAGCTGAGCGTTGACGCGATTACGGTTGCGCCTTACATGGGTGAAGATTCCGTCAAACCCTTTCTTGCTTTTCCCGGCAAGTGGGCTATTCTGCTGGCTCACACATCAAACCCCGGCAGTGCCAATTTTCAAACACTGCAGACCCGCGGTGGCAACAAGGTGTATGAAGAGGTGATCGTTCAGGCTCAGCGCTGGGGTACGCCAGACAATCTGATGTTTGTCATTGGAGCCACGCAGGCGGACAAGATTGCAGAGATACGCCAGTTAGCGCCCGATCATTTCTTCCTGGTGCCGGGCGTAGGTGCACAGGGTGGCGACCTGGATGCCGTTTGCCGGGCCGGGCTAAATGCTCAAATTGGTCTGCTCGTCAATGCCTCACGAAGTATTTTGTACGCCTCGTCCGGTGAGGATTTTGCCGCCCATGCGGAGGCGGAGGCCCGTTCGCTTCAGCAACAAATGGCAAAGTTCATTCCCTGACGAGGTACTTCGTTTTCGCTGTCAATTTTTCGCCATATTCGTAGGTGCGGGCGCTATGACGGAATCCTTTCTTCATTACATATGGCAAATGCAGTATTTCGACAAGAATGAACTGCGCACGGTTGACGATGAGCCCGTCACGGTGTTTCAACCGGGCTTTTTCAATACGAATGCCGGCCCCGATTTCAGCCAGGCCCGAATTCGCATCGGCTCGTTGGATTGGTCGGGCCAGGTGGAGATTCATGTGCGCTCCTCCGAATGGGATGACCATGCCCATCGAACCGATCATGCGTACGATAATGTCATTCTTCACGTGGTTTGGGAAAATAACCGCCCCGTGTTGCGTGCCGATGGTACGCCTATGCCCACGCTTTTGCTCAAGGGTCGCGTAAACACCGGACTGCTGCACACCTACCAAAAGTTCATGGCTACCGCTCATGTTATTCCCTGCCAGGGTTCGCTTGCAGCCGTGCCTTCGCTGATCCGGTTATCCATGATCGAAAAGTCCTTGGTTCGCAGGCTGCAGCGTAAAGCCACGGAGATGCTCGAGGTAGCCCAGGCAACCCGATTCGACTGGGACGAAACTGCATACCGTTTTCTGGCGCGAAATTTTGGATTCAAGATCAACGCTGATCCCTTCTTTGAATTGGCAAAGCGTGTGCAATATCGCCAGGTACTCAAAATTGCCGATCGGCCTACTGCGGTGGAGGCCCTGCTGTTCGGGCAGGCGGGTTTTCTGGAGGCGGTGAGTTCAGACGAATATGTGCAACAGCTGAAAAATGAGTACCGTCACCTGGCGGCACGTTGGAAGCTGGAAGATCGGCAAGTTGATACAGCCCGATGGAAGTTTCTTCGGTTGCGCCCAGCGAATTTCCCTACACTCAGATTAGCCCAGTTTTGTGCATTCCTGAACGGGAATCGTAATCTCTTTTCGAGCTTGCTGGAGTGGCAGGATTTAGCGGCTGTGGCAAAGGCGCTGTCGGTTGCGCCCTCCGCCTATTGGCATAGGCATTACCATTTTGGAAAGCAATCCAACGTTCTTCATCCGGCTATGGGCGAGGCGAGTGTGCACAATATCGTAGTTAACACACTGGCACCGTTATGGGTAGCCTACGGCTTGTCGCAAGACGATGAATCGTGGATTGAGCGGGCCGTTGAGTTGCTGCGGCAAGTGCCGGCTGAATCGAATGCGATTATAAAAAAATGGAAGGCTTTGGGTTGGGCACCCACTTCGGCTGCCGACACGCAAGGTCTGATCGAACTTTTTAATGAATTTTGCCAGTCGAAAAACTGCCTGAACTGCGCCATTGGCGCCAGTCTGATTAAGCCTGCATGATCGCTGTCTATTATTCCGTACACATCATAACGCTTCTGGGTGTTGGGTATTGGCTCTATCGCCAGCGGCCCGACTCTTTGTTTTGGCCCGGGTTGATTCTAAAAATCGGTGCCGGTGTGGTGCTGGGTCTTCTCTACCGTTTTCACTATCAATCGGGCGACACCCTTCTTTTTTTTCAG
This sequence comes from Cyclobacteriaceae bacterium, assembly GCA_016787665.1. Taxonomy (GTDB): domain Bacteria; phylum Bacteroidota; class Bacteroidia; order Cytophagales; family Cyclobacteriaceae; genus ELB16-189. Next base: position 231,814 of record JAEUUC010000011.1, on the reverse strand, counting down.
GATGCAGTATTCCTGAGTACAAAATGTTTTGAGTCTCCGGTTGACTACCTGCATTTCTTGTGGAATGACACAGACAGCCCGTGGTTAACGGATTTGACCTATTCGCAATATCGCTCGCTGTTTTTTGTCAAGGCCATCAGTCTGGTTGCCATCTTCACATTTCAACAATACGGGTTAGCCGCAGCCTGGTGTTCGTTCCTCTCGTTCATGGGGTGCTGGTTGTTGTATCGAACCCTTTGTGTGCGTTGGCCGGAGGGCCGCGTGGCCGCGGCAATTGGTTTTTTGTTTTTCCCCTCGTTGGTGTTCTGGAGTTCGGGGTTAATCAAGGAGAGTCTTGCAGTGGCCGGCCTGATGGCGCTTACGGCTATTCTGCTCCGCGCACTTTGGGGCAAAGCGCGCCCGGCCGAAGTGTTTTTGTTTGTTTTCTCCGGTTGGATCGTGTGGGGACTGAAGTACTACTGGCTGGCCGTGTGGCTGCCGGTTGCCATAGCACTGGTGGTGTACCAGGCCTCGAAAGTAAAGGCGCGTTCGGGCATGCAGGTTGCGGTGGCTCTGGCTTCGGCTGCAATTGTACTTGTAGTGGTCAGTCGTGTCCACCCGAATTTTGACTTCAACTATTTACCTGCTGTTATTGTCGAGAATAACCGGGCCTATACGGCCAGCGGGGGTACTGATCACGCTATTGTGTTTGCTGATTTGGAACCGGACTGGTTTAGCCTTGCCCGGCATGCACCCTGGGCGGCATTCAGCGGTGTGTTCCGGCCGCTACCGGGCGAGTCGTTTAACTTTCTTTCACTTCTTTTCTCTCTGGAAAATGGTGTCGTTTTGTTGCTTACCCTTTGGTCACTTTTTCGCTGGGGGAAAACACGCCAGGTGAACTCCTGGATGATAGCCGTGCTCCTCTACACGGTGGTGTTAGCCCTTTTGTTAGCCCTCTCTACGCCAAACTTTGGGAGCCTGGCCCGGTACAAAACCGGGTTCATGCCCTTTTTCGTGTACTTGATATTATTTAATCATCCCGTTGCACAGGCGTTACAGAGGCGGCTCAAATTCCTGTAACTTTGAACCATGCAAAATCCGGTGATCATTTTTGGCGCACAGGCGATTGGCCGCCAAGTGAAAGAAATTTTTGAAAGTAACGATGTAGTTGTGTATGGTTTCTTGGATGACAATAAAACAATGCACCAGACGGAGTTGGACGAAGCGATCGTGTTGGGAGCCACCGATGATGATGGTTTTTTGAAACTGATTGGGAAGAAATGTGAGGCATTTGTTGCCGTTGATGATATGCGGTTGCGCAAAGGCATTGTTAAGATGTTAAATGACGTGCGGCATGTGCAGCCGGTGAACGCCATTCATCGCCAGGCCCTTATTTCTTCGCGCGCTTCGCTGGGCCATGGGTGTCTGGTGGATGCACGGGTAACGGTACAGCCAGGCGTTTCCATCGGTAACCATTGTCTGATTCATGCGGGTGCCACGATTGGTGCGGAATCAAAAGTAGGCCAGTTTGTTCAGGTGGGAATGGGTTGCCAGATCAACCCGGGGGTTGTGGTGGAGGACGAAGTGTTCATCGGTTCGGGAGTTACCGTAGTGTCCGGTGTTACCCTTGGCAAAGGTGCGCGCGTGGGTGCTGGTTCTGTTGTTGTATCGTCCGTGAAGGCCGGGGATACTGTTTTCGGCAACCCGGCTCAACCCATCAAGAGCTAACATGCCGATTTCACCTACCGATTTAATCCTGAATCCGGATGGTAGTGTCTACCACCTCAACTTGCTACCCAAGCACATCGCTGACACCATTATTGCCGTAGGCGATCCCAACCGTGTGAGCATGATCGGGGAGTATCTGGATTCGATTGACTACGAAATCAACAAACGGGAGTTTATCACCATTACCGGTAAGTATAAGGGCAAGCGCGTCACAGTGATCAGCACCGGCATCGGTACCGATAATGTTGAGATTGTGCTGACGGAGTTGGATGCGCTGGTGAATATTGACCTGAAAACACGGGAGCCAAAGGCGCGGAAAAAAAAGCTGCGAATCATCCGCCTCGGTACTTCCGGGGCTTTGCAAGAGGATATTGCTGTCGGAAGCCACGTAATCAGCGAGTTTGGCATTGGGCTGGATAACCTCATGATGTTCTATCGGTTTTCGATGAACGAGTGGGAGTACGAGTTGGCCGGGCAGATTCAACGTCAGGCCGGACTACCGTTTCAGCCCTATGTGGTAGAAGGTTCGGCTTCTTTGTTGAAGCAGTTTGGGCCCGACATGGTAACGGGAAATACCGTCACGTGTCCCGGCTTCTATGCACCTCAGGGTCGGCAGGTTCGGGCACAAACAGCCTTGCCTGACCTGCTCGATAAGTTGAATTATTTTCATCACCGCGATTTCTGGCTGACCAATTTTGAAATGGAGACATCGGCCTACTATGCTTTTGGTCGCCTGCTGGGTCACGAGGTCATCAGCTTGAATGCCATCATTGCCAACCGGGTTAAAAATAAGTTTGCAAAAGATCCGTATGCGGTTGTGCGATCACTGATTGAAAAAACGCTTGACTTGCTTTAGGAGGCAATGGCACTATCCATGCGCATGATGTATTGGCCTGCCCGATAAGGTTCGTTGTTGTAGAAACCCGACAAGATGCGATGGGCAATCTGTTCGACAACCAGTTCATCGTCCGACTTCCCTTCCTTACCGCGCCAAAACACCCGATTTGGGTGCTGCCGCATGTCGTCTACGTAAGCTTTGGCATGCCGGTATTGCTCTTCCGTAAATGTGATGGTGAAGCAGGTTTTTACTTTTTTTGAATCCATAGCGGTAAACCATTTACAAGGGATGTGCCAGAAATGTGGTCGATTTTAGCAAAAAAATAACTTCTAAAAAATGGGGTTGACCGCAGGCGAACAACTTCGTTCGGGAGTGGGAAAATGTCAGCTGTCTTTTGCCTTTCGTACGGTGAAATAGAACGTACTCCCTTTACCCTCCTCGCTTTCGAGCCGGATAGTTCCTCCATTCTTCTCCACAAACTCCTTGCACAAGATCAGGCCCAGGCCTGTACCTTTTTCATTTGCCGTGCCGCGCGTGCTGTAGCCGGTCGTTTTTTCAAACAAAAGTTTTTGCACTTCCGGCTTTATGCCCACGCCATTGTCGGCAATGGCAATTTCGTAAAAGGAGCCCAGGTCCTGAGTCGAAATTTTGATAACTCCTCCGGCATCGGTGAATTTGATTGCATTCAGAATCAGATTGCGGAAGACCAGATTAATCATGTTAAGGTCTGCCCAGCCCACAGTGCCCTCCCGAATGTTGTTTTCCATCCGAATATCTTTCGTATGCAAAGAGCTCAGCAGCGAGAAATTGGTTTGAGCCACCACCCGCAAATCAATTTTTTCGGGAATGATTTTTAGTTTCTCCATTTGCAGTAAGGCCCAATCCAGCAAATTGTTGATTAAGGAGCGTGTGTGATTAAACTGCACCTTTAATTCTTTCGTAAGTCGGGCAAACTCTTCCGGCTTGATCTGGTTGTTATCCAGCAGGGTGAGAATAGCGGCCAGCGCATTAATGGGTGACCGCAAGTCGTGCGAAATGATGGAGAAGAATTTGTCTTTCACCTGGTTGAGTTGCTCCAATTCAACGCTGCGTTTTTTGATTTCTTCCTGGTGCTCCATCAACAGCTTGTTGATGCGAATTCTCCGCTGACCACTCCGGTAAATGGTGAACATGAGAATGCCGGTGAGCGCAATGGCTACTACCAATATGTTTTGTATGAGCTCCTGCCGCCTGATTTCATCTTCGCGCTCGGCCTTTAATAGGTTGAGCTGAGCAATTTCTTTATCCTTACCTTCCGTTTCGAATTGCAACTGATCGCGAAAGAGTTGCTGCTCCATGTCCTGGCTAAACAGGCTGTCGCGTACGGAGTGGTAGTTCTTAAAATAGCGCAAAGCCTCAGCTGGATTTCCTTCTTGTTCTGCAAGCTGCGAAAGTTGCAGGTAGCATTCGATCTCCAGTTTTTGCGCATTCATCCGCTCAGCCGTGGCCAGACTTGTTTCAAAAAGTTGCTCGGCTTCCCTGAATTTTTTCTGGGCCACAAATACTTTGCCTTTGCCGAGGTACGTGTTGGCCAGGCCAAAAACGTTACCGGTCTTCTGGTACAGCCTCGTGGCCGAATCGTAGTACAGCAGGGCAATGTCGTTTAACCCCTGCACTTGGTACAGCGAAGCCAGTTTGCCATAAATACGGGGCTCGATAAACGCAATACGCTGCGCTCGTGCCGACTGCAGGGCACGTAGCAGGTACGTTTCGGCTTTTTCATATTCGCCCATGCGCATAAATAGATCGCCTTCTTCTTCAAACGTATAGGCTTCCGCTTCGGTGTCTTTAATGCCTTGGCTGATCTTTCGGCTAAACTCAAAATGACTCAAGGCAATGTCGTATTGACCGAGCTCTTTGAAGACATTACCGATATTGTGAATGGCGATGCTCATGGTCATCGAGTCATTCAACTTCTTGGCTATCCGGTACGCTCGCGTGAAGTACTGGTAAGAGCGGTCGTATTGTCCAAGATCAGAATAGTCGTTTCCAAGATAGTTGATGGCTCGGGGCAACAACGTGCTGTCACCGGAAAGCAAGATCAGTTCCAGGCGATCATTGTCATATTTAATCGCCTTCGAATAGTCGCCACTGAGTGTTCCCAGGAATCCGGCCCTCTCATAGACTTTGATCCTCGCCCAATTCCAATTGTTTTCATTGGCAATTTTCAGAGCTTCGTTGGTATACCCGGTCGCTTTGTCGAAGTCTACCCGTTCGTAGTTTTCAGCTAATTCAACCAGCAACAACACGCGCACGGAGTCCGAAGTAGTTTGTTCCAGTTGCCGTTCAAGTGCGTGCAAGTTCGATTGTGCCCACGCAAGATTGATGGCTGTCAACAGAGCGAGTGCGAGCGGGATTCGGCTCAATCGAATGTTCAAACTAGTTTCCACCAGATACAAATTAGTAAAAGCAGGAGAGCTGCGGGCGTTAGATACTTCCAACTCAGGTTAAGTAACTGATCAATGCGCAGTCTGGGGAAGGTCCAGCGCACCCAAATTTGAACAGCTACCATTACCACCGACTTGGTGATGAGCCAAAAAACACCCCATACGGGGCCATTTGTCCAATCCGCCAGCTCGATAGATCCCAGATTCGGTAGTGGAGAATTCCAGCTTCCCCAGAAGAGAATAACGCCCAGCAAGCTGACCAGCAGCATCATGGCATATTCGGCCAGCATGATGATGGCAAAGCGAAAACCCGAATACTCGGTGTGGAATCCGGCTACCAATTCCGATTCGGCCTCAGGCAAATCAAAAGGTGCCCGGTTACACTCCGCTAAGGAGGCTATGAAAAAAATCACCCAAACGATCAGTAACAGGGGCGTCTGAAACACACTCCAAGTCAAAAAGCCTCCGGTGGCACCGGTGGGTAGCCCGGGTATACCCAGAAACAAGGCGTTCGTATTTCCCGTGGCCTGCAACACTGAAATCTGCTGCAAATCGAGTGAGCCACTGATTATGCAAACACAAATCACCGCCAGCCCCAGGGGAATTTCATAGGAAATAATCTGGGCTATTGACCGCAATGTTCCCAGCGAGCTGTACTTGTTATGGGAGCCCCATCCGGCTGCTACAATGCCCACTACATCGAGCGAGATGATGGCCAGCAGAAAAAAGACACCCGCCTGAATACCCGCACCACTCCAGGTGGGCGAAAGAGGTAACACGGCAAAGCCGGCAAATACGGGAAGAAAGATCAGGATTGGAGCAGCTTTAAATAGCCAGCGTTGAGCAGACGCGGGCACAATATCTTCCTTCTGCAAAAGCTTAAGCAAATCGGCAACGGTCTGCAGCAGCCCGTAATACCCGACTTCCATCGGCCCAAGCCGATCTTGCATAAAGGCAGAAAGCTTTCGCTCGGCATACACCACCAGGATGGTGTAGGCAACCAGGAACGGAAGTATGAAAATTAAGGTAGTCACGGATCCAAGCTAACCTCAAAGGTTGAAAGGAAATCGCATGTAAAATATTCAATAATCACCAAAAACTTACATTGAGTGCCTATTCCCGTGCCCAAAGCGGATGGCGGGTAAGGTGAACGTGCTCGCCAAAAAATATCTTCGTGGAAGCCTCGAAGGAGTCGGTGTAATCGGAAACCAGAAATTCGTGGCCGGGGGTACCCTGGGCCGGGCTCTTAAGCGACTGTTGGGTCAAATACTGATCGAGTGCCTGGGCCACTACTTCAGATGAATCGAGGATATCAACATTCCCCTGAAAGTAGTCGCGTACCTCCTGTTTGATGAGCGGGTAGTGGGTGCACGCGAGTACCAGGGCCCGGATTTCGCTCAGTGTGTCATCGCTGAGGTATTGATCAATCAGGTCATGGCTAATTCTTGAATTCGAAAATCCCTCTTCGATCATGGGCGCCAGCAGGGGGGTTGCCAGTGCATGCAGGTCTACGGTACTGTGGCGTTCCTCCAATTTTCGTTGATAAACGTTGCTCAATACCGTGCGCTTGGTGCCAATCAATCCAACTTTCTGGTGCGCATGATGCTTGGCCACATATTCCACCATGGGGTCAATTACGTTGATGACCTTGGCCTGGTGGCGCACATATTCCTTCAGCAACTCATAGGCGGCCGAACTGGCCGAGTTGCAGGCGATGACAATCACCTTACAGTTTTTTTGTAGCAGCACATCTGCGATTCGAATTGAATAGGCTTGAATGGCGGCCTCGGATTTGTCGCCATAAGGAAGGTGTGCCGTATCTCCGAAGTAAACGAGTCGTTCGTGGGGCAACCGCGTAGCAATGGCGTGGGCCACCGTTAAGCCGCCAATACCGCTATCAAATATGCCGATGGGTGCGTCTGGGGTCACGCGGGCAAATTACAGTCAATCAGGCTGAACTTTGTATACTTGCAGAAAAAATTACCCATTCTATGGCTCACCAACTGCTGGCCGGCAAGCGCGGCATCATCTTTGGCGCACTCGATGAAAACTCCATCGCCTGGAAAACTGCCCTTCGGGTGAAGGCGGAAGGCGGCTCGTTCACGTTAACCAACGCGCCCATCGCGCTGCGCATGGGTAAAATCAACGAACTGGCCAAGCAGTGTAACGCAGAGGTTATTCCGGCCGATGCCACTTCGGAATCCGATCTGAATACTCTTTTTACCAAATCAATGGAGGTGTTAGGCGGCAAGATTGATTTTGTTCTTCACTCCATTGGCATGAGCCCGAATGTACGAAAAGACAAAGCCTATGGCGATCTGAACTATGAGTGGTTTCAAAAAACGCTTGACATTTCCGGTCTTTCTTTTCACAAAGTGATGCAAACGGCCGAAAAGACCGATGCGATGAATGAGTGGGGTTCAATTGTGGCGCTTACCTACATTGCCGCCCAACGCACGTTCCCGGATTATTCCGATATGGCACAGGCTAAGGCGGTGTTGGAGTCCATCGCGCGCAGTTACGGTTACCGCTTCGCGAAACTGAAAAAAGTCCGGGTAAATACAATTTCGCAGTCACCGACTAAGACCACGGCCGGAGCCGGCATCTCAGGGTTTGATGTATTCTTTGATTATGCCCAGATGATGTCACCTCTGGGTAACGCTTCGGGTGAAGATTGCGCCAACTACATCGTCTCGCTCTTCAGCGACTATACGCGCATGGTAACCATGCAAAACCTGATGCACGATGGCGGGTTTTCAAGCACCGGCATTACCGAGGACCTGATTGAACGGCTGACCAAATAAAGCACGCGGTTTGTTCCATGGTCGTTTTCCCTCCGTGTAAAATCAACCTTGGGCTTCACATTCTGCGTAAGCGCACAGACGGTTACCACGACATTGAGACCTGTTTTTATCCGCTTCCGTGGACGGACATCCTGGAGGCCATTCCGTCTACTGCTTTCCAGTTCAGTCAAACCGGCTTATCTATTGATGCCGCTCCGGAGGCAAACTTATGTGTACGTGCCTACCAGTTGCTGCAACATGATTTCGACTTCGCGCCACTGCGCTTACACCTTCACAAGATAGTGCCGATGGGTGCCGGCCTCGGTGGCGGTTCGGCCGATGCCGCCTTTACCCTCGTGCTCATCAACAAGGTTCGCCAGCTCGGATTGTCGGTTGAGCAGTTAAAAGACTATGCAGCGCGGCTGGGCAGCGACTGTGCGTTTTTCATTGAGCCGCGTCCGCAGTTAGGGCTTGGCCGGGGTGAACAATTGCATCCGCTTCCGCTTCAGTTGAAAAATTTGTTCTTCGTTGTCGTCAAACCGGCCGTGCACGTGTCAACCCAGGATGCCTATGCCGGGGTGACACCCAAAATTCCGGGGAAGCCACTGGCTGATGTTCTGGCCCAGGAGGTTAGCCAGTGGAGGAATTCATTGGTCAACCATTTTGAGCAATCTGTATTCGAGCGCTACCCGATCATTCGTCAAGTGAAAGAGACGATGTACGAACAGGGTGCATTGTACGCATCCATGAGTGGATCGGGGGCATCCGTGTTTGGCATTTTTTCGGCAAAGGTTGATTTGCGTGCGGCCTTTCCGGGAATGACCTGCTGGACGGGCTTCGGTCAGGATTGAGGGAACGGGTACAAGCGGGCCTTTAACGTGGGGTAGAGGAGCACCGCACTGAGGATGATGAGTGTGCCCGCATAAAAATTCCAACCCATCACCTCCTGTTGACCAAAGATGATGAGCGCCATTAATATTCCATAGACCGGTTCGAGATTGAGCGTAAGCTGGAGGAAGAACACCGAAAGTTTGCGGGTAAGGTTGATCATCACGGTGTACGCATACACCGAGCACGCCAATGCCAGTAGTGCGATTAACAGCCAATCTGTAAAAGTCGGTGTTAACTGAAGGGTTTGGTTGGCCGCCAGATTTTCCTGGTAGTAGGGGAGAAAGAGAACGACACAAACAAACGCCCCGATCATTTCATAAAATGTGATGGTGAATGAGGGTACGCGGGCTACCAGCCGGGCGTTGATGAGCGTAAAGATGGCTGCGGTCAATCCGGAAAAAATGCCGAGGAACAGCCCCAAATGGTAGTTGAACTGGAACGAAGTGATCAGGGCCAGCCCGCCCATCACCAGCAAACCCAAACCAAACTCCAAAGCATGAATTTTTTTTCGCTTGAAGAGCGGTTCCAGCAGCGCGGCCCAAAGCGAACAGGTGGCGAAACCAACCAAACTGGTGGAGGGATTGCTCACCTGGCCAGAGCCAAAGAATGTAAGCCAGTGAATACCCACGATTAATCCAGTCAGCAATAACCGGATCGCATCAGCCACAGTAACGCGAAAGCTTCCCCGTGCGATGATGATGACGATGGCCATACCGATGGCTGCCAGCAACGTGCGGTACAGCACCATCTCTACAGCCGGGATGGTCATGAGTTTGGCAGCAATGGCCGTGAAGCCCCACAGAAAGACAATGAAGTGCAGTTTCAGGTAATCGGATAAGGTGGCCATTTAGCGCGGCACGAATTTATACAGCGCGGCCGAGATGACGGTGAACACGATGTTCGGCAGCCAGGCCGCCACCACCGGTATCATAGACCCTGCCTCGGCAAAGGTACGGGTCATCGTAAAGAAAATGATAAAGGCAAACGCCAGCACAAAGCCCAATACAATTTGATAACCCGTGCCGCCACGACTTTTGCGTGCCGACACAATCACGCCCATCAAGACCAATACAAAGATGGTAAAGGGTGCCGAGTAGCGAAGGTGTCGTTCCACTTCGAATGCCTCCACTCCCGTTGATCCGCGGAAGCGCATTTTTTGTATGTGATGCGTCAGTTCCGGAATCGTCATGCCATCGTATTTCCGCTCTTCGTTTTTGAAGTCGGCCGGGGTAATGGCCAGCGTGGTATCTTTTTCGTACCCGTTGCTGTTTAGCTTTTCGGCAAGGCTCGCCTTTTGAAACAGTGAGTCGACTTGCTTGCGCTTCCAGTAGCGGAGTATCCATTTGTTCTTGGTGGTGTCCCACACGATGTTATCGGCTACCAGTTTGTCGACCAGCCGGTTGTCCTCGAATCGTTCCAACGAAAATTGATAGCCGGTGTTGGATTGATTGCTGTAGTCCTGCACGTAGAGGTACACATTGGGCTGAATCTGCATGTGCAGGTTGCGATTACTGAAGTTGTACGTCTTGTTGAAGTACTTCACTTCAAAATCGAGCCGGTCGCGGTTCGAGGGCGGAATGATCCAGCCGTTCAAAACAAAACTGGCCACGGCAATAATTCCTGAAGCAATGAAGTAGGGCAACATCAATCGCCTGAAACTCACTCCACTGCTCAGGATGGCTACGATCTCCATGTGCGCGGCCATGCGTGACGTAACATAGATGATGGCAATAAACGCTGTAATGGGTGTGATCAGGCCGGCCAACCAGGGAATAAAATCACCGTAGTATCCCAAGATCACCCACAAGCTCAGTTTGTGTGCGGCAAACTTATCCATCCGCTCCGTGATGTCGATGATCGTAACCACCGCCACCAGTATGAGGGCCACGAACAAGAAGGTATACAATACCTTTTTGATGATGTACCGGTCGATGATTTTCAGGCCTGACATACTACAGTCGCTGCGTAACTTTTTTCACCATTTCATTTTTCCAACCGGTAAAGGTGCCGGTCAGGATATGCTTCCGGGCTTCGCGCACCAACCAGAGGTAAAAGGTGAGGTTATGGATAGAAGCAATTTGCGCGCCTAAAATTTCCTTATTGATGACCAGGTGGCGCAGGTAGGCCCGGGAGTAAGCGGTACTTACGTAGCCGCCCAGCGCTTCATCTACGGGCCGCAGGTCATTTTTCCATTTTTCGTTACGGATGTTGATAATGCCTTCAGCGGTAAACAGCATGCCGTTGCGCGCATTTCGGGTAGGCATGACGCAGTCAAACATATCGATACCCAAGGCGATGCACTCCAGAATGTTTTCCGGGGTACCCACGCCCATCAGATAGCGGGGCTTTTCAGCGGGCAGCAGGTCACATACCCGATCGGTCATTTCATACATCATGTCGTGCGGTTCTCCCACACTCAGCCCTCCAATGGCATTACCATCCAAACCCTGGTCGGCCACAAAGCGAGCCGACTCTTCGCGTAAATCCTTGTACACACTTCCCTGCACAATGGGAAACAGCGATTGTTCATAACCGTGTAAGGCAGTCGTTTCGTTTACGCGGCTCACACACCGGGTTAACCAACGGTGCGTCAGTTCCATCGATTTCTTCGCATAGTGGTATTCACATGGGTAAGGTGTACACTCATCAAACGCCATGATGATATCCGCACCGATGGCGCGCTGAATGTCCATTACACCTTCGGGCGAGAAAAAATGAGAGGAGCCATCAATATGGGATTTGAACGTTACACCCTCCTCGGTGATCTTACGGTTCTCGGCCAGTGAATACACCTGATAGCCTCCGCTGTCCGTCAGGATGGGGTGTGGCCAGCCGTTAAACCGATGCAGGCCGCCAGCCTGCCGGAGGATGCCCAGCCCCGGCCGCAAATACAAATGGTAGGTGTTGCCCAGGATAATTCGGGCGTTGATATCGTGCTCGAGTTCCCGCTGATGAACGGCTTTTACCGAGCCGGCTGTACCAACGGGCATAAAAATCGGAGTTGGAATTTCGCCATGCGCGGTATGCAGCACACCCGCCCGGGCCTTACTGCCGCCATCGCGCCCAACGAGACTAAATTTCATAGCCCGCAAAGGTAGGCATTGCCCCGATTTGTCCTTTTTTAACTTATTGTACCCTCTATATTTGCCGCTTCATGTTTGGGTTCAGCATTGCCTTTCTGATCATAGTCGGCCTTCAGATACTCTTTCTGGTCGCCCTGCTGGTCGCTTTCTACCGCAAACCGAGACGATTGGAAGCTACCCCAACCGGAGTCTCGGTAATTGTTTGCGCCCATGATGAAGAACACAACCTGCGGGAACTTGTACCCTTGCTGTTACAGCAGGATTATCCCGATTTCGAGGTGATTGTAGTGGAAGATCGGAGCAACGATGGCACGTTTGACTACCTGCGTGAGATGGTGCCGGTCCATGCCCGATTGAAAATGGTGCGGGTCGAAAGCACACCCGCTCACATCCATGGAAAAAAGTTTGCCCTCACGCTGGGCATTAGAGCCGCCCGTTATGAATGGGTGTTGCTTACGGATGCCGATTGCCGCCCGGCCTCCACGCAGTGGGTGCGTGAAATGAGCCGGGGTATGGCTGGGGACACTCAGTTTGTGCTGGGATACTCGCCCTACCAGGTTGAACCCGGTTTGCTCAACGCCTTTGTCCGCTTCGAGTCGCTGATTACCGCTTTGCAATACCTGGGTTTTGCCCAACTGGGCAAACCGTATATGGGCGTTGGCCGAAACCTGGCCTACCGCAAGTCATTCTTTATTGATAAAAAAGGATTCAAACACCTCGACATCACGGGCGGAGATGATGATCTCTACGTCAATGAGCACGCGCGCAAGGATACTACGGCAGTCATAATCGGGTCTCAATCCTTAATGTGGTCGCGCGCAAAGAAAACGTGGCGTGATTGGTTCACGCAAAAATTACGTCATCTTTCCGTGGGCCGGTTTTATCAACGCCAGGACCGATTTCTTCTGGGATCTGTGACCATAAGCTGGATCTTGACGTGGCTACTGGCCGTTCCGGCCTTGCTGTTGAGCGGCCCCTGGCTTTGGTGGCTGATCGATGCGTTGCTGCTGCGCTGGGTATTGTTGATCTGGCTCACACACGATGCCTCGCGCAAGTTGGGTGCGCCCTTCGAGAGTTGGAAAACACCCTTTTTAGATATTCTATACGCCATTTACTATCTTGTCCTCGGCCCGGTGGCCGCCCGCTCGAAAAAAGTACGATGGAAGAACTAGAAGGTCGATTTTCATCCAAGGCGCTTGAAGATTTCAAGTTGATAGACCGCGCTGTAGGCGGTGATGACAAGGCTTTTGCCAAACTGCTGCAACGCTACAAACGGCCGGTGTATCACACCATTTTGAAAATGGTACGCAATGTTGACGATGCCGAGGATCTTACCATCGAGTCCTTTGCCAAAGCGTTTCGCAGTTTGCCGCGTTTCAAAAAGGACTTTACGTTTAGCACCTGGTTGTTCCGGATTGCCACCAACAACACCATCGACTTTATCCGGAAGAAAAAGTTGAATACGCTGAGCATTGAGAACACCTACACAGATGATGACGGACAGAGCGTGTCCATTGATGTGGAGGACTTCAATCCCGATCCGCAGGAAGAAACCATCAAAGCCCAAAAAGAGGAGTTAATCCAGGTGTTTGTCGGGATGTTGCCGGCTAAGTACCAGAAGTTAGTTCGCCTCCGCTATTTTAATGAGCTTTCCTACGAAGAGATTGCGGAAGAAATTGAGGCGCCCCTTGGCACGGTAAAGGCCCAGTTGCACCGCGCCCGCGAACTGCTCTACGATATGGTGAAGAACAAGAAGGAACACATTTGAGCCGTCCCGTTTGCGCAATTCCGGAAGTTCTTTTACTTTTCCCATTCCATGCGCAAGGTTTTTGCCTTTGTTCTGATCGTTCTGGTCCTCTTTAACTCGGTGGGCTACTACGGGCTGCTTTCGTTTTTGCGGTACCGCAGCTCAGCTCAATTGCTCGAGCGACTCGAAAACCAGGCCGAACCGGAGGCAGAAGCGTTGACTGTTCGCATTCCCCTGAGCATACCCTACATGCCTGACCGTACGGATTTTGATGTTGTGCGGGGTGATTTGGAACATAATGGTGACTACTACGGAGCCGCCCGGCAGAAATACGAGCGCGATACGCTGACGGTCACCTACTACAAAGACAATCGATTATCGGCCATCCACGAGTCGTTCCGCGACTTCGTTAAAGGAGTCACGGACACCCCCGAATCGCAACCAAAAGGAAAAGCCATTCCCACCATTATCAAAGATTTTATGGTCGAGGCTATTGGGTTAAGTCCGGAAAGCATCGGCTGGATCCAGTATGTAGGAATTCACGAGACTGCAGATCGTTGCCGTCCGCCTCACGACTCCATTCATCTCCCTCCTCCATTGGTAGCCTAAGCTCCATGCTTCACGGGTGATCTACGCACCAACCCGTATTATTTCATTTTTCAATTAAACTTATTATGAAATCATTTTACACGGCAGCGTGTATGCTGCTATTTTTCTATACCCACGCCCAAACCATTCAGGATGGGCTCATGATGCCTAAGGGCGATTTGTGTACCGGCTTCCTGTTCACCCACGACCGGTGGACGAACTATTGGGAGGGCACCTTAAAACGGGAGAATGGGAACATCGGCACGATAACCACCAACAGCCTCACCTGGCTGGGTAACTATGGTATCACCGATAAGATTAATTTCGTTGCGATGCTTCCGTATGTATCGACCCGGGCAAGCCAGGGCGTGTTGAGCGGAATGCAGGGCTTGCAGGATCTGACGCTGGCTGTGAAATTCAACGCGTTGGAGAAATCACTTGGCCGCGGCACGTTTCGCGGGTTTGTGGTGGGTAGTTATGCCACACCCGTGAGCGACTACTCGTTTGACTTTTTGCCTCTCTCCATCGGCCTGGGTACACAGCGAGTTTCCGGTCGCGTTACGTTGAACTACAGTTGGCCCAATGGCTGGTATGTGAACGGAACTACCGCCTACACCTGGCGCAGCAATGTCACACTCGATCGGCCTTCGTACTATTCCGATGGTCAGAATTTTCTGACCAACGAAGTCTGGATGCCGAATGTGATGGACTTTTCATTTATGGCGGGGCGAATCAAAAACGGATTAGAACTGATTTTGGCGTATCATCAGCAAAACACACTCGGTGGCGGAGACATCCGCAGGCAAGACATGCCCTTCGTTTCAAACCGAATGAATTTTTCGCGAGTGGAAGCAACCGCTATGTACTATTTGCCGATGATCAAGAACCTGGCCGTGCGCGCCCAAACCGGCTATACGCTGGCTGGTCGTAATGTGGGCCAATCCTTCTACGTAACAGCCGGTGTACTCTATACTTTCCATTTCTCAAAAAAACTATAACGACTGAATAATCATGAAACTCTTGAAAATACTGGTACCCTCGTTGCTCGTTGCATTCCTGTGGAGTTGCAACAAAGAGGTTGAGAAATCTCCTGCTTTGCCTGCGCTGGAGCCGCTCCGGTTAGATGAAACAGCCGGCTCGTGGACGCCCGTCATCCTGAGCAACAATTACAGTTTACAAGTGCCTTTGGCTGCACCTGCCGCAACTACGTCTGATGCCTACAAGGCAGAACTCACGACCATCAAGAATGCACAAGCCGGCCTTACCAAACAACAGCGTGATGTCATTGCCTATTGGAGCGTAGGCGGAGTCATCCGGTGGAACCAGATCATGCGCGAACTGGTGGCTCGTTATAATTTGCCGCCAGCCCCCCGCGAAGATGGAACCTATGTGTTTCCGGATGCCGAAAATCCGTTTGCCGATCCGGCCTTTCCATTTGCCAATCCGCCCTATGCTGCGCGGGCCTATGCCTACGTTTCGATTGCGCAGTATGATGCCCTGAAAGCAGCCTGGTACTACAAATATCTGTACAATCGTGCAGCGCCCTATACGGTGGATGCCAGCGTACAGGCCCTGGTGCCACGGACATCATTGCCGGCCTATCCGTCCGAGGATGCGGTGCTGAGTGGTGTAACAGCGGAGATGTTAAAAATTCTTTTCCCCGCCTCTGTGGAGCAGATTACCAAACTGGCGGCCGATCAACGCAATGCGGCCTTGTGGTCGGGTAAGGCGGCACCAAGCGATATTTCAGCGGGACTGGCCCTGGGAAAATCAGTAGCGTCCGTGATCACAGCAACGGGTAGTCGCTTCCGCACAGACGGCATGGGCAATGCGGTGGGTAATGCGGCTTTGTGGAAAGAACTTCAGGATAGTGTGGGTTTTGGTGACTTTTACAAGAGTGCCCAAATTCCCTGGCTGAGCCTGGAGTCACCTCCTCGACCGCCCATGTTGCCCAATTTTGGAAAAGTGTTGACCTGGAACATCTCTCCGGCCCAGTTGGTAGCCGAGCGTCCAGCACCTCCACCGTCAACCAGCAGTGACAAAATGAAACAGGAGCTGGCCGAGGTGAAGAAGTATGCCGATAATGCCACGCGCGAGGAACTGAGAATCACGCATAAATGGGCCGATGGAGCAGGAACATATGCGCCACCCGGCCATTGGAACCACATCGCAGAGGAGAGTATTGTCAATGAGCGGTACAGCGAAGTGCGGGCTGCGCGGGCCTATGCGTTACTTAACATGGCGTTGCACAATGCCGGTGTAGGATGCTGGGAAACGAAGTACTACTATTTTAATCCCCGGCCCTCGCAGCTCGATCCATCGATCAAAACCAAAACCGGGCTGCCAAATTTTCCCGCCTACACCTCCGGCCACTCAACCTTCTCAGCATCCGCGTCTGTGGTTCTGGGCTACCTTTTTCCGGATCGGGCGCAGTTTTTTACCAACGAAGCAAAAGAAGCATCCATGTCTCGCCTGTACGGGGCTATTCACTACCGCTCCGATATTGAGGTAGGTTATAGTCACGGTGTTCTGCTGGCTGCGTACACGGTGAATTTTGCACAAAGTGACGGAGCCGGAAATTGACGACAGTGCACGGTTTGTTTGGTCATAGGCCGTGTTAGGGTTGAACCCCCGCTTGTGCAGGCGGGGGTTCTTTTATTTTATACTCTTTTGCAGTTGTTGAGTCAGATCATCGAACTCTTCCAGAGCGTTGTTGCATAGCAAAACAATGGTATAGTCTTGGTCGATGAAGCGAATGAATTGTGTTTTGTATCCGGGGTTATCGCCCGAGTGACGAACGACTTTGCCCAGCGTTTTGTCCTGTTCCAAGTCCCAGCCGAAGCCGTACATCGAGAGTGTACCGTCCTTGAGCAAAGCAGGTGAGAAGGCCTCGGTACGCGTTTGATCGGAGATAAGTTGTGTACCGTACAGGGCACGGTCCCAGCGTAGCATGTCGCGTGCGGTAGAACTTATCCGCCCGGGTCCTTTCCGGTTGCCGAGCCAGATGGTGTAGTTAAAGGCAGGAAATGAATCCGCTTTGATAAGGGCCTTTCGCTCGTTTACCCAAATGTGCCCCCAGGCCATATTGGGCAGTTGATCTTTTTCTGCTTTCGTGCGCACACTTGTCATCGTCATGCCCAAAGGCGAAAAAATTCTTTCTTGTAACAAGGTGAGGAAATCCTGACCACTTGCCTGTTCGGCCACACTCGCCAGCAACATATACCCGGTGTTACTGTATTCGTACCGGGTGCCTGGCTCAAAACTCCGTGGCGGACGATATTGAATCAAATAGGCAATGTTGTCCGCGTTCGAGGCCACCCGCGATTTATCCCAGTGTTGATCCATTACAGCCTGGTAATCGGGCAGGCCCGAGGTGTGGTTGAGCAAATGCCGAATGGTAATACCCCGGTAGGGTAGATTGGGAATGAATCGGCTCAACGAGTCTTCGTACGAAAGACGGCCCTCCTCCTCCAGCATCATGATGATCATGGCCGTGAACGCCTTGGAGACGGAGGCCAGTTCAAAAACACTGGATGTATCCATAGGTGCGTTCGTTTCAAAATCACGAAACCCGTAGGCCTTGAAGTAGACGGGCTGTCCCTGCTTGGCCACCAGCACGACACCGCTAAAATCCTTATGCGCCACCATGATGGAATCCAGGCGGCTGGAGATCCCGCTCTTGTTTTCTGATTTCGAGCACGCAGCCAGCAGACCGAAAAGCGCGAGGTGTAATAGTATTATCGTTTGTTTCATTTTACTTTTGAAATCTGTTGATAAAAGTAATCATTACTGGTGGACAACGTTGATTTGCTTCTTCGCTATTTCCCCGATCTAACCACCGGGCAACTCGATCAGTTTAAGAAGTTAGGCCCGTTATATGCCGAGTGGAACGAAAAGATCAATGTCATCTCAAGAAAGGATGTTGAGAACCTTTACGTCAACCACGTTCTTCATTCGTTGGGCATAGCCAGGGTCCAAACGTTTCGGCCGGATGCCGATGTGCTGGATGTGGGCACAGGCGGAGGTTTTCCCGGTATCCCGTTAGCGATTTTGTTTCCGCAAACCCGATTTCATCTGGTGGATTCGATCGGGAAGAAAATTACGGTGGTAAACGCGGTGGCGGAAGCATTGCATTTAACCAACGTGCGGGCCGAGCAGGCGAGAGCGGAACAACTAAAAGGCCAGTATGATTTTGTGGTCAGCCGGGCCGTGACGCGCATGAAGGAATTTTACGGTTGGGTGAGGCTGCGCGCGAAGAAGAAATCAATCCATGAATTAGATAATGGCATTTTGTATTTGAAGGGTGGCGATCTGGAGGAGGAGCTCCGTGAACTCAAGCGACCCTATGCCTTGTATGCCTTGTCAGACTATTTTACAGAGGAATTTTTTGAAACGAAGAAGGTGGTGTACGTACCCCTGTAGTCAAATTCGTTCACTCAGAAATAACCCGGCCACCACCGCTGCCAAACAAGTGGCCACGCTAACCAGGGCATACAGGGCACTCTGCGCGAGCAGGCTCTTTTCCGTCAGGCCCAGCATGTCGCCACTAAATGCGGAAAAGGTGGAGAAACCACCGCAAAAACCAACCACCCAGAAGTACCGGTAGGAGGTGGCCATCCAGCCGCGCTGGTCGGCAAAGCCAATGAACAGGCCAAAAAGGAAACAGGCGAAGATATTGACTGTGAGGGTACCCCACGGAAACGGTGATACCGTCAAATTCTGAATCCACCGGCTGAGTAAGTAGCGCGTGGCGCTTCCCAGGCCGCCACCGATAAAGATCAAAATCAAGTGTTGACGCATGGCACCAAATTACGCAATGAAGCCGGTACTGTGGGTCGGTTGGAGCAAAAGGGAAAATTTGGCTACCTTCACGTCACATTTTTTAAACTATGCTCAAGCGTGTTCCTTCCCTTTTTAAGAACTTCTATTTCTCAGCAGGGCTGTTCTTCATCGTTTGGCTGGCCTTTTTCGATTCCAACGATCTGGTATCGCGTTTTCGCATGAGCCGGAAATTGAACCAGCTGGAAAGCGAAAAAGAGTATTACCAGGAAAAAATTAAGGAGGTAGAGAAGGACCGCCACGAGTTGATGACCAACCAGGAATTGCTGGAGAAGTTTGCCCGTGAAAAGTATCTGATGAAAAAAGAGACCGAGGATATCTTTGTAATTGAAGAGCACTAGTTTATGAGACGGCTAGCCTTTTTAGTTTTTTTTGTGCCACTTTGGGCGTCCGCCCAGTGGGGCGAAGAGCAAATGGCTGAAAAGCCCTCCATCCGAGACCGGATTTTTACCGGGGGCGGTATTGGCTTATCGTTCAATCAAGACGTTGATTTCTTTTCTATTTCACCGATGATTGGCTATCGCATCAGCCAACGTGCCGCAGCCGGTGCCAGTTTAATCTACCGACACACCACCTACAAGTATGTTGACCCCCGTGTGTCTACGGATGACTTTGGATTCAGTCCGTTTGTTCGGTTTCAAGTATATGGCCCGTTATTCCTTCATGCCGAATACGAGTACCTGAATAATGAGTATATCTTATTCAACGGAGAACGCACCCGCGAGGCCTTTACGAGCTTTATGGCCGGTGGAGGATTTTTCCAACCGCTCGGGCGTAATGCGGGTCTGTTTGCCGTTGCCCTCTACAATTTCTCTTACCGAAATCCGACTTCACCTTCCGATTACTATCCGTACACCAGTCCTTGGGTATTGAGGGCGGGTATCACAGCCGGCTTCTAAAACGGTACACCGAATTTTGCACAAAGTTCGGTCAGGTCGGTAACCACCTTTTCGTTCAGCGGAATTCCGTTTTTACTTCTTTCGTGCTCGCTCTCGCGTTCAGGGTCACCTGGAATAACCAGTCGGTCTTGCCCCTCGATGGTCTTGGCCGATCGAAAACGCCCAATCCAGTTATCCATATGCTGTTTGAACTCTTCTGCGGGACGGAAGGCATCTACCCGCATAGCCCCGAAGAAATGTCCGATGCCTTCACCCACGGGGTCGGCCGGTGGTGAGAGAAAACTGACGAACGGAGGAACCCACGGCCCGTAGTTAGCGCCACTTAACACGGCTGAAAAAATATCCACCCACGCACCCAGACAGAAGCCTTTATGACTGCCGTGTTCACGATCGCTGCCCAGCGGCAACAGGGCACCTCCGGATTTCAGTTCATTCGCGTTAGTTGAGGGTTGGCCGGTTTGGGTTTGTATCCAGCCTGGTGGTGCATCTTGATTTTTCCGCTGAAGGATTTCGAGTTTTCCATTGGCGGCTGTGGTGGTTGCGAAGTCGGCTACAAACGGGGGCTGCCCACCAGCCGGAATCGCCACGCAGATTGGGTTGGTGCCCAACAGTCGTTCGACAGAAAAAGTAGGGGCCACCAGCGGACTTGCATTCGTCATGGCCATGCCGATCATGTCGTGTTCCAGCGCCATCATGGCATGATATCCCGCAATGCCAAAGTGATTTGAATTTTTCACGGCCACCCAGCCCGTGCCGCATTGTTGTGCTTTTTGAATAGCGATCTTCATGGCATGTGGCGCCACCACCAGGCCAAGGCCAGCGTCTCCGTCTACCACGGCTGTGCTTGGCGATTCATGCGCAATGGTAATGGTGGGGGAGGCATTGATGCGTTTTGCTTCCCATAACCGCACATACCCGCTGAGGCGGGCCAAACCGTGCGAATCAATGCCGCGCAAGTCAGCACTGAGCAACACGTCTGTCGCGGTGCGGGCATCGGCCTCGCGGCAACCCATTTTCATAAATATGCGATAGGCCATCTGCCATAGCCGTTCTTTGGGAAATACGAACTCCGTCATGGTACAAATATTGCAATGTTTGGGGCGAACCCATGAAAAATAATTGATCAAAAAATGTGGAAATTGCTCCGCCAAGTCATCCTAGCATCAAACTTCTACGAATCGATATGAAAAAAAGCCTCATGACGTTTTTGTTGCTGGGCGCCTTCGGATTGGCGTTGGCGCAGAACGAAAAAAGTGTTGAATCAAAGATTAACTCGGTAACCGTTTTTCTGAATCAGGCCCAGGTAAGTCGCGAAGTCAAAACACGGCTGGAGGCCGGGCGAACCAGCCTGGTGGTGTCCGGATTGAGTGCACAATTAGATCCGCAGAGTATTTCGGTTACTGCCAAGGGAAACTATGTTATACTGGGTATCAGCCATCGGCAGAATTATCTGAATGAGTTTAATGTACCCAAACCGTTGAAAGTGCTGAAGGACTCAGTCGCCTGGTATCAACGCGAGGTTGCCCTGCAGCAAAGTCAGCGTGAAATCCTGGGGAAAGAGGAGCAAATGCTGCTCGCCAACCAAAAAATTGGCGGAACAAATCAAAACCTGACGGTGACGGAGCTGAAGGCAATGGCCGACTTCTACCGCGGCCGCCTGGGCGATATCGTGCAAGGCCGGATGAAAATCGATGAGCGCGTGAAAAAAATGAACGAGCGCATTCAGCAACTCAACCAACAGATCAGTTCGCAAAACGAACTATACAGCCGAAATACCAGTGAGATTGTGATCAACGTGACAGCCGATGCCGCTACGGCAGCCGAACTTGAGGTAAGTTATGTGGTAGCTAATGCCGGGTGGATACCCGTTTACGACCTGCGGGCGATCAACACCAAAAGCCCGATTCAACTGGCTTACAAAGCCAATGTGTTTCAGAGCACGGGTGAAGAATGGAAGAATATAAAGCTGAAGCTTTCCACCGCCAACCCCTCGCAGGGTGGTGTAAAGCCTGAACTGTACACGTGGTTTTTGGATTTTTATCAGCCCGTAGTCGAAAAGGCCTACAAAGTTAACCGGGCGGTAGGTGCACCATCCGCAGCGGCCAAGGCCGAAGATGCAAAAGAAGAACTCGATCTTGCTGAAACGGCATCCGATTACGTCACAACGGTTCAAACTACGCTCAACACGGAGTTTGACATTGCGATTCCCTACACCGTGGCTTCGGCTGCCAAACCTACCCTGGTCGACATTCGCAACTATGAGATGAAGGCGGATTATCGGTATGCGGTGGCACCCAAACTGGATGTAGACGCGTTTTTGATGGCCCGGGCAACGGGCTGGGAGGAGTTCAGCCTTTTGCCGGGTGAAGCCAACATTTTCTTTGAAGGCACATTTGTCGCCAAAAGCTTTATCGATCCCAACAGCATTAAAGATACGCTGGCCATTTCGCTGGGGCGCGATAAGCGAATTGTAGTCAAACGCGAAAAGCTAAAAGACTTCACCTCCCGCAAGGTGATCGGTGGAAGTCAGCGGGAAAGCTACGCCTGGGAAATTTCCTTGCGCAATACCAAGTCAGAATCGGTCCGGATCAGTGTGGAGGACCACATCCCCGTATCGCAAAATAAGGAGATTGAAGTGACGCTTGTTGACAAAGGTGGTGCGGCCTACAACGCCAATACCGGCAAACTGGCCTGGGAACTCACGCTGCAACCAAACGAAACCCGGAAGCTGGTGTACAAATTTGATGTCAAGTACCCGAAGGACAAGCAGGTCAGCGGCCTGTAATAACCCCATTAGCAGATCAGAATCCCGGTCACACAACCGGGATTTTTTTCTTGCCCGCTTTTTCTTTTGTTTCTTTGATGTATGCGCTGTCATTTCCTTGTTGCATTTATCCTCCTGTCAGTTGCGGCAGGGGCTCAGGTGGTGAACACAGCCACGATAGATACGCTGGAGACCACTGCGATGGGGCATCTGGGAATAGGCGGGTACATCGACACCTACTATGGTTTCAACTTCAGCCAGCCTTCCTCGGGTGATAACCCCTATTTTGTAAACTCAGCCCGGCATAAGGAGATGACCATCAACCTCGCCTACCTGGATCTCCGTTACCGATCCACCCGTATGCGGGCCCGGCTGGTGCCGGGTTTCGGCACCTACATGAATGCCAACTACGCTAATGAACCGGGCACGTTAAAGAATATTGTGGAAGGTTACGTGGGTGTAAACCTGTCGCCCAAACGAAACATCTGGCTTGATGTAGGCGTGCTTGGGTCGCCCTATACGAATGAGAGTGCCATATCAAAAGACCACCTGATGTACACGCGTTCCTTTGCTCCGGAGTATGTACCCTATTACCTCAGCGGTGCCAAACTCAGTATCCCCCTGAACAAAAAATGGAACGCCAATTTTTTTCTGTTGAATGGGTGGCAGGTAATTCAGGATAACAACGAAAAGAAGTCATTCGGCACTCAGGTCGAGTTCAGGCCCAACGATGAAATGTTGTTCAACGGGAACACCTTCATCGGTGACGAGCGAAATAATCTCAACCCTGATTTCCGCACGCGTTACCTGTTGGATTTCTTCTGGATTTACAAGCCCAAGAAGTCCCGGTGGGATGTTACGGCCACTGCCTACGCAGGTTGGCAGCAAATGAGTGCGGAAAACACCCGCCAATGGTGGCAGGCCAATATCATCGGCCGATACACGATTAACTCAACGGTTTCCATTTCCGGCCGGGTTGAGTATTTCCATGACCCGCAGTTGGTCTTTATCGCACCCATTACGGGTGTCTCCGGCTTTCGCACGTATAGTAGTGGGTTATGTCTAAACGTGAAGATTACCGAAAACGCCATGTTCCGTTTTGAAGGTCGGCAGTTTTACTCGAGTGATGCTGTTTATTTTGATGCTGATGATCAACCCGCGCACCATAGCGCGTTGCTCATCGCGAACCTGACGGCCTGGTTCTAGGATTTTTGTCCCCAGGCGCGGAAGAAGTAGCCGATCTGAAATAAAATCAGATCATTTTCGCGGCTGTCGTTATCCCACTGGTACGCTAGATAGAGCGGCAGGTTGTGACCCTTTTCAGCCGCATAATACACCACACCGGCTGCCAGACCGAATCCCTCGCCTGATCCCTGGAAATAATCCACCACAAATTCAATGTGATCGTTAAAACGATGTTCAAAACCTCCGATCAATCCATAGGTGGATCGCACATCTTTGATGAATTTTCCGTACCCGCCCAGCATCAGCCTCGTGTACGATTGAGGGCCTTCCACGTGGTTGAGCCCCATAAAGCCGTAGACAATATTTTTCATGGGAGTTTCACCATCAAAATACAGACTGGTCCAACTGCCGGGGTGAAAGGTCATCGTGAATTTTCCACTATTGAAGACATTCACTTTCCATTTGGTTGCTAACACGACCCGGTTGGGGTCGCTGGGATTGTCCTCGTTGAACCACCAATTGGTACCCGCTTCCAGGTACTGGGTTACCTGAAAGGATGCACGAAACACTGACGCGTTCACCGTGTTATTGCTCTTTACCGTCTGATATCGGTCAAATTCCACATACGAATACCCAACATCAGGCAACATATCGGGATTGGGCATGTTGAAAAAGGAAATCTGCGCGAAGCCGGGGAGACTAACGAGCAGGAGGAGCAGAGTGGCTTTCATTGGGGTGGGGTTGAAGCATTTCCAGCAATACGCCTTCTTTGAGGGCGTAGGTGGAAACCCGAATGTCGGCAAAAAGCGGGTGCTTCGCCAACAGCCACTCGATCAGGCAACAGGCCACCACAATCATATCTACCCGTAGTTCGATCATGCCCGGCATCTGCAGTCGTTCGCTTCTGTTTTTCGTTTGGAACAAGCGGTGAAAATGAAAAAAACCCTCGAGCGATAACGGAGTCTCCGGCTGGGTGCCATCATACGGGCGGTGTTCACGGTGACAATACATCTCGCTCAACGTGTCGAAGGTGCCGGAGGAGCCAACCATAACCCTCGGCCTGAATTCATCCAGGGCCGGAACAAGGTCGGCCAGTTTTTCATCCAGGTAGCGGGACAACGCGTCTTTCTCGGATTTCAGGATGGGATCATGGTGCTGAAAGAGTTCGACCAGGCGCTGCCCGCCCACCTCAAAGCTTCTCTTCCAAAAGGTTGTTTTTTGGTTGGCCATGATAATCTCTACGCTTCCACCCCCAATGTCAACAATCAGGGCCGGGTGTGCATCAACCGTTATCGCGTGCAAGACACCGTGGGCGATGTAATCGGCTTCCTTCTCGCCCGAAATAATGTCAATACCAATCCCGGTCTCTTGCCGAATTTGCTCGGCTACGGCAGTGCCATTGCGGGCATTGCGAAAGGCGCTCGTGGCAATAGCCTTAACCCGGTTCACCTTCCACAACTTTAGTTCAGCGGCAAACTGCCGAAAAGCTGCGATGGCTCGTTGTGCACCCTCTTCCGTAATGAGGCCCTGGTTGATACCGCCTGCACCCACTTTTACGGCCAGGCGGTCGCGGTGCAGAATGTCATATCCACCCGTGTGCTGCTCGGCTATCAGCAAATGAAAGGTATTGGTGCCCAGGTCGATTACGGCCAGTCGCTGCATGCCGAAAGATAAAGTTGTTTCAGGCAAACCCTTTATTCTTTGCTCAAAATCATGGTTCGGGTTCGTCTCCGTGGTTATCTTTGGCACCTTACTACCTTTGTTATGTCTACGACTTCCCGCCTGCTGGAGAAATTTGATGAACTCAAGAAGAAAAATGAGGAAGCGTTATTGGGCGGTGGCGCCAGGCGCATTGAACAGCAGCACAAAAAAGGAAAACTCACGGCTCGCGAACGCATTGACCTATTGCTCGATGAAGGCTCATTCGAAGAGATGGGCAAGTTTGTCGCGCACCGCAGCCATGATTTCGGGCTGGACCAGGAACACTATTTGGGTGATGGCGTGGTAACCGGCTACGGCACCATTCAAGGCCGGCTGGTGTATGTTTTCTCTCAGGATTTCACCGTGTTTGGCGGGTCCCTTTCCGAAACACATGCCGAAAAGATTGTCAAGATCATGGATCTGGCGATGAAGAATGGTGCACCGGTTATCGGTCTCAATGACTCCGGGGGTGCGCGCATTCAGGAGGGTGTCGTGTCGTTGGGCGGATATGCGGATATTTTCTATCGCAACGTGATGGCAAGCGGTGTTGTGCCTCAGATATCAGCCATCATGGGCCCCTGTGCCGGTGGTGCGGTGTATTCGCCCGCCATGACCGACTTCATCTTTATGGTGGAAAACACCTCGTTTATGTTCGTTACCGGCCCAAACGTAGTCAAGACGGTGACGCATGAAGATGTTACATCTGAAGAATTGGGTGGCGCGAGCACGCACAGCTCAAAAAGTGGCGTAACCCATTTCGCCTGCGCCAATGAGGCTGAGTGTATCCGGCAAATCAAAACGTTGTTCAGTTACATTCCGCAAAATTGTGAAGATGAAGCGCCACGATCTGCCTATGAACCCGGCAACGAAATTCGCCCGGTTCTTGACACCATCATACCCGAAAATCCCAATCAGCCATATGACATGCGTGAGGTGATCGCCTCGGTGGTCGATGGAGGTGAGTTTTTCGAAGTCCATAAGAATTTTGCCGAGAACATGGTGGTGGGATTTGCGCGTCTGGCCGGGCGCAGCATCGGCATTGTCGGCAATCAACCGGCCGCACTGGCAGGCGTGCTGGACATTGACGCCAGTGTCAAGGGTGCCCGGTTTGTGCGCTTCTGCGATTGTTTCAATATTCCATTGCTTGTATTTGAAGATGTGCCAGGGTTCTTGCCGGGTACTGATCAGGAGTGGAATGCCATCATCACCAACGGAGCCAAGTTGCTGTATGCCTTTTCGGAAGCAACCGTGCCCCGCATTACGGTTATCACCCGCAAGGCCTACGGGGGTGCGTATGACGTGATGAATTCCAAGCACATTGGTGCGGACCTGAACTATGCATGGCCTACCGCTGAAATTGCCGTAATGGGTGCACAAGGGGCGGCTGAAATAATTTTTCGCAAGGAAATTTCGGAAGCGTCTGATCCCGCGGCAAAGTTGAAGGAGAAGGTGGAGGAATACACACAAAAGTTTGCTAACCCGTATGGTGCTGCGCAGCGGGGTTATATTGATGAGGTCATTTTCCCCCGGCAGACCCGCGAAAAGCTCATCCGGGGATTTCAAATGCTGGAAAATAAGGCCGCCAAACTGCCACGCAAAAAGCACGGAAATATTCCGCTTTAAGCCTTACCCGGTTGAACAATCGAAGTCGAAAAAAATAGTTATTAATTTCACACAACTTTAAGCGTTTGCTATGGACAAGAAGAGTAAAAAATTTCTGTTTGACTATCTCAACAATGCGTCACCCACCGGGTTTGAGCACACCGGCCAACAAATTTGGCTCGACTACCTGAAGCCCTACACGGATGATTACATGGTGGATGTGTACGGTACGGCCGTAGGCATTGTCAATCCGAAGGCAAAGTATAAAGTGGTGATCGAAGCCCATGCCGATGAGATTTCATGGTTTGTGAATTACATCACGGAGGATGGCTACATTTATGTAAGGCGCAACGGAGGCTCGGATCACCAGATCGCGCCATCTATGCGGGTGAATATTCATACGGCAAAAGGGATTGTCAAGGGTGTGTTTGGCTGGCCAGCCATTCACGTTCGTGATGCCGGCAAGGAAGAGGCACCCAGCCTGAAGAATATCTTTATCGACATTGGGGCCGAGAATAAAAAAGAAGTAGAAGCGATGGGCGTTCACGTGGGTTGTGTGGCGGTGTTTGAAGATGAGTTGATTGAACTGAACAAGAACTACCTCGTAGGCCGTGCACTGGACAACCGCATGGGCGGCTACATGATTGCCGAGGTAACGCGGAGGTTGCGCGAGAACAAGAAGAAATTGCCGTATGCGTTGTATGTCGTCAATTCCGTACAGGAAGAAATCGGGTTGCGCGGGGCGGAAATGATTTCGCGCAGAATTAAGCCGGATCTCGCCATCTGTACAGACGTGACCCACGATACGCAGTCGCCCATGTACAACAAAAAGGAAAGCGGCAATTTGAAATGCGGGCTGGGGCCAGTGGTGTGCTACGGGCCGGCTGTGCAGAACAATGTGCTGAAGATGATTATTGACGTGGCGCAAAAGAAAAAAATACCTTTCCAGCGCCAGGCCGTGTCGCGTTCAACGGGTACGGATACCGATTCGTTTGCTTACTCGGCCGAAGGTGTTGCCTCCGCGCTCATCTCGCTGCCGCTGAAATACATGCACACTACGGTAGAAACCGTGCATAAAGAGGATGTCGAAAATGTGATCAATCTGATTTACGAAACCCTTCTACAGGTGAAACCGGGGACGGATTTTCGGTATATCAAATAAAAAAAGCAGCCCCGGGAACCGGGGCTTTTTTATGATTCAGCAGCCGGTGATTGATCAAATGGGTAGGGTGGTTTTAATACCCGACCCACCCATGCGCATCGTTTCGCTGGTGCCCTCCCAAACGGAGTTGTTGTTTGATCTCGGCCTGGGCGATCGCGTGGTGGGCGTCACCAAGTTTTGTGTTCACCCCGATGAGGCGAAAAAGACAAAGACAATTGTGGGAGGTACCAAGAAGTTTTGGTTCGATGTAATTGATCAGCTGAATCCCGACCTGATCATTGGCAACAAAGAAGAGAATTACGAAGAGGGAATTGCACGCCTGGCGAGCAACTACCCCGTTTGGATGAGCGACATTGTGACGTTTGATGATGCCCTCGACATGATTCGTGCGGTTGGCCATATCACGCAAACGACTGTCGAGGCAAACGCGTTGACCTCAAAAATTGAACTCGGCTGGTCAACACTTCGTCTTGCCACGCAGCGCGTGGTGTACCTGATTTGGCAGGAACCCTGGATGGCGGCAGGTGCCGGCACGTTCATCCATTCGGTGATCGGAAAAATCGGCTGGCACAACGCGGTTGAGGCGCCTCGTTACCCGGCACTGACCGATGATGAACTGATTCGACTAAATCCCGGATTGATATTGTTGTCATCCGAACCCTATCCATTTCGTGAGCAGCACCTTGCCCGGCTCAGGCAACTCTGCCCTGGCGCCCAGGTCAAATTGGTGGATGGTGAAAGGTTCAGTTGGTATGGAAGCCGGATGCTCAACGCGCCTGCGTACTTCAAATCCCTGTAAGAATAAAGCCCACCCGCTTCATATCAGCCCAGAAGTCCGGATACGATTTTTCCACCACGGTCGGGTCCTGTATCGCCAGGGGCATTCGCGTGGCCAGCGGTGCAAACCCCATGGCCATCCGGTGATCGTGATAGGTGTTGATCCAAAGGGGCTCTTTCGGCAGCGTGCCTGGAGTTAACCGCCAGTGGCCTGCCTGGGGCTCATCCAGGCGGCCGTTTATTTTATGCAACTCCTGCTTCAGCGCAGCAATCCGGTCGGTTTCCTTGATGCGAAGACTTTCCAGTCCAACAAAGTCACCGGCTACTCCAAGGGCAGCACATACCGGCAAAACAGTCTGCGCCAGATCGGGGCAATCTTTGAAATCCCAAACGAGCGTGCTGATGGAAACTGGCTTTTTGATTATCCGGGCCCCTTCCTTAAGAAACTGAGTTTCAACGCCAAGTTGCCCCATAACATCGACAATGACACGATCGCCCTGCAAGGAGTTTGAGGCCACATGAGGCAGCATGACCTCCCCGCGTTCAGCCAGGGCCATAAAAGCAAACCAGTAACTGGCGGCCGACCAATCGGCTTCAATGGTAACTTCGGCCGGGCGGTATTCACCATGAGGAACTTTGATTTCGGGAAGATCAAGCTGAGGCGTAATTCCGAACTGTGTCATCAGGGCTGCCGTCATTTTGATGTAGGGAGCGCTCGCCACAGGCCCGGTCAGGTGGAGGGTGAGGCCATCGGGAAGGAGCGGGCCGACCATCATCAGTGCCGATATGTACTGGCTGGAGATGTTGCCGGGGATTTCGATTCGGTTGCTACGTTGCCGGGCAAACCCGCGGGTCTCCACAGGCGGAAAACCTTCATGGCCAAGGTATCGCACATCCGCTCCCAGGGTACGCAAAGCATCCACCAAGGGTTTGATTGGCCGTTCCAACATACGGGGCGTGCCCGTCATGATTTTGTTTTCACCACGAATGGCGTGGTAAGCCACCAGAAAACGCATGGTGGTGCCGGCATCCATGACGTTCAGTGTCTTTTCCGGAGATTGAATCAACTGGCGCATCAGCCGGGTATCTCGTGCCGATGATACGTTATGGACAACCGAACGAAAGTTGGTTAGCGCCTGAAGAATCAGGGCGCGGTTGCTTAAACTCTTGGATGAAGGCAAGCCGGCAGCCGTTCCGGTTACCTGTGTGTGAGGCTGGATATGAACAACTGAATTCACTCGGTCGGCAAATTAGATTTAAAAAAATTTTAAGCCCATTGAAACAAAAGAAAATGCAGACGAGTTTACATTTGTAATACATGACAACAACCCGAAAAATAGCGATTGGTTTGGGACTGGCCGGAGGCGCTCTTTTGGCAGCTTGGTTGCTCACGGGCACCCGCAAGCAGAAGACCAAGGAGTTCATCGGCCGTAAGGTCAACGACCTGAAGAAGGGGCTGCAGAAGGAGAAACCAAAATTCGATGATTCGGAAGCGCACTACATCTGACCCGATGTGTAAACCCGCCACGATAACCGGATTTCTTCCTCGCTGACTTCAACATCCCATAAGGGCTCTCCAATGTTTTTCAGGAGGGCCATCAGAATCTTATTTCCCCTGTTTTTCTTGTCCTGCCGGGCGTTAGCCACAATGTGGTCGATCGGTATGTGCTGGCCGGGTCGGCCGAAAATCCCAGATATGTAGTGTTCAATTTGTTCAAAAGCGGGGCGGTTAAGCAATCCTTTAGTCATGGCAATATGACTTTCAACCACCAGCCCTGCGGCCACCGCTTCACCATGCAGTAAGCGTTTCGGGGAGTGGAAGGAGGCTGATTCCAGCGCATGGCCAAGGGTATGGCCCAGGTTGAGTATTTTCCTAAGCCCGCTCTCCTGCGGATCTTGTGTGGTGATCGACTTTTTGAAGGCGACTGATGAGGTAATCCGTTCTTGCCAGTTATGTTGAATCAGTGTTTTGGCGCGCACCCGATCCCATTCCTCTTGGCCCATCAGCAAACTGTGTTTGATGATCTCAGCAAAGCCGGAACGCAGTTCGGCCTCCGGCAAGGTATCAAGAAAGGCAGGAGCAATAAGCGTGGCCATCGGTTGTTGAATTACCCCGATGTGATTCTTATAACCGCCAAAGTCGATGCCCAATTTGCCGCCCACACTGGCATCTACCTGTGCCAGCAACGTGGTAGGCATCAGCACGAACGGAATGCCGCGCTTGAATGTAGCCGCACAAAACCCGCCCATATCTCCCAAAACCCCACCCCCCAAAACCACAAGCAGGCTGTGCCGGTCAAATTCCTCTGTGGTCATCCATTTCCAGATTTGGCTGCACGTGTCCAGGTGTTTACTTTCCTCGCCAGCAGCCACTGTAAAACTCGCGTGTGGAGGCAGGCCGTGCGAAATCCTGGGATAACAGGCTTTGAACGTGTTGGCATCCGTGAGTACACCTAAACGGCTGAAACTCCGGGCTGCCAGGAAATGGGCAATCTGTTGCTCAGGGTCAGCCTGTATTAAGATGGTTTCCTCGGTTTCCGTCACCGGGCAAAGTAACTGAATAAATCGCGGCCAGCCGAAATTCACGCTTACCCGAAAACGTTTTCAGGGCGTATATTTGGGCGCATTTCAGTTCTGCCATGGAAGTACAGCCCGCTGTTCAATTTGATGATACCCAGGTTGCCTTTGAGTATAAGTCTGACCGCCAGATGCGAAAGGCCAACTTCATTTTCACCGTGGTGAATCACCCGTGGATTTCAGCCACGGCCACCCGGCTGGTAAAAGTTGGGTTAACCTTGAGGTTGCCGGTGAAAGGATTGATTCGCAATACCGTGTTCGAGCATTTTTGTGGTGGCGAAACCATTGAGCAGAGTCATGGGACCATCGACCAGTTGTGGAAGTACAAAGTGGGCACCATTCTGGATTATTCCGTTGAAGGCGAAAATGCCGAAGAAGACTTTGATCGCACAGCCGAGCAGATTTTAGCCACCTTCGATGAGGCTCAACATAATGCGGCCGTACCCTTTTGCGTATTCAAGGCCACCGGGCTGGGCGACATGGATTTACTGGAAAAGGTGCAGAGCCAGGCATCGTTAAGTGAAGCCGAAGCCAAAAGTTTTGAGCGCTTCCGCCAGCGCATTGACACGATTTGTGCCAAAGCCCATCGATTGAAAATTCCCATTCTTATTGATGCCGAACACAGCTGGGTACAACATGTGATTGACGACATCACACACGAGATGATGGCCAAATACAATACCGAAAAGGCGATTGTCTTCATCACCTATCAAATGTACCGTACGGATTCGTTGAAGCGCCTGCGTGAAGATTTCCACACCGCGGCCATGCATAACTACTTCGTGGGCATTAAGATGGTGCGGGGTGCGTATATGGAAATTGAGCGGGCCCGTGCGGCCGAGAAAGGATATCCGGACCCCATTAATCCAACCAAGCAGGCCACCGATGACATGTTCAATCAGGGATTAGCCTTTTGCATTGACAACAAGCAACGCATCACGATTCTCTGCGGATCGCATAATGAGTATAGCAATCAATACCTCACGGTGCTGATGGAGAAGCATGGTATGCGCCATGATGACAAGCGCGTGTGGTTTTCGCAACTTCTGGGTATGAGCGACAATATTTCATTCAACCTGGCCCATGCCGGGTACAACGTGGTCAAATATGTACCCTATGGTCCGGTGGAGAGCGTGATGCCCTACCTGTTGCGGAGGGCGGCCGAAAACACATCGGTTGCCGGGCAAAGCAGCCGTGAGTTGACTCTTATTCGCAAAGAGCTGACGAGGCGAAAACAGAATTAGTATTTTAAAATATCATTCAGGGTCTTGATGGTCTGACTTATCGTTGCGGAGTCTGTGTTTCCGATTCGATTGATCAACCTTGATTTTGAGATGGAACGGATATGGAATACGAGTATTTCAGACTCCGCCTTCAAGCCATTTTGAGCATTTGGCTTGAGAACTGGATTGCCTTTATAGTTCTTCACTTTAGTGGTTAGGGGTGCAACGACTACAACCGCTAAATGCTCGTTGAGTAGGTTACCGCTTATGATCACCACTGGTCGTAAGCCTGCCTGCTCACTTCCTGCGACCGGGTTTAAATCGGCAAACCAGATTTCTCCTTGTTTCATGATTCAATTTGACGTAGGTAGTCGGCCATACCCTCTTCCGCCATGCCCATGACCTCCTTGTCTGAGCCAGCCGTTCGGTATGATTTAATGTATTCTGCCCGTTCCAGATGTTCAAGATAGAGCCGGACAGCCCTCTCAATAATCTGGTTTCTAGGCACCTCAAGGGCATTCGATTTTTCAGCAAGCTTTTTCAGCAGGTCATCTGGAAGTGTGCTGGTGAAGGTCGCCATAAGTATATTTTATATTTATATTTTGCAAATATAGCGCTTAATTTCGCCTGATTTCGCACTCCCTCGGAATCGGTTATTTTTGCGTTCCAAACAGCTATTCATGCAACTGAGCGAGCAGGAAATCATCCGCAGAAACAAACTCGAAGAACTTCGCCAACTCGGCATCGAACCCTATCCGGCACCCTCCGTGCCCGTGTCCCATTTTTCGGTTGATATTCTCAACCATTTCACAGAAGAGAAAAAGGATCAGTTTGCTTCCGTTTCGCTGGCCGGCCGTATCATGAGCCTGAACGACAAAGGCAAAGTCATATTCGTAAAGCTTCAGGATTCGAAGGGCCTCATTCAGCTCTATGTGCGCAGAGACGATATTTGCCCGGGCGAAGACAAAACTTTTTTTGATCGCGTAGTGAAGCATCTGCTCGATTTGGGCGATATCATCGCGGTGTCGGGTTTCGTATTTACCACCAAAACCGGAGAGACCACCGTTCATGTGCAGTCACTGACGCTGCTGAACAAATCACTTAAACCACTACCCGTGGTGAAGCGGGATGAAGAGGGGCATGTGTTTGATGCCGTCACCGATCCGGAGTTTCGCTATCGTCAGCGGTATGCCGATCTGATCATCAATCCAGAGGTTAAAGAGACCTTTGTGAAGCGTACGCGCATGATCAACGCCATGCGCGATTTCCTCAATGCTCAAGGTGCCCTTGAGGTTGAAACACCTGTTCTGCAGAGTATACCCGG
Organism: Cyclobacteriaceae bacterium; assembly: GCA_016787665.1. Classification (GTDB taxonomy): domain Bacteria; phylum Bacteroidota; class Bacteroidia; order Cytophagales; family Cyclobacteriaceae; genus ELB16-189. Next base: position 197,698 of record JAEUUC010000011.1, on the reverse strand, counting down.
AGGCGCTGCCGCACGCCCGTTTGTAACGCACCACAATGCGCTGGATATTCCCCTGTATCTCCGCATTGCAAATGAACTCTACCTCAAGCGCTTGATCGTGGGCGGATTTGATTGGGTGTATGAGTTTAGCCGTGACTTCCGCAACGAAGGCATGGACCGCACACACAATCCGGAATTCACCATCCTGGAATTTTATGTAGCGTATAAGGATTACTTCTGGATGATGGAGACCACCGAGAAGCTTTTGGAGAAAACGGCACGCGAGGTTAATGGCACCACGCAGGTCACGATGGGTGACCGGGTAATTGATTTCAAAGCACCGTTCAAGCGGGTGAGCATCTTTGACGCCATTCGCGAGCACACGGGCATCGACATCAGCCAGATGGATGAGGCCGGACTGCGTCAGGTTTGCCGGCAACTCCACCTGGAGGTGGATGACACCATGGGTAAGGGTAAACTGATCGATACCATTTTCGGAGAGACGTGTGAGCCCCACTACATTCAACCCACGTTTATCACCGACTACCCTGTAGAGATGAGCCCGCTAACCAAAAAGCACCGCAGCCGCCCGGGTTTAGTGGAGCGCTTCGAATTGATGGCGAATGGGAAGGAAATCGCAAATGCCTACTCAGAGCTTAATGATCCACTGGAGCAGCAACAACGTTTTGAAGAGCAAATGAAGTTGATGGAGCGGGGCGATCATGAAGCGATGTACATTGATCATGATTTCCTTCGGGCGTTGCAGTATGGCATGCCGCCCACAGCGGGCATCGGGTTTGGTATTGATCGCATCGCCATGTTGATGACGAATTCACCCTCTATACAGGATGTCTTATTTTTCCCTCAAATGCGTCCGGAGAAAATCCAGGGTGCTGATCTGGAGCGGGAATTGGAGACAGCCGGTGTCCGCAAGGAATTGATCCCGCTGATTCAAAAGCTGGGCGTGCAGTCGATGGCCCAGTTGAAGGAAATGAAACCCACCAAACTGTTCAACGACCTCGCGGGTATGCGTAAGAAAATGAAACTGGAAATTGCGAACGCCACCGTAGAGGAAATTGAAGGTTGGCTGAAGTAATCAGTTGTCGAAGAACGACCGCGTGCGATTGAGTTTGAGATCTTGTAGCATTGAGGATTTGATGCCGATGTTAAATCCATAAGACTGGAACGGACCAAACGGCACCCAACTCAACGACATTTGCCAGCAATGTAAGTCGCGGTTTAGGGTTATCGAGGTTTGGGTGAACTCGCTGTTCTTGAAATCGTACCCCGAGTTGAATTGTATCTTCCACTTTTCCGATAGCGAAAAATCACCGGAGAACTGAAGACTTTGTGTGATGTTGGACGGTTGACTGCCGGTTTTAGAATAATTGAAGCTGTAGTTTAGCCGCAGGTTCCAGGGAATACTGAAGTCAACATACGCATCGGGATTCTTAAGCAAAAACTGTTTGTCAGCATCTGAGGCGTTGCTCGCACCAACTTTCTCGCGGAATTCATTATCTTTTTTCTGGCCCTTGGGATTTAGGTTAGTACCAAAAACCAACGTAGCCTGCGACAATTGCCCAATCCCCTTGCCGCCATTCCAGGCATAGCGGCTGACTTTGATTTCCTGAAAAACGGGCTTCTCCGAAGTGCCGACATTGACTTTGATGTATTGATAAGGATCAATCGTTGCTGTGATGTTAAGGTTAATTTTCTCGTTTAAAATATTGGTGTTGGCTGCAATTCCAAAGGGCGCCAGCTTAAAGGAGTCGGCAGCAAAGTTGTAACTGGTTGCTATGGATAAAGTGTTGAACAGCGGAATCTTTTGAAACAAGCTGTCTTTCTTGTTCTTGACCTTCATCTCCAGGGTATTGTTGATGCTAAAGCTCAGTGCACTTTGGCGGCCCTGGGTGGACCCGCCATAGACAAAGCCCTCGTGCCGCGATCGCCTTTGTTCTGTTATCCGCGTACCATTGCGCACCGCCAGTGTTTGATAGTAGTCGTACCGGGCTTCGCCAAAATCGGGTTGGAAACTGAAACCGACCGAGGGATTGATAACGTGACGAAGGGCTTTGACACGACCCGATTTAAAAAAATACGTGCCGTAGATCCGCGTATTGAGCGCCAAACTACCCGAGAAGTTGTTGATCCGATTGAACCCATTGAGTGTATCGACAACCGTTGGCGTTGACCCCGTGAACAAGCCCGAATTAGTATCACGCACCGAAACAGTATCCCACACCAGCTTATTGAAGTACCAGCGCTCGTTCATGCTCACACTGGGGCTAAGGGTGAAAAAACGAAGTAGCTTTACCGATGTCTGCAGCGGTATATCAAACCGGATTCCTTTATTGGCATTTTTCAGGAACGTAGGCAGATTATCCAGGTTGAATTTGGCAATGCTGTCGCGATATATCGGAGTCCCGTTTTCAACCGCCACGATGCGAGGCCCCAGGTTGTTGGTTACTTCGTTAATGGCGGTCATGGTGAGGCGGGTCGAAAAGTTCTCCAGCGCTTGAATGCCCGAGCGCTTGAACGGATACAGGTTGTTGACGTTGAAGTTCATGTCGGGTAATGGGAAGCTGACCTCTCCCGTGCTCAGGTCCTGGCTGTGCCTCAGGTTAATACCCATACTAAAAGGCGTCCCTGCGAATGTCTTGCTGTATGAAATATTCGAACTGAGTTTACGTGTGATGTTATCCACCCGCATGGATTGAGGGTTGGTGTTAACACCCAGGAAATTGTTGTTGGTGTAGGAAGAAGTGGATGCGTTGACGGAGGCACTGAACCGACCGGTACCGCGGCTTTGGGGCGAATGGCTCCACGAAATCAGAAAATCGCGCGACCGGGTGGTATTTTCAATTTCGTTGCTTGTTGGGTTGGTGGTGTAACTAAAGTTGAACGATCCAGAATAGTGGTAAAGCTTATTGTAGTTCGTATTGAGGTAAATGGCATTGGCGCCCTTTGAGTAGATATCTCCGGTGATCGCCATTTTGAAGTACTCATTGACATCGAAAAAGTAACCACCTCGCCTCAGGAAGAAACCCCGATTTTGCTCCTCGCCATATTGAGGTACGATAACACCTGAAGCGCTCTTTCGGGGATTGGGAAACATGCCAAAGGCGAACCCTAACGGAGTGGGCACGTCATTAAATTCCATATAAAACGGCCCGGCCACCATTTTATCGCCCGGTATGGCTTTTACCTTCGTTGCCATAATGCGGTAATGGGGATGCCCCAGGTTACACGTGGTGTAGGCATTGCTGGCGCTATACAACTCACCCCGCTCATTCTTAAACACGGTCTTACCGTGCAGAAAGGCGTCACCCTGCGTGGTGACCACTTCCGTAATGGCCGCTTTTTTAGTTTTAAAATTGTAGTTGATGCTTTTGGTTTCGTACACCTCCGCACCGTTTTTAAAAATGGGAAATCCCGCGCGCCTGCCCAGCGAATCAAGTTTTCCGTTGGCCGAGATGGTGGACTTATTGTAGTCAATCACAATCTCTTCGGCCTCTAACTCAATAATCCCATATTTGATTTTGGCATCGCCATACAGCCAGATAATCTTCTTCTCAATGTTGATATTAATCGAGTCGCGCGCAGAGTAAATGATGGTGGTTTCAATATCACTATCCCGCTTTTGACGAGTTGTGTCTGACTTCTGGCCCACCAATTGCAGAGAATCGGAAGGGGGCATTTGGGGAACCGTGTCGGTGCGCACCGGCAAAGGCTGTGTCGGGGTTCGCACAGGTCGCTCAATCTGCGCTCTTACCAGCCCGGGCAACAGACAAAAAACCGTGAAAAGAAAAACTCGTAACAATGCGATAACCGCCCAAAATTTAGGTTTTTGCGAAAAATTCGCAATTTTGCAAGGTATTGCAATTACCGCAGACATAGCTTCAAGCGCTCGAAATATCGGTCTGAAAATCCTGCTCATAGCAATAACCTTGCTAAACTCATCGGCCACACCCCGGCCAAAACCCGATTTCAAGGTTGATGTGGTGGTTATTGATGCCGGCCATGGCGGAAAAGACCCCGGCACGGTGGGAAAGCGAGGCAAGGAGAAGGACATCACCCTTAAGGTGGCGCTCAAATTGGGCAACTACATTGAGAAGAATATCCCAGGGGTGAAAGTCGTGTACACCCGAAAGACAGACAAGTTTATTGAACTCTATGACCGGGCTACCATCGCGAACGAGGCAAAGGCCGATCTTTTCATCTCCATACATGTCAACGCCATTCCCAATAAGGCTGCGCACTCGGGAACCGAGACGTACGTGATGGGTTTGCATAAAACAGAGAGCAACCTGGAGGTAGCCAAGCGCGAGAACTCGGTTATTATGCTGGATGACAACTACAAGGAGAAGTACGAGGGCTTTGACCCGGGTAGTGCCGAGTCCTACATCTTGTTTTCGCTCACGCAAAATGCCTATCTGGAGAGCAGCCTTCTTTTTGCTGATAAGGTCGAAAATCAGTTCAAAAACCGGGTTGGTCGAAGGAGCCATGGGGTCAAGCAAGCCGGGTTCATTGTGCTATGGAAAACCGCCATGCCAAGCGTTTTGATCGAGACGGGCTTCATCACGAATGAAAAGGAGGAAGCTTTCCTGCTGTCGGAGAACGGACAGGATTTATTGGCTTCGGGCATTTACCGGGCGTTCAAAGAGTACAAAGCACAAATTGAAAGTGTAAATTAGCGGCCGATACCCTTACCCTGCGAGGAATGAAGAACAAAGAGTTTCGCATTGGCCTGTTTGCCACCATTACGCTCGTAGTGCTCTATTTCGGTTTCAACTTTCTGAAGGGAATCGATTTTTTGGACAGCACCGAGAAATACTACGCGATCTACGACAATGTGGATCAGTTAACGGCCTCCAATCCGGTGTTGTTGAGTGGCACCTCGGTTGGTCGTGTCAGCAAGATCACCATCTTGCAAAACCGGCAAAATAAAGTGCTGGTCGAGTTTGAGATCGACTCCAAGATCAAGCTTGGCGACTCCACCAAGGCGATTCTGGACTCCGATTTCCTCGGCAACAAATCGATCCGGCTGTCCATCGGTCGTTCATTTCACTTTTTGAAACCACGCGACACCATCCGCGCAGAAGTAGCCAAAGGGTTAACCGACATCTTGGCCGAGAGTGCCGTGCCGGTGGCGGACAATTTGCAGGTGACATTGCGAAAGTTTAACACGGTGATCGACAATCTGGTGGCTAACAGCCAGCATCTGGACGAAATCTTTCGAAAACTCAACTCGACACCCGACAAGCTGAATGCCACACTGGATAATGCGAATGGCCAAATCACCGAGCTGAGCAGCAGTGTAAAATCCGTAGCCGGAAACCTGAACGTAGCCCTTACCGATTTGAGACCTACACTGGCCAATTTTAAAACCTTGTCCGATTCACTCAAGCAGTTGCAACTCAACCAAACCATTACCAAGACCCAACAAACCCTCACCCGGTTGAATGAGACGCTGGGCAAGCTGAGCAAGGGTGACAATACAATGAGCAAGCTGATGACCGAGGATTCGCTTTATGTGAATCTGAACCGTCTCATCCTGAGCCTGGACAGCCTAGCCAATCATTTTAACAATAACCCCAAGCATTTTATGGCTCCGTTGGGCAAAAGCAAAAAGAGGATTGAGCGCGACCGCAGGCGCGAAGAGGAAGAGAGAGCGAAAAAGAACTAAGCCTGGCCCACAATTTGGCTATCTTGCACTGACCGTCACTATGGATCTGGAATTCAACAAAAATGAGGATCAGTTCAAAATTTTGGTAAGCCAACTACGATCACGAGCGACCAAAACACGACTGGGCGGGGGCGAAAAAAAGATTGAGGAGCAGCATGCCAAGGGTAAGCTCACGGCCCGCGAACGCATTGCCTATTTGTGTGATCCCAAAACAGATTTTATTGAAATCGGCCTCTTTGCCGGAGATGGTCTATACGCAGAAGCAGGCGGTTGTCCCTCTGGCGGTGTGGTTACGGGCATCGGGCGTGTGAAAGGGCGCCTCTGTGTGATCGTGGCGAACGATGCCACGGTAAAGGCGGGCGCCTGGTTCCCGATCACAGCCAAGAAAAATCTGCGGGCCCAGGAAGTTGCCATGGAAAATCACCTGCCCATCATCTACCTCGTAGATAGCGCTGGCGTTTTTTTGCCCATGCAGGATGAAATTTTCCCCGACAAGGAGCATTTCGGCCGACAGTTCAGAAATAACGCCCGCATGAGCAGTATGGGGATTGTTCAGATTGCAGCCATTATGGGTAGTTGTGTGGCGGGTGGCGCCTACCTGCCCATTATGAGTGACGAGGCCATGATCGTGGATAAGACCGGCTCGATTTTTTTGGCCGGCAGCTATCTGGTGAAGGCCGCCATCGGTGAAGAGATTGACAATGAAACACTGGGTGGCGCCACTACGCACTGCGAAATCAGTGGCGTAACGGACAATAAGTTTCCCAACGACCAGGCCTGTCTCGATTACATTCGATCAATCTTTGATAAGATTGGACGGGACGAGTCGGCCGGGTTCGACCGGGTAACTCCCGCACCCCCGCGCGAAAGGCCTGAAGAACTGTATGGCTTGTTACCGGTAGACCGGGTGAAACCGTACGACATGCTGGAGGTGATTAAGCGATTTGTCGATGATTCCCAGTTTGACGAATACAAACCGCTGTACGGAAAGACGCTGATTTGCGGGTACGCCCGCGTAGACGGCTGGGCGGTTGGCATTGTGGCCAATCAGCGCAAAGTGGTGAAGACCAAGAAGGGTGAGATGCAGATGGGCGGAGTGATTTATTCCGATTCGGCTGACAAAGCTGCCCGCTTCATTATGAATTGTAATCAGCGCAAGGTACCCTTGATCTTCCTGCAGGATGTCAGCGGTTTTATGGTGGGCAGCAAAGCGGAGCACGGTGGTATAATCAAAGATGGCGCGAAAATGTTGAACGCCATGGCAAACTCGACCGTGCCCAAATTCACGTTCATTGTGGGTAACAGTTATGGGGCGGGCAACTACGCGATGTGCGGTAAGGCGTATGATCCTCGCCTGATCTACGCGTGGCCAACAGCCCAGATTGCTGTGATGAGTGGTGCTTCAGCCGCCAAGACGTTGCTTCAAATCCGCGTAAGCGCGTTGAAAGCGCAGGGTAAGTCCATTACCCCGGAGGAAGAGAAAAAACTGCTGGATGAGATTACCACCCGATACAACGATCAACTCAGTCCGTACTATGCCGCTGCCCGGCTCTGGGTCGATGGTGTGGTTGACCCGCTGGAAACCAGAAGAATTATTTCGGTGGGAATCGAGGCAGCCAACCAGTCCGTTCTGGAAAAATTCAATGTGGGCGTAATTCAAACCTGATGACTGAGTCGGAGATACGCGCGCTGGTGTCCTTGCTGGATGATGATGATAAACAGGTGGTCGCTCACGTGGAGGAAAAAATACTCTCCATCGGCACAGACGTTATTCCATTCTTGGAAGAAGAGTGGGAGCGCTCACTCAACCCGGCTTTGCAGGAACGCCTAGAGGATATGATCCACTCCATGCAATTTCAATTGTTAAAGGAACGATTGAAAGCCTGGTACTCCGGCCCCGAAAAGGACTTGCTCACGGGTATGTGGATCGTGGCCACTTATCAATATCCCGACCTGGAGTTGAGCAAACTCCGTCAGGATCTTGAGCAACTGTATTATGACACCTGGCTCGAGTTTCGCAACGACTTGTACGCGCTCGACCAAATCAAAGTGATTAACAGCGTACTGTTCAATAAACTAAAGTTTGGTGCCAACACCAAAAACTTCCACTCACCCGGCAACTCAATGATTAACGTGGTGCTGGAGTCGCGAAAGGGTAACCCCATTTCGCTGTGTGTGATTTACATGCTGGTGGCACAAAAACTGAAGATGCCCGTGTATGGGGTGAACCTGCCCAATCTTTTCATTCTCACGTATAAAGACAATCAGCATCAGTTCTATATCAATGCGTTTAACCGCGGTTTGATTTTTTCACGTCAGGATATTACCAACTACATTCATGAGTTGCGCCTGGTGCCACAGGACTCCTTTTATGAACCCTGCGATCATGTGGAAATCATTCGCAGGGTCCTCCGAAATCTAATCATGAGCTTTGAAAAGATTGGCGAACACGCCAAAGCCGAAGAGGTCAAGTTGCTGCTTATTGAAATATCCGATGGTGGCGACCTCGGTGTTTAACTTCACTTTTTCCGGATGGCACACCCTGCCGCGCGATTCGAGGGTTGGGCAATCGCTTGATTGGCCAGCAAGGCTTCAATCGCGCGTTTAAGATACGAATCGGTCACCTGCTGGGCGGCCTGCGGGTTGTCATCGAGCGCGCCACTGTACAGAATGCGATACTTTCCGGCTTCACTTTTCACCAGAAAACATTCCGGGCTTTTTCGGGCTGCGAAGCAATCCATCGCTTGCTGGTCTTTATCTGCGAGGTACGGAACGGGGATGTTCCAGGTTTGGTAGGCGGCCTTCATGGCATTCGTATTTTCTTCCGGATCGGGATGGCTATTGATCAGGATAAACTGAATCTTACCCTGATAGGCATTCACCAGTGTTTTGATCCGATCGCGGTAGTATTCGTCATAGGGGCAGGCGTTGCTGGTAAAAATGATCGCATACCCGCTGCACGACTGAAAGTTGGCCATCGATACCCATTCATTGTTGGCCACATTGGTAAGTTTGAAATCCTGCACCAGCACCTGAGCCATCAGCGGTTGCAGGCAGGTGAGGGTCAGTAAAAACACGATATTTTTTTTCATAGCGTATCGGTAAAAACAAACACAAAATCCGGGTAAATGCGGTAAGCCAAGCCCACGCGTTGAGGTGATGATGCCAGGCGAATCTCGCCCCGGAGCGTGCCCTGCTCGGTTAGCTGAAAACCATCTACCAGAAGGTGCCGCGCAAAGAACATGCCCTTTTGCCCTTGAATCTTGAATAGCGCTTCTTTTGCGCACCAATAGACGGTATGTTTCACAAGATCCTGGCCGGCATCGGCCAACTCACCTGGGGCCAGTATTCGGGGGGCAACCTTGATTACTTTGGCTTTGGGTTGCTCCAGATCAACACCTACTGGAAAAGGCCCCACCTGGGCTGCAACGTACGGGAAAGAGTGAGACAGGGAAATCCAGGCCTTTGACCCTTTCAGGAACGGTTTCCCAAACTCGTCCTTCCAAATCCCCGCATATTCAATTTCCAGTCGACCGGTGAGTTCGCGCAGCAAAGCGCGTCCGGCCAACCATTCCAGTCTTTTTTCTACGGCTACGAGGTCCTCAGGTGCTGTCTCCATGGCGCTGTAGGCCAATTCTTCCTCCGACTCGGTGATGGTCCAAAGTGCCCATGCCTGCTGCTGATTTTGCCGCGAATAATCAAAAAGGGGCATGCCATTTCTTATTATGCTGACAAAAGTGTCAATTTTTGCGTTATCAAGGATGTCATGGCTCAGGTTGAGGTTAAAAAGATTCATACGCTAAGCGGCCATCGCGATGCGGTGTACACACTGGCTCCTTCCCCGGAGCACCCTATCTTTTTTTCGGGCTCGGGCGATGGTATGGTCGTGCAGTGGGATTTGCGGCAACCGGGCGAGGGTCAACAAATTGCGCAGCTCCCCAATTCGATTTATGCGTTGCATCTGATTCCTAAGTCTGATTTTCTGATCGTTGGGCACAACTATGAAGGTATACACGTTCTGAACTGGCGCGAACGAAAGGAGGTGGCCTCTCTGCAAATGACCAAGGCCCCGATCTTTGCGATTCAGTCGGCCGGTGACCGTTTGCTTGTTGCCGATGGTGAGGGATTTTTGACGGTAATTGACTTCCCCACGCTCACGGTTCAAAAGCGATTGGCGTTGTCTGGCGAGCGCGCCCGTGTACTGGCTGTTAACCCGGGCAAGGCCGAGGTGGCCGTTGGTTCCAGCGATGGTTTTATTCGCATTGTCGACCTGCATAAGTTGGAGATCACGCATGCCTGGCCCGCTCACACGAACTCGGTTTTTGCGCTGGCCTATACACCGGGAAACCCCGGCTTGCTCAGTGGTTCGCGCGATGCGCGGTTGAAGGCCTGGCGGGCCGATCAGGCCTACACACCAGCCGCAGAGGTGGTGGCCCACCTCTTTGCCATCAACGATATCGCCTTTAGCCCGGATGGGAAACATTTTGTAACTTGCAGCATGGATAAAACCATCAAGGTGTGGCAGACGGACACCTTGCGACTGTTGAGGGTCATTGATAAGGCGCGGCATGCCGGGCATGGCACATCAGTCAACAAAGTATTGTGGACATTTTTTGACGATCAGTTGGTGAGCGCCAGCGATGATCGGACGCTCTCGGTTTGGGACATTAATTTTTTAAACTAACGCTACAACCATGAAAGTTACACCGCTCGAAATTCGACAGAAGACATTTGAACGTACCCTTCGCGGATACGACAAAGATGAAGTCAATGCCTACTTGCTTTCGCTTTCTCAGGAGTGGGAACGGCTGCAGGATGAGTGTAAAGAATACAAGTTGAAACTGGACGCGGCCGAGCGCGAGGTAACCAAACTACGCGAAGTAGAAACTTCATTGTTTAAAACCTTAAAGACAGCGGAAGATACCGGGGCCAGCGTAATTGAGCAGGCGAACAAAGCAGCTGAATTGCACCTGAAGGAAAGCCAGATTCGCGTTGAGGCGTTAATGAACGAGGCCAAGGCCCGCGCTAAGAATACCATGGAGGAGGCTGAGATGATCGCGCGCCAGTGGCTCACCGATATGGAGGATCAACTCAAGGGTATGGTGCAGGAGTATAAGACGCTGGATGCCCAGCGGGAGAACTTACTGGCTGACCTTAAACGTATTTCGGCCGAGGCCATGGAGCGTGCCGAGCGGCTGCAAAACGGCAAGAAGGGATTTGACCCCGAGCAACATTTGATGATGGCGAGGCGCGAAACGAAAAAGTCATTGATGCCGAATGCGACTGAAGAAAAGCCGGTGGCACCCGCGCCCACCAGCAAACCCGCCCTCTCCGAAGTGCGCATTGCCGCTGAAGTTACCACTACCGAAAAGCTCTTTCAACAATCTTTCTTTGACGACATTCAATGAAAGGTGAGGTTGCCCTCGAGGGCCTTGAGTTTCACGCCTATCATGGCGTTTATCCGCACGAGCGATCCTCCGGAAATAAATTCAGCGTAGACGTGCGGGTGGAGACCCAATTCAGCGAGCAAGCGTTTCGTGATGATTTGGAAGGCACCATTAATTACGAGGACTTATATGCCATAGTGAAGGCCGAAATGGATCGGCCGTCCAAGTTATTGGAGTCGGTGGGACATTCCATTGCATCCAATATTCTGGCGCGGTTCCCGATGGCGCTTCGTGCGGAGGTGAAAATCGCCAAGTTCAATCCACCGATAGGGGGCGTTTGTCAAAAGGCCTCGGTAGTCGTTACCCAAAGCCGTTAGTTACGGCTGAAGAAAAAGTTGCCGAAATAACCGGACGCAATCCACGGGCGTTGGGCATCATTCGAGTCGCGCCTTCTCAAACTTGCGCAGTCTGAAGGGTTGATCAATGATAGGCCTTACTATCATTCATGAACAGACTCATTAACGAAAACAAAACCCCGGGCATCGGCCCCTTCGTAAAAGTCTACCTGTTTGCCCACCACGTACATGGTGTGGCGCTTGTCTACCACCACGGGGATTCCCTCTATCTCAAATTGCTGATCGTTAGGTTTCGGTCGGTCGAAACCAATTAAGAGAGAAACCCCGCAGCCGCCACCTTTCACCCCGATGCGCAAAGCGTAGCCGGCTGGAATGTTCTTGTTTTGCATGATCTTGCGAACTTCCAGCGCGGCTGACGGTGAAATGGAAACCGGTTGAAAACCCATAACGATTACAAAATTATCTAAATTCGGGCGGTTATTCCTCAAATTCCTTTATGAACTATCTTCTCGAAATCAGCAAAATCGTGCTCCCGGCAGCCGGAGTGTTGTACGCCATTTATATTGTGGTGCGCTCGCAGGCCGCCAAGGAAATTGAATTGAAAAAACTCGAAGTTCGCACGCGCGCCATCGAAACGATTCTCCCTGCGCGGCTGCAAGCGTACGAACGTATTACGCTTTTTCTTGAGCGCATTTCTCCACAAAACCTGCTCATTCGGTTGAATAATCCTGCGTATTCAGCCCGGGAGTTTCAAAAGCTCTTGTTGGATGAGGTGCGAAACGAATACAACCACAACGTATCGCAGCAGGTGTACATGAGCGAAAATGTTTGGGGCATGGTGAAGAACGCCAAAGAGGATCTGTTCATACTCATCAATGATGCTGCCGCTGCCTTACCGGCAGACGCTACCGGACTGGATCTGGCAAAAAAGATATTCGAGAGCACCATGGGCAAGAATATTGATCCGATCGGCCATGCTTTGTCCGAGCTGAAAAAGGAGATTCAGCAAACGTTCTAACGAGTGTTACGATTTTTTGTCAACACGTAATGACCAGCCCCGAAATTGAACAGGTAGCCATTGGGCAGGGGTTGGCCTACCCCGCGTACCGGCAGTTGCTCGACCGCCTGTTGAAGGAAGGTAAGACCACCGGGCCTGATCAGAGCGAAAAGATGATCTCCTATGCCCGGCTCAATCAGCAGCGGATGCAACGCATTGAGAAACAACTTGATCTTTCACAGGATTTACGTGCCGCAGTCGCGGAAATAAAAGTTGACCAAACGTGGGTTGCGCTTACGGAAGGCTGGTGTGGCGATGCGGCACAAAACCTCCCGGTTATTGCATGCATGGCCGAAGTCAACCCCCGAATAACTCTTCGGTTACTGCTTCGCGATGAAAACCCGGCCGTCATGGATCAGTATTTGTTTAACGGCACGCGGTCCATTCCGCGGGTCGTGCTTTTTCAATCCGGACGTGAATTGGCGGTGTGGGGCCCCCGCCCCGGGCCTGCACAGGAGATCGTTAATGAAGGCAAACGGAGTCAGCGCCCGCACGATGACTGGTCGAAGGAATTACATGCCTGGTATGGTCGGGATAAGACGCAGACGCTGCAGCGCGAGTGGGTAGATTTAATCCGAAGAATTCATGAATGAAAAAATTGCTCTGGTAGCCGGAGCCACCGGACTGGTGGGGCGGCAGGTGGTGGAATTATTGCTGGGTGACAGCCGGTACCGGCAGGTAATGGTAATCGCCCGCAGGCCGCTGGATTTCCAACACTCACGCCTGATCACGTTGCTGGTTAAAGACTTTGATGGGCTGGCGCAGCATGAATGGCAGGCGCATGATGTGTTTTGCTGCCTGGGTACCACCATGCGTCAGGCCGGATCGAAAGAGGCGTTTCGCCAAGTTGACTTTGACTTTGTGGTTACGTTGGCCCGGGAGTCCCACAGAAGGGGTGCCGCCAATTTTTTACTGGTTTCGGCACTTGGTGCCAATGTACGGTCTTCTGTTTTTTATAATCGGGTCAAGGGAGAGGTGGAGGCGGAAGTTAGCCGTGTGGGGTTCTCGCGTGTCGTTATTGTCCGGCCATCCCTGTTGCTGGGTAACCGCAAAGAATCAAGATTGGGTGAAGATATTGGCAAGGTAGTAGCCCGTTACCTGGGTTGGCTGATACCGGTGCGCTACCGGGCGATTGAATCAAACAAAGTAGCCCGAGCCCTCGTTTATTATGCAAACCAAACTAACCCCGGTGTTTTTATCCATGAGTCGAGCGAGCTTCAGTCTTTTTAAGACATTCATCCTCTGGGGTTTTCCAGTTTCATTATTGGCGCAAAATCAACTGAACGGAACTATTCGCGATAGTGAAACCGGAAGACCAGTAGCTTTTGCCACTGTTTTTTTTGCCAACACCACACTCGGCACCAGTTCAAACCAGGATGGAGTCTTTGTCATTAACCGTATTCCCTCGGGCAAGTACGATCTTACGGTGACGATGGTGGGCTACCAAACCTATCAGAGCTCGGCTGAGTTTCGCGGGCGTGATGTTTTGGAGATGGATATCCGGCTTACCCCAGAAGATAAAATGCTTCGCGAAGTGGTGGTCAAGCCTGATACCGCGGGCTGGAAGCGAAACTATGCCGATTTCGTTCGTCATTTTTTGGGGACGTCCAAATATGCCGAGTCGTGTACGATTCAAAACCCAAAGGACATTTTACTTTTTTTTGATCCCTCAGATGGGGTGCTGGTGGCTCACGCGAAAAAACCAATCATTGTCGAAAACCAGGCATTGGGTTACCGGATTGAGTACTATCTCAAGCAGTTTGAATTGAATTCCACGGCCGGCACATTTCTGATTTACGGTATTCCTCGTTTTGAGTTACTAACGCCCCGGAATGAGCGGGAGGCACGGAAGTGGGAACGCGAACGCCAGCGTGTGTACACCGGATCATTACTTCATTTTATGCGGGCGTGGCATGGTGGGCAATGGGTGGAGTCAGGATTCAACGTGGCTCGGGTGTACCGTATCCCCAATCGTGAACGGCCGCCCGAAGATTTTTTGAAAAGAAAAGTCGCGCAGTTTCGTGCAAAGGCAATTCAGAATGGTTCGCTGACAGTCCAGGTTAATTCAATTGATGAAAAACAAGACAGCCTGAGTTACTATTTGCGGTTACAGCGGCTTCCGGCTGAGGTGGATAGTGTAGCCCGCGAGCAGTTGTCAGGAAAGGAATACGCGACAGCCACACCCGGTCAAATGACATTTAAAGGACGTTTGCGGATTATCTTCCCCGAGTGGGAAGACCTGCGCTATACTGCCTCTGTTGGTCGCCCTCCTGAAAAGCGCCTGCGACAAACCACCCTGCTTCATGTTTTTGATGCGCTCCACATTTACGACAATGGCTACTACGAAATGCCGCAAAGTGTTGTTTTGGAAGGCTACTGGTCTTGGTCCGAGAAGATTTCCACCACATTACCGCTGGGCTATTTCCCGGCTGTGAAAAAATGATTGCTGTAGTTCAGCGCGTCTCCAGTTCATCAGTCGTCATTGATGGGCGTATGCAGGCACAGATTGGCCTTGGGTTGCTCGTGCTCGTTGGCATTGAGGAAGCCGATGGACTGGAAGACATCGAGTGGCTTGCCGCGAGGATTGTGAACCTGCGGATCTTCAATGACGAACAGGGGGTGATGAATGTGTCCGTGAAAGATGCCGGTGGTGATATCTTAGTGGTGAGTCAGTTTACGTTACACGCCAGTACAAAAAAGGGTAACCGCCCCTCGTACATCAAGGCAGCCCGCCCCGAGGTAGCCATCCCGGTCTATGAAAAATTCAAAGAAGCACTGGCCATCCAACTGCAGCGGCCGGTAGCCAGCGGAGTTTTTGGAGCCGATATGAAAGTGTCATTGGTTAACGATGGCCCTGTGACGATCCTCATTGACACGAAGAACCGCGTTTAGGTCACAACAACGCCAGCACCAGGAACATCAGGTTGAGCAGGACATACGCCAGCACGATAATCCGTGCACCCCTGCGGTTGGTTCGCTCACTCAATTCTTTTTTGCCAGCATCGTACTGTTTGAGCGCGATAGCCGAGACCAGCAGCGTGCCAAAGATGCCAATGAACGTTAGGGCGTGAAGCGTGTCAACCAACGTGAAGGCGGAAGATTCCGGGAGAATGGAGTCAATGATGTATTTGTTACCAACCGCGGCAAACAAACCACCCACCGGCAAACCAAAGCGAGGCTCCATTTCCGAAGGGTGAGGCGTGAAACTGATGGTGGCAATAAGGAAGGCGATGTACATGCCGAGAAAAATCTTAAGAAATAGTCCCCACGCATCGCGTTGGATGTCCATTTCGATTTGAAAGGTTGAAAAGTTCTGGACCTGGCGTTCCGGACGCGGGTCGCCAAAGCCGGTCTCGTAATCGTTGGTGCCGGCCGAAACCAAAAAATTCGTGATATCCCAACCGTCAATGGCTTCCTTGCGATCGAACTGACTTCCCTTCACATCGGGAACAAAAATGAGGCTTCGGTTATCAAACAGTGTATTCTCGATCTGAACCTTCAGGTGCTGTTTATCAAAAGGAAAGTCGTGCACACTCCAACTCTCCTTCATCGTACACTTCATCTTCATGATCACCCAGGCTTTACCGTCAAGCGAATCAATAATCACTTCCGGGGGATCAATCGACTTGGCATTCGGAATATCCAATTGTTTGCTGAAGTCGAAATCGGGATTTGAATATTGAAACCAAAGCCAAAAGCGCACGGTAAACTCCTTTTCGCGGAAGTTGATGTCATGAACGCTAATGATATAAGCACCCACTCGCACCGTATCGGGTTGTGCCCATGCCGGAAGGTAGCCAATGGCAAGCAAAAGAATCAGCAGAAGTTTGCGCATGGTGCAAATAAACAAAAAAGTCACGCCTTCAATGGCGTGACTTTTTTGGCCCGGTTGCCAGTACCGAAGATTATTGACCGGGTGCGTTAACCGGTTTGGCGTTCTTCACATACTTGTCAAGCCACTGGTCCATCTCCCACAACATGTGCAGCACAGATTCTTTGGCGCGGTATCCATGGCTTTCAAAGGGAAGCAGCACGAAACGAGCCGTGGCACCATGACCTTTCAGTGCGTTGTAGAAACGTTCGCTTTGAATCGGGAAGGTGCCGGTGTTGTTGTCCGCTTCACCATGGATCAGCAGAATGGGCTCCTTGATTTTGTCAGCGAAGCTGAAAGGCGACATATCATAGTACACCTTGGGTGCCTCCCAATAGGTACGCTCTTCACTTTGAAACCCAAACGGGGTGAGCGTGCGGTTATACGCACCGCTTCGGGCGATGCCGGCTGCAAACAAATCGGAATGGGCTAACAAATTACCCGTCATGAATGCACCGTAGCTATGGCCCCCGGCCGCTACCCGCTTGGGGTCAACTACTCCCATTGATGCACCATAATCGATGGCGGCTTTTGCGCTGGCGACCAACTGCTGAATGTACGTGTCATTAGGTTCCTGATTGCCTTCGCCCACAATGGGAATTGACGCATTGTCAAGAATGGCATATCCGCGTGTGACCCAATAAATGGGGGTGCCCCAGCCGAGGCGGGTAAACGTGTAAGGCGAGCCCTTCACCTGTCCCGCGTTACTTTTCGATTTGAATTCTTCCGGGTAAGCCCAGAAGAAGGTTGGCAGCGGGCCGTCTTCTTTCTTGTAGCCGGGTGGCAGGTACAAATCGGCACTCAGATCAACTCCATCATCTCGCTTGTATTTCAGTACTTGTTTCTTTACGTCTTTAATTTGTGGATAGGGATGAGGAAACGCGGTAAGCTGCGTGATATTTTTTGAACCAATGGTGCGAACAAAATAGTTCGGATTGTCGGTGAGTGATTCACGCGAGGTAATGAACACACCCTTAACCGGGTCAAGCATATTGACAACATACTCGAAATAAGGTGCCTCACTACGCCACAGACGCGTACTCTTGCCGGTTTTCAAATCCAGCTTGTCGAGGAATGGGCGGTCACCCTCTGGCGATGATCCTTGACCCGTCATCAAAACCGAATTGTCTTTGTTGATGTGAATCACCTGGCGCCCGAACGCGTTTGATTTCGTAACCGGGTTGCCGGGGTCAGAGTAGGCATCTTCGGACGAACGATCGAACAATACTTTTTTGTTTGATGGTTGTGAGGGATTGATCATGTACGTGCGTTCCTTTCGGTCTGTCCACCAGTTTTCAAACACCCACGCCTGGTTGGCATCGCCCCACAGCAGGCCCGCGTAGCGCAACGGCAGAGACACTAACTCCGTACTGGCCGTGAAGGGTGCAACCGACATCATGACTTTGTCGCGGATGTCGGCTTTCACTTTAGGGTCGCCACCATCCTGGGCTTCAACCCAATACACCGTATTGGGCGCATCGGCACGCCAGGCATGGCTGCGCGGCCCCTTGATGGTAGCGTTAAAACCCAGCGGCAGGTTATCGGCCAGCGGGATGTTGGCCAGGTTCTTAATCACCGATCCGTTAAGGTCAACTACGTCTATCTTTTGCGGAAAGGCATTGGCCGGTACGATATAAGAGTACGGCCGTTGAATAGTCTTGGCCAAGATCGCCTGGCCATCGGGTGAAGGGCTCTGCGACAGGTAGATGGCGGGTGCCCCGATTTTTGATTCGCCTCCGGTTAAGGAAACTTTCATCAATTGGGCTGTTGTGAAATAGTCAAAGAGTGCTTCGTCATGGGCATTCTTCAGTAAATCCTGATAGGTGCGGTTGGGCGCACGTTTGCCAAGATTTTCCTCAATTACAGGTCCGGCCGGCACGCGATTTTTGATCGGCATCGTTTTTCCTTCTGTGGCCACGGCCAGAAAAACCAGGGTCTGCGAATCCGACAACCAGCTCATGGCATTGCCCATGGTGGCATTGATTTTCTGATTGGTGATTTTCCTTGCCGCCAGGGTGGCCAGGTCAATCACCCACAACTCAATTTGAGTGGGCGTGGTGTTGAGTACAGCCACCTTTTTGCTGTCGGGCGAGAAGGCCGCCTGGCTGATTTGGAGGCTGGCGGGTAAACCCGTTATGGCGTAGTCTTTTTTGTCTTTCAGGTTTTTGAACTTCACGCCTACGAAAAAGTTGTTCCGGCTGGGGCCGAAATTATCCGGGTTAATGCGCAGGCCGGCAATCCGTAGTTCGGGCCGCGATAATTCTTCGATGGACGGATAGTCGGATCGATCCAGCAACGCCATCCAGTTTTTGTCGGGCGAAATGGAAATGGCCGGGGTCAGCGGAGCCTCCACCAGGTCGGCAATCGCGGCCACCGGCCGTTGGTACGTGATGTTTTCCTGTGCTTTGGCCGAGGTCACAAGCGCAACCACCATCCAAATGTTTAATATGAGTTTGTTCTTCATGCCTAAGAGTATTTGAAGTGTAAAGGTTACAAAAAAAGTGGCATGTAAATCACCGCTTACGTAATGATTAAGTGCTTTTGGCGTGCTAAGTTTGCGCGCTAAATTGAATTACATATGGTTACGGGTTTGCTTCATTCCCACTCCGCGCTGCGTTATTTGGTACTTTTCCTGCTGTTAGCCGTGCTGGTGCGGGCTGCCCAGGGCGTGTTCGCAAAAAAGCCCTTTCTCCCGCTTGACAACAAACTGAGCCTTTGGTTGCTGATCGCCACGCATCTACAACTGCTTTTGGGCTTGGCTTTGTATTTCGTGAGCGATGCGGTTCAATTCAATAGCGAAACCATGTCCAATCCCGGATTACGGTACTGGGCGGTAGAACACATTACCGGCATGCTGGTGGCGGTTGTCCTGATCACCGTGGGCCGCGTGAAGTCAAAGAAGAACCCAGAAGATGCCGCGAAATTCCGCACGCTTCTGATTTACAATGCCATCGCCTTGTTGCTCGTAGTGCTCGTGTTATGGCAGAGCGGTCGCGGCATCCTGATCAAACCATGATCAGGAGAACACCCGCAGCGTGTTTCCGGACAGGCTGGTTTGAAATTGCGTGAGGGGACGGGTTGCGGGCCCATTTATCACCGTGCCATTGAGGTTGAAATTCGAGTTATGGTTCGGGCAGTTGAAGCGGTTTTGGGAGGGTTGAAACTGCACCGTGGTGCCCTGATGGGTACAGGCAGCCGAAACAGCTACAAAATCAGTGGAGTTCACCCGAGCCACAATTACCCGATTCTGTACTACAAACCCACCGGGCGTGGCTAGCTGCCCCGTTGAGATGTCGAGGGTAAAGTCCACATTGGTTGGTGTGTTGGGGTCGGCATCATCGCTTGAGCAAGATTGAAAGCAGCTGGCGATTAGCGCCATTCCTGCACTGGCCCCGGCAAGCCGGATGAATTCTTTGCGGTCCATAGGTAAGAAGAGTTTATTTTCTAACGCTTTTTGCAGCAATCTTGTTATTTTCGCCACATGCGTCCAACTGTGTTCTGCCTGGTATTGGCCCTGGTTTTTACTCTCTCGGGTGCTTTCGCCCAGGTTATCTCAACCCGCTATGAACTGGTTCCGCTCTCCAATAAGGTCAATTCTTCGCACCACGAGGCGAATCCCATCATTTCCCCCGATGGCAAGACGCTGTATTTTTTTGTGGCCAATCATCCGGAAAACACCTACGGAAAAGACAACAGTCAGGATATCTGGGTGACCACCCGTGATGACAAGGGGGATTGGCAACCGGCTAAGCACCTGGGTTCGCCTTTTAATCAGAACCGTTTTAACGGGGTGCTCACCGTGCTGCCCGATGGTTCGCTGCTGGTTCGGGGAGGGCGCGCGAAAAATTCGGTTGGATTCTCACTCGTCAGCGCTTCAGGGGGCAGTTGGACAGAGTTAAAAGTGCCTGGGCTTGAGGAAATGATGAAAGGGCTATTCAACGGTGCCGCTATTTCGGCTGACCGCAAGCATCTGATTCTATACTTCTCCGAAATGAAGCAGGGCAAGTTTTCGGATCTGTACGTCTCAAATCTTCGCGATGATGGCCAGTGGACTCGCCCGGAGAAACTTTCCATCAGCTCGGTCAGTGACGAGTTTGCACCTTTTATCGGCCCTGATCAAAAGACGTTATACTTTGCCAGTGGCCGCGTGGTGAAGAATCGCGTGGGTGGCGTGGATATTTACAAATGCGAACGGCTCGATGACACGTGGAAAAAATGGTCTGAGCCCGTAAACCTGGGTAAACCGATTAACACCGGTGTGGAAGACGCCTACTTTAGCGTTGATGCCAGCGGACTCGTGTTTATCACCCGGGCGGGCAACGTCATGGACGGGGGTAACCTGGACATCCTCATGCTAAAGCCGCGCAATCTGAAAATCACTCTCACAGGCAACGTATTTGATCAGAAAACGCAACAATCCTTGAGTGTGCCCCTTGAGATTACCTTGAAAGATCAAAAGCCGTTTGGCGTGAGATCCACACCAGCCGGTAAGTTCGAAACGCGAATTCCGGAAACGGATACGTATGGGGTGAAAGCTACGGCAGCCGGTTATCAAGCCTTCGAGCAAAATTTCACTATGCCCAAAATCAATAATGATACCACGCTTCACATCGACATCCCGATGGTGCCACTGGCGAAGAAGTTGGTATTGGCGGGCCAGGTACTGGATAAAAAAACAAATCAACCCGTAAACGCGAATGTTGAGATTGTGTATCGGACACAGCAGGGCTCGGTGTTTAAAGGGCCGGCTGCTGGCGGTTCGTTTTCGCAGGATGTTCCCGGGCTGGGATGGTATGTGATTAGTGCCAGTAGTGAAGGATACCTGAACGGAGTAGACAGCGTATTGGCGGACAATGAAAATACTTCACCTTTTCAAAAGAATGTGTTGTTGACTCCGATTGAGGTGGGTCTTACCGTGCGGCTGAAAAATATCTACTTTGATTTCAATCGCACCACGCTGAAACCCGAGTCGTTCACCGAGTTGAATAAAGTCGTGGATTTTCTTAATCAAAACCCCACCGTTGAAATTGAAATTGGAGGGCATACGGATTTTGTGGGCACGGATGAGTATAACCAGAAGTTATCGCAGGGACGCACACAGTCGGTAGTTGATTACCTGGTTACCCAGGGCATCGGGCGAGGCCGACTGACTCCGCGGGGATATGGTGAGTCGCAGCCGATTGACACGAACGAGACGGACGAGGGAAGGGCGAATAACCGAAGGGTAGAATTTACCGTGTTGAAGAAGTAGTTCTTCCGCACGTTAGTATAACCAAGCACCATGAAAAAGATTCTGCTCACGCTGGCAGTCGGCATCTGCTTTACTTCTTTCGCAGCCGACACCACCCGCTATGTCGTACTCATGTCTGGTAAACCCGCGGGTAAGCACCTGGTGTGGTCAGACGCTGCCAATCATTTATCATATTTTTTTGAATACAATGACCGTGGGCGGGGACCCCGCCTTTCGGTCAATATTGCATACGATGATCAGGGATTCATTACCGACCGGCAGGTGCGCGGTGTTGATTACTACAAGGCTCCGGTCGAGGAATCTTTTTCACTGGTAAATGGCCAGGCGGCATGGAAGAATCACATCGAAAACGAGCAACGGGTTGTCAACGGCAAGGTGTTATATGCTGCCCTGAACGGTGCCCCCGGTGAAGTGGAGTTAGCGCTGATGGCGTTGTCGAAGCTGCCCAACCAGGAGGGTGAGGTGGTGCCTGCAGGTAAAGCCCGGGCCGTGCATGTCCGTAATCATGTTTCGAAAGTGTTTGGCTTTCCCTTAGAGCTTCAACTGTATGCCTTTACGGGTTCGGGCGGGCCGCCCGAGTATGTTTGGTTCACTCCCAAGAAAAAGTTCTTCGCCTCCATTGGCGGTTGGATGTCGGTTGTGCTGGAGGGCAACGAGAAAATTGTCGATGACCTGAAGAAGGCGCAGGACAAAGTGGAGCAGGAATACCTCGTCAGCCAAGCAAAAAAATTCACGGAGAAACAGTCAACACCGGTCGTGTTTAAGAATGTAAACGTGTTCGACTCGAAAACAGCCAAGGTGCACGCCAACCAGTCGGTAGTGGTGGTTAACGGAAAAGTGACGGAGGTCGGGAAACAAGGTAAAGTTACAGAGCCGGCTGGCGCCCGGGTTATTGACGGCACCGGCAAAACCTTGTTGCCCGGTTTGTGGGATAATCACGCGCACTACAATGCCTCCACCGGATTGTACCATCTGGCGGGGGGGGTTACCAATATCAAAGACATGGCCAATTCGCTGGATCTGCCGGAGGTAAAGGCAAAAGTGGATGCCGATCTTTTGCTCGGACCGGATATCTCCGTGATGTCGGGCTTCATCGATTTTGCAGGCCCCTATGCCGGGCCTACCGGCAAAATTGTAAGTACGTTGGAAGAAGGGCTGGATGCCGTGAACTTTTATGCGGACAAACGCTACCAACAAATCAAATTATACAGCTCCATCCCGCCTGACTGGGTGAAGCCTCTGGCCGAGCGGGCGCATCAACGCGGCATGAAAGTTTGTGGCCATGTGCCGTCTTTTATGACGGCTGAGCGTGCCGTGAAAGATGGTTACGATCAGATCATCCACCTGAATATGATCATGCTTAATTTTCTGGGTGACACGCTGGATACGCGCTCCATGCTGCGCTTTATCCGGGTGGCGGAGCGCGCACGCAACATTAACCTGGCCAGTGATGAGGTAAAGAGATTTATGCGGCTGTTGAAAGAGCGAAACATTGTGGTAGACCCCACGGCAGCGATTTTCGAATCCATGTTCACCAACGAGCCGGGGAAATTAGCCCATGGGTATGAAGGCACTATTGACATGTTTCCAGCGGCATTCAGGCGTTCGTTTTATTATGGCGGGTTACCCACCATGAAGGGTCACGTAGGTGAGTACCGCGAGTCGTTCGAGAATATGGTGAAGATGCTGCGCCTGTTGCACGAGAATGGAATAACCATGGTGCCGGGCACAGACGATTTTCCGGGTTTTACCTTGCACCGCGAGCTGGAGCTTTACGTGCAGGCGGGCATGACGCCTGCGCAGGTGTTGCAGGCGGCCACGTATACCTCTGCCCAAGTGGCGGGGCTCAGCAACGAACTGGGTTCCGTTGAGGCAGGGAAGAAGGCAAACCTGATTTTGGTTGACGGAGACCCCGTGTCGGACATCCGGAAAATTCGAAGAGTGGAGCTGACGATGAAGAACGGTAATGTGTATAACCCCAGGGCCATGTATGAATCCTATGGGTTTGGGTTTTGGAAGTAGGAGCTCGTCAGAATACGAACCCAACGGAGATTTCAGCTGCGCCCAGATTGTAGAATCCCTCAGCGACTTGCGCCTCATATCCGATGCCGACAAAGAGAGCTTTTCGCTGTTCCAACTTAAATCGGGCGCCTGCAGTGGCCGAGACCATTACTCCTTTTAAATCAGTAAAGGAGTAGCCCGCTGATATTCCGAAGAAGCCACTGATTTTATCTTCGTTCGGAATTGATCGGAAATGAAGAAATACCGGAGTGGCCACCCGTTTCGATTCGACATAATGGCGAAAACCGATGCCCACACCAAGCATGTAGTGGTAGTTGAATTGATAGGTGGGAACAAAATTGAATTTGGCCCGGCTCGCGCGGATTTCCCCGACACCAATTTGATAACCGACTTCCGTTAGTATTCGGAGGCCGGCATCCTTTCTTTTATTGCGGGGAGGCATGGCTGCCAAATTGCCGCCAGTGCCGGGTAGGGGTTCAGAAAAGCTAAGCTCATCAATCGTTTCCTTTGGCCACGTCCAACTGTCCTGCGCCCAGGCAGTAGTCAGCAGCAGATTGAAACAGGCAACCCAAAAAAACCTCATCGCTTAATAGCTCCGACAGCTAAGGTACACATGAAGTTAACTTGGTGTCAACGGTTCGGTTGGGTTTTAGAACGTATGACCCCCCCCCCCCCCCCATTTTCACGGATCAGCAACGGTTATTTATTCTTCCCCACCCGATGCCCGCTTACCGCATAGTAGAGGATGAACAAGTAGCAGGGTACCAACGATGCTACAAAACCTCCCTGCGGCCCCAGTTGCTCGGCCAATGCAGCATAGCCCTGCGGGATAATAGCCCCCCCGGCAATGCCCATAATCAACAGGGCAGAACCGATTTTGGTGAATTTGCCCAGACCATCGATTGCCAGTGGAAAAATAGCAGGCCACATCAGGGCATTAGCTAATCCCAGGAGCGCAATAAACATTACGGAGGTATAGCCTGACGTAAGCAAGATGAGCAATGAAAACGCGAGACCAACGAGAGCCGACAATCGCAGCGCTGTTTCCTGCCGGATGTACCGAGGAATGGTGAATATGCCCACAACGTAACCAATCACCATGGCAAAAAGGGTGTACGAGGTGAAGTTCTTCGTTTCATCCAGACTGATGCCCAGCGACTTTCCGTAGGGACCTATCACATCTCCGGCCATTACCTCAGCACCCACGTAAACGAAAATGCAGACGACTCCCAATAATAAATGTGGAAACTGCAGTATACTCGACTTAGACCCCGCTTTGGTTTCCTGCTCATGTTCCGAAGCGGTTTCAATCTCGGGCAGTGGTGAGAGCAAGATCATGCCGGCCAGGATCAGCAACACAACGGTCATGATACCATACGGCCAGATCACCCGCTGCGCCAGCGAATCAAGCAATTGCATGCGGATGGCCGGATCGGTAGCTGCGTTCACCTGCATTTCAATTTCAGAAGCCCCTTGCAAAACAATCGCGCTTAATACCAGCGGACTGATGCCTCCGGCTACCTTATTGCAAATGCCCATGATGCTGATCCGTTGGGCAGCCGACTCAATGGGCCCAATGATGGAGATGTAGGGATTGGATGCGGTTTGCAGGAGCGACAACCCCATGCCCTGCACGAACAGGCCGGTTAGAAAAAATCCAAATACACGGGTATGGGCAGCCGGGATAAAAATCAAAGCCCCCACCGCCATGACCACAAGTCCCCAGGCCATTCCTTTTTTGAATCCTGTGAACTTTAGAATGAAGGAGGAGGGAATCGCCAGAAAAAAATAGGCCATGTAAAACGCGAATGTCACCAAAAATGCTTCGGCATCGGTTTTCAGATCGCACGCCAATTTGAGAAATGGGATCAGCGTGCCATTAAGCCACGTGACAAAGCCAAAAATGAAAAAGAGCATGCCGATGATGGCAATCGAAAAGGCATAGGAATTTTTGGGGGATGAACTCATGAAGAGGTGTTTGTTATTCGATTCTTTTATCGATTTTCACGACTTGATTTTAGAACATTCCCATGAGTAACACAACAAAACCGGCACTTTTAGTCATGGCCGCAGGTATGGGCAGCCGCTACGGAGGTATCAAACAAATTGATGGCTTTGGCCCGGGTGGGGAAACCATCATGGACTATTCCCTTTTCGACTGCATTCGGGAAGGATTTGGTCAGGTTGTGTTCGTGGTTCGGGAAGAAATACTCGACACGGTTCGAAACATGTTCTTGCCCAAACTTCAAGGTAAGGTAAAGGTTGATTTTGTCATTCAGTCGTTGGACAAGTTTGTGCCACCCGCTTACCAGCCCGTTAACCGAAAGAAACCCTGGGGAACTACCCATGCCATGCTTTGCGGCCGGGAGGTGATCAACGGCCCGTTTGCCGTAATCAATGCCGATGATTTTTATGGCCGTGAAGCGTTTGCCTCGCTGGCGCAATTTTTCAAAACGGCTCCACCTCACGAGCACGCGATGGTCGGCTATACGCTCAGGAATGTACTGTCCGATCACGGCAGTGTCTCCCGGGGTGTTGCTCAGGCGGATGCAGCGGGCTTTCTGGTTTCCATGACCGAACACACCACCATTGTACATGAACATGGCAAGATCATCAGCAAGCTGAAAGATGATGCTGTGGTGCTGGATCCTGTTGCACCGGTTTCCATGAATTGCTGGGGGTTTCAGGCCGAAGTATTTGATCTGGCTGAAAAGATGTTTCATGAATTTGTGGCGGCTAACCACCACAACCCGGGCGCTGAATTTTACATCGCTTTGCTGGTAACCGAACTCATCGAGCGCAAGTTGGGCAAGGTGAAAATATTGCCGGGCGGGAAGACCTGGTTTGGGGTTACTTACCAGGAAGATAAACAAGCCGTATCGTCCCGGATTCGCGATCTGGTACAACGGGGTGATTACCCTCCAAAACTTTGGTAAATCCGAAAGAGGTTGATGCGGTCCTCGCCCGCTTCGGGCTTCCGGCAGGTGATTGCCTTGTGGAGCGAATCACCACGGGGCACATCAATTTTACCTATCGGGTCGAAGTACCGTCCCGGAGGCGAAGTTTCATTTTGCAGCGAATTAACCGGCAGGTATTTCATGAGCCGGAGATCATTTCGGCCAATATCCGGTTGGCGGCCGACTATCTGCACAAGCATGACCCGGGCTACCTTTTTCCCGAGCCCGTGCAGGGTGTTGATGGACGTGATCTGCAGTATGACGAATCGGGTGAACCGTGGCGCCTTTTTCCCTTTCTTTCGGGAACCTATACAATCAATGTGGCCACAAGTCCCGCCCAGGCGTATGCCGCTGCAGCTGCGTTTGGTCGCTTTAACCGGCTGCTGAGCAACTTGCCCATTGCGGGCGTGGAGGAAACGATTCCCCGATTTCACGACCTCGCGTGGCGTTGGCAACAATTCACGGATGCCTGCGAGCGGGGAGTGCCGGCCCGGTTGGCTGAGGCGAGCCCGGAGATTTCACAAGCCAAACGTTTTTCAACACTCGTTGATCAGTATCGGGCCTGCCTGCAATCCGGGGCGCTGGTCAAGCGTGTTTTTCATAATGATACGAAGATCAATAATCTCTTGTGGTGGGGCGATCGGCATGAGCCGGCCTGCGTCATCGACCTCGACACACTTATGCCTGGCTACTTTATTTATGATTTGGGTGATCTGGTTCGCACGCTGGTAAGCCCGGTGAGTGAAGAGGAAAGGGACGTAAGCCGGATTGCCGTGCGAGACGAGTATTACGAAGCGGTTGTTACGGGGTACACGTCCGCCATGGAGCCGGTGCTGACCGGGCAGGAAAGGCAGCTGGTGCCCTTTGCTGGCAAAATGATGACCTTCATTATGGCCCTGCGGTTTTTGTCTGACTTCCTGCTGGGTGATGTCTACTATCAAACACACTATCCGGGGCAAAATCTGGTGCGTGCGCGCAATCAGCTGACGTTGCTTGAGCAGTTGTGCGGGCAGTTGCCAAACTGAAATCAGTATATTTCTAGCCAAAACGAACATCCATGAAATCATTTTTTCTGAACCTTGTTGCACTCTTTATTTTCTGTACCGGCTGGGCCCAGGTAGACCCGTCACGTTACGGAGATGAAATCAGCCCGGCTAACCTGAAAGATCAACTGACTATCCTGGCCTCCGATGCTTTGGAGGGTCGGGCAACCGGCAGTCGCGGTCAGCGGATGGCAGCTGCGTTTATCGCCAGTCATTTTCAGGAAATTGGTTTACAGGGGCCGGTAAACGGTTCCTACTTCCAGCCGGTAGAGTTGTTTTCGACACGGCAGGAGAAAGTGGTATTGAAGATTGGTGACGAGATCGTGGACAACGAGTTATTCTTATACACCGGTATGGCCGATAGCCAGGGCGAAAAAAATACCTCGGTCATTTTTGCCGGTCAGGGCGGTGACGCAGACCTAGCGCAACTGGCCGTCTCCGGCAAATCGGTTCTGATCTGGCTCCCGTCACTGGGTTCTATGTCCGGCCTGCGCAGCACAGCGGAGCGTTTACGCGCTGGCGGTGCCGATCATGTATTCATCGTGCTGGGCTTATCGGGCGATGACTATAAGGGCCTGTCATTTCAAATGCGAAGCTTTGTCTCAGGCGGTGGCCTGAGTTTAACGCCCTCGCGCAATAAAGGCGTCTTTTTTATCAACCCCTCGGTGGCTGAGAATATGTTCAAAATGACATATGCCAAGCTGGTGGAGGTGGCCAAGAATGAAAAAAGGGCTGAGTTGTTGAAAAAGATGAAGCCCTGTGCCGTTACGTACCGGACACAAATGAGCGTGAAGACAGTAAAGACGGACAATGTTCTCGGTTTTTTGGAGGGAACGGACAAGAAAGATGAGGTGATCGTGATCACTTCACACTACGACCACATTGGAAAGAAAAGTGACGGCACCGGTGACCTGATCAACAATGGTGCGGATGATGATGGTTCAGGTACGGTGAGTGTATTAGAGCTCGCGCGTGTGTTTGCCAAGGCCCGGGCCGAAGGAAATGGTCCGCGCAGGAGTATTTTGTTTATGACGGTGACAGCCGAAGAAGTTGGCTTGCTGGGTTCGCAATACTATGTCGAGCACCCGGTATTTCCGCTGGAAAAAACAGTTGTTAACCTGAACATGGATATGGTGGGGCGCTGGGATGCCGAACACAAAGGGAAGTCTGACTATGTCTATGTGATTGGTTCGGATAGACTGAGCAGCGAGTTGCATGAAATTAACGAACGGAACAACACGCTGCGCACACGCCTGGCCTTTGACTACACGTACAACGATGAAAACCATCCGACCAACTTGTATAAGCGCAGCGACCACTGGAATTTTGCCAAAAACGGAATTCCGATCATCTTCTATTTTGATGGTATTCATGAAGATTACCATCAACCCAGCGATGAGGTAAGTAAAATTGATTTTGATTTGATGGCGAAGCGAGCGAAGGCAATGTTTTTCACCGCATGGGAAATTGCCAACCGGGAGAATCGCCTGGCCGTTGATAAAAAATAGCGGATAGGTCTACTTAAACAATCGCGTACCGAGTATCACTTTCAGGCTGATCTGATTAACGGTGACCCGCTCAATGGACTGACGGGCCTGCAGATTGTAGCCATAGGAAAGAGTAGCAATACCAAAGGCCGATAGACCGACCTCCGGTCGCAACACGAAGTCGGAATTTGTTCCGTCTGTATACCACAAGGTACTTACGCCAACGGAAGGTACGCCCAAAACAAAATGATATCCGGCCTTGGCGGCCACCAATGGATTAGTACCGGTTTCAAACTCTGCCGAAAGCGAGAAGTAGTCGTATATAAACCGGTTGGCAATCAAATTGCAATTATCCGTGTAGGTGCAGCGGTGGCCCCAGGCTACACCAGCTTCCACCATGTTAGTGCCCGACCAATGGTATCCGGCAATAGCCGCCAGTTTTCGGTAGGGCCGCTTGGCTTCCGGGAGACTCTGCTGGGCCATAGCCGGCAGTGCGAATAGTACCATCAAAAAGCATATCCCCGCTTTCATACGCAAGCATTAGTTCATCGGCACGTTCACGTGGCGTTCGGCATGGTAGCTGGAGCGCACGAGCGGTCCGGCCTCTACATACTTCAAACCACGTTTCAATCCCTCTTCCTTGTACATCTCAAAGGTTTCCGGATGAATGAATTCGGCCACCTCGAGATGCATTTTGGTAGGCTGCAAATATTGGCCCAGGGTGAGAATCATCAGGCCATTTGCCACCAGGTCCTCCATGGCTTGAAAAACCTCTTCCTTTGTTTCGCCCACGCCCAGCATAATGCCGGACTTGGTTCGTTTCCCGGCTTCGCGTGTACGCTTAATCTGTTCGAGGCTTCGTTCATATTTGGCCTGCGGCCGCACTTTCCGGTAAAGCCGCCCGACTGTTTCCATATTGTGGCTTACTACTTCCTGCCCACCCTCAATCATGCGGTAGAGCGCATCCCAGTTTCCTTTGGTATCGGGAATCAATGTTTCAATCGTGGTGGTCGGGCTTAGTGCTTTGGTTTGTACTACCGTTTGGTACCAGATTTCGGCACCGCGATCTTTCAGTTCATCGCGGTTCACCGAAGTGATTACCGCGTGTTTCACGCCCATGAGTTGAATAGCTTCGGCTACTCGCCTGGGTTCATCGGCATCGTATTCAGTCGGCCGCCCGGTTGCCACGGCACAAAAGGTACAACTGCGCGTGCAAACGTTGCCCAGAATCATAAATGTAGCTGTGCCGGCACCCCAGCACTCGCCCATATTCGGGCAGTTGCCACTTTCACAAATCGTATGCAGTTTATGGGTATCCACCAGCTTGCGCACCTTGGCATACTCCGGCCCCACGGGCAATTTTACGCGAAGCCAGTCTGGCTTGCGTTTTTTCTGTACTTCTTCAACCGATATGACAGGCAATTCAATCACAACTATACTAACCGGTTATTTGCCAATAAGTTCCTTGTACTGCGCAGCCGATAATAGTCCGGCCGTGTTGCTTGCATTTTTTAGTTCAATTTTGATCATCCAGCCCTCTCCATACGGATCGCTGTTGACGTTTTCAGGGGCACCGTCCAGGGCTGGATTCACGTCCACCACTTTGCCGGCCAACGGCATAAACAAGTCGGATACCGTTTTTACCGCCTCTACGGTGCCAAAAACTTCATGTTCCTCTACTTCTTGCCCAACGGTTGAGATATCCACGTAGACAATGTCGCCCAACTCACCTTGGGCAAAATCGGTTATGCCCACGGTGGCGCGGTTTCCATCAATTTTTACCCATTCGTGATCTTTCGTGTAGAGGAGGTTTTCCGGGATATTCATGCGTTTATTAGGGTTAAGGGTTCAAAAATACGGGTATTTTACCACCCTGAAAACCAAATTTTACCTGCGGCTGGCGGCTATTGGGCGAGGTTGAACAGGATCTTGATACCGACCCGCGTATTGGATCTGCGGAAAGAGTTGGTCACCAGCGGCTCGTTGATGTTGCGGTCCAGATACATCTGGATGTTGAGCTTCTGATTAACCACGTAACTCACATTCGGCTTGAGCTGGAAGTTGATATTCCCGTTGGTGATGGTGTTCACTTCGTCAATCTTTCGTTGGATCGTGCTGTTGTTGGTCACGCTCATGTCCAACCGGAATGTAACGTCATTTTTTAACGTGATCGTGCGCCCCTGATCCTTGAAAGGTAGCTTCATATTGTTTTTGGTGTAACCAATACTCAGCGACCAATCGCGTGTGTTGAGTTCGGTTACCTGTGCATTGGAGATGTTCAGACCCAGGTCGCGTTTGGTCTTGTACTCAAAACGTAGATTCATCCGGCTCTTGGTGCGCACATTTACCCCAATCAGGGGCTGAAACTGCTCCGTAATCAAAACCTGATTGATCACATATACCGGAATAAGTTCGCCTTTGCTGTTGACCTGGTTGGCAAACTGCGAACGGTTGTAATTCTCCACGGGGTTATTGACATCCACGTCCGTGTATTCCAGCGAATTGGTGTAGTTCAAAACGGAATAGGAGGCATTGTACCCGTGACTGATCGTAACGGATTGAAACACTTCTTTTAAAGCAGTGATCTTATTCAGTCCGGAATAGTCCACACGCCAACCCGGCACCGGGATGTTAGGAAATGGCGAGAGCTTGACTTTGTCAACGGATTGGCCGGAGTACGCGGCCAGAAAAGCCGGAATGAGCACGTCTTGCGATTGCGTTTCATAACTGCGTCCGGTGGCCGCAGAAAAACGTTGTTGAATAGCCGGGATGTTATCGGCAAATTGTTGAAACACATCCGATTCAAGACTCGTGTTATTTCGGAACGAGGTTCGAAGGGTGTTGATGGAGATCTTGTAATTTCCCGTGCGGCTGGGGCTCAACGATTCGAATCGTCCGCTGTCCACATCAAACCTAAATATTTCCTGGAATGCCGTTCCGGCCGTCTTCCGTACATCAAGCTGAATTTTAAAATCGCTGTTTGGCTCCACGTTCGCGCGCAAGGTGATCTCCTTGTTTTGAATCTGGCTGAACGGAGCGGTGAGGTTGGTGCCGGTGCTGAGCCATCCGTTTTCGGCTGCTTTGAACCGGATGTTGGGATCCTGGCTTCCCAATACAAAGCTCCAGCCGGGCGCGGCCCAGTTTTCATCCATGCCAAGATATTTTGGTGTAGGCAGGAAGCCGGGTAGTATCGTTCCCTGATCGATTGTGTACTGCCCCGTGAGGTTGCGCACACTCATCAGCAGTCGGGTCAACTGCTTTAGTCCTTTCATCTCAGGCGGCCGCTTCACCGTGTCGGGTTGGTTCGGCTTGGGCTTCGACAGGTTGGTGGATGGCCTGGGTGGAGAATTCACATTCTTCAGGAATCCGATTTTGTTGTAAAGCTTAACCAGATCAATGCGTCCATTAAAGCCCTGATTTTGCGTGTTCTGCACGATGTTACCCAACTTCAGGGTGTCTACGCGTTCAACGGGGCCCGCCCGCCATGAGTAGCCTACGTTGTACCGGTACTCGAGGTTTAGCCAGTTGGTGAGAGGCAGCTTCTCCAGAGGCAGCGTATAGTTCATCGTGATGTTCTGCTCAAAATTCTTCATCCGCCCCAGGCGTTTCAGATTGGTCATGATGGAGTCCCGCTTTTCCTGGGTATCAATATCGCCCTCCGGTTCGTCTATGATGGCGTTCACCCGTGCGTTATAGTCCACCGTCAGGCTCTTGGCAGGTGCCCATCGGAAGTTGTAGAATCGGTTAAACACAAAAAACTTCTGAAAGTTAGGCCGGGAGTTGAGTTGATCGGGGTTGGCATTTCGATAGGCGATCTTGGTGAACGAACGGTCCAGTTCACCGCGAACCGAAATGGTCGAGGGTAGCGGATTGAAGTTAAAGTCCTTCACCAGTTGCGCCCAGGGCGACTTTGTTTTCCACTCCTTAAACGGCTCAAAAGGTTTATTCTTGAACGTGTATTGCCAGGCAACCGCACCCCGCACCGTTCTTCGTGTGTTCTCCAGAAGATTGAAATTGGTTTGTGTGGCCTCACTGAAAGCATAGGTAAACGCGAAGTTCTCAATGTCCCAGATGTGGGTGGCGGCATCTTTCTTCACCTTCACTTTTCGCACGTTGGTGAAGTTAAGGCTGCGCCTGATGGACTCATCGCGTATCCTGCGGATGTAAGCTTCGCGTTCCGCTTCGGTATTAAAGCTCTTGAGTGCAGCATCCAGTCGCAGGTCCGCGTTAGCCGGATCGTAGTTCGGGTTGATGGTGGTGTTTTCGTAGCTGATGAACATCGGAATCTTGAGCCCCGTATTTTGGGGGAGCAACTTGTCTACGTTGAGATTCGCGGAAATATCATAGCGCGTTGTTTCGCCACGTTCACGTTCGTAGATTTTAGATTGCACATTGCCGTACCCAAAGGAAAGGTGGCGAAGGGAGCCGGTGATGGTACCCAAATCGGCCAGTTTCGCATTCATCACCACATTCGTTGCCCAGCCCGCGGTGCGATCAAAATCGGTGAGTCGCAGTTCATTGGCCCACAGGTTCACCGTAACGCTTCGTCCATCGTTGCTTCGGGGGTTCCGAACGCCAATCATCATTAGTCGTACCTGGCTTAAGTCGGGCCGGCCCAGGATGCGGATTCCGTGTTTACCGGCTGCTCGGGGTCCGGCCAGCGGAAAGAGCTGACCCAGCGGGTAATTCTCACGGTCACGTTGCGCTTTCAGTGCATACAGTTCATTCAGCTCCAGGTCAATTTCGTTCTCTTCTGGCCAAATGGCATTCAGGTCGGCTGTGTTAGGTGGCGTTATCTTCAGGGGCAATTCAATTTCATAAAAGTTCTGATCAAAGTCGGTGCCCAATCGCAAGAACGCGACCAACTCACCATCGTTCAGGTTGGGTCCGTGGGCCGAAAAAAACATCTTGATGCGTCCGTAGTTAAAAAAGTCGAGCGATACATTTTTATAAATAGCCCGTGCGTCACCATCGGCCAGGTCGCGCACTTGAATTTGAACAGACTGTTCATTTAGCCGTCTTTCAACAGCAGACGTATTATCGCGATCGCGATTTAACGGTGGCACATAAGCGGGTTTTTCCTGATTCTGCTGGCCATTTTCTTCTACGCTCACTACGGAGACCGAGAAATTATCCAGGTTGGGTTCCGGTGGTGTTCCAAACCCGATGTTGGCCAGGTTGCGATCATATCTGCGCCAACGATTGCCCACCGCCCTGAAGTTGACAAAACGAAGCACAGCCGGTTGCGCGAACTCCGAAAGGATCATGCGCATGTAGCGTATCGACTTGAACCCGTTGATGTCGCCCACAGGCGGGGCATTAAATTGACGAACCGGTACACGGAATAAATACCAGGTTACCGAATTGCCGTTGATTTGATTGGTAATCTGGTCCACGACATAACCCTGGCCAACTTGAAGCGAGCCCGGTTTGATATCCATGTTATACACATAGTATTCTTCCAGATCGCTGAGCGTGTTGTCCTGGTTAAGATCTTCGTTCTCTGGATTCACCGAGCCCGACTGGGCGAACGGTTCGTTGCCCTGTGGAATGGGTGAGTTGTTCTCCATGCCGTTAATATTCTTGTAACGCTCCAGAATTTTTGCGTCACGGGCGTCAAGGGCATCGCCCAGGAAGTAGTTGAAGTTGTCGGAAGAGGGATCTTGTAGTACCACTTGACGTTCGGAGGGGTTGGCAATCGCATTAACGAACGTCTGGAATTTCTGCGCTTCGTTGGTTGAGCTAATACCGTCAAGACCTACATCCTGGTTCGCGCGTGAGGTGGCTGAGTTATCGAACGTGTTGTTGACAAATTGCTGGTTGGTGACGTAGCCCCATTCATTCTCGGTCGCAAGGGCCAGGTTGCCATCGTTCGGTAAGCCGTTTTCAAAGGCATGCTTGCCATCGCGCATCACGTCCTCCGAAATACTACCGAGGTGTAGGGTAAGTCGCCCTCCGGTTGTATTGTTCGCCACATTGCCGCGCCCATCGTTTATCTGGCCATTTTCCCCGGGGATGAACGGATCCATCAGCCAGAACTCAACATACTCAATGTTGGCTTTGTCGAAGTCCACTTCCGTACGAATGGCCGAAGTAATACCGGCCCAGTTGGAGGTCACCGGCTCACTGGAGAAATTGGGATTATAGTTGTATTGTCCGCGTTCGGCCGGGTAATAGGCGAGGTCAAACACCTGCTCATAAAAATTGCCAACAAACGGGTCGCGGAACGGGAAAACTTCCTGGGGTAACACAGCCCGCGAATAATGATTTTCTAGATCCTTGCCCGAAATGTTGCCGGGTTTAAATCGACTGTTTTCGCGGTAGAAAAGATTATCTATCTGGTACCAGGCCAGTTTGGCGCGTTTGAAGCCTGCCCGCGCATCATTTGTAATGCCTCCGGCCAGGTCAAACCGGGGATCACGGGTGGGCACGCTTGCCAGCTTCCAGCCCTGTGGATTCATCATGCTGTACGGTGTGGCACTGTTCTCAAAGTCGTCAATAAACGAGGTGCCATCTCCGTCCACAATGTTGGAGGTGCCGGGTAGTAACTGGGCAAACTCGGCATTCAGATTTACTGTAGACGTTTCTTTTGTTTCCAGGAAAGGAAGGGCGTCTACCATTTTGGTGAGTATCCGCGAGTTTTTCTTCAAGTTGATGTCGAGGCCGTATTGAAAGTTTCGGGCAGGTTCCGTCCCAATCAGATTTCGCGAAATCAACGGACGTTCATTGTAGTAGAGAAGTGTACCGCCCAGATTCACATCTTCATTCAAGCGATAGTCGAAACGCGTCCCCAAAAGTGATCTTGTCTGGAAGGCAAAGGGATCCTGTTGTTCGTAGGTGATCTCAATATCTTTTCCCGAGGACAGAATGCCCTCGTTCAGGATGGTGACTTTTCCAAAGGTGTAGTCCACCGTATAGTCGGTTCCCTCGCGCAAGGGAGAGCCACCGCTGAAGACTTTTACCGAACCCTGTGAGATGTTGAACCCCTGAATGATTATTTCGCGGCCCGATCCAGCCTTGAATGAACCCACGATAAAGAACTTGTTTTTCGTAGCGTCTAATTCAGCTTCGGCTTTGGTTGTGCGGTAGAGCGTGTCGTACACGTATTTGTTGATCAGGAAGTCGCGCAAACCCGGGTCCTCCCGCGGGTCGTTAAAGAGCCTCCGCAAAGCGGTGTTAAAGGGTTCGAGGTAGGGAAAAATGATGGCACCCGTCTCGGGATTAATGGTAATCTTTTCTACAAAGTCAAAATTGCCGTCAGGTTGCGGATCGTTGTACGGATTGAGTCGGTCAAGACCAAACACTTCAATCAATTGCTGTGTTCGGGCAAACTGCCCCTCCTGCAACTGGGGGTTGTCAATGCCGCTGCGGTCATCGCGGTAAATCACACGCAACTGAAAGCCATCGCGCGTGAGTTGCGATACGTTGAGATTGTAAATATTCTTCATCATCAACAACCAGGTCGGTAAGATCCGGCCGGCCGGATCTTTCACGGCAATCTTACGCGGGCGAAGCATTTTCAAATACACAATCTCGTCTTCGCGCTTGTTGGAATAGTCCTCGGTGAGTTCGCCCACCTTATACACACGGCCGTTAAAAGTATATTCAAAGGCGACTGCCAAGGCTTCATCATTCTGCAGTTTCCGTTGTAGTGAAATGTACCCCAACTCCTTGTTGAATGTGAATTCGGAAGGCGCCAACCTGCGCGCACCCGTTATTTTTTCGAAGTCGGTGCCGTTTACAAATCCCTGGGCTTCCAGCAGCCCGTTAATATTGTCGGCTGTAGCACTGGACGGTAACAGGGTAAAAAGATTGTTGGCACCATTTTGTGTAGGCGAATTGGCCGGAAGGGTGGGAGACAGAACGCTGCTGCGGTAGACTTTGGCTTCACCCATATCCATAAGCCCCACTACGTTTCGCAGGGTTTGCGTGTCATTGTTTCGGTTTAGCAGATAAACTTCTACACGGGTGACGTTTACGCCTGAGAGAATTTGCGGCAACGTAGCCAGCCACCGCTCAAAATTGTCGCGGAAGAACTGGCCGAGAAAGAAGTGGCGGTTTTCGTCATAGTTGGAGCCCACTATTTCGAACGGCCTGCCCTGCGAAGCTCCGTTAGCACTGCCGGCCACCCGCACAGACGACTGCTTACCCCGCTGCGTAGTGGCGATGGCGGTGACGAACATTTTGCCGAACTGCATTTGCGCCTTGATACCGAACAGATTTTGAGCGCCTGTGATGAGGCTGTTATTCAAAGGCAGACTGACATTACCCAGTTCGAGTTTCTTGAGGATGTCTTCCTTAAAGCCCGTGTACTCTACTTTCAGGTTGTTCTGAAAGTCGAAGGAGTTGTTGTTGTCGAAGTTGGTGGTCACCCGTAATTTTTCACCTACTTTGCCCACCACGCTCAGGTTAATTTGCTGGTCAAACTCAAAACCTCCGTTTCGCTGCTGGCGAATGGGGATAGCCGGGTTCTCGATCTTTTGCCAGCTTCCGCCAAAATCAAGCGTCACATTGCCTCGTGGAATGAGTTCTACATAACTGCCGCCAAAGATGCGGTCGAGCACGGGACTGACATATATTTTGGGGAGTAGATTCCGGCTGCTTACGGCACTTTCGCCATCCAGCGCACGGCTGCGCGACTGCCAATATTCTTTGCGGGCGAGACGGTCCTGCTGCAGATTGAATTCCGGGAACGACATGGTTGTTACCGGCCGGAAATTGAGGCGCCCGATCTTCTCCGATATGGTGTAGTTCATCCCCGTGTCGATCTGCAACTCCAACCCGATGCTTTTGGGGTTCTTTAAAAAGAGGGGGGACACCGATGTGTAGTTCGAGAAAGGGTCTCCATAGCGATCGCGCAGGCGAAAGCTGGGCCGGTACGCGCTCACCGGGCGGTTCAGCGAGTCGAGGCGTGTGGTGTCCCCGCCTATGCGAAATTGGGCATAGGAAGCAGTCGGGGACCAACATGTTAAAAGCAACATGCTCAGTCCAAGGGCGACTTGCCATGTCCGATGCAGCGTAGTCAAAACTCTCTTAGGCGTTTTTAAGTGCTTGTTTTACGAGCTCTTCCAAACTAATGGTACTTCCCGATTT
Organism: Cyclobacteriaceae bacterium; assembly: GCA_016787665.1. Classification (GTDB taxonomy): domain Bacteria; phylum Bacteroidota; class Bacteroidia; order Cytophagales; family Cyclobacteriaceae; genus ELB16-189. The sequence goes on along the minus strand of JAEUUC010000011.1, from coordinate 159,509 downwards.
CTTGAGAACGGCATCGACACTTTTTTCGGCCGCAGCCTTGCTGATTCCCAAGGTCATTAATGCAGATAACGCTTCATGCCGCTGAGTATTGTAAACCGGGCCATGAATAGCGCCTTCTGTCCCTTCCTTTTTCAGCTTGTCGCGCAATTCCAGCACTATCCGCTGGGCGGTTTTCGAGCCGATGCCCTTTACCGCCTGAAGCGTGGCCAGATCCTCCCGAACGATAGCCTGCTGCAGTTCAGTTGGAGGAAGGTACGAGAGCACGACCAGGGCCGTGCTTGGCCCCACGCCATTTACCGAAATCAGATGTTGAAACATCTGCCTTTCCTGAAGCGAGTAAAAGCCAAACAGGAGGTGGGCATCCTCGCGCACCTGCAGGTGGGTATGAAGCTTGAGGGCTTCAAGATCCTTTACCTGCGAAAAAGTATGCAGCGAAATATTGACGTGATACCCAACGCCCTGTACTTCGATGATGACGTGTGTTGGCTCTTTGTGAACCAGTCTTCCCTGGAGATAGGCAATCATGCAGTGGCAAAAAACAACACGCAGTTTACGAGTAATTCACCTCGTAAGCAACCACCCTAGTGGCTGCGATCGTAAATCTGAGCCCCCACTACCGCGATAGCTGCCATATTGACGATGTCGCGAATGGAGCTTCCCAGTTGCAATACCTGAACGGGTTTTTTCATTCCCAGCAAAATAGGGCCAATCGCCTCGGCACCTCCAATCTCCATTAACAACTTGTACGCAATATTGCCGGAAGCCAGGCTGGGGAAAACCAGTGTATTGGCGCCCTCTTTAGCCAAGGCACTAAAGGGGTACATTTCGCGCTGCAACTCGGTGTCAAAGGCTACGTTGGCCTGAATGTCACCATCAATAACAAGTTGCGGGTATTTTTCCTTCGCCAGGTGTACGGCCTTTCGCACTTTGTCCGGAATATCCCCTTTGCTTGATCCGAAGTTGGAGTACGACAACACAGCAACCCGTGGTTCGATATCAAAAAACTTTACGCCCCGTGCCGTCAGCCCGATGATGTCGACCAGTTCCTCCGCTGTCGGGTCTACATTCACCGTACAATCGGCAAAAAAGAAATTTCCCTTTTTGTTGATAATGATATACATCCCGGCCACCCGTTTTACTCCGGGAGCAGTGCCGATGATTTGCAGTGCCGGTAGAATGGTTTTCGAATAGTCGCGTGTCAATCCGCTAACCAATGCATCGGCCAGTCCGTTTTCAACCATCATGGCACCGTAGGCGTTCCGGTCGCGCAACATGCGCTTCGCATCATGGCGCGAGACTCCCTTGCGTTGCCGTTTGATATAGTATTGTTCCTCAAACTGGTTACTCAACGCCTGGTCTTCGCTGGGGTCAACTACGGTGCAACCGTTCAACTCAAGTTGATGCTCTTTTTTGAGGCGTTCGATCTGAGCCCGTTCGCCAAGCAAAATCGGGTGAGCGATGCCTTCGTCCACCAACGCTTGCGCGGCCTTTAAAATCTTCACATGGTCGGCCTCGGCAAAGACCACGCGTTTGGGGTCCATTTTCGCCAGCTCGGTGATGCGCGAAGTCAACTTTTGATCAAGTCCGATTCGCTTCAACAATTCCTGATGGTAGTTGGCCCAATCCGTAATGGGTTGTTTGGCCATACCGGATTCCATCGCGGCCCGGGCCACAGCCGGAGATACGGTGGTTATCAAGCGGGGGTCTAGCGGTTTGGGGATCAGGTACTCGCGGCCGAACTGAAGTTTGTCGGTGCCATACGCCTGAATCACGATATCGGGTACCGGCTCTTTCGCAAGCGCTGCCAGCGCATGCGCTGCCGCCAGTTTCATGGCTTCGTTTATTTCCGTTGCGCGCACATCGAGCGCTCCCCTAAAAATGTAGGGAAAGCCCAAGACATTGTTAACCTGGTTAGGGTGATCACTCCGACCCGTGGCCATGATCAGGTCGGGTCGGGTTTTGCGGGCCAGGTGGTAGTCGATTTCAGGATTGGGGTTAGCCAGAGCAAATACAATCGGGTCGTTGGCCATCTGTAAAATGTCTTCTGGCTTTAATATATCGGCAACGGAAAGCCCGACAAATACATCAGCCCCTTTCAGGGCTTCTTGCAGCGTACTTACTTTTCGTGACGTTGCAAATTCGGCTTTGGTGGGATCAAGCCCCTCGCGCTGGTGGGTAATTACCCCTTTGCTGTCGCACATGATCAGGTTTTCCGGGCGGAGGCCCAAAGCCAAATACATCCGCGAGCAAGACACAGCCGCAGCGCCCGCACCGTTCACGACCAGCGTGATTTTTTCAATCTTCTTTCCAATGAGCTCAAGCGCATTGAGTAAAGCTGCGCTGGAGATGATGGCCGTTCCATGCTGATCATCATGCATGATGGGAATATTCATCTTCTCCCGAAGGTCCATCTCAATTTTGAAACATTCGGGGGCCTTGATGTCTTCCAGGTTGATGCCGCCAAACGTGGGCTCCAGCGCCTTCACAATTTTTACAAACGCGTCCGGATCTTGCTCGTCAATTTCAATGTCGAAGCTGTCGATGCCCGCATACTTTTTGAAAAGAACCGCCTTACCTTCCATCACCGGTTTGGCGGCCTCGGGCCCGATGTTACCCAGGCCCAGCACAGCGGTGCCATTTGAAATTACCGCCACCAGGTTTCCCTTGGAGGTGTATTTGTAAACATCTTCTTTATTGGCTGCGATTTCCTTACAAGGTTCGGCTACACCCGGTGAGTAGGCGAGCGCCAGATCGTGTTGGGTGCTTAGTGTTTTGGTGGGGACAACTTCGATTTTTCCCGGTTGGCCTTGCTGATGATATTGGAGCGCTTCGTCTCTTCGAATCTTTAACGACATGAAACTTCGTTCGTGTTTACGAGGCGAAAAGTACAATTATTTACCCGAAACCGGGCCGCCTTATTGACCAGCGGAGGTGGTCGCCACCGGCCCGGGCCGGAAGCTATACACGATAGTTTCCAGTTCGCGCATGAGTTCGCGCTGGTCTCGTTCCGGACTGAATACAAATCCCTCCAGGTAGTAGAGGTAGTTCGAAGAGCGGTCAACGACCGCCACCGCCTGAAATGGCCCACCCATGGAGAAGTTATTGGCCCGCCATAGGCCACGCAATTCAGTGGCGTACTCGTTGTGGAAGGTAATCGGTCGCGCCTGCACTTCTTTGCCGGGCACGTTCAATTCGGTAATCAAATAAGAGTCGGAAACGTCCGGGTCTTCAAAAAGGTATTTTCGGCAAATGGCATTTCGGAAGGCGATCAAACTGTCTCGCGAAAACTGATTTTGCGACCGGTAGGGCACGCGGGCAATGAACACGTTCTTGTCGTCACGCGGATTGATCTGCCTGACCCACAGGAACTCCTCATTCGACATCACCAGTTGGTACCCAAAAGGCACACGAAATGAGCATCCATAATTTTTTTGCACCCATTGATTGATGCCCTTCATTTCACCCGCCTTGTACAAAGCCTCGGTCTGCCGCGCCCGCTCGGTTCGATCAAAATACGCGGTAAGTTGTGACCCATTTTGGCGAATCTTCTTAACCAGTTCGGCTTCGGTTTTCGCAAACAGGTACATCACCGATTGATTGCGGGCGTACACATCTTCCTGCGTTTGCACGAACAGGCCGCTATCGGCTTTAATCTTGGCAATTGATTCGGCTGTAAACAAAGCGCGGAGGTAGCTGGCCCCCGAGGTGCGTTGATCCAACGTTACGGCATAAATGAGGTTGCGCCTGCCTTTCAGTACAAAATTGAGTTTGCGCGGGTCAATCCACCGCATGTGGAAAAGTCGTTCTTTGCGCGGCAGCACCTGGGCCTCCTGTCGAAAGAGGGAGTCCAGTACATCGCCCAACGGACCTTCCCACTGGAGGGAATCCATAATCAGGTACATGTCACCCGTAATGCCGGTAGCGGAAGGTAAACTTTTTTTACTGCGCTCACCGCACGCCAGCAACAAAAGGAATGAAAGAAGTACAAGATGGACAAGTCGGATCATAAGTGAAATTACCCCCTTAATGCGGCAACAGGCAACAGGTCACGGTTATGATCCGATGATGAGCACCTGGCCCGGTTGCAGCTTATTGGATTTCAGGTTATTGAGGCTTTTGATTTTTTCGATGGAGAGGCCGGGCACTTTGCGCGAGATGTCCCATAAGGTATCGCCTGGTTGCACGGTGTAGGTCTTGGCATCAGCGGCTATCGAGGCTTGAATCGATTTCCGTGTCATGGCGCTGGCCACCGTTCGTTGCGAAGGCTTAACCCACAGGGTAAGCCGCTGACCGGTGCGAATCATATTCCCGCGCAGGTTATTCCACTTGCGGATGTCATCCACGCGAACACCGTACCGCATCGCAATGCTGCCCAGCACATCGCCTGACCGAACGCGGTAAGTCATGGGCTCGCGACCGAGTGTGTTGCCAACGGCATTTTTCGCCAGCGCTTCTATTTCCGTACGGCCAGCTTTCGAAGCCGAATCAAGAATGGCTACGCGATTAAGTTCCAGCCGCTCCTTCACCGCCAATGGTAGCCGAACAACAAAAGTCTTTCCGTTGCCCGGTATAGCATTGCGATGGAGCGATGGGTTGAGTTTTTGAAAGTCGTCAAGGCAACCATCGGTGAGCTTGGCCAACGTTTCGAGATTAGTGAAGCCCGTCACGCGCACAGTGTCCCACAACGGGAGCTGCTCGCGGTAGGGTTCAACAATGTTGTGTTCTTCGGCATAGTTCATCGCATAGACCATGGCCACATACTGGGGTACGTAGGATCGCGTTTCGCGCGGCAGGTACTGGTAAATCTCCCAAAACTTCTTTTTACCGGATCTGCGCATAGCCCTGCGCACTGTTCCGGGGCCGGAGTTGTAAGCGGCTAATGCCAGTTCCCAATCGTGAAAGATGGAGTACAACATACCGAGGTACCGGCACGCAGCTTCTGTTGATTTTTGCGGATCCATCCGGTCATCCAGGTACCAATCCTGATGCAGGCCCATATACCGGCCGGTGGCCGGCATAAACTGCCAGAGGCCAACGGCTCGCGCACGTGAAATGGCGCGGGGGTTTAGCGCTGATTCAATGATGGAGAGATACTTCAACTCGTCCGGCATGCCATGCTGTGCCAGCTCTTTTTCAAAAATGGGAAAATAGAGGTCCTTTCTGCGCAGCATCAGTCGCGTGTACTCGCGATCACGCACCAGGAAAAAATTGATGAAACCCTGAACGCGATCGTTGTAATGCAAAGGCACCTGGCCTTCAATGCACCGCAATCGATCGGCTACTTCTTCGGGTGACAGGTTGGCCGGGATGTAGTCCCACTCGGAGGTGAGGTACTGTCCGTTAAAGACGCTGTCGTCTAAAATTACTTCGGTTTCAAGCGTATCAAGTTCGTCCGGAAGTGTTTCCTCCGGCAGCTCTTGCGCCCATCCGGTTGTCATTCCGGCCACCAAAAAAAATCCCGCCAGTAGTCCCTTCATTATTCGTATAACGAAATAGTCAAAAAAATCGCGTTTGACCTGGTTTTAAACCCCTAAGTTGAGCAAAACCTGCGAGAACTGAAACAGGCCCCCCTCATCGAAGTCATTACCCAATACTTGGAGACCTATGGGAAGCCCCTTTCTGTCCCGCCCTGCGGGCACGGCAAGGGCGGGGATACCGGCTACATTAGCTTGCACCGAATACAAGTCGGCCAGGTACATTTGAACAGGATTGGACGAATGTTCACCTAACCGAAATGCTGTGGTTGGCGCAACCGGCATCAGCATGTAGTCGTGCTGATCAAATATTTTTTTCATTCCCTGACGCACCAGCGTGCGCACTTTTTGAGCCTGCTGATAGTACGAGTCGTAGTAGCGCGCACTTAGCACGAAGGTTCCCAACAGAATTCTGCGCTGCACCTCGCGCCCAAAACCCTCTGCCCGGCTTTTTCTGTACAACTCGGCCAGGTTGGTTGCGGATTTACTCCGGTGCCCATAGCGCACGCCATCGTACCGCGAAAGATTAGAGCTGGCCTCGGCTGTGGCCAGAATATAGTACGTGGGAAGTACATAATCCTGATACGGCAGCGTGATGGGATGAACGCTATGCCCGGCTTGTTGCAGGAGGTCGAGCCGCAACTGGAGCGCTTCCCGAATTTCGATTTGAATGCCTTCGCTGGTGAGTGCATCAGCCGGATAAGCTACACTATACTTTTTTGATATAGGAACATGTAAACGGGAAGCATAATCATCAGGCGGTTGGGTAGAGGCGGTGCTGTCGTACGCATCCGGCCCGGCTATGACCTGCAACACACGAGCCATATCATCCAAATGGGTCCCCAACAGACCAACACAATCGAACGATGACCCGTAGGCCAGCAGTCCGTAACGGGATACTCGGCCATAGGTGGGCTTTAAACCTAATACTCCACAGAAAGAGGCGGGTTGTCGAACCGATCCTCCGGTATCCGAACCAATAGCTATTTGACAAAGGCCTGCGGCCACGGCTGCGGCTGATCCGCCAGAGGAACCTCCGGCCACGCGGGCAGCGTCATGAGGGTTTTGCACGGGGCCAAAGGCCGAGTTTTCATTGGAACTTCCCATCGCAAACTCATCGCAATTTTGACGGCCAATGATAATCGCGTCTTCGTCCAGCAGGCGTTGAACAGCCGTGGCTGAATAGGGCGATTGATAGTCGCTGAGGATTTTGCTGCCGGCTGAAACCGGGTGTCCTTCATGAGCAAACGTGTCTTTAAGGCCTACCACCAGGCCGGCCAGGCGCCCCGCGGTGCCGTTGGCCAAACGAGTATCGATTTCGGCAGCCCGGGCAAGGGCTTCATCGGCATATACCTCAAGAAAAGCATTGAGGTGCCGGTGCTGGTTGATCTTGGTTAGATAGTCTTTTACAATTTGGGTACACAACGTGTCCCCATTCTTCAGTCGGTGCTGAAGAGATGTCAGGCTGCTGATGGCGTCCAACCGGTAATTACTCTTCGAGGCGACCGGCCTGTTTGCCGTCTTCCACCTCTTTCTTCACGTCTTTCACTGCATCCTTGAATTCACGCACGCCCTTACCGAGGCCTTTCATGAAGTCAGGAATTTTCTTTGCGCCAAAGAAGATGAGCACGAACAAACCGATCAGCAAGATTTCATTGAACCCCACGCCACCCAAGATGCCCAGAACTAAAAGAATTGCTGTCATGACTAAGTAATTAGGGTGTAAAGATAGTAAAAGTTAGGTCAACCGGATAGGCCTGTTTTCGCCCTAGTCCCGAAGCCAAACTTCCGGATCCAGCGGAGTGGTCTGTTTGTAAATGCGGAATCGCAATTCAGGTACGCCCTCCACATTTTGCTGAACCGATCCGAGTTCCTGGTTGGTGGTTACTTTCTGACCACTTTTGACAAACACCTCCCGAAGGCCGGTGTACACGGTAAAATAGTCGCCATGGTTAACGATGACGGTGGTGCCCAGCAACGGATTGGCTGAAATCGTTTTTACGGTACCATCAAATACAACTTTAACGCGTTCGCCCTCGCGCGTCTGAATATTCACCCCCAGGTTGTCCAGCGTCACATTCTTCAAAACCGGGTGTTTTTGCCGCCCGAATTTTTGTGAAATAATGCCGCTGGCCGGCCAGGCAAGCTTGTTTCGATTTTCCTCGAAGGATGCCGACAGTTTTATGTCCAGTTCGGGGGCTGTTTTATTTGCATTGGTTTTTTCTTTGGCTTTGGCCGCTTCGCGGGCGGCCCGCTCCATTTCCTCGCGGATTATGTCGGCAATAAGTTTGTCAAGCTTTACAATCGCCTTCCGTGTTTCTTCGAGGTCGCGCTTCAGCTGTTTTTCCTCTTTCTCCAGTTTGCGCACGAGTCCGCGTTGTTGCTGTTTAAGTTGTGTAAGGCTGGTATTCTCCCTTTCTTCTTCCGACAACAATGCGCTTTGTTCATCTTTCTTGACCTGCGTGGCGGCCACCTGTGCCTGCAAAAGCGACTGCGCCCGTTCGATCGCTCGTGCCTGATCTTTTCGCGCTTCCGCGTATTGCTCCATGTACTTGAGGCGCATCAGCAATTGATCGAAGGAGCGAGACGAGAAGAGAAAGAGCAATTTGTCTGTTTTTCCGCTTGCCTTTTGCGCTGCATACAGCATGGCCGCGTATTCCTCTTTCAGTTTGTACAGGTCTAACTCGAGGGCGATGATGATGTCATTGTTCTCGGCAATGTCTTGCTCCAGCAGGGCAATTTCATCTTTGATGGACTTAATCAGTTTTTCCTGCTGTTGAATGCGTGCGCTAAGCGCGTTGAGTTCGCCCACCGATGTTTTTTTCTTCTGGGCCGTTTCTTTCAGAATGCGTTCGGTTTCCTGGATGCGCTCCAGGTTCTGTTTCTTTTCTTTTTCGAGTTGAGTGCGTGATTTTTTCTGGGCCTGCACGCTCAGTGAAGCCAATACCAACAGCATGAGCAGAAAGCGCCACTTATCTGCGATCATATCGCTTGGGGATATTGAACGGGAACTTCAGCTCCTTGTCGCCCACTTCGGCTTTGTTGTATTCAAAGCTAATGGTGTTATTAACGATGCCATTTGGTGTTTTGTAAAATATGCTGATGATGCCATTGTACGGAAACAAGCGCTCGCCCACGGGCTGAAAGTTCGAGTAGCTCACCTTTAACGAATTGGTTGACGTGGTCTCCGATAGTTCCACCTGTTCGAGCTTGCGGGTTGTACTGTTGATCATATTCTTTACTGCCACACTGCCCGCCCGCTGCAGCAACACATCAAATGTGCCTTCCTGGCCAATTTTGTCCTCTGGTTTCTTCGCAAGAATGGGATTACCGAGCAATGCTGATTGTATCACTCCGTAGTTAATCTCAAAATTGAACCGCTCGGATAGCTCCGCGTATGTAAAAACATAATACTCCTTATCTACCGTGCTGACGATCGTAATCGAATCCTGGTTGATCAGCGCCTTGCCACCCTGGACACCTACAACAGAAAAAGTCATCCAGATCACGCTGTCTTTGCGGATGCGGATGTTGGCTTTCACCTCACGTTCACGCTGGTCATCTTTAAACACCATCTTAGCTTTTCCGTGCAGATAGCCGAAATCGATCTCTTCAATCGAGATGGTTTTCGGTGGGGTTGGCACGGTGGGTGTTATTTTTTTGCCACACCCGGCCAAAAAGAATATCAAAGTTGCACAAATCAGAGCCAGAACGCGCATGAGTTTCAATTGAGCTTTCGGTTTGCAATTTTTTTGTCGATCAGTTCAGGCCCCGCCCCAAGCGATTTCGCTTTTCGCCATTGCGCCAAAGCGCCTTCTTCTTCCCCGAGCTTAAACAAGATGTCGCCATAATGCTCGAAATGGGTCGGAGATTGGGTGCCGGTTTGAATGCACCGCTCCATGGCCTTTCGGGCATCTTTGTATTTTTCGCGCATGAACAAGACCCACGCATAGGTGTCCCAATAGTTGGCGTTTTCAGCATGGTCTTTTATCAGTTGGGCAGCCATACGCTCGGCTTTCTCGAGATTCTCTTTCCGAAGGGCGAGGTAGTAACTGTAGTTGTTGAGTACAAATTCATGGTTGGGGGCTAAGGTCAGCACATCGTCAAAGGCCTGGTTGGATTTGGGGAAATCACGAAGGCCCTGGTACACTTCACCCAAAATCATGTTCAGGTCTATGAGCAACCCCACCTGCCCTACAGCCAGTCGCTTGCCTTGCTCCAGTTGGGTGGCAGCTGTTCGTAAATCGCGTTGGCGCCACAGGGCGTAGCCGGAAAAATAATGCAGACTGGCTTGGTTCGGAAACAGTTCCAGCGCTTGCTCGGTATGGATCAACAGACTGTCCATCATGCCCAATTCAAGCTCGAGAGCACAAAGATTTTGCCAGGCTTCGAATTGCGATATACCTCGTTTTACCGCCTGGCTGTACGCTTTCCGGGCCTGTTCTCTCTCACCATTACTCATGAAAAGATCGCCCGTCATTAACAATACATCGGGTTCACCGGGGTACTGTTCGGTTAAGAGTGCCGCCATACGCGAGGTAAAGACCTGCCGTGAGGGGTCGTTGGTTTGAGTTAACGCGCTTTGCTGATAGCTACCCAGCATGAGCAGTTTGGAAGAAAGTTCAACTTGAGGGTGACGCAGCAAAATTTCGATTTGCACCCGAGCGTCCTGATCGGCACCGGTTTCCAAATAGAGCCCCGCCAGTAGCATGCGGGCACTGGTGGCCTCCGCGTGGGTTCCAACAAACGAAGTCAATACAGCGATGGCGCGTGCGTTCTGATTCTGCTGGGAGAGAAACTCGGCCAGACCTACAGCATAACGCTCTTCGTCCGGAAACGCCTTAACCAGTTTTTCGCCTTCGGCCAGGGCCTCATTGGTTTTCCCCATTTCCAGATACAGTTGCTGCTTCTGAATAGAAGACGTCTCGCTGATGCCCATTCGCTGCTCAATCCGGTTATAGGTCTCGAGCGCATCACCCGGTTTCTTATCCATAGTTTGCAACGCGGCCAGTTGAAAGAGGTATTCCTCCTGACCGGGCACTTGCTCGATTAAGGTTTTGATCAGTTCTCCGGCTTTGCCAAACTGCCCCATTGAAGCATAGATGGAAGAGCCCAGCAGATAGAAATACTTGTTTGCTTTGTCTAACTGCAACGCCTGCTGAATGCTGATGCTCGCCTTTAGCCGGTCGTCTGGCTTCTCACTTTTGGCGAGCACTTCCGCGATCTTATAGTGTACGGTAGCGTTGGCCGGATTTATTTCCAGGGATTTCTGGTAGTAATACAAGGCTTTCGCATAGTCTTCGAGAATGAAGAACTTTTCACCCTCGGTGAAAAATAGCTCCGCATGCAATTGCATTTCGGCTGACTGCGGGTCAGCCTCTTTTTTCTTGCGGTCGCGCTGTGCCCACACGTTGCTGGAAAAAACCACCAACAGCCCGATCAGCCCAACGCGATATGCCCAAAATGCCTTCAAGGTTAGTTTGCCACCGTGCCATAGTCACCCAGACTGACGTCTGAAAAATGGCCTGCAAAATTAACGAAATTACCCAACATACTATTGCTCAACAACGCGTTGGTAACCTGGGTGTTGCTTTGCACAATTGAGTTTTGTAAGCGGGAATTCTGTATAACGGATTTTTCTCCTACACTCACATAGGGCCCTACCACGGAGTTTTCGATCACCGCGTCAGCACCGATAAACACTGGTGGTATGATCACCGATTGGTGGATTCGGGCAGAGGTATCGATCAGGGGCTGGCTCCTGATCAGCTCAAGGTAGCGCTGGTTGGTGTCCACCATGTTTTGCTTGTTTCCACAGTCCAGCCACTCCTGCACTTTTCCAACAGTTAAGCGCGCCCCTTTTTTGCGCAGGTTTTGAAGAGCGGTAGTCAGTTGGTATTCACCCTTTTCTTTTATGTCGTGGTCAAGCAGGTACTGCATTTCCGCCCTTAGCTTTTCACCCTGCCGGAAGTAGTAGATGCCGATGATGGCAAGATCGGAAATGAATTGCGATGGTTTTTCGACAAAGTCGATGATTTCACCTTCTGCATTCAACTTAACGACACCAAACTGCGAAGGGTCTTTTACCTGCTGCACCCAAATCGTCCCATCACGGGTGGTGTCGAGGTGGAAATCGGCCCGGAACAGCGTATCGGCAAAGGCAACAATGACGGGCCCCTGAAACAATTCGGCTGCAAACAACAAGGCGTGTGAGATACCGAGTGCTTTTTCCTGGTAGTAAATCTTACCTTTCGCGCCAACAGCGGCCGCCACCTGGACCAGGCTTTCCTCTACGGCAGCTCCAAAACTGGGGTGAATAATAAAGCCGATCGATTCGATTTTTTCCGGGCAAACCCGGGCGATATCTTCTACCAACCGATGCACGATCGGCTTACCGGCAATGGGTAAAAGCGGTTTGGGTGTGCTGAGGGTGTGCGGGCGTAGCCGTTTGCCCAGCCCGGCCATCGGGATAATGATGTTCATAGTTAACGCGGGATTGCGTACGAAATGTACTAAAACTCCCGGGCCGCCTTAAAATTATTCCGTTCAAAAATCCAGGCGACCAGCAAAAAGATGATAGGCAGTGTAAGTTGAAACAGGGTTCGGCTTAGCGTTGACTCCAGGATCACTTGTTTTTCAATCAATATCAAGACGAAAGCCAATACCACATAGGCCAGCCCACGGCTGATTTTGTAAGGCACGGGGTAATGGCGCTGCCCGGTCGCGAAACAGACCAGAACCATGATGAACGAGCAGGCTACTGAGGCCCACGCGGCACCCAGATAACCAAATCGGGGCACCAATAGAAAGTTGCCGATGATCGTAATCAACGCACCCAGTAACGAAAACAAGGTTCCGTAATAAGTTTTGTCTGCGAGTTTGAACCAGATTGCCAGGTTGAAATAGACACCGAGAAGCAAATAGCTTAGCAACAGGAGCGGCACTACGCTGATGCCTTCATAATACGCTGCCTGACCCAGAAGATGTTTTAACAAATCCATATTCACGGAGACGGCCACGAGAATAGACGCACATACGATAACGAAGTAATGATTTACTTCGGCAAACAAACGCGGTGAGTTTTTGTCTTGTGCACGCGAGAAGAAAAAAGGATCAGCTGCATACCGGAATGCTTGGATCGCCAGATTCATGATGATCGCATACTTGTAAGCAGCCGACAGCACTCCGAGAGCATATTGCCAGGTTTTGCCAGAGCTTGCCGGCCACCACCATTCCAACGCCCATCGGCTGAACATCTCGTTGATCATACCCGTGATGCCCATCAACATCACCGGGTAGGCATACGGCATCATCTCGCGGAACAAGAGGCGATCAAGAACGGGCCGCCACTGCAGTAAAGTGCGGGCGAAGAAGAAAACATAGAACAAATTGGCCAACAGGTTAGCTAATATTACCCAGTCTACACCCGATACACCCTGAAGCGGGTTTGCCAGAAATTCAAGAAGGCGATTTGTTTCCTCGGCTCGGAAAAAGACCAGCAGAAACAGAAGGTTGAAGCCGACCAGTAATGCAGCATTAACTATTCGGGCGCTGGCATAGGCAATAGGTTTTCGCCTGAACCGAAGCCGGGCGAACGGGATGGCCACGATATTATCAATCAACAGCACAGCTGCCAGCCAGCGGATCACGTACGCTTTGTCTGGTGCATCCAAATGGGCGGCTATGGCCGGGCTTAACAACACCAGCAAGATGGAAAAGCCAATACTGATGGATACCACAAATGTTTGGGCTGTTCGGAACACCCGCTCCTCATCGGCTCCCGCCTTGTTGGCAAATCGGAAGTAAGCCGTCTCCATCCCGAACGTGTACACGACATTCAGGAAGGCGACATAGATGTACAGGTAGCTTAGGAGCCCATATTCCGCAGGATCGAAAAACCGTGTTTGGAGGGGGAATAGCAGGAAATTAAGGAACCGGGGCACCAAGCTACCCAGCCCATACAGGGCAGTGTCGGAGGCTAACTGTTTTATTTTCTGCACAGGGGCACCGGGTTGAAGTTCAAATATGCCTTATTTGAACGGAAATGCCATTTTTCCATTCTGCGGTTACTCGAAAGTTTTTTTCCGTATCAAAGGGTTGCAGATGTAGACTTAGAATTCTGCTAAATTGTATCATGAAAAAATGGGTTGTGTTGGCCTTGTTGAGTGGAGCGACAGCTGTGAGTTTTGCCCAAACCGAGATCACAGCCGATGGCAACTGGAATAATGCGGGTATCTGGTTATCGGGAAACATCGGGAATACCGTCAGCGAGAATGTATTTATCCGTAACAATGTTGATGTAACGATTACCTCCCCCGATTCATTTACTTGCGGCAATATCACAACCGGAAACAATCCTTCGATATCCATTAATTCGGGTGCAACGTTGTCGGTGGGCAGCCCAGGTAATCCAAGGAGCCTGTCATCGAATAATGGCATGACGGTAACGGTAGCCGGTGACTTGGTGATTTACGGTGACCTGAATGTTGATAACAACCTGATCATCTCCATTACGGGAGTTGGAACGGTAACGATTATTGGAAATGTTACCATGAACAACAATGCGTCCATAACGGTGAATGGGGCTATGAACGTTGGGGGTAATTTTGTTGGCGGCAACAACACGAATGTTAATGTGAATGGCTCGATCAGTGTTACAGGCTCAACAACAGTTGGAAGCGGATCAACGCTTACGGGTTCCGGCTCGTTTTCCACAGGAGGTCCATGCACGGGCCCGGTAGCATTTTGTAGCAATCCAATCCTTCCGGTTTCCTTGATATATTTTAAGGCAGATAGTTATGATCGTAAAAGCATCGTTCGGTGGGCTACGGCTTCCGAAGAAAACTCAGATTACTTTTCTATTGAACGAGCCACAGACGACCTCCATTTTCAGGAGATTGGGCGAGTGATGGTGCAAGGAAACTCCAACAGGTTCACGCTTTACCGGTTCGAGGACAATGAGGCTGCTGCCGAACGAAGATATTACCGATTGAAAATGGTAGACCGGGATGGCTCATTCGAGTACTCGAATGTGGTTGCAGTAGAGGGTAGCGGAGAATTTCGTCCTTACGTGTATCCAAACCCAGTACGTAGCGGTGAGATTTTACACATACAAAATGCCGCTGAAAGCGGGAGTATCGTATCTGTTGCGATCACCGACATGATGGGTCGTTCAGTTTTTAGAACCGAGACCTCGGATAGAGACTTGAAGATTCCGACAGCTTGGGCTCCGGGTGTTTATATTTTGTCTATCGTTTCCGGAGCGGAAAAGACGGTCAGCCGGGTTGTGGTGCCTTAATCAGGCACTTAGATTCTTCAACATATCAGCCGTCATCTCCTCCAGGCCAAATTGGTGTTTCCATCCCCAATCCTGCCGGGCGGGAGTATCGTCAATGGATTTTGGCCACGAGTCGGCAATAGCTTGCCGGAAGTCCGGTTTGTAGCTGATTTGGAAATCGGGGATGTGACGTTTGATCGTTGATGCTACCTGAGCGGGGCAAAAGCTCATGGCCCCCACATTGTAGCTGCTGCGAATCTTCACTTTTTCGGCAGGCGCTTCCATCAAATCCAGCGTGGCCTTTACCGCGTCATCCATGTACATCATGGGCAGGTACGTGTCGGCCGACAAAAAGCATTCGTACTTTTTTTCCTTAATGGCCTTAAAGTAAATGTCAACGGCATAATCCGTAGTGCCGCCACCGGGCGGGGTCTTCCAGCCGATAATGCCCGGGTAACGCAGGCTGCGAACATCTACGCCATACCTTCGGAAATAATACTCACACCACAACTCACCGGCCAGCTTGGTTATGCCATATACGGTGGTAGGATCCATAATCGTGTATTGCGGAGTGTTTTGTTTCGGGGTGGTTGGTCCGAAGGCAGCAATGGAACTGGGCCAATACACTTTATGGAGCTTCAATTCATGAGCAGCCTCCAGTACAAAAAGCAGGCTTTCCATATTCAACTTCCAGGCCCACCGCGGGTCCTTCTCTCCGGTGGCGGAGAGCAAGGCGGCCAGGTGGTAGATTTGCGTCACCTGGTTCTTCTTAATAAACTCGAAGAGCTTGTCGCGCTGCATCACGTCCATCTTCTCATAGCGGCCCTCTTTGAGCGCGCCTTGGGCATCGCGGATGTCCGATGCTATAACATGATCGGAGCCATAAATTTTTCGCAGGCCCTGCGTGAGTTCTGTGCCCAACTGGCCGCCCGCTCCAATCAACAAAATGGTGGTTTGCATGTACTGGATTTGGGGGGCGAAGATAACAGAGATTTAAGAAAATAGCCGGGCGCATCGTAGCTTTGCCCCATGTCGTTTTCAGACTTCCTGGTGTCGAAGAAGATTGATGCCGCCCGCTTTGCGGCCGCAGAACCGGACGTTTTTAAGGAGTGGGCGGATTTGTTTGAGCAGATGCACCCCAACAGCTTCACTCTGCAGAAGCTCAATCTGATCAATGCCGTTCGCAGGAAGTATTGGCTGGGCCTTGACCCACCCGGGACCCCATCGGGGGATACCCCAAACCGCCCCGCCCTTGTTAAACCGAAAATCAGTTAATCATGTATACCACCCTACAACCTGTTTTGCAAAAGGAACTCAATGCCATTCGCGAAGCGGGGCTCTTTAAGAAAGAACGAATCATTGTCACCCGACAGGGTGCAGACATTCGCACAGCCGATGGGAAATCGGTGATTAATTTCTGCGCGAATAATTACCTGGGCCTGTCATCCCATCCGCGGGTAATTGAAGCGGCCAAACGCGCCATCGATACGCATGGCTTCGGCATGTCGTCTGTTCGTTTCATTTGCGGCACGCAGGATATTCACAAGGAGTTAGAAGCGAAGATTTCTGAATTTCTCGGAACAGAAGATACCATCTTATATGCTGCCGCGTTTGACGCCAATGGCGGTGTATTTGAACCCCTGTTTGGTGCCGAAGATGCCATCATCAGTGATGAGCTCAACCACGCGTCAATCATTGACGGTGTCCGGCTGTGCAAAGCCATGCGATACCGGTATAAGCACAATGACATGGCTGACCTGGAGCAGCAATTAGTTGAAGCCCGCAAGGCAGGCGCAAAGCAGATTATTGTTGTTACCGATGGCGCCTTTTCGATGGATGGTACGATCGCCCAACTGGATAAAATATGTGATCTGGCCGACCGATTCCAGGCATTGGTGATGACCGATGAGTGCCACTCTACGGGTTTTCTGGGAAAGACGGGAAGGGGAGTGCCCGAATACCGGGGCGTCCAGGGCCGGGTTGACATCATCACGGGTACGCTGGGCAAAGCCCTGGGTGGAGCCTCCGGAGGATTTACATCCGGCCGAAAGGAAATCATTGAACTGTTACGCCAGCGCTCGCGGCCCTATCTGTTCTCCAACACGCTGGCACCCAGCATTACCGGGGCCTCGATTGAGGTGTTTAATATGTTAAGCGAAACCACCGCACTGCGCGACAAACTCGAACGCAACACCCAATACTTTCGCAGCAAGATGACGGCCGCTGGCTTCGCTATCAAACCCGGTGAACATCCGATTGTACCCATTATGCTCTACGAGGCGCCATTGGCCCAGCAGTTTGCCGACCAGTTGCTGGAGAAAGGCATCTATGTGATCGGGTTTTTCTACCCGGTAGTGGCCAAGGGGCAAGCTCGCATTCGGGTACAACTGTCGGCTGCCCACGAGCAACACCACCTGGATAAAGCGATCGCGGCCTTTACCGAAGTAGGCCGGTCATTGGGCGTGATCAAGTAGCCTCTCATGGAGGTATTGTTTGAGGATAATCACCTGATTGCTGTCAATAAGCCGGCCGGCTGGCTGGTGCAGGGGGACAGTACAGGGGATACGCCACTGGCTGAACGGGTCAAACAGTACATCAAAGAGAAATACCGGAAGCCGGGCGAGGTTTTTCTGGGCGTCATTCACCGCCTCGACCGCCCGGTGAGTGGCGTGGTTTTGTTTGCCCGCACATCGAAGGCACTGGAACGCATGAATCAACAGTTCCGGGAACGGGAAACCCAAAAAACGTACCGGGCAGTGGTGGAACGCAAACCAGGCAAGCCGGAGGATACGCTTATTCACTGGTTAAGGAAGGACGAATCAAAAAATAAGACTGCCTGGTTCAGTCGGGAGACGCCCGATGCACTTCGTTCGGAGTTATCCTATTCGATCCTGGAAGAAGCCAATGGATTTTACTTGCTTGATGTGAGGCCCGTTACCGGTCGTCCGCATCAGATCCGGGTGCAATTGGCGGCTATCGGTTCCCCGATTGTTGGCGATTTGCGCTATGGCGCCCCATTTGCGCTGGATGATGCCCGAATTGCGCTGCATGCCCGCAGCCTCAGGTTCATTCACCCGGTTTCGAAAGCGGCCACCGCTATTAATGCTCCGTTACCCGATCATTCCGTGTGGAATCAATTCACCAGTTTTGCCCGATGAATTGGATGCAACGCCTGCAGGCCCGCTGGGGTCTGTCCCCTGCACGGGTGATTTTGGTTTTATTGGTTTTTGCCTGCACCGGATTTACCGTGCTTTTTTTGAAACGCCCGTTATTCAGATTCCTGTTTAATGAGATTGAAATTCCACTCTGGGCCAGCGTGGTCTATTACGTGCTCATTCTGCCGGTCTATAACGTCTTGTTGCTGTTTTATGGCGCTATTTTTGGTCAATTCCGGTTTTTTTGGGATTTCGAAAAGCGCTTTTTTAATCGTTTGTTTTCTATCTTTAAAACCAAAACAAAAAACAACCTATGAAGAAACTTCTTTATCTGCTGGTCTTGAGCGTGTTGGCTTCGTGCTCGTCAAACAAGTATGCTGCGCACTTTCAAAATGTGAAGCCGTATGAGCCGGTGTATCCAGAAACGAAAGCGGCACCGGTTGTAACCGAGTCAACGATTCGTCCTGCTATTCAACCTGAGGAACTTACCGCGTCAACCCAAGTCGTACCGGTAGTTACTGAATCAACCCCAACCGTTGAGGTTCGTAAGACGTACATGCAAATGACGAAAGCTGAGCGCAAGGAGCTTCGGCAAAATCTAAAGGCCGCCATCAAGGCTTCAATGAAAGCGAAGAAAGCTTCCCCCGAATCCAGCCAAAATGTAAGTGCAATGGACAAAGACCTTAAACTGGCAGCCATTTTTGGTGCTGTGGGTGTCGTGGCGCTGATCATCGGGGGCGATGTATTTTGGATCATCGGTGGTATTGCCATGATCATTGGCGTGGTCTTCTTTGTGAAGTGGTTGGTGCGGCAGTAACCCTGTTAAGCAATATTTTTCGACTCCCGGGCCGGTTTGGCACGGGAGTTTTTATTTTGACTTGTTTCAGGCATAATTTTTCCATTCATTTACTTTACAAAATATAAGGATATAAATGGCTAGAGAATATGTCGGTGAGTTTGAGGAGGTCGTTTTGACCCTTGTAGCGGCTTTGCAAGACGATGCTTATGGTGCGGCCATTGCCGAAGAACTTGAAACGCGCCTGAAGCGCTCCGTTAATTTGAGCGCGGTCCACGTAACTCTTTATCGTCTTGAGGACAAAGGCCTAATCAAATCGGCCATGGGTGGGGCTACACAACAGCGGGGCGGCAGACGCAAACGTATCTACACTATCACCAGTGCCGGTCTGGCCATGCTTAAGGCACTTAAAGAAACGCGGGTGGAGCTATGGAAGTTGGTACCCCAGTTAAAAATGAGTTGATGAAGGATCTCTGGGCGATACGGATTTTGCGCTGGTTCTGCCCGGCACACCTACTCGAGGAAATTGAAGGCGATTTACTTCAAAAGTTCGGGCACGATGTGAAGTTGTTTGGTGAAAGGAAGGCGAAGAGAAGATTGCTGTGGAATGTGATACGATTTTTTAGACCGGGAATTTTACTTCGAAACAAGTTGGTTCTAAATTTTAGGCAGATGGATATCCTTCAAAACTATTGGAAAGTAGCTGTACGCGTGCTGACAAGAAGTAAAGTGTTTGTTGCCATTATACTTTTTGGCCTAAGTGTGAGCCTCACCGCTTGTATTCTGATTGCCGACTACACCCGATTTGAATTAAGCTACGATAGGTTTTTTGCGAATAGCAAGAGCATTTATCGCTTGCAGCACAACCGATTTGTCGATAACCAGTTGCTCTATAAAAAAGCCATGAACTTTCCGGAAGTAGGAATCGCACTGCAAGAGTATTTCCCAGAAGTAAAGTCGGTGGCCCGCTTATTCCCGATAAGCACCAATATTGAACCCGTTTTTGTAGCAACTGCGAGCGATGGCGAGCGGATCAGTTTCTCCGAACCTGATTCTTTTCTGGCCGATAATACATTTTGTCAGATTTTTGATTTGAAATTCATCTATGGAGATAGAGCTACAGCTTTAAACGGTGAAAGTAAAGTCATTCTATCCAGTAGCACCGCCATGCGCTACTTTAAGCGTCTTGATGTTGTTGGCGAAGTGCTTACCAGCAGCACCGGGATGGGCGCATTTACGATTACTGGTGTATTCGAAGATTTACCTGGAAACAGTCACTTCAAGTTTGACATGCTTCAATCGTGGTTTAACGTGTATGAAGAGAGAAGCCTCTTCACCTGGGATGGTTTTTATACCTATGTTCTCTTTGATTCGCCCGAAGATATGCAACGCGTGTCCGCGAGACTTTCTGACTTTGCGAAGTCTTATACCGGTGAGTACTATAAAACCCGGCCTGGGGCAAGTTCTCAGTTTGAACTACAACCTTTAGAAGGCATCCACCTCGATTCACACCTCGAAGGTGAGCTTCAACCGAATGGCAATCGGAGAATTGTCTACGGCCTGTTTGTTGTGGCCATATTCATTATGGTGATAGCGGTCATCAATTACGTCAATTTGAGTACATCGCGGGCATTGCAACGCATCAAGGAAATGGGCATACGAAAAACAATAGGATCAACCGCAATTCAGTTGTCTGCACAGTTCCTGATGGAATCCATGATATTAATTACTGTGTCGATGGGTATGGCATTGACTGCCGCCTGGCTTTTGATGCCGTGGTTCAATACGTCATTTGAATCAAAAATCACTTTACAGTTATATCAGCAACCTATGTTTTGGCTAACGCTGGGGGGTGTAGCGTTGCTGGTATCTGTTTTGGGCGGATTCTATCCGGTCTTTGTGCTCACACGTCTAAATGCCCGGGAAGCATTAAAAGGCAAGTTGGCAAAACACCAACGTTCATGGCTTCAAACCTGTCTTGTTACCATTCAATTTTCTATTTCCTTGATTTTGATCACGGGCACTTTTGTGCTGTTCAGGCAAATTGAGTTTATGCAAAACAAGGACCTTGGTTTTGGTATTGCGCGAAAGCTGGTTGTAAAAGTCTTGCCCGGGGTGAGTGAAGAGATGGATTCCGTTTTCAACATCCGCCTGAATTCCGTTAAGTCGGAAGTGGCCATGAACGGGATTAGTCTGCAGGCCACTGTTTCATCAAACATACCCGGTAGGAAGAATGAATGGCGCGGCAGCACCCGGGTTACCGGAGCGGCCAGCGATGAGGTGGTGCGGTGTAACCTAACCCGCGTAGATGAAAAATTCCTTGAAACGTTTGATTTACATTTGCTGGCCGGCAGAAATTATTCGTCTTCATTGGGCAATCAGAGTTCTGTTATTGTTACGGCCGAAACAGTTAAACAACTAAAGCTTGGAACACCGGAAGAAGCACTCGGAACAAAAATTGAATTGTTTGGCACTCGTGAAATTATTGGTGTGGTGGAATCATTTCACGAAGCTGGTTTACACGATCCGCTGTTTCCATCTGCATACATTACCGGTGCCGGGTATATGAAATTCCTCACATTATCGCTGAATGGCGAAAACCTTCCCGAGAAAGTTGATCAGATTGAAAAGATTTGGCAAGTGCATTTCCCCGATAAACCCTTTCAATACTTTTTCCTGGATGACTTTTTCAATAAACAATATCAATCCGATATTTTAATGAACCGCAGTGTAAGTGTGTTTTCTTGGGTGGCAATTGTCATCGCGTGTTTAGGGCTTTTTTCGTTATCACTCCATACCATTCATCGCAAAACCAAGGAGATTGGGATTAAGAAAATCCTTGGGGCCGGAGTGGGTTACCTAACGCGTGAGCTATGTAGCCATTTTATGACACCAATTGGCGTTGGCGCAATCATTAGCCTCCCAATAAGTTATTACTTGGTTGATTGGTGGCTTACGCAGTATGCGTACCGGATAGATATCAGTGCGATCCTGTTTGTCGGGCCATTTTTGCTTCTCGTGATGATTGGTTTTGCTACGGTAGTGTTCCAGTCGTTGGGGGCGTCACGCAAAAACCCGGTCGAGAGTTTGAAATGGGAGTAGAAACTAAAATGCAGTTGGTATCCTGGCTATAGTGCTTGAATCCGCTTCGGTGTACTGAGAATGGGATGCCGGGACTTGCACGGCATGACGGACTTGATCTTTAAGTATTTTTGCGATGCCTGAAGGCGTCCGTGGCCTGTCTTTGAGGAAATTAAAAAAGCCACCGCATCGCGGTAGCTTTTTTGCTTTTGAGCGTCAACGACTATTGCTTCACGCCATCGGCCAGCAAAATCACGTGATCGCGCAGTACCTCCACCACGCCACCTGTGATCATCAGGCTTTGTTTGCCATCCTTTCCGGTTTTATACTCGACCGAACCTTCCTTCAGCAAACTCACCAGCGGAGCGTGATGATTCAATATCTGAAAGGAGCCATCGGCACCAGGGAACGTGGCCGAAGACACTTCACCCTCAAATATCTTTTTCTCAGGTGTTAGGATTTCCAGGTGCATACGCAACTTATTTTGCTTCCGCCATCATCTTCTCACCCTTCTCGAAGGCTTGCTCAATGCTTCCTACGAGGTTGAAGGCACCTTCCGGCAGGTGATCACCTTCACCATCCATAATCATATTGAAGCCCTTGATGGTATCCTTAATATCTACCAATACACCCTTCAGACCAGTAAAGGCTTCCGCTACGTGGAACGGCTGTGACAGGAAGCGCTGCACGCGTCTGGCACGGTGCACCACCAATTTGTCATCATCGCTGAGTTCGTCCATACCCAAAATGGCAATGATATCCTGAAGTTCCTTGTAGCGTTGGAGCGTCAATTTTACCCGCTGTGCGCAGTTGTAATGCTCTTCGCCCACGATGTCGGCACGCAAAATACGGGACGTAGAATCCAGCGGATCAACGGCCGGATAAATTCCCAACTCGGCAATTTTACGGCTCAATACCGTAGTAGCATCCAGGTGGGCAAACGTGGTAGCCGGGGCCGGGTCAGTCAGGTCGTCAGCGGGAACGTATACCGCCTGTACAGACGTAATGGAACCGTTTTTGGTTGAGGTAATACGCTCCTGCATGGCACCCATTTCGGTTGCCAGCGTAGGCTGGTAACCTACGGCCGAAGGCATACGGCCAAGCAGGGCTGATACCTCGGAACCGGCCTGGGTAAAGCGGAAAATGTTGTCGATAAAGAAAAGGATGTCGCGGCCTTTGCCTGTGCCATCGCCATCACGGAAGTATTCAGCAATGGTTAGCCCCGAGAGTGCCACGCGAGCGCGGGCTCCGGGCGGTTCGTTCATCTGACCAAACACAAAGGTTGCCTTCGATTCGGCCAGGCGCTGGTGATCCACTTTCGAAAGATCCCAACCGCCAGCGTGCAGCGATTTCATGAATTCGGGCCCGTAGTCAACGATGCCCGCTTCGATCATCTCGCGCAGCAGGTCGTTACCTTCACGGGTGCGCTCACCTACACCGGCAAATACAGATAATCCTGAGTAGGCTTTCGCGATGTTATTGATCAATTCCTGAATCAATACGGTTTTACCCACACCGGCTCCACCAAACAAACCGATCTTTCCACCCTTGGCGTAGGGTTCGATCAAGTCAATAACCTTGATACCGGTGAATAAAACTTCGGCTGAAGTCGATAAATTTTCAAAGCTGGGTGCCTGGCGGTGGATGGGAAGTGAGCGATCGCCTTTTGGCTGTTTAATGCCATCGATGGCTTCACCTACCACATTAAACAGGCGGCCTTTGATGTCGTCACCAATCGGCATGGCAATTGGGGTACCGGTATCTGTCACCTTCATGCCACGAACCAATCCTTCGGTTCCGTCCATGGCAATGGTGCGTACGCGGTCTTCACCCAAGTGTTGCTGGCACTCCAGCACCACACGGGTGCCATCGGTCTTTGTTACTTCTAGAGAATCCAAAATGTTGGGCAGTTTGGAACCGGGCTCGTCAAAAGCCACGTCCACAACCGGACCGATAACTTGGGTGATTTTGCCAAAATTCGCCATTGCGTTTATGAATTGTAGGTGTAGATGGTTTATTAACTAAATGATTTTGAATCAGTTACGAATGAAATCCACTGCGTCCAAAATCCGAGCGCAAAAGTAGCATATTCAGTGTCTCAGGCAAAGGTTTTGCGGCCCATTTTGGGCCCTCCTTTAGCCGGCCTTCAGCTCGATACGAAAGGTGGTTCCCAGGTTTTCTTCTGAGGATTTAACGAATATCCTCCCCTCGTGATAGAGTTCAATTATCCGTTTCGCCAGGGCCAGTCCAAGACCCCAGCCGCGCTTTTTGGTGGTGTAGCCGGGCTTGAAAACACTGGCCACGCTGCCTTTGGGTATGCCCTTGCCGGTGTCCGAAATGTCAATGAAAACTTTGCTGTCGCTGCCGCGTAAGATTTTGATGGCAATCGTACCGGTGTTGCCCATGGCATCAACCGCATTTTTGCAGAGATTTTCAATAACCCATTCAAACAACGGGGCATGAATTCTAGCCTGTATGTTTTCGGATAGCGTGTAGAGTTCGAACGTAATCTTGGATGATACGCGGGGCCGCAGATACCCCACTACATTGGTGATGAGCTGGTACACATTTTCCGATTTGAGCACCGGGGTTGATCCTATGCTGGAAAAGCGCTCGGTGACCACCCGCAGTTTCAGAATGTCTTTTTCCAACTCATCCACCACGCCTTTACCTTTAATTTCCGGGTCATCGCGTAGCACCTCGAGCCAAGCCATCAACGATGACAAGGGTGTGCCGAGTTGGTGGGCTGTCTCTTTCGCGAGCCCTACCCAGACGCGGTTTTGTTCGGCCACGCGCGAATAGTTGAAGGCCAGGTACGAAATGAAGGCGAAGATGGCGATGACGGACAGCTGAATGTAGGGGTATGCCATGAGCTGGCTAAGCAGAAATGAATTCTTGTAGTAGAGATACTGTCGCCCGAATACTTCGTTGTTTTCGTCTTTGAGCAAGATCTCGATGGGAGCGTAGGTACGCTTCATTTCAGCCAACTGGCGGTTGAGGTAACTCTTTTTCTTTTCGGCCGACCAGGCCGAGTCAACCGGGAGGTTGATGTAACTGAGAATGTCACCCTGTTCACTCACCTGCAGGGTGGGGATGGAGTGATTTTTCAGAATGATTTCCTCCCGGATAAACAGAATGTTGTTTTCGGCTTCGTTAATGGTGTATTCCAGGGCGCGGGCAAACAGGTTGATTTGGTTGCGTTCGCGTTCCTTGAGCTGGTCAACCAGCACATCGGTGTAGTAAATGGAGCCCACGCTAATCACCACCGATACAATGAGGATAATCCACTTCAGGTTGGTATTGTCCTGATAGAATTCCATGGATGCCGGAGTGTTTTTGCTGGCCATGCGTACCGAAAGTAAAGAAAAAAATCTCTCCGGATCGGGAGAGATTTTTTTGGTGTTTGAGGGTTTGGCTGGTCTAGACCTTCGTCATGAACCACTTGGCCAGTACTTTGTAGTTTACCTTGGTGCCCGTCATCAAAATACCTACGCGGTAAATGCGGCCGGCTATCCAGGTGGTGAAGATGAAGCCGCCAACCAACAGCACCATGGACAAGGCGAGCTGCCAGTCTGGCACATCAAAAGCAATTCGGCCTACCATCGCAACGGGGGAAGTGAAGGGGATAATCGACAGCCAGAAACTTACGGTGCCGTGCGGGTCGCGGAGGATAAACATGAATAATCCGAGATAGCCGATGAGCAGAGGGAGTGTGATGGGGAATTGAAATTGCTGCGATTCTTGTATGGACTCTACGGCCGATCCCACCGCGGCAAACAGCGCTCCGTATAGGAGGTAACCCCCAAGGAAATAGAACAGGAAAACGAGCGCGATTTTGGTAAACGGAATCTGACTCATGTTCTTCAAGAGTTCAGGTGTCTGAAGCGATTGCGCCTGTATGGCTTCTTTTACTTCTTCGTCACCGGTACTTTCAATCACCTGCTCCATCGCCTGCTGTTGCGGCATTTTCAAGCCGAAGTAACCCAACACACTGGTTGAAACTACCCCAATCAGAATGATCCAGATCAGAAACTGCACGAGTCCGACTGATGCAATACCTACAATCTTGCCCAACATCAATTGAAACGGCTTCACTGACGATACAATTACCTCTACAATTTTGGACGTTTTCTCATCGATCACACCCTGCATAATCTGGATGCCGTAGATCAATACGAACATGTAGATCAAAATGCCCAGCACCATTCCCAGGCCGTATAAAACGCCCGTATTGCTGGACTTCTCTTCCCCGCTGTCGCTGAGGTTGATCTCCTGGAAACCCACTTTGGTGGTCCGGATGTCTTTCAGGGTTTCCTTGTCCACATTGTACTTTTCCATTTTGGCATCCTTGACGCGGTCGTTCAGCATGCCCTCGACATTGCTGATCTTTTCAACGCTCTGATTTTCCTTGGTATACAGGACAATACCTTTTGGATTGTTCGTTTCGGTGGCGGGTATATACAAAAGCCCAAAATCGTCAGACTCCATGTAGGCTTTTTTCGCCTGCTCCAATGTGCCGCTGATGGGGACAATGGAGATTCGTTTGGTCGATTCAAGTGTAAATGCTCCGCTCTCGTCCAGCACCTGAATGGTGTCGGGCTTGGCTTCCTTTACTTCCTGGACCATGACATACACCAACACCCCCATAATGGCCGGAATAATCAACGGCACCAAAATGGTGGTAACCAAAAACGATTTTTTCTGCACGCGATTCAAAAACTCGCGTTGAATGATCAACCAAACTTTGTTCATATCTCGGTGCTTTTCGGTTTAGGCTTCTTGTAAATGTTTGCGCAACGCTTCATCACCTTCGGCTTTCACCAGGTTGATGAAAATTTCGGCCATGGTGGGAAGTTTTTGTTCAAAGCGGAATACCTCCGTTTGAGGCAACAACTCGTGCAGCAGGGCGTTGGGCGAACTGCCCTGATCCGCTTTGATTAATGTTTCAAAGTGATTGCCCTCCAGCTCTTTTTGCGACACCAGTTGGTGACCCACACCCGAAAGCCGGAAGTTGCCCCGATGCTCCACTACGTAGGTGTTTGTCTTGTAGCTTGCTTTCACGTCCTTTTTGGAGCCCTCCAACACTTTCTTTGACTTGTTGATCATGGCAATATGATCGCAGAGCGACTCAACCGTCTCCATCCGGTGGGTGGAGAATATAATCGTGCTGCCGCGCTCTTTCAATCCCAAAATTTCATCCGTAATCAATTGGGCATTCACCGGGTCGAAACCGGAGAATGGCTCATCCAGAATGATCAACTTAGGCTCGTGGAGAACCGTGCTGATGAATTGCACTTTTTGCGCCATGCCCTTCGAGAGGTCCTCTACTTTCTTATTCCACCAATCTTTGATCTCAAATCGCTCGAGCCACACCTTAATGCGTTGGAAGGCTTCCTGCTTACCTAATCCTTTCAACTGAGCCAGGTACATCAACTGGTCGCCCACTTTCATCTTTTTGTATAAGCCGCGTTCCTCGGGCAGGTAGCCGATGATTTCTACGTGGCCGGGCTTCAATTTTTCTCCAAAAATTCTCACCTCACCTTCATCGGCATTGATAATTTGATTGATGATCCGGATGAAGGTGGTTTTACCGGCACCGTTGGGCCCCAACAGGCCATAAATCGACTTTTCCGGAATGGTGAGACTCACCTTGTCGAGTGCGGTATGATGGGTATACCGCTTCGTCACGTGTTCAGCTACAAGTGCTTCCACAGGGCAGGGGATTAGTGTTTTTTAGAAATGAGTAGCAAAAATAGAAAGAGAATTACACGGTCAAAGTCCGTGTCGTGTTTGTTGAACCGAGACAACGCGAAATTATTATTCGCTCCGCTCGCGGAAGGTGATCTTGCCCATGGATACGTCCAGATCGAAAACCATGGCATTTTTTTGATTGCCCGAGTAAGCGGCATTCGCATAGGTATTCTCGCCAATCTTTTTTAAGCCGCGGGTTAAGTCAATACTGCACAGCCAGGAATCGGAAAGCTTGATTAGCACCGGCACGTCATGGGCGGGCAACAGAATGATCAAATTGCCGGCTCCAACAGATCCTTCAACCTGTCGGGGATATTCGGTCTTGTCGCTGAAATCCAGCAGCATGTTACCAAAACCAACCTCGGCCACCACAACCTGGGCGTTGGCCAGGTTGATGTGTTTGGCCTGCAGCGAGCCCATGTCCACCTTGACGAAGAAGGTATCCATCTTTACTTTATTAGGTTCCGCGCTGTAGGAGAGGAGCACATCGGCTGTTCCGGTCTTGATCTTCAACCGATCAACGGCAAGGCCGCTTAAATCGATATTGGCATTACCCAGCCCGTAATCCAGATCGAGTGAATAGGATTTGGTTTCGGAGAGATAGAATTTCCAGATTTTGCTGTCCACGGTGCGGTTTTCGCCACCAAAAACCTGATAAGAAATCTTTTGGCCAACGCCTTTTTGATTGGCCTGATCCATGGCAATCTTCACAAAGCATACATCTCCACGCACATCCTGCGTGAGGGAATGCGCATATTCTTCTGCTTCCTGGTTGCTGTAAATATCAAGCAGCTCTTTATTCTGGCTGGGGCGGATGAAGCAATTGCCGGTTTTTGCTTTCAGATGCAGCGATACGCGTTTACAATCGTCCGATGCACCAATGGAAAATTGCTTTTTGATCTGGGCGGCTGCGCCCAGAGACAATAAACCTCCAATACCAACTAAGACAAACGCCTTCATTTACCTGTTTTACGGCTGGCTACCCCGCAGGGTTGTGCCTGTGTACCTTTTGTTAAGTTTTCGTTAAGCGAAAAAAACCCATAACGGGGTTATACGGGCAGTTTCGCCCAAGGTTTCAGCCGACCGTGAAATTTTTTATTTGTCCAGGGATTTGAGGTCTATGCCCCACAAATGGGGGAGCAATTTCAACCAAAATACTCCTTCATTCGCTCGAAAAAGCCTTTTTCACCAGCTTCGGGGCTCGGCTGGAAGTTCGGAGATTGTTTGAGCGACTCCAGTTTGGCCCGCTCTTCGGAGGTCAGCCGCTTGGGGGTCCAGACATTTATATAAATCAGCTGATCTCCCGTGCCGTAGCCATTGAGGTCGCGCAAGCCCTTGCCACGCAGCCGCAGAATTTTACCGCTTTGCGTTCCGGGATCAATCTTGATGCGCACCTTGCCGCCCACCGAGGGTACTTCCACCGAGGTTCCCAGCGCGGCATCAATAAAACTGATGTGCAGATCATAAATAAGATTATTGCCGTCCCGTTTCAGTACCTTATCCTCAACCTCTTCAATTTGAATAAGCAGGTCGCCTGGTATGCCACCACCCGGAGCTTCATTTCCCTTACCAGACATCGAGAGTTGCATACCATCGCCCACCCCGGCCGGCACGCGCACCGAAATCACGTCTTCTTTGCTGACTAATCCGGAGTTGTCGACCCCCGGAGGGCGTTTATCGATGATCTGGCCTGAGCCTCCGCAACTCGAGCAGGTGCTGGCAGAGACCATTTGGCCGAGCATCGTGTTCACCACCTTGCGCACCTGACCCTGCCCCTGGCATGCGGGGCACGTTTTGAACGTGACACCATCGGCCTGAACCAGGCGGTTCACTTTAATTTTTTTCTCTACACCGTTGGCAATTTCTTCCAGTGTCAGCTTCAGTTTGATGCGCAGGTTAGAGCCTTTGCGGGTGCGGCTTCGCCCGCCTCCTCCGCCAAAGAAACTGTCGAACGGACTACCGCCTCCAAAAATGTCACCAAACTGGGAGAAGATGTCGTCCATGTTCATCTCGTGGCCGCGGAAACCGCCATTGCCACGGGAATGACCAAAACGGTCGTACTGGGCGCGCTTGTCCGCATCGCTCAACACCTCGTAGGCCTCAGCGGCCTCCTTGAATTTCTCTTCCGCTTCTTTGTTGCCCGGGTTTTTATCCGGGTGAAACTGAATGGCTACCTTCCGGTATGCCTTCTTGATTTCGTCAGCGCTGGCCGATTTGGTAACACCGAGTATTTCGTAATAATCACGCTTGCTCATAAGAGGTGAATTATTGGCCTACCACCACTTTGGCGAAGCGAATCACTTTGTCGTGGAGCAGGTAACCCTTCTCCACCACGTCTACGATTTTACCTTTCAACTTTTCTTCCGGAGCCGGTATTTGGGTAATGGCCTCATGCAGGTCGGGATTGAAAGCTACGGCAGGTCCGGCCTCCATGGGCTTCACCCCGTTTTGGTCAAGTAATTTTTTGAACTTGTTGTGGATCAGTTTGAATCCCTCGGCCTCTTTATCGGTCAGGCCCGCAAATGATTTTTCGGCCCGTTCGAAGTCATCGGCAACGGGAAGGAAGTCGCGCAAAAGTTTTTCGTTGGCGGTCTGGATCAGTTCCAATCGCTCTTTGGCTGAGCGCCTGCGGAAGTTGTCAAATTCGGCATACAACCGCAGGTATTTGTCTTTGGCCTCTGCCAATTCGTCCTGTAGTTTCTTGAGCGGATCGGCTTCCGGCTTGCCGGAAGATTCCGTCACCGGCTCGGTTGATTGCATAGGAGGCGTTTCTTCCACCACCGAATCATCGTGTTTGGGCAAATCGTGCTCCTGCTGCGTGGGGTTTTCCATAAAAAATCATCTAAAAAACGTGTTTTGAGGGGCAATAATACTGCCAAGCCACCTAATCGTGACAGGTTGGCCGATGGATCAACTTTTTAGCGTTTGCCAGATCAAGTCTTTGAGTTCCTTGAGCCCTTCCTTTTTGAGTCCGGACACAAAAACAGAGGGTATTCCCGTGGGCAACTCTTTTTTGATGGCATCCTTCAGCTCTTCATCCAGCATGTCGCTTTTCGAAATCGCCAGTAACCGCTTTTTATCGAGCAGTTCGGGATTGTACTGCCGCAGTTCGTTCAGTAAAATGTCAAACTCTTTGCGAATGTCGGCCGAGTCGGCCGGAATGAGAAACAGAAGAAGTGAGTTGCGCTCGATGTGGCGCAAAAAGCGAATGCCCAACCCTTTACCCTCTGCTGCCCCCTCAATGATTCCGGGTATGTCGGCCATCACAAACGATTTGTCATCGTAGTAAGGCACCACCCCGAGGTTGGGCGTGAGCGTTGTAAAAGCGTAGTCCGCAATTTTGGGTTTCGCGGCTGACATCACCGACAGCAGGGTTGACTTTCCGGCATTGGGAAATCCTACGAGCCCAACGTCTGCCAGCAGCTTTAATTCCAGAATGATCCAATCTTCCTGAGCCGGTTCGCCCGGCTGTGCATGCTGGGGTGCCTGGTTGGTGGGCGAAGTAAAAAAACTATTTCCCTTGCCCCCACGGCCGCCTGCCATCAGAATCACCTCCTGCCCGTCCGTATTGATCTCCCAAAGTACCTCACCGCTTTCGGCCCGCTTGGCCACGGTGCCCAGGGGCACCTCCAGAATTTCATCTTTTCCATCAGCCCCGGTTCGGTTTTGGCCTTCACCGGCCCCACCATCTTCGGCTCGTATGTGTTTGCGGTACTTCAGGTGAAGCAGCGTCCAAAGTTGCGAGTTACCGCGCAGGATGATGTGCCCACCGCGCCCGCCATCACCCCCATCGGGCCCACCTTTGGGTACGAATTTTTCGCGGTGAAAGTGCAAACAACCTGCACCCCCATGTCCGGAGCGGGCATGGAATTTTACATAGTCGATAAAATTGGGGCTGGACACGGTGATCTACGATTTCAGATGAAAGATGGTTGAGGCGAGGTACTCCGAGACACAGCTATTGAATGTTGAATTCTATTTGATCACGGATGTGATGCGCGCAAAAATTTCATCAATCGGGCCGATGCCGTTGACGGTATTCAGGCGGCCGGCTTTTTCGTAGTACGGCAGCACGTGGATGGTTTTCGTGAAGTATTCGGTGATCCGCTTATTGAGTTTATCTTCTTCATCATCCGCACGGTTTTCAATGGTTCTTCTTTTGGCAATCCGGTCGCGCACCTCTTTTTCCGACACATCCAGTGCCACCACGTAGTGAATGGCTGTATTATTTTCTTTCATAAACCGGTCCAGTGCTTCGGCCTGCGCTACGGTACGCGGAAATCCATCGAATAAGAAACCTTTGGCCTGGGGATTTTTGTCGAGTTCTTCTTTCAACATGGCGATGGTGATGTCATCGGGCACCAGAGCCCCGCTGTTCATGATTTCTTTTACGCGCTTGCCCAGCGGGGTATCGTTCTTGGTATGCCACCGGAATAAGTCGCCCGTGGAGATGTGCACAAATCCGTACTTCTGAATGAGCTTTTCGCTCTGTGTGCCCTTGCCGGCCCCGGGCGGGCCAAAGATCACCAGGTTAATCATTGCCGTTAGGTTTAGATAAAAAAGGAACGCAAGGTAGCGATCCACCGGCTAATTCGCCAAGGGCCTGTTTACTCCACTTTTTTATAGATGTCGGTGAGGTTGCGGCCCAGGCCATCGTAGTCGAGGCCATAACCCACCACGAATTCGGTCTCCAGGTCGAACCCGACATATTTCACTTCCAAATTTTTTTCGCGGGCGGGTTGCTTGCGCAGCAGCGCCACGGCTTCCACGGAGCGCGCGCCCAGGCTGCGGAGTTCATCCATTATTTTTTGAAGGGTTAACCCGGTATCGACAATATCTTCGATGATGAGGATGTCCTGGTTGAACAAACTCTCCTCGTGACCGATCAGCGTTTTGAGTTGGCCTGTGCTGGCGGTGCCGGAGTAGGAGGCTACCTTCACGAACGACACCCGGCAGGTAAGGTTGATCTCTTTTAGAAGATCAGACGCAAACATGAACGAGCCGTTGAGCACCGGCAGAAAAAGCGGAGTCTTACCCTGGTAGTCGTGGTTGATTTGCTTGGCCAAAGACGACACTTTCGTGCTGATTTTGTTGGCTGCGATGGTTTTTCGAAACGTGAGGTCTTTGAGTTTCATACTACATCAAACAACGAAAATGCTTGTAGGTTCATTGCTTCAGATTCAATAGCGATCATCGAGCGCAAACTCATTCTTTCTTTTTTCCCACTTACCGCGGGTGAAATCCGGAAAATCAACGGCTGTGCCGCCTTGCGCAATCGAAGTCTCAGAAAGTGGAGTGATGGCGCTCCAGGTCACGGCATCGTATACATCTTGGGGCGGTGTAACGTTGCGTTTCACCGATTCAACAAAAGCGTTCAAAACGAACCAATCCATACCGCCATGCCCCGCGCCACTGGCATCGCTGCCATATTTTTTCCACAGCGGGTGATCATATTTTTCCAGCCATGCCTTTGCTTCTTCCCATTGGTGTGGCTTAGCGCTTTGCCCTTCAATGTACATGGACTTATTCACGTCCATCCAGATGCCCTTTGAGCCTTGCACCCGGAAGCCCAGCGAATAGGGCCGGGGCAGGTTGGTGTCGTGTTGCAGCAGGAATGTTTCACCGTTGGCCGCGCTGATCATGGTCGTCACCACATCGCCCAACTTGAAATCGATTTTGGTATTCGGATGATCTTTGCCGCCTACGTTCACCACGTGCTCGTGGAGGCCGCGCGCCTTGGAGGCAAACGAGGACAGGCGCGTAAAGCGGTTGCCCCGATTAATGTTGGCCATCATGGCGATTGGCCCTATGCCGTGTGTGGGGTATAAATCACCATTGCGCACCACGGAGTGTTGCGTACGCCATTGCGCCTCAGAAAATCCTTTTGCGCCAAATTCAGCGCCACCGCCATAGGGTTTTTGCCCGTCATTAAATTTCACTTCGCGTAAGTCGTGCTGATAGCCCCCCTGCAGGTGAATCAGTTCGCCAAAGAGATTCTGCCGCACCATATTGAGTACGGCCATCACATCGCGCCTGTAGCACACATTTTCGAGCATCATCAGCGGCATGCCGGTTTTTTCGCTCGTGTCGACCAACTGCCAGCATTCGTCTACGGTCATCCCTGTGATTACTTCGCAGCCTACCCATTTCTTCGCGTTCATGGCATCGAGGCATTGCACGGTGTGCCACTCCCAGGGAGTTGAAATAATCACGGCATCGATGTCCTTTCGTTCCAGCAGTTTGCGGTAGCCGTAATTTCCTTCCAGAATAATCTGGGGTGAGGGCTTCCCGGACTCTTTCACCAGCTGTAAGGCGGCATCCATCATCCGTTGCTGAATATCGCACAACGCAACCACGTCAACGTCTGTGCGCTTGAGCGCCAGTTCAAGGTGATTTTGTCCCCGCAGCCCAACGCCAATAAAGCCCAGCCGAACTTTTTCTTTTGCTGTCGCGAATACATTTGAGGCGGATAACAGGGAAAGCCCTACACCTGCCCAAGCGGTTTGCTGAATGAAAGCCCTACGAGATGTCATATGGACGGAAGGAATGAGTGGAACAATGCGATGAGTAAAGTTACTGAAAAATTGAGACGGGAAGCGCACGTCAACCGCGCCCGGGCTAGAGTTGCCGCATGAGTACCGAATAGAGTTTAACCATGCTTTCGATGTCGGACTTGTTCACTTTTTCATCGGGCGTGTGTGGGTTAAGCTGCGGGGCGCCCACAAAACACCAGTCGAATGGAAAGGGCGAGCGCTGGAGTTCACCACCATCACTGCTCCCCATTCCTTCCACCTCCAGTTGATGACTGACATGGTTCTTCTGTGCCACGGCAATGATCTTGTTCACAAAACTCCTGCGCGGAATGTTGCGGTCGCGAAGGGAAATCACCACGCCTTTTCCTGGCTCCACGCCATCCGAAGTCCAGGTGATATCCGAAATGAGCGCCTGTCGAACATCATACTTGCGGTATACATACTCTGCTACATAACCTACGCTGCCGCCACCATGCTCCTCCCAACAGGTAAAGGCGATGATGCCATCTTTCATCGATTCCGCTACCCGAAGGGCATTGTAGATGCCCAGGCGATTGTCGAGGTAAGGCGTTTGGATGGTCGTTTTTGTCTCGCGCCAGTTGCTTTTGTAGGTGAGGGACGTGCCACGGTCGATGGGGCGACCGAATTTATAGAACGCATGGTTCTCTTTGTCGTATTCCAACTCACATTCAATTTCGCCATGCGAATCGCGGCCTACCAGCCGGGTGCCCATCTCGGCCTCGGGGCTGCCAATGGTGAGCAGTTGATTTTGGTAACGCACCGTAAACCCGATGCTATCCATGTGCGCCAAAACCAGGGTGCGCGGCCGGCCAAATTTCAGCAGCAGACAATCCTGAAATTCGTCACCTTCAATTAGTTTGGGTTTAACCTTCCAATGGCGGCTGGCCTTGCGGATGTAAGCCGTTAAGAACTCTTTGAAGCGTCCCTCTTCACCTGACGGAGCGTGTATTTCACAAAGTTGTTTTAGCAGCGAGTAATTCATTGACAAAGAATTCACCGGCAGTTTACGACATTTCGCTAAATTTTCGGTTGATTTCAACGTCATGACTATTCACAACCTAAGTGAGACCAACACCATTGCCCTTGCGTTCTTAGCGGAATTGCGCGATCGTGATATTCAGCGCGACCGGGCCCGCTTCCGCCATAATCTTGAGCGGTTGGGCGCCATCATGGCGTATGAGATTTCGCGGCACCTGACCTACGTATCGCAAAAAGTGGAAACACCGCTGGCGCCAGCTCACGTGCTGGTGCCGGATCAGCCACCGGTTTTACTTACCATTTTGCGGGCCGGGCTTCCCTATTTTGCAGGCTTCCAATATTTTTTTGATCAAAGCGACTGTGGATTTATAGGCGCTTACCGCAAAGAAAGTGAGAGCCAATTGGCGATTGAGATGGAGTATATGGCCCTGCCGCCCCTTACCGATCGCACTGTCATTCTGATTGATCCGATGCTGGCCACCGGGCAGTCTGTGTTGCGGGTATGTGGCCAATTGTTGCAGCGCGAAAAGCCGCGGCATTTGCATTTGGCCGCGTTGGTTGCAGCTCCCGAGGGTATTGCGCACATTCAAAAAAAGTTGAACGCCTCTTACGATCTTTGGACGTTTGCGATTGATGAAAAACTCAATCAGCAACTCTATATCGTTCCGGGGCTAGGCGATGCGGGTGATTTGAGTTTTGGAGAAAAATTATGAGCTGCGCCCAATCCTGACCAATTTGTGGGGAATTGAAAGTTATGTGGGAAGAAATCCTTAAGGCGATACCGGTGTTGCTCTCGGCTACGCTGAAGTTTATTTTGGGGCCGATCGGTGGAAAGGCTGCCGGCTTGCACCTGATCACCACGATGATTGCCACGGCAGGGGGGATGATGACATCGGTGGTGGCGTTCACCTATTTCGGTGAATTCATTCGGAAGCACATCATTCAACGATTCTTTAAAGACCGGCCTGAGCGCAACCTGGATGGCCGATCAGCTACGTGGTACTTGAAGTATGGACTACCGGGTATCGCCTTTTTAACGCCTGTAATTCTGACACCGATTGGTGGCACCTTGTTGGCCGTGGGGTTGGGTAGCTCGCGCCAGAAGGTCATATTTTTTATGCTCATCAGCGCCTGTTTGTGGTCGGTGGCGCTTACGACTGCCGTTTACTTTGGTTACGATTTTATCGTAGACTGGGTGCAGGGCATTCAGTGGAATTGATTTCGGACGATACCGCCATTCATGAATACCTATGAAGTCGAATTTTCTTAAATGAGCTAAATCTTGGTAGCGATGAGCTTCAGAATAGACCCGAACTGGTCAATCACAGTTATCCGTAATGGTTGGCAATTGAAAGATTGACCATAAAGTTGAATTCCAATTAAATCACCTCGTCTAGGCGCTAGCATGTAGGCACCTTTTCTGAATAGAGCCTCGATTTCATGAGCATCTATCTTATTTAGATCGTAAATCATTTGATTTTGTTTTTGTTCTAAAAAAAATTTGATGCAAAGAAAAATCGAAAGCAAAAACCTGTCAAGCCACCCGTTATTGTAATAGTGTTTAAATCACTACAGCTATGACTAACAGTGTTACTTCCAAAAGGTATTCAACAAAATCTTACATTGACTATTGCTCATCCGGTAACACCTCAATATCCCGGATCAACACTTTCTTGCTGATGGCTTGGCCTGTTTTGGTAGCGGCCAATCCGCCCAGGGCCGTTTCTTTGTAACGCGTTTCCATGCTGGCACCAATTTCACCCATGGCTTCAATTACTTCATCCACGGGAATTACGCTGCTGACATCGGCCAGCCCGATTTGGGCAGAACTGAAGGCAATAGCCGCAGCACTGGCGTTGCGCACCACGCAAGGCACTTCAACCAAACCGGCCACCGGGTCGCACACGAGGCCCAACATGCATTGAATGGTGATGGCCACCGCATTCAATATCTGGTCGGTATTGCCGCCCAGGCAGTACACAATCGCCCCGGCCCCCATCGCGGCAGCCGTACCCGTCTCCGCCTGGCACCCTCCAACTGCCCCGGCAATCGATGCTTTTTGTTCAATGATCAACCCGATGCCGGCCGCCAGTAACATGGCTTCAATAATTTTTTCGTCATCGATTTTGTGAATGTCTTGCAACGTAAACAGAATGCCGGGCATAATGCCACTTGCTCCGGCTGTAGGCGCAGCCACTACGCGACCCATGCAGGAGTTGACTTCTTTGGCCGCCAGCGCACGCGAGATCAGTTGCTGAAATTCCTTGCTGAGTACCGGGGTCGGATACCGATACACCTTTTTTGCTCCGTTATTGATCATGCCAGACCGTGAGGTCATGTCTTCCTCCAGCCCGGTGCGCACGGCATCTTTCATCACGGCCAACGCTTTGGCCAGCCCTTCGATAATCTCCTCACGCGTACGATTTCTTTGATGCTGTTCGTACTCCATTACCACCTCCGGCAAGGCCATCTTCTTTTCCAGGCTATAGGCCTTCCAACCGGCAAAGGATTCAAACAGATACGCCATACGCTGATTTTTTGATCATTCAAATCTCTCAGATCATCACCGCATTTCAAAC
Source organism: Cyclobacteriaceae bacterium (assembly GCA_016787665.1). Classification (GTDB taxonomy): domain Bacteria; phylum Bacteroidota; class Bacteroidia; order Cytophagales; family Cyclobacteriaceae; genus ELB16-189. Next base: position 121,864 of record JAEUUC010000011.1, on the reverse strand, counting down.
GTTTGTTTAAACTACTTGGTTCGGGCGCACGCGATTCTGTATTTTTCGCTGATGATTCGACTTCTGCTTTTTTTCCTGTGGTGGCTTTCGCCCGCTCAGAACGATGCTAATTTCTGGCATATTCTCGCTGAGGTTGGTTTTGAGACAAAGAAAGATCCGCAGGGTTACACGGTTGAGGTGCCACGGTTTAGTCAGCATTTGAAGAGCTACCAGGGAAAGAAGGTCAGGCTGAAGGGATATGTGATACCAGCCGGGGAGGTGGGGGATGTTGAAAAATTTATGTTCTCGGCCCTGCCCTTTAATGTGTGCTATTTCTGCGGGGCGGCCGGGCCCGAGACGGTGGTAGAAGTGGAGACCGATGAAAAAATCAAATTCAGCCCTGATGCCATCTGGATGGAAGGAATTTTGCGGTTGAACGACCGCGATCCGGACCACCACATCTACTTGCTGCAGCAGGCGAAAGTTGTGAAAAAGTAAACGTTAAGACTATGAAATATATTGGTGCTTGTCTGCTGCTGCTGGGGTCACTCGCGGGCGCTGCACAAACCCGCGATGAGTCATCGATCCGGCAGATTTTTGACGAGGCCTTGCGGAATGGTGAGTCGTACGCTATGCTGGACTACCTCTGTAACAAGGTCGGACACCGCCTCAGTGGCTCACCTGGAGCTGCGGCTGCCGTGGAGTGGGGCCGCCATGTCATGCAGGACTACGGCTTCGATAATGTTTACCTTCAGCCGGTGATGGTACCGCACTGGGTAAGGGGACAAAAGGAGATGGGTCGTATTGTGAATTCACGCAAGATGGGCACCGTGGAGGTGAACGTTTGTGCGTTGGGTGGAAGCATCGGTACCGGCCCATCCGGCATTTCAGCACCCGTGATCGAGGTCAGGAGTTTTGATGAACTCAAGCAATTGGGCGAAAAGAACGTTAAGGGCAAGATTGTTTTCTTCAATCGGGCCATGGACCCCACGCGGATAAACACCTTTACCGGTTATGGTGGCGCAGTTGATCAGCGGGGAAGCGGGGCAAGCGAGGCCGCCAAGTACGGTGCGGTAGGTGCTTTGGTTCGGTCGATGGGATCGAATCTTGAAGATTATCCACATACCGGTGGACTGCGGTATGCACCCAATGTTCCGCAAATTCCGGCCCTGGCCATCAGCACGCGCCATGCCGAGTTGCTTAGTAAACTATTGAAAGACGATAGCGGCTTGCAGTTCTATATGGAGTCGCATTGCGAAATTTTGCCCGATGCCCCCTCGTACAACGTGATTGGAGAGATCAAGGGCTCGGAGCATCCGGAAGAGATTATTGTGGTGAGCGGTCACCTCGATTCGTGGGATCTGGGTCAGGGGGCCCACGATGATGGTGCAGGTTGCGTGCAGGCCATTGAAGTGCTTCGGCTGTTCAAAGCCATGGGGTATAAGCCGAAGCGCACGGTGCGGGCGGTGTTGTTCATGAATGAGGAGAACGGCTTGCGTGGAGGAACCGAGTATGCCCGGCAGGCCCTGGCCAAAAAAGAAAAGCATCTGGCCGCCATGGAATCGGATCGCGGTGGCTTTACGCCCCGTGGGTTCACCCTGAGCATGGATGATGCGAAGAAGACCAAGGTCAGAAGCTGGAAGCCGTTGCTGGAACCATACGGGCTGGCCGACTTTAGTCAGGAGGGTGGCGGTGCGGATATCGGACCACTGGCTCCGCAGGGCGTACCGCTCTTGGGCTATCTGCCCGACTCCCAACGGTACTTCAATTACCACCACACCGCGGAAGATACGTTCGACAAGGTGGATAAACGCGAGTTGGAGATGGGTGCGGCTGCCATGGCCGCCATGGTTTACTTGTTGGACCAGTACGGGTTGTAGCATTACCTCATTTCCGCACGATCAGAAATAAATCCAGTGCGTGTTCGGCATCCTCGGTGATGAGGTAGTCGTCATGCCGGATGGACATGACCAGCTCGTCCGAAGTCGTTTTCAGTTTGTTTCGGTTGAGCCGGTTTAGTATTTCGTAGGGCACGCGCAGCCAGGCGGCCGGCAGTCGGTATTGCAGATCCAGGATGTCCCATCGCGTAATGCGCTCCACGGATTTTTTGTTACGCTCGTAATACGCCAGTACCTTGTCATTGCCGGTAAGACCTTTCATGGATACCGAAGCAAAATACTTTTTGGCCAGCGAGGTAAGCTCGCTGGCCGTGTACTCACGCACATGCCAAGGGTTGCGGCTGAGCGACAAAGGACGATTGGGTGTCGTGATTAACGCGAGGCCGCCCGGTTTCAATACGCGGTGAATTTCTTTCAAAAAAAAGTGATCATCCTCGATGTGTTCAATTACCTGGAAACTCACCACACAGTCAAATGAATTATCGGCCAGGTTGCGCAAGGGCGGCAGGAAGTCATCGATGAAGGTGATAGACGGGTAGCGCTTGCGCAATTCGCCAATCACGTTGGTCAGCTTGTCAATAGCGGTGAGGGCGGTTACGCGTGGCAGCAACAGATCCAGGCCACGACCTTCTCCACAGCCCACTTCCAGGGTATGACCACTCACCAGGTCGGCCGCCCACACATAGGCCTTTAACAAACGCTGGTGAATCGGGTTATCCGATGGGATGGAGCCGGATGTTATCTCGGTAGTAAAGACGGAAGCCATAAAAAAATTCGGTCGCAAATTAACCGAATACTCTCAATTGTTCGTTGTAAATTAACCACCGGTTTGTGTGTATGAAAAGACTGCTGATCACGTTATTCGGGCTCATGGCTGCCGTCTCGTTGAAGGCTCAGTCCATTGCCTCCCTAAATCAAAACTATTTGTACGACCCCAATGAAGAAGTGCAGGCATCACTGCATGCACAACATGAGGAGGGTAAGATGCGGGTAGACTATCGCTTATCTTTTAAGCCAATAGACAATCTGCAACAGGTTTACCTGGTGTTGTGGGAGACGCGTGAAAGTTATACCCAGCGTGTCGGTACCGAGTTCAAAAAGGATAGCGTTGTAATTGAAGCGCAGAGTAAGCCGGTGACGGGCCTTGTTTCCGTTGATCTGCGGGAAAAGCCCTACCTGCTGGTTTTGATCATCCGCAATCAGAAAACCGGACGGCAATGGACTTTCCATCATTTGATTGAGCCGATTTTTCCGGTCAGGGGCCGGCTGGAAAATGAAGCTGGAGTCTGGATGTCCAGCTACGTCTCCGTTGGCGAATCCTTTAAGGTGGTGGGCTCCGGGCCCAACACACCGATGTTTGTGTCATTCTACCGAAATCAAAAGTTTCCTCCCGCTTTGCCACCGTTTGCCGAAAAGCTGGCACCGGTTGAGCGCTTTCTTTTTCACGACTCACTTTTTCAGGTCAGGAGCGGGGAAACGATTCGGTTCAAATCACCCGGTCTTTACTTGTTTCAGGAGGATACAGCCGCTGCCGAGGGCTTTACCATGATGGCGGTGCCGCCCCCTTTTCCGAAATTCAACCGCGTAGAACAGATTCGCGATCCGCTCATGTACGTGTGTACGCCTGACGAGTATAAGAGTCTGGAGGCGGCCGGCAGCGATAAAGCGCTGTTCGATAAAGTGATCCTGGAGATAACGCGCGATAAAGATCGCGCCCGGAATTTTATGCGTAGCTATTTTCGCAGAGTTGAGCTGGCGAACACGTATTTCACGTCATATAAAGAAGGCTGGCGGTCCGACCGGGGTATGATTTATCTGGTCTTTGGCCCTCCGGACGAATTACTCTTCAACTCAGGCAATCAGGTATGGCGCTACCGCGCCCTCGATGTATCGTTTACGTTTGTAAAAAGCGGCAGCGTGTATGATCCGGATCACTTCATCCTGCTGCGTGACAAGCGTTTTGCGGAAGCCTGGTACAGCACCATTGACCTTTGGCGCAAAGCGAGGTTCTAGCTCTTGAATTCAGACGTAAAATGAAACTGGATTTCCGGGAAGTTGTCTTGTACCATTTGCAGCCATGCTTTTGACTCAGCCATAAATACCAGTTTTCCCTCCTTATCGCGGGCGATATGCCGCTGTTTGCTGTCAATGAACTCCTGCAGTTTTTGAGGATTGTTGCTGCTAATCCAACACGCTTTGTAGATATTTTGTGGTACAAACTCCACCGTGGCGCTGTACTCGTGCTTGAGGCGAAACTGAATGACTTCAAACTGCAGCGCACCCACAGTGCCTACCACTTTGCGTTTGCCAATGTCGAATGTGAATAACTGGGCCACGCCTTCCTCCATTAACTGCTGGAGCCCTTTTTCCAATTGCTTGGTTTTCATGGCGTCCTTGTTCAGCACCTCTTTGAATATCTCGGGCGAAAAACTTGGAATACCCGTGTATACTGTTTTTTCTCCTTCGGTCAGCGTATCCCCAATCTTTAGATTACCCGTGTCATAGATCCCCACAATATCGCCCGGCCAGGCTTCTTCAACGGTTTCGCGGTCTTGTGCCATAAAGGCGGTAGCATTGGAAAACCGAAGCGATTTCTCCTGACGCACATGGTAGTAGTTGTTGCCCCGCTCAAATTTGCCGGAGCAGATGCGGATGAACGCGATGCGGTTTCGGTGTTTGGGATCCATGTTGGCGTGGATCTTAAAAATGAAACCTGAAAATTTGGATTCTTCCGGGTGTACCACGCGCAGCGATGTAGCCCTCGGTTGCGGGGGAGGGGCAATACGAATGAACGTGTCGAGTAGCTCCTTCACACCAAAGTTGTTTACTGCGCTTCCAAAAAAAACCGGGGCTACTCGACCCGCCAGGTATTCGTTTACATCGAATTCGGGGTATACGCCTTCAATTAACTCAACGTCAGCGCGGAGTTTGGCGGCATTATTCTCACCCACCAGGTGATCCAATTCGGTACTATTGATGTCCGTGATTTCAACGCCCTCTTCTACCGTAGTTTTGCTGGGCGTAAACAGGTGTAGCTTCTTCTCGTAAAGGCTGTAGACTCCTCGGAATGTTTTCCCCATGCTGATCGGCCAGCTTAACGGCCGTACCTTGATGTCAAGCTTTTGTTCAATTTCATCCAGCAAGTCAAAAGGGTCCTGGCCTTCGCGATCCAGTTTGTTGATGAAACAGAGCACCGGTGTGCTGCGCATGCGGCAAACCTCCATCAGCTTCTCCGTTTGCATCTCCACACCTTTTACGCAATCAATCACCATTATAACGCTATCGACTGCGGTGAGCGTGCGGTAGGTATCTTCGGCAAAGTCCTGGTGACCGGGGGTATCCAGCAGATTGATTTTGATATCCTTATAGTTGAAGCCCATCACCGATGTGGCCACGGAAATACCGCGTTGTTTTTCGATCTCCATCCAGTCGCTGCGGGCGTGTTCCTTGATTTTGCTGGATTTTACCGCTCCGGCCTTTTGAATGGCACCGCCAAACAGCAAGAGCTTTTCGGTAAGCGTGGTTTTGCCCGCATCCGGGTGACTAATAATGCCAAAGGTTCTGCGCCTGGCGATTTCAGAGGGGAGGTTCATAAAGCGGCCGCAAAACTACTAAAAACAGCCGCAGCGTTAATTTTCTTTAAAAAATAGAAGGGTCAGCTTGCGCTGACCCTTTGGGGCGATTGGTTTGACTGACACAATGGTTCCCCAAAAACAAACCTGTACTATGAAAAACTCAGAATCCCTAAACCTCCAAAACCTTGCGAAAGGTAGACTTCAGCGTGTTGTCCGGCAGGAAACGTCAATTAGAAAAAACTTAAAAGGCCTGTTGGGGTATAGTGATCCGGGCGCATGTTCCGGGCTGCAGCGGCTCGAAACGAATCGTTCCGCCATGAAGTGCCATAATTCGGCTAACCAGCGACAGACCGATACCATGGCCTTTTGTTTGTGAGGTGGCATTGCTGCGGAAAAATGGATTCAGGATGTTGGCCAAATCTTCGGGTGGAATGCCGGGGCCACGATCGGAAACCAAAATGACGAATGCACTGGGCTCGCGGTTAAGTTCAATCCGGGCGGTATGATCGGGCGAAAACTTGCAGGCATTTTCGATGATGTTTTGGAGCGCCAGCCGGAGAAGGTGGCCATGCCCGGGTAATTCCAGGTGGACGGCCTCGTCCGGTAGTTGCAGGGGCGCCACGGTTACATGAAAGTGCTCGTTAATTTTGAGCACGTGATCGCGGGCGTCCCACAGTACCTCATCCAATCGAACCGTTTCCATTGGCTGACCATTTCGTACGGCTGAAAGTCGTGCCAATTCCAGCAAACTGTTGGCCAGTTGGTTGAGGTCGCGCGTATCTTCCAGCAGTGACTCCAGCAATTTTTGGTACTCTTCGGGCGGGCGCGGTCGCAACAGTGTTACTTCCAGTTGCGAGGTGATTTTCGTCAGGGGGTTTTTGAGCTCGTGCGAAACATTGCTGACAAATTGTTTTTCGGTTTCGAATGCCCGTTCGATTCGCGTTAGCAGATCATTGATGATGGTGGTGAGGCGACCGATTTCATCCAAATGGCGGGGCGTTTCAAGCCGCGAGGTCAACTCGCTGGGTGAAATTTGCTGAAGATCCCGAATCATTTTTTGTATCGGGCGAAGTGCACGCCCCGCATAGATCCATCCGGCCAATGCTATAATAAGTACCATGCCGGCTCCAAGTGCTACAAGCGTCACGCGTAAACTGCGCAACCGCTCTTCGCCTTCTTCATTAACTGCCCCGGCTACGAGCGTGTAGTGCTTCCCCCGATCGTGAAATGGCACTCCGATAACATCAAAATCTCCCTGTTGGCGAGTGGCTCCCCCTTCGTTTTCCACCTGTCGAAAAAAGTCCGTGCCTAGTTTGAAGTGAACCTTATCATTGTTGGTGTAAATCTCTTCCCTGTGCTCATTAAGAATCGAAATATTTTCCTGGTGCAGGAGGTCACGCTTGGCCAGGTCAATGGTGCGGAGCAATACCGAGTCGACTTCCTCCACTTTCAACAGCAACACCGCAGAAGTTATGGCCTTTTTCCGCAACCGCTCCCGAAAGTCCTCGTGGGTAACCAGCCGCATCTGGGTGTAGATGGCTAGGAAAGCTAATGTGATAATTCCGGTTACCCATAGCGTAAACTGGACGGTGAGGCGGGTGCGGATTTGCACGGACTAGGCTTTTTTCAAGATGTACCCGAGCCCAAAGTGCGTATGAATCAGGCGGGTATCAAAGTCGCGGTCCATTTTGTTTCGCAGGTAATTGACGTAAACCTCCACCATGTTGGTACCGGTATCAAAATCAATGCCCCAAACGTGGCGGGCCAGTTCGGCTTTTGACAGTGTGCGTTCCGGATTGCGCATAAAATGCTCGAGTAGCGCAAATTCTTTTGCGGTTAGCCGGATGATGTTTCCAGCACGCTTGACCACCTTGGTTTCGGTGTCCAGGCTGAGGTCCTCATAGACCAGCGTGCTGTCCCATTGTATATCACCTTTTCTTTTGGTTAACGCCCGTGTTCTGGCCAGCAATTCTTTGAACTCAAAGGGTTTCGCCAGGTAGTCATCGGCTCCGCTATCCAGCCCTGTCACAACGTCATCCGTACTGGAAAGTGCGGTCAACAGGAGAATGGGTGTATTGATTTTGGCTTTTCGGATTTCGCGACACAATTCAAGCCCACTAAGCCCCGGCATGATGATGTCGGAAATGATCAGGTCATAGGAGTTACGAAAGGCCAGGTGTTTGCCGGTTTTTCCATCAGTGGTGGCATCTACCGTGTAGGCGTTTTCTTCAAGACCCTTCTTGACCGAAACAATCGTCTTTGGTTCGTCCTCAATCAACAAAATGCGCATAGAGCAAAGGTAGCGTGTCACTTATTAAAAATTCATTAGAAGCCCACAGGCAACACCGGTTTCTTTCGTGCCGGCTGCCATCTTTCCCTTCACTAAGTTAATATGGAAAACCTGATCATCGTGGTCTTCATCATCGGATATCTGGCCATTGCGTTGGAGCATCCGATTAAGATCAACAAAGCCGCGACAGCGCTAATCACGGGTGTATTGTGTTGGGCACTTTTTGCCTGGCAACCGCCTAATGCCCAATTTGAACAAACGACCGGTTACAGCTCATTTGTTGCGGCTCAGTCGCCAGCAGACGGTGACCTTTATTCCTCGTTCATTCGGGCGGAGTTGTCGCATCATCTGGGTCAAATTGCAGCCATCCTGTTTTTTCTGCTCGGTGCCATGACTATTGTAGAGTTGGTCGATGCGCACGAGGGTTTTCGTATCATCACGGATCGTATCAAAACTACACATGTTCGCACCCTCATGTGGCTGGTGAGTTGGGTCACCTTTTTTCTGTCCGCTATTCTGGATAACCTCACCACCACGATTGTCATGGTATCGTTGGTGCGGAAGTTGATACCCGATCAGGATAGGCGGCTCTTCTTTGTGGGAATGATCGTGATTGCCGCCAATGCCGGTGGCGCGTGGTCACCGATTGGCGATGTAACCACTACCATGCTTTGGATTGGAGGCCAGATTACCTCGGGCGCCATCATACAAGGTCTTTTCCTGCCCAGTGTCGTTTGCTTGCTGGTTCCGTTGTTGGCACTTAACACCAAACTCAAGGGATCAATAGGTGAGCCAGTCTCTTCCCCCAAGAATCATCATACGGGTTTTGCCAGCCGGCTGATGTTGGTGGCGGGCGTAGGGTCGTTGGTGTTCGTCCCTATTTTTAAATCGGTGACTCACCTTCCACCGTATATGGGCATCTTGCTTGGCTTGGGCGTGCTTTGGATCATTTCCGAGATCATTAACCCGGCAGCCGATGAATTTGAGAGGCGTAAGTTTTCGGTGGCCACAGCGCTTTCTCGTGCCGATGTGCCGAGCGTGTTGTTCTTCTTTGGAATTCTTTTGGCGGTGAGTGCACTGGAGTCGATGCAGACGCTGCATCATTTTGCAGCTACGCTCGACCGCACGTTCGGTGATTCCCGCATCATTGTAAGCCTGATCGGGGTGCTCTCCGCCATTGTGGATAACGTGCCTTTGGTTGCCGCCAGCATGGGCATGTATTCACTGACCGAATTTCCGGTGGACAGCACATTATGGCATTACCTCGCCTATTGTGCCGGAACGGGAGGCAGTTTGCTCATTATCGGATCCGCTGCCGGGGTGGCGGCTATGGGTATGGAGCGTATCGAGTTTATCTGGTACGTAAAGCGGATTAGCTGGCTGGCGTTTTTAGGTTATGTAGCAGGTGCCCTGTTCTATTTATTGGTTCAGTCATTGTGGTAACGAAACGTTATCCTTTGGTATTTAAAAAGAACCTGAAGCCCCTCACGGTTGGCATCGAGTTGGAAATTCAGGTGCTGGATGCTGGCACACTGGCTTTGACTCCCCGGGTAACGGAAATTCTTGCCGATATCCCCTCCAAACGCCTCACGTCAGAATTCTTTAGAAGCACGCTGGAATATGTATCGAGCCCATCATCCGATGTCCATGGACTTGAGGGCGAGTTCCGGCAACTGCATCAATCCCTGATTGACTATGGCCGCGAGCATGGTTTGGTGTTTTCATCCGGTGGAACGCATCCACTTGCGGATTACCGCGATAGGTTGATAACACCCTCTTTTCGCTATTACCGGCTTTTGGCCCGGAACCAATGGTTGATCAGGCGCAGAGCTGTTTATGGTTTTCATATTCATCTGGGCATGGTTTCACCCGATGCCTGTATTCGGTTTGGTAATTTCTTTAGTCATTTTATTCCCCATTTAATTGGGTTGGCAGCGAGCTCACCTTTTTGGCAAAAAATGGAGACAGGTCTGGCCAGCAGCCGCTCAACCATTTTTGAATCCCTGCCTTCCGCTGGACTGCCTTACGCAGCTAAGACCTGGAAACAATTTGGGAGAATTTACGCGGCTCTCATGGAGTCGAAATCGATTCAATCGGCAAAGGATATCAGTTGGGATATTCGGCCAAGCCCACGGTGGGGCACATTGGAACTTCGCATGTGCGATGCGACTACGCTACAGGAGGCATTGGCAATTGCCGCCTGGGTGCATTGCCTGGCCTTTTGGTATATGGAGAGGGAGTCGTCCTGGTTGATCCAATCCAGCAAATCCGAAGCGTGGATGTTACGCGAGAATAAATGGCGGGCAATCCGTTTTGGATTAGACGCAGCGATATTGAAGAATAAGCGCGGTGCCTTGGTTGATTTGCGCGCGGATATTTGGCGATGGCTAAGTAAACTCGATAAATACTACAAACGGCTGAGCTATCAGAAATATCGCGAGCACTTGATTGAAATGCTCGAAAACGGCAATAGCGCCATTCGGCAGGTGAAAGCTTTCAAAGCAACCAAGCGTCTCGAAGATGTAGTCAAGATGCAAGTAGCTGAGTTTGCCGCTGGAGGGCCACGCTATTAGGTTTAAAAGGTGGAGTGACCAGCCAGTGTCTGCGGTGCTAAGGGAAGTCTTACGAATGACTCCTTCTTGCGCCATGAACTTTCGGCTCATAAATGATGCGCAGAAACGAACTTAACCGCTCGTCCTTCGCCCGCAAGGGAATTCCGGAAACAATGCCAACCAGCAGGCGGTCGGTTATGCCAACCCGAATTTGAGGTCGAAGTACCGTCTTGCGATAGTCACGTCCAAAATCCTGGTTCATTTCGAGACCCAGAAAATTACGTGTCCCGGAAATCATGTAATGGATGTTGGCGTTGAACGCCCAATTATCCAGTACTGCGAAGCTGGAGGGGGCATGTAGAAAGGGTCCGGTGTAAATCAGCGTGTGGAAATTTTGCCCCCAACGTTTCGCAGCGACAATGAATGGATTGTAAAGATGGTTTCGGAAGAGCCGGGCTTCCCGATACCGACTAAATTCATTGAACTCCATTTCGTAAATCATTCCAAGCGCCAGCGAGGTTTGTTTTTTGTCGGAAACCCAGAAGGTGTATTGCGAGGCGACCTTGATGCTGTTCAGTTTCGTCTTAGGCACAGAGTCCCGGGCTTTTCCGTTTTGCAGGTAGATTGAGAAAGGGAGTTCAAACTCAAGCCCCAGTCGATTGACAGGTGCGAACTCATATTCAACCAGCGCGGTATATTGGTTGTACGCACCTTTGTCCGTCATGCCCAAGCCCATATTCCATTCCTTTTCACCTTTTCGTGCCCCCAGGTCGCGTATCAAGTCAATGAACAAAGGCTCTGCGTGCAACACCTTGGGCTTGCCTGGAGCGTTTTCTGTCTCAGCAATAAATAAGCTATCCAGGATTTGATTTTGTACTTGCAGCGAGTCGGTTTGTTCTTGAGCCAATAGGACTATCGGGAAGATGCCGCTTAACAAGGCAAGTATGACATAACGCATGTGCAATAGAACGCACAGCTAGACTTTTTATCGAGGCAAATTGCTTTAAAAAAAAATTAAAAAAGGCCAGACTGTTAGGTCTGGCCTTTTCGGTTAAATTAAAAGCGGTTAGGCTGTTTTCGGCTCAAGCGAATTCGATGCCGGTTGCTTGTCGAAGTCGTAGACTACAGGGGCAGCAACGAAAATGGATGAGAATGTACCCACGCCAATACCGAGCAACAGCGCAAACGAGAATCCGCGCAGCGACTCGCCTCCAAACAAGAACAATACAACAACTACGACCAATGTGGTTCCCGAGGTGATCAAAGTTCGGGCCAGTGTGCTGTTGATAGCATCGTTGAAGATGCGTCTGCGATCATGGGAGGTTCCCATTTCAAAGTATTCACGAATCCGGTCAAAGATGATCACCGTGTCATTGATCGAGTAACCGATAACCGTGAGCACGGCTGCAACAAACACCTGGTCGATTTCAAATGCGATGCCAAATACACGCGCCACGGCAAAGGCGGCAAACACAAACAACGTGTCGTGTACCGTAGCTACAATGGCACCGGCCGAGTACTGCCACTTTTTGAAACGCACCAAAATGTAAATGAAGATGGCGATCAAGGACAAGAGACTGGCTTTCCAGGCCGAGTTCTTGATGTCATCGGCTACAGTGGCACTTACCTTAGAGGAAGAACCAATGGTAAACGTTTTATCGGCCACTTCGCTGGCATTTTCAACGTAGGTAAAGCCAGTTTTTTTTGCGACCCCGCCAATCAAAGCACTCTTCACTTTTTCGTCTGCGGCATCACTGTCATCATCAATCAGGTAAGCTGTAGTTACTTTAATGGCGTTGTTGCTGCCGAAGTTTTTCACCTCGGTCCCGGCATTTTCAAATCCCTGGGCAAGCGCCACTTTCATTTCGGTGGCCTCTACCGATTCCTTAAAGCTAACCACATACGAGCGTCCACCCTTAAAGTCGACCCCGAGGTTCAGGCCCTGAATGGCAATCAGGACGGCTCCCAACACAATGAAAGCGACAGAGCCGATATAGGCGATCTTGCGCGCTCCAATAAAATCAAACTCCTTGCGCTTGCGCACCATGCCGGACAACCCGGTTTCGAAACTGATTTTTGATTCGTCACCTTTCCGGGTGATCCACTCCACAAAAACGCGGGAGATGTAAACGGCCGAGAAGAACGAGGTGCCAATACCGATCATCAACACAATGGCAAAGCCGCGGAGCGGCCCCTGACCGTAGACAAACAAAGCGATAGCGGTGAGCAGGGTTGTTAGGTTCGAGTCAAAGATGGTGGCAAAGGCGCGTTGGTAACCTTTCTTAATGGCATCCAACAATTTACGGCCATGGCGCATCTCTTCTTTAATTCGTTCATAAATCAGTACGTTGGCATCTACGGCCATACCCATGGTCAATACAATGCCGGCAATACCCGGCAGCGTAAGCGCGGAGTCGAGCTGAGCCAGAATTCCCAGGATGAAGAAGATGTTGAACAGCAACGCCAGGTTGGCAATCCAGCCACCTTTCGCATAATACGCAATCATGAAAATCACCACCAGCGCGAGACCGCAAGCCATGGAGATCAAACCTTGATTTTGTGCAACCTTACCCAGCGTGGGGCCAACAATGGCCTCCTCCACAATGCGGGTAGGTGCCGGCAGCGAACCCGCCTTCAGAACGTTTGCCAAATCTTTGGCTTCTTCCAACGCAAAGTTCCCCGTAATCTGGGAGTTGCCGTTGGGAATTTCGCCCTGAACCGTGGGAGCCGTGTAAACAAAATTATCCAATACAATGGCGATGCGGCCTTTCGGTTGGCGCTGGGAAGCCTCGCGCGTTACCTTAGCCCATGTTTTCGTGCCGCTGGCATTCATGTTCATGGTAACGGCTGGTGCGCCCTTGTCATCAAAATCGTTTCGGGCATCGGTAATCACCTCTCCGGTCAACAAGGGTTTACGGTTTCGTCCAACATTCAAAAAGTTCAGTTGAATATCTTCTACGCCCGGAGTTACATCGGGATTCGGTTTAACATCCCACGCCCAGTTGATAGACGAAGGAATGAGGTTCCGTACATCGGGCCGTCTGAGAATCCGGTTGATTTCCGCGGTATCTTTTACATCATACAAGAAGGGGATACCCTGACTCCACTTACCAAATAGTGGAGAAGTGGTTGCCCGGGTAAGGGAATCCAACGAGGTGCCCGTGCTGTCCTGGGCTGCCAGTTGTTTCGCCAGGTCTGATTGAGTGGTATCGGCAGGCGTGGCGGCATTTTGGATAGCAGGTGTGCTGGCTTGTTGGGCTTGCAGTTCCTGCGTGAGTTTATCATTTACGGATGACAATGCGCCAATCAAAGCCGGGTCGTTGTATTCCGCAACCTCCCAAAACTCCAGACGGGCTACACCCTGTAAAAGTTTGCGTACGCGCTGGGGATTGTCGGCTCCAGGAATTTCGATTTGAATACGTCCTGTGCCCTGAAGCCGCTGGATGTTGGGCTGTGAGGTGCCAAATTGGTCGATACGTGTCTTGAGGATGGTAAACGATCGCTCGATCGCCTGATCAATTTCTTTATCAAGAAATTCGACCACCTCATCATCCGTGGCGCTTTGGGTAATGCGGTCTTTGTTAGCAGCCGAAGCAAAATACAGCGACAGACGCTCATCGGGTTTAGCCGATTTTACCGCTTGCCGGAAAAGTTCAGTGAACTTACCCTCGCCACGCTTTTCACCTTCGCGCGCCTTTGTCAAGGCTGCGCGAAACGTTTCGTCCGTGGCGTAAGAACCACCGAGGCCCCGCACAATGTCAGCTGGTGAAATCTCCAGTACCACGTGCATGCCACCCTGCAAATCGAGGCCGAGTGCCAGTTCGTTTTCTTTTACTTCTTTGTACGTGTATTCTTTAAACCCCAGATCGTACACGGGTTTGTTCCAGAGTGAATCCAGATAAGTCTGTTTCCGGGCCAGGTTAACGGTCCCCTTATCGTCCGTAGCATACGTGAGGGCATCTTGCTGCACTTTACGCGACACGAACGTGAAGGAGAGATAGTACAAGCACAGCGCGGTGATCACCACGGTGAGTACAACAACTATTCCTTTGTTTTGCATATAATGTTCCGAATTGATTTTTGAGTTAAGAAAATGAATAGGCCCGGCCGGATCGTAATGGTCGGGCGAGCTATTGGGGAAGAATCTAAATCAGGGTGCCTGTGGCGAAATGGACGCACCTACGAGGTGTCGGAAAACAAACGAGGCGGTTTCTGTTACGATAGCCAGCGCCTTCTGCTTTACCTCACGCACCCAAACCTGAATTACAGAGGGTTCGGTTTCAGTTTGAACGGATTCCTGAGGACCGGACACCGTGGCCGGGGCAGTCTGCACGGAGGTTCCGGTCTCCGTTTGTTCCTGAGCTTCGCTGTTTTTCTCTGATCGTTCGGACTGGTAGCTGAAGCTATGCGAAAGCAAAATCACCAGGGCAGCAAAAATGCCCAAGGTCAAAGTTGCGACACGATTCGTTTGCTTTTGCATAACCGCCAAAAAGGCTTACAAAAGTAGGGATTGACTTCTAATTTGCAAGTGCCAGCCGGTGCCTCAAAAAACCGGTCAGAACCTCAAGCGCGTGGCTAAAATCCGAGTTGTTGGGGATCACCAGGTCAGCCTGGTGCTTCAGAGGTTCGATCAGGCGCTCGTAAACCGGCATCACGTGGTACTGGTAACGGTAGAGCACGTCATCCAGATCATATCCGCGCTCGATCTGGTCGCGCTTGATTCTGCGGCCGAGTTTAACATGGTCTTTCGCCTCGATAAAAACCTTTAAGTCGAGTTGGGAAGCAATTTCTTCGAAGTATTGGACAAAAAGCCCCTCCACAACCAGAATAGGCGCAACCTTAAACTCAAGCATTTTTGGCCCCGCAGCCGGATTGTTGAACGTGTACTCGAGTTTCGTGACCGATTGTCCGGAGCGTAATTTGAGGAGATCGGCTTCAAAAGCCTCGCGGTCGATGGAGACGGGTAGGTCAAAATTTTTAACCCCATTCTCATCTACGGGCTGTAAATCCCGTGGCTTGTAGTAGTTGTCTTGAGAGATCAGGCAAATGTGATCAGACCCAAAACTGGCCGACAGCCCCTGCAGAAAAAACGTCTTTCCGGAACCGCTGCCACCTGTAATGCCGATCGTATAAGGTTTCATGTGTTCATATTTTTTTATAATGTCACATGCCTGCATGCCGTAGTGGCATTTCGGCACGCAGGCATGGAATGGCCTGAATGATCATTCCGGTTAGTGTGAAGCATTTACTATGGCCATTTCATAACGAATGACCAATTATAGCGAATTGGTTTGGAAGTAGCTCACCAGCTTTTCAATGGCCCGTGCGCGGTGACTGATTTCATTTTTCTCCTCCATCGACAACTGGGCCAGGCTTAGGTCGATTCCTTCCGGTTGAAAAATCGGGTCGTAGCCAAAACCATTCTTACCCCGGGGTTCCTGGAGGATATTTCCGCGTAAGATGCCTTCGAACACCTGCATGCCGTTGGCGGTCACGAGTGTGAGCACCGTCCGGAATTGGGCGGATCGTTGGGTGGTGTTTCGCAATTCACCCAGCACTTTTTGGATATTATCCTCGTGACTTCGCTGCGGGCCGGCATAGTAGGCGGAGTGAACGCCTGGGGCACCCCCAAGTGCGTCAATCTCCAGGCCTGAGTCATCGGCTACACAGGCAACATTGTAGTGTTCAAAGACAAACTGTGCCTTTTGCAGCGAGTTACCTGGAATCGTGTCGGTTGTTTCGGGCAATTCTTCCGTACAACCAACATCGTCTAATGAAATCAGGCGAAACCGGTTGCCCAGCTTCGCCCGAATTTCTTCCAATTTGTGCGCGTTACGAGTCGCCAGGCACAGCGTCATTGCACATCAAGCAGTTCAATTTCGAAAATCAGGTTTGCGTTTGCCGGAATATCAGCGCGGCCTGATCCAAGTGGGGCCGGCCGTGACGAAGTTCCGTAAGCGAACCCGGATGGGAGATAAAGCGTTGCCTTCGTGCCCGCCTTGAATTGCATGAACATCACTTGCCACCCCAAAATAACCGTAGACAGCGAAATGTTGATCGTACCTTGGTCAAAAATGCCACCAAACTGAAGTGCTCGGGCATCCGGAGAAAGTAACTTGCCCTTGTACCTTACCAGTATGGCGTTTTGTAAGCAACGCACATCTTCACCATCACCCTGTTTTTCGATGGTATAGCGAATGCCGCTGGGATCGATGATCGGTACAATTGACCGGGCGGCCAGGGTATCATCAATAATATCCAGATCAATTTGCAACCGATCGGCAGGCACGGCAGCAATTTCGGCCGGATCTACTTCCTCGGTGCACGGTGGTGTAAAGGGTTGAGCGCATCCAAGCACTAGCAGGAACAAGGGAATAAACTTTGCTACTCGCATACTTATTTCTCAATGCCAACTAACTCAACCTCAAATATCAAATTGGCATTAGCCGGAATGGTGGGGGGTGAACCTTGGGGGCCATAACCCAGAGAAGAAGGAACGTAGAGCGTTGCCTTGGTGCCAACCGGAAAGTTCGGGAAAGCGATTTGCCAGCCACGAATCAGGTTGCTGAGTGGATAAACAATGGGCTGCTTGGATTCATCAAAAACCGAACCGTCCATTAGCATTCCCTTGTAGGCAAACCGTATTTGTTGCGACAGATTAGGTTTTTCGCCTTTGCCTAGTTTGGTTATCGCATACCGAACACCTTCAGGTGTCTTGGTAGCTGTAATGTTTCTTTCAGCCAGATATTGATCAAGCTCCACCGTGTCTTTCATCAATTGCTCACTCTCGGCCTTCATGGCCCGGGCATTTTCTTTTTCATAGAATTCGCGCTGAAATTCGTTAAGCCGGTCGGGGTTCATGATTTCTTTTACCCCAACATGGAAGGTGAAAAAACTGGTTGAATCCACCCCCTTAGGTACGGGTGACTGCCAGGTTCGCGTAAACAACTCCTGGGCCCGAACTTTGAAGGTGATGCTGTCGTTCACCCGGAGTAACTGAAATACTTCACGCACGCCATCTTTCATTGATTTGGGAATACTGTCCAAAATGGGCAGAAGCACTGGATTTCCGTCTTCGCGGGCAGACGTAAACCACACGGAGTCTTTGGCATCCTGATAGCTCATATTCATCAAAATGTATTCGCCTTTCCGGCCAGGTTCACCTTTTCCTTTCCGGATATACGTAAACTCTTGCCCGGAGGGCGTCTTCTCGGTTTCCGAACAGGCGGCTACCAGCAGGCTCATCACTAACAACAACAGAATCGATCTCATGTACATGTTCATTTGGTTATGCGTTCAATTGATTTTTGTATTCCGGCAAAACTGCCAATAGTTTTTCAAGCGTTCCCTGCAACGAGTTTTTGGACTGGCCCCCGGCAGCGTTGCGGTGACCACCGCCATTGAAATGTTTCCGGGCTAATTCATTCACTGAAAAATCACCCAGGGAGCGAAACGACAGTTTCACCTCATCTTTTCGGTCGTACATCAGAACCGCCATGCGGACGCCCCCAATGGAAAGGCCGTAGTTCACGAGCCCTTCCAGATCGCCCGTCTGGGCGTTGAATCGGCTGAGTTCGCTGCCGCTTAAGGCCATGTAGGCTGTCCGATACTCCGGCACCACCACCAGCTTCTCATACAAAGCGAAGCCCGTTAACCGTAGGCGCTCCAATGTATTGTTGTCATAAATCTTCTTGGCAATCACGTGAGGATCAGCTCCATGCGCTACCAACGAGGACGCAATGAGAAACTCCTGATGACGGGTATTGTTGTGACGGAATCCCCCCGTGTCGGTCATCAGGCCTGCGTAAAGACAAGTGGCAATATCAGCATCAATCTTATCGACTGCCTTTAAATCGTGAATCAGATCGAACACGAGGCCGGCCGTAGAGGCTGATTGAGTATTCCATTTCTGGAAATCAGCAAAGTTCTCCGGCTCCAGATGGTGATCAATCATAACTTTCACCCCGCGGGCATCGCGTAACGGTTTTTCCAACGCGTTTACGCGGTTTGGATTGTTGAAGTCGAGGCAAAAAAGAATGTCCGCTTTTTCGATTTCTTGAACAGCTTTCAGCAAGGAGTCGCCAAACCGGTCGTCTACCGCCAATACCTGTTCATTTCCGGGTAGCCAGGCCAAAAACTCCGGGTAATTGCTGGGGGCGATCACCTGGACGCGATGACCCAGCTTTTTGAGGAAGCCCGCCAGGCCCAGCGAGGAGCCCAACGCATCGGCATCCGGCTTGAAATGCATGATAACCACCACATTGCGAGGTGATTGCAGAAGCATTTCCAGCTCTTCCTGATTTTTCATGAGCCGGCAAAAATCGGTAGAAAAGCGCACATTTCAATTCTTGCAGTTTTGGGCTCGAATTGCGGGTTTTGAACGCAATTCTTGATCGTCTTTTGATACCTTTGCGCGCAAATTTTTAAACCCTACAAGTCCATGGCAGGAAAAAGAACGTTCACGATGATAAAGCCCGATGCTGTTTCAGCAGGTCACACGGGTGCGATTACGAAAATGATTGAAGAAGCCGGGTTCCGAATTGTGGCCATGAAGAAAGTAAAATTGACCAGCGAACTGGCCGGTCAATTTTACGCCATCCACAAGGAGCGTCCGTTTTATGGCGAACTCTGCGCCTACATGTCGTCCGGTGCTATTGTGCCCATGATTTTGGAGAAGGAAAATGCCGTGGAGGATTTTCGTAAGCTGATCGGGGCAACCGACCCTAAAAAGGCAGCTCCGGGCACCATCCGCGCACTGTTTGCCAAATCGATTGACGCTAATGCGATCCATGGCAGTGATTCGGACGAAAATGCCGGCATTGAGGGGAATTTCTTCTTCTCCCAGTTCGAGCGTTTCTAACACCTGACGGAAGCCCCGGTGCGGACGGCACCGGGAACCAGGCGCACAAAAAGTTGTTGTTCTAGCAAAATCATTTTCCCAGTAGATCTATGTCGATTGATCCGTTGTATTCCGAAAAGTTTGAAAGACGCCACAATGCACCCAGTGCCGAGCAGATTGATGAAATGCTGAAAGTGGTGAAGGCCTCATCGGTGGATGAACTGATTAGCCAGACTGTGCCGGCTAATATCCGCCTCAAAAAGCCGCTCAATCTGCCCCCGGCTCAATCGGAGTTTGCCTTTTTGAATGACTTCAAAAAGACGATGGGTCGGAACAAACTTTTTCAATCGTACATCGGCATGGGGTATTACAACACCATTACCCCGGGCGTGATTTTGCGCAATATTCTTGAGAACCCGGGATGGTACACCGCCTACACGCCTTACCAGGCGGAAATTGCCCAGGGCCGCCTCGAAGCGTTGATCAACTACCAAACCATGGTTATTGACCTGACCGGTATGGAGATTGCGAACGCTTCGCTGCTGGACGAAGCGACAGCAGCAGCCGAAGCCGTTCACCTGGTGTATGCCGCCCGCAAGGCATCGAAAAAAAATGCCCACGTGTTTTTTGTGGATCACAGCACGTTTCCCCAAACGATAGACGTACTGAAAACCCGCTGTGCTCCCATTGGCGTTGAACTAAGGATTGGTGATATCGCTAAAATGGATATTACGGATGCGGACGTGTTTGGCGTTTACATTCAATACCCGAATAACGATGGCGGAGTACATGATCATTCATCCTTCGTTTCGGCCGCGCGCGAACGCGATGTGGCTGTGGTGATGGGTACGGATCTGATGGCATTGCTGGTCTTGAAGTCTCCCGGAGAAATGGGAGCGGATGTGGTGGTCGGCAGCAGTCAGCGTTTCGGGGTGCCCATGGGTTTTGGCGGACCGCACGCTGCGTTTTTCGCCACCCGCGATGAGTACAAACGCCAGATCCCAGGTCGTATCATTGGCGCCTCGGTAGACGCGAAGGGCAATCCGGGTTATCGCATGGCATTGCAAACCCGCGAGCAACACATTCGGAGAGAGAAAGCCACATCCAACATATGTACAGCCCAGGTATTGCTCTCGGTGATGGCGGGTATGTATGCCGTTTACCATGGGCCTCACGGTTTGCGAAAAATTGCGGGGCGCATTCATGGGCTCGCGCAGATGTTGGAGGCCGGTTTGCAAAAACTTGGTATTAAGCAGGTGAATGCGAATTACTTTGATACGTTGAAGGTGGAAGTGGCGAACCCGCACGAGGTGAGAACCCGCGCAGAAGCGGCCGGAGTGAACTTCAGGTATTTCGCAACCCCTCATATCGGAATCTCGCTGGACGAGACCTCTTCGGTCGAGTCTCTGAAATCGATTCTTGCCATTTTTGCCAGCGCCACAGGCCAGGCGGCTCCAACTTCCCTTCAACCCATTTCCTCGTTGAAGTTCTCGGGCTCCCTCGTCCGTACGAGCAGCTACCTGACACACCCCATATTCAACATGCATCATAGCGAGCACGAGATGCTGCGCTACATCAAAAAGTTGGAGAATAAGGATCTCTCGATGGTGCATTCGATGATTTCATTGGGCAGTTGCACCATGAAATTGAACGCTACCACGGAAATGATTCCTGTAACGTGGCCGGAATTGGGCCAGATTCATCCGTTTGCTCCGGCCAGCCAGACACTCGGTTATCAGGAGATGATCAACAATCTGGAGAAATGGTTGATGGAAGTGACGGGATTCACCGGTGTGTCGTTACAGCCGAACAGCGGAGCCCAGGGCGAGTATGCCGGCCTCATGGTGATTCGGGCATATCACCAGCATCGCGGTGACCACCATCGCAACATTGCGTTGATTCCCGCTTCCGCGCACGGAACCAATCCGGCCAGTGCGGTAATGGCTGGTATGGATGTGGTTGTCGTAAAATCAGACGAGGACGGCAAGGTGGATGTCGCTGATTTGAAAGCCAAGGCATTGCAATATCAGGACCGTCTCGCCTGTCTGATGGTCACCTATCCATCGACTCACGGAGTTTTTGAAGAAGCCATTACGGAGATATGCGAGATCATTCACCAAAATGGTGGACTAGTGTACATGGATGGCGCGAACATGAATGCGCAGGTGGGACTTACCTCGCCAGCCAATATCGGGGCGGATGTTTGTCACCTTAATCTTCACAAAACATTTTGCATTCCGCACGGTGGAGGCGGGCCCGGCATGGGTCCTATTTGTGTTAACGACAAGCTGAAGCCCTTTTTGCCCGGACACTCGGTGGTGAAGACGGGCGGAGCGGAGGCTATTCCGGCCGTGTCGGCAGCCCCTTGGGGTAGCGCCAGCATTCTGGCCATTTCCTATGCCTACATTTCAATGATGGGTGGCGAAGGACTGACCAACGCGACTAAGTTGGCGATACTCAACGCGAACTACATTAAAGAAAGACTGAACGGTCATTACAAGATTCTGTACACCGGAACCAATGGACGCTGCGCCCATGAGATGATTGTGGATTGCCGTGATTTCAAGAAGGCTGGCATTGAAGTAGAGGATATCGCCAAACGCCTGATGGATTTTGGATTCCACGCGCCCACTGTTTCTTTCCCCGTGGCCGGTACTATTATGATTGAGCCCACGGAGAGCGAACCCAAAGCCGAGTTGGATCGATTTGTAGAGGCACTCATTGAAATCCGTAACGAGATACGTGAAGTGGAAGACGGCAAGTTTAGCCGGGAAGACAACGTGCTCAAGAATGCTCCCCATACCGCTGCGGTAATCACTGCAGATGAGTGGACTCACAGTTACAGCCGGCAGAAGGCCGCCTATCCGCTACCCTTTGTCAGAGAAGCCAAATTCTGGCCTTCCGTAAGCCGTGTTGACAATGCGTATGGTGACCGCAATCTCGTCTGCAGCTGTTTGCCGGTTGATGATTATGCCAGGGAAGAGGCCTAGTTCGGCCGCTGGCATTTTTTTTCGAAAACCGGGTCGCGCGTTTGTCTATTTTTACAATTCAGCACGCGTGATGATCGCTCGTACGTTTTTCCTATGGGCCTTACCAATATGTGCATTTGCACAGCCACGAGCTTCGTATACCGGGCTCCCGTCAGAGGTATGGCCAAAGTTGTACCGCATCACGTACGCAAAAGAGAAGACGGAGCAACACCCGTTTGGGAAACCCCTGTTTTCGACCGAGGCAAAAGCGCTTAGTGGGAAGAAAGTGACGTTGCCGGGTTATATGGTTCCGTTTGAGAACGGGTTAAAGGGAAACCACTTTATGTTGTCATCATTACCGCTCAACGCCTGTTTTTTCTGTGGATCAGGCGGCCCCGAAACTGTTGTTGAGGTTTTCCTGACAAAGGCGATTGCGTACACCGACAAACCCATTGAGGTCAGCGGCACCCTTGTCCTCAATGACCGGAGTGCCCACCAGATGATCTATGTCCTGGAAAACGCCTCGTTCCTGGGTGAGATTGAGTTCTGACTCAGGGTTGAATCCGCGAGCGGATTTCCAGATCATTAAGATGACGCTCGTAGGCATCCTCGTACTTCTTACCCAGTTCGACCTCGCCATGTTCGTATAGCGTGCGATACATCATCCCCAGTATCGACAAGTTGTTTCGTACCTCGCTGGTGATGCCATCTCCACGCCCAATCAGGTAAGTGGCCATTTCATCGGCCCGGTCGCCCATCAGGTTGGCCATGGCTACAGCCTGGTCTTTACGGCCCACCTTAAATAGCAGGTTCACGGTCGAAACATTGGTAGGATCATACCGGAACACGTTGTCCGGAATTACACGCAGCATGAATTGCAGTGCCGAATCGGCCTTGGCTATTTTGCCCTCGTCAATCAGCGCTTCGGCCAGCGTGTTGAATGAATGGCGCTGATTGAGTACAAAGCCCCGGTAGTCATCCGAGTAGTAAACGGTAGGATCATCCAGGCCCCGGTAGCTGAACTTATTCAACATGTTGTCATAGGTCTTTTCCGTGTTGACCAGCGTCTCGCGGTCGTTGCGAATGTTACGCATGGGGAGAATACGATAGGCGTTTCCCTCCTGAACCACGTAGGGGCTAAGGTCAACCTGGAACTGGTTGAGGGACGTCATGTTAACATAAATCGGGCGATCCCAATTGCTGGTGGCTAATACATCCAGCATGGCCAGGTCTTTCATCTGTAAATGAGAGGCTGTGATGCGCAACTGCATCTGATCCACCACCAGACTATCCATTCCTGCCGGGATGATGCCCTTCTTGAGTACTTCCTCCCGGTTCACATTGAGGGTCATCAGCTTGCTGGGAACGATATTGTTTTCATCGCGCAGCAAGCCTTTATAGTCCTGGCGCAGCAAATCCAGGTACTGATGTAAATCGATGCTCTTGATACCGGTGTTAGCTACGGGCAGGTATTCATTCGGGCCGCCCTGGCGGTATTGGTGCAATGACAGCGTGTAGGGGAAAGGCGTGGACTCATACGAATTGCGCATGGTTTGCCCGATATACCAGTCGGTGTTGTAGTAACTGAGCACAATGACGCGCACATCGGTGCGGAATCCCTCTACTTCCTGAGCGTACCAAAGGGGGAAGGTATCGTTATCGCCACCCGTAAACAGTATGGCGTTAGGGGCACATGACGCAAGGTAGTTTTTGGCAGAGTCTACCGAGAAGTACCGGTTGGCGCGATTGTGATCATCCCAGCCCTCCAAAGCCATGACGGTAGGGGCACTCAGCCCGATGAGTGCCGCTGCCAGGGCAGCCATCTTCGCATTCTTCACCAGGCGCTGCAGGCTATCGGCAATGCCAATCACGGCCAATCCAATCCAGATGGCAAACGCGTAGTATGATCCGGCATAAATATAATCCCGTGCGCGCGGCTCCTCAGGGGGTGAGTTTAAGTAAACAACAATCGCCACACCCGTCATGACAAACAAGAGCCCCACCACGGCAAAGTTCCGGGTGTCTTTCACGATCTGGAAGAACATGCCCAAAAAGCCAAGCACAAACGGGATCATCAAAAAGTTATTGCGTCCGCGGTTTTCCTCCAGCAAGGCCGGTACCTTGGTAAAGGCATCCATCGGAGTGAGCCAAGCGGCCATGGGGTCGTCACTTTCGCGGCCGGCAAAATTCCACATGAAGTAGCGCACATACATGAAACTAATCTGGTGGCTGAACATGTACGCCAGGTTTTGTGCAAACGTGGGTTGTTGACCTTCCGCCAAATTCATGATGCGCTCGTAGGCTTTCTTGCCGTCCGGGTACCACATCCGCGGAAGCATCGTTTCATTGGCCGGGTCATACTTGTAGCTGAACTTCCGGGTGGAGATTTCGTAACGATCTTTTCCTTTAATGTAAACCGGTGAGCCGTATTCAATATCAACCGGGCGGGCGTTGAAATACGCTCCGTAGAGCAGGGGCCGGCTTCCATACTGTTCGCGCTTCAGGTAGCGAACGAAACTCATCACGTCCTTGGGAGCGTTTTCGTTGATGTTTGTCTCGTAGTTCGACCGAATGACAATGGTGGCGTAGGAAAAATAGCCGATGAGGATGAAGGACGTGGCAAGCAAAAAGACATTGAGCAATGGCCTGTTCCGGAGATGAGTTTGGCGTATGCCAAACGCTAGGCCCGCAACCACTAACACGGCAAAAAACAAGGCACCGGAGCCAAAGGGAAGTCCCAACGTGTTGACAAAGAAGATCTCGAACGAGCCGGCAATGCTGGGCAAGCCCGGCACAATGAAGTCATTGATGAACAAAACGAGGGCGCCACTGATCATCAGCGTTAGTAAAATGCCCCACCGATTGGGTTCATATTTTTTGAAGTAGTAAATCAGGCCCAGTGCGGGTATGGTTACCAGGTTGAGCATGTGAATGCCAATGGATAATCCCATCATATAGGCAATCATCAGTAACCAGCGGTTGGCGCGGCTTTCGTCCTCAATGTGATCCCACTTCAGCATAGCCCAAACGACAAACGCAGTGAAAAACGATGACAGGGCGTATACTTCGGCCTCGACAGCCGAAAACCAGAAGGAATCACTAAAGGTGTAGGCCAGTGACCCCACCAGTCCGGCCCCCACCAGCAACCAGGTTTGCGATTCGGTGACCGAGCCGTCCTGCCGGATACCCATCATTTTTCGGCCGAAGAGCGTGATGGTCCAAAACAGAAATAAAATGGTAAAGGCGCTGCTAAGCACGCTGATCATGTTGATCCAATACGCCACCCGGGTTACATCGCCCATGGCGAGGAACGAAAACAACCGGCCGAGGAGCATAAACAACGGGGCTCCGGGCGGGTGCGATACCTCCAGTTTGTAGGAGGTGGCAATAAACTCCCCGCAATCCCAATAGCTGGCAGTTTCTTCCATGGTTACCCAATACACCACTAAAGCAATGGCAAAGGTCAACCAACCGGTAATGTTGTTCGTTTTCTGAAAATTCATGCGCGTTGCGGCCGTTAGAAGGGGCGAAAATAGCTAAAATACCCTATTGGGCCGCGTGATTGTCAACGTCACGGCAGGCCTATTTATATACGATCATGTAGAACACCAACCACAGCGAGAAGATGAGCACGTAGGATGTTGTCACAATCCACCACATCATCTTTTTTTGCTTCCGGGCAAAATAGAACAAACCCGTCACGAGCAGATACACGTATGGGATCTCAAAAACGTTAAGTGATTTTAGCGGGTAGTGGTACCGGACATCCACAGTGGCGAAGTTCACCAGGTTCATGAGCGACAAAGGATAAAACGCCCGGATTTCGAGCAGCGTGGGGTCATTTGTAACGAACAAAAACCAGCCAATTTTAATGAGTTCGGGCAGCAGAAAGACATACTCGGCTGCCAGCGCAACACCCCAGCACTGCCAATAGGTAATCCGAAAGCCAAACATGAAACACCCGATCCACAGAACAAATCCGATTACCGTGAACTTCCAGGCGTAAATCAGCGGGATGGAGATAAACTGGAGTGTGCTGATCAGTCGCAGGATGCCACCCTCCGGCCGGTCCTGAAGAAATTCGAAGGCGGCTGTTTCATATTCGATAAATTGTTTTTTGATATAAAGCAAAAGAATAGCGCTGATGCAGAGTACAATAAATAGCACACGCTTCTGTGCCCCGAACAACGTGCTCCAACCGGATTCCGCTTGCATAGTGCTAATTAACGTGATTTCTTTCAATTAGATTTGTGGTGATCATGAAGAGCCTGGTTGTTTTGCTGATGATGACCGCAGTGGGGACCTGTGCCGCCACACCCGGCCATCGGCCCGACAACCGTGACTCCACGCTCATTCTGATTTCAAATCTCGATATCCAGCTGGAGGCGGCTGAGGCCCTGACCAATCTCTACAACTTCGAGTTTGACAAGGCGGAGGCCAAATTCCGCTACTTTAAGATTAAATACGGCTGGCATCCGTTGCCCTATTTTTTGCTGGGCCTCAGCGAGTGGTGGAAGATCATGCCCAACACCAAAAGCACGGTCTACGATGATCGGTTTTTAGCCTATATGGACAGCGCCATTTTAGTGGCCGAACGACTGTACGACAAACGACCGGAGTATAAAGTAGAGGCCTCCTTCTTTTTAGCTGCCGCTTACGGGTTCAAGGGCAGGCTCTATGCCGATGAGGAGCGTAAGAACTGGCGAAAGGCAGCTGTAGTGGGTAAACGGGCGTTGAACTACCTGGAGGAGAGCAAGGCCGGGAGTGAGCTGAGCCCGGAGCTTTTATTTGGAGATGCCTTGTACAACTACTTTTCAGTTTGGGTTCCGGAGAATTACCCGGCATTAAAGCCGCTGTTGTGGTTCTTTCGCAAGGGTGACAAGAAATTGGGACTGGAGCAACTCAAGCAAGTTTCCTACAACGCATTTTATACGCGCACCGAAGCGATGGTGTGGCTGATGCGAATACTGAACAGCTATGAGAATGATCAGCCTGGCGCGTTCAAAGCCTCGCAGTATTTGCGTCAGACTTACCCGGGCAATCCCTATTTCCACCGGTACTATGCGCGGGTCCTGTATTCGCGCGGGTCTTTTCCGGAGATGGCCAAAGAATGCCACCAGATTTTGGCGCTTATCGATAGCGGGCGTTTTGGTTACGAAGCCACCAGTGGCCGGTATGCCGCATTTTTTCTGGGGCAACACTATGATGTTTTACGAAAATATGATGAGGCTAAAACGCACTACGAACTGGCCGTGAAGTATGCAGAAGAGATTGGGGCTACCGAAAGTGGGTACTACCTCTATTCGCTCATAGCCTTGGGCGAAATCAACCAAAGGCAGGGAAACCGCGAGGCAGCAAAACGGTATTTTAAAGATGCGAAGAAGAGAGCCGGCCGGAAGGATGAGGCTTTTAAGGATGCCAAGAAGCGACTGCGCGAGATGGAAAAGAAAAACTCCGATTGATATGGAGCAGCGCGACCTGATTGTAACCCCGATCGTAATCTTTTTGGTGCTGGCAGGCGCTTATGCAGTTCGGCCGCGCTTTACGGATGAAGTCACCCGGAAGTATTTTTTCCCGGCCCTCTTGGTCAAGATCTTTGGTGCCCTGGCGCTGGGTTTTATTTACCAATACTACTACTCCGGTGGCGACACCTACAACTTTCACACGCACGGCAGCCGGCACATTTGGGAAGCGTTTTGGGATGATCCGACAAAGGGATTCAAACTTTTGTTTGGTTCTGCCGATCCCGCAGCAGGTGTATATAAATATTCATCCCGAATCATCTTTTTCAACGATCCCAACTCCTATTTTGTCGTACGGGTAGCCGCTTTTTTTGATTTGATTACGTTCTCTGCCTATTCGGCAACTGCTGTTTTTTTTGCAACCGTTGGTTTTGCCGGGGGTTGGCTTCTTTTTCAAACATTTTACCAACAGTATCCGCAGTCCCATCGGGGGCTGGCGCTGGCATGCCTGTTTATTCCTTCGGTTTTTTTTTGGGGCAGTGGAGTATTGAAAGATACATTGGTTCTGGCGGCATTGGGGGTTTCAACTTTTTGCTTTTACAAGATCGTCCTGAACAGAGAGCCAACGCTGTCGAATTTCGTTTTTTTGCTACTCAGCTTGTTTGTTGTGTATAGCATTAAGAAGTTTGTTTTGCAGGCTTATCTGCCCGCGTTGGTGATATTGTTATTTGGTACTCGAATAAGTCAATTTCGTTCAACCGCAGCCAAGATACTTTTAATACCTGGGGTGATAATGGTAACATTCTTTTCGGGCTACTATGCCGTGGTTAAAATTGGGGAGGGGGATAATCGATATGCGATCGACCGATTGGCACTAACTGCCCAGACTACGGCTTATGACATTCGTTACTGGACCGGACGTGATGCTGGATCGGGATACACCCTGGGCGAACTTGATGGTTCGTTTGAGTCAATGATTCGATTGGCACCAGCAGCCATCAATGTCACGCTGTTTCGTCCGTATTTGTGGGAAGTAAAAAATCCGCTGATGCTGTTGTCTTCGTTGGAAAGCCTCGCGTTGATGTTGTTCTCGCTATACTTGCTGGTTCGTGTTAATATCTGGCTTCCGCGATATTTGGGTAACATCCATCTCCTCTTTTGTCTGGTGTTTAGTTTATCCTTTGCATTTGCCGTTGGCGTGTCCACTTTCAATTTTGGTACGCTTTCTCGCTACAAAATTCCAATGTTGCCCTTTTTTATGATTGCATTGGTTCTGATTTTGGATCATGCGAACAGGCTGAGGAAGTTTCGTTCGTTGGCCAATACGGAGTAGGTAGTCAGAACCTTTTCTTTGCCAGCACGGCCCATTTCCTCTCTCGATTCCGGGTTTGCAATTAGTCGCGTCAGCGCAAGACGCCATTCTGATTGTGTTGTGGCCAAAATGCCGGCAGAAGAGTCCAGAATGGACACGTTTACCCCTACCGGTGCGGCTACTGACGGAATCCCAAGCGCCATATATTGGAGCAACTTAAATCCACATTTGCCACGGGTCCACTCATTGTTGGGTAGAGGCATTACACCAATATCAATTTCCAGGAGGTCTTGAATCTCATTTTCTTTTGTCCATTTCTTGAACTCTATCAGGTCGAGTCCAAAATCCGGGGGGCGATCAGCAATCACCAGGATTCGAAGATTGCGGTTACCGATTATTAGCTCTTCAAAAACCGGAAGCAGTTCGCGGATGTATTTGATTGTGGAATGGGAACCCGTCCAGCCAATGGTCAATCGTTTAGATGGCTTTCGGGAATACAAGGTTGGGTTGTGCCAGGTCTCAGTGTCAATGGTGGTTGGGTTAATGACGACATGGGGATTGAACCGGGCCGCATAGCTTGCCAAAAAGCTATTTCCACAACTTACCCGGTGGCTCCAGCGGCAAATCATTTTGACTTTGGATCTGAATCTTACCAACTTTTCCAGAACGGGTTCTCCTTCGCGGTCAGTTGTCCAAATAGCGTCATCAAAGTCATAAATCAACTCGATTTTTAACAAGCGCGCGACTATCCACTCCGCCCATGGGGGACCAATGGGTGTCGCCTCGCGATGCACAAAGACCCGGTCGAACTTTCGGGCGTGAACCACGTGGGCTATTCGTCTCATCAAGGCCGTCATGAGCAACCAGCCTTTGGTTACCTTACTATCTGATTGTTTAAAAGTGAGCCATTCCGTGTGGCCAAAAAAGGGTTTGATTTCATAATAAATGCCAAGTCTAGTCAAGCTGGCAAAATATTGCTCAAACCTAAATCGCTGAGAAGGTATTACGCCATGAGGATAGGGGACTATGAAAAGGATTTTCATGGTAACTTTGTACAAAGTTGCAGATTTGAGCCAGAATATATCAGCCTCTAACAACGACTTAAACCCCGGCACTCTGGAGTACGCTATCGAACCATTGAATAAGCGTTGGTTTGATGCAGGTGAGCTTTGGCGGTACCGTGAGCTTTTTTATTTTTTTACCTGGCGAGACATTAAAATCAAATACAAGCAGACTACACTCGGCTTTCTTTGGGCCATTCTGCAACCCTTGATTATGATGGCTATTTTTACCTTTTTCTTCGGTAAGACCCTACATGTCCCCTCCCAAGATATTCCTTACCCGGTGTATGTCTTTTCGGGTCTTTTGATTTGGAATTTGTTTTCTTCCGGTCTGACAAATGCCGCAAACAGTATGGTGAGCAACGCTCAGATTATCAAAAAAATTTACTTCCCACGGTTGATCATTCCGGTATCTTCCATATTGGTAGCCCTCTTTGATTTTCTTATGGCCTTAGTCTTGTTTGTTGGTATTTTGATTTTCTATCGACAGCCTGTCTCATGGTTGTGTTTAATAGTGTGGCCTCTTGCCATTCTGGTCGGAGTGATGGCAGCGCTGGGGTTAGGTGCTGCATTTGCTGCATTGAATGTCAAATACAGGGACTTCCGTTATGTGATTCCGTTTTTGGTGCAGGTGCTGTTTTTTCTGAGCCCGGTGATCTATCCAATCTCCATGCTCAAATACCCGGGTTTGCAGTATATTTTGGTATGTTCGCCCTTGTATGCTGCAATCGAGTTGTTCCGCTTTCCAATCACCGGTCTAGTTCCTCAACTTGATTTCCTCGGCATTAGCTTCTTATCGGGAATAATTCTACTGCTCATCGGCATGGCGTACTTTAAAAAGACTGAAGATTTTTTTGCTGACCTGGCATGAGTTTAAAAAGTGATCTTCAGTACCGATTCAGCGATGTCGAATTCTGCAACATGTGCGGCTCACCTGTACATGATCATAAGGTTTTGGGCAGAAGACTTAATCGATCCCAAGGGGGCAATCCAAGATGCAAGGTGGGGATTACGACTACAATCGTAAAATGTTCACATTGTGAATTGATTTATTCTAATCCGCAACCTATACCGGTTCGTCTGCAGGATCACTACGGAGTTAAACCCGAAACGTACTGGAGCGAAGATTATTTCAAGGTAGAGGAACAGTACTTTCACCATGAGCTTAGAAAAGCGAAAGAACTACTTCATTTTGAGCCCGGCATGAAATCCCTGGATATCGGAGCGGGTCTCGGAAAGGCAATGATTGCCCTGTCGAAGGCAGGTTTTGACGCGTATGGCTTCGAACCCTCCAGCCAGTTTTATGATCGAGCTGTAACCAAAATGGGTATTGACCCTGGTAAACTGCAATTGGGGATGATTGAGCAAGTTAGCTACCCCATGAATCATTTCGATTTTATTTCATTTGGTGCTGTATTGGAGCACCTGTACAACCCATCGGATGCCATTTTGAAAGCCTTGGGCTGGCTGAAGCCTAAAGGGGTTATTCACATTGAGGTCCCCTCGTCAAAGTGGCTGGTTGGTCAAATGCTCAATCTCTACTACCGATTAATGCTAACTGATTATGTGACTAATCTCAGCCCAATGCACCAACCCTATCATTTGTACGAGTTTGGGATCAAGTCCTTTCAGGAACATGCCCAACGCAATAACTATCAGGTACTTTCGCATGAATATTACGTTTGTGAGACTTTTTTGCCCCGTGTTCTGGATTATGTTCTCAAGCCGTGGATGAAAGCAACAAATAAGGGTATGCAACTCTGTGTCTGGTTAGGGAAATCGGAGTCGTAGATTTGGTTGAAAATGATGTTAATCCCAAGTTGGTGAAGCCGATACTAGAAATACGGAACATTGGAAAGAAGTACCAGATTCAGCATTTAGCAGGCGGATATTTGAGTCTGCGGGAGCGATTGGCGAATGCGTTAAAGTTTGAACGGGTGCCGCGGGAGGATTTTTGGGCGCTTCAAAACGTTTCGTTTGACGTACAAGCAGGAGAATCTTTTGGAATTATTGGCCGCAACGGAGCTGGCAAGTCCACTTTATTGAAAATTCTCTCAAAGATAACGCCACCTACCAAGGGTCGAATCGTTTCTCGAGGTCGGATCGCAAGTTTGTTGGAAGTTGGCACAGGCTTTCATCCCGAACTAACCGGCCGTGAGAATATTTTTTTTAACGGCTCGCTCTTAGGGATGACAACTAGGGAAATCGAGGCCAAATTCGATGAAATTGTAGACTTCAGTGGAGTTGAGCGGTTTCTGGATACTTCATTGAAGCACTATTCCAGCGGCATGCAACTGCGGCTGGCGTTTTCAGTGGCTGCATTTCTTGATCCCGAAATCATGGTTATTGATGAAGTGCTGGCGGTCGGTGATGCCGAGTTCCAGAAAAAATGCTTAAGAAAAATGGAAGATGTGAGCAGGAGCGGAAGAACCATTTTGTTTGTAAGCCACAATATGGAAGCGGTTCGAAGTCTTTGTTCACATGGAGTGATTTTGAAGGATGGTCAAGTGGCCTTCGTTGGCACTGCTGATCGCGCTGTTTCTGAGTATTTGTCTGTTCTCTCCAGCGAGCAACAACGAGCGCTAACGTTGGAGGAACCAATAGCGGGTAAGGACTTTAGCCTTCATCGTTGTTGGATAGCGACCCAAGATGGTTCAGCGGCAGAATTAGATAATGGTAAAGAGTTGGAAGTATCATTTGAGATTTCAAATTCAGGTGGCTTCGGCTTTTCTGTATATATGTTTCTTTATCGGGAGGAATCCCTGGCGTTTATCGCAAGCGATTTGCATCAACCCACAAGTCAAATTGTCAAGACTTCAGCTAGGTTTTTGGTTACTTTTGTTATTCCGCCTTATTTATTAAACCCAGGGCACTGCCGAATTGGTCTTATGATCGCAGATTCAAATGGTAACACCGAGCAATTTTTTAATCATATGGACCTCTTGCAGTTCCAGATTAAAGATGATGGGGTGAGGCGCGATAACCGATACACCCTGGGTTGGTCAGGTGCCGTTAGTCCGCTTCTACATATTCGCTGTAAAACCCTTTAAATGTCCCTCCTTAGTTACCGGTTCGCCAGTTATACCCAGCAAAAGCTTGTTAGTCAACTTGGTCGTGGACTAGATTATTTTGCGCAGGCATGCACCAAAGACATTGGTCAAAAGAGGCTTGGTCGCAGTGCTCCCCGCGCACTCGTAATTTATGTTGGTAGTGCAATTCCATATTTTGTTGCCGGGGACGTTACTGCATGCCCGATTATTGACACACATGCGATGTATTGGGAAGCCGCCGAAATGGTCAGGGTGCTCAATCAAGAGGGTTATGTTGTTGATTTCGTTGATCGGTTTCGTAAGCAGCCCAAGATTGAATGGGGAAAATACCAGCTCGTTATTGATGAGGGCAATAATCTGATTGAAGCCCCGAGCGTCCCTGACCAAAAACGTGTATTTTATTGTACCGGCCTACATTGGGAATTTCACAATCAGTCGCAGTTAGATCGCGTCCGCAGTTTTTTCGATCGCACGAACGTTTTGGTACCCGTTCATCGGTGGCTTAGCCCCATGTTTAATGACCACTTGGCGGATTATATTTTTTACTGGGCAAATCCAACGTGGATGAAAATGTTTCACCCAAGGCCTGAGCGACACGAAATTACAACTAGCGTGGTTTATGTTCCTGAAGAATTGGTATTGACTGAGGGCAATCGCAGTCTCGTGTGGATGGGCAGTTCCGGTGCAGTTCACAAGGGACTTGACCTTGTCGTTGAGGCGGTAAGTCAGCTGCCTAATGTTAAGCTTCATATTTTTGGATATATTGAATCCGAGGTTCAGTTCTTCGAGTGGCTTCGGATCAAAATGAATAGGTACCCTAACATTATTTTTGAAGGCCCGGCCGATGTGAAATCAGCTAGGTTTCGGCATCTGGCCTCCACGTCAATAGCGCACGTCTATCCAAGTTGCTCGGAAGGGGGCCCGGGTTCTGTGGCTCAGACGTCTCAATTTGGACTTATTCCAATAGTTACGGCCACTGCAAATGCACGGACTGGAAAGGCAGGCTATGAAATCACGGCATCGAACCCAAGTCAGATAATCGTTCAGTTGAAGGAGTCAATCGAAAATTTGGTGGGCCTCTCTGAGGGCGAGATTATTTCGATGAGGGAACGGGTGATGGACTTGGCTCGTCAAGAGCACAGCCGGGCAGCCTATTCCCGTCACTTTACACGTTTTATTCAACATCTTAAGTAGTAGAAACATGAAGAGTAAGGAGACGATTGAGCGGATTTATATCACCAAGGATGACTTCATCAAGTTGGAAAACAATGTCCGTTTTCAAGAGCATCTAAAACGTTATGCGGCTGTCAGGCGGTTTTGTTTTGGATCCGTCTTGGATTTTGCCTGCGGATGTGGATACGGTACTTATATTCTGGCTGTGAATCCGGAAGTGACATCGGTTACTGGTATCGATGCGGACGAGCACGCTGTTGATTGGGCTGAGTCAAATTTTGGTCATCCCAAAATTCGTTATCGGTGTGAGTCGGTGGAGTCGCTGCAAGGCGAATTCGATACCCTTGTTTGCCTTGAGACAATTGAACATATAGAAGATATCAGCCTGATTCAAAATCTTGTCAGCCGTTGCAATTTCAAGTCACTAATCATCAGTTTTCCTGACAAAAAGTCAACTCATTTCAATTCGTTTCACTATCACGATTTTGTGATGCAGGACTTGTTGGACATGTTTCCGGATTATCTCCTTTACCACCATTTTAAGTCGGTTGACGTTCAATTTGTGTTTATGGTACCAAAACCGGCCACTGCGCCACATCATATCTTCAGGAACTTGCATGACCTTAGGTAAGGCAATGATTAGGATTTACAACACGTTTATTGAGCCTCAGGCTCCCGACTTTGTACAGCAGGTCTTGCAGTCTTCATTCATTAGCGAGGGAACAGTTGTAAAAGATTTTGAACGGCAACTGGAGAAAGATCTTGGACTGACAAATTGTGTTACACTCAACTCCGGAACCTCTGCCCTGCACCTGGCATTGGTCATGATTGGCGTTCAGCAAGGTGACGAAGTGATTCTCCCCGCCCAAACGTTTGTTGCCACCGGCTTGGTGGTCGTGCAGCAATTGGCACAACCTGTTTTTGCCGATATCGATTATGGTAATGGAAATGTTTCACCGCAGTCAATTCGCGCAAAAGTTACCCCGCGAACGAAAGCTATAATCGTAGTGCATTGGGCGGGGTATCCCTGCGACATGGATGAAATCCTTCAGATTGCCGGTGAATTTCATATACCGGTCATTGAAGATGCGGCCCATGCACTTGGAGCTGTCTATAAAGGTCGGGCAATCGGCAGCATTTCGCCCTTCACCTGTTTTTCTTTTCAAGCTATCAAGCACCTTACTACGGGTGATGGTGGTGCGCTTTGTTTGGCGTCTGTCGATTTAAAGAAGGAAGCACTTTCGAGGCGTTGGTTTGGAATCGATCGGGAGCATGCGTTACCCACTGAGGAAGGAGAACGGGCTTACAACATCCAATGTCTGGGATTTAAATACCACCTTAATAACTATGCGGCCGCCCTCGGCCTCGCAAATATGCAAGGTATTGCTGCCCGTCTTGAGGGGCGAAGAAAAGTTGCCGCCTTCTATGATCAACAGTTGGATGCCTTTCCAGGTATTAATAGGTTCAATTATTCTGCAGATCGAAAAAGTGCATACTGGTTGTACGGTTTACATGTGGAGCGTAGAAGAGACTTTATCCGAGCGCTGCGCAGTCGGGGGGTAGAAGCATCCGTGATCCATCAGCGAATAGATCGAAACACTATATTTGGGCAGATTCGAAAGGATCTAACAAATCAAGAATCGTTTGACCATACGCAGGTACATATACCCATACACGATGCTATTGACCTGCCCACGGCCGAAAAAATAGTTGCGTCAATCAAGATGGGTTGGTAAATAAAAAGATGATTCGATGAACATTCTGCTTTTAGGTGCCAGTGGTTTTGTAGGTCGTAATGTTAGCGAGGAGTTAAGGGTGCGCAATATTCCGTTCCAACCTTCATCGCGTACAAACGGCACAGATCTCCGAGATCTCGAAGCCGCCCGCAGCCATTTTAAGGGTTTTAACCCCGATGTGGTCATCAATTGTGCGGCTCATGTGGGAAGCCTGAATTACGTCACCGAACAGGCCGCCAGGGTGATGTTGGACAATTCGAGGATGATCCTGAATATGTACCAGGCCTTAGCCGAACTCAATAAACCTGTTACAATCATCAATCCGGTCGCCAATTGTGCCTATCCCGCCAAAGCGGATGTTTTTCGGGAGGAAGTTTGGTGGGATGGTCACCTACACCGCTCAGTGCTCGCATACGGTTCGACCCGAAGGTTGCTATGGTCAGTAGGTGAAAGTTTTGCGATGCAGTTTGGCCTGCGAAGTATTTATTTATTAACGCCCAATATGTATGGCCCGTTTGATTCAACAGATCCCAATAAAGCCCATGCGCTTAATGCCCTTATTTCCAAGTTCGTAAAAGCGGAGAGAAGGTCCGAACACGAAATTGAGATCTGGGGTTCAGGAATTGCAATCCGCGAATGGCTTTTTGCGCGTGACTTTGGTCGGGTCATTGCGTCAATTGTTGATGACATCAATCGGGTTGGCCTGTCCGAACCGGTAAACATCGCGCAGAATTTCGGACTAACCGTTCGAGAATTGGTGACTTTGATAAATGGTTATTTTGGGAATACTTTTTCAATCCGATGGAATACACAAATGCCGGATGGAGCGCCAAAGAAGGTAATGGATGATACACGTTTCAGAAAAGTATTCAATGATTTTAAGTTTACGGCCATGCACGAAGGTATACCTGAAACGATTCATTTTTATCAGTCGATTTACCCGTACTAACAATTTCAATATCCGACCGCATGGTACCATCCGCGCAATATGATAAACGCCTGATCAGTAAGTGTGGTGAAGACGTATTTATTAGTGCCAATGTTGAAATCAGAAGGCCCAATCTGGTTCTGATCGGGAGTCATGTGGCGATTGATACCGGTTTTTACCTTACTACGCAGGCAGATATTGGAGACTACGTACATTTAGGACCTTATATCAGCGTTGTGGGCGGGGCAAAGAGCAAACTTGTGGTTGGCGATTTTGCCACTGTTGCAGCGGGCTGTCGAATCATTGCCGGATCTGATCGTTTCAACGGGGCTGGATTTACCAGCGTGACCGTTCCCGAGAAATATCGAGATGAAGTCAAGTACAGTGTTGTTCGGATTGGCCGTTTTGCTGGCGTAGGAACCAATGTCGTAATTATGCCGGGCGTTGAACTGGGGGAGGGTTGCGTGATAGGGGCCAACTCACTGGTGACTCAAAATACCCAACCTTGGACCATTTACTACGGGAGCCCTGCTCGACCGATACGAAAAAGACCAAAGGAGCGCATGCTCCAATTTGCCCGCGAGCT
This sequence comes from Cyclobacteriaceae bacterium, assembly GCA_016787665.1. Classification (GTDB taxonomy): domain Bacteria; phylum Bacteroidota; class Bacteroidia; order Cytophagales; family Cyclobacteriaceae; genus ELB16-189. The sequence goes on along the minus strand of JAEUUC010000011.1, from coordinate 84,454 downwards.
CGGATTTCAAGTATGAGTTTACCACGACTTTCTTACGTACTTACCACATTTAACAAATTGCCCTATCTTAGGCACACGCTTCCACGCTTACTCTCAAAATGCCGCGAAGATGAAGAGGTTGTGATTATGGATGGGGGGTCAACTGACGGAACAGTTGAGTTTCTTCGCCAATATCACGAGCAGGGAAAAGTCCATGTGTGTTTGAGTAAGCCGGACTTGGGTGAGGCGCATGGACTAAATCGGGCCTTAATGGCAGCGCGGGGAATGTTGATCAAGATTGTGACTGATGATGACGTTTTTCACTTTGATCAGATTTTTAAGTGCCGGCAATTCATGGAGGCACATCCCGAGGTCGATTTGATAGGATGTGATGGGTACTATCAAAATTTGACTTCAACGCGACTCCCCGTCAGAAATACCTCGCTCGAAGCCTTTCGCGTATGGCGCAATATGCACAAACCATTTTTCTTTACTGGGCTGGGGATACTAATAAGGAAAGACTCGATTCCTTTGGTTGGTCTTTTTGATCCCGCTTTCTTGATCGTGGACTATGAATTTTCATTGCGTGTTACGGCTGGAAAAGCGCGAATGGCCTGGTACTCCGGGGCAGTTTTTGTGAATTTGGTGACCTCAAGCAGTAATTCGCAGCGCCATTGGGAACGGCTATATCAAGAGCGTCATCGGTTAGCCAGATATTATGGATTGCCTGACAGTATCTGGCGTTATGCCTATATTATGTTCCGCTCGAAGTTGAGTAGGGCATTGAAAGGAGCTCCTTCTGCAGTAACTCAAGTTACCTACGAACAGGCTTTTACGCAGGCCGAGGTACTTCTTGATCAATGTGCTGTTGAAGGGGAGTTTTATTGGTAACTTTGAGGTTTAGTATCTTGAATGGTAACCCCTTTTTTCTCCGTAATCATTCCATCGTATAACAGGGCACATTTCTTGCAGGCAGCATTGAATGATTTGGCAAGGCAAACCTTTAGTGACTTCGAGATTATTGTGGTGGACGATGGTAGTACCGACTCCAGTCGTGAAGTGGTGGAAGGCGTAAAGGACAGCCGAGTTCGTTACGTGTTTCAGGAGAACAAGGAACGAGGAGCGGCTAGAAATCATGGTCTTGAATTAGCCCGGGGGCAATTCGTTACTTTTTTTGACTCCGATGATTCCCTGATGCCAAGTCACCTTCAGTCGGCTTTTGAATTCCAACGTGCGAATAAGCCTTTGGCATTTCATAATGGGTATGAAATTTTTTCGGGGTCATCTCGTATTAAGAAGGTGATCGTCGCCCCGAACATAAACCAAGGTCTGGTAACAGGAAATGGTCTAAGCTGCATTGGGGTGTTTGTGGACCGATCACTGATGAAAGCTGTTCGGTTTCGCGAGGACCGACTACTGGCCGGATTGGAAGATTGGGATGCTTGGCTCAGGGTGGCGGCCCGAACGCCCATTTTGGTAAACCCGAAAGTTACGGGCCGTTTGGTTCAACACCCAAGGCGCAGTGTAATGCGGATCAACCCCGAAACAATATCTGAACGGATTAGTCTGTTCATGCAGTCTATCAAAAGCGATGATCAATGCCAGACTGTCTATGAGCAGGATTTCAATCGCATCGAAGCTAGTCTTACCTCCTACATGGCGCTTCATTTGGCCATCGATGGAGGGAAAAAAAGTCATGTAGTTCGGTTGTTGAGTCAAGCGGTAAAATTACATTGGGGGGAAATCTACCGAAAGCGCTTTTTTGTTGTCCTAAAGTTGCTGGCCCAATGAAGTTGCTGGTGGTTACGTACTGGAGTTTTAACGATGCGCTGGTTAGGCTAAACGTACTTCCGTACCTCCGCATAATTCAGGAAGTGCTTCCGATAAACAGTAGTATTTACCTGGTTACTCTCGAATCGGAACCGCAATCGGTTGTTGAATCCGAAGTGGGGCACGGTATCAAGCTGGTACCGCTTCGTTATTTTAGGTTTGGGTGGCGGGCCGTGATTTCGTGGACGTTAACATTTCCAAGGTTGTGGTGGCTGGTGGTGAAGCATAACATTCGCTATATTCACTGTTGGTGCACACCAGCCGGAGCCATCGGTTATTGGATTGCCCTTTTAACCGGGCGCAAATTGATTATTGATAGTTACGAACCTCACGCTGAGTCTATGGTTGAGGCAAAAGTTTGGAGTCCTGGCTCGTTGGCGTTTCGTCTTTTGTTTGAATTGGAGAAACGGCAAACGCGAAGAGCTCTCCATCTGATATCAGCAACAGCTGGCATGATTCAGTATTGTAAAGAGAAGTACCGTGTGCAACCAAAATCATTTCTGGTGCGGCCAGCCTGTGTGGATACTGACCGCTTTTTTCCTAGAGCAAAGGAGATTGCCTTAGTGCCCGCTCTGGCTCAACCTGGAAAGATTGTCTGTGTTTATGCAGGCAAGTTTGGCGGAATCTACCAGGATGTCGAGGTCTTCCACTTTTTTCGGGTTGCTGTTGATTATTGGGGAGATCGCTTTCGAGTGTTAATTCTCTCAACACATAACTCTTCTGAAGTCAGAGCTTGGTGTAACGAAGTTGGAATTGATACCAATATCGTACACCTTCAAGCAGTGGTACCTGAGGAAATGCCGAGGTGGCTCTCATTGGCCGATTTTGCACTTACTCCGGTTAAACCGATCCCAACTAAGCGGTATTGTACCCCGATAAAAGACGGTGAGTACTGGGCGATGGGCTTGCCGGTAGTTATACCGGATCAAATTTCGGATGACTCCGAGATAATTTTCAAAAATCGGGCCGGCTATGTCCTGAAGTCTCTAACTCAAGCCGAGTATTTGGCAGCAGTTGAGCAGATTGATTGCCTGCTGCGTCTTCCACGCGCTGATCGGCAACAAAAAATCAGGCAACTAGCTTTTACGTACCGTTCATATGAGATAGCTCGGGGTGTTTACCATGCCGTTTATGGCAAGGCATTGACGGTTACCTAGTTAACTTGTAGTTGATTTAACTTTTAAATGGACAGGTCATTATATCTCTTAGCCGTTTTGGTGTTGGTCTTTTTGGCTATTCGTCAAGGTAGCGGGCAATGCCCGGCTGTTGATTTTGCTTTACAGAGTAATGCTTGCCGGGGAGAAACCATACCGCTTGAATCTGCTACCTTGGGTGGCAGCTTGTTTTGGGACTTTTGTACCGGGGAGTTAAACAATATTCCCACTGCAACGCTTCAGACTGAAATACCCCTGGCAGCGGGGCGCCCAGGTGTGGAGCTTGTAAAGGATGGCAATACGTGGTATGGATTTTTTACGGGCACTTCAACCAATAAAATTTATCGCGCGCGCTATGGAAATGGCTTAAAAGTGCCGCCAACTCAACTGGACGATCTGGGAACGCTGGGTGGATTACTGAATGCTCCTGGACAAATTCGCTTGATACGGACACCAGTAGCTTGGATAGGTGTCCTACAGAACACCGCGTCACGAAGTTTGCTTCGACTTGATTTCGGTCCCACATTGGAGAACTCGCCAACCACAACCGTATTGATGAGTGATATTGGCCATGAGAATTCCGGGCTTGACTTGGGCTATGACCCTACTGATGGATGGATTTGTGTAAGCTCAGATCAGAACAACTCTTTAGCTGTTGTCCGACTGGGGCAAGCTGTTTCCTCACCGCTTGCTCACGATATCCTTCGTACATCCTCACAACCTTTGCCGCCTGGGTTTGGGGATGTCGATCTAGTTTTGGATTGTGGCATTTGGTATGGAATAATGACTGCTAACTTGGGTGGTACGACAATATACCGCCTTCGTTTCGGTTCTTCTCTTTTTTCGCTACCTGTTATCGAAGCTGTGGCAAATCTTCCGGCATCCGGCTTGGGCCGCACTCGTCTCGTGAAAGATGGGGCAGATTTCCACGTGTTGGTGGTCTCCTTCGATGGTATGTTTCTTAAGCTCAGCTTTGGTGAGTCACTCGAGTCGGCCCCGACAGTGACTAACCACGGTACAGTGGGCGGAGTAATGCTGGGCAATATTTATGGCCTTGCGGTCGCTTATGAGCAGTCTGAATGGTCCATCATTGCAACCAATCAGGGTGCCGGGCTCATATTTAATGTCAATTTTGCTAATCAGTGCTCCGCATCAACGAGGACCTCCCCTGAAGCCAATCCCCGAGTTTTGTTTTCACAAGAGGGAGTCTTTAATGTTTCACTGACGAACACAACCGAGTTCGGTGAAAAAACGGTGACTAAAACAGTGACCGTTAGCGGACAAATGGCACCAGCCGTCTCTTTCGCGCGCGTAGGTGAATGCAAAGGTGGACCTGTCGCTTTTTCCGCAGATTCCGGTGAACCATTGCTCAGTCAAATTTGGGATTTTGGTGACGGATCGCAGGCCACGACCTCATCGGCTAACCATGTTTTTGTCGCGGCAGGAGAATACCTCGTTTCATTACAAGCAACAAGTTTGAATGGGTGCACCAATCTGACGGAACAGCCTGTAACTATTTTTGAACCTCCCGTTTCTTCTTTTTCAATCCCGCAAGCAGCTCCGATTTGCTCCAATCAACCCTATCTCTTCGATAATACTTCGTCTTTTGCGGCCGGATCACAGGTGAGTTGGAACTGGCTCGTTGATGGTACTTTAGTAGCGAATACAATGGATTTGCTTTATACATTGCAGACTGCGTCTCCACAGTCATTCAAGTTACGAGTTGAGATACCGGGATGCAACTCTGAGTCCACCCAAACGGTAACAGGGGTACAAGAGGGTCCATTGGTCGATTTTTCAGTTGCGATTCCATGTGAGGGTGCTTCTACCAGGTTTTCAAATCTGACAACAGGAACAGCGAATGGGTATCAATGGACCTTTGGTGATGGCCAGATTTCCAGTGTTGAAAACCCGACACACACCTATTCGGCTGCCGGAGTATTCCTGGTGACCTTGACGGCCTTCAACGCAGCAGGCTGCCAGAATCAAAAACAAGTATCACTTCAGGTTTTCAGCCGCCCAGCCCCCGATTTCTCGCTGGCTTTGCCGCCCTTCTCCTGTGCGGGAACACCTTCGCAGTTCACCGACCTCACGCCTCCGCCCACGGATAGCAACATCACATCCTGGTCATGGGCATTTGGCGATGCCGCCAATGGATCATCATCACAACGGAATCCGGCTTACGTTTATACCACCAGCGGCAGCTATTCCGTGACGCTCACAACTACGACCAACACGGGCTGCTCAGCATTTTTGAATAAGACCGTGACCATCGCGGCATCACCAACCGCCACGTTTACCACCGGGCTCGCCTGCGCGGGTTCGACTACGCAGTTCACCGATACATCGACTGGCATTGTTGCCCGACAGTGGCAAATCCAAAGCACTACCTACACATCTCTCAATCCTACCCATGTTTTTCCGGCTCAAGGCAGCTTCCCGGTGTCGCTCATCGTCACGGGTACGAATGGCTGTCTGAATCAGCGCCAGCAAGTCGTTAACGTGCCGGTGCCCATCCAACCGGATTTTATTGCGCAGAATCCGTGCGCCACACAGGTGACTACCTTTGAAGATGCCTCCAGCGCATCTCCGTCTGACCCTGCGGTGAATTGGCAATGGAATTTTGGATCACTCGGTTCGGCCCAGGGTACAACGGCCTCACGGATTTTTCCAACACCACAAAGCTATAGCGTTCAATTGACGGTAACCGGTCAATCGGGTTGCCAGTACACACGCTCCAGAACGCTTGTGGTCAATACCGTCCCGGAGGCCGCCTTTGTGGCAACGCCTGTTGCCGGCCCCGCGCCTCTCACGGTTGATTTCACCAACACGTCAACGGGTGCAACCTCGTATCAATGGCTTTTTGGTGATCCTGCCAACTCGCAATCCATTGACATATCACCGGTGTTTACCTACCTGTCGTTGGGAACCTATCCGGTACGGCTCATTGCCGCGCGCGCTTCGGGCTGCCGCGATACAGCAAGGGTTCAAATCAACGTTGTGGTGCCAGCTGTCGACCTTTCGGTGGATCGGCTCGAGCTGGTTTTGCAACCGGATGGCACGCGTTTGCCACAGGTTACACTCACCAACCGAAGCAATGTACCGGTCAGAAATCCTGATTTGCAGCTGCAACTTGGCAACATGCAGTCGGTTGTCGAGGCAGTCGTGCAAACCCTGCAGCCGGGCGAGCAATTGGTCCGATTCATGAACGCGCGGGTAGGAGTGGGTCAAGCCGACTATGTATGTGTCAGTGCATCAACGGCCAGTGACCAGATCATGACTAACGACCGGCAATGTGTGTCACTACGCGATGGCTGGTTCTTGCTTCCGCCTCATCCGAACCCCGCCAGCGATGTGATTTGGTTGCAATGGACCCCGACCACCACACCCCCGGAGGTGGAGGTTTGGAATTCGACCGGGCAGCGCATAGCCGAACTCACCGACTTTGAATCCGGTGGCGGTCAGCGCGGTCTGGACGTATCCGGATGGGCCCCGGGCGTGTACATCATTCAACTACGTGCTGAGGGGCGCGTGGAGCAGGCCCGTGTCCTGATCGTGCGATAAGGCAACCTTTGTATTTGTTTCTTTTTTCTACCTTAGTGATTCGCTTGCTACCCCAACTATGAAAAGTAAGTTAGACCAAATCGATCGTAAAATTCTGGAGCTACTCCAGGCAAACTCCAACATCACGAATGCCCAACTGGCGCAGGAAATCGGGCTGTCGCCCGCGCCTACGCTGGAGCGTGTAAAAAAGCTGGAACAGGCCGGTATCATTCGAAGCTATCATGCCTTGGTAGATCCGGCCAGCGTGGGATTGGGTGTGAGTACGTTTGTTACCGTTTCGTTGAAAGGTCACAATAAAGAAAACATTGAAAAGTTTATCAGCGCGATCAAGAAGATTGAAGAGGTCGTGGAATGCCACCACGTCACCGGTCAGGCTGATTTTATCTTGAAGGTGGTAGCCCCCGACATTCCGGCTTACCAGACGCTGATGCTGGAAAAGGTTACCAATATTGAAGTGGTGGATAACCTCCAGTCCACCATCATTCTCTCCACGTTCAAAGACAGCAAAGCCATCCCTATACCATGAGTGATTCGACCGAGGAGAAAACCCTGGTGTTGGACCATGCCCAGGTAAACCAGAAAATCAAGCGCATCGCGTTTCAAATTTTGGAGAATAACCTGGGGGAAAAAGTTCTCTGCCTGGCCGGCATTGACGGCCAGGGTTACACACTGGCTCAACTGTTGGCTCGTGAGTTGGAAAGTATTGCGCCCTTTGAGGTACTTGTTTTGAAGGTGCGGATGAATAAAGATATCCCCTCTTCGGAACCGGTGACGGTAGACGCTGAAGAGAAAGAATTTCAGAAAAAGAGCATCGTTGTTGTTGACGATGTGCTCAACTCCGGGCGAACCCTTGTGTACGCCCTCAAACCCTTTTTGGACGTGCCGGTTAAAAAGTTGCAAGTTGCCGTGTTGGTCAATCGGGCCCATACCGCGTTTCCGATTCACCCGGCCTACACCGGCTATGAACTGGCCACCACACTCAACGATCATGTTGAGGTGACGTTGGGGAAGAAGTCGGCCGTACACCTCGTTTAGTTTGTAAAACGCCCATCGCGCTCCATGTCGGTTCATAAAAATCAAGACGTAAAGAAAATCACCACGCACCAGTTGCAGGAGATGAAGAACCGCGGTGAGAAAATTTCGATGCTCACCGCTTATGACTACAGCATGGCACGCATCATCGATGGAGCCGGAATTGACGTGATTCTGGTGGGTGACTCGGCCAGCAACGTTATGGCCGGTAACGAAACCACGCTTCCCATTACGCTCGATCAGATGATTTACCATGCGAGTTCGGTGGTCAAAGCCGTGAGGCGGGCGTTAGTCGTGGTGGATATCCCGTTTGGGTATTATCAGGGAAGTTCGGGTGAGGCCTTGCGGTCGTCCATTCGCATCATGAAAGAGTCCGGGGGGCATGCGGTCAAGTTGGAAGGCGGCAGCGAAGTGAAAGATTCTGTCCTTCGTATTTTGAGTGCCGGAGTTCCCGTGATGGGGCATCTGGGTCTAACCCCCCAGTCCATTTACAAATTTGGCACGTACACCGTGCGGGCGCGCGAAGAACAGGAAGCCAATAAGTTGATGGAAGATGCGCTGATGCTTCAGGAATGCGGCTGCTTTGCGCTCGTGCTCGAGAAAATTCCTGCGGAGTTGGCGACCCGCGTGGCCCGCAACCTGCACATACCGGTCATTGGTATCGGAGCGGGTTCCGGGGTGGATGGCCAGGTCCTGGTAATGCAAGATATGTTAGGCATCACGCAGGAATTCAAACCGCGATTCCTGAGACGTTATGCGGATCTGAATGCGGTCGTTTCGGGAGCCGTCAAACAATATATTCGGGATATCAAGGATGGGGGATTCCCCAGCGCAGACGAGCAGTACTAACGACAGTTGACATCATCAGCCCGGTCGGCAAACCACACCACGGCAAAGCGCTTCCCTATTCCGATCCCAACCGACTGCCACGTTTTGCTTTTCCAGATTCCTTCATTTATCAACACCGCATTGTGGCCGGCACTGGTCTTCCACATGTCCAAGGCTTGTTGAGGATTGAGACCAGCCGATCCGAAGCCGGCAATCTCAAAGCCATCGGTGTCAAAATTGGCAATCTCGCGTGGCTTGTTCCACATGCAATCGGCCTGTTTGTGGTCGCGGGTATAACAACAAGGTGTCCACGCGCCTTGGGCTGACCAGGTGTGCATATTGCAGCCGTCCCGGTTGGCAGGATCAAAGTGGGCATCGAGGTCTTTTATGTGAAGTTGCGCCACGCGGGTTAGTTTTTCGGAAATGGCAATCGGGGGCAAACCTTTTTCCAGCCGGTAGACCATAATGAGTCGTGCCAATTCCTGTTCTTCTGGGCTTGGGCAGAACGATTGTGTGTGTCCGCGAAAGGATAAAAGTGCCAGTGCCAGGACGGGGATTACTGTTTTCATGATGCTAAGTAACGTCTGAACGGTTTGCACATTTTCCTTTGGGTGGAGGATTTTTTAACTTCAACCCCTTAAAGATTCAAATAACAGCATTTTTAAACCCCAGCCAACCCATGAGCGATCACAAAATAACCATTAGCCAAGGCAAACTTAACGTGCCCGATAACCCGACCATCCCGTTTATCGAAGGTGACGGTACAGGTGTTGACATTTGGCCTGCCTCTCAACTCGTTTTTGACTCGGCCATTCAAAAAGCGTACGGCAGCAAGCGTAAGGTGATATGGAAGGAAGTGCTCGCGGGTGAAAAAGCGTTCAACAAGACAGGCAACTGGCTGCCTGATGAAACCCTCACGGTTTTCCGCGACTACCTGGTGGGCATTAAGGGGCCCCTCACTACGCCCGTGGGTGGCGGTATTCGGTCGCTCAACGTGGCCTTGCGCCAGGAACTGGATTTGTATGTATGTCTTCGCCCTGTGCGCTGGTTTGAAGGCGTGCCGTCCCCGGTAAAAGAACCGAAGAAGACCGACATGGTAATCTTCCGCGAGAATACGGAGGACATCTACGCGGGCATCGAATTTCAACAAGGCACGGAAGACAACAAAAAGTTCATGACCTGGTTGAAAGAAACGTTTCCAAAACAATACAAGAAGGTGCGCTTCCCCGAAACTTCGGGCATCGGTATTAAGCCTATTTCCATTGAAGGAACCGAACGGCTGACCCGCGCGGCCATATCCTATGCACTGGAGCACAAGAAGCCGAGTGTCACGATTGTACATAAGGGTAACATCATGAAGTTTACCTCCGGTGGTTTCCGCGATTGGAGTTATGCCCTGGCCAAGCGCGAATTTGGCGCGGTTGATCTGGATGGCGGCCCCTGGCAGGTGATCGAAAGGAACGGTCATAAACTGATCATCAAAGATTCCATTGCCGATGCATTCCTTCAGCAGATTTTGTTGCGGCCCGATGAATACTCGGTAGTGGCTACGGCCAACCTCAACGGGGATTACATCTCAGATGCCGCGGCTGCGATTGTGGGTGGCATTGGTATCGCTCCGGGAGGTAACATCAATTACGTCACGGGTCACGCGATATTCGAAGCTACCCATGGCACCGCTCCCAAGTATGCGGGGCAAGACAAAGTGAATCCGGGTTCGGTGATTTTGTCCGGGGCCATGATGTTTGAATACATGGGCTGGCCGGAAGTAGCCAACCTGATCTACAAAGGACTTGAGGCGGCTATCGCCTCCAAACGGGTAACGTACGACTTCCATCGGCTGATGCAAGGCGCCACGTTGCTCAAGTGTTCGGAGTTTGCCAAAGATGTGGTGAAGAATATGTAATCAGGAAAGCATGGCGACAGCGGTAACTGCGGCTTCTTCGCCTTTGTTACCGAGCTTGCCCCCAGCCCGATCGAGAGCCTGTTGTGCGTTGAGCGTGGTAAGCACGCCAAACACAACGGGCTTTCCGGTTTTTAAACCCACTTTCATGATGCCATAGCTGGTTGCCTGACAGATATAATCAAAGTGTGGTGTGTCGCCTTGAATGACGCAACCCAGGCAAATGACGGCATCAACCTTTTTTTGTTCGGCCAGCCGTTGTGCGCCCAAGGGAAGTTCGAAACTGCCCGGCACGTTTACGCGCGATATGTTGCGTTTACTGGCGCCCATTTCGATAAGGGCATTCCACGCCCCTTGGTACAAGGCTTCGGTAATCTCCTCGTTCCATTCGGCCACTACAATCCCGAACTTTTTGTTTGAAATTTTTCGGGCTTTGGCCCCTGTGGTTGATTTTAGTTGTCCCGGCATATGGCGATCAATAAAAAAGGGCAGCGTTGGGCTGCCCTTCAAATATAACAAGGTATTGATTACGAATTATTGTCCAGTCGCGCCTTGAACTTCTTGGCGTTTTGCACTTCCGCGCTATCCCAATATTCATCGATTATGCGCTGATAGGCGGCCTTAGCCTTCACGGTGTCCTGAAGCAACTCGTACGCCAGGGCCGCTTTCATCAGGTATTGCGGAGTGAAAAACTTATTTGGCTTATACGAACTGGCCTTGTCGTAATAACTGGCGGCATTCGCATAATCCTTTTGCTCCATATAGGCATCGCCAATCAGGCTGTAGGCACGGGCCTGCACCAGCAAGTCGCTCGATTCAAAATCTTTGAGGTGGAAAATGGCCAAGGGAAATTTTCCCTGTTTCAGGTAAGCCGCCCCCGCATAGAAATTCGCCAGGTTGGCCGCGGGTGTCCACTTGTAATCGTCAATAATTTGCAGGAAGCCGAGGTTATTGCCGTCACCATTCAATGCCAACTCCAGTGTGTCCAGGTTGTCCTTTTCGAAGTAACGAATGGCCTGGAACATTTCGGTTTGGGCTTCCTGATCGCGGGTATCAATCCAATAGCGGCCGCCAAAATAGGCACCGGCTGCCAGCAGCAACACAACCACAACACCAATTACGATTTTTGGATTCTCTTCGATCCAATGCTCTGCGGAAACAACTTTTTCCTGAAGCGCTTCTGCGTTGTCTAAAATGTCCTTTTTTTCCTCTTTTTTCGCCATGACCAAAAAATAAACCCCGTGTTCAACGGGGCTGCAAAACTAATGATTCAACCGGATTTGCCAAAAGCGCCCTAGTCGAGCACGAAGGGGTAATCGGTTTGTACGTAGATGTCCGTGAGCGCCTCTTTCGGATCCGGGAAGGCGGATTCTTCAGAGAACTTAACGCTCTCTTCCACCTGTGCGTTCACCTTGGCTTCAATGGCCTCCAATTCAGCCGCAGTGGCGAATTTCTTCTTCAAAATGGTGTCGCGCACTTGTTCAACCGGATCGCGCTGCTTGTAGGCTTCGACCTCTTCCTTGGTGCGGTATTTCTGCGGGTCACTCATGGAGTGGCCTTTGTAGCGGTAGGTTCGGAATTCCAGCAGGGTAGGGCCTTCGCCAGCCCGAGCCCGTTCGGCTGCGCGCGCCACAGCCATATGAATATCTTCCACCTTCATACCATCCACGGGTTCGGCCGGCATATCGTACGATTCACCCAGCGTATATAACTCGTGCACGTTTGAGGTGCGCGTCACGGAAGTACCCATGGCGTAGCCGTTATTCTCGATCACAAAGATCACCGGCAATTTCCATAGCATGGCCAGGTTAAGCGCTTCGTGAAAGGCTCCCTGCCGCACCGCACCATCGCCCATGTGGCAAATGCACACATTGCCGGTGTTATTGTACATCTCGGCAAACGCAATGCCCGCCCCCATGGGCACCTGTGCCCCCACAATGCCATGGCCGCCAATGAAATTCACATTCTTGTCAAAGATGTGCATGGATCCGCCCTTGCCTTTGGTTATACCGGTTTCTTTGCCGTATAACTCGGCCATCACGTACTTAGGGTCCGTGCCCAACGCCAGCGGGTGGGCGTGGTCGCGATAGGCGGTAATCCATTTATCGCCTTTTCGCAAGGCGGTAACAGCTCCTGCCGCGCAAGCCTCTTGCCCGATGTAGAGGTGGCAAAAACCGCGAATCTTTTGCATGCCATAGAGTTGCCCGGCCCGCTCTTCAAATCTGCGCATCAGGTACATGCTTTCGAACCAAAACATGTAAGTCTCCTTCGAAAATGAATCGGGGGCTGCGTTGGTCTTGGTTTTGGCTTGGGCTGTGGTAGCCATATTGCTAATTTTGAGTGTTCAACGTAACAAGAGAACTGCGAAAATACGGCACGATTTAGCAATCGCCAAATGCTGGTATGCGCGGAACCCCACAACATGTTGCTTCGCCACCTTCACGTCTACAACTTTAAGAACTACGAGGATCAGTACCTCGAATTTGCCGAAGGCTGCCATGTGTTGATGGGCATGAACGGAAGCGGCAAAACCAATCTGCTGGATGCCATCTACTACCTCGGGTTTACCAAAAGCGCCTTTGCCCCGTCTGACGGCCAGAATGTGCGCGAGGGACAGCACCAGTTTTTGGTGAAAGGAAAATTTGAACGGCCCACAGGCGTGGCCGAAGTCGCCTGCGCTTTTCAAAAAGGGAAGAAATCCGTTCGCGAGAATGATGTGGAGTATACGCGTCTGGCGGAGCACATCGGGAAGTATCCCGTGGTGTTGATTTGCCCCCGCGATGGCGAGTTGGTGACCGGATCCAGTGAAAGTCGCAGGCGGTTTTTCGACAGCCTTCTGTCTCAACTCTTTCCCGATTATCTGACTGAACTCATTCGCTATCACTACTACCTGAAACAGCGCAATGCCTTGTTGCAGCTCTCGGCACAATCGGGGCGGGTCGACTACGACTTGTTTGCGCAATACCACCAGCACCTGGCGGCAAGCACGAGCGTGATTATCGGCTACCGTCAGCGGTTGCTGCCCGTGTTTACCCAACGCCTGGTTCAACACTACTCGTTTGTTTGTGGAGGTACGGGTGAGCAGCCGGATATCGGCTATGAAATCAGTTCGCCCGGCCCAGGTTTGGCAGAACTGCTGCAAAGGGCCATCCCAACAGACCTGGTGGCGTTGCGCACCACGATCGGGCCACATCGCGATCGGTTCACGTTTTCATTGAGTGGGCGCGAACTGCGAAAGTTTGGATCGCAGGGACAACAAAAGTCATTCGTGGTGGCGCTCAAACTGGCCGAGTTTCAGACTCTGGAGCGACCCGGTGATAAGCCCATTTTGTTGTTGGATGACATTTTTGACAAGCTGGACGACCAGCGGGTGAAAAAATTAATGGAATTGATGAAGAGTGACACGTTCGGCCAGGTGTTTATCACCGATGCCAGCCCGATACGGGCCGGTCGTATTTTCGAGCAAGCCGGGATTTTGCCCCGCCTCTACCGGGTAGAGCAAGGCCGCGTGACTCCCGCCTGACACCCGAATCGGTCATATTTGGGTACCTTTGGCCATGGCCAAGAAGGGTGAAGAGTTTCAGCATGTAAGCAACGCCATCCGGCAACTTTTGCAGTCCTATCGGTTAGAAGGCCGTTTTGACGAGGCCAACGTAGTTGCTTCCTGGGAGCGGCTGGTCGGCAAGGGTGTAGCCCGGCAAACCCGGAGAATCTTCATTCGGAATCGCGTACTATTTGTTGAGTTGCAGTCAGCCGGACTTAAGCACGACCTAAACTTGCACAAACCGCAGATTCTGGAGGTCCTCCGAAAGGAGTTTGGGCAGGAAGCCGTGCAAGATCTGGTGCTCATGTAGCCTGGTAATCCGCCTAAAACGATCAGAATTCCAGCCAGGGATTGGCGAATCCGAAAAACCGTATAATTTTGCACTCCTGTTTTTTGAGACCCCCAAAAAGGGGCCCGAAGACAGGGGCGTTCTGAAACAGATTTCGCGGGGAGATACTCAAGCGGCCAACGAGGACAGACTGTAAATCTGTTGACTTATGTCTTCACAGGTTCGAATCCTGTTCTCCCCACGTGTAGGCCGTAGCTTTGGCGAAGGCCTACGTCTCAAGAAGTCGGCTTTGGTTGGATGAAAGTCCACCTCCGCCAAGGCTTCGGTGGACAAGCGGGAGTAGCTCAGTTGGTAGAGCGGCAGCCTTCCAAGCTGCAGGTCGCGGGTTCGAACCTCGTCTCCCGCTCGGGCAGTTTCAACTTCAGAGGAGCTGGGGTTGGATATGAAATAGTGACACAACTGGCCGTTGTAGCTCAGTGGTAGAGCACTTCCTTGGTAAGGAAGAGGTCGACAGTTCAATCCTGTTCAACGGCTCTACAGGCAGTTCCTGGGTCAGGAAGGCAACGGCAGCGAACGAAGTCGGGGAATGAGTCCCGGCATCGCGCAAAGGATCGCCAACGGGCGATCTGATGAACATATTGATTTTTGAAAATTCCAATCACTGATGGGTAGCGACCATCAATTACGGTGAGGCGAGTTGTCAAGGCGAATAACCCTTATTCGAAAGGCTTACCATGTTTAGGGTGTATAGGTTTCTCAGGCGGAGAAATCTTTGTAGGAATTTTAACTTAAAACAAACTATACACTTTAAACTTTAACTGGGATTTTCAAATATGGCAAAGGAAACATTTGACCGCTCCAAACCCCACGTAAACGTGGGTACCATCGGCCACGTTGACCATGGTAAAACTACGCTGACCGCAGCCATCACCAAGGTGTTGGCGAAAAAAGGTCTCGCTGCTGAACGCGACTTCTCTTCCATCGACAACGCTCCGGAAGAAAAAGAACGCGGTATCACCATCAACACTTCGCATGTTGAGTACCAAACTGAAAAGCGCCACTACGCACACGTTGACTGCCCTGGCCACGCTGACTATGTGAAGAACATGGTTACCGGTGCTGCCCAGATGGACGGTGCCATTCTGGTGGTGGCTGCCACTGACGGCCCGATGCCGCAAACCCGCGAGCACATTCTGCTGGCTCGTCAGGTAGGTGTTCCTGCGCTGGTGGTATTCATGAACAAGGTTGACCTGGTAGACGATCCTGAATTGCTTGACCTGGTTGAAATGGAAGTTCGTGAACTTCTTTCTTCGTACGATTTCCCGGGCGACAAAATTCCGGTTATCCGCGGCTCTGCTTTGGGTGGCTTGAATGGCGATGCCAACTGGGTAGCCAAAATTGAAGAACTGATGGCCGCTGTGGATGACTACATTCCGCTGCCGGTTCGCGCTATCGACAAGGACTTCCTGATGCCGGTAGAAGACGTATTCTCCATCACCGGTCGTGGTACAGTAGCTACCGGTCGTATCGAACGCGGTGTAATTAAGACGGGTGACCCCGTTCAGATTCTGGGTATGGGCGCTGAGAACCTCTCATCGACCATCACCGGTGTTGAAATGTTCCGCAAGATTCTTGACCGCGGTGAAGCCGGTGACAACGTAGGTTTGTTGCTGCGCGGTATTGAAAAAGAGCAAATTACCCGCGGTATGGTTATCTGCAAGCCGGGCTCCGTTACGCCTCATGCCAAGTTCAAGGCCGAGGTGTACGTATTGAGCAAGGAAGAGGGTGGTCGTCATACCCCGTTCTTTAACAAGTACCGTCCCCAGTTCTATTTCCGCACCACAGACGTAACGGGCGAGATTAAGCTGGCTCAGGGTGTGGAAATGGTTATGCCGGGTGATAACGTGACCATCGAAGTGGAGCTGATCAACAAGATCGCCATGGAGAAAGGTCTTCGTTTCGCTATCCGCGAAGGTGGCCGTACAGTAGGTTCTGGCCAGGTGACTGAGATTCTGGACTAAGCCTTTTTTGGGCTAAAAGCCTGATAATCAACAGTAAAGCGCTCTTTAGATTTTTCTAAAGGGCGCTTTTGTTTTAGGGTCAATTGTTCTACCTTTGCAGTCCTTTTGAATTTAGGGTACGGGTGGCGGATTCAAAGGGGGCCCAACAGGAGAAAAACCTTGAAAAACACACGGGTGTAGCTCAATTGGTAGAGTAGCGGTCTCCAAAACCGTTGGCTGGGAGTTCGAGTCTCTCCACCCGTGCAGAGAAAGACAACGATCGATGGAAAAGGTAAAAACATACGTTCTGGAGTCGATTGACGAAATCCGTAACAAGGTTTCGTGGCCGAAATTCAATGAGTTGCAGAGCAGCGCCATTTTGGTGTTGGTGGCCTCCTTGATTTTTGCTTTGGTTATCGGTGCCATGGATTTGGGCTTCAAGAATGCCCTGGCGAAGTTTTATGAGTCGTTCTAATTCGGTAGCCATGGGAGAATTGAAGTGGTATGTGTTGCGCGTGATCAGCGGCCAGGAAAAAAAGGTGAAAACCTACCTGGAGAATGAAATTGCGCGTGCCAAGTTAACCGAGTTCATTCCGCAGGTTCTCATCCCTTCTGAGAAGGTGTATGAAATGCGGAATGGTAAGAAGCGCGTACGCGAGAAAAACTTTTTCCCGGGTTACGTGCTGGTGTCGGCCGACCTGTCCAATGGAGAGGCCTATCACGCGGTGAATAATATTCCGGGCGTGATCGGGTTTCTCGGATCCAACGGCTCGCACCAAACAAAAGATCCGGTGGCCCTGCGCCAAAGCGAAGTGAACCGGATCCTCGGTAAAGTGGATGAGGTTGACCAGTTTGAAGAGAAACTGGAAAAACCTTTTATCAAAGGTGAGTCGGTGAAGGTGATGGATGGTCCTTTCAGCGGTTTTACCGGAACGGTAGAGGAAATTTTTGAAGACAAGAAGAAACTGAATGTAACGGTGAAAATCTTCGGGCGGAATACCCCGGTAGAACTCAGCTACATGCAGGTAGAAAAACTAGATTAAGCGGCTTATTGATCATTTTAAGTTATGGCAAAGGAAGTAACAGGTTATTTGAAACTTCAGGTTAAAGGCGGTTCAGCCAACCCGGCTCCTCCTATCGGTCCAGCCCTCGGTTCCAAGGGTCTTAACATCATGGACTTCTGTAAGCAGTTTAACGCGCGCACCCAGGACAAGCCTGGCCAGGTGCTGCCCGTGTTGATCACTATATATAATGACAAGTCGTTTGACTTCGTTATCAAAACTCCTCCGGCCGCAGTGCTGATCATGGAGGCGATCAAAATCCAGAAAGGCTCAAAAGAGCCGAACCGCCTGAAGGTGGGTTCTATCTCGTGGGATCAGATCAAAAAAATTGCACAAACCAAAATGCCCGACCTGAATGCATTCAAAATCGAGTCGGCCATGAAAATGGTAGCCGGTACGGCCCGCAGCATGGGTGTAACGGTATCGGGTAAGGCACCTTGGGAAAATTAACAGTACAGAGCCATGGCAAGAGTATCAAAAAATAGAAAGGCGGTAGCCGCGAAGTACAATGCCGAAAAGGAGTACGCGCTGGAAGATGCTGCCAAGCTGGTAAAGGAAATTACATTCACCAAGTTTGATGCTTCGGTGGATCTGGATATTCGATTGGGGGTAGACCCGAAAAAATCCGACCAAATGGTAAGAGGCGTAGTAGCCCTGCCGCACGGTTTGGGTAAAGTGGTTCGCACGTTGGTGCTTTGCACACCTGATAAGGTTCAGGAGGCAAAGGATGCCGGTGCTGAACACGTGGGGCTTGATGAGTATATCACCAAAATCGAAGGCGGCTGGACGGATATTGACGTGATCATCTGCACGCCTACCGTTATGGCCAAAGTAGGTAAATTAGGTAAGGTATTGGGCCCCCGTGGCTTGATGCCCAACCCGAAGTCAGGAACCGTTACCCTGGAGGTAGGCAAAGCCGTGCGTGAAGTGAAGGCGGGTAAGGTGGACTTCAAAATCGACAAACAGGGAATTATCCATGCCAGTGTTGGGAAGGCTTCCTTCAGCGCAGACAAAATCAGAGACAATGCTGCTGAACTGATCAACATGGTGGCAAAGCTGAAACCGGCTTCTGCGAAAGGCACGTACGTTCAAAGTATCAGCCTCTCGACAACCATGAGCCCGGGCATCAGGATCGATAAGAGTTCTATTGCAGGTCTGTAATTATTAACCAATGACCAGAGAAGAAAAAGCGCAAATTATAGAGGAGCTTTCTGAGAAATTTGCTCAGAACAGTCACTTCTATATTACTGACGCTTCCGGTCTTACGGTAGAGCAAATCAATGCGTTTCGCAGAATTTGCTTTAACCATGGTGTGGAGTACCGTGTGTACAAGAACACCATGATCCGCAAGGCGCTGGAGAAGCAGAACAGTAATTTTGAGGGCCTGTTCAAGGTATTGCACGGCTTTTCGGGTGTTATCTTCTCGAAAGAGGCGGGGAACACACCGGCACGCGTGATCAAAGAATACCGCAAAAAGATGGAAGGCAAGCCGGCCTTTAAGGCGGCCTCTATTGACTCCGATTTGTTTTTGGGCGAGGAAAATCTGAACCTGTTAAGCGAGTTGAAATCAAAGAACGAGCTTATTGGCGAAGTGATCTCCTTGCTGCAGTCTCCGGCCAAGAATGTGTTGTCTGCCCTGTTAAGTGGCAAACAAACCGTAGCTGGCCTGGTGAAAGCGCTGGAAACACGGGCAAAGTAACTTTAACTGAATTCAAAATTTTAAACACGTATCAATCATGGCAGACATCAAATCACTTGGCGATTCACTGGTAGAGCTCACCGTTAAAGAAGTAAACGAGTTAGCTTCTTATTTGAAAGAAACCTACGGCATTGAGCCCGCAGCCGCTGCAGTTGCAGTAGCTGGCCCGGCCGCTGGCGGTGGTGGCGCTGCAGCCGCTGCTGAAAAGACTAACTTCGATGTAGTATTGAAGAGCCCCGGAGCCAACAAACTTCAAATCGTGAAGTTGGTGAAGGATCTCACCGGCCTTGGCTTGAAAGAAGCGAAGGATGTAGTGGATGGCGCTCCTAAGACGATCAAGGAAGGTCTCCCGAAAGACGAAGCTGAAAACCTGAAGAAGCAATTAGTAGAAGCCGGTGCTGAAGTAGAATTGAAGTAATTCAATCTACGTTTGAAGGCGCAGGGCACCGTCTGACACCGCAAGGGCAGGCCCCAAATCCCGTAACCGGGTTGGGGTCTTTCCCTATTTATATCGTGCCCGTTTAGTTAGTACTTGCAGTCCAGGAATTTTAAAAAAAAGCACCTTGGCAAAGAAGAATAGTAACGGAAGGATTGATTTCTCTTCCATCGACCGCGTACTGGAGTATCCGGATTTCTTAGATGTTCAACTGCAGTCGTTCAAAGACTTTCTGCAGATTGAAACACCCGCTGAAAAGCGGCAGAATGAGGGCCTCTTTAAAGTGTTTGCCGAAAACTTCCCGATCTCGGACTCGCGCGAAAATTTCGTGCTCGAGTTTGTAGACTACACCATCGATCCGCCCAAGTACTCGGTGGACGAGTGTATCGATCGCGGATTAACGTTCTCTGTACCGTTGAAAGCCAAATTGCGCCTCACCTGCAACGATGAGGACAACGAGGATTTCGAGACGATTGAGCAGGAAGTGTTTCTCGGTAATATCCCGTACATGACGGAAAAAGGCTCCTTCGTTATCAACGGTGCCGAGCGCGTCATTGTATCGCAGCTTCACCGCTCTCCGGGTGTATTCTTTGCCATGAGTAAGCACACCAATGGCACGAAGCTGTACTCTGCGCGAATCATCCCCTTCAAGGGCTCCTGGATTGAATTTGCTACCGATGTTAACGCGGTGATGTATGCCTACATCGACCGTAAAAAGAAGTTTCCGGTAACTACGCTGTTGCGTGCCATTGGGTACGGCAGCGATAAAGACATTCTGGATTTATTCGGCCTCTCCGAAGAGGTGGAAGCCAATAAGAATACGTTGAAGCGCGTGGTGGACCGCAAGTTGGCGGCCCGCGTGTTGAAGACGTGGACGGAGGACTTCGTGGATGAAGATACCGGTGAAGTGGTGTCGATTGATCGTAACGAAGTTTTGTTGGAGCGCGATCACGTGATTACGGCTGAGGATGTTGACGTCATTTTGGACTCGGGTGTGAAGTCCATCATCGTTCATCGCGAAGATGTTAACGTGGCGGACTACCAAATCATCTTCAATACCCTGGCCAAAGACAACAGCAACTCGGAGAAAGAAGCCGTAGAGCAGATTTACCGTCAGTTGCGTAACACGGAAGCACCCGATGAGCAAACGGCTCGCGATATTATCCAGAGTTTGTTCTTCAGTGAGAAGCGTTATGACCTCGGTGAAGTTGGCCGTTACCGGATCAACAAAAAACTGGGGATTGATTTAGCAGCCGATCAGCGTGTATTGACCACGCAGGATATTATCCTGATCGTGAAATACCTGATTGGTTTGATCAACTCGAAGGCTGTGGTGGATGATATCGACCACTTGAGCAACAGACGCGTGCGTACCGTTGGCGAGCAATTGTATTCGCAATTTGGCGTTGGCTTGGCTCGTATGGCCCGCACCATTAAGGAGCGTATGAACGTGCGCGATAACGAAGACTTCAAGCCGGTTGACCTGATCAATGCGCGCACCCTTTCGTCCGTTATCAACTCCTTCTTCGGTACCAACCAGTTGAGCCAGTTCATGGATCAAACGAATCCGTTGGCGGAGATTACGCACAAACGCAGAATGTCCGCACTCGGTCCGGGTGGTCTCTCGCGCGAACGCGCAGGTTTTGAAGTCCGTGACGTACACTATACACACTATGGCCGTCTGTGTACTATTGAAACGCCCGAAGGTCCGAACATCGGTTTAATTTCGTCCTTGTGCGTGCATGCCAAAGTGAATAAGATGGGATTCATCGAAACCCCTTACCGCAAGGTTGAAGGAGGCAAGGTGAAAAAGGATATTATTTTCCTTACTGCGGAAGAGGAGGATACACACAACATTGCCCAGGCGAAAGAAAAGCTGAAGAGCAATGGAGAATTTGACGTAGAAAAGGTAAAGGCACGCTTTGAGGGTGACTTCCCGGTGGTTGAGCCGAAAGAAGTGCGCTACATGGATGTGGCACCGAACCAGATTGTGTCGATTGCGGCCTCTATGATTCCTTTCCTTGAGCACGATGATGCCAACCGTGCCCTGATGGGCTCGAACATGCAGCGTCAGGCTGTGCCGTTGATCCGCCCCGAGGCTCCGATTGTAGGTACCGGATTAGAGGGCAAGATTGCCATCGACTCCCGTGCGTTGATCCTGGCTGAAGGTAGCGGTGTGGTTGAGTTTGTGGATGCCACCAAGATCTCGATTCGCTATGAAGTTAGCGATGAACAGCAGTTGGTGCGTTTTGATGATGAATTGAAGTCCTACAACCTGATCAAGTTCCGCAGAACGAATCAGGATACGTGTATCAACCTTACGCCACTGGTGAAAAAGGGTGATAAGGTGGTGAAGGGACAGCCGTTGTGCCAGGGTTACGCCACCGCCAATGGTGAGTTGGCTTTGGGTCGCAATCTGTTAGTAGCCTACATGCCTTGGCAGGGTTACAATTTTGAGGATGCCATCGTTATCTCGGAACGCGTGGTGCGCGATGACGTATTCACTTCGATCCATATCGAGGAGTTTGAATTGGAAGTGCGCGATACCAAGCGTGGGGAAGAGGAGTTGACATCGGAAATTCCGAACGTTAGCGAGGAAGCGGTTAAGCATCTCGATGAGAACGGTATTATCCGTGTTGGTGCTGAGGTGCGTGAAGGCGATATTCTGATTGGGAAAATCACACCGAAAGGCGAGACTGACCCGACCCCCGAAGAAAAACTGCTTCGCGCCATCTTTGGCGACAAGGCCGGTGATGTGAAGGATGCTTCGCTCAAGGCACCGCCCTCACTGAAGGGTGTCGTCATCGATACGAAATTGTTCTCACGCCCCAAGCGTGATAAGGATCTTCGCAGCAAATCGAAGAAAGAGCTTGATGCGCTCAAGAACCGCTACAGCAAACAGCTGACGGAACTGCGCAATGAGATGATTAAGAAGCTCACCACGTTGCTCACGGGTAAAACCAGCCAAGGGGTGAAGCACAAGTTTGGTGATGAGTTGATCAGCAAGGGTGTGAAATTCACCTCCAAAGTGATCGAGAGCAATCTCTTCCCCGACAAGAATATCTATCGGGATGAGAGCAACTACAATGTGCCGGAAGAAGTAAACCTGATTGCGGACGTAAGTCTGGAGGCGTGGACTACCGATGATCATACCAATGATCTGGTGGCGGAAGTGGTGAAGAATTACCTCAACAAGCGCAACATCATCTCAGGTGAGTTTAAACGTGAGCGCTTTACACTTGAAGTGGGTGACGAGTTGCCGGCAGGCATCGTACAACTGGCGAAAGTCTATGTGGCCAAGAAGCGCAAGTTGAAGGTGGGTGATAAGATGGCCGGTCGCCACGGTAATAAGGGTGTAGTTGCCCGTATTGTGCGCGAAGAAGACATGCCGTTCCTGCAAGATGGAACACCGGTTGACATCTGTCTGAATCCCCTCGGTGTACCTTCGCGTATGAACCTGGGCCAGATTTATGAAACCGTATTGGCGTGGGCAGGCAAGAGACTTAACCGAAAGTATGCTACACCGATTTTTGATGGTGCTTCATTAGACAGCGTTTCGGCTGAACTGAAAGAAGCTAATCTGCCCGAGTATGGACGTACATTCCTGTATGATGGATTGACCGGTGAGAAATTTGACCAGCCGGTAACGGTGGGCGTTGCGTATATGCTGAAACTGGGTCACCTGGTCGATGACAAGATGCACGCTCGTTCAATCGGACCGTACTCGCTCATTACGCAGCAACCGCTGGGTGGTAAGGCGCAGTTCGGAGGTCAGCGTTTCGGTGAGATGGAGGTGTGGGCAATCGAGGCATTTGGCGCTTCCCATATCCTGCAGGAAATTCTTACCGTGAAGTCGGACGATGTGATTGGTCGCGCGAAAGCCTACGAATCAATCGTGAAGGGAGAAAACATGCGCAAGCCGAACATCCCCGAGTCGTTTAATGTGCTTGTTCACGAGTTGCGTGGTCTTGCACTTGAGATTACGATGGATTAAAGTCAATGGTCAATAGTCGACAACCCGAAAGGGGATGTCGACTATCGGCCACTGGCTATTGACTGATAAATGAATTAGGTAACTGAAAAAACACACAGCATGTCTTTCAGAAAAAATAAAAAGATCAACAACGACTTCTCCAAGATTACCATTAGTCTGGCGTCTCCCGAATCTATACTCGAGAGTTCGCACGGTGAAGTTACGCAGCCCGAAACCATCAACTACCGGACGTACAAGCCGGAGATGGGGGGTTTGTTCTGCGAACGCATCTTTGGTCCGGTTAAAGATTGGGAGTGTCATTGCGGCAAGTATAAGCGCATCCGGTATAAGGGTATTATCTGCGATCGCTGTGGCGTTGAGGTAACGGAAAAGAAAGTCAGACGCGAGCGCATGGGGCACATCGAGTTGGTGACGCCCGTAGCTCACATCTGGTATTTCCGCTCCCTGCCCAACAAGATTGGCTACCTGTTGGGGTTACCCACCAAGAAGCTTGATCAGATCATTTATTATGAGCGCTATGTTGTTATTCAGCCCGGAATTAAGGAAGAGGATGGTGTTAACCGTCTTGACTTCCTGACCGAGGAAGAATACCTGGACATCGTGGACAAGTTGCCGCGCGAGAACCAGATGCTGGATGACACTGACCCGAAGAAGTTTATTGCCAAGATGGGTGCCGATGCTCTGGAGATGCTGTTGGCCCGCCTTGACCTCGATACATTGTCGTATGAATTGCGCCACCAGGCCGCCACAGACACTTCGCAGCAGCGTAAGGCTGAAGCTTTGAAGCGATTGAAAGTGGTAGAAGCGTTCCGCGAAGCCAATACGCGCGTGGAAAACCGCCCCGAGTGGATGGTGATTAAGATGGTGCCGGTGATTCCCCCGGAACTCCGCCCGTTGGTGCCGTTGGATGGTGGCCGCTTTGCCACATCCGACTTGAATGATTTGTACCGACGCGTGATCATCCGGAACAACCGCTTGAAGCGCCTGATTGATATTAAAGCACCTGAGGTGATCCTGCGCAACGAAAAGCGTATGCTTCAGGAAGCGGTTGATTCGCTGTTCGATAACAGCCGAAAGGTGAATGCTGTGCGTTCCGATGGAAACCGCGCCTTAAAGTCGTTGAGCGATATGCTTAAAGGTAAGCAAGGTCGTTTCCGTCAGAATTTGCTGGGTAAGCGCGTAGACTATTCCGGTCGTTCGGTGATTGTGGTAGGTCCTGAGTTGAAGCTGCACGAGTGCGGTTTGCCCAAGGACATGGCAGCTGAATTATTCAAGCCGTTCATTATTCGCAAACTCATTGAAAGAGGCATTGTGAAGACGGTGAAGTCCGCTAAGAAAATTGTTGACCGGAAAGATCCGGTAGTTTGGGATATTCTGGAGAACGTGTTGAAAGGGCACCCGGTGCTCTTGAACCGCGCTCCAACACTGCACCGTTTGGGTATCCAGGCATTCCAGCCGAAGTTGATCGAGGGTAAAGCTATTCAATTGCACCCGTTGGTATGTACTGCGTTTAACGCTGACTTTGACGGTGACCAGATGGCCGTTCACGTGCCGCTCGGTCAGGAGGCAATCCTGGAGGCGTCCATGTTGATGTTGTCTTCGCACAATATCCTCAACCCGTCAAATGGTGCACCGATCACGGTTCCTTCGCAGGACATGGTGTTGGGTCTCTATTACCTCACCAAAGGACGCAAAGGCGAAAAAGGAGAGGGCAAGGTGTTCTACTCACCTGAAGAAGTCATTATTGCGTTTAACGAAGGTCGCTTGTCCAAACACGCGATCATCAAGGTTCGTGTGAATGCACGCGACAAAAAAGACAGCAAGCTCACCCGCAGGATGATCGAGACCGTTACCGGTCGCGTGATTTTCAACCAGGTGGTGCCTGAGGAAGTAGGCTTTGTTGACGAACTGCTGACGAAGAAAAAACTGCAGGGTATCATTGCCGATGTGTTCAAGGCCGCGGGGCTCTCGAAGACAGCCAAGTTCCTGGATGATATTAAGGAACTCGGTTTCCAGATGGCCTACAAAGGGGGTTTAAGCATGGGCTTGGGCGATGTGAAGGTTCCGGCCGAAAAAGAGAAGCTGGTCGCTAACGCTCAGGAAGAAGTTGATGCCGTTTGGAACAACTACATGATGGGTCTCATCACGGACAATGAACGGTACAATCAGGTAATTGATATTTGGACGAGAACCAACACGATGCTCACCAACACGCTGATGAAGCAGTTGGAGGAGGATCAACAAGGATTCAACTCCATCTATATGATGATGCACTCGGGTGCCCGTGGTTCGCGTGAGCAGATTCGCCAGTTGGGCGGTATGCGCGGACTGATGGCCAAACCGCAGAAGAATTTGGCTGGTTCCGTAGGGTCGATTATTGAGAACCCCATCCTCTCCAACTTCAAAGAAGGTTTGGATGTATTGGAATACTTTATCTCCACCCACGGTGCGCGGAAGGGTTTGGCCGATACGGCTTTGAAAACGGCCGATGCCGGTTACCTCACCCGCAGGTTGGTGGATGTGGCGCAAGACCTGGTTATCACAGAAGATGATTGCGGAACATTGCGTGGTTTGAAAGTGACAGCCCTGAAGGACAACGAGGATATCGTGGAACCGCTGTCGGAGCGTATTGTGGGTCGTGTATCCGTACACGATGTATATGATCCGCTTAGCGAGCAGTTGATCTGTGCTGCCAACCAAGAGATCACGGAAGACATTGCGAAGCAGATTGAAGAAACCAGCATTGAAGAGGTGGAGATCCGTTCGCTGTTGACGTGCGAAAGCCGCGTAGGCGGTTGTGCGAAGTGTTATGGACGTAACCTCGCTACGGGCAAGATGGTGCAGGCGGGTGAAGCGGTAGGTGTAATTGCCGCACAGTCGATCGGTGAACCCGGTACACAGTTAACGCTGCGTACGTTCCACGTAGGTGGTACGGCATCGAACATTGCAACGGAAGCCAGCATTAAAGCGAAGTTCCCGGGCGTAGTTGAGTTTGAAGGAATTCGTACGGTAGAGACTACCGATGCGGAAGGAAATAAGAAGATCGTGGTGATGGGTCGTACCGGTGAAATCCGAATCCTGGATAAGGAGAAGGGGCGCGTACTGATTACCAACAACGTTCCGTACGGTGCATTCCTGCTCATTAAGGATGGCCAGAAGGTAGACAAAGGGGAGGAGTTGTGTAACTGGGATCCGTACAACGCGGTGATTCTGTCGGAATATGATGGTGAAATCGAGTACGAGTCGATCATTGAAGGCATTACCTACAAAGAAGAATCGGACGAGCAAACCGGTCACCGCGAAAAGGTGATTACCGAAACGCGCGACAAAACGAAGAACCCGGCCATTATCGTGAAAGGAAAAACAGACACGAAGGGCTACAACATACCGGTTGGGGCTCACCTGGCCGTTGACCGTGGCGATCAGATCAAAGCTGGTCAGGTGTTGGCAAAAATCCCGCGCGCGGTTGGCAAGAGCCGCGATATTACGGGTGGTTTGCCGCGCGTAACCGAATTGTTTGAAGCACGAAATCCTTCAAATCCAGCGGTGGTAAGCGAGATCGATGGCGTAGTTACCTACGGAGGTATCAAGCGTGGTAACCGTGAAATTTTCATCGAGAGCCGCGATGGTGTGCAGAAGCGTTACCTCGTGCCGTTGAGCAAGCACATCCTCGTTCAGGATAACGACTTTGTGAAGGCTGGCCAGCCCCTGTCGGATGGTGCCATCACACCTTCGGACATCCTGGCGATCAAAGGCCCTACGGCCGTTCAGGAATACCTCGTGAATGAAATTCAGGAAGTATACCGCCTGCAGGGTGTAAAGATCAACGACAAGCACATTGAGGCTATCGTAAGCCAAATGATGCAGAAAGTGGAGATCCTCGACAGTGGAGACACCAGCTTCCTGCAAGGCGAGTACGTTGACAAGTTTGAGTTCCGTGAGGTGAATGACACCATTCTGGATAAGAAGTTTGTTACGGATGCCGGGGATTCACAGAAGTTCAAGCCGGGGCAGATCATCACCGCGCGCGAGTTGCGTGATGAGAACTCGGCTCTGAAACGCAAGGATCTGCGCGCTGTGGAAGTTCGCGATGCGCTGCCTGCCGTTTCGGCTCCGACACTGCAAGGTATTACGCAAGCTTCGTTGAAGACGGAGAGCTGGTTGTCGGCTGCCTCATTCCAGGAAACCACCAAGGTGTTGAGCGAAGCCGCCATTCGCGGTAAGGCTGATACACTGGCCGGGTTGAAGGAGAACGTAATCGTGGGTCACCTTATTCCGGCCGGAACCGGTCAACGGAGATTTAACGATCTCATTGTGGGTTCCGAAGAGGAGTACGATCGTATGGTGGAGGCCACATCGGCCCCGGCATCGCCTCGTACCCGCGAGCGCGAACTGCAGGATTAATTGACATATGAATGGCAAGTACCCGTTTGATCACCCCGGTGGTCAAACGGGTATTTTACTAAAATGCAAAAACTATGGCCAACACACCCAAAGAGCCTCAATCAGCCGCTAACCAGATCAACATTGAGTTGAGTGAAGAAATAGCGGAAGGCATTTACTCGAACCTGGCCATGATTGCGCATTCCAACAGTGAGTTCGTCATCGATTTTATTCGCCTCATGCCGGGGGTTCCTAAAGCCCGGGTGAAATCCCGCATCATCATTACACCTGAACATGCCAAGCGTCTGCTGGCAGCCCTCAAGGATAACATCAGTAAATACGAAGCCACCTTCGGCCCCATCAAACAAACCGAAGAGATGCCGAAATTCCCCATGAACTTTGGGGGTACGATGGGTGAGGCTTGAAATAGAGCGACTGCCGCGATTTTACAGGCGATTTTTTACCTGCGTTCCCCAACACAGGCTGGACGTTTAACTTAGTCGAAATTGATTCAGGTTGATGTCATCAAGCCCTTCCTGATCAAATGGGTTTTCCATTTGACTCTGCACGTTGTATAACGAAATCAGGATAAACGTAGAAACCAGCGATAACGCATAGACGATCCAGGACTCGTTGAAGGACACGCCATCGTGCAATTTGTTGTAAAGGGCGGGCGTGTAAATAACCGGATACAGATAAATGAAGATCAGGCAATAGGCCCGCATGGAAATGGGAGTCCGATACTGATTAATGGATATGATATTTTCCACGCTTTCGTTTACATCCTTGAGGAAGCGGAAGATTTTTAAGTTCGTGCCGTTGCCCAGGAGGTCACTGTTGGCTCTCATGAACAAATTGATAGACTGGATCTGTTCGTATATGGCTTCTTTGGTCGAGGTTTTGGGTCCAAGAAAGTCAACCAGGCAAATCGAGATGTGCTTGATCTTTTGTTCAACTTCCTGTTTTTTGGACTCCTCGAGTTTCCTGTTCTCCTGAAAGCAGTTATTTACAGTGATCAGGCTGGCCTTAAACTGTGCCAGGTACTCCAGTGCCTTTTCACGCCTGCGAAACGCACTCCGAATGGTAAAAACCAACGGAAAAATGATGGCGATGCTGATCAGGGCAAGATCGAAGTTGTATTGAAACTGTTTACTGAGCGTGATGTATGAGGTGACAAGCGAAATGCCCACGGCCAAGGCAGTGCGGGCGTTGACAATGGCTAAGTAACGGTTCATGCGGTTGGAGGAAACGGTTTAGGGGCAGGCAATTTAGGCAAACGGCAAGCGCCCCCGCAATTTCAAATCGGAATCTGAGTTCCCCCTTGCGCGGAGTACCCCGGGCGAACCGGCAGGAGTTGCCCGACTGCTGGCCTGGCGGGTTTCCGCCAGTCCCATTCCATACGTCTTCCGGGACCGCCTGGAAAAGGGCCCTAGAGAAACTCACCAACCTCGTTTTCGACCGAAATCAAGGTTTTTCCGGGCTCATGCCCTCAAAATTCTTTCTTTCAAGCTTTTGCATAACACCCCGTTTTGGATACCTTTGCAGTCCTAAAAATTTGAAGGGTAACCAAACTGATTGTAAATGCCTACCATTCAGCAACTTGTAAGAAAAGGCCGCAAGAAACTAACGTTTAAGTCGAAGTCTCCTGCCCTGGATTCCTGTCCGCAGCGCAGGGGTGTGTGTACCCGCGTGTACACCACAACGCCTAAAAAGCCGAATTCGGCCATGCGCAAAGTGGCTCGCGTACGCCTCACCAATAGCAAAGAGGTGAATGCCTATATCCCCGGTGAGGGCCACAACTTGCAAGAGCACTCGATCGTGCTGATCCGTGGTGGTCGTGTAAAAGACCTGCCCGGTGTTCGTTACCACATCATTCGTGGTGCGTTGGATACGGCTGGTGTAAATGGCCGTCTGCAAGGCCGCTCGAAGTACGGAGCCAAGCGTCCGAAGGCCGGTGCTGCTGGTGCGGCCGCCAAAGGTGCCCCTGCTAAACCTGCTGGTAAAAAGTAATCGATAAAGACCCATGAGAAAGTCGAAGCCTAAGAAGAGATATTTGTTGCCTGACCCTAAGTTCAGCGACACCTTGGTAACCAAGTTCGTGAACTACCTGATGGAGCAAGGCAAGAAGAGTACTGCCTACACTATTTTTTACGATGCCATTGCCCAAGTTGAGAAGAAGGCGGGTGGCGAGCCAGGTCTTGAGGTGTGGAAACGCGCCTTGAATAACCTGATGCCGTCAGTTGAGGTGAAGAGCCGCAGAGTTGGCGGGGCAACCTTTCAGGTGCCTGTAGAAATTCGCCCGGATCGCAGAATCAACCTCAGCATTAAGTGGCTGATCGACTACAGCCGTATGCGCGGTGAAAAAACCATGATGGATAAGTTGGCGGCTGAGATTTTGGCTGCGTCCAAAGGTGAAGGTGCTGCGATGAAGAAAAAGGACGACACACACCGGATGGCCGAAGCCAACAAAGCATTCTCCCACTTCCGTTTCTAATCGAACCCATGGCCAGAGATTTAAGATATACACGTAACATTGGTATTGCCGCTCACATTGATGCGGGTAAGACAACGACCACCGAGCGCATTCTGTATTATGCCGGTGTAAACCACAAAATTGGTGAGGTGCACGATGGTGCGGCCACCATGGACTGGATGGAGCAGGAGCAGGAGCGGGGTATCACCATTACGTCTGCCGCCACTACTGTCTATTGGAATTATCGTGGTGACAAATATCACGTCAACATCATCGATACACCTGGCCACGTGGACTTCACCGTAGAAGTGAATCGTTCGCTGCGTGTATTGGACGGCTTAGTATTCCTTTTTAGTGCGGTGGACGGTGTTGAGCCCCAGTCCGAAACGAACTGGCGTTTGGCCGACAACTATAAAGTCGCCCGCATTGGCTTTGTGAACAAAATGGACCGCTCCGGTGCTGATTTCCTTGGTGTTTGTCAGCAGGTGAAGGAGAAACTCGGCAGCAAAGCAGTAGCCCTGCAGTTGCCGATTGGTGCCGAAGATAACTTCAAAGGTGTAGTTGACCTGGTGAATAACCGCGGTGTTATCTGGAATGAGCATGACAAAGGCATGACCTATGAAGTAGTGCCGATTCCGGATGATATGAAGGACGAGGCCTACGAATACCGCGAGAAATTGCTCGAGGCAGTAGCCGAGTATGACGAAACGCTGATTGAGAAGTTCTTCGAGGATCCGAACTCGATCACCGAACAGGAAATTCTCAGCGCGCTGCGCAGAGCCGTGGTGGATATGAAGATTGTACCCATGGTGTGTGGCTCCTCGTTCAAGAACAAGGGCGTGCAAACCATGCTGGATTACGTCATGGAGCTACTTCCATCACCGATGGACAAGGACGTGATCTTGGGTACTGACCCCGACACCGAAGGTGAAGTTGAAATTCGTCCTGACGAAAAGGAACCCTTTGTAGGATTGGCCTTTAAGATTGCTACCGATCCTTTCGTGGGTCGCCTATGCTTCGTGCGCGCATACTCCGGTGTGCTTGAATCGGGTTCTTACATCCAGAACACCCGTTCCGGACAGAAAGAACGGATTTCCCGCGTGTTCCAGATGCATGCCAATAAGCAGAATCAAATCGAACGTCTGCAGGCTGGTGACATTGGCGCGGTGGTCGGATTTAAAGATATTAAGACCGGTGACACGTTGTGTGACGAAAAGCGCCCCGTAGTGCTGGAGTCTATGATCTTCCCTGAGCCGGTTATCGGTTACGCCATTGAGCCCAAAAAGCAGGCCGATGCCGACAAACTGGGTATGGCTATTGCCAAGCTGGTGGAAGAAGATCCTACGCTTCGCGTGAATACGGATCAGGAAACCGGCCAGACCATTCTGCGTGGTATGGGTGAATTGCACCTTGAAATTATCATTGACCGCCTGAAGCGCGAGTTTAAGGTTGAGATCAACCAGGGTGCTCCCCAGGTGGCTTACAAGGAGGCCCTTACCAAGTCGGTTGAGCATAAAGAAGTGTATAAGAAGCAGACGGGTGGTCGTGGTAAGTTTGCCGATATCGTGTTTGAAATCGGTCCGCGTGAGCTTGGCCCCGAAGACAAGCCCGGTCTTGAGTTTGTGAATGATATTGTCGGTGGTGTTATCCCCCGCGAATTTATCCCGGCTGTTCAGAAAGGTTTCGAACAGGCGATGGTCAATGGCCCGCTGGCGGGTTATCCGATTGATTCCATGACGGTGCGCTTGTTCCACGGCTCTTACCACGATGTGGACTCCGACTCTTTGTCGTTTGAATTGGCTGCCCGTATCGGTTTTAAGGAGGCGGCTGCCAAGTGCGGTCCGCAGTTGCTGGAGCCGATCATGGGTGTGGAAGTAATTTCACCGGATGAATATACCGGCTCGGTGACGGGTGACCTGAACCGCAGACGGGGGATTATGAAGGGCATGGATACCCGCGGTGGCGCCCAGGTGATAAAAGCCGATGTGCCGTTGTCGGAGTTGTTTGGCTATGTGACCGACCTGCGTACCATTACGTCAGGCCGTGCATCGGCCACCCTCACGTTCTCGCACTATGCACCCGTGCCGAAGAACCTGGCGGATAAGGTGATTGAAGAAGTTAAAGGCGCTGTTGCCGCTAAATAAATATCTAAAAGGCGTTTAGATTATGAATCAGAAAATCAGAATCAAGCTCAAGTCGTACGACCACAATCTGGTCGATAAATCGTCTGAGAAAATCGTTCGGGCTGTTAAGGCAACCGGTGCTGTGGTAAGCGGTCCTATTCCGTTGCCCACGGAAAAAGAGAAGTTCACCGTATTGCGCTCTCCGCACGTCAATAAGAAGTCGCGCGAACAGTTTCAGTTGTGCACGTTTAAGCGCCTGGTTGATATTTATTCCAACAGTGCTAAAACAGTAGATGCGCTGATGAAGCTGGAGTTGCCCAGTGGCGTTGATGTTGAGATCAAAGTGTAGTTCAACTCATTTCAAGTATAACAAAAGCCCTGTCGGTAGACGGGGCTTTTTCGTTGATCCTTTTTTAGCATCTTGCGCGCGCAAATTTTTATGGCTTTACTCGAAAAACATCTTTACGTCAAGCGATCGGGGTTACCCGGTGCCGGCAAGGGGTTGTTCACCCGCATCGATATCAAGAAAGGAACACGCATTGTGGAGTACAAGGGCACGCCTGTCACCTGGAAGGAGGTCGAGAAGATGGCGGACGATCGCAACGGGTACGTCTTTTTTTTCAATAACCGGTATTGCATTGATGCGTGGACGCACCGCAAAGCGTTGGGCCGCTACGCCAACGATGCCCGGGGATTGACCCGCGTGGAAGGCCTGACCAATAACGCGGAGTATGACACGGAAAAACGGAAGTGCTACATCAAGGCCATTAAGGATATCCCGGCCGGGTCAGAGATTTTTGTGGGGTACGGGGCTGAGTATTGGCAGGTGATTCGGTATAACATTCGGCTCGATCAGAAGAACAAAGCCAAACGCGGGGTGAAGTCAGGCAAAGTTGAGCTACCGCACCACAAGCTGGCCAAGCGACAGTCGCAAAAGCACTGATCGGTTAGGCGTTTATTCCGGCTGCACCTTTTGCTGTACCTCTTTAATCGCGTCCAGCATTTTTTCACGAACCTTTTTTACCCGTTCCATCTCGTTTTCGAGGTACTCGCGAGCATCTTCCTGATTGGCGGAATCGGGCAGTGGATTAAACTCGTGCATCCAGTCCATCATGGCAAAATTGGCGGAGTCCAGTTTGGCAATCAGGCCTTCCAATTCCCGCTTTCGTTCTTCGGTCAGATTGGGCGCCTGGGCAATTTCTTCCTCCATTTTTTTCTTAAGCTTATAGAGGTCCTCCATTTTTGGCATTACCTCGTCATGGATGTCCATTACCTGGTTGTACAACACCTGGTTCGGGTTTTCTCCCTCGGCTTTGCCGTGGTTGTGTTGGTCGTGGGTTGATTTTCCACAGCTGGCCAGCAACAGAAGGGCCATGGCGTAGATTGAAGCAAGCTTAATCATCGGTTTCATAATGCCCAAAGGTAACCAAAATTGAACCTTGTGGCGAACTAACGGGGGTTAGGCGACATCCGTTTTGTTATAATTTTCGTCTCTCATTTGCACTTTCAGGCAAATTCACCTTTCTTCACGCTATTGAAATGAAAATGAACCACAAGCGATTTTATTTCTGGTATTATTTTTTTCAGGCCCAAGGGGGATTGAAACGAACATCGCTTTGTTGAACTGATAAACAAGCTAGTCGAAAATCCCCCGCCATAAACGGGGGATTTTCATTAGAAGACCATGGGAAAAAAGAATAACGTCAGGTTGCGCATCGCCATTCAGGGCATAGCTACTAGTTTCCACGAAGTAGCAGCCTTCTCATTCTTTGGTAAATCAATAGAAACGGTTGAGTGCCTTTCGTTTCATCGCCTGTGCGAGGCATTGAAGAGCGGGGAGGCCGATCATGCGGTGATGGCAATCGAAAATTCGATTGCGGGTAGCATTTTACCGAATTACTTTTTGCTGCAACAAAATCATTTTTCAATCCATGGTGAGCTCTATCTGCCCATCCACATGCATTTAATGGCGCTGCCCGGTGTCGCTATGCAGAATATCCGGCAAATTGAGTCCCACCCGATGGCGATCCGCCAATGTGCCGAGTTTCTCCACGCGCTGCCCGGAGTGGCCATCCGCGAGAGTGAAGACACAGCGTTTTCTGCCAGGCGCATTCGTGATGAGAAGCTGAAAGATACTGCAGCCGTGGCCAATGAGCAGGCAGCAAAAAAGTTTGGATTGCATATCCTGGAGCGCAGAATTGAGACTCATAAGAAAAATTTCACTCGCTTTCTGATGTTGAGCCGGGAGGCCAACGGTTTGGGCGCCAACAAAGCAACACTGTGCTTTGAGGTAAGAAATGAGGCGGGCAGTCTGGCCGACATCCTCACTATTTTCAAGCAGCACCAGATCAATCTCACGAAGATTCAGTCTGTACCCATTATTGGAAAACCAAGCGAGTACTCGATTCATGTGGATGTGGAGTGGCGCCAGCGCAAGCAATATGATCAGGCGTTGAAAGTTGTGCTGCGGCAGGTGCGCAACCTCAATATTCTGGGCGAGTACAAAAAAGCTAACATTCAATTCAGTTGACCATGATTCAAACGGCAAAACGAATAGCACGCGTAGATGAGTACTACTTCAGTCGCAAGTTGGCTGAGGTTCGGGCCCTCGACACGCAAGGCCGGAAAGTGATTAACCTCGGCATTGGCAGTCCCGATCTTGCCCCCACCTCAAACGTGATTGATGCGTTGATTGATTCTGCACGCCTTCCGGATACGCATGGCTACCAAAGCTACAAAGGCATACCTGCGCTGCGTCAGGCCATCGCGGCTTTTTACCGCGACACCTATGGTGTTTCCCTGAACCCTGAACGGGAAATTCTACCCCTGATGGGCAGTAAGGAGGGCATTATGCACATTGCGATGGCGTTTGTGGATGAAGGCGATGAAGTGCTGGTACCAGACCCCGGTTACCCCACTTATTCCAGTGTTACCAACCTGGTCGGTGGAAAAATCCGATCGTATGCACTGGACGAACAACAAAACTGGGCGCCCGATTTGGATGCCTTACGCCAGCAGGATCTTTCGCGTGTGAAGTTGATGTGGGTAAATTTCCCTCACATGCCTACCGGGCGAGTGGCCCGAGCGGAGGAGTTGCAAGAACTTGTCAGCCTCGCTCGTCAGCATCACTTTCTGATCGTCAACGACAATCCGTACAGCCTGATCCTGAACGATTCACCACTCAGTCTCTTGTCGATACCCGGGGCTGAGGAGGTTGCGCTCGAGTTGAATTCGCTCAGCAAGTCGCACAACATGGCGGGCTGGCGCATCGGGTGGGTGGCCGGCAAGCCGGAATTTCTGGATGCCATTTTACGGGTAAAGAGCAATATGGACTCCGGCATGTTTCTCGGTTTGCAGCAGGCGGCCACCGAAGCTCTTCGGCACTCCCGTGACTGGTTCAATCAACTGAATGACGTATACCGCGGACGAAAGGTAGTGGCTCACCAGATATTGGATGAGTTGGATTGCCAATACGCGATGGATCAATCCGGATTGTTTGTTTGGGCCCGCGTAAACGAAAGCATTGCCGAAGTGGAAAAGTGGGTGGATGAAATCCTTTACGGTGCCCATGTCTTTATTACTCCGGGTTTCATTTTTGGTTCAAAGGGCGCGAGGCATATTCGCATTTCGTTATGCAGTCCGGTTGAGCAGATGAAGATAGCGCTCGAGCGCATTCAGGAACATCAGGCGCTCGTGGAAAAAAAGATAAAGGTGGAAGTACGATGAA
Source organism: Cyclobacteriaceae bacterium (assembly GCA_016787665.1). Lineage (GTDB taxonomy): Bacteria > Bacteroidota > Bacteroidia > Cytophagales > Cyclobacteriaceae > ELB16-189. Next base: position 48,435 of record JAEUUC010000011.1, on the reverse strand, counting down.
TCTCGGTATCATAGGCGTTGGGTTGATTGGTGGCAGCATTGCCCTGGATTTAAAGAAATCAGGCTTGGCCAGCCGGGTATTGGGTGCCGACCAGCTGGAGGAAACCGGTGAAGAGGCTGTTCGACTTGGTTTGATTGATGAATGTGTTTCGGTCGACCGGCTGGCTGTTGAGAGTGACCTGATTGTCGCGGCCATTCCGGTTGGGGCACTGGTGCAACTATTGCCTGATGTGCTGAATCGCATTTCGCCTACCTGTGTGGTTTTTGATGTTGGTTCGACCAAGAAGCAGATTTGCGATGCGCTTGATCAACATCCCGGTCGCGAACGTTTTGTGGCTGCCCATCCACTGGCTGGCACTGAAAATTCGGGCCCGCGTGCGGCTTTTACCGGATTGTTTGCGGGAAAGACGAACATTATTTGTGAGCGTAACCGCTCAGCAGCCGATGCCCTTGCCCGGGTCGAGGATGTGTTTTCCGTTCTTGGCATGAAGACGGTGTACATGGACGCGGATGAACATGACCGCCACGTGGCCTACGTGTCTCATCTTTCGCATGTGAGTTCTTTTTTGCTCGGGCAAACGGTGTTGGACATTGAAAAAGATGAGCGTAACATTTTTGAGCTGGCCAGCACCGGTTTTTCGTCCACTGTTCGCCTCGCCAAGAGTTCGCCCGATATGTGGGCGCCCATTTTTGAGCAAAATGCCCGGTACCTGAGCCAGGCGTTGCTGGAGTACATCATGCATCTGCAAAAATTTCACTACCACCTGGTGAAAGGTGACGTGAAGGAACTTCACCAAATGATGAGCAGCGCCAACGAAATCAGGCGCGTGCTCGATGGCATTGAATTAAAGACCAAACAACAAAAGGAAAAAACCGTTACTTTGAATAGAGTATGAGCAAGAAGGGATTACAAACCAATAGTTTGGCTGGCTGGTTGGGCATTCAAACCCCCATTATCATAAGCGGCCCATGCAGTGCGGAGACCGAGCATCAAACGGTAACTACGGCAATGCAATTGAAGGCACTCAATCGGGTGCATTTGTTGCGAGCCGGCATCTGGAAACCGCGTACGCGGCCGGGTCAGTTCGAAGGAGCAGGGGAGGCCGGCTTAGCCTGGCTGATGGCGGCAAAAAGAGAAACCGGCATACCGGTTACCACCGAGGTGGCCACAGCTGCGCATGTGGAGGCCTGCCTTAAGGCCGGGGTGGACGTGCTGTGGGTGGGTGCCCGTACCACGGTCAATCCATTTTCGGTTCAGGAAATTGCGGATGCCCTGCAAGGGGTGGACATCCCCGTGATGGTGAAGAACCCGGTAAACCCGGATCTTGAACTTTGGATTGGCGCATTGGAACGACTCAACCGCGCAGGTATCCGAACATTGGCTGCCATACACCGCGGTTTTTCCTCGTTCGATAAGGGACCATTCCGGAATGCACCCATGTGGGATTTTGCTATTGAATTGAAGACTCGTTTTCCGGAGTTGGAGATTATTTGCGACCCGAGCCATATCTGCGGTAACCGTGAGTTGCTGCCCTTTGTGGCTCAGAAAGCACTTGATCTGGATATGGCGGGTATCATGCTGGAGAGCCACATTACACCCGATCAGGCGTGGAGCGATGCCAAGCAACAAATCACTCCGGCTGCTTTTGGAAAGATGCTGGAAGGTTTGATTGTTCGTAAAGCTGAAGTGGTGAGCAAAGAGTTTCGCGACACGCTGACCATTCTCCGGGAGCAGATCGATCAACTGGACGATGACATCATGGGCAAGATGAGCGCCCGCATGAAAATCTCGGAGCAAATCGGGCGCTACAAGCGTGACAACAACGTAACCATTCTTCAGGTAAATCGTTGGGATGAAATCCTGAATACGCGACTGGCCCAAGGTAATGCGATGGGATTGAGTCAGGATTTTGTGACGGATTTGCTCAAGCTCATTCACCACGAGTCGATTCAGGTGCAGCAGCGCGTGATGAATGATAAAGTTGAAAAAGCGGTTTGATGGCTGGATTTCTTCACTGGAGCTAAAACAAAAAAGGTCGTCCCAAAGACGACCTTTTTTGTTTGTTCAAAAATTTTCAGTCTTTCAGAACCACCGCATCAATATTTTTCTGTTTCACCAGCGCATTAAACGCGGGCACATCCTGTTTGAAGATTTTGTCCAGCGCGGCCAGCTGTGCATCAATTTCGGCTGTGATCTCCTGTTTGAAGGCAATCATCTGATCGGTAGGTCGGAAATTGCCCGAACCCGCCAGTGAATTCAGGTGTGCAAGTTTGTTGTTCAGGCGAATGGGGAAGTTGAGGGGGTCCTGACCACTGCGGTTCTTGGTCTGGTACAGCGCTTCCCCAATCTTCTTCATATCATCCTGAATAGCCTTTGCCTTGTCGAGCACATCTTTCATGGCCTCTTTTTGATCTTTGATGGGATCGATCGCACGGTTGATCTGCTCACGGGCAGTCCGGATTTTCTTGATAGCCGTGTGTGTTTCGCTCACTTTGGCAATCACTTCCTGCAGAAAATCAAACTGGGCTTTCAAATCGGCATCGGTGCCGGTCGAGCGGGGGTCTTTGAGAATTTCAAAGTCCGTTTCCATGGATTTTCCGTTTACGGTGAGCCGCAGTTTGTACGTACCTGGCAGGGCCCGGGGTCCGCTCAACGATGAAGCCCACAGGATCAGGCCATCAAACCGGTCGGCATCCGGGTATCGCATGTTCCAGTTGAATTTGTTCATGCCCGGCTGTTTGAGTGTGAGTTTTTCTTCTTTGGCCTTCAGGTCGGGTTTGGTTGAGAATTTCTTGATCAGCTTTCCATCCGTCTGCAAAAACTCTAATGTAACCTGGGCTTTGGTCGTATCTTTCACAACGAAATGCACCGTTACTCCACCTGGATGATTTTGTCCAGCGGTGCGTGGCGCGCGGCCAAAACTGAAGCCGGGCCCCATGCGGTAGCTGGGCATCGGTTTGTATAGGTAGGCGTCACCGGCTGCGACCTGGTCGTTTAACTGATGGAGGGGCGTCAGATCATCGATCAGCCAAAATCCACGCCCTTGTGTGGCGGCAATCAAATTGTCGTTTCGCAGTGTAAGGTCGGTAATGGGCACGATCGGTAGATTAAGTTGAAACGGTTTCCAACTGGCTCCATCGTCAAATGAAATGTACATGCCTGTTTCGGTGCCGGCATAGAGTAGGCCTTTACGCTTCGGGTCGGCCCGCAACACGCGCGTGAAATGGCCTGCGTCAATACCGTCCGTGATGCGCACCCACGTTTTGCCGTAGTCTTTTGATTTGTAGAGGTAGGGGCGATAGTCACCGGATTTGTACCGGGTGCCGGCAATGTAGATTCCTCCCTTAGCGTGTGCATCAAACTCCACGCTGTTGATCATGGTCCACTCGGGCATGTCTTTGGGTGTGATGTTTTGCCAGCTCTTGCCGCCATCCGTAGTGGCATACACCAGTCCGTCATCCGAGCCCGTTACGACAAAGTCCTTTTCGTACGGAGATTCTCCGGCTGCAAAGATGGTGCAGTAGTATTCTACACTCGTATTGTCTTTTGTAATCGGACCACCGGATGACCCCATCTTCGACTTGTCATTGCGTGTTAAGTCGGGGCTGATGGTTTCCCAGGATTGGCCGCCATTCAGTGAAACATGGACATGATTCGATGTCGTATACAGTTTTTTGGGGTTGTGCGGTGAGAAGAAGATGGGGAAGTTCCATTGGAACCGGTACTTCATGTCTTCCACTCCATGGCCCATGGGGTTATTGGGCCATACATTCACTGCCCGGCTTTCGTTCGTGCGATGATTTTGAACTTCCAGTAAACCGCCATAATTACCACCGTACACGATTTCGGGATCGGTAGGATCGGGTGCGAGGTGTCCGCTTTCACTTCCGGCCGATTCTTCCCAATCCCGATCGGTGATGGCAAACCCATCCGTGCGGTGATAAATGCGCACAGTTGAATTATCCTGCTGGGCGCCATAAATCCGATATGGAAATCCGTTATCGGTAACTACGCGATAGAACTGTCCCGTAGGTTGATTGCCGTAAGTTGTCCAGTTTTCTCCGCCATCAAAACTCACTTGGGCACCTCCATCATCAGCAATCGCCATTCGCTGGTTGTCTTCCGGTGCAATCCACAAATCATGATGGTCACCGTGTGGGGCATTGTAAGCCTGGAATGTGCGGCCCCCGTCTTTGGAGCGGTGGTAGCTCACGTTTACCACGTACACCATGTCAACGTCCTTGGTATCGGCATAAATGCGCGAATAGTACCAGGCGCGCTGGCGTAGGTCGCGGCTATCATTCATCTTGCGCCAGGTTTTTCCCTCGTCATCGCTCCGGTATACGCCTCCATTTTCGTTTTCAATAATGGCATACACCCGATTGGAGTTTACAGGTGATACGGTTACGCCTACGATACCCCAGGTACCTTTCGGCAGCCCGCTGTTAGTTGAAATATTGGTCCACGTCTCTCCACCATCTGTGCTCTTCCACATAGCCGAACCCTCTCCACCGCTTTCGAGACTGTAAGGCGTTCTGCGAATGCGCCAGGTGGAGGCATACATGATTCGCGCATTGTTCGGGTCGAAGCACAGGTCAACCGCACCTGCATCGGCATTGGCAAACAGGGTTCGCTTCCAGGTTTTTCCCCCGTCAATGGATTTATAAACACCACGTTCTTCAGACGATTTGAATAAGTCGCCCAGGACAGCGGCATACACCACATCGGGATTTTTCGGGTGAATGCGAACACGGGGTATGTGCCTTGATTCTTTCAGGCCAAGGTGGGTCCAGGTTTTGCCAGCATCGACCGATTTCCACATGCCGTAACCGTAGGATACGTTGCCGCGCACGGTTTTTTCGCCACCGCCCACGTAGATTACGTTATTGTCCCATTCGCTTACGGCAACAGCGCCAATGGATCCGCCAAAAAATCCGTCAGAAATGTTTTCCCAGGAGTTGCCAGCATCGGTGGTTCGCCAAACGCCACCGCCCGTGGCACCGAAGTAATAGAGGTTGGGTTTACCGGGCACACCGGTTACCGAAGCCGAGCGGCCTCCGCGGAAGGGGCCAATGCTTCGCCATTCCAGGCCATTGTAGAGCTTGTCATCAAAGGTGGTGGTGGGTTTGGCTGCAGGTGTGTTCTTTTTCTGCGCCATCACCGGGCCTGCTATCAGGAGCAGGAGTACCAGGAGCAAGTTGTATCGCATAGGTTTTATTGAAAGTTTGCACCCCGATTTACACCCAAATCATCTCTTTTTCTCATTTTTTTTGATCAGTGGCTAACCGTGCCTACCCTGGGGATTTTGGTGTGGTTGGTGATTGACAATCACGGAAAGAAAGGTATTTTACCGGTGGATTTTATGGAGAAAACCAACTACCGGCTTTTGTTCAGCGCCCCGGTGCTCGTGGCTGCGCTCGGCTACTTTGTCGATATCTATGATCTGTTGCTTTTCAGCATCGTGCGCATCAGCAGCCTCCGCTCAATGGGTGTTTCGGATGCCGATATGCTGGCGACCGGGGAATTTCTCATTCGCGTTCAGATGACGGGTTTGCTTGTCGGTGGCCTCATTTGGGGTATTATGGGCGACAAGCGCGGGCGCTTGTCCGTTTTATTTGGATCTATTCTTTTGTACTCCCTTGCCAACATTGCCAATGGCTTTGCCACCACGGTTGACCAATATGCGGTGCTCCGGTTTATTGCCGGTATTGGATTGGCCGGTGAACTGGGAGCAGGCATCACGCTGGTGGCGGAAATTTTACCAACCCGACTTCGCGGGTACGGCACTACGCTGGTGGCTACCGTAGGTCTTATGGGAGCCGTGTTGGCCAACATTATCGCCAAGAACTTTGAGTGGCAAACAGCCTACTTTATTGGTGGTGGGCTTGGGCTCATGTTGCTCATTGCACGGGTAGGCGTTTTTGAGTCTGGCGTTTTTTTGAAAATCAAAGAACAGGAAGTGGAGCGCGGGAATTTTTTACAGTTGTTCCGCTCGCGCGAGAGGCTGGTAAAATTTATGGGATGCATCCTGATCGGGCTGCCGATTTGGTATGTCATCGGCATTTTGATCACGTTTTCGCCCGAGTTTGCGGCTGCGCTTGCCATTCAGGGCACGGTGAACTCAGGTGATGCGGTCATGTTTAGTTACATCGGACTGGCAGCAGGGGATCTGTCGAGTGGGTTCATTAGTCAGGCTGTGCGTTCCCGGAAAAAAGTAGTTTCCGGTTTTATACTGATCACATTAGCTGTGGTCGTTTTCTATCTGTATGGCCCCATTGGCAGTGCCACCGGTTTTTACGCGGTCTGCTTTGCGCTGGGTTTTGGTGTAGGCTATTGGGCCTTGTTTGTTACCGTGGCGGCCGAGCAGTTTGGCACCAATCTGCGGTCAACAGTGGCTACCTCGGTACCCAACTTTATCCGGGGAACGGTGGTGCCGCTCACCCTGTTGTTTAAGTTCTTCCGGGGTTACGTTGGGCTGGTAACGGGAGCCTTACTGGTTGGACTTTTGACGGTGGCCATTGGGCTGTTGGCATTGCGCTGGATCGATGAGACGTTCTCCCGTGATTTGAACTTCGTTGAAGAGGATTAAACCACTCGTAAAATAAAGATAATCTTACATGACCGGGGGCGCTATGGGCGTAGGGTGTAATTTTGACATTCTCAATCATGGGAATGGCAAGAAAACTCCCTATCGTCTGTCTTTTGGTGGGCATGGCCACAGCTGCCGTGGCCCAAAATCAGGCGTTGATCGACTCGCTTCGCATAGAGTTGGGAGATGCCGAAGGTAAGCAACGGTATGACATTCTCTCCAGGCTGGCCTGGGAATACCGATTCGCCCACCCGGACAGCACGATTCAAATAGCCCGACAAGCCTATGCGCTTGGCCACGAGTTGGAACTCACTTCGCTAGCCCAATTGATCAACTACGAGGGGGTGGCCTTAAACTATAAGGGCGATCGAATTGCCGCATACGAGGCATACCAGCGCGCATTGGATTTAGCTACCAGTCAACGTGACACCATTCAAATAGGGCACAGTAATAACAATCTTGGGCGCCTTTTTTATGATCAAGGTCTTTTGGCCAGATCGTATGATCACCTGCTAAAGGCAGAGGCTGCATTCATCTCTACCCGCGATTCTTCCGGCATTGCCTATGCCTTGCAAAGCCTCGCCAATCTGTTTCGCCTTCAGAAGGACCATGCCAAGTCCGAACAGTATCACAGCCGGGCGTTGAAGATTCGGGAGAAGTTGGGGAACATGCGCGATATCATGTCGGCACATGTGCAGCTGGGGCGGTTGTATCAGGAGGCCAATGATTTTGAAAGATCAACCAGTCAATTTCGGATGGCCGAACGTTACGGAAACCAAATTCATGATGAAATCAATCTGGCGGATATCAAAATTTACCTGGCACAAAATTATCTGGCCACCCAACAGCTGCAACAGGCTGAGCAGCTGGCCAAAGAGGGTTTTGATGTAATAGATCAGTTAAACAACACGTTATTGTTGCCTCGTGCGCATTTGATGTTGGGTCAGATTTTATTCAAGCAACAGCGATGGCCAGAGGCACGCCACCATTTCGATACTGCGCTGCTTATTGCCCGCCAGCGAAAAGACATTGTGAACCAGATGGAGGCGCATGAAGGGCTCTGGTTGGTTTCAAAAGAATTGAAGCAGTCTAAAGAGGAACTTCAACACTTGAACTCCTACCTGTTGTTGAAAGACTCACTGCTGGATCTGGATTTGGCCCGCCAGGCTGAGCGTGCGGAATTTCAACTTGAGATTGAAAAGAAGGAACGCGAAAACCAGTTACTCAAAGAGCAAGAAGCCCGCAACAATCAGTTGATTGCTTCCCAACGAATGGAGCGAACCATCCTCATGATCATAATCGGATCTCTGGGGATTATTACTTTCATCGTTTGGTTAAATGCCAAACGCAGGCGCGAGACCAACAAACAATTGGCCCTGCAAAATAAAAAGCTCTCGGACCTCAATCATGAGAAAGACACCCTCATGAGCATTGTTGCTCATGACTTGAAGTCTCCGTTGAATCGGGTGCATGGCCTTGCGACCATTTTGGAATTGGAAGGGGGTCTGACGGATAATCAAAAAGACTATACCCGACTGATGAAGGCTAGCGCCAGGGGTGGGCTGGACATGATTACCGACTTACTGGACGTGCACGCGTTGGAGGATAGCCAGAATACCAGCCACCCGAATACCTTTCAACCGGATACCTGGCTAAAAGAACGTCTAAGCATTCTGGCCCCCACAGCCGAAGCCAAGACCATTGCAATAGTCACAACAACGGCATTTCACGGCCCAATCACGAGCGATCCTATCTACCTCAGCCGGATTTTGGACAACTTAGTGTCCAACGCGATCAAGTTTTCACCGAAAGGTTCATCCATTTATGTAAGCGGGCGAAGCACACCCCAGGAACTTCAGTTGATGGTGAAAGATCAGGGGCCCGGTTTTGCGGATCAGGACAAACCGTTCCTTTATCAGAAGTTCAGGAAGTTAAGTGCACGTCCGACCGCTAATGAGAGTTCAAATGGATTAGGTTTAGCCATTGTCAAAACACTGGTCGATCGACTAAATGGAACCATTGAACTGATCACGTCAACCAAGGGAAGTGAGTTCATTGTGCGCATTCCCTTGCCTTGATTTCTCATCAGGCTTGGCTAATTCGCGTCACCTCAGGTGAATTTATGCGATTTTGGAGAAGGCCTGATTCAAGTCTTCGAGCAAGTCTTCGGAATCTTCCACGCCTATGCTCAACCGGATTAATGAATCCGTCAACCCGTTTTTCAGACGTTCTTCGCGCGGTATGCTGGCATGCGTCATCGAAGCCGGGTGGTTGATCAGGGATTCAACGCCACCGAGTGATTCCGCCAGGGAAAACAATGCTACGCTTTCCATGAATTGGCGAGCGGTTTCTTCGCGATCGTCCCGAAGGGTGAATGACAACATGCCGCCAAAGTCGCGCATTTGCTTCCGGGCTATGGCGTGATTGGGGTGATCCGCAAAACCCGGCCAGTACACCTTTCCAATTTTGGCGTGGTTGCGCAGGTAATCGGCAATGATACGTCCGTTCTGGCAATGGCGCTCCATGCGCAGGTGTAACGTTTTGATGCCGCGTAACACCAAAAAGGAATCCTGTGGTCCCGGAACCGCACCACAGGCATTGGCGATGAAAGCCAGATCCTGATACAATTTTTCATTGTTCACCACCAGCGCACCCATAATCACATCGCTGTGTCCTCCCAGGTACTTCGTCACGGAGTGCATGACAATATCCGCTCCCAGATCCAACGGATTTTGCAGGTAAGGAGAAGCAAAGGTGTTATCGACCGCTACGAGGCAATTCTTCTTTTTAGCCAATGCCACGCACGCCCCGATGTCGATGATGCGCATCAGCGGATTGGACGGTGTTTCGATCCAAAACAGCTTGGTCTTTTCATTGATCAAGGACTCCGTATTTTTTACGTCTGTCAGATCAATAAAATGAAATTTGATCCCAAATCTTTCGTACACGCGTTTGAACATACGATACGAGCCCCCGTACAAGTCGTTGCTCGTAATCACTTCGTCTCCGGGGTTGAGCAACCTGATCACCGCATCGGTGGCACCCATGCCGCTGGAGAAGCACAACCCAAACTTTCCATTTTCCAGTGCAGCAATGCTCTTTTGAAGTGAATTGCGCGTGGGATTGGCCCCGCGCGCGTACGCATATCCTTTGTGTTTTGCCGGTGACTCCTGAACGTAGGTGGAGGTTTGAAATATGGGAGTCATAATGGCCCCGGTTGAAGGGTCTGGCTCCACGCCAGCGTGAATGGCTTTGGTTCCGAATTTCATGGCAAATAGATTGGGGGCGTTTAGAAACCCCGGTTGATATCGAATTTTTCAAGGTAGTCCGCAACCCTGCGCACAAAGCTTCCGCCTAGCGCTCCATCCACCACCCGGTGATCATACGAGTGAGACAGGAACATTTTGTGGCGAATGGCGATGACGTCACCATAAGGCGTTTCCAAAACCGCGGGTTTCTTAAGAATAGCGCCCGTGGCCATGATGCCAACCTGAGGTTGCACGATAATGGGAGTGCCCATCACGTTGCCAAAAGAACCTACATTCGAAATGGTGTAGGTGCCTCCAGAAAGTTCATCAGGCTTCAATTTGTTTTCGCGAGCCCGCTTGGCCAAATCGTTTACAGCTTTTGCCAGACCAGTTAAACTCAGCTGATCAGCATTTTTAATGACAGGAACAATTAAGTTGCCCGTGGGCAGAGCCACGGCAATACCAATGTTAATCTCTTTCTTACGAATAATCCGGTCGCCATCTACCTGGATGTTGATCATCGGAAAATCTTTGATGGCTGAAACAATGGCCTCCACAAAAACAGGCGTAAACGTCAGGGATTCACCCGTCCGCTTCTGAAACTCCTCCTTCACTTTGGTTCGCCACAATACCACGTTGGTCAAATCAGCCTCCACAAATGAAGTAACGTGCGGACTGATGCGCTTACTTTCGACCATGCGGTCGGCAATCATTTTGCGCATACGATCCATCTGAATGATCTCGTCACCGGCACTGATCGAGGCCGGCACCGATGGAGCGCTGGTCAGGCTGTTGACCATGGACCGCCCGAGTTTGCGATTCTGTACGTACGCCAATATGTCCTTCTTCGTCACCCGACCCTCGGCTCCCGAACCGGGCAGCGTCTCCAACTCGGCTACCGCGATGTTCTCTTCGCGAGCAATACTCTTGACGAGCGGAGAGTAGAACCGTGAACTGGACTTGTAATCTTGCGCCACCGGGTGACCGTTGCTTCCCTGTGTTTGCGGAATCGCAGCCGTCACCACGGGTTCTTGCTTCGCTTCTTTCACGGCAGGGGCAGGGGCTGCCGGGGTGCTGCTTTTGAGTGCTTCTGCATCGGTGGTGATGATGGCAATGGCCTTGCCCACCTTCACTACCTCACCTTTTTGGGCCAAAATCTCCTTTAGAACCCCGGCATGGGTTGAAGGCACCTCTGTATCCACCTTATCTGTGGCCACCTCCAGCACGCTTTCGTCCTGCTCAATCCGGTCGCCCGGCTTTTTCAGCCAGTTGAGGATCGTAGCTTCCATGATGCTTTCGCCCATTTTGGGCATGATCAATTCTACCTGTGCCATTGGTGCAAATTTGGGCCGTAAAGTTAGCATTTTTTGATTCGCTAACGATTGCAAAAAGTGCCGTTTAGGGTTCTTTCGGCCATTGGTAAGCCTGACGATAGTCTGATCGGCCGCTGACCAAGGTCATACTTTTTGGGTACCAACAGGCGGAATTTTATCCAATCAAAATTTACCCAACTGCATATATGGAAACGATGGAACTCGAAGCACCCACGGCCAAGGCGACCAAGGGTGTGCCTGCAAAAAAATATGTGTTCTCCTTTCATGAAGGAGACGGAAAAAACAAACATCTGCTGGGCGGCAAAGGAGCCAACCTGTGCGAGATGACCCAAATCGGGTTAAACGTGCCGCCCGGATTTGTCGTAACTACCGAAGCCTGCCTAACCTATCTGGCCGAGCCTGCCCGGAAGCTCCCGGAAGGCGTGATGGATCAGGTCCGCGAGAACATGCGTGAACTGGAAAAGGCTACCGGCAAAAAGTTTGGTCATGCTGAAAATCCGTTGTTGGTGTCTGTTCGTTCAGGCTCGGCCATGTCAATGCCCGGCATGATGGATACTATCCTGAACCTCGGCCTCAATTCCCAAACATTGAAAGGGCTTATTGCCCAAACGGGTAATGAACGTTTTGGCTATGATGCGTACAGGCGGTTTATTCAACTTTTCGGAAAAGTTGCCCTGGGCGTGCCCGATGAGAAATTTGATACACACTTTGAAGAAGTGAAGCGTAAGGCCGGAGTTAAAGTCGATGTGGGGCTCAACACCCAGGATCTCAAGGAAGTAAGCGAGCGATTCCTTACGGTTGTGCGCGAGCACACCGGCCGGCCTTTCCCCGAAGATGTGTTTGAACAATTGGAGATTGCCATCAAGGCGGTGTTCAACTCCTGGATGGGCAAGCGCGCAGTCGATTACCGGAGAGAATTCAAAATCACACCGACTATGGCTAATGGCACCGCGGTTAATGTGGTGACGATGGTGTTTGGCAACATGGGCAATGACTGCGCTACGGGTGTCGGGTTCACACGCGATCCGGGCACAGGCGAAAACGTGATGTTTGGTGAATACCTCACCAACGCGCAAGGCGAAGATGTCGTGGCTGGCATTCGCACGCCCAAACCGGTTGCCCAGTTGGCTACCGAGATGCCTGAGCTCTATCGTCAATTGGAAGGGCTTCGCAGAAAGCTGGAAACCCATTACCGCGAGGTTCAGGATTTTGAATACACCATCGAAAAGGGTGTTTTGTACTGCCTGCAGACCCGCAACGGTAAGATGAACACCACCGCGATGGTTCGCACTTCCGTTGAAATGGCTCATGAGGGATTGATAACCCGGGAGCAGGCTCTGCTCAGAATCAAGCCTGAGATACTCGAACAATTGTTACACCCGCGACTCGACTCTTTGCATAAGGCTGAACCGATTGCACAGGGGCTACCCGCTTCACCGGGTGCGGCTTCCGGCCACATTGTTTTTGATGCCGATCGGGCCGAGCTGTTGGGCAAAGCCGGAGAGAAAGTGATTTTGGTGAGAGAGGAGACGAAGCCGGAAGATATTCACGGATTTTTTGCCGCCCAAGGTGTGTTGACAAGCCGCGGTGGCAAAACATCACATGCGGCCGTGGTCGCCCGCGGCATGGGTAAGCCCTGCGTAGCTGGTGCTGAAGGCATTCATGTAGATGTAAAACTTCGTCAGGCAGTGATCGGGGACAAAACGCTTCACGAAGGTGACTACATCACCATAGATGGCGGAACGGGGTATGTGTATAAGGGCATGATCCCGATGGTGGAGCCCACTTTTTCGGATGAGCTGAAGAAGTTACTCACGTGGGCCGATGAGGCCGCATCGATGAAAGTGATGGCCAATGCTGATACACCTTCTGCAGCCAAGAAGGCGTTGAGTTTTGGCGCGATGGGCATTGGCCTATGTCGAACCGAGCGTATGTTCAACGATGTGGACCGTCTGCCGATCGTGGTAGAGATGATTCTGGCCGCAACACAGGAAGAACGCGAAGGAGCGCTGGATCGTCTAAAGGATATTCAACGCAAGGATTTCCGCGAGATCCTGACCACCATGGCACCCCGCCCGGTGACGATTCGCCTGTTGGATCCCCCGATTCACGAGTTTTTGCCCACCGAAGACGTACTGCGCGATGAGCTGCAGAACCTCAAGCATCTGAAAGAAACGGTAAGCGGAGTAAACAACCTTTTCGGAAGTCTGCGGCTGTTGAATGCTGATTTGAAGATTGCCGACAAGTCACTGGAGCCCTTTACCGCTGCCGGTGCTGACCTGGTGACGCAAGCCATCCAAAAGAAGGAGCAAATGTTGAAGAAAGTGCGCGAGCTGCATGAAGTGAATCCGATGCTGGGCCACCGCGGTGTTCGCCTTGGCATTACGTTCCCCGAGATTTACCGGATGCAGATTTCAGCCATTTTGGAAGCTACAGCGGATTGCCAGCGCGTAGGCATAGATGTTCGCCCGGAAATCATGGTGCCGCAGGTCATCACGGTAGAAGAACTGCAGCAAATCAAAACTCATGTAGACGAGATTCAGTCCCGCCTGGAAAAGGATCAAAAAGTGAAACTCAATTTCAAGTTTGGTACCATGATCGAGGCCGTGCGGGCATGCCTGCAAGCCGAGGATCTGGCTACGGTGGCCGAGTTTTTCTCCTTCGGCACGAATGACCTTACACAGGCAACGTTCTCGTTTTCGCGTGAGGATGCGGAGAATAAGTTTCTGCCGTTCTATATCATGAAAGGTGTATTGAAAGATAATCCGTTTGAAGTTTTGGATAGCCGCGCCATGGGCAAACTCATGCGCATGGCCGTTCAAGATGGCCGCAGGACCAATCCCAATTTGAAGGTGGGGATCTGCGGTGAGCATGGCGGTCATCCGGAATCTATCTTATTCTGCCATAGCATAGGACTAAACTACGTATCGTGTTCTGGGCCGCGCGTGCCGATTGCACGGCTGGCAGCAGCCCATGCAAAGTTGGGTGAATCAAAGTACAGTAGTAATTAGCCTGTGCTGTTTGTAAGGAAAAGGCAGGACGTGAGTCCTGCCTTTCTTTTTTGTGACCTGAGCAGAATACAATTTTCTAAAGTGCCCAAGAGAGCCGTATACTAAGTTGCTTCATCAGCTACAATATCGGTAGTGCAACTTCGCGACTGGCCTTAAATCGCTCGGTGAAAAATTGAATAGCCCTTTCCAGATTGGCTTCTCCTCTTTTGCTAAGCCCTTGACCTAAGGCCCACTCATAACCGGCAATGGCCAGTACGTAGCCTTTGACTTTGCTTTGGAAAAGGTCCTGCGCCAGGTGAAGCACCACTCCGGGCGATTGGCGGTGAGTGGAAAAGCTGAACTCGTCTGCCGGTTCGCATGAGCCGAAGGAGAACCCTGCGGCTAGGGGTTCACGGGTGGCGTCTATGAATACGACATGCTGGAATGACGAAATGAACTCTGCGTCTTCAATCTGTAACTGATACCGATATGCCTTTTCGCAAATAAGGCCTTTTGCCCGCAAAACGTCCAAAAACCTCCATCCCAGCCCGTCATCCCCTCGGCTTTCATTGCCAATGCCAATCAAAAGGAGCCCGTCAGGAGCGAAAGCGTTCATGGATCAGTTTGTTTTGGTGATCGTACAGTTCAATATGAAGCGGCATTTGCCCCAGCGATTGCGTGGCGCAACTCAGGCACGGGTCGTACGCCCGAATGGCTACTTCCACCTGGTTGAGCATGCCCTCGGTTATTGTGCCTTTTTGACTGATGACGTTGTTCGCCACCCATTTGACGGCCTGATTCATCGCTTCATTGTTGTGCGTGGTGGAAACAATGAGATTGCAGCGGGTGATCATCCCCTTGTCATCCACCCGGTAGTGATGCGTAAGTGTGCCGCGGGGTGCTTCAATGATGCCGATTCCCTCCAACCGATGTTCGCCCTCCCGCACCAGGTCAGTGCTGAGAATATCCGGATCGTGCAGCAGTTCCTTCATTACTTCGGCTGCGTGCAGTATTTCGATCAGGCGTGCCCAATGCGAGTACAGCGTACTGTTGTTAACTTTTTTCCCCGTGAACGCCTTGAAGACTTGTCGTTCCTGTTCGGCCAGAGGTGTGCCAATGGCGCTGCATACATTGATTCGTGCCAATGGCCCTACGCGATTCCATCCATTTTGCCGGCCCAGTTCTGTCAGATAAGGGAATTTCATATACGACCACCGCTCGACACCTTCACGAAAATATTTTTCGTAGTCGTTTGTGTCTACGTCCGGCAAGATTGTTTTACCGGTACTGTCAATTGCACGCAGTTTGCCGTGGTACAACTCAAGCTGACCCGCGTCATTCACCATGCCCAGGTGCCCCGAAGGAAAGGCCGCAAACGTGTCCATTAAGTCGCGATGTTGCTCGTGGTAGCTCTTCATGAATTGGATAACCTCCTGCGACCATTCGAGCATGGTATCGATATTGGGTATTTCATTGCCCGTGAGGAAGAAGTCCTTTTCCTTTACCGTCAGCGTCTTGTGCATGCCGCCCGGCACAGCGGCAATGCCGTGGATTTTTTTTCCGGCAATCGCCTGGATCATTTCCTGTCCGAATTTGCGCATCAAAATCCCCTTTCGTGCCAGCTCTTTGTTGGCGGATGCCACGGCCAGCACGTTCCGCTTGTCAACCGGAGCATCCATACCAAACAGCAGATCAGGCGATGCGAGGTAAAAGAAGTGCAACGCATGCGACTGGAATATCTGCGCATAGTGCAAAAGCCTTCGGAGTTTTTGAGCGGGCAGGGTTAAATCCTCGGGATCAATACCCACCAATTGGTCGATTGCTTTTGCAGCTGCCAGGTGATGGCTGACGGGGCAAATGCCGCATAGCCGCTGAACGAGTACGGGAGCCTCCCAATAGGGGCGACCCTGGATGAACCGCTCGAATCCGCGAAATTCAACGATGTGGAAAAAGGAGTCCTGCACTTTGCCATACTCATCAAGGTGGATGGTTACTCGGCCGTGGCCTTCAACCCGCGTAACGGGGTCGATCGTTACTTTGGTTTTCATGATCAGTCGTACTTGAATTCCGAATACAACAACGAATACTCTTCACCCCACAGCAAGCTCTTGATTACTTTCCAGATATGCGTGGCCGAAGGCGGGCAACCCGGAATGGTGTAGTCCACTTTCACAATTTCGTTGCACGCATACACCCGATTGAGAATTTTCGGCAAGTCCTCGTGATACGGTACGATGGTGGCGTCCGGTTCACTGGTAACGCTGTTGAGATACGCCTCTTCGAGACATTCGCCCAGCGGAATGGTATTGCGCATGGCGGGTAAACCTCCCCACACGGCACACTCGCCCATCACGACCAAGGTGTCACACATCTCACGGAATTTTCTCAACGTTTCGATGTTTTCCGTGTTGCAGCAGCCGCCTTCCACCAGCCCTAAATGACATCGTTGGGTAAAGCTCTTGATATCCGTAAGCGGAGACTTATTGAATGAAACGAGTTCCGCGATGTCAAGAATTTCGGTATCAATATCGAGTAGCGACATGTGGCATCCAAAACATCCGGCCAACGAGACCGTGGCAATGGTTTTCTTTTCGAAATGGGTTGCCCGGGGCTTGTCAAGGATGTTGTAGCTGTAGTGCTTCTGCGTGGACTTCAGATCAAACGCACGATCTCCGAATGGTTTTGACAAGCTCTTACCGCGCACCATAATGGCCCCGGTAGGGCAGATGGCCATGGCTTTTTCTGCGTCACTATCGCTAAGGCGCGCCTCCTGTTCGTAATCGATGCCCACCCGTGTTTCGTTGCCGCGATTGATGTAATTGAAAACCCGTTTGCCATCTGTAGTGAAAATTTCCTCAACGCATCTCCGGCATTTAATGCAGCGGTTATGCTCCATCACCATCCGCTTGGGCTGGTAGTCAATCAACCGATCTTTAAAAAGGTGCGGAAATCGCGACTGCGATATACCCAATTCATACCCCATATGTTGCAAATCGCAGTTACCGCTTTTTTCACAGGCGGGGCAAAAATGATTTCCTTCGGCAAACATCATTTCCACCAGCGCCTTCCGGATATCCATCAACTCGGGGGTGTTGACTTCCACCTTCAGTCCTTCTTTCACGGCTTCGGTGCAGGCCGGGCTATGGCGCCCATTGATTTTACACGTGCAGGTACGGCAGGTACCGAGCGGAGGGTCGATGTGCTGGAAATAGCATAAGGATGGGATAAAAATGCCATGTGTTTTGGCCGCATCAACCAGGTTAGTTCCCTCTTCAGCCTGGTAGGGTTTGCCGTCCACCCAAAATGTACAGGTTGCCATGTTACTTACGGTTTATAGCGCTCATATTCGGCAATGGCCGCGTGCTCATCAATCTGCCGGTATATGCTGTGATCAACCTCGGCAAAGCGTTTGGCGAAGTAATCCTGAAACTTATCTACGGCATGTAGCACTGAATTCGAAGCGGTCTTCCCCAGACCACACCGGCTGGTGGACTTCATGATATTGCCCCAGTTTCGAAGGTCCTGCAGGTCATTTCGATCGGCCAGCCCATGACTGATTTTTTCGAGTTTCCGTTGCAGAATGAAGTTGCCAGCCCGGCAGGGTGTGCATACTCCACACGATTCGTGTTTGAAGAATGAACAGAAATTCAAGAGAATATGCACAAGGTCGCGTTGTCGGTTGAAAATCATAAATGATCCACCGCACCGAATGTCTTTTTGGGCCAACAGGTCGAGCATGGAGATTCGCCTGAATTTTTCCTTTATCGAAATGCACTCTCCGGACGGGCCGCTAACCTGGATGAAGAAGGGATCTTCTGCCCCGCAGATTTCCAACAACTCTGCTACAGTGATGCCCCACTCAATTTCATAAAGCCCTGGCCGCTGGCAGTCACCGGATACACTGATCAGCTTGGTGCCGGCTGACCCGGGTATGCCGCGCTTGAGGTATTCAAACGAGCCAAATTGCAGCAGTCGGGTAGCAGCGGCAAATGTCTCCACGTTGTTAACCACGGTCGGTAGTTGCAGATAGCCTTTTTCCACCGGGTAAAACCATTTGGTTCTCGGCTCTCCGCGCTTACCTTCCATCGACTCGAGCAAAGCCGTCTCTTCACCACACACATAGGCACCCGCGCCAACCTCCAACCTCAGATCAAAGTGAAATCCGTTTATGCCGGCAATGTTTTTGCCCAGCAGGCCGGCCTGATAAAACTGGTCAATCTCCTCTTCCACGGTGGGCAACATCCAGCGGTACTCACCCCGGAGGTAGATGATGCCATAGGCGGCACCTACCGCGAATCCTGCCGTAATCATGCCTTCGATAACCGAGCCGGGTTGATGCTGAAGCAGTACGCGGTCCTTAAATGTTCCGGGCTCACCTTCATCAGCATTACAAACAATGAACTTTGGGGATTCCGGAAAAGTCCGACAGGTACTCCATTTTTTCCAGGTTGGGAAGAAGGCCCCCCCGCGACCAGCAAGCTCACCAATTCGCAGTTGTTCAATCACTTCCTCTGGTGTCAGGTTCGCCAACTTTCGAATCACTTCACCTCGGGTGTATGGCGCAAAGAATAAGGTTCGGTCATTTGGGGGGAGGAATCGAATATTGGCCGGGGGGCTGTCGGCAATCTCATGTACGGCTCGGCCTTCCTTGATTTTGCGGATAATCTCTTTGACTTTGATCGCATTGAGATTTGTAAAAGGAAAGAAGTCGATCAACGCGGCCGGCTCCTGATCGCTTAGGCCGATGCACGGAGTTTCGAATAACCCGAAAGTACCCGTTGGATCCACCGAACCCAGACGCGCTCCGGTTTCGCGTTCAAAGGCCTCACGGATTCGCTCATAACCTTTTAGTTCAGCAATGATGCTGTTGTTGATGTAAATGGTGTGGCGCCCGGCCGGTTGGCGGTGAAAAAAGTGATAAAAACTGGCTACCCCGGCAACCTCAATAGCCGACAGGTTATGTTCAGTCGCCAATGCCGCAATGGCATCTTCTGAGATGTACCGATTGTTTATTTGGTGTTGCCACAGTTGCGACAATAGTTTCGATCGGTTTGGCTCGCAGGAAAAAAGGTTATTTGGATGTGAACGCGTGCCCATACAAAAGCGATTTCAGGCACAGAAAATGTCCGACCAAATCTCCACCTACACCATGACGTCCGTCATAGGGAGGAGCAATTTTTTGGCCGTAAAAAGCTGTGATTCTACCTCGGCTGGTCGCTTCGGGATTGAAGAAAAGAAATTTGCCACAAGCCACGCACCTGATTTAACTGGTAGTTAATGGCCTTATCGTACGGGTAGAGTTTTTGAATGAGTGCCGCGTGCTCTTCGGTGATTTGCTGACCCACGGTGCCGTGACACTGAAGGCAAAGCGCCTGCGTGAGTATGGGTTTATAGTAAAGCACGGTGTCGTTTTTCAGAACTAAACGGGGCTCAGGATTCTTTTTCTCATGCAGGTCATTTTCATAACCCCTAATCAGGAAGCTTTCGAGTTTATTGGCTTTGTTAAGCGGATTCCGGTTCTTGTTGCTCACCCTTTTGATGTTGACCCCGTACCGTTGACTCAAAGAGTCCGTGATCGGCAAGGCATGAGCCTGGCAATACGTTAGTGCTGCGGGTACTCCGCCTTCCTGCAGTTTCATCAGCAGCTGCTTACGAATGGCATCAAAAGCAATTTGCGTAAGGGTATCGCCCGCCTGGCGGTACCGGGCATGCTCCGTTTCCGTCATCTGGGTTTCGGGCTTATGCGTTGTACACGACCACACCGCGATTGCCATAAGACAAAATAACCCCGTTCGCATGGGTCAAAGATAACAACATCACGCAGGTTGTGCGTTTGGATTAGTTATGGCCGAAGAGGTTGGCTGAGGGTGAATAACCAGCGATTGATGAAGCGTGGCTACCCGGTAGGCATTCTCAATCAAATCCTGTGTCTCCAAAAGAACTTTGGTTTGCAGCAGTGCCAACCGACTACTCACCTCACCGCTTTGCAAACTCACTACGTGCTGGTCAAGGACCTGATTCATCTGCTTTTCCAGTTTTTGGTGTTGCTCTTTGAGAGCAGCGAGTCCATCAACAGAAGGTTTGCGTATATATTTTCTGACGCTGCGGAAGTAGGGCTGCAGCGCCTCGCGCAGCGACTGAATGTCATCCCGGAGTTTTCCTTTTGGCAGGCCGTGTAGGTTTTGCCGGTGATGCAAAATCGAGGTATAAATCAACTCGATACTTTGGGCCATGTCCTGGGTATAATCAAAAAGAGACAGGTTGAACCGGCCAACAGGCAGGTTTGCCGAACCCAGGCTCCGGACAACACGAAGAATGCGTGAGTTGATTTTTTGATTAAATGTTTTGAGGCGAGTATGTTCCCGTTGAATCTCACTTTTATCCTGAGCCTGGGGGTTGAGAAAAAGGTGAAGGCTGTGATCAAGAATAGCCGACACTGATTTGAGGTTTCGCACTGCATACCGCGCGCTGTCTTTCAGAAAGTCATTAACCGTTTTTCGATCCTCACGCGGGAGTTCTACATTCTCCTGTTCCGTTTTTTTCTGAAAAAGTAGGTGACTCTTGATCAGCAGCCCCACAGCAATTACAAAAAGCACAATGATGCCCACCTGGCCGGTGAAGTAGAATATGGCTGCCATAATGCCGGCCGAAAGAAATGCTACAAGGGCGGTAACGAACCAGCTGCCGATAACGGTGACCACTCCGGCCACCCGGTACACGGCACTCTCCAAACCCCAGGCGCGGTCGGCCAGGGAACTACCCATGGCGACCATGAACGTAACAAACGTGGTCGATAAGGGCAGATGTTGCGAAGTGCCGTAGGCAATCAGTGCGCTGGCCACCAGCAGGTTTACCGCAGCGCGCAGTAAATCAAAACTTTTCTTTCTTCTCTTCTTCGATGGCTTCAACGGCCGCATTCGTTTTTGCACGAATTGTTGCAGCGAGTCGGGCACAAGAATGGACACTCCGCGGCTCATGAGTAATGAGCCGCCCACGAGCGCACGCGAAATAAAATTAGGAGAGAAATTCTCATCACCTTCATCTTGCCGCCCCAATGATACTTCGGTCTCTGTCACCTTCCGGCTCTTCGCATTTGTCCACAGGGTGATAATCATGATTACACCCGACACCATCAGGAACCAGGTGGGTGTTCCTACTTTGGTGGCCAATATCTGCATGTTAAAGGCATCAGCGGCCACACCGGATTGCAGCCACGCCTGAAATGCAACAAGGGCGCCTACGGAGACACCAATGAAATTCACCAAATCGTTGCCGGCAAAGGCCATGGCCAGCGCAAATGTGCCGGCCAATACCACCACCTTTAGCGGATTTACGATCTTAAATTGCTGGAGGAGAAATAGGATGAACGTTACGGACAAAAAGGTCACCAGCATGAGCACTTTGGTGTTGGCCGTAATCCACGATCCTGTTTCTTTCGATATCAGCGCACTACCTTCAGCTCCTTTGATCAACAAAAAATAGACGATAACCGTCAATGCCAGGCCACTGAACACGGCACCAAACCGCTGAACACTGCGTTTTAGCCTGAACGAAAAGGTAACGCGGAAGAAAAACTGGAGTATGCTGCCCGCCACAAAGGCAAGGCCAACAGAAAGGAAAATGCTGGAGACGATCGTTAATGCACTCGAGTAGTTGATGGCGTTGGCGAGTTCACTGAGCGGCATATCCTGTTGCGCCATGTGAATGAGGGAAACAACAAATGATGCTCCCAACAATTCAAACACCAGTGATACGGTAGTGGACGTAGGAAGACCCAGCGAGTTGTAGATGTCCAGCAGCAAAACATCGGTGATCATCACGGCTGCAAACACCACAATAACCTGTTCGAAGTTGAAAAACCCCGGGTTAAAAATGCCGCTGCGTGCCACCTGCATCATTCCGGCCGAAAAGCCAGACCCAATTAAGATGCCCACGCTGGCCACGATCAGAATGGTGCGAAACGAGGCTACCCTTGAGCCAATGGCAGAATTCAAAAAATTCACAGCATCGTTGCTGACGCCAACCACCAGATCCAGAATGGCAAGGATAATCAGGATTCCAATGACGATATAGTAGAGCTCCATAAGGCCGAAAGATATTATGCTACACGTTGTGCCATGTTATGGCAATGTTATGTTATGCTGGGGGTAAATTCAGCCGTATCAGGTTGAGCACGGCCATACTGGCCATTCGGATGTTGATCATGCGGTCGTTCGAAAGCTGAAGTTTTCGTGTTACCGTTTTGTGCTTGTCCGAATACGCAATCCAAACCAAGCCTACCGGTTTTTCGGGGGTAGCGCCACCAGGCCCGGCAATTCCACTGGTAGCCACGCCAATATCGGTATTAAATTTGGCACGCACGATATTGGCCATTTCAATAATGGTCGGCTCACTTACGGCTCCGTGTTTTTCCAGCACTTCGGGCTTAACGCCCAACTGCCATTTCTTGATTTCGTAGGCGTAGGGGACCATACTACCCAGGAAATACTCGCTACTGCCTGGCACACTGGTAATTAGGTGCGACAAATAGCCTCCGGTGCAACTTTCGGCAATTGACAGCGTGAAGTGGCGGTCGCGAAGGGTGCGCCCGAGCACCACCGGTAGTGGGTCCTCCCCGTAGCCGTAAATGTATTCACCCACCAACGGGTCCAGTTCACGGGCCAGTTGATCGGTTTCGATTTCCAACGTTTCTTTTGATTTGCCGGTGCCGGTAAGCCGCAGTTTTACCTCGCCCAGGCTCGGCAAATAGGCGAGTTTAATGTGGGTGGGTAATCGACTCTCCCAAGGCTTGATTTTTTCAGCAAGAAACGACTCGCCAATTCCAACCGTGCGTATTATTTTGTGGTAAATAACCGGTAGCGCAAATGTTTGCTGCAGTTTAGGAATCACCAGATCGGTCATCATCCGCTTCATTTCATGCGGAACACCCGGCATAGAGACGAAGACTTTGCCACGTTCGTGAAACCACATACCCGGGGCTGTGCCCATGGTGTTGGTTATCTTTACACAGTTAGCCGGCAAGGCT
This sequence comes from Cyclobacteriaceae bacterium, assembly GCA_016787665.1. Classification (GTDB taxonomy): domain Bacteria; phylum Bacteroidota; class Bacteroidia; order Cytophagales; family Cyclobacteriaceae; genus ELB16-189. Next base: position 25,249 of record JAEUUC010000011.1, on the reverse strand, counting down.
GCCTGCTGCCGGTTCAGCTCGGTCAATTCGCGACCGCGGCTTTTAAAGAAAGCCGTCACTTCTTCTAGTGCTTCCTCATTGATGATCAACCGGGTGTTGAAATACTTCACCAGGCACGGTTTGGTGAGGTCGTCATTGGTAGGGCCAAGTCCACCGGTGATGAGAACAATATCGGCCCTTTCTTCTGCATCGTTCAGGGCTTTCAGAATTTCCTCTTCCTGATCGCCTACACTGGTCTTGCGCACAACCCGAATCCCGGCTTCAGCCAGCGCCACGCTCATCCATTGCGAGTTGGTATCTACAATTTGGCCGTACAAGATTTCATCACCGATGGTGAGCAGTTCAGCTAATACTGGTTGCATGGCAATAGAAAAGGAGGATCAATTGATTTGCTACCTGCAAATAAACAGGTTTAGCCTCACTTTTGCAGGTATTTGTTTGGTGTTACAAGCGCTGGCGGTCAGCCGGTTAGGATTGCGTACCTTTGAGGTTCACACAATTGATTTACATGTCATCATTTCAGGCACTGGGGCTGTCCGGTGCATTGCTCGAAACCATTCAAGGACTAGGTTTCGAAACACCAACCCCCGTACAGGAGAAAATTATTCCGGTATTATTACAAGGCGACCGCGATGTGGTTGCGCTCGCTCAGACCGGCACGGGTAAAACCGCAGCCTTTGGCCTGCCGCTGGTTCACCTTTGCGATGTGCAACAACGCAGCACACAGGCTCTCGTGCTTGCCCCCACACGCGAATTGTGCCTTCAAATTCACAACGACCTGGAGAATTTTTCAAAGGGCGTCAAGAACTTCAATATCGTTCCCGTTTACGGTGGTGCCAGCATCAGCGAGCAGATCAGGCGGGTTAAGCGGGGAGCCCAAATTCTGGTCGCCACACCCGGTCGCCTGATGGACCTGATGGACCGGCAGGTGGTGAATATTTCGTCTATCCGTTTTGTGGTGCTGGATGAGGCTGATGAAATGCTCAACATGGGCTTCAAAGAAGATATCGATCATATATTGGCGGACACACCGGACACCAAAAATGTATGGCTTTTCTCGGCTACGATGCCACGCGAAGTGCGGGCCATTGCCCAGGCTTATATGTCCGATCCCTTTGAACTTACCATTGGTCAAAAGAATCAGGGTAACGAAAACATCGAACACCAATACCTTGTGGTAGACGAGCGTCATCGCTATGATGCGCTCAAGCGAATCGTGGACTACAACCTCGACATTTTTGCCGTGGTTTTTTGTCGCACCAAGCTGGACACCCAACGCATAGCCGAAAATCTGATCCGCGATGGGTACAATGCCGATGCCCTGCACGGTGACCTGACCCAACAGCAGCGCGATAAAGTAATGAAAGCGTTTAAGGAGAAAACCCTACAGCTCTTGGTGGCGACCGATGTTGCGGCACGGGGTATTGACGTGAGTAACATTACACACGTCATCAACCTCAATCTCCCGGATGAGTTGGAATTCTACACCCACCGAAGTGGCCGAACCGCACGGGCAGGGAAGAAAGGCATTAGCCTCGCCATCGTCACGAAAAAGGAGACCGGCAAAATCCGCCAGATCGAAAAGGCCATTCAGACCACATTTGAACGCAAACTCGTACCCACCGGTGCTGAAGTTTGCCAGAAGCGACTACTTCAGCTGGTACACCGCTTGCGGGAGGTTAACGTGGTTGAGCATGAGATTAATGACTTGCTGCCGGCCGTGTATGAAGAACTCATGCCCCTGAGTAAAGAAGACATCATTAAACGGTTCACCTCTCTGGAGTTTAATCACTTGTTGGACTATTACCGGGGCGCGCCCGATTTGAACAAATCAACGAAAGGCGAAACGTATGAATCCAACGAGCGGTTTGTTACCGGTGATCGTTTGTTTATTAACCTGGGTAAGATGGACGGCCTTGACAAGGGCAAACTCCTCGCGCTGATTTGCGATCGCACGGGTTTAAAAGGCAAGGACATTGGAAAGATTGATGTCAAAGGCGCTTATTCATTTTTTGAGGTCGATAAATCACTCACGGATTCTGCCCGCGAGCATTTACATGGTTTTGAATACAAAGGCCGTATGGTGCGCGTGGAAATAACCGGTCCTTCGGACGATCGCCCCAAAAAGGTGAAGCCATCCAAAAAGAAGAGTCGGGATGATTGGTTTGCCCGCAAAACGAAAGGCTGGCGCTAATCTTTTTTGGTATCTTTCCTTCCGAAAGAAGGAACATGGTACAGACCAACGAAAACTCGGCTGCCGGCTGGCAGCGTGAGATTTACCTCAACGGTTTTGCGGGTCACCGGATGTCGGTGCCCATCAGTTTATCTACACTGGAGCAACAAGCCGAAAAGGCGATGTCGCCTGCGGCCTGGGCTTACATAGCCGGTGGTGCCGGCCTGGAAAGCACGGTGGCCAACAACCGGTCAGCATTTGAGCAATACAAGATTGTGCCCCGCATGCTGCGCGATGTCAGTAATCGCGATACGCGCGTCAGTTTGTTTGATCAAACTTTTCCTTCCCCGCTGATGCTTGCTCCGGTTGGCGTACTGGAACTGGTTCACCCCGATGCCGATGTGGCGGTAGGCCGGGCAGCCGCGGCATTAGATGTGCCGTACATTTTTTCCAATCAGGCCAGCAAGCCCATGGAGGAAGTAGCGGCCGCCATGGGTATGAGCCCGCGTTGGTTCCAATTGTATTGGAGTAAGTCGCGCGACCTTGTAGCCTCGTTTGTGCAGCGCGCGGAAAAGTGCGGATGCTCCGCCATTGTGGTGACGTTGGACACGACCATGCTCGGTTGGCGCTCGCGCGATCTCGATGGCGCGTATCTTCCCTTCATGGAAGGCAAAGGCATTGCGCAGTATACGTCTGACCCCGTATTTCAAAAACTGATGGACGAGCCGACCGACCCAAATGTGAGGCGAACGATTACGGCTCATTCGCTGGCCGGCCTGGTGAAAATGGTCAACTCTTATCCGGGAACAGGTTTTTTGAACAAGCTACGCTCGGGCCGGCCGATCAAGGCCGTTCAAAAATTCATCAGCATTTACTCCAACCCTGCGCTCACCTGGGATGACCTCGCATTCCTGCGGCAACACACGAAGCTTCCGGTATTGTTGAAGGGCGTCCTTCATCCGGACGATGCGCGCCAGGCACTCGACTATGGTGTGCAGGGCATCATCATCTCCAACCACGGAGGCCGTCAGGTGGATGGCTCCATTGGTACGCTGCAGGCGCTGCCGGCTATTGCGAAAGCGGTGAACAAGCAAGTGCCAATTTTATTAGATGGAGGTGTGCGGGGCGGTGCCGATATGTTTAAGGCCTTGGCGCTGGGAGCAACTGCGGTGTGCATCGGGCGGCCCTATGCCTATGGTTTAGCCATTGCCGGGCAGCGAGGTGTATATGAAGTACTGCGGCATTTCATGGCTGATTTTGAATTGACGATGGCATTAGCGGGGTGTCGGTCGATCAGTGAAATTTCGGCTGAGACACTGGCCGCTTGATTGACCTCGTTTATCGTACTTTTGTGGCATGAGCCGCATGTCCATAGCCGGATTGTTTGTTCTCGGTGCCTGTACCACCGCGCAACTGAATCAGGCCATTTCGGACGCCAATAAAATGATGGGAGGCGAAAAGCCCCTGACAACCGAGGAAGTGGGATCGGGTTTGCGCGAGGCGCTGATTAAAGGCATTTCCACCGGAGCCGATCAGGTATCGCAAGTTGATGGCTATTTTCGAAATCCCCAGATCAGCATTCCGTTTCCGCCCGATGCAAAAAAAGTGGAGGACAAGCTTCGGCAGATTGGCCTGGGCAATGAAGTCGACAAGTTTGTTATGACGCTGAACCGGGGAGCCGAAGAGGCAGCCAAGGAGGCCAAGCCGATATTTATCTCAGCCATTCGCTCCCTGACGATTGATGACGCCTGGGCGATTTTGAAAAGTGACCCCGATGCAGCAACGCAATATTTACAACGCACCACCAGCGCGGCTTTGCGCGAAAAGTTCAAACCGGTCATCCAGACTTCGCTTGATAAAGTGAATGCCACGCGGTACTATGGAGATTTGGTTACACGCTATAACAATCTTCCGTTTGTGCAAAAGGTAAATCCCGACTTGACCGAATACGCCACGGACTTGGCCCTGCAAGGTCTGTTCATCACCATTGCGGTGGAAGAGAAAAAAATCCGCGAAAACCCGGCCGAGCGCACCACCGAACTTCTCAGGCGGGTGTTTGGTTATCAAAAATAGAATACAACGAATATGAAAGGAATTACAAAAAGAGATGTGCGGGTGTTCCTTTTGGGAATGCTGGCTATGTTTGTGATTGAACTTGTGGCCGATTGGAGAGGCAATGTCGAAGCTTTCAAGAAGGGATTTCGTGAGGGGTCTGAATCAGTAAAAAAGGAAAATTTATCCAAATGAGTTTGATAGAAAAACACCGAGAAGAGATTACCAAAGCAATTGAAGCTCTTCACCAACGCACATTTTATGCGGCTTTCCCCGAACACCCGGCTCCTGCCATCTATGGCGAAACAGCCGATGCCGATGGTCAGGCCAAGTTCAAGTCCTATCTGGGTAAAAAGTTTGACGAGCTAAAGCAAACGGGAGCAACCGGTTGGGCCGGGCAGGAGGAATCTCCCTATTTGCAAGAGCCTTTGAAAATTTCCTATCCGATTTCTTCGGTGGACACCTTGATCAGCAATGCCTTGGCAGCGTTCCAAACTTGGCGTAAGGTCAGCATAGACGATCGTGGTGGAATCTTATTAGAGTCGTTGGATAGCGTCAAGAATCGTTTCTTCGATATAGCCTATGCCACCATGCATACCACGGGACAGGGTTATATGATGGCGTTTCAGGCTTCGGGGCCGCATGCAGCCGATCGGGCGTTGGAGGCGATTGCGGCAGCTTACGAAGAGCTCAATCGTTTTCCCGCGAAGGCGGTGTGGGACAAGCCGATGGGTAAGTTCAACGTGCAACTGAATAAGGAGTGGCGTGCGGTGCCGAAAGGCATTTCGGTCGTCATCGGCTGTTCAACGTTCCCAACCTGGAACTCGGTAACGGGCATTTACGCCAGCCTCATGACGGGCAACCCGGTGATTGTAAAGCCTCATCCGGGCGCCATTCTTCCTATTGCAATTTTCGTTGCCGAAATTCAAAAGGTATTGGTTGAAAACAATTTGGACCCCAACATATGCCAGTTGGCGGTGGATACATTTGATAAGATGATAACGAAGGAATTGGCTGAACACCCGAGCGTGAAGTTGATTGATTTCACGGGCAACTCAGCCTTTGGTTCGTATCTGGAAGCATTGCCGGGCAAAACAGTGTTCACCGAGAAAACAGGTGTCAATTCGGTTATTCTCGATTCGGTAGAGGACATCGACAAGACAGCCGCGAACCTTGCCTTCTCTGTAAACTTATACAGCGGCCAAATGTGCACAGCTCCACAAAACTTTTACATACCGGCTTCCGGTATCAAAACTCCCGGGGGAACGGTAAGCTTTGAAGAATTCGCGGAGAAGTTTGTAGGTCAGATCAACAGCCTGGTGGATAACCCAAAGGCGGGGCCGTTTGTATTGGGAGCGGTACAAAGCAAGAAGACGGCTGAGCGGGTTGCCGAAGCAGCCCATTTGCCGGGAAAAGTGTGGCTGAAGTCCCGTGTTTTTGAAAACCCGATGTTCAAAAATGCGCGTGTGGCAACCCCGGTTGTGGTGGAGGTCGACTCATCCAAAAAGGATGTTTTTAGTAAAGAGTTGTTTGGGCCAATCGCGCTATTGATCAAAACCAAGAGCACGGATGAGTCTGTTGCGCTGGCACAAGAGATGGCCCGGCAACATGGCGCCATTAGTTGCGGTGCCTATACCACCGATGCGCAGGTGAAGGAGAAAATTGCCGATGAAATGGCATTGGCCGCTACGCCCGTCAGCTTTAATCTGACCGGTGCCATTTACATGAATCAGAATGCAGCCTTTTCTGATTTTCATGTGACCGGTGGCAATCCTTCCGGCAATGCGTCATTCACTAATCCGGATTATGTCAACAGGCGGTTCACGTGGGTAGGTCATCGTGAGCCGGTGAAGAAGTAAATTACTCTTGCACCAACTCCCAGCCCGCCAACCAGCGGGCTTTTTCATTCAAACGAATGGCTCCGCTTGTTTTCGGGAATCACAGGGTAATCCAAAATCCCGGTTCTTTCCTCATAAGAAAATCTGCATTTGAATCAACCACTCCCCACGCCCGTTCTGCTGTAAGCGTTGACCGCCTTGATTATAGTACAACGGCCTCGAACTGTATTGTGTGGTCAGTTTAGCGTGGTGGCCGTCAAAAAATACATTGAAGCCAAAATCAAAGTAGTGCCCGTCATCATCTAGATATTCGAGTTTCTTCCACGTGTAGGCACTAAAGGGCTGGAATCGAACGCGCTCGTTTTTGAATTTTGGAATCAAATATCCGGCTTGGGTGTAAAAAAGGTTTCCGGTGCCAACAAACACCCGGCCATTGCCCGGCCCGTTAAGTGTACGGTTGTCCAGCGGCAACGAGCTGTCAAAAGCCGTTGATGGATTCATAACGCCAAGTGCCCGCCAGTAATTCGGCCCAAAGTCATAATGGTACAGTACCGCGTAGGCGGTAATGGCGGCATTTTTTTCGGGATTGCCCACGGGCAGGTCAGCAAAAACGTCAAGGCCACCCAGGGTAATGTTGTGTTGCTCGATTAGTCCCTGGCCATCGATGCTTTTAGTGCCGTTGGCATGGCGATAAAACCCGACCCCGATATTAAACACCCGTTGGGTGCCCACGTAGGTGCCTACGCGATATGGCAATGCATTCGACTCCTGGTGGAAAAATTGGTAATCAAAATAGCCGGTGAGAGCAGGTGAGGGGTCATCGTTGTTATCTACCGCCACGCGTTCATTTTGTACCACATCAAAAGTTGGCGCCACATTGGTGGCAAACGGCTTGTTGAGCGCGATGGAATATGAGATCTTACCCAGACGGCCCTTGGCGTACACACCATATTGGCGTACAAATTGATCGCTCACTTCTACCAGTGGCCAGTTGATAATGGGTGCATCGATGGTCAGAAAGTTAACGGTGCTGGCGCTGCTCATGCGGCTGATGCCCCACCAGTAATGCAGGCCGCCACCGACATAAAGTTGAAACTTGTTTTTTTCATGGGTGGCGTAATCAACTTCGGGTATCACCGCATATTCATTCCAGGCATCATGAAAAAACACCTGTGGTTTTTTGCCCGCCCCCAAAGGGCCAGTGCCAGAGGAGCCGGGGTCGCCCCCGGTTGCAAAGGTTTGGTTATTGATGCCCACATGCGTGATAATCAAGTAGCGGGGTGATAGTTGGGCGAATGCCAGCAAGCGTATTCGCCTAGCGCCAATGTCCCAGGTGTTGGTGCGAGGCTCATCGTTGATCAAACTGCCGGGATTGAGTTGCATGTGCCGAAGCCAAATCTGGTTCCACAGCACTATCCGCAAGTACTTTGTCTCCTCTTTATTGAAAGCAATTTTTAATCCGGAGCCGTATTCGGTAGAGCCTTGAGCAAAGGCCAGTCCATTGATCAAAGTCAGTACCGCCACGCAAGCCCACCGGTTCAAATTCCACATAAAAAACAGTTCGCTTAGCCTTTTTTCATTTTGGTCAGAATTTCGCGTGCGGCCACGGTAATCGGTGTTCCAGGTCCAAAGATTCCGCTGACTCCGGCCCGATACAAAAAGTCATAATCCTGGTGTGGAATTACACCACCGGCCACTACTTTGATGTCACCGCGGCCTATTTTCTGCAACTCGGCAATCAATTCCGGTACTAATGTTTTATGGCCACCCGCCAGGCTGCTGGCGCCTACCAGGTGCACATCGTTTTCGGCTGCTTGCATGGCTACTTCAGCCGGAGTTTGAAACAGCGGCCCGATGTCGACATCAAATCCTAAATCGGCAAAACTGGTGGCGATGACTTTGGCGCCCCGGTCGTGACCGTCTTGCCCCATCTTGGCAATCATAATCCGCGGTCTCCGTCCTTCCTGTCGGGCCACCTCATCGCAAAGCGCCCGAACCTCGACCAGTTCTTTGTTGTTTTTCATCGCCCCAGAATATACGCCCGATATCGATTTGATAGTGGCCTGGTATCGCCCAAACGACTTTTCCATAGCAGCCGATATTTCGCCCAAGGTGGCGCGCTCGCGGGCCGCTACGATGGCCAACGCCAACAGGTTGCCGGTGCCGGTGCGCGCGGCCTCCGCGAGGTCGGCCAAGGCGCGGTTCACATTCTCCGTATGGCGTGTGCGTTTCAGTTCTTCCAGTCGTTGGATTTGCTCTTGCCGCACGGCTGCATTGTCAACTTCCCGGATTTCGAAATCTGGTTTTTCATCTGTGATGTATTTATTAACACCCACAATCACATCTTCACCGGAATCAATGCGGGCTTGCTTGGCTGCGGCTGCCTCTTCAATTCGCATTTTTGGGATCCCGCTTTCAATCGCGCGGGTCATGCCTCCGAGTTGTTCCACTTCTTCGATTAGTTCCCACGCTTTGATTGCCAATTGCTGCGTGAGGTGCTCAACATACCACGAGCCACCCATGGGGTCAACCACGCGTGTGATGCCGGTTTCTTTTTGCAGATAGAGTTGCGTGTTGCGTGCAATGCGGGCGGAGTAATCCGTTGGCAGTGCAATCGCCTCGTCCAACGAGTTGGTATGCAGCGATTGTGTTCCGCCCAGGGCCGCTGCCAGCGCTTCTACGCACGTACGTGTTACGTTGTTGTACGGATCTTGTTCGGTTAAACTCCAACCGCTGGTCTGGCTGTGCGTGCGCAACGCCATCGATTTGGGATTTTTGGGATTGAACTGCCTGACCAGCTTTGCCCACAGCAACCGACCGGCCCTCATCTTGGCAATCTCCATGAAGAAATTCATGCCAATGCCCCAAAAGAAAGAGAGGCGCGGGGCAAAATCATCGATGGCAATACCGGCCTTAATACCGGCTTTAATGTATTCGAGCCCATCAGCCAACGTATAGGCTAATTCAATATGGGCTGGGGCTCCGGCTTCATGCATGTGATAGCCGCTGATGCTGATGCTGTTGAATTTGGGCATGTATCGTGAGCAGTACTCGAAGATGTCGGCCACAATGCGCATGCTGGGCCCGGGCGGATAGATGTACGTGTTGCGCACCATGAACTCTTTTAGAATATCATTCTGAATGGTGCCACTGAGTTGGTGAGGCTTAACACCTTGCTCTTCTGCCGCCACGATGTAAAAGGCCATGATGGGAATCACGGCTCCGTTCATCGTCATGGAAACCGACATTTGATCAAGTGGAATCTGATCAAAAAGAATCTTCATGTCCAGCACGGAGTCGATGGCGACACCGGCTTTACCCACATCACCCGCCACGCGGGGATGATCCGAATCGTAACCGCGATGGGTGGCCAGATCAAAAGCCACCGATAATCCTTTTTGCCCGGCCGCCAGATTTCGTCTGTAAAACGCGTTGGATTCTTTAGCGGTGGAGAATCCGGCATATTGCCGAACGGTCCACGGCCTCACCGTATACATGGTGGCGTAAGGTCCGCGCAGGAAAGGTGGAATGCCTGCGCTGAAGCCCGCTACACGGGCGTTCACATCAACACTGGTGTAGCTGGTCTTGATATCGATTTTTTCAGGAGAGCGCCACGCCACGGATGTCTCCTTCTGGGGGGCAAGGGCGCTTTCGTGATCAATCTGCTGAAGCAAATGATCCAGTACATAGGCACCCGCGGTGGGGTCGGCTACCAGATGCAATCGACTTTCATCACGCAACAGCGAGGTGATGTTGCGCGCCATGCGCTGAAGGAGCGGTGTGTTTTCTTCTGGAATAACCGACAGACTATCGCATCCACCACAAATAGCACTGATAGCCGCGGTTGTGCCTTTGAGCAAATTGCTGTGAGGCCCCAGCTTTTCATCCACCCACGGGTCGCACTGGGCATGCAGATGAAGCGCCCGGTTTCCGGCTGCCCGCCTGATCGCTTTCAAACGCGCGATCTCAAGTAAGAAGTTGTTGGAGATTGAGACCGACAGGATGATGGGAGCTGAGGATTGGGCCAGCAACGTTTTCACCTCGTTCAACTGCTGGGCCACCGGCCAATGCGCGGGAATCGTTTTGCCGCACGTCACAAACTTCGTGAAACCCGGTAACAGGATTGTGGATAACGTTGTGGATGAAATGAGGAAACCTTCCAGGGTACCCGGAGAGTAGTTTTTTTGCCGAACGTAAGCGTCAATAAGCTTGCCGAGGCCGGCAGGTTCTGTCGTTCGGAACGCGATTGCACAACTGGGCCAATCAATAGAGCTCAGTAAATCGTCCAGATCAGACGGCAATGTGCCACCAAAGTCGAAGAGAATGCCATCGGCACCCTGTTCGAGGTGTTGCAAGGCGAGCCGGTTTGCGTCTTTTATATCAACTACAGGTACTGGCGGAAGATTCCACCACGTGCGGGCGCCCAAATAGGGATGACCGGAAGGCGCCAATGCATACGTAGCCTGATGAGAATCGTAATAGGGCTTCAGGGTCAGATTATCCGCTGTCCAGCTGAGCTTTTTCCATGGATCCTGATTTTCAATTTCTCCCGCAGCCGCCTTTTGCCATTCAGCCGCGTTCGAATCTGCAAATTCTGCTGACAACAAGTCGAGAATGCTTGATCCCATACATTTTTTTCAAGTTGGCAATCAATGTACTAAAGAAAATTTGTAACTCTCAGACGAAAAAATGCGAAATAAGCCAGTATAAATTTTTTATATAAAATCAACCGTGCAATAGCTTGATTTATCAGGAACCTTTTCTACATCTTTGTCTCCCTTTCCCTGAAAGGAAACGTTTGTAAACCCCTAACTGGACTCTTTAGTAATTCATAATGGAAGTTGATTGCTCTTCACTTTGGACCGACTGTCTCTCCATCATCCGGCAGCAAGTTGACGAACAGAATTTTACCACGTGGTTTCAGCCGATCAAACCCCTGCGTGCAGATGGTGATGTGCTGACCATTCAGGTGCCATCGCAATTTTTTTACGAATGGCTGGAAGAGCATTATGTTCCGGTGCTGAAGAGCGCCATTCATACGGTACTGGGCCCTACCGCAAGGCTGGAGTATTCCGTTGTTGTGGATAGCGGGAACCAGAAAAACCCGCCCCTGTTGGTGAACTATCCGAACGCCAACGGCATCAAGCGGAGCTCGATGGGCTCGGAGGGCATGGAAAATTATTCTCCGTTTAGCCTGAAGGCGCTAAACCCGCAGCAGGTAAACTCACGACTTAATTCATCGTACACGTTTGACAACTTCGTAGAAGGCGATTGTAATCGCCTGGCACGCTCGGCCGGGGTGGCTGTGGCCAAAAAACCAGGCATCACGTCTTTCAATCCACTCATGCTTTACGGAGGCGTGGGTGTAGGAAAAACACACTTGGTTCAGGCCATTGGTAATGAAATCAAGAAGAGTATGCCGGAGAAGATCGTTTTGTACGTTGATCAAAACGATTTTACCAGTCAATTCCTGAATGCACTCCAAAATCATAAGCTTCAGGAATTTCAAAATTTCTACCTGCAGGTGGATTTACTGATTCTGGATGATGTGCAGTTTCTGGCGGGCCGCGAAAAAACGCAGGAGATGTTCTTCCACATCTTCAACCAACTTCACCAATCCGGCAAACAAATCATCATGACCAGCGATTGCCCGCCCCGCGATCTGAAAGGATTCCAGGAGCGCCTGCTGTCGCGGTTCAAATGGGGATTGACTGCCGATTTGCAGGAGCCCGACTTCGAAACCAAGCTGGCGATCATTCACCGCAAGATGCAGAGTGACGGCATTGCCATACCGACCGATGTAGCCGAATACCTGGCATTAAGCGTGGACACCAACCTGCGGGATATGGAGGGGGTGTTGAACTCGCTGATCTTCCACGCTACGTTGCTCAAAAAGGATATTGACCTTGACCTCGCCAAGGAGGTGCTGAAAAACATCGTCAAGGAAATCCAAAGCGATGTGAGCGTTGATTTTATTCAGAAAACGGTAGCGGACTATTTCAAGGTTGAGCTGGAGTCGATGAAGGGCAAGGTGAAGAAGCGTGAAATTGTAATTCCCCGCCAGGTAGCCATGTACTTCTGCAAGCGGTATACGCAACTCACCCTCGCGCTAATTGGCGAGAATTTTGGCGGGCGCGACCACAGCACGGTCATTCATGCGCTGGAATCGGTAGAAGATATGATGAAAACCGATGCGAACTTCAAGAACTCGGTGGAAGAACTCACCAAGAAACTGAAGCTCCGTATTGCGTCCTGAGCGGCCTAGCGCAAATTGAAGCGGAGCGGCATTTCCTGCTTGGCGCTGGTAAATCCGTTCATATACACCGTTCCCTTATAGTCATTGAAGAAATCGATAACCTTTTGGGGATCATTTACACGGTTGCGGTTTAAGATTACAATCGTATAGTTTTCCGGTATACCCAGGCGTTTAAAGAGACCACCCTCGCGAATCTTATTCACTTTCACTCCGTAGTCGGTAGCTTCGAGTTGTGCGCCTAGATTACTGTCGCTGTAAATCTTCCTTTTGATTACGGTAGTGGTGCCGTTCTTGTTAACGAGCTGAAACCGCACCGTGTTGGTTTTTTGATTCCGCTCATAGGTAACCTCAATTTCATCTCCCGGGTAGGCATAACTCAGCATTTCGTCAAAAGCGCTTTCGCTATTGATCTCAACCCCATTAATCTTGGTGATGATATCGCGAAGTTTGAGGCCCGCTTTCGCAGCCGGCCCGTTTTCGTCAAGCTTCGCCAGCACTATACCGTGAAAGGATTGAACATCGGTATTCAGCTCGTACTTCTGCGCGTTGGCAAAATTGTACTCCAACACATCACCCCCAAAAAACGCTTTTTGCACAATGCCGTGGCGAATCAGATCTTCGACCACTTTACGTACAATATCGGTGGGCACAGCAAACGCATAGCCGGTGTATGATCCCGTGCGGGAAAGGATGGCGGTATTGATGCCCACCAGTTCTCCGTTTTTGTTCACGAGCGCGCCCCCGCTGTTGCCTGGGTTAATGGCTGCATCGGTTTGAATGAAGGATTCAATCGGAAACCGGTCCTCCAGTATCCCGATGCGTCTGCCCTTGGCGCTGACAATGCCAGCGGTAACGGTAGACGAGAGGGAAAACGGATTTCCCACGGCTACCACCCATTCACCAACCGAAAGTTTTTTGGAGTCGCCCAGTGTGATAGCCGGTAAGTTCTTTTCGGAAATTTTCAACACCGCCAGGTCGGTCGAGGGATCGGTGCCAATCAACTCAGCCGTGTAAACCTTCTTATTATAATTTACCTCAATGCGCTCTGCCTCCTCCACCACGTGGTTGTTGGTCACGATGTACCCATCAGCTGTGAAGATAACCCCGGAGCCCGAACTTACGCGCTGTTGACTTCCGCCACCACCTCCACCAAAAAACCAGTCAAATGAGAATGTATTCGTTGTTTGCGAAATGCTATTAATAAAAACGACACTGGGAATGGCGCGTGTTGCCGCAAAACTAAAGTCCACGTTTTCGAGTGACGATGAGCCCGCTGACTCAACAATCGTTGGCCGGTAGGGCTCAGTTGGCGTGTAAGACGTTACCTGGTAAGACGCGGGTTCCGTCTCCGGCTTGGCGATGTTGCGGTAGAAAACATACGAGCCGGCCAGCCCGGCCACAAACCCGATGATAAGGGTATAAAGCGTTCTCATAACTTTATAAATAACGACAAACCCGGTTTGGGGTTTAACAGCCCAACCTACAAAAACCGGCCCAGATGTGTGGGCCGGAAAGATTGGCATATAGTTGTATTTTTGCCGCCTTATGGGAATTCGTTCGTTGCTGGCCAGGCCTTTTGCCGCCTACATAGCGCGCCAAACACAGGTATGGGCTGCCCGGCCGGGTGGTACGCAGCGCGATACGCTTGCCGGATTGGTCCGTCAGGCCGCCAGCACCCGCTTCGGGCGCGACCACGGCTTTGAGTCCATTCGCTCTCATGAGGAGTTTAAACGCCAGGTACCCATTCGCGACTATGAGAACCTGAAGAATTACATTGAAGAGGTGCTGCAAGGAAAGGCCGATGTGCTGTGGCCGGGCAAGCCGGCCTATTTTGCTAAAACGTCCGGTACTACCTCGGGCACCAAATACATTCCGTTATCGAAAGAGTCCGCCCCAACTCATTTTGTCAGTGCCCGGAATGCCACACTCAGCTATGTGCATGAAACCGGCAAGGCGGACTTCCTGGATGGCAACCTGATTTTCTTATCCGGCAGCCCGGAGTTGGATGAAATAGCCGGGATCAAAACCGGCCGGCTTTCCGGCATCTCCAATCATATGGTGCCCGCGTGGCTTCGCACCAACCAAAAGCCCAGTTACAAAACCAATTGCATTGAAGATTGGGAGGAAAAACTGGAACGCATCATCGATGAAACACTGCCGGCAAACATGACACTGATCTCCGGCATACCGCCCTGGGTGCAAATGTATTTTGACCGCATCCAGATGCGCACGGGCAAAAAGATCAAGGACGTGTTCCCCCATTTTTCGGTGTTTGTTTATGGAGGAGTGAATTTTGAACCCTACCGGGCGAGGCTGGAGGATAGTATCGGCAAGAAGTTGGATTCGATTGAAACCTATCCGGCTTCCGAAGGATTCATTGCCTATCAGGATTCGCAGGTACACGAGGGGCTGTTGTTGCTGCTCAACAATGGCATATTTTATGAGTTCGTGCCGGCAGAGGAATATTTTTCCGATTTTCCAAGACGACTATCGATTGAAGAGGTGGAACTGGGTAAGAACTACGCCCTGATCATCAATAGTAACGCGGGGTTGTGGGGGTATTCGATCGGGGATACCGTGAAGTTTGTCTCGAAAAATCCATACCGGCTGGTTGTAACCGGCCGAATCAAGCATTTCATTTCGGCTTTTGGCGAACACGTGATTGGCGAGGAGGTTGAAAAAGCCATGAAACGCACCCAGGAAAAGTTTCCGGAAGTGGAATTGGTTGAATTCACGGTTGCCCCGCAGGTAACGCCCGGGAGTGGACTACCCCATCACGAGTGGTGGATTGAATTTTCGAGGCCGCCCCGCGATGCCGGTGCGTTTGCGGAAGAACTGGATCAACAGATGCGCGAACTGAATGTGTATTATGACGACCTGATTTCAGGCGCTATCCTACGGCCATTGGTTATTCGGTCGGTACAGCCTCAGGCCTTTATCGGGTTCATGAAGTCGCAAGGGAAACTGGGTGGGCAGAACAAGGTGCCCCGGCTGTCGAATGATCGGAAGATTGCAGATGAATTGAGTAAATACCAAATCTCCTGAACACATTGCACAAAAGACGAATCGCCATCCTGGGCTCTACCGGGTCCATCGGAACACAAGCGTTGGACGTGATAGCCGCTCATCCCGAAGTGTTTGAGGTTGAGGTGCTGACCGCGCAAAACAACGTTGACTTGTTGATTGAGCAGGCTAAAAAATACAAGCCGAATGCGGTGGTCATCTCCAATGACGTGCACTACACCACGCTGAAAGAGGCATTGCAGCATGAACCGATTAAAGTTTTTGCCGGAGAGAATGCCCTGGCCAGTGTTGTTCAGATGGATACCATCGATGTCGTGCTCACCGCACTTGTAGGTTATAGTGGGCTAAGGCCCACCATTAAGGCTATCGAAGCCGGAAAAGCGATCGCCCTGGCCAATAAGGAGACGTTGGTGGTTGCCGGGGCCTTGATTACGCAACTGGCCCGCGAGAAAGGCGTGAACATCTACCCGGTAGATTCTGAGCACTCGGCTATTTTCCAATGCCTGGTGGGCGAGTTTCAAAACCCGATCGAAAAAATAATTCTGACCGCTTCCGGTGGTCCGTTTCGGGGCAAAAAGAGAGAAGACTTGCGTCAGGTAACGAGGGCACAGGCCCTCAAACATCCCAATTGGACGATGGGGGCGAAGGTAACGATTGATTCCGCCTCGCTGATGAACAAGGGCCTGGAAGTGATTGAGGCCAAATGGCTTTTTGGTCTCCGGGCCGATCAGGTGGAAGTCGTGGTTCACCCGCAGTCGATCATTCACTCGCTCGTTCAATTCGAAGATAGTTCGATTAAAGCGCAACTGGGTTTACCCGATATGCGTTTACCCATCCAGTTTGCGTTGGGCTTTCCGCAGCGGTTAAAAAGTAACTTCCCGCGGTTTGATTTTGGTGCCTACCCGGCCCTGACATTTGAAAAACCGGATACGGAAACTTTTCGTAACCTTGCGCTCGCGTATGACGCGTTGAACCGGGGAGGAAACATGCCGTGTGTCCTCAATGCCGCAAATGAAATTGCCGTGGCCGCTTTTTTGAAAGATCAAATCGGGTTCCTTCAAATGTCGGATGTGGTGGAGCAAAGCCTGGCACGAATGGATTATGTGGCCGAACCGGGCTATGAGGATTATGTACAGACCGATCAGAGAACACGTTTAGTCGCAACTGAATTATTAAAAAAGTAGAATGGAAGGATTTGTGATGACCGCTCAGCTTTTGCTGAGTCTTTCAATTTTGATCGTGGTTCATGAGTGGGGACACTACATCACCGCCCGGTGGTTTAATATCAAGGTCGAGAAGTTTTATCTCTTTTTTGATTTCCTCTTTCCGCTTGCCAACATCATGAATTTCTCCCTGGTGAAATACAAAAAGGGCGATACGGAATTTGGCGTGGGGTGGTTTCCGCTGGGTGGTTACGTCAAGATTGCCGGCATGGTAGACGAGAGCATGGACAAAGAAGCCATGAAAGCACCTGCTCAGGATTGGGAGTTTAGGGCCAAGAAGCCGTGGCAGCGTTTGATTGTGATGCTGGGAGGTATTATAGTGAATGTGATTGTTGGAGTATTAATCTTTATTGGAATTACCTGGCTAATGGGGGATACGTATGTGCCCAGAGACTATGTAAACCAACATGGCGGAGTTCATGCCGAGGAGCTGGCCACCAAGCTTGGGTTCCAAACAGGGGATCAGGTAACGAAAATTAATGGTCAGGATTTTGACGATTTCTCGGAGGTAGTGAAGCCAGATGTTTTGCTGTCACAAAACTCGTACTACACTGTAGTGCGGGCAGGTCAAGAACTGACGATTCCGATTCCTTCCGACTTTATTGAAAACTTTAATGACCGCAACGCGGCTGGGCGGTTTTTGTCACCCAGGGTTCCGTCAGTGGTGGGTGAGGTATCTAAATTCTATCCCGAAGAAAAAGAAAAACTTGAGACAATTGCTCACCGGGTTAAACTGCAGGCCAGTGATCGTGTGGTTGAGGTGGAGGGAAAGTCCGTTCAATACCAGGACGAAATTAACTCAATCATCGAGGCGGGAGTTGGCGACACCCTGTCGTTCAAAGTTCAGCGTGGTGCCGAACTACTGAGTTTCAATGAAGATTTTAAAGGGTACAAGCGAATTGGCTTTGCCGCTCGCGGCATTGACAAAAGTGAGTTAGCCAGCATACGCTATGGCTTTGGTGAGTCAATTGCCTTGGGTACCCAGCGCGCATTTGGGGTAATCTTTGTGCAGCTAAAGGCGTTCCGCAAAATTTTTAGCGGTGAGATATCCATTCGCAAGTCTCTTTCCGGTCCGATAGGTATGGCTCAGGCCTATGGCGGAACATGGGATTGGGAGCGCTTTTGGCGAATGACCGGGTTGCTGTCCATGGTGCTGGCGTTCATGAATTTGCTGCCCATTCCGGGATTGGATGGTGGCTATGTGGTGTTCCTCCTGTATGAAATGGCCAGTGGCAAAGAACCCAATGAAAAAGTTTTTGAGACGGCACTCAAGATCGGCATGGGCCTCCTGTTGATTCTGATGGTGTTCGTGTTCTACAACGACATCGTGAAACTCTTCAACTGAGCTGGGGGCTGCTCAGCCGCCCAGTCTCGAACGAGCTTCTAGTTGGCTGCCGCCAGCAGGTAAAGTACGGCCATCCGAACGGCCACGCCATTTTCTACCTGATCGAGAATGATGGAGTGATGCGAATCGGCCGCATCGCTGCTGAGTTCAACGCCCCGGTTGATGGGCCCTGGATGCATGACAATGATCTTCTTCTTCAGATTATCGAGCGTTTTTTTGGTGATCCCATAATACAGGGTATACTCACGCAAAGAGGGGAAATACTTGATTTGCTGGCGTTCCAGCTGTATGCGCAACACGTTGGCAACATCGCACCAGGCCAGTGCCTTTTCGAGGCTCAGCTCCACTTTTACGCCTAACGAAGTGATGTACTTAGGTAACAAAGTCGGAGGCCCACATACCAGCACTTCGGCTCCCAGTTTTCGAAGAGCAAAAATGTTACTGAGGGCCACCCGGGAGTGAAGGATATCGCCAATAATGGCAACCTTCTTTCCGCTGAGTGTACCGAGTCGCTCGCGAATCGAAAAGGTATCCAGTAAGGCTTGCGTGGGGTGTTCGTGTGTGCCGTCTCCGGCATTTACAATGTTGGCCTTGATGTGGCGCGATAGAAAGTGAGGGGCCCCCACACTGGCATGGCGCATCACCACCATGTCCACCTTCATGGCCAGAATATTGTTGACGGTATCCAGCAGCGTTTCTCCTTTCTTAACTGAACTACCGGATGCCGAAAAATTCACTACATCGGCCGATAATCTTTTTTCGGCTAACTCAAATGAAAGGCGCGTCCGGGTTGAATTTTCAAAGAAAATATTGGCGATGGTGACATCGCGCAGCGAGGGTACCTTTTTGATCGGTCGATTAATGACTTCTTTAAAGTTAGCGGCCGTATCAAAAATCAACTCAATGTCCTGTGTGGTCAGGTTCTTAATGCCGAGCAGGTGCCGCTGACTGAGTTTGGTCATTGTCTATTCTTTATTGATCAACCAGATTTTGTTGTTCTCTGCGCCCTGGCTTTCCAGTTCTACCAATACGCGTTGCGACTCCAGGGTGTTGACAAACTTGCCCACATAGTTGGCTTCAATGGGAAGGTCGCGCGTGTATTTGCGGTCCACCAGCACGACTAACTCCACCTTGGCCGGTCGGCCGAATGCCAACATGGCATCCAGCGCAGCCCGTACCGTACGCCCCGTGTACAACACATCGTCAACCAGCAGTACATTTTTGCCTTCAATCAGAAAGTCAATCTTGGTTTCACTCGCACGCGCCACTACTTCGCGTCTCCGGTAATCATCGCGATGAAACGTGACATCGAGAAAGCCGAGGTCTATTTTCTGCCGGGTGAACTGCTCCAGTTGAGCGTGTAACAGCTGAGCCAGGTAGATGCCCCGGGGCTGCAATCCAACAATTACCGTTTCAGAGAAATTGGGATGATTTTCGAGAATTTGGTGGCAAAGACGTTGGAGCGTGATCGTGAGTAAGTCCGAATCGAAGATCAGCTTTTTGCGCATAGGCAAGCACAAAAGTAGTCAATTGTCAGTGAACTTCAGCTTGTGCAGAAAAAAGATACGCTGCCTGCTGTTATCATTTACGGCTATTGGCCGGGTGCCGTAAACCAGCATACTGTCGTTTGTCCAATAGTCCAGATAGGCGTTGATGGGTTGGGCGGAACGTCTGCGTATGGGTTGTGGGTTCAATAAATCGAGGCTGTTTTTGTTTGCAACAACCTGATCATTTTGAATCACCTTGGTTTTGATCTGACCATCGTGCAAATACTGGAGTGTGATTTCGCTGCTTGACGGACGAAGACGTACAAATTGCTCGAGGTTTCGGCTTTCAACATCATTGATCTCAAAGCAATTATCCCAGAGTAATTCTCCACTGGTGGAGAAACCGAGAATAACGGCATGGGTGTACCAGAAACTATCCAGCACATAATACGCAGTACCTCTTGCATTTACCTGCCGGTATTTCGGGTAGAAGGCTTCCCCCAGCATAACGAGTTGATTTTGGTATGGCACCAACTCATGAATCATTAGACGGTAATCGAATTTTGGTTTTTTGCCCCGAACCTTTTTTCGTTCAATGCGCTCCTGAATACGAACTTGCTTTCGCTGTTTTAGGTACCGGAAGAAGTTCTGCAAATCGGCATAACTGTAGTAGCGAGTTTGGTACTCGCCATTAGGTTCTACCCGCGCCACAAATATTCCTCGGGAGTATTCGTTGTTGTGTCGGCCGTAAGACCCCACCACAACTTGTCGGCCGCTGGTGAGTGAGAACGATCGACTGAACAACAAGCTTTTCTTTTCTTCTGGTTCGATGAGAATGGTTTTCTGCAGCGTGCCGTCACTCGAGTAGTTGCGCACCCAAACGCTACGTTTGCGCTGATGGTTCAAGCCGGTTACCACGACATCAAACGTTCCGTTTCGATTGGCCCGAATCTGATCAAGGTTACCGGTCTCATTAAAAAAACCTGGAAGTATTTTGGATTGATCGGTGCTCACCGTGTAATGAAGCACCAACGGCCTGTAGTTGAAATATCCGCCCAATAAGATGCTGTTATCACTGATTTCCATCAATTGAGGAAAAAATGGAATGACATTGCTGATAATCCTGACGGTGGATTCGCGGGTGTTCAGGTCAAGTAGTACTAATTCAAAGCCGGTGATGGAGTATGTTTCATGTTTGATCAACAGGTAGGCAATGCCCTGATGGACTTTTGCTTGTGCGATGTAACCTTTAAACTCAACCGCTACATTCTTTCGCCAAATCACCTCGAGGTTGGTGTTTAAGCGAATCAATGACAACTGTAAGTTGTCTGGCCCATCCCTTCGGACCAGCGTAACGCCCGCGCTATCCGGAACAACGGTATCCGGATTTTGGTCTTCGGTAAGCAATACTTCGATTTTTTCAGCCGGATGGACTTGAGCAAAAACCTGTACCACAGCCAGCAGAAGAAACAGGAGAAGAGATCTGTCAAAACCGAATCTTGCTGACATAAAACACATGTCGATTTTCTGCCTCTGGAGCTTCCCCTTGTTTTGCCCGTACCGTATGCTCTCCCCATCCAAAGAAGTAATTAGCAAACCAATGCCGGACGCCTGTGTTGACTTTGGACTCGTTGCGAATGACCTCTCCAGGGCTTCTGCCGGCCAACGTTAGGGTGTCACGCTGGATGTTATCGTAGGTGGGGCGAACATAGCTCACCAGAATATCTTTTTCATGTTTGAGCGCCAGCATTGGCGTAATATTCCAAACCCCGAAGTCGCCCACCTGTTCGATGAACTCAGTTTTGAAATCACCACTTGGCTGCGAAAAGCTTTGGATGATTTTTCCCTCGGGGCTGAACCGGATGCCGACCGATTCAAATATGCGGTGCTCTGTAGGACCCGAAGGTACACCCGGGGGAGTATTGTAACTGTACGGGCGACCCGCCCAAGGATTTAAACCGTATGGACTCGCAAAGGACCCACCGTAAAAAGGATCATAAAAGGGGTTATAGACCGGGGGCGGCAGTGTGGTGCCGCTGGACGGTTGGTAAACTTCACCGTACACCCAAAAGCTGTTCGCGATCTCCTCGAATTTATACAGTGAGAAATAACTTCCAAAATCGGGTTCGCGCCCGCGCTGGCGGGCTTCCTTCGCTTTTTCAACAATTGCCTTGGCTTTTCGGTCCGGCAGGTAATCCAGGTAATGGTCGATTTCGGCAAAGGACGTGTAGTGCACAGGTTGATCAGTAAACGGATCTACACTAGTTGCAAAAATCCCTTTGCTCAGTCGCCCTCGATTGGTTCCCCAGGTACCCACTACCATGAGTTGATCATTGCGGAGCGTGCTGGTAACAGCCGACAGAACGTAATCGTTTTCCTTTATCGGGATGATGTCCTCCAACAACAGAGCGCCTTGATCATCGAATGTCTTAAAGGCAATACGGTGTGCCAAGCGCGAATGTTCGAATAGAAGCACGTTGAACGTGCCATTCTGATTAGCCCTCAGATCCAGCAACTCAGTGTCCTTCATCAGAAAGCCCGGTAGCACGCTCGCTTGCCGTTCCGCGAATTGATAGGTCACTACAACCGGATCGAGACCGAGGTAACCACCCAGTATGGCGGTGTTGGCTAACGTTATGAAGTGGGAAGGTTTGAAATTCAACTGCAGCGAAATCTTGTATGTTTCGGCTTGCCATAAAGTATTGAAACGAACCAGAATGAGATCATTTAGATTGTTGTCGCCCAGCCGAAACAGCACACTCAACTGTTGCCGGTAATAGTCGTGCCCAACCAGTTGCGCCTGATTTTCGAGGGCCAGAATTTCCGAATTCACTTTTGCGAGAGTCGTATCCAGGCGCGTAAACTCCCATTTACGTTTTGCTTTTTCGTATTCGTTTAAACTTTGCACCAATGCCAGCCCATTATCAAGTAATGAAATGGGAACAATAAGATCATCGCTGGCTTTGACTTCCTTTTCAAAACGCGCCATCTCCGCCACCTGGGCCAATGCACATGGACTGGAGAGCCAAAAAGCCAGGATGATGCGCGCAGTCATGTTTCGACTATTTAGTGAGCTGTTCAATTACTTTGAACTCGGCTGGAGTAACGGGTTGCACCGACAGGCGGGCTGCCTTGACCAGCACCATTTGGGCCAGTTTTCGCTCTTGTTTGATTTCACTCAGCGGCAGGGCACGCCCCAGCTTTCGCTCGGGCGCTATGTCAACCGCCACCCAATCGGGCTCGTGTGGTTCCGGATAAAATTCTCTCACCACCCGCGCAATGCCCACGATGGCCTTTTCATCACCGGTGTGATAGAAAAAAGCCAAATCGCCTTTTTTCATGGCTTTGAGATTTTTTCGGGCTTGAAAATTCCGCACACCATCCCATCGCGAAATCTTTTCCTTCACCAGATCATCCCAGGAGAACGTGTCAGGCTCCGTTTTGAGTAGCCAATGATTCATAGCCGGATTGTTTTTTACTTTCGAAAATTACTAAAAAGGAAGTAGTATTTTGCCCGTAGTTTGAGGGGCATCTACTCCATGAAAATTCTCATCCTACGGTTTTCTTCGATTGGCGACATTGTGCTGACAACCCCGGTGGTTCGTGCCATAAAAACACAACTACCTGAAGCGCGCTTGCATTATGCCGTTAAAGAGCAGTATCGATCATTGGTGGAGTCTAACCCCTACATCGATCGGGTTCATGTGCTGCGCGATTCTCTAGGAACCTTGATTGACGAGCTGAAGCACGAGCAATTTGACTTTGTGGTCGACCTTCACCACAACTTACGCACCCTTCGCGTCAAAACTGGGCTACGGGTCCGGTCCGGCAGCTTCCCGAAATTGAACCTGGAGAAATGGCTGCTGGTAAACCTGAAAATTGATCGGTTACCCTCAACCCATATTGTCGATCGGTATTTCGAAGCGGCCAAACCCCTCGGCATAAAACCCGACAGCCTCGGATTGGATTATTTTATTCCCGAACGGGACGAGGTACCGCTCGACTGGCTGCCATCCGGGTTTCAGGAGGGTTATGTGGCAGTTGCCATCGGAGCTCAGCATGAGACCAAAAAGTTACCGGTAAAGCGACTCATTGAGTTGTGTGATAAGATTAATCGGCCGGTGGTGCTATTGGGCGGGCGCGAGGACGCGCCAGCAGGAGAGGAGATTGAACGCTTTTTTGCGCGACCCGTGAGCGATGCGGATTACGAGCCGGGATTGCGGGAGTTAGGAAAACGCACGGTGGTATTCAACGGCTGTGGCAAGTTCAACCTTAACCAATCGGCCAGCCTGGTCAAGCAAGCCCGGTACGTGTTTAGCCACGATACGGGCCTCATGCACATCGCGGCAGCATTCCACAAAGAGATTTTCAGCATTTGGGGCAACACGGTTCCGGCATTTGGCATGTACCCCTACCGAACCCGGTTTACGATACTGGAAAACACAAAAATATCGTGCCGTCCGTGTTCAAAAATCGGTTACCACCGATGCCCCAAGGGGCATTTTAGGTGTATGAACGACCTTGCCCTAGATTTTTACCTGCCCTGGAGCTGATATCGTTTTTTGGCTCAACCCCATAGGCCGATTCAAACGTTTTCACAAGATTTCTTTAGAAAATCCAGGAATCTGAGCGCCAGAAAAGGTACTTTTGTAAGTTAGGAGAGTAATATTTTTATGGTATATGCGCAAGATTAGTCCAATCCTTCTATTGCTGTTTTTGTTTGCGGTAAATGGGTTTGCCCAAAAGACATGGATTTCAGCTGGTGCCTCCAATTGGAACAACGGTGCCAACTGGTCGCCAGCAGGCGTGCCCGGTCCCGCTGATGTCGTTACATTTAACGCCACTGGTTTGGGAAACTGCACGTTGGATATAGCACCAACGGTGGCCGGAATAACGATCAATGGGTACACCGGTACAATCAACCTGAATGGTTTTGACCTGACAACGACAGGAAACAATACGTTTACGACCGGAACAATTAACAATGGAGGTGCATCTGGGGCCGTAACGCTGAATACTACGGGGAGTACTACCTTCAACGGCACCACGTTTGGCGCAAACATCAACGGCACTACTGGACGAGTTTTCTTCAACGGTTCGAACTTTAACGGGAGTGTGACGCTGTCAAAGACCGATAACAACAACGACAACAGCTCTGGCAATAATATATTCAACGGCACTACTACGTTGACAAATCTGGGAGCCGGCTGGCTGTTATTGGGGAATACGAATCGTGACCAGTTTAACGGAAATACCATTTTTAATAATAACGGCACGTTCCGTTTTTACTTTGCCCACAATCATGGTGGGCAAACCACCACGTTTACCAACCTTACGCTGAATTCAAATAAATCGGGTGGTTTAGATGTTTTTTCTTTTTTTGGAGCGGAAGGTGCAAACACCAGGTATTCGATTTCAGGTACCTTAACTATCAATTGTGCTGGCACATTGCAAAGCAACTATCGTTTTCTTCAAGGCGCGGGATCAACCGCGAGTTACACCGGACCAGTCGTCATTAATGTAACCAATACGAATGCCGCTACTGACATCCAAATGGGAACCAATGGCACTTCCACCTATGGAGGAAATATTTCGATCACCAATTCAGGTGGGACTGAAGTGTACTTTAACTTAAACGCATCATCCAGTTCAACACTCGGGGCCGGAGCAACGCTTTCAGTCAGCTCATTCGCGTCAGGTTTATTGAGCCTGCCCCGATTTACCCAAACCGGGGGTACTGCTCAAACACTTGCCTTGAGCGGCACAGGTGCGCTAACGCTTGGGCCCGCAACCGTCTTTGGAGGAAATGTTGACTTTCGCTCGCCTCAACTGAATTTATCTGGAGTGACCT
>JAEUUC010000003.1 GCA_016787665.1 Cyclobacteriaceae bacterium | reverse complement strand
GGACGGCCAGATACTCGTGCCATCTGGGTGGTGAAATCCAACAGCGTGAATCAAAAGGAACAGTAACCGTTGTGCGATGAGAAACCGGGGCGTCATTCTGTTACTGGTAGTGGCCGCGGCAATGGAACTGCGGGCCCAGGAATACAACGCATAAAAGACTTGCAACAAAAGTCCGTTGAGGTTGTTGTTTTCTGCATGGCTGCGATGGCGTTGGTCGTTGATACGTTCTTGTTTGCACTCGCCTGGGTGGTGCAATTGGTGGTGTATCCCGGCTTTCGTTGGGTTAACACGGCTGCCAACCCCCACTGGCATCGCACGTATACCTCACGCATTGTTGTATTAACGCTGCCCACCATGGTGGCACAACTCGTACTCCATGGTTTAATCGCCTATCGCCATCCCGGCTGGATCAACGCCCTGGGTTTCCTGCTGGTACTCATCAGTTGGGCTATCACGTTTGGAAGCGCAGTACGCGTGCATCAAAAAATCAGCATTCAAGGGCCACGGCCAGAACTTCTCGATAGACTGATGGCTGTACATGGGTTTCGAACAGGAGTGTGGAGTATGGTGTTTCTCATTCAGATCAAACAAACGGTGCTATGACAATTTCCGATCGCGCAACACGCCTGACGTTACGCGCAGCCGCGGCTTACAACGTTCTTTGGGGTGCGTGGGTGGTGCTGTTCCCTGCTCATTTTTTTGTGCTTACCGGCATGGCTGTGCCCGACCACCTTATGATCTGGCAGGGAATGGGCATGGTGATTGGGGTTTACGGGCTGGGGTATTGGTGGGCCAGCTCCGATGCCGTTCGCCATTGGCCCATTGTGGCGGTAGGGTTTTTGGGAAAGATTTTCGGACCGTTGGGATTTGCGTTCAATTATGTTCAAGGCGTTGTTCCTTTTTCGTTCTTTTACACGTTAATCACTAACGATTTCATCTGGTGGGTGCCCTTCTTTTTGATTTTGAAAAAAGTACACGAAACCACGCGTTGGCGTCTTACCGCCTAGGTCATGTTTCGTAACGCATTTAATCGGGTGTGGCAAACGCTCGTGCACGCCCTGCGGCAAGGCACCAGCCCGAAAAAGCTGGCGCTCACCTGCGCGTTGGGGGTAGTGCTGGGTATTTTTCCGGTTTATGGCAGCACCACGCTTCTGTGTTTTGGTGTTGCGCTCGCGTTGCGATTAAATGTGGTCGTGATTCAAGCCGTAAACTATTTGCTTACACCGGTGCAATTGGTGCTGTTGATTCCGTTTATGCAGGGTGGCATTTGGCTGTTTGGCTGGCCGGCCATTCCACTCGACCTTGCGGTGTTGACAACACGAATCGAGACGGATGCCTGGCTTTTGGTGCGTGAACTTGGTGCTGTGGTCGGGGGCGGGGTTGTGGTGTGGATGCTGGTGGCCGCTCCGCTCGTTTTCGTATTGTTCTATGGATTGAATTGGGCAATTGTGAAATGGCAGAACAGGCAGGGCGTTGGAGACGTAACCCGATAGAGCGTAAGATGGCGACCCCCAGCCATTTCACCAGGTAACGCGATTGAACACATCCGGCAGCGTGTGGAATGCCATGATGTGCCTGTGATCTGGCTAAGCTCTGGCTCTTTTAATTGAACGTATTCATTGCATTCACCAACCCCGCCAGGCAAAACGTGGTGATCGCTTCGCCTGCGCGGTCGAGCACTTCCGGCATTTGTTTGAATTCATCTTCACTAAACCGGCTGAGCACATAATCCACCTGCTGGCCACGGCCGAAGTCGCTGCCAATGCCCACGCGCAACCGCGGGTAGTTTTGCCCCCCGGTTAGCTCTTCGATGTTTTTTAGTCCGTTGTGGCCGGCCGAACTGCCCTGCGGCCGCAGCCGCAGTTTGCCAAACGGCAGTGCCAGGTCGTCTACCACCACCAGGGTTTGTTCTTTGGGGATGTTCAGTTCGGCCATCCAATACGCCATGGCTTTGCCGCTCAGGTTCATGTACGTGTTGGGTTTGATGAGGTGAATCGCCTTTCCTTTTAAACGAAATTCGGCATGATCCGCCAGGCGAGCGGTGGCAAATTCAGCTTTGTATTTTTCCGCCAGCCGGTCGAGCACCAAAAAGCCGATGTTGTGCCGTGTGAGTTCATACTCCGGCCCGATGTTGCCCAAACCAACGATGAGAAATTTCATAGTGCCCGATCAAAAAAAATCCCGTCTGCAAAGGTAGCAGACGGGATGTGTGAGGAACAGCGAGATTGGAATTACTTCTTCTTCTCGTCTTTCTTCGGAGCTTCTGCGGCCTTCTTGGCATCGGCAGCCGGAGCGGCACCCGCAGCCGGGGCAGCACCTGCAGCCGGAGCGGCAGCGCCTTCAGCCGGAGTAGCAGCCTTAGCGGCATCTTCAGCGGCCATCTTCGCAGCGCGCGGAACTTCTACCGCAGCAATAGCGGCTTGCTTAGGATCCAAAAATTCGAGGTTGGCCATTTTCATGTCACCCACCTTGATGGCATGGTGGAAATCCAGTTCGGAGCAATCCACATCGATGTGATCGGGCATATCCTTAGGGAAGCCGTACACTTTCAAAGAGGCACGCTTGCGCACCAACGCACCGCCTTTGGCCACGCCCGGGGCCTGGCCCACCAAACGGGTCGGGATGTCCATCTTAATCTTGCGATCTTCACTGATCATCAGGAAGTCGGCATGAAGAAGAACTTCACTTACGGGGTGGAACTGCACTTCCTGCATAATGGCCTGGCACTCGTCACCCTCAATGTTGAGGTGTACAAAGTGGGCCTCATTGGTGTATACCAGATCGCGGAAAAGGATCATGGGCGCATAAAAATGCACCTGCTCTTTTCCTCCGTACAATACGCACGGCACATTGCCCTCTTCGCGGAGGCGCTGTGACTCAGTCTTGCCGAGATTTGCTCTTCGATACCCTATAATCTCAACGGTTTTCATAAATAAATATAGTTTAGTTTAAAAGTTACAAACGGATAAAGAGTGAACTGATGGACTCGTGATCGTGAATCTTGCGAATGGCCTTCGCAAACAGATCCGAAACCGAAAGGACTTTAATTTTCTTGCACGGCTGCCGGAGTGGAATAGTGTCGGCCACGACCATTTCCTCCAGCGCTGAATTCTCGATGTTTTCATACGCCTTGCCGCTGAGCACCGGGTGAGTGCACACGGCCCGCACGGAGTTAGCGCCCTTCTCTTTCAACAAACCAGCCGCCTTGCAGATCGTGCCCCCGGTATCCACCAGATCATCGACCAGAATAACGTCTTTGCCCTCTACTTCGCCAATGAGGCGCATCGATTCGATTTTGTTGGCTTCCTTGCGGTACTTGTCGCACACGGCCAGGTCGGCATTGAAGAACTTAGCAAAACTGCGGGCCCGTTTAATGCCACCTACATCGGGTGAGGCAAACATGATGTTAGCCAGGTTCAGTGACTTGAGGTAGGGAACAAAAATGTAATTACCGTCCAGGTGATCCACCGGGATGTCGAAAAAGCCCTGGATCTGATCGGCATGCAGGTCGCACGTCATAATGCGATCGGCACCGGCCGCGGAAATCAGGTTGGCAATCAGTTTGGCGGCAATGGCCACGCGGGGTTTGTCTTTACGGTCCTGCCGGGCATAGCCGAAGTAGGGGATAATGACGTTGACGTTTTCGGCACTGGCCCTGCGGGCAGCATCGATCATCAGCAGCATCTCCATGAAATTCTCGGCCGGGGCAAAGGTGGACTGCACGATGAATACATCATGCCCGCGCACCGACTCGCCAATGAAGGGCGACATTTCGCCATCGCTGAATTGCTGGTAGTCGACCTTGCCCAACGGCTCGCCATAGGCATGAGCGATTTTCTCAGCCAGGTAGGTGGTCGCGCGTCCGGAGAAGATCTTGACTGACATACGTTTTTAAGTAAAATCCCCGAGAACGCCTCGGGGATTTTTCACTGTTGCCCGACCAGGGCTCGAACCTGGACTTTCTTGAATCAAAATCAAGCGTGTTGCCAGTTACACCATCGGGCAAAACCTTCAAAATCTGCTTGAAAAGCCAATTTTGGACTGCAAAGGTAAGATTATTTTCGAAAGCCGGAAGAGGCCCGCCCAACAAATTAGGTGGCTAATTATTCGGTGCTTCCGAGGTTTCTGTTGCCGAACCTTCTACGAATCCTTCGGCCCAGAAGCGATACTTGTCGAGGATGGAAATCACCGCATTTCGCAGATGGCGGTCATTGCCGAAGTCAATGTCGCCATACATGGTGGTGGCGTACCCCTGCCAGATCGAACGGTTCTGCCTGCGGTCATAAAACTGGATGAGCAATGTGCCTGTTTTCAGGTTGTACTTTTGTGCGTCATAGTTCAGGTCAACTTTTTGTGTTTTTACCCACTCTTCGATGTCCGGCTGAACATAGCCATTGAATCGGAGACTATCACCAAACATTTTGTAGCTGATGAGCAAATGAGGGCGGTTGTCAGTTTGGCGATATCCGAGGAACTTCATTCGGGAGAGTATGGCCCTTTCGATCACCCCATTGTACATCGAGGAGTCACCTAAGCCCATCGGCTTCATAATTTCGAAACTCCGGTAGCGTTTGAAGTTGCCCCGGTAGCTGTAGTCATACTCAACGGGTAACTCTTTGTAGCCCAGGCACCCGGCTACCAATAACGCCAAGCCAATCATGAACTCCCGCTTCATGGCGTAAAAATTAGTAAAATGCAGTCGATATCGCAATTCAACGGGTGGCGGTGGGTCGCCCTTACCTTTCAGTTATGGAGAAATACGCATTTATCCGAAAGTACAACGCGGTGATGATCTTCCTGATGATCACCGTGACGGTGTTGATTCTAGCCCGTGAAATCCTGATTCCGATGGCCTGGGCCCTGTATCTGGCTTTGGTTACCTATCCGTTGGCCAACCGGCTCGAACGCTGGAAAATGAATCGCGCCATGTCTTCCCTGACCATCGTATTCTCACTTGTGCTTTTTCTCGTGGTTGTCATCTTGTTTTTTTCGTCCGAGATCATCGGATTTTCGTCTGACATCACCTTGACCGGTGACGCGCTGGAGGGCATTGCCCGCGAAACCCTTGGCGATCTGGAACACTTCGTGGGGGTGGAAGTGGCCAGCACGGATAATCTGATTAAATCCGCCATGGAAAAGCTAGGGGGTTGGCTGGTAAAAGAGCTCAGCGCAGTGGGCACTTCGCTTACCGGTTTAACCCTGATGCTGGTCTACCTCTTTTTCTTTCTGTACTACCGCAGTTTGTTCCGGCATTACATGAGTGTCAGCTACTCGGGCGACCGGCTGGCGCGAATGAAGGATATCGTGTTGAAATCCTCGCACGTGGCCAGCGGCTACATCCGCGGCACTCTGGTGCTCACCTTGCTGATGGCCATTTTATCGATTATCATATTCTGGATTTTTGGTGTGCGGCATGCCTTTTTTCTGGCTGTATTTGTGGCGGTGCTCAATATCATTCCCTACATCGGTAATCTCATTGCCTTCGCGGTGGTCTTTCTCGTTGTGTTTGTTACGAAAGACAGCGTAGGAATTTCTCTTGGTGTGTTGGGATGTCTGTATGTGGCCAATCTGCTCCAGGAGAACATCGGGCGTCCGCTGATCGTGGGATCCGAAATGGACATGAACGGTTTTTTTGTCTTCGTGTCGGTAGTGATCGGGGGCACCATCTGGGGCATCTCAGGCATGATCCTGTTTATCCCGATTACGGCTGTGGTAAAAATTGCCCTTGAGGTTAATCCTCACTGGCAACATACCGCGATCCTGTTCGGATCGCTGCCGAAACCGGTGCCTCCGCCCGTTACGACAACAGGAACAGAAATATCAGAGGAAAAATAATTCCTGCTAGGGCCAACTTCCAGCCGCGCTTGCGAAAACTATTGTCGCCCGTTTGAATGAACATGCCGGTGATCGCGATGGTGAGCATGGCGGCCCCGAACACGTCCGAATAGTAAATCCACCACTTGCTGGTATCCAGGTGAAGTTTGGTCATCTGCCCCAGAACCGGTGTGGTGCGGTATGAAATCACTTTTCCTTTGCCGGTGGCCAGTTCCACCTCTACATCGTGGTTGGTGTAGTTGATTCGGAGCTGGTCAGGGGTCACCTGAAATCTTCGAAAGTCATCGTCTACGCCAACCGAGCCGCCCACGTTGCGGGCAAAGGCTTCGTTTATCGAGTCTTTGTTGATGGCGGCCCGCTCAAACTCACGCGTATCGTAGGTGTAGCGCCTGGGGTTCCATGCTTGCCGATGGTTCAGAAAAATCCCCGAAAGGGAAAAGGCGATAATCAATCCCAGGTAGAAGTAGGCGAGATCGCGGTGGGTGTTTCGGGCAGTTAGCTTCATATTTTTCGGAAAAGGCGCAAATAAAAGCGTTTCCGGAGCTAATCAAAGAAAAACGTAAAATCGGCTAGGGGTATCGGTTCGGTTGGTTGTCCTGCCTTCAAATCACATCGAATATGAGAAAGTTAATGATTGTCGGATTATTTCTGGCCGTTTCAACGTCAGGCTGGGCACAGGAAGAGGAAACATCGCGCAGGCACGATATTCAAACCGTGTTTCGCAACGGCCGCGTGGGGGGGTATGGTGCCATCACCAACAAGTTTACCTCCATCAGGGGCGAGTTTGCCAACATCGCGGAGATTTATGGTGGCGTTTACATTAACAGGCGCTTCATGTTAGGGCTGGGCGTGGCCGGAACCACTAATCATATTCCGGTGCCGCTGGAATTCAGTGAAGCCCCGACAACCCAATTGAGCTATGGCTACGGACAGGCCGGGCTCGTTACTGAGTGGGTGATGGGCTCGAACAAATCCGCTCACCTGGTCTTTCATTTGTTCACGGGTGCCGGCTATACCACCCAGTATGAGCGCTGGACCAACAATGATTTTGATTGGAACAGTTCTCATCCGGTGTATGACCAGAATTGGTTTTTCGTGGCCGAGCCTGGTGTTCAGTTGGAAGTCAACTTCTTCCGTTGGATGCGCTTCAGCCCGGGCATCAGCTACCGCAAAACGTATGACAGCAATGGCCGGGGTCTCACGGACAATGATCTGAGTGATTGGTCTTATAACCTCACGCTGAAGTTTGGCAAATTCTAAGGAGCAACCTTTGTAAAGAAAGAGGCTGTCTCAAAAGTAATTTCAATGGTGTCAGCCTGAGTCCGACATGGTCGGAATCAACCTGACAACAACTGACAGTTTTGAGATAGCCTCTTTTTCATTTCATTTTGGTGGCTACTGCTGGTAAGCGGCCGCAAATTCGTGGGCAAAGTCTTCCAGTTTTTTCTTGCCCAAGGCGGGTCGGTGTTTCCAATAATCCGCTTGCACCGCGCCACTGCGAATACCAGCCCCCAGTTCGACATAACCATTGGCGATGGCCGGGTGCAGTCCGCTCTGCAGCATACCGTTCAGGGCGTCAGCATCTTTGAATTCTACCCAAGGCGTGCCGGCTTTGCCCACGGCTGCGCTGAGGACCTGGGCAATTTCTTTTGGATGGCGCTCGTCACTGGCGATGTACTCAATCGAATAGCCTTGGAAGTCTAGTTTCAATAACGACTCGGCCACCACATCGGCAATATCGTCCGTGTGGGTGAGCACCAGTTTTTCGTCTGTGCTACCGAAGTTGGATCCCATGATATTCATGTTCTTGATCAGCGGCACCATGCTAAACAGATTGTAATAGAAATAGGAAGGACGAAGAACTTTTACATTCACACCGGATAACGCGGCCAGTTGCTCTTCGCAATAACCGAGGCCGTCAACCGGTCCTGCGCCTGTGCGCAGATGGGCACCTACACTGCTCAGCAACACCACGTTTTTGATTTGATGGGCACGGATGGCATCCAGGAAATGGTGTGTTACCTTTTGCTGGTATTGAAGCCAGCCGCCTTCCGGTGTCCAGTTCGGGGGTATCATCAGGTACACCGCATCAGCACCTGTGAAAGCTGCATGGACGAAGGCCGGGTCTTCAACCGAACCTACGGCAGCGGTTGCGCCCAGGGCCTGAATTTCTTTTGCACGGTCGGAGTGGCTGGAGACAACGGTGACGGAATGGCCAGCGGCCACCAGTTTTTTCACTACCGGCTTGCTGATGTGGCCTAGTGAACCTGTAATAACATACTTCATGATCGAAATTGGGTTAGGTGATACAATACCTGCCCAACACGAGTTGATAGTCTATTAGTTCAGTGGGATAAACATTTATTTCACGCGGGCCGCTACCCAGTCGCGCGCATTCACAAACGCTTCGATCCAGGGCGATACTTCGTGAGCCAGTTTGCCTTCCGGATAGTGCGGCCAGTTCCACGTGAACAGCGAGCGTTCAATGTGCGGCATAATCGCCAGATGCCGGCCATCGTGCGAGTACAAAGCCGCTACTGCGCGATCGGAGTCGTTCGGGTTTCCCGGATATTCGGCATAAGAAAAGGTTGCTCCAATGTTGACCTTGAGGTCGGCCGGTAAACGGAAGCGACCTTCACCGTGGGCCAGCCAAACCCCTAACCGCGCACCGGCATAACTTTGCAACATGACCGAGTGGTTCTGCGGAATGGTAACATTGACAAAAGCGGATTCAAACTTACCCGAGCCATTGTGGTGCATTTTAGGGTGCTGCTGAATATTCAACTCACGATAGACAAGTCCTAA
Organism: Cyclobacteriaceae bacterium; assembly: GCA_016787665.1. Classification (GTDB taxonomy): domain Bacteria; phylum Bacteroidota; class Bacteroidia; order Cytophagales; family Cyclobacteriaceae; genus ELB16-189. The sequence goes on along the minus strand of JAEUUC010000003.1, from coordinate 26,584 downwards.
CTCCATCATCACCTGGCAACCGTTACAAACACCAAGACTTAGCGTATCCGGCCGGTTGTAGAAATTTTCCAGGGCAGTTTTGGCTTTCGCATTATACAGGAATGCCCCCGCCCAGCCTTTGGCCGAGCCCAGCACATCGGAGTTGCTAAACCCGCCCACGAACACGATCAGGTTGACGTTCCGGAGATCTTCACGGCCACTCACCAGATCGGTCATGTGCACGTCTTTTACATCGAAGCCCGCGAGGTACAAGGCGTAAGCCATTTCCCGGTCTCCGTTCACACCCTTCTCCCGAATGATGGCGGCTTTGATTCCACTTGGATTTCTTCTATGCGGTTCAATGCCATAAGTCGCGAACGTACCCGTGAAGCGCGGTTGAAATTGGTAGGCCAGGGGTTGATGCCCCAGATTGTTCTTGCGCAGGTCCGCGTGTCCTTTGGGACGTTGAACCTTATCGAATAGGAAGGAGGTATTAAACCACACTTCGCGATGCTCAGCCACGGCCAATTCAATTTGACTAGCACCCGACAACAGGGTGACCTTTTCATTCATAATCACGGTGCCCAGCGTTTCCACGGCAATGCCCTGATCGGTTAACGCCTGGCGAACCGTTTCCGCGTTGGCCACCTGAATAACGACTCCCGGATTTTCGGCAAAAAGTTTGCGCACGAGGTCATCGCCCGGGTTGATTTGAAGGCGCAGGCCTGCTCCGGGTACAGCAAAGCACATTTCCAGGAGAGTTGTGATCAACCCGCCAGACGAAATATCATGTCCGGACAAAATCTGATTCTCGCGAATGAGATTTTGGATGGCACCAAAACAAGCTGCGAAGTATTGGGCATCGCGCACGGTAGGCACGTCAGTGCCTAATGCATTGACAATCTGGGCGAGGCTGCTGCCGCCCAGGTGGCGCGCGTCTTTTGAGAAATCAATATACAGTAATGAGGAGCCCTCCAGGGGGGCGAGATCGGGCGACACGGTTTGCCGAATATCCTGTACTTCCGCCACCGAGGAAATAATCACCGTGCCGGGTGAGTACACGATGTCACCGTTCGGATACTTCTGCGTCATGGACAGCGAGTCCTTACCGGTCGGAATATTAATGCCGAGTTCAATTGCAAACTGACTCACCGCTTCCACCGCCCGGTAAAGGCGTGCGTTTTCGCCTTCATTTTTGGCTGGCCACATCCAGTTGGCACTGAGCGACACGCCCTTTAGGCCATGGGTAAGTGGCGCCCATACCAGATTGGTTAACGCTTCGGCAATGGCCAGACGGCTGCCGGCAGCGGCATTCACCAACGCAGCGACCGGGGCATGCCCGATGGATGTGGCTATTCCTTTATGACTGAGAAAATCGATGGCCATCACGCTCACGTTATTGAGCGGCAGTTGCAGCGCCCCGCACGTCTGCTGCGTGGCCACTTTGCCGGTAACGGAGCGATCAACTTTGTTCGTTAACCAATCTTTGCAGGCCACGGATTCCAATTGCAGAACCTGCCTCACGTAGTCCCGTATCTTCGCCACATCGTACGACACGCTGCCATATCCGGTGGACGGGGTGACATCATTCAGCACGGTTTTGGGTGATGTACCAAACAAGTGCTTCACCTCAAGATCTACCGGTGACTGGCTTTTGTTCTGCCGGGCGAAAACAAACCGGTGGTCACCGGTGGCTTCACCCACCACGTACATCGGGGCGCGCTCGCGGTCGGCCACTTTCTTCAGCAGCTCGGTATGGGCGGCACCAATGGCAATGCCCATTCGTTCCTGCGATTCGTTGCTGATGATTTCCTTGTCCGAAAGGGTTGGGTCACCAACGGGCAGTTGATCAATCATGATTTTTCCGCCTGTATCCTCGAGCAATTCGCTGAAGCAGTTCAGATGCCCTCCGGCACCGTGGTCGTGAATGGAAACGATCGGATTTTGGTCTGATTCGACCATCGCCCGGATGGCATTCATCACACGCTTTTGCATTTCGGGGTTCGAACGCTGAATGGCGTTCAGTTCAATGGCATTCGCATACTCACCTGTGGCAACGGAAGAAACGGCACCGCCCCCCATGCCGATGCGGTAGTTGTCTCCCCCCATCATCACGATCTGATCGCCCGCCTTCAGTTTTTCTTTTTTGCTGTCGTTTTCTTTGCCGAAGCCAATGCCACCGGCCAGCATAATCACTTTGTCGTAACCGAACTTCCGCGTTCGCTCTACATGCTCGAATGTGAGTACACTGCCGCAGATTAACGGTTGACCGAATTTGTTTCCAAAGTCACTGGCACCATCGGATGCTTTAATCAGAATTTCAGCCGGGGTTTGGTACAGCCATTTACGCGGCTCAATATTTTGTTCCCAGGGGCGCGAGGCGGTCAGGCGCGGGTACGAAGTCATGTACACTGCGGTGCCCGCTAAGGGGAGCGAACCTTTACCGCCAGCCAGGCGATCACGAATTTCACCGCCCGAACCCGTGGCCGCTCCGTTGAACGGTTCCACGGTGGTAGGGAAATTATGTGTCTCTGCTTTTAATGAAATCACCGAATCAAAATCGTTTACCTCAAAGAAGTCTGGCCTGTCCTGACGGGCCGGTGCAAACTGTTCCACGCGGGGTCCTTTGATGAAGGCTACGTTGTCTTTGTAAGCCGATACAATGTAGTTGGGATTCTCGCTGGATGTTTTCTTGATCAGTTGAAAGAGGGTGGACGGCTTTTCTTTGCCATCAATAACGAATGTGCCGTTGAATATTTTATGCCGGCAGTGTTCGCTGTTCACTTGTGAAAAACCGAATACCTCACTATCGGTTAGTTTTCGCCCGAGTTTCCAACTCACTTCCTTCAGGTAGTCGATTTCCTCCGCGCTCAGGGCCAGCCCTTCGCGCTCGCTGTAGCTGGCGATATCATCAATCTCGCGTATGGGTTCCGGTGCGTGGTGAATCGTAAAGAGTTCTTGGTCCAAAACGGGGTACACATGCTGCAGCATGCGGTCGTGATTGGCGTGGGCGGCATCCACTTCAAAAAATTCCTCGATGCGTGTGATTCCTGCAATCCCCATCGTTTGGGTGATTTCCACGGCATTGGTACTCCAGGGCGTGATCATTTCTTTTCGCGGGCCGATGAAACTGCCGGTGAGTTCTTTTTCCGCCAGCGGTTTGGCCCCGCCAAAAAGCCAGATCAGTTTTTCCAGGTCAGCAACAGAAAAGGGTTGCGCGTGTCCAACGGCATACAGCAGGTTGGACTCAGCACGAAAGAGGACGATCATGGAAGGTGACGGAGATTAAGCGCCAAAAATACGACCATTTGGCTTATTTGCCCGTGTCAAAATTATCTTTTCTGGGTATCATCCGCGGGCCTGACCAGCAAGCCCACAGCCTTGCTAATCAGGTCATTGTGCCCCGCCTCCAGTTCGAGTAGTTGGCTGTTTTTCACCGAGCCGGCAAAGGGTTTCATATTGGCCGTAGTAATGATCTTGTCAAAGCGGCCGGTGATCAGCACAAGCGGGATTCCGTTTTGGTTCAATTGGTCAGCTACTTTCTTCACGTTGAACTTTAAGTGCCGGAAATAAACCCACGAGTAGTACACCCGTCTTCTTTTTTCCTCGGTGTTCATTTGATGTTCCGCAAAGCGGAGAATGCCGTTATCAACCAGATGCAGTTGGCGAAGCAGTACCACCAGGGCATGCAGGCGGCCCGGCTTTAAGATCATACTGCGGAAAAGCGCCCGGGTGGCGATGGGGTAGGTGGCCAGGCTATACCAAAAACTGGTTTTGATTCCATCCGGAGCCAGCAGGATGAGGCGATCAATACGGGGCGCGAAGAACTCGAGGGTCGTCAAGGCAAACTTACCTCCGAGGCTAAACCCGCCCACCTCAAAACGATCGATACCTTCCTGTTGAAGAAAGGTGTCCATGATTATCTGCCAGTCCGGTTTTTCAATGGCTTCGCGCATCGGCCAAACGCTGTTGCCGTGAAAAAAGAGGTCGAAGGCATACACCGTGTAGATTTCGCCCAACACTTTCGCGTGTTGAAGGAACACCTCGCTGCTTTGGCCAAAACCGTGGAAAAGCAGCAGTGACACGGTGCCCTGGCCAGCCCGGGAGTAGTGGAGTTCTGATTCCTGAAACCGAATGAAGCCGCGGTGTGGAGTCACGCAGGCAAAAGTAGCCAAAGGACTTACAAGCTTTTTACAGGTAATTTTGGGCGTGTTAAAATAAATCGGCCTGTGGTTGCGTCTTACCCGCTATATGCGCGCCATAGCATTAACCCTGGACATGCAGGAATCCATCAAACAAGACACCTTCCGGCAAGAGAAAGACAAACTGTTGGGTTTTATCCGCAGCCGCGTCCGCACTACGGAAGAGGCGGAGGATATTCTGCAAGATGTGTTTGTTCAGTTTGTCGCGGGTTTTGATACGATTGACTCGGTTGACCGCATCACATCCTGGCTATACAGCGTGGCCCGAAACAAGATTATCGACCGGTACAGGCGCGATGCCGTGCGTCCGCAGAAAACCGATTTTGAGTTTACAGCCGGCCGCGATGATGATGCGCCTTTGAGTTTGCAAGATATTTTGCCCGACCTGGGCAACAGCCCGGAAGCTTCGCTGCTGCGCGATGCCATCTGGGATCAGATTATGCTGGCGCTGGAAGAATTACCGGCTGAGCAGCGCGAGATATTTATTCAGAATGAGATGGAGGAGAGGAGCTTTCGGGAAATCGCAGAGGAGACCGGCTTGTCGATCAACACGCTGCTCTCGCGCAAGCGTTACGCCATTATGGCGCTGCGAAAGAAATTGCAGACTTTTTATGATGATGTAGTTGGCGATGGCCGATAACCAATATGTGACGATCAAAACTTGTGCGTTATGAAACGAATGAAACGGGGATATAAAATTGCATTGGTAATTGTCTTTGGGCTACTCGCGGTACTTGCCTTCGGGTATGTCACCATGCTGTTGTGGAACTGGCTGGTGCCGGATCTTTTCGGTGGGCCGGTAATCAACTTCTGGCAAACGTTGGGTCTGCTGGTATTGAGTAAGATTCTCTTTTCGGGCCTGGGGGGTAAAAGCGGCCGGGGCCGTGGACATTGGAAAGAAAAGCTGAGTAACCTGAGCCCGGAAGACCGCGAGCTTTTTAAGCAGAAGATGAAGGACAAGTGGTGCCGCTGGGAAGAGGAGAAATCCGGAGGGTCCACGGGCAGTTCCGCAAACGGTTGAGGCCGCTTTTTCAAAAATTTCTGAAAAAATATCGCTGAAAACCTGAACCTAAGCCCAAAAAGGCCGTTGTAGGGAACTGTGGAAACTTTGGATATTTAAATAGTTTCCTCAGTTTTGCGCCCCTTATCGAAGATCAGGACATCAAAAACAAAATTTTGCGGGGAGCCGAGGAACTGTTCATGAAGTTTGGCGTACGCTCGGTTTCGATGGATGATGTGGCCCGCCACCTCTCCGTCTCCAAAAAAACCATCTACCAGTATTTTGCTGATAAGGACGAATTGATCACCAGCGTTTCCAGAAGTCATATGGAACGCGATAAAGTGGAGTTTGAAAAACTTCATGCCGAGTCAGCCAATGCCATCGATGAGTTGGTGAAGATTTCCGAGGCCATGGCGCGCGACTTCAAAAATATGAACCCGGCCCTGCTGTATGATCTTCAGAAGTTCCATCCGAACGCGTGGAACGTATGGCTCGACTACAAGAATGACTATATCCGCCAGTCGGTGATGCGCAACCTGACGCAAGGCATTGGCGAAGGATACTTCCGCCCGGAAATCAACACCGAGGTGCTGGCCATTTTGCGCATCAACACGGTGGAGTTGGGCTTTAGCGATCAACTTTTCCCTCCGGGTAAGTTCGAAGTGGTGGATGTTCAGATGCAGATTTTTGAGCACTTCATTTTGGGCCTGCTCACCGATAAAGGCAGAAAACTCTACGAGAAATACAAAAACAAAGAATCCCGTACCCTTGAAACCCCTATCTTATGAAATCCATTTTTAAGATTCCCTTGCTGCTACTGCTGGTACATGTGGCGCAGGCCCAGACTGAACCAGCAGCTGGCTTGAAGATGTACTCGCTTCAGCAGTGTATTGATTATGCCCGTGACAACAATCCGAATTTAAAGAACGCGCGTGCAGCGCTGCAGAGTTCGCAAGCCCGCGTTGGCGAAATTGTAGCTACCGGTTTGCCCCAAATCAGTGCGTCCGGTAACCTCACGGACAACTATCAGATTCCCACCTCCTTTTTGCCGGCCCAGATTTTTGATCCCAATGCGCCTGCCGGAGAGTTCATTGGGGTGCAGTTCGGTACCAAATACACTGGCGCAGCCTCCCTGAACCTGGATCAAATGATCTTCAACGGTTCCTATTTCGTTGGCCTTAAGGCCAGTCGTACTTATACCGAACTAGCCCGCAAGGACCTGGTGAAGTCTGAAACGGATGTGGTGGAAGCAATTAAAAAGGCATACTACTCGGTACTGGTGAACAAGGAACGCGTTGACCTGGTTAATCGCAATCTTCAGCGTATTGACTCGTTGCTGCGCCAGACGCGCATCCAGTTTGAAAATGGTTTCGTGGAGAAAATTGATGTGAACCGGATTCAGGTTCAGTACAACAACCTGGTTAACGCGCAGAAGAATGCCGCGTTGGGGCTCACCATGAGTTATAACTTGCTGAAGTTCCAGATGGGCCTGCCCATTCAGGAAATGATCGGTTTGAGCGATAGTCTGGAAACCATCAATTCCGCTGTTTTAGACGAGTCGTTCCGCACCGGTTTTCAATACACCAACCGGATCGAGTATAATCAACTCGAAGTCAACCGGGCATTGGTGGAGCTGGATATCCGAAACGTGAAATCGCAGTATCTGCCAACGATCGATTTCTTCGCCAATTATGGCGCCAGCTACGGAACCTCTACGGCCAACGACTTTCTTCAATTCGGTGCTAACTGGCGATCGCTGGGGTCGTTCGGGCTGCGGGCCAACGTGCCGATTTTTGACGGCTTGCGGAAGAGCAAAGTGATTCAGCAGAAGAAGAGTCAATTGAGTCAGATTGACAATACGCTTGATTTAACGCGAAGACAAATTGATATGGAGCAGGAGCAAGCCACATTATCGTTCAACAACAATATTGAAACACTTCGGATGCAACGGCAGAATATGGACTTGTCGCGCGAGGTGTATGATGTGGCGGTGATCAAATATCAACAAGGCGTAGGATCCAACCTTGAGGTAATTGATGCAGACGCGGCCTACAAAGAGGCGCAAACCAATTATTTCGCGGCACTTTACGATACACTGATTGCTTCGGTGGATTTGGAAAAGGCGTATGGAAAACTCATACCGGTATCAAAATAAAAATAACCAGCTAACACCCCTACTATGAAATATACACTAACTATTGCAACACTCGTGCTGTTGGTTGCGGCTTGCGGGCAAAAAGACACCAACTCACTCGAGGCCAAAAAGCAAGAGCTCGAAAAAGTAAAAGCCGAAATGGCCGATCTAAAATCTAAAGTGAGTGCTTTGGAAAAGGAAATCAAGGCACAAGACCCCACGTTTGGCAAAGCGGCTGCCATTCGGGTGGAGGGCATTCTGGTTAACCAGGGAGCCTTTGAGCGGTACACCGAAGTGCGCGGTTCTGCCGAGTCTCGCAGAAACGTGGCCATCAGTTCACAATCGGGTGGTGAAATCAAACGGGTTCACGTGCGGGAGGGTCAGCGTGTCTCCAAAGGGGATGTGCTCGTGAGTCTAAATGCAGAGGTACTGCAGAGCTCACTGGCGGAGTTGAAAAGCTCTTACGAGCTGGCGAAAACAACCTATGAACGTCAGGAACGTTTGTGGAAGCAGAAGATTGGTACTGAGATGCAGTATCTGCAGGCCAAAAACCAAAAAGAGGGCATTGAAAAGCGTATTGCCGCCACGGAAGCGCAGTTGGATCAACTTATTTTAAAAGCCCCGTTCGGTGGAACGGTTGATCAGGTTGATGCACTTGAAGGTCAGTTGGCCACGCCCGGACTTCCACTGGTGCGCATCGTGAGTGCATCGGATTTGTACATCAATGCCGATGTGTCGGATGACTTCATCGGCAAAATCAAGGCTGGTGATAAAGTGAAAGTTTTCTTCCCCGGCCCTGATACCGAACTGAATTCGTACGTGTCGTCCGTGGGTCAGGTGATTAATCCGGAGAACCGCACCTTTTCGGTCGAGGTTAAACTACCCGATGGGTCCAGTGTTCAACCCAATCAGATTGCAGCCGTAACGTTCCGCGACTACGTCAACGCCAATGCGTATTCGGTTCCGACCAAGCTGATTCAACGCGATAGCCAGGGCCAGTTTGTGTATGTGGTAGAGAAAAAGGACAATGAAACGGTGGCGCGCAAAGCGTACATACAAACCGGGGTTTCCTATAACGGTAACACCGAGGTGCTCACGGGATTGAGCAACGGCCAGTTGCTGGTCGGTGCCGGATTCCGTGAAGTGGCGGATGGCGTAGAAATCGAAGTGGCCGAGTCGACCACACCCATTGCAAAAGGTTAATTCGTTACCAATATGAGCCAGCAGAATCAACCCGAGCCGAAGAAAGTCGATAAGCAATTCGGCCTCACCACGTTCTCTTTGAAGAATGGTACCATGGTGATGTTCCTGACGTTCCTGATTGTGGTCGTGGGAGTCCTGACGTACGTTACCCTACCCAAGGATAGCTACCCGGAGATCAAGCAGTCGATCGTATATATCGGTACACCGTATCCCGGAAACTCTCCCGTGGATATGGAGAACCTCGTGACACGACCCATAGAAAAGGAAATCAACACCATTTCCGAAGTCGATAACATCAAGTCGACCTCCGTGCAGGACTACTCGACCATTATCGTAGAGTTTGATCCTAAAGTGAAAGTGGAAGATGCCCTCACCAAGGTGAAGGATGCTGTCGACCGGGCAAAGCCCAAATTACCTCAGGATCTTCCGGCTGACCCCAATGTGTTTGACATCAACTTCTCCGAATTCCCCATCATGAACATCAACCTGGCGGGTAACTACACGCTGGAGGAGTTGAAGAAATATGCTGAGTACCTGGAGGATGAGATTGAGAAGATTTCCGAGATCTCGAAAGCGGATATCCGCGGCATTGATGACAAAGAGGTCAAAATTCAGGTTAATCCGTACGAGTTGGAGGCCCGCAAGCTGAGCTTCCGTGACATCGAGGATGCCGTGCGGGCGGAAAACCTGACGCAATCGGGTGGCAATGTGCTGGACGGTGGCGTGCGCAGAACCATCCGTGTCCTGGGTGAGTTCAACGACCCTAAGCAACTGGAGGATATCGTGATCAAACACGAAAAAGGTAACATCGTGTACCTGAAAGATGTGGCCAAGGTCGAATTTGACTACGTGGAGGCCGTAAGCTATGCCCGGCTCAAGAAAGAGCCTGTCGTCATGGTGGATGTGGTGAAGCGAAGTGGCGAAAACCTGATTCATGCCACGGAGAAAATCCGTGCCGTACTGGCCGATGCCCAGGAAAATGTTTTTCCCAAGGATTTGCGCGTGAGCATCACGAACGATCAGTCTTCCTTTACGCAGGAGATGGTGAGCAGCTTGGAGAATAACATCATCTCGGGGGTTATTGTGGTGGTGATTATCCTGTTGTTGTTCATCGGTACACGCAATGCCTTGTTCGTGGGCATGGCTATCCCGTTGTCCATGTTCCTCACGTTCATTGTGCTGCAATGGCTCGGCATGACCATTAATATGATGGTATTGTTCGGTTTGATTATGGCGCTGGGTATGTTGGTCGATAACGGTATCGTGGTGGTGGAGAATATTTATCGCCTTCGCTCAGAGGGGTACTCGATGTGGGACGCTACCCGCCTGGGCGTGGGTGAAGTGGCCGTGCCGATCATTTCGTCAACAGCTACCACCGTGGCGGCTTTTATTCCGCTGATGTTGTGGCCCGGTATCATGGGGCAGTTTATGCGGTATTTGCCCATTACGTTAACCGTTTCACTGGTGTCTTCTCTATTTGTCGCGTTGGTGATCAACCCGGTGTTTATCATGCGTTACATGAAGTTGGAAGGCGAGCGGCAAACTAACCACAAAGCCATTTTGAGGAACTCAGCGTTTTTGTCTTTGGCTGGACTTCTCTTAATTGCCAACGCGCGGCTTGGTCTGGTACAAGGCACACTCGTTCCTGATGTCTGGTTGGGGAACCTGTTGGTTTTACTGGCTCTTCTGACACTTGCCAATGTTTATGTTTTGGTACCCGCGTCAGGTTGGTTTCAATCTGCTGTTTTGCCGAAGGTGGAAAACGCTTATGTCAAAACAATTACTTTCTCACTCAGATATCCTGGTCAGATTTTTGCCGGTACCGTTTTGTTGTTGTTTGGTTCATTTGCTCTTTTGGCAATTGCCCAGCCCAAGGTTCTCTTCTTCCCGGAAAGCGATCCCAAATATGTCAACGTATTTGTGGAGTTCCCGGTAGGGGCGGATATTCAGGAGACCAACGAATTTACGCGGGCCATTGAGGAGAAGGTATTGAAGGCGGTGGAGCCTTATGGAAACACGGTGGAGTCGGTGATTGCTAATGTGGGTGCTGGCACGGGGGACCCCAACGACATGTCGAGCATTGGCCAGGCCGAGTCGCCCAACAAGGCACGCATCACGGTTAACTTCGTTGACTTTAAATATCGCAATGGCATCAGTACGTCTGCCATCATGGAGGAAATCCGAGGTGCCGTGGGTGGCTATCCCGGAGTGGCCGTTACGGTGCAGAAGAATGCTGACGGTCCGCCAACCGGAGCTCCGATCAGTATCGAGTTGGTGGGTGACGATCTTGAAGTATTGATTGCCGAAGCAGAAAAAATGCGCAACTACATCAATGAGCAAGGCATTGCGGGTATTGAAAAACTTAAACTCGATATTGAAACCGGCAAACCGGAGTTGCTTGTCAATATTGACCGCGAGAAGGCGCGCAGGTTTGGGTTATCCACCTACAGCGTGGCCGATGAAGTGCGCACCTCCCTGTTCGGAAAAGAAATTTCGAAATACAAGCAGGGCGAAGATGATTACAAAATTCAACTTCGTCTTGATGACCGTTACCGCTACAATGTAGATGCGTTGATGAACAAGAGTATCACGTTCCGCGACCAAAGTACGGGTAAAATATCCCAGGTGCCGATTTCATCGGTTGCCAAAGCCGAGCTCAGCTCAACCTATGGCTCCGTGAGACGTAAAGACCTCAAGCGTCAAATTACCATCTCATCGAATGTCGTAGGGGGCTTTAATCCTACGGAAGTGAATGCGAAGATCAAAACCTCGCTTGACGATTATCAATTACCGGTTGGCTACAGCTACAAGTTTGGTGGCGAGCAAGAGAAACAGGCGGAGGAGATGGCCTTCTTGTCCAACGCTCTTCTATTAGCTGTGTTCCTGATCTTCCTCATCATTGTGGCGCAGTTCAATAAACTCACCGCCCCCTTGATTATTATGACAGCCGTGTTGTTCAGCACGATCGGGGTGTTCCTCGGTTTAGTGATCTTTAACATGGAGTTCATCATCATTATGACGATGATCGGGATTATTTCGCTGGCGGGGATTGTGGTGAATAACGCCATTGTATTGCTTGACTTTGTCGAGTTGGAGAAAAAACGGAAACGCGAACAGACGGGCACCGAACTTACCTTGCCTGAAGTCGTGACTGCAATTACCCAGGCAGGCAAGACGCGCTTACGTCCTGTACTGTTAACGGCCATCACCACGGTATTGGGATTGATACCGCTGGCGACAGGTTTAAATATTGACTTCATTAAGTTGTTTTCCGCTTACAATCCTGACTTCTACATAGGTGGCGACAGCGTAGCCTTCTGGGCGCCTTTGTCATGGACCATCATTTTCGGGTTGACGTTTGCCACGTTCCTCACGTTGGTGGTGGTACCGGTCATGTACCTGTTGACCGAACAAATGATGTTTTGGATTCGCAGGAAAACAGGTGTTAACTTGCGCATGGATAACGAGCCGATAGGCGCAAACTAAAATCAATTGAAAAGCGTCTGTTCCGGCAGACGCTTTTTTTATGCAACCCCGTTTGATTACTCTGGTCGTTTTGCTGATCGTCTTCCTGCTGGTAGATTACTACCTGTTTCAGGCCGTGGTGCAGACCTCGCGTAATCTGGCCGCTACGTGGCGCATTGCCTGGCGGGTGACCTATTGGCTACCCACGGTTTTTGCGGTTGCCGTTTTAGTGTATTGGACCTTTGGCGATCCCTATGCCATCTCAGGTACCATGCGCAACTGGGTTGCCTCCATTTTGGTGGCGGTTTACCTCTCGAAATTCATAGGCATTTTCTTTCTCATCCTGGATGACATCGGCAGGTTTTTCCGGTGGGTGGTCAAGTTTTTTTACAAGGGCACATCTGAGAGTTTGCCCGGTGAGGCGATCACCCGTTCCGAATTTTTGTCGCGTGCTGCGCTGGTGGCCACAGCCGTGCCCTTTGGAACCATGGCCTACGGCATTATCTCAGGCGCACATGATTACCGGATCAAACGCCTGACCTTGCAATTGCCTCATTTGCCCAAAGCCTTTGATGGCATCCGATTAGCGCAGATTTCAGATATACACTCCGGTAGCTTTTGGAATAAGACGGCTGTGCAAGGTGGTGTCGAAATGATCATGCGCGAGAAGCCGGATATCATTGCCTTCACCGGTGACCTGGTAAACAACCAAACGGATGAGGTTAATGCGTATGTTAATGTCTTCGATAAACTAAAAGCACCGCTGGGGGTGTTTTCGATTACCGGTAACCACGACTATGGCGACTATCGGAGTTGGAACACGCGTGAGGAAAAGCGTCAGAACTTTGCGGACCTTGTCGAAGCTCACCGGCTGCTGGGGTACGATCTCCTGATGAATGAGCACCGCACCATCACGCTCAAAGGTGAGTCGATCTCGATTATCGGAATTGAGAACTGGGGGGTGGGGCGTTTCTCGAAATACGGCCAGCTGGATAAAGCCTATGCCGGAGTGCAGGCTCCCGTTAAGATTTTGCTTTCACATGATCCCAGTCACTGGGATGCTCAGGTGCGGAAGGAGTACCCCGACATCGACCTGATGCTGGCAGGTCACACGCACGGCTTCCAATTCGGGGTAGAAGTCGGAAATTTCAAATGGAGTCCTTCGCAATATGCGTACAAACAGTGGGCCGGCTTATACACGGAGGGCCAGCAGCACTTATACGTAAATCGTGGTTTTGGTTACATCGGCTACCCGGGGCGCATCGGCATGCCGCCCGAGATTACCATTATTGAGTTGAAGTCGGCCTAACCACTGGCGCAACTTCTCTTTTAAGCCCTGCATCTTTTTTCTACTTTGGACGAAAATCCAAGATATGAATCCCACCTGGCAAGGCGTATACCCGGCCCTCACCACCAAGTTTACACCCGATGACAAACTTGACCTTCCGTTGTTCGAGAAAAACCTGCGGGCACAGTTGGATGCCGGGGTGCAAGGCGTAATACTCGGAGGCACGTTGGGTGAAGCCAGCGTGTTGACGACAGATGAGAAATTTTCACTCGTACGTTTTGCCGTAGAAAAGGTGCACGGCAAGGTACCCGTGGTGATGAATATCGCGGAGGGCAGCACCCGCGAAGCGGTAAATCTGGCCCATGAAGCTGAGCGATGTGGAGCCAGCGGGCTGATGATGCTGCCACCCATGCGTTACAAATCGGATCACCGGGAAACGGTGGCTTACTACAAAGCGGTGGCAAACTCCACTGCATTGCCTATCATGGTGTATAACAACCCGGTGGATTACAAAGTGGAAGTGACCCTCGATATGTTTGCCGAGTTGGCCGAGTGTGCCAACATTCAGGCCGTAAAAGAGTCAACACGCGATGTGAGCAATGTCACCCGCATGATCAACCGGTTTGGCGACCGTTTCAAAATCTTGTGTGGAGTGGATACGATCGCCATGGAAGAGATTATGCTGGGAGCCCACGGTTGGGTAGCCGGACTGGTATGTGCTTTTCCCCGCGAGACCGTGGCGGTTTTTCAATTAACTAAGGCAGGCAAGATTCAGGAAGCGCTGACGATCTATCGCTGGTTTCTTCCGCTGCTGGAACTGGACATTCACGCCAAGCTGGTGCAATACATCAAATTGGCCGAGCAGGAAGCCGGCCTCGGTTCGGAGCACGTGCGGGCCCCACGCCTGCCGCTGGAAGGGGAAGAGCGGGAGCGCATTCTCCGCATCATTCGCGAAGGCATCCGGCACCGCCCCGCATTGTAATGGCGCGGTTTCATTTGGCGGATATTCAACGGGCAGCGCGGCTCATTGACCCTGTCTTCCTTCACTCACCTCAATACGAGAACGCCCCGCTAAATGATGCGTTGGGTTGTCGTGTGGTTTTGAAGGTCGAGACGTTGAATCCCATACGATCATTCAAGGGGCGGGGTGCTGATCTTCTGGTTCAAAATGCCTCTACACCGCTGGTGTGCGCCAGCGCAGGCAATTTCGGCCAGGCGATGGCGTATGCAACAAAAAAAAGAGGATTGCCTTTAACCGTGTTCGCATCCGTGAACGCCAACCCCTTTAAAGTTGAGCGTATGCGGGCACTCGGGGCCACGGTTATATTAGAAGGTGCCGACTTTGACGCGGCAAAAGAAAAGGCGCGTCAGTGGGCGGCCGGGCGAAGTCAACGTTTTGCGGAAGATAGCCGCGATGTAGAAACTGCGGTCGGGGCCGGAACGATTGGGCTGGAATTGTTGCAGGCTAACCTGGACCTCGATATCCTGCTGGTGCCGGTTGGCAACGGTGCCTTGATCAATGGTATTGGGCGCGCGTTTAAAGATAGCGGATCGCGCACGCGAATCATGGGCGTGCAGGCGCAAGGCGCCCCGGCCATGGTCGAATCGTGGCACGCCAGGCGGAAGATAACCTATGCGTCAATGAATACGATTGCCGATGGTATTGGGGTTCGGTTACCGGTTGATGAGGCGCTGGAAGACCTTTATCCTGTCATGGACGATGCCCTGTTGGTATCCGAAGACAGTATTCTGCAGGCCATGCGGTTGTTGTTTCGAATGGCCGGGCTTGTGGTGGAGCCTTCCGGTGCCGTACCTGTGGCTGCCTTGCTGGAGCACCACCGGTTTCAATCGATGAAAGTTGGTGTAATTTTGTGCGGAAGTAACCTGACGGATCAACAGATAAACGATTGGCTACTCTAGAATTTTGGAACGGGGGTTAGTTTCGGATCGCCAGCGACCGTTCACCAGCAACCCAAGCCCAGCAAAAAGAAGATGAAAGATGCAACCCTCACGGAAGTAGGCAGCGCGCTCAAAGCAGCACACGTTGCTTTTCTATCCTTCAAGAATTTTTCCGGAAAGAAGAAGGCTGAATTTCTTCGCGCTATCGCGGATGAGATCGAAGCCCTTGGCCCGGAATTGGTGCAGACCGCTATGCGCGAGACGAACTTGCCCGAAGCCCGCATCATCAACGAACGTGGCCGCACCACCGGGCACTGCCGCATGTTTGCCGACCTGGTGGAGGCGGGCAGTTGGGTAGATGCGCGCGTAGATACCGCGTTACCCAACCGCATGCCTGCGCCCAAGCCCGACATTCGCAAGATGTTGGTGCCCATTGGACCGGTGGTTGTGTTCGGTGCTGCGAATTTTCCGCTCGCCTATTCCACAGCCGGAGGCGACACGATTTCCGCCCTGGCAGCCGGTTGCCCGGTGATTGTAAAGGCGCATCCCGCCCATCCAGGTACTTCTTTGCTTGTGGCCACCGCGGTAACGAAAGCCGCAGGGCGCACAGGAATGCCCAACGCGGTTTTTCAACACCTGTTCGGGGCGAGCTTCGAGGTGGGCCAGGCGTTGGTAAAACATCCGCTTACCAAAGCAGTGGGTTTCACGGGTTCGCTCGCGGGCGGCAAAGCGCTCTTCGATTTGGCCAATCAGCGCCCCGAACCCATTCCGGTATTTGCCGAAATGAGCAGCATCAATCCGGTTGTGCTGCTGCCGCAATCACTGCAAACTGGTTTTGCGAAAACGGCTTCGATGCTTGCTTCGTCCATTACGCTGGGTGTGGGGCAATTTTGTACTAACCCGGGTTTGATACTGGCGGTTGAAGGCGAAGGCCTCAATTCGTTTGTGGCTGCGTTGGCTGCTGAAATCAAGAAGGCTGCGCCCGGCACGATGTTGCATCAAGGTATTGCCGATAATTACGCAACCCGTAGCCAGCGGACATTGACTCAGCAGGGTATCACCGTGGAAGCACAGTCGAACGAGGCGGGTGATGCAGCCCAGGGCCGGCCGATGATTGTATCGGTGTCGGCAAAAGAATTTTTGAAAAACCCGTTGTTGGCCGAAGAGGTGTTTGGACCCTTTTCATTGGTTGTGAAGTGTGCCGATCGCAATGAGTTACATACGGTTGTTAATTTGCTACACGGGCAGCTTACGTGTTCGGTGATGGGAAGCGAGGAAGAGATTGCGGAATACGAGAGCATGATCAATGTACTGGTGGAAAAAGCAGGCCGATTGATTATAAATGGCGTGCCCACCGGTGTAGAGGTGTGCCCTTCAATGAATCATGGCGGACCATTCCCGGCAACTACCGATAGTCGGTTTACCGCTGTAGGAACGGATGCCATCAAACGGTTTGCACGGCCCGTGGCCTTTCAAAACTTTCCGAATGCTTTGTTGCCAGATGAATTGAAAGATGGAAATCCGCTGGGGATTTGGAGAGTAGTGAATGGGGAATTTGGTAAGTAGTTGTTGGTTGTTAGTTGTTGGTTGTTAGTTGTTAGTTGTTCGTTGTTAGTTGTTCGTTGCACTAACCACTACCAACTGACAACTACCAACTATCAACTTTAAAATGAGAAAATGAATAAGTTTCGTTGTATAGACGCTCACACCTGCGGTAATCCCGTACGCGTGGTAGCTGAAGGTGGACCCGACCTGAAGGGCGCTAACATGAGCGAAAAGCGCCAGCACTTTTTGCGCGAGTTCGATTGGATTCGAAAAGGACTTATGTTCGAGCCACGTGGCCACGACATGATGAGTGGCAGCATTTTGTACCCACCGCATGATCCCCAAAATGATGTAGGCGTTTTATTTATTGAGACCAGTGGTTGTCTGCCCATGTGCGGCCATGGCACGATTGGTACGGTAACCATTGCCATTGAAGAAGGTTTGGTAAAGCCCAAAACACCCGGCATCCTGAATCTGGAAGTGCCGGCCGGGTTGGTTCGAATTGAGTATCGGCAGGAGGGCGGTAAAGTGAAGTCGGTTAAAATTCGAAATGTGAAAGCTTACCTGGCAGCCGAAGGAATCTTGGCGGAGTGTCCGGATCTTGGTGAACTGACCATCGATGTTTCCTATGGCGGAAATTTTTATGCCATCGTTGATGTCCAAAAGAATTTTCCGGGCCTCGAACATTTCACAGCCGACCAATTGATTAGCTGGAGCCGTGCCCTCCGTGCGAACATCAATGCCAGGTATTCGTTCGTGCATCCTGAAAATCCAACCATTAATGGGTGCAGCCATATTTTGTGGACCGGACAGGTGATGGATCCAAAATCATCGGCCCGCAATGCGGTGTTTTATGGTGACAAGGCGATTGATCGCTCGCCCTGTGGCACCGGCACGTCCGCGCGCATGGCTCAATGGTTTGCCAAAGGCAAACTGCGCAAGGGCGATGAGTTTATTCACGAGAGCATCATCGGAAGTAAGTTCATCGGCCGAATTGAGGAAGAAACACAATTGAACGGGAGGCCCGCTATTGTGCCCAGCGTAGAAGGGTGGGCCCGGATTTATGGTCATAATACCATTACCATCGATCCCGATGATGATCCGTATGCGTATGGATTTCAGGTGATCTGAAGGCTTCATATATGAAAGTAGCGGTTATTGGAGGTGGAATTATCGGACTGTGTTCGGCTTACTACTTAAAAAAGGCTGGACACGATGTGCTCGTGTTTGATCAGTCCTCGCTGGAAGACGGCTGCTCCTTCGGCAACGCGGGCATGGTGGTGCCCAGCCACATCATTCCGCTGGCGGCTCCCGGCATGATCGCCAAGGGTATTCGCTGGATGTTTAACAGCAAGAGCCCGTTTTATGTGCGCCCCCGCCTCAATCTGGATTTGCTGCGTTGGGGTCTTGATTTCTATCGCCACGCCAACTCTGACCACGTAGCACGCTCGGTGCCCGCGCTCAAAGAATTGAGCCTGTTCAGTAAAGCGTGTTATCAGCAATTTGCCCGTGAGGCTTTATTTGATTTTGCTTATCACGAACGTGGGTTGCTGATGCTGTATCAAACCGAGGCAGCCGCTCATGAAGAAGGGGAGACCGCAGCCCTGGCAAACCGGTATGGCGTTAAAGCAGAGGTATTGTCCGCCAGCGAAGTTCAGGCGTTGGAACCCGTTGTGCGGGTGAACGCACGGGGCGGTGTTTTTTATCCGGGCGATGCGCATTTAACGCCTCAGCTGCTCACCCGCGGACTCATTGAATACTTGCGGCACGAAGGTGTTCAGATTCTTCCTTCTGTTGCGGTTACTGACTTTGTTATTCAACACCGTCACGTTCGGTCCCTTCGTACCCCGCAGGGCGACCACGCAGTTGATTCGGTTGTGCTGGCAGCCGGCTCCTGGTCGGGCGAGCTGGCGCGCCAACTGCACCTGCGCTTGCCGATGCAGGCGGGGAAGGGGTATAGTTTCACGCTTCCGGAAGTGAAGAAGAATGTGCGCATTCCTTCCATATTACTGGAAGCACGGGTAGCCGTTACGCCCATGGGTTCCTCTCTGCGCTTTGGCGGAACGATGGAAATAACGGGACTCAATCACGCCATCCAGTTGAACCGCGTGCGCGGAATCGTGGAGGCTATTCCGCGTTATTATCCGGAGATGCAGGTGTCCATGCCCAAGACAGAAGAGATCTGGCATGGGTTGCGCCCCTGCTCACCGGATGGACTTCCCTACATCGGCCGGCTCACAAGCTTGCCCAACGTGATTGTGGCAACCGGTCACGCCATGATGGGGTTGAGCCTGGCGCCTGGTACGGGTAAGCTAGTGACTGAACTGATGAATGAAGAACAGCCAACGGTTTCATTGGCCGAGTTTGCACCTGAAAGGTTTGTGGGTTAGAATTTCTCGCCTTTGCAGGCAGTCCAAGCTTTTTGGGGATTGCTTCACTTCGTTGGCGATGACGTTGGATTTTTTATAGCTAGTCCGTCTGCCTGCTTTCCAGCTCTCGCCAGTCTTCCCGCGGAGGGGAGAACACATCAATCAGTTTGCAAGCCTTGATACTGCGGCCGCTGTGCGGTACATGCCCGGGAACATAGGCCGTTTCACCGGGCTTCAACACGCGCGTCTCGCCCCCAATGGTAAATTCCATTTCACCTTCCAGCAAGTGACTCCATTGCTCGTGCGGGTGCTGATGTTCCGGCAATGCGATGCCGGCTTCAATGCTCATGTGGCCACAGGTAATTTTATCGCTGTGGTGCACCTGGCCATAAATGCCATCCCAGATTTTGAGCTTTTTCTTGGCGGGGTAGTTGATGAACGGCATGAGTGTCAGTTTTTCGAAAGATAGTAAAAGCCCGAAGCCATTTTTGCCCCAAATCAGCCAAAAATGGCTTGTTCGGGACGATCAGCATAAAACTTTATCCGGTTCTTGGCCATCTGCGTTAAAGGCATGTAACCCCCAATCCTGCACGTATGTTTCGAAACAATCTCAAAGTAGCGCTTCGCAGCCTGTTCAAGCAGAAAGCGTACACCGTGATCAACGTTCTGGGCCTCGCGGTCGGTATTGCCAGTTGCCTCGTCATTGTGCTGTTTATCCGGTATGAGTTATCCTATGATACGTTCCTGCGTGATTATGATCGTGTTTATCGCATGTCACTGGAGCGGATTTACCCGAACCATACCACGTTATACTCCGTTGTGCCTCATTCTTTTGAAGGTGTGGCCAGGCGTGATTTCCCGGAAATCGAGCTCAGTTGTAATGTCGCTGGTTTTCCCAACTTTCCGTTGAGCTATAAGAATCAACACGATGAGATTAAGCAGTTTGATGAGGACTTTGTCGTGCTGACCGACAGCACGTTTTTCAAAATGTTCAGCTTCCGGTTGCTCCGTGGCGAGGCCGATGAGGTTTTTCGCAATCCAAATGACATAGTGCTAACGGAAGAAATGGCCCTCCGGTATTTTGGTACTGAGGATCCCATCGGCAAGGTATTGTTGAGCGGGGATCAGCCTTTTAAGGTGACGGGTGTAATGGAAAACGTACCGGACAACTCGCATTTCAAGTTCAACTGCCTCGTTTCACTGCGCACGTTTCCCTTTGTCCGGCAAGAAAATTTCACTTCTTTTTCTACCTATACCTATTTTAAGTTAAGGTCGGGCGCTGATCCTCACGGTCTCGAAGCCAAGTTTCCAAAAATGGTGGACACCTATGCGGCCGCACAGATTGAGCGCGAGTTGGGTAAGTCGTGGGCCGATTACCGCAAAGAAGGAAACGGGTACCGGTACTTTCTTCAGCCAATCTCTTCGATCTATCTCGACCCCCAAACCATTGAGGCTGAAATGAAACCAGGCGGAAACCTTAACACGGTGTACATCATGATCGCGGTGGCCGCGTTAATCCTGATTATCGCCTGTATCAATTTTATGAATTTATCAACGGCACGCTCGGCCGAACGCGCCCGTGAGGTTGGTGTTCGCAAGGTAATGGGGTCGTTTCGTCAGCAACTGGTGGTTCAGTTCCTCACGGAGTCGTTTATGTTGAGCGTGGCCGGTGTGGCGCTGGCGGTAGCGTTTGTCTATGTCTCGCTACCGGTATTTAACGTGCTTACGGGCAAGCCCCTGGCCCTTGTTTTCAACCTACCCTTGGTATTCGTCATGTTAGCCCTGGTGCTGGTCGTTGGCTTTCTGGCCGGATTTTATCCGTCACTGGTCCTTTCATCATTTAATCCGGTGGTCGTCATGAAGGGTAATTTTACGGGAAGCACCCGAGGTAAGTGGATTCGCAACGGGCTGGTCATTTTTCAGTTTTGGATTTCGATTATACTCCTGATCGGCACACTGGTCATTCGTGAACAAATGGAGTTTATCTCCAACAAGTCGTTGGGTTTTGATAAGGAGCAGTTGCTGATTGTAGAACGATGCTTTACGCTGGATCCCCAGAAAGCGAAGACTTTTGTGGAAGAAGTAAGACGCTTGCCACAGGTGGTCGCAGCTGCGGGTAGCTTCGCGCGCCCGGGCGAGGAATCCGACTATTTTGGTCGACAGTACCAGGCCGAAGGCGCCTCTGAGATTCTGACCACCAAGTCAACGATTGTTGCGGATGGCTTAGCCGAGACACTCGGCTTTGAATTGGTTGAAGGCCGTTGGTTCAGTGCCGAAACGGCCGATTCACTGTACGTGATTCTAAACGAAACGGCTGTTAAGGTGATGAACATTCCGGATCCGATCGGGAAGAAGCTGATTGGGTTCGACCAAGGTCAACAAGGCGAGCGGGTTGAGCGTTCATATACCATCTTGGGGGTTGTCCGGGATTTCAATTTTATTTCGTTGCACGAGGGCATTACCCCACTAACGCTGCACAGCAATGAGCTTAACCGCGAAGCCATTGGCTTTACGTTTGTGCGCGTGAAGCCGGGAGCCGTTCGCGAGGCTATTGATGCTATTCAGGCGCAATGGGCGGCCATTGCCCCTGAGCAGGCATTCAAGTTTTCGTTCCTCGATCAGAATCTGGAAGCACAGTACAAAGCCGAGGAACAATCCGGGAGGCTCTTTACCATATTTTCAGGCTTGGCGTTGTTCGTGGCGTGTATTGGTTTGTTTGCACTTTCGGCTTATACCGCCAGCCTTCGTACCAAGGAGATTGGCATACGTAAAGTGTTGGGCGCTTCGGTATGGGGTGTCATCTATTTGCTGTCGAAAGATTTTACGCGCATGGTGTTAATTGCTTTTGTACTCGCAGTACCCGTGGCCTGGTATACCATGGAGCATTGGTGGCTTCAGAATTTTGCCTACCGGATTACCATCAACGTTTGGATTCTGCTGGCCTCCGGCCTCCTGGCGCTGCTCATCGCGTGGTTTACCGTGAGCTTCCAGTCGGTGAAGGCTGCCGTTCAGGATCCGGTGCGCAGTTTGCGCAGTGAGTGATCAATGCACGTCTACACCGGTAAGTTTTAACTCGTATTGATCAGCCAGGTTGGCCACTTCCTGAATCATTTCTTTGGTCGTTTCTTCGCTTAGCGCATCCAGGGCACTCACGGCTTCCACTTGCAGGTATTGATCCTGAACGATAAACCGGCAATAGTTGAAAAAGGCTACTTGTTCCAACAGCATACGGTAGTCAAATTCCGCCTTAGCCGAGCACACTTTGGAATTGAAGGTCATCATCTTACGGTTGTACAGCTCATTTTGACGAACGGTGCAGATAATCGTCTGGAAACGGCCACCGGATACCGGTACAATCAAAATGGATTGCTGGCTGTCGTAGTTGGTAAACTGACCATTGATTTGTTCTGCGTAGCGTTTCAGAAATGAGATAACGTCCATAAACATCGTAGTTGATCGTTTCGAAAGTACGAAAAGGAAATGAATATTGGGGCGCTCAGTAATAGAAGAAATGGGCATGCACACCCCCACGCGAAAACTCCAGCGTTGGAGCCGGCAACTTGATCATGTTGGCAAAGAAGATGACCGAATTCCAGAACTTGGAACGCCCGCGAAAGGCTGTCAGATCGAAGTCGAGAGCCAGGTATACCTGCCGGTAAGGGGTATAGCCCAACTGTTGATTGGAACTTACGTTAGCTGAGATCATGTCCTCCACGCCATAGCCAACCGCCAGGTTCAGCCATTTAGGGAATCGAATGAAGCGGTCCATATCAAACGACAGCCATTGCGTTTGGCCATTGTAGTCTTTGATGATTTGCTCACCCCAGGAGGTGCCCAGCAACTCGGGGCGAAGCGGAGCATAAATCGTTTGATGAAACGAGAACTTGGGATGTATGCGCAGTTCTTTCCAGACGGCCTTTTGGGTGTAATACAAACCTGCGCCCAGTCCATTGGCCACCAGATCGGAAGCCGATGCGCCATACCCCGTGGAGTAGCCGTCAAAAATTTCAATGGACGACACCATGGCAAAACTGCTGATCGATGCCCACAGGTCTGCCTTGCGGGTATTTAACCCGGTCCACGTGAGCATACGCGAGGCCACGTGGCTTACCTGGAATGTAGCGTAGAAGTGCCCAACCTTGTCGGCTTGCAGCCATTCCTGCGAATCATTAAAAAAGCGAAACGATTGACGATCGTACTGGCTGTACCAAATTTCATTCAGCGCCACCACGGAGCCGGCATACACCGAGGCGCCCCCCACAATCACCAGATTTAATCGCTGGCGATTCAGCGTGTCGGCCGGCTGCGCACGCCCGGGTGCACTGGCCAGCCACAGGCAAATCAACAGACTAATACGAACCATCATCCGGCACTTTTTCCTCTTCGGGTGGTGGTTGATTTTGTAGTTCCCTTCGCCTGCGCTCGCGTGCAGAAGTGAGTAAGTCTTTAATTTGATTGAAGCTTTGGGTGTGTGACAAACTGAATCCAGTCGTCACGGCCGTTTGTGAGGGATTGCCCAGTGTGTTGTTGAGATTATTGAAGTTGTTTCGACTGTACATTTTCACACGGAACTTGCCATCGGGCGTCAACACATAATCCACCGTCCATTCGCCAATCAGGTTGGCGGCCGATTGCTGGCTTTGGTCTCCACCCAGTGTTCCTTCGCGCGTCACGCGCAACCGGCCGTTCAGAAACGAGTAGGAGAGGCGAAGCTGAAAGGTGTTGAAGGCCTCCTGATCGAGTGTGCCGAGGTCCAGGTCAATTTCAAGATTGGAGTCCACCTGGGTTAAAAAGTTACTCAGCTGATTGGAAAGCAGTTCACTCACACTGTTGTAGATCGAACCGCTGGTATTGATCGATTCCCCAATGGGCGAAAACCGCCTGAGCACAATCAGGCTGAAGACCTGGCGCTTGAGTTCCTGCTCATCCAGTTTGGATTTGAAGGCATCAAATTCAAACTCCAGATTCACGGTGGTGCCTTGCTCGTCAACCACCACGTTGCGCGGCAAATCTTTCGCGGCAATATCAAAGCCAATCTGAGGGCTCAGCATGGGCCCGTCCAATTTCAACATCACTTCAATCGGATATTTCCTGCGCAATCCCGGGCTATTGGCTACAGCCTGGTTAGACACAATGGGTGCCAGTGAAGTGGTTTGCCGGTAGCTGGCCACGAGACTCAACAAACCGCCATAGGGGTCGCCATACCAACTGATACGGCTTCCCTTGTTGATGTTAAATTCTTTATTGATGATGTTGTACAGGGTAAAATTGTAAAAGCCCCGCTCAAATTCGTAAACGCCAAACATGTTAAACTCACCCCGGGTGTTTATTTGAAGCTGAATATCACCGCGTCCGTACCCGCGGATGATGTCCCCGGCTTTTACATCGAATATGATTTCAGCATAGGCATCGGGGGTAATGTCCAGGTTGAGGTCCATCGTAAGACCACCGGTAGACTCCTCTGTTTTCTTTTTCTTCTTTTGCCGGTTTTCCCGAAGCTTGGCCGAATCAGCAAAATGAACGAACGTGATAAACTCTTTCTTCTCGGTACTTCCGGAATTGGTAACTGGAATGAAAATGCGGCTGTTTTTTTCAGTTCGGGCGGTGGCCGAGATTTTCAGATTGTTGAAAGGTCCGAAAATATTCAGGCGCCCGCTGCCAAACGCCTGCCCGTAGAAGAGCGAATTGTCTTTGCTGGTGGTATTCAGCACTTGAAAACTGGTAAAATTGGCATCGAGGTTTACGCGGAAGCGGGAAAAATTCCGGTGTCCTAAAAATCCGTCCAGATAGCCTTGATTTCGAAAGGCATCGAGAAGAATAAAGTCCTTGAACGTGATCTGGTTTGGCGTCATCAATAGCCGGCCGTTGAAGGTGTAGTTGGTTTTCAGGTAGTCGATGGTAACGGCACCGTTTTCCACCACGCTTTGCCCGCGGATGAGCGGCTCACCAAACGTGCCGCGCACCTCGTATTCGCCTGATACCTGGCCATCCAGCCGCGAGAAGATATCACGCACAATGGGTTCGATCATGCGTAAACTGGTCTTGCGCAGATCCACGTGCAGGTTCAGCGGACTTCCGGTTAGTTTCGGGCGGTAATAACCGGTGATGTCAACCGTGCGTGCGCCCAGCCGGTCGATGATGAACTGAATGTCGAATTGGTCGGCTTCCGCATTCCATTGGTTACGGCCGGTGACATCACCAATCAGAAAATCATTGATGTGAAGAGCCTCAATCACTAAGTCATTTTGCACATAGGGCTCCTTATACAAATTTTTGCCCGTGACCTGACCTTTCAGCGTGCCGGCAAATCGCTCGGTTGTCAGGCCGTTGACGATATCCAGATCGAAGTTGGTGGCTGTTACGCGAAGCGCTGCCTCGGGGTCTTTTTCGGACAGAATACCATCAATCATCAATGACTCCGCTTCGTGCACAAGGGCTACGTCATGGAACCGCCATTCGCGGCCAGCGTTTAAGATGTAGTTTCCGGGTTTGAACTGCCAAAGTTTGTCGAGCAGAAATAGCTTGGATGGTAGCAAGAGAATTCGTGTGCTGTCCTGCTGGAAGTCAATTTCACTTTCAAGGCGTGCGTAGTTTGTGGAATTTGCCTGGTCGGCATCCAACGTTACTTCCATATGGGTGCGGTTCCAAACGGCTTCGAAGAAAAGATTTTGCGTGCTGAGTTTGTTAGAAATTTTCTGGCTTGCCGATTGCACGACCAGGCTGGCCAACACGGTCGTGCTGTCACTGATTTTTGATCCATTAAAATCAATTTCATTATCGCGAAATACCTGTTGGTTAATGACGAGACTATCGAACCGGCAATAGGCGGAAAAGCGAGACGTGTAGCCTTTGCTAAACTGCCCCTCCAGGTTGAAGTTGTTGGACAGGTAAAGGTGGGGGGCCAGTATTTTTAGTAACGGGTTCAGGTTGACTACATCCGCGCTAAATCGGGCGCGATACTCGCGGTTGGATTTTGATTTCGTCTTGTAGTACTCCTGAATTTCGCCCGGGTTGTTGCGCAGGTTGAGGAGGAACTCGTTCACCAGTTGGCGTCCGTCACGGAAGATTTCGGCCGGCCGGAACGTGCCGGTGACACCTGCGTTCAAGAGCGAGCTATTCAGCAAAAGGGTTCGGTTCATATTGTCCCGTTGCGACTGAACGCGAATCGAGTCGAGCGCTAACCTGCGTTCCCCCAACTGTAACCGGATATCCTTCAGATAAATGTTTCCGGTAATGCTGTCCAATTGCAATCCCCGTGTGTCGGCTTCCAGAGACGATTGCAAGGTTATGTCTTCGCGCGAAAGGCCCAGCGGTTTCAACTTAATGGTATCGAGGCGGGCTGAAACATTCACGCGCTGCTGGCCTTGCCGGAGATCGAGTTCGCCCGTAGCCGAAAACTGCAGATTGGGGTCATCAATAATCAACTCACCGTTAAATTGCTGGAGGGCCAAACGGGCATTGGTGGAGATGTTCTGGTACGTGTAATTCAGGATGCCGATG
>JAEUUC010000002.1 GCA_016787665.1 Cyclobacteriaceae bacterium | reverse complement strand
CATTGACGAATTCTATCAAAACGCCACCTTATCAGAGAAACAGCTCATCATTGGTTCGGTGTTTCCAGAAAAATTGATTTTCGAAAAAGATCAATTTCGAACCAATAGGATAAACGAAGCAGTGGTTCTGATGTCGATGACACCCAATGACTTAGACCCAAAAAAAAGTGGACGAGGAAAAAATTTTTCTCCATCGTCCACTCAGGTCGGGGTGGCCAGATTCGAACTGACGATCTTGGCGCCTAGGCGCCACGCGATACGGGGTGCCCGATGTCATCGAGAAAGCGGCCGGCACCTCTTTTCTTGATTTTGTTTTCGAGTTGCATGGCTTCCGATCGAGATGCACAGGAATGACTCCAAACCAGCGTCCATGGGATCCCGCTTTTCAGCGAAGGTGTTTCCCCGCGGTTGTGTTCATTGAGCTTGTTTTCAAGATTTTGTGTTTGTCCGGAATAGTACCTCTTGGTTCTTTCGCTGAACAGGATGTAAACAATAAAACCCATGAGGGGCAACAAAACCTGCGGATAGTCAACAAGTGATCCGGCAGGGACTCGAACCCCGAACCGTCAGCTTAGAAGGCTGATGCTCTATCCAGTTGAGCTACCGGACCAAAAAAGGGAAGTCGGGGTGGCCAGATTCGAACTGACGATCTCTTGGTCCCAAACCAAGCGCGATACCGGGCTACGCTACACCCCGAAAACTTCTACTTCCGGAATTCGTACCTGACGATCTTGGCGCGACAGCGCCACGCGATACGAAACCGGGTGGAGTTTATCCCGCAACAGCGGGACTACACCCCGAAAACTTCTACTTCCGGAAATCGCACCTCACGATCTTGGCGCCACAGCGCCACGCGATACGAAACCGGGCGGAGTTTATCCCGCAACAGCGGGACTACACCCCGAAAACTTCTACTTCCGGAATTCGTACCTGACGATCTTGGCGCCAAAGCGCCACGCGATACGAAGCCGAAAATAACCAGCGGAGAGGGGGGGATTCGAACCCCCGGTACAGTTTGACCCGTACGACAGTTTAGCAAACTGTTGGTTTCAGCCACTCACCCACCTCTCCGAAAATGGTGAATCTGCCTTGTTTTCCTCTAAAAGGAGTGCAAATATAGCGGATGGACCCGGTTTTGGGTTATCCCGGCCTGTTTTTTGGATTATTTCATGGCGTTCTTCACCCAGGCGCCAGCCAATCCACCCAAACCACCGGCAACTCCTCCGGCAAGCGCTGTGAGCGTGTAAATGACGGCCACCGACTTACCCGGAAACAACTGAGCAATTTTTTCAGTCAACAACGCACCGGTTTGCTGATCGATCCAAAAGGCATACCCTAACCACAAGGCAGCCACACCCACAAAACCAGCGATAAAAGAGGTGCCCGGGGTATTGTCAAATTGGTAACCAACCGCGGCCGCGATGACCGCCACAATCCACCACGGCAAATACAGTTGGGCAATCAGGCAAAGAACCAGAACGGTGACGGTTTGAATCAGGGTTTTCATTTCTCGGCTGGGGTTAACGTGAGTTGGAAGCGGGCGGCTGGTTTCAGACTCTCGGCTGACGGACCAAACGTCATCGGAAAGTACTGCCCGGTCGTCCAGTGGCCAAGCAGGTTGTGGTAGTACGGGCTTCCCGGGTTGCCCGACTGCCCGCCCGGATACGTGGCCCAGGCGCGGGTGCCGGATTTCTCCAGGCTCACGACCATGCGCCAGCTTGGCCCGTGTGTGCTGGAGGTCGCATTAACGATGTCGTGATTACCCCCGTGCTTCACATGGTAGCTGAAGGCGGGCAAGCCCTGCAGCAAGTGACCAATAAATGTGTCTTTATAGTCTGCCCAATTAACGTCTTGCTTTTTATCGGCCTCCCATTTCTTGATGTTCGCTACGGCTTCCGTGAAGGATTTGCGCAACACCGCTGCCGCATTCTCTTTTTCCGGGGTGGATTGTATGTCAAATAACACGAACGAATGCTGAGTTTTGAGCAGGCGGATGGTGTTAAACGTGGTGGGCCAGGCGAGGTCTACCTTGGCGTCTTTAATCTCATCCCAGAGCATCGGGTAGAGGGCGTCCCACCAGGCTTCATAGTAGGCGGCACCTTTCGAGTCGATGCTGTTGTACAAGTCCCAGTTCTTCAGAATCTCGAAGGCAGCTTTTTCATCCGCGCTCAGTGCGTTTTCGTCCAACGCAGTAAGAAAGTAGGGGAGACTCTCGGCTGCTTTCAGGTTGTAGTTATCGTTGTGCAAAATCATCATGTCCACCTCGGTGGCCTGTTGCAAGCCGCTCAACACCTGGTTGATTCTCCGGTTGCGATAGGCTTCATAACTGCGGGCGGTGATGTAATAGGGATAGGTTGAATCGGCCGGGTATTGATTAGCCGAGCTCACGAATCCGCGCGAGGGATTCAGATCCATCACATTGTGTTCGTTGGGAATAAAGGCCTGCCACTCCGAATGGCTGCGCGTGCCATCCAGCACAAATTTGCCTTCATTCGGTCTGCGCACGGGATACTTGCCCTGAATACGCATGGCGATGTCGCCACCTGAACTGGCAAAGACAAAATTTTGGGCTGGCGAACTAAAGTGATCAAGTGCATCCATGTACTCGCGATGGTTGCGGGCACGGTTCAGTTTGTAGAAGGTCATCAACTCCTCGGAAGGATCATGGGAAATCCAACGGAAAGCATAATGCTTCAACTCGTTGTCGGGCCGGAAGGTGCCTTCGTACTTGACCGGTCCGTGGTGCGTGTAAATCACCGTGTCGTAAAACGGCTGCGCTCCGCGGATGGCAATCTTTTCAATCACTTTGCGCACCGGCTTCCATTGCCCATCATGCTGGTATTCGTTTTTCGAGGCGTCTTTGAATTCGATTTTGTACCAGTCCACCAGATCGCGCTGGGCGTTCGTGACGCCCCAGGCGATGGAGTCGTTGTACCCGCTGATCACGTTAGGTGCGGCCGGCAGTGACGCGCCCATGACATTGATGCCCGGTGCCGAGAGGTGAACGATGTACCAGATGGAAGGCAGCTTCAGGCTCAGGTGGGGGTCGTTGGCCAGCAAGGGGGCCCCGCTTTTGGTTTTGCTGCCCGCCACTGCCCAGTTGTTGCTGCCCACATCTTTGCTGGGCTTCTCCGTTTGCCGGATCGAAATTAAGTCCTTGGGAACGGCCAGCGGCACCGTATCGAGTGTAATGGGTTTGAAGTTCCAGCGCCCGGCTTTATCCACAATCGGGTCGCTCACCGGTTCGCGATCGGGATAAAGAACATCCAGCAGATCGCGGCCGAACACGTTGAGCGCGTTGGTCATCTCGATGTCTTTTTCCCCGAGGTTAAGTGTCTCGGCCATTGTCTTCAACAGGTAAGCGCACTTGATGGGCGTCCAGGGTTCGGGGGAGTAGTCCAGTAGTTTGTATTCAATCGGGTAATCGGCTGGGGACAGCGATTGGATGTAGTCATTTACACCTGCCGTGTATTGCTCCACCACCATTTTGGCGATGGGGTTGCTGATCATAGCATCATACGCGTTTTGTGCGGCCAGGGGCATGCCCTTTCTACGCTTCTCGCGATCAAAGTCGAGAGCGGCCTGGCCCACGATTTCGGATATGCGGCCGGCCGCTGCATGGGTCTGAAACTCCATTTGCCACAGGCGGTGACGGGCGGTAACATAGCCCTGCGCGCGGAAAAGATCCTCTTCATGCTCCGCGAAGATGTGAGGCACCATCAGGCTGTCGTACAGCACCGTGACGGGCGACTTCAGGCCCTGGATTGCCAGTGTCTCCTCACCGGAAACGGCCGACTCGGCATTCTGCCAAAATCCCCGGAAAGGATTCAGGAACTTGCCGAGTGGAGGAATGGAACCAAACTTGGTATTGAGTGCCAAACACCAGGCGAGCGTAACAACCACACCGGTGACGGCCAGCAGTCTTTTCTTCATTTGGCAAGTGTACGGGTTTGCCGACACACGCGAAAGCAAATTTCCCGCAACCGGGTAATGTTGGTACTTTTGCCGGCACTATGGCCATCAAGGTTTACATCGCAGGGCATCGCGGTATGGTGGGCTCTGCCATTTGGCGCAGGTTGTCGGGCGACAACCGGTACCAACTGGTTGGCAGGACCAGCGCTGAACTTGACTTGCGGAACCAGAAGTCAGTCCGGGATTTCATTTTTGCCGAGCGACCGGATATCATCATCGATGCGGCCGCCCGTGTAGGCGGAATCTTGGCGAATGCCACCTATCCGTATCAGTTCCTGATGGATAACCTGTTGATTCAAAACAACTTGCTGAGCGCGAGCCACGAGGCCGGGGTGCCCAAATTTATTTTCCTGGGCAGTTCCTGCATCTATCCAAAGCATGCTCCTCAACCCCTGCGCGAGGAATGTATGTTGACGGGTGCGCTGGAGGAGACCAACCAATGGTATGCGGTGGCCAAGATTTCAGGTGTCAAGGCCGTTGAGGCACTGCGGCACCAGTATCAGGTCGATTATGTCAGCCTGATGCCAACGAACCTCTACGGCCCGTTCGATAATTTTGATTTGCAGACGTCTCATGTGTTGCCGGCCATGATCCGCAAGTTTCACGAAGCAAAAGTCAACGGGCATGTGCCGGTGGTGCTGTGGGGCAGTGGCTCTCCGTTGCGCGAGTTTTTGCATGTAGATGATCTGGCAGCTGCGGTGGCATTCGTTGCCGAACGCACAATGCCGGAGCATTTATACAACGTAGGGGTTGGCCACGACTTGCCCATTCGCGAACTGGCCGAGCGCGTGCAAAAGACAGTGGGCCACCAGGGCGAGATTCAATGGGATTCGTCAAAACCGGATGGCACTCCGCGCAAACTCATGGATGTTAGTAAACTATCGGCCCTGGGTTGGCAGTATTCCATTTCGCTTGAGGCCGGATTGACGAGCACCTATCAGTGGTTTTTGGAGCACCGCCACGAGTTAAAAGAAGTAAAAGTAAAAGCGTAGCATAACTGTAAATCACAGCGGATGAAGACAGCCTTAATTACCGGTATCACCGGTCAGGATGGAGCCTACCTGGCCGAGTTTCTCTTAAAGAATGGCTATACCGTCCACGGACTTAAGCGGAGGTCGTCCCTCTTTAACACCGAGCGGATTGATCATTTGTATCAGGATCCTCACGATCCCTCACCCAGGCTGAAGCTTCATTATGGTGATCTAACCGATTCGATGAACATCACGCGCATTATCCAGGAGACACAGCCCGATGAAATCTATAACCTGGCCGCGATGAGCCACGTGCGCGTCAGCTTTGAAATGCCGGAATACGTGGCCAACACCGATGGCATTGGCACGCTACGGGTACTGGAAGCGGTGCGCCTGTTGGGTATGTCGGAGCGGACCCGGATCTATCAGGCGTCTACCTCCGAGTTGTATGGCAGAGTGCGCGAAACACCGCAGCGCGAGTCAACGCCTTTTTATCCGCGTTCGCCCTATGGCGTAGCCAAACTTTATGCGTATTGGATCACGGTTAACTACCGTGAAGCGTACAACCTATATGCCTGCAATGGCATTCTGTTCAATCATGAATCCCCGTTGCGGGGCGAGACGTTCGTATCACGCAAGATCACACGCGGTGTTGCCCGCATTGCTCTTGGCCTTCAAAAGAAACTGTACCTCGGCAATCTCGACTCCAAGCGCGACTGGGGACATGCCCGCGATTACATCGAGGCCATGTACCTGATTTTGCAGCAGCCGCAGCCGGACGATTACGTGATCGCCACCGGCATCACCACCTCTGTGCGCGAATTTCTGATTCGCGCATTCGCGGAATTGGGTGTCACCCTGGGTTTCCGGGGGCAGGGTGTCTCCGAAGTGGGCGTGGTGGAAAAGGTGGATGACACCGTGGAGGAAAATGTTTTGAAACCGGGAGATCAGGTGGTGGCCATCGATGAGCGCTATTTCCGCCCAACGGAGGTCGATTTGTTGCTGGGCGATGCCACCAAGGCCCGGACGAAATTAAATTGGAAACCCGGGTACGACCTGAACGCACTCATTAAAGAAATGGTCGCGGCCGATCTTCGGCTTATGCGCAGGGAAACCCACCTGCGTGAGGGCGGGTTCCGCGTGTTTCAGTATCATGAGTAATGCCGGCAATTGAGCAGATTCCATTTCTGGATTTAAGGGAAGTGAACGCTTCCTATGGTGAGGAACTGACAGCTGCTATAGTGCGGGTGACGGAACGAGGTCACTATGTGCGAGGTCCGGAAGGGGAAGCCTTTGAAGATGATTACGCCCGGTTTATCGGTTGCCGGTCTGCCGTGGGTGTGGGCAATGGATTCGATGCGCTGCACCTGATTTTTCAGGCTTACCTTTCACTCGGTCGGTTGCGCCCGGGCGATGAGGTGCTGGTTCCGGCCTGCACCCACATGGCTACCATTCTGGCGGTAAAGCAAAGCGGCTTGCGCCCGGTACCCGTTGAACCGGATACCGACAGTTTTCTGATGAATCCCAGCCATGCCGAAAAGCAGCTGACCTCCAATACCAAGGCCATGGTGGTCGTGCATCTCTACGGGCAAAAGGCGATTGACCAACGAGTTCTTGATCTGGCCCGGATACATAAATTATTGTTGATCGAGGATAACGCACAAGCGGCCGGTTGTGGCAAACCAGGTGAGCGTACCGGATCGTTGGGTGATGCGGCCGCCCACAGTTTTTACCCCACAAAGAATTTGGGCGCACTGGGTGATGGCGGAGCAGTAACCACGCGGGATCCGGAATTGGCCCAGCTCGTTCGCGCCCTGGGCAATTATGGTTCGGTTGAGCGCGATCAGTTTCAATGGCCGGGCTTCAATTCACGTCTCGATGAACTGCAGGCAGCCGTGTTGCGGGTGAAATTGAAGCGGCTCGACCTGGATAACGAGCGCAGGCAAACGCTTGCGGCCCGCTATCTGGCGGAAATCAAAAATCCGCAAGTGGTATTGCCCACCGTAGTGCGCGATCACGTGTGGCACCTGTTCGTTATCCGGCACGAAAAACGCGACCAGTTCCGGGAAGCCTTGGCCGTACAGGGCATTGGCACGATGGTGCATTACCCCGTGCCGCCCCACCGGCAGTTGGCGCTGGCTGACTGGAGTAAGTTGTCACTGCCGATCACGGAGGAAATCCATCGTACCGTCATCAGCTTGCCGCTGAACACCGCGCTTACCGACCATCAGCAGGAAAAGATCATCCGCGCAGTAAATCAAGTTCAGGTATGAGCCTGGAAAAAAAGTGGTTTGTGTTCTACACCAAAAGCCGGCAGGAGAAGAAAGTGAATGATCTTCTGGTGCGGTTTGGTTTTGAACCCTTTCTGCCCCTGCAGAAAGTGTTACGCCAATGGAGTGACCGCAAAAAGAAAGTGGAAGTACCCCTGTTTAACTCCTACATCTTCGTACATGTAGAAGAAGCGCGGGTTGCCGATGTCTTACAGGTGCCGGGCGTGGCCTGGAACATTCGCCACAATGGTAAACCGGCCATCCTTCATCCTCAGGAATTGGGGACCATCCAGCGTTTCCTTACATCCGGTCTGTTGTTGGAGACCCAACCGCTCGAGAAACTCGAAACCGGTGATCCGGTGCAAGTGGTGGATGGCCCGCTTCGGGGCATGTTTGGCAAACTGATGGCCACTGCGGAGGGCAATCGGTTTGTGGTAGCCCTGGATTCCATCGGCCAGTCAATTCGGGTGACGTTGGAGGCGGGGCTGATGAAGAAGTTACCTTAACCGCATGTCCGGTATTTACCGAGTAAAAATTTTACTCATTCAAATCTTCGCCTTAAATTTAAGCCGTGTTAGACGCCCTGATCACGTCCAAAACCCGCGTGAAGATGCTACTGAAGTTCTTCACCAACGGCACGTCCTCCGCCTACCTGCGGGGCCTGGCCGAGGAGTTTGGCGAGAGCACCAATGCCATCCGGCACGAGTTGAACAACCTCTCCAAGGCGGGTTACCTGGTCTCGTCCGAAGAGGGCCGCACAATACAATACCGGGCTAACACCAGTCATCCCTTATACAAAGAGCTCCGCAGCGTAGTGCATAAGTATCTCGGCCTGGACACCATTGTTGAAAAAATCGTGGTGAAGCTAGGCGATGTGAAAGCCGCGTACATCGCGGGCGACTATGCCGAGGGCAAGGATACCGGTACCATTGAAGTGGTGCTGGTTGGCCGGGTAAATGAAGACTACCTCCAGCAACTGGTGGCCCGGGCCAAGACACTCATTCAGCGCAACATACGGGTAGCCACGTGGGGCGAACAGGAGTTTGCGGCCCAACGACCATCGCTTGGCCGTTTGTTGCTGGTTTGGGGCGAGGAGTAGGAGGGGGAGAACGATGTTTTTTAAAAGACTCACTGGGACTGAGGAGGCGGAGCTGTGAATAACCCTACCTGTTGCCAATTTTTTTACTTTTGTAGAATGTCAATTTCGCGAATCGCCCAAAATTTGATTCTTCTGGTCTTTGCTGCAGCCCTGTTGAGTTCCTGTGTTACCAATAAAAAGTACGTGTATTTGCAAAAGGATGACGTCAACGTCAAAGACCTGCCCAAAGATTCGCTCATGCGAACATACGATTTGCCGGACTACGAATACCGGATTCAGCCTGAAGATATTTTATCGGTGCGGTTTGAAAGCCTGACTCCTCAGGAATACGACATCTTTAACCGGAACATGATGATGCAACAACAGCAAAACATGAACCTGGCTCAGGGGGGTGCGTTGCTTATTGGCGAGTTGGTCGATCCAAATGGGGAAATCGTTTATCCGGTAATCGGCAAAGTGAAAGTTGCGGGGTATACGGTGTACGAGATTCAGGAGCGTTTGCAGCAATTGGCTGACCAGTACCTGGAGTCACCGGTGGTGAAAGTCAGGTTGATTAATTTCCGGTTCACCATTCTGGGCGAGGCAAACCGGGAAGGCACGGTGGTGCTTCAGAATAACCGGGTCAGCTACGTGGAGGCCATTGGTCTGGCCGGTGGCCTCAAAGACCTGGCCGACAAACGTAATATCAAGTTGATCCGACAGATTAACGGGAAGACGGAAGTTCGGTACCTTAATTTGCTCGATGAAAACATGGTGAACAAGCCCGAATATTTTGTTTACCAGAATGACATTTTGATCGTTCCCGCACTTCGTCAAAGACCCTACCGTCAGTACTTCGGGCAGAACCTTTCGTTGGTGCTCTCGTCCCTGTCCTTATTACTCATCACGATCTCGCTGTTTAATAATAACTAATGGCTGAATCTCCCTTTGAGTCTGTCTCGGATTCCGCCCCGCAGGGGTTCACGCTCGATTTCAAACGCGTACTCTCCCGGGCCATTCGGTTTTGGTATGTGGTGGTGATCTTCCTGGCAGCCACGCTCGCGGTTGCGTTTTATAAAAACCGGTATTCCAAGAAAGTGTATACCGTTTCGGCATCCGTGCTGATTCGTGAAGTCCAGGAAACCGGGGGAGCTGAGTTGCTGTATAAAAATGCGCTGATTGACCCCTA
Source organism: Cyclobacteriaceae bacterium (assembly GCA_016787665.1). Taxonomy (GTDB): domain Bacteria; phylum Bacteroidota; class Bacteroidia; order Cytophagales; family Cyclobacteriaceae; genus ELB16-189. Next base: position 301,507 of record JAEUUC010000002.1, on the reverse strand, counting down.
CCGGAATTATCTCAACGAACCCTACATCATCAAGTCGTTTCCGTTGGTTGAGCAGGTAATTCGCGACTTGAACTTCCACTTGTCCTTTTTGCAGGAGGGCTATGTAGTCACTAGCGAGATTTACGGTACACTGCCCATGAGGGCGATTTGGTGCAAGCCTGACGAATCGAAATCCGGACAAATTTCGTTCCTGATGCTCGATGAACATCGATTCCAGTTGTCCGACTACCCCCGTGATGAGTCGGCCGAGGCGCCCGTTTTTCACTTTGGTGACTCCATTCATTATCAGGGTTTCCATTTATGCATTGAGCGCGTTCCCGGAACGAAGGCCAATGGCACGATTGGGGTTCCCTTGATCTTGCTGATACAAAACCCGACTTCGGTTGCCGGCAGTTACATCGGTCGTTTGGAAGTGAAATGGGCTGAAGTTGGTGCCGGAATCATCAATCTCCGCCTCACCGGTTCGCTGCCCGACAAGGAAATTGACTTCCTGAATGCTCTTGTGGCTACCTATCGCGATCTGGATCTGGTGAAAAAGAACGAGGCCGCTACCCGCACGGTTAAATTCATCTCCCGACAGTTGGCCGAGATTAAGGATTCCCTGCGCACAGTGGAGTTCCAGTTGGAGCGCTTTGGCAACAGCAGCCGGGTGAAAGACATGAGCGCAGAGGCCCAACGGCTCTACACGAAATTGGAAACCTTTGAAATTCAAAAGGCTGAGCTGCTCATTCGCCAAAACTACTTCTCGTATGTCGAAGAATATCTGCGGGGCGGGGCAGGCGAGTTGGATCAAATCATTCTGCCGAGTTCAATGGGTATCACCGATCCTATTCTCACAGGCGTTATTACCCGCATGGTGGAGCTGCAGGGCGAGATGAAACTGTACCGAAGCCCCGAAGGGGTAAAAAATCCCCTGTTGACGGAGCGAATGGATCAGATCGGACAGCTCAAAAAGGATGTGAGCGAGGCCGTTCGTACGTTACGGTCAACTGATGCGATTAAGATGAACTTCCTGCAAAAGCAACTCCGCGACACCGAACGGCAGTTGAGCCTGTTACCCGCATCTGAGCGGCAGTTGATCGGGGTGCAACGCAACTATGCGTTGCTGGAGAACCTGTATGTGTTCCTGATGCAAAAATTATCCGAAGCCAGCATTTCAGAGGCCTCCAACACCTCAGATATCATTCCCGTAAACCCTGCCATGCGGGGGAGTGCCATTGCACCTAATCCCGGGCAAAACTACGCGATCGCCACCGCTGTAGGATTGCTGGTACCTTTTGTCTTTTTCGTTTTGTTTGAGATCAGCAATAGCAAGGTTCAATCGAAAGAAGATATCGACAAAATGTCCTCCATTCCCTTCCTTGGGGGCGTGGGACACAACGTTTCGCCCGGTAACCTCATCGTGCTGGAACGCCCAAAATCGGGGGTGGCCGAGTCGTTCCGGGCCATGCGGTCGAACCTCAATTACTTCACGGGCGGAAAATCCCGACAGGTGTTTATGGTCAGCAGTTCCATCAGCGGAGAGGGTAAAACATTCACCACCATCAACTTATCCACCGTCTTCGCCCTTTCCGGTAAGAAAACACTCATTGTCGGAGCCGACATGCGCAGGCCAAAAATTTTCGAAGATTTTAAGCGGACAAATACCGTGGGGCTGAGCACCTTTTTATCTGGCATCAATCAGTTTGACGAAGTGGTGCAAACCACGGAAATTGAAAATCTCTTCCTGGTCAGCGGAGGGCCGGTGCCACCGAACCCATCGGAGTTGCTGATGACCGATCGTTTCGAGTTGTTTGTTCGGCAGGCGTTGGAGCAGTTTGACTTTGTCATTATCGACACGCCACCATTAGCCTTGGTCACCGATGCCTTTATCATATCCAAGTATGTTAACCATACGGTTTTTGTACTCCGACAGAATTTTTCACCCAAGCAGTTCATTTCCAGTATCGATGAATATTACCGCTCCGGCAAGATCAAGAGCATTAGCGTGTTGCTGAATGATATCTACAAGTCCGGCCTCGGGTATGGCTACGGCCAGGGCTACGCCTACCACTATGGTTATGCCTATGGTTACGGGTATGGAAAAAGGAAAAAAGAGGGGCAGGGTTACTACGAAGACTAAATGAACAAATCGTCTTCCCTTGTCATCAGGGCTTCGCGGGGCTGGCGGGGTATCGATTGGAAAGAGCTGATCCATTACCGTGATTTGCTTTGGTTCCTGACAGTTCGGGGCATAAAAGCCAAGTATGCGCAGTCCGTTCTCGGTGTAGCCTGGGCGGTCATTCAGCCGTTGTTCTCCACCCTGGTATTCACGGTGGTTTTTGGTACCCTGGCCCGCATCGACTCAAACGGGGTGCCTTATTTTTTGTTCAGCCTGGTAGCCCTGGTACCCTGGACGTTCTTCGCCAATACCCTGACTGATTCGGCCAATAGCCTGGTGAGCAATGCCAACATGATCACCAAGGTATATTTTCCCCGCCTGGTGCTCCCGTTATCCTCGATCTTGTCCAAGGGGGTTGACTTCCTGATTTCGTTTGCCCTCGTGATTGTATTCTTGATTGTGTATCGAATGTTGCCGAGCTGGCATGTGGTGTGGCTTCCGTGGTTGTTGGTTGTGCTCCTGATGACCAGCCTGGGAATCGGTATGATTCTGTCGGCTATGGCGGTGCAGTACCGCGATGTAAAGCACGCCATGGTGTTTGCGGTCCAGTTAATCATGTATGCTGCCCCGGTCGTATACCCAACCACCAACGTGCCCGAAGGCTGGCGGTCGGTCTATGCGCTCAACCCGATGGTGGGTGTTATTGAGGGCTTCCGGTCTATATTTTTACATACCCTTCCGTTCCCCTATGGCTGGGTGGCACAAGGCACGCTCGTTGCCACGGCCTTGTTTGTGTTCGGACTTTTTTATTTCCGGAAGATGGAGCGGGTATTTGCCGATGTCGCCTAAAAAATTCCGGATTACAAATTCCAGAGGTATTGAAATCCGAAATTTGGAATCTGCAATCTCAAATCTAAGAATGAAACATCTTGAAGATACCGAAGTTTGGCAGACCGCCCGTGCCCTGGCTCAGGATATATGCGGTCTGATCAATACAACATCTTACAATAAGCGAGTTGAAAGGAGGAAAAATGCCTGAGTAAACCCGATGTTCGTTACGGTGAATCTGGAATCTGAAATTATAGAATGAACGTTATCGAAGTCAAGGGCCTTGGTAAGAAGTACCGGATCGGCAAAGCCGATAAGCAAGCCGATACACTGACGGGTGCATTGATTAACGGCTTGCGCAGCCCGTGGCAAAATTTGAGAAACATTCGCAACCTCTCGCGGCTCGACCGGGACGAAGACTCGGTAGCGTGGGCGCTGCGTGATGTTTCGTTTGAGGTGAAGGAGGGGGAGGTGCTCGGCATCATTGGTCATAACGGGGCCGGCAAGAGCACCTTGTTGAAAATTCTGTCGCGCATCACGGAGCCCAGCGAGGGCGAAGTACGCATTCATGGTCGCGTAGCGGCTCTGCTGGAGGTGGGCACCGGTTTTCATCCGGAACTCACCGGCCGTGAGAATATCTACATGAATGGTACTATTTTGGGCATGCGCAAGAAAGAGATTGACCGCAAGCTGGATGAGATTGTGGATTTCAGCGGAGTGGAAAAGTACCTGGATACCCCGGTGAAGTTCTATTCCTCGGGCATGCGGGTGCGGTTAGGCTTTTCAGTGGCCGCCCATCTGGAGCCCGAGATATTGATCATTGATGAAGTGCTGGCAGTAGGGGATGCTGAATTTCAAAGAAAGTGCATGGGGAAGATGGAGTTCGTTTCACATCAGGGTCGAACAGTTCTCTTTGTTAGTCATAATCTTGAGGCAATCAAGAATCTTTGCGGCAAAACCTTGCTTTTGAATAATGGGCAGGTGACAGCAATTGGGCATTCGAAAATGGTGGTCGGGGATTACCTAGCCCAATATTCCCGACAAGGGTTTGCCACAAGTGAGTGGGCGGAGGCCGATGCTCCAGGAAATGAAGTTGTTAAGTTGAAATCAGTTCGTGTTGAATTTAGTGGCGATGCTCTTTCAATTCGTACACCGTTTGACATAATTTTTGAATTTTGGAACTATCAGAATGAAATGAGTTCAAATATTAGCTTACATCTTTTGACTATGAGTGGTGAGACTGTCTTTAATGTTTTTTCCTGCCTTGACCCGCTTCCACGCCTTCGGAAGGGCCTTTGCATTGGTCGCTGTTCAATTCCTGGCAACTTTTTGAATGCTGGTGTGTATTCCTTGAAGTTCTTTATTGTAAAAAATAAATCTGAAGCAGTATTTAGTCTAACTGACGCACTACGAATAGAGATTTTTGATGACCGGACGGATATTCAATGGTACGGAAAGATCCCGGGATTTATCCGACCAAACTTTGAGTTTACCCTTTCGAACGCCAACGCCACTGAAGCCGAATGATTAACGTTACCCGTCCATATTTGCCTGAAAAAGAAACCTTTGATCGTTTAGTTGCAGGTGTTTGGGAGAGAAACTGGCTCACTAACAACGGCCCCTTGGTTAATGAACTTGAGCTTAAGATCAAGGAATACCTTCATATTGACCACTTGTTGTTCGTTACAAATGGTACCATCGCATTACAGATTGCTATAAAGGCGCTTAATTTGAAAGGGGAGATAATCACAACGCCATTCTCTTACGTAGCCACCACATCAAGTATTGTTTGGGAGGGGTGTGAGCCGGTCTTTGTAGATATTGATCCATTGACATTTAATCTGGACCCGTCACGACTCGAAGAGGCTATAACACCTCGTACAACAGCTATTTTGGCAACGCACGTGTTTGGGAATCCCTGTGCAATCGAGACGATTGACGAAATTTCTAATCGATATGGGCTAAAAGTAATTTATGACAACGCACACGGATTTGGTGTGAAGTATAAGCGAAAATCCTTATTTTCTTATGGTGATGTTAGCACGGCCAGTTTTCATGCTACAAAGATTTTTCACACGATAGAGGGTGGGGCCGTAACAACCCGCAACCCGGAACTACTAAAGACCTTAGCATTTATGCGGAATTTTGGTCACAATGGTCCCGATGACTTTGCTATGGTCGGTATTAATGGAAAGAATTCAGAGCTTCATGCAGCTATGGGGCTTTCAATATTGCCAGACATATCTCAAATAATTGCTTCTCGTAAACGTGCGTGTGAGCATTACACGGAGCGATTGAAGAATCTTCATATTAGTTATCAACAGATTAATTCTGAGGCTGAATGGAATTATTCATATTTCCCAATCTTGTTTTTAACAGAACAATCACTTCTTAAAGCAATCAAGGCGTTAAATGAAAATTGTATTTATCCAAGACGATATTTTTATCCGTCACTTTCGTCATTGCGGTATGTGAAAGGTAAAATAACACCTGTGGCGGATGATATTTCGAGACGAATATTATGTCTTCCATTGTATGTTGGCCTAAGCATGGAGGAAATTGATTTTGTTGCCCGTATTTTACTTCGATGTCAGAATAACTGAAGATTTGGTATATGATAATAATCGGAGCCAAGGGATTTGCCAAGGAAGTTCTAGAGGTCTTAGTTCAGGTGCAAACAGACGAACAAATTGTATTTTTTGACGATGTTTCGAATGACATCCCAAACTTGTTATTTGACAGATATGCAGTGTTGCGTACCGAGGAAAAGGTGAGCCAGTTTTTCAAGCAATATGACAACGCTTTCTGTTTAGGGTTAGGCGGACCGGTAGTAAGGCGGAGACTAGCTTCTAAGTTTATTTTGTGGGGAGGACAATTGAGATCAACCATTAGTCCATATGCCCGAATTGGGCACTTTGGCAACGTTATAGGACTTGGCTCGAATGTTATGACCGGCACAGTCATCACCAGTAACGTCCAAGTTGGGCATGGTTGTCTAATAAATCTTAACTGCACAATCGGGCACGATTCTGTGATTGGTGATTTTGTGGAACTTTCTCCAGGGGTTCATATATCAGGTAACTGCATGATTGGTAATTACTGCAACATAGGAACAAACGCCTCAATCTTACCAGGCGTGAGGTTGGGCGAGAACGTTGTTGTTGGCGCGGGTGCAGTAGTTAGAGAATCTGTTCCTGATAATACACTTGTTGCGGGTGTGCCGGCAACAATAAAGAAAACACTTTCTAAGATTGAGTTCCGCTAGAAAAAAAAGGATTCTTGTTTATGTCGATAGTCCAGGATGGGCATATGATAACCTTGCGCGTCATATCAGGGCAGCGTTCGCCAAGGACTTTGATTGGTATGTTGACTATACCTTTTGTCATCGATTCCTAAGTCGGCCGTCATTTATTGAGCGGGTAAAAACTGATTTGCTGAATTTATTTAGATTTGTTTATCGACTGGTTTTATTCCGACCATTTGCGCAGCTATCCTGCTGGACACTATTTGGCCACAAGCTTACTTTTTTTTGGCAGCGGAAATTTGAGGTTAATGGCACGCTTTTTTCTAGGCGAGTACTGCCCTTTTGGATGAAGTACGACCTTGTTATTCAACTTGATTACTATTTTGACCGACATGCGAAGCTAGTGTTTCGCAGTCACAGACTGGTTAAGGGTATTTATTTTGACGGGTTTCCACCCGTTGGGTGTAATTTCGACTATATCCGAAAAATTAATCCGCAGGAAATTAAGTCAATATCCTATTTCGTTGACGAGTATCTATCCTATACCGATGCAGTGTTATGCGGCTCGCCTTCTATTTCGAGACGCTTCACTGAACTTGGACTAAAAACATTTTTTTGTACTGCGATCCGTGATGAGCATATTTTTGAAGGCCGCGATGTGCGGCTCAAGCCTATGTCTGAAACACTAATTATTGGCTGGACTGGAAATCCCAGGCGCGCATTCAAACACTTTGATACAATCATTAGGCCAGTAATTTTGAAGTTACGAAAAAGCGGCCTTGATATTGAGCTCAAAACTCAGTTCTCCGGTAGTTATGATAGCTTACCAAAGTTTTACTCCGATGTTGATATTGTCTTAATTGCTTCAGACCGTGATGCAGGGCCAAGTATGTTTGCCGAGGCATCACTCTCAAATGTACCCTCAATTAGCACGAAAGTCGGATTCCCAGAATACGTAGTTGAACATATGAGAAATGGCCTTCTGGTTGACTTGACTGAAGATGCGTTTGAACATGCGATTCGTGTGCTATACTTTAATCGTGAATTACTTTTTATGATGTCAAAACGAATCCGCGGAGACTATTTATCAAAGATGGGTAATGAATTACTCATGGAGAATTGGAGAAAAATGTTCTGTTATATGGGGTTGTATTAATCTTATTGCAAGATGAGCTTAGAAAAAATCACGTTTTCATTTGGTAAGAATTGGAAGAATTATTCAAGAACAGTGCGGGAAAGTAATATTAGAGGCGCTGAGGCCGATATTCAAGATTGGCTTGGGGCTGACTTTGTTAGGGGCAAGACAGTAATTGATGTAGGTTCGGGCTCTGGTATTCATTCAATGTGTTTTTACAACTTGGGGGCGTCATCAATTTTTTCCTTTGACTATGATCGGAGTAGCGTTGAATCGACTCGGAGTTTTTGGCTTTCGTCTGGAGCTCCAAAAAACTGGCTTGTCCGAGAGGGATCAATTTTGGATGCAGCATTCATTCAAACGATATCGAAATCTGACATTGTTTATAGTTGGGGTGTTCTCCACCATACTGGAGCGATGTGGCGGGCTCTTGAAAATGCAGCTGAGTTGGTTAAGCCAGGTGGTACTTTTTTCATTTCAATCTACGCCAAGGGTCCGAGATATGAGCAAGACTTAGCCTTGAAAAGGAAATTTAATGAAGGTAACTTTTTTCAAAAAAAAATTCTTTTGTATTCATTTATTCTAAAACGTCACATATGGCGAAGGCTCAAGAATAGGGAGAATCCATTTAGATGGAACTACCAAAAGGCGCGTGGCATGAACGTATATTATGATGTTGTTGATTGGCTAGGTGGTTTGCCTTATGAAGTTGCACATGAGTCGGAGATAACTGCCTTTTTGGTAACAAAAGGTTTCAAAATTGTGCGGAAGGAGCTTAAGCCCGAGGGGGCGTGTCATCGATTGTTGTACGTAAGAACGCAATAGATGTGCGGAATTTTTGGGATTGTTGGTCGTAACGGAAGTTTGAATTATGAAAATATTGCCAGAGTTTCTGCCGGTTTAATGCGGCATCGTGGTCCGGATGATGAGGGGTTTTGGTCGGACGGTAAAATTGCACTTTCATTCAGGAGGCTTGCCATAATAGATTTGACCAGTGGTGGCCATCAGCCGATGACATCAAAGTGCGGGAGATTTGTGTTAGTGTACAATGGGGAACTGTATAATTACGTTGCTCTAAAAGCTGAATTGACCCGCGCTGGTTGTACGTTTTTGACTAATTCGGACACCGAGGTTGTTTTGCAGGCATTGATCAAGTGGCGGCACGAAGCGTTGAGGCGATTCAACGGGATGTTTGCATTTGGGTTTTGGGATTCCCATACAAAGACGTTGCTCCTTGGACGGGATCATGTAGGTATGAAACCGCTGTATTATGCAAAGACACAAGATTTTTTGGCCTTCGGATCTCAGTTAGATCAGGTCATGTTGCCTTTTGGCAATAAACTGACACTTGACAAAGTTGGATTGGCTCTATTTTTGGAAACCGGACATTATTCGGCACCGCGCACCGTCTTTCATGAAATCAAGCAGCTTGAGCCTGGTAGTTGGGTAGAATTGGACTCCTCCGGGGACCTTGTTCATGGGCAGCACTTTAACATACGGGAATTCTACCACTCAAATTGCTCAAATGTTTTATCATCGGAGCAATTGTATGTGGAGTTAAGTGAGGCGGTGCAACGACATTTGGTTAGCGATGTTCCGGTTGCGACTTTTCTGTCGGGTGGACTTGATTCTGCTGTTGTAACAGCAATTACAAGTAGACTTTATGACAAGCCGGTTTCGGCTTTCACGTTAGCAAACCCAGGTTCAATCTTAGATGAGTCAGAGCGCGCAAAAAATTTTGCTCAATTTCTAAAGATTAAGCACTGTATCATTGAACCGAAGAATGTTGAGGATACTGTTTTCGATTTTCAGAAGGCCTATCAAGAACCATTTGGAGATTATTCAGCACTACCTAGCTTGATGGTTTGCAAAGGTGCGAGCAGCGAGTTCAAAGTTATACTCTCGGGTGACGGGTCAGATGAATTTTTTTTTGGATACAACAGGATGGAGTCAATGCTGCAGGCGTCTCCCTTTTATAGGTATCCGTTGTTCTTCAGAAGGATTATGAAAAAGATTCGGCCGTCAATGCCGGGATTGCTTTTTCCCAGTTTTTCGCAAATGGTCTTTCGAAAACAAAGCTGGGCTCCGATGCAGGCAATCAAAGTCTTGGGCGTTGATGAGGAACAATTGGCTACAGAGTTTCTGGCTGGCTTGAAACCAGACAAGAACTTGAAACCTGATTTGGTAATCAAGTTAAATGCAATCCAACGGTATTTTCAACTTCAGTTACAAAAGTTGGATAGAGCAAGTATGTACTATTCGTTAGAAGCACGTGTTCCATTTGCTGACAAACAATTTTTGCGATATTCGGTTGCATATACCGCGGAAGATTGCTGTAATGATTACTTCAGGAGACGAAAAATTCCGATTCAACAAATTTTTCATAAAATTTTTACTGGAGTTCCGGAAGCCACGGGGCCGAAAAAGGGTTTTACAATCGATTTACAATCTTCTTTTTCTCGTGATCTTAGACCACTCCTATTAGACTATTTGGGAACGGAGTCATTATTTTCGTCATGGATCGATTTTGCATATTGGCGAAAGCAAATTGAAAGTAACGCCATGCCAAATACGTTTTTTACTTGGTCTCTTTTGTCTCTCCAACTCTGGGCTGATCGCTATATGCGAAACAGTTAGATGCGAATTCAGCATATCTTTTTTACCTATCCAAATCCGTATCAACCTTACAATACGTTGCTGGTTGATCGTATGCGGAAATATGGATTTGAGTGTAATATTTTTGTACTAAGCGGTCAATTCGCACCTCAGCAAGGTGGCTTAGATTCAACTCGTGTGGTTTACCGTTTGATTTTTGCGTTCTTGGGCATCCGTTATTTTAAACGAGCCAGTAAACTGAGACGGAGCGAGGGGATTGGGTGGTTTGAAGCGCTGACTACCGTTGGTCGCTATTCTGCTGTTTTTGCCAAGGGTGTTGATGTGATTCATATTCATCAAATTCAGGCGATCTCAGACCCATTTTTTGGGCTTCTTAAGCTACAAAAAGTTCCGTGGGTTGTTTCTCTTCGTGGTTTTGAAACAACCATCATGCCGATTTTGAGCGATAATTTGAATCATTTTGTAACGGAGAGGATAAAGTTTGCTTTCGGTATACATGCTGTTTCGGAAAGCTTAAGAAAAAGGGCAGTTGAACTTGGAGCCAATTCAGAAAAGGTATGTGTAATTAGACGCACTCCCGAAAATACTAGTGGTGGATTTGTTCGTGCGTCATTTTCGGATCTGGTGATAGAGCTGACTTTCATTGGTCGAATGAATTGGAAGAAAGGCTTGGTTTTTTTGATTCAAGCGGTAGCGAAACTCATTGCTGCGAAACGCAGAATACACCTAAACATATGTGGTACGGGGTCTCAGAGTGAAGAAGCGGAACTTCGGTATTGGATTTGGTTATTGAGTGTGTCTGAGAATGTCTCTATACATGGTTATCTAACAGGTGAAGAGCTTAATAACCTTTTGAGCAGAACCCATATCTATGTCCAGCCTTCAATAAACGAAGGTATACCAAACACGCTTCTCCGGGCTCTGAGCTGGGGTTTACCAATAGTTGCGACAAATGTTGATGGTATCCCGGAAGTTATTAAACATGAACAAAATGGGCTTTTAGTTCCTCCGGGGGATTCGGATGCATTAGCGCAGGCCATTGATCGAATTCTCGTTGACGGAGATATTAGAACGAGGTTAATAAGATCTTCTAGTTCGCGAACTGTGACTGATCCTTCTGTTGAGATGGAATTATATATGCGTTTTTATACACAAGTTTCCTTGGAGCCAAATGTGCGGTTTCCTCTTTGAGTGGTCGGCAGTAGGCTTGGTTGAAGAAACAGCTTTCAAGCCCATACTCGCCCGGTCAAACAAACGCGGGCCCGATCATTCCGGAAACTGGACCAATCACCGGGACGTACAAATGGGATTCAACCGCCTGGCCATTCTTGACCTCTCCGAAGCCGGACATCAGCCCATGGTTAGCGCCAGTGAACGGTTCGTCCTGGTGTTTAACGGTGAGATTTATAATCACCTGGAGTTGCGCAGCAGGCTCGGTGCCTACCCCTTTAAAGGCCACAGTGACACCGAGACCGTTTGTGCCGCTTTTGAAAAATGGGGTGTCGAACAAACCGTGCAGCAATTGGACGGCATGTTTGCGCTGGCCGTCTATGATCAGCACAATCGCAACATCACGCTGGCCCGCGACTTTGCGGGTATCAAACCTTTGTTTTATGGTTGGAACGGTACCACCCTGGTGGCCGCCAGCCAATATGATCAGGTGATGGCTCATCCGGCTTTTCGCAATAATTCCGTAAATCCCCGTGTACTTAAACTTTTCCTGAGCCAACATTTTCTGCCGCCACCCTTTGGCCTTCACCAAAACACCTATCAGGTAAGCCCCGGTGAGTTGGTCACGTTTACGGATGGCCGGCTCATCCAAACCCGGTACTGGCATTTCCCCGCATGGCAACAGCCCACGGTGCATGAGCAGCAGCGGGGCTTGGAGCTGTTGCAGGAGGTTTTATCGAAGGCCGTGCGGGCAGAAATGATCAGCGATGTGCCAGTGGGGGCGTTTCTCAGCGGAGGTGTAGATTCGCCCCTCGTTTGCCACTATGCGCGAGAGGTGCAGCCAGCTATCGCTACGTTTTCGATTGGCTCTGATAGTCACAAACACGATGAAACCGAGCGGGCATCGCTTTTCGCCCGTTCGTTGTCTACCCGCCATACCGAGAACCGGATGCAGGCCAGCATCACGTTAGGGTTTTGGCAAGACGTGATGAAAGCCATGCATGAGCCGATGGCCGACTTCAGTTTGTTACCCACCTGGCTGGTATCTCATGTAGCGCGTCAGCAGGTTACGGTGGCGCTGTCGGGCGATGGGGGTGATGAACTTTTTTTTGGGTATGAACGATTCGAGAGCGTTGCCAAAAATATACGCTACCAGCGTTGGCCTTTGCCCACAAGGGCCGTTTTGTATAAACTTGATCAGTGGGTGAGTGGTAATCGCCACCTTAATGATAACGTGTTGTTTCCCAGTCAGGGCCAGGCACATCAAAGTTTGCATTCGCGCTTTCCTGCGGCCTGGCTTGATCGGTTGTTCCCACACCTGGCGCAGGTGTCACTTCCCGAAGATTTCGATACGTATCGGTATGAGATTCACGATTCAGTGCCGCATTTGCTCCAGCAAATGCGGCAGGCTGAATTTTATGGTATGATGCAAAAGACGCTGCGAAAGGTGGATCTGGCCAGCATGGAAAATTCCCTGGAAGTTCGCGTGCCCTTCCTGAAGAAGACCGTCATCGAAGCGAGTTGGCAACTTGATCCTGTTTTAAATTTCGGCATGGGGCGTAAAAAATCGCTCTTGAAACAATTGCTGACAAAAGCGGTGCCGGGCGTGCCCCCCGCTGATGAAGTAAAGCGCGGTTTTACCGTGCCGTTGGCGAAATGGTTACGCGAAGGTTTACGCGACCCGGTGGCCGATACACTGACTGCCGACCACTTCCGGAGCAGTTTTGGTGTCGACCGGACAGCCATTGACTCGTTGCTGGCCGCCCACCATCGGGGAGAGGACCTCAAATGGCCGATATTTACCCTGGCTGCGCTGGCCGAATGGAAAAGAAACGTAAGCGTTTAAGGATTCTGTACACCATTCCGAATTTCGATACGGCCGGATCAGGCAAGGCTTTGCTCAATATTGCTACACGACTTTCGGTTGATCAGTTTGAAGTGGAGGTGCTGTGTCAGCATACCCGCGGCATATTTTTTGAAACGGTGCGTGCCTCCGGAGTACCGGTGCATGTAGCCGACTATACTCACCCGATGCGCCCGTTGGTGGCAGGTTTAAGGCATTGCTGGCAGCTCTCCCGAACACTGAAACGGCTGGCACCGGATATCATTCACTCGTTTCACTATGCCCCGGACTACTCAGAGCCTCTGGCCGCGCGGTTGGCGGGGATTCCCTGGGTCTATACCAAAAAGAATATGAACTGGGGAGGCGCATCCGCCAATGCCTGGCGGTTGCGTTCGTGGCTGGCCCGTGCGATCGTGGCACAAAACCGCCAAATGCTGTCAGATTTTTTTCCTCATTCAAAAAAGGTACATCTCATTCCGCGTGGGCTCGATGTTGAAAAGTACAAACCACAAGAGGGTAGTCATCCTCCTCCGATATCCAACCTGATAACGGTGGCCAATCTCGCACCCGTGAAAAACATCGAACTATTGCTGGAAGCGCTGGAAATGCTCCTCCGGGTTCATCCCGGGCTTCGGTTGGTGGTGGTGGGCGATGATGCGAACGAATACGGAACGCGGCTTCGAGGAGTTGTGCACGACCGAAAGCTTGACCAGGCGGTAACATTTGTTGGCAAGCAGGCCGATCCGCTGCCCTTCCTGCAAAACGCGGCTGTATTTGTCCTGCCAAGCCGAAAGGAAAGTTCACCCGTGGCACTTTTGGAAGCAATGGCCTGCGGTGTACCCGTGGTTGCAACCCGTACTGCGGGTGCTTTGGAGATGATGGGCGACTGGCCCGAACAGTTAATCCCGTTGGATGATCCCGGGGCGATGGCCTCGTGTATCCAGCGGTTGCTGGATTTGTCGGAGAAAAATCGCAAATCGATAATCGCCCGCCAACGCCAGCGGATTGAAGAACGGCACGCGATTGAACTTGAAGTGCACCGGCATGTCAAAATGTATCGCACGCTGTGCTGATGTTTTGGGACAGGATTAAGCATTCACTCGCTTTTCGGCTGCGTGCCCGCATAAAATCACCGATCATAATTTTGGAAAGTGATGACTGGGGGATGGAGCGAGCGGCCAGTGAAGCCGGGATCGACTGGGCAGCCCGGCAGTACGGACGCGAGAAGTTTTCACGATGGACCACCGATGCCCGCGAAACAGCCGATGACCTGCACGAGTTGTTTGGCCTTTTTAAGGAGGTAAGGCCGTGGTTTGGTAAGCCTCCGGTGGTGACCGCCAATTTTATTACGCATACCCCCGTATTGGACGAGAACGACCAGTTGCGGTTTGTGCCCCTGTCGCAAAGGGCGCCCGAGTTGTTGATTCATTACCGTCAGGCGATGAGGGAAGGTTATCTGTGTCCTCAATACCATGGTTTTTGCCATTTCAACAGCTCAGAACTGGAAGATTACACCCAAAGCCGCGAATGCCGGGAAGCTCACCGCAATGGATTTATGCTGGCCCGATGTACGATGAAAGGAAGTCGCAACTTTTTGCATGGTGAACTTTCGTCTGCTAATCGTAAGGCCCATGAACACCTGAGTCAAGGGTTGTCGGAGTTTGGGCGACTTTTCGGAGGGGCATCCGTTAGTTTGATTCCACCTACCTACATTTTGGACCACGCGCTGCTGCCAACTCTGGTCAGTTCGGGCATTCGGTATATCCAAGGCGGGAACCAGTTGAGAACAAACCGCGGAGCGCGGCATGCCCGGCCAATCCTTCGCCAGAAAGATGGCATATACTGGGGTGTTCGGAATACCAGACTTGACCCGCATCCGGACTACGGGCATGACCACGAGGTTTGCCTAAAAGCCATCGAGCAAGCCTTTACCGATCAATTGCCGGCCGTTATTGATTTTCACCGGGTTAACTTTTCCGGTGCCTTTACACCGGATTACCGCGACCGAACCCTTACCCAACTGCGTTGTCTTTTTCACGGCATTCGCCAGAAATGGCCGGATGCAAGCTTTATGTCAACCCCCGAATTTCTAAACTATCTTCATGGCGCACCACAATCAAATTGAATTCCTGCAGAAAAATCGTGACCTGCTCCGTGAGCCCATCTTGCTGGTGGGCGCCAAGGTGTATGATTACGATCAATTCGATTTAAAGGCCGAGCTGAGTCAAATGGGCTTTCGCGAGGTAATCGGAACGGATTTAGAAGCGGGCAAGGGCGTGGATGATGTGTTGGACATCACAAACCCGCATGCTCCCCAACTGGCACAATGGGCGAATCGTTTTGCTACCGTCATCTGCATGGAAGTACTGACCAATGTGAATCATCCCTTTCGGGCGGCTGAGCATGTAAATCGCCTGCTGAAGCCGGGAGGTACGGTGGTTTTGTCGGAGTGTTTTGTGCGGAAAATTTCAAAGATGCCGGTGGACTATTGGCGATTTACGTACGATGGTTTAAAGGCTCTGTTTCCTGAATTCACATTCGAGGATGACCGAAGCCGCTTTTCCATTACACGGCAACGGCAAGTCACACTTCGGCCGTTCGTGGGTCGGTTCGCGGAAGTGGTCGCTGATCACCGCCATGCCGATGAATCAGCAGTGGGATTTCTGGTGCGCAGAATTCACCGTAAGTGGCTGTCCCGCGGTATTTTCAAAATCTCTCGATGGCTTCCCGAGCAAACCATTTATGCCATTGGCATCAAACCCGCTCACTGATTTGAGAACACCTGTTCGCACACCGATCATACCTGTTTCGCCCCGATTTGTAGGCGAAGCGCAGACCTTGGATTTGGAGGCGATTTGTGTTTTTGCAGCCCTGGGCTTCTTTTTGGATCAGGACAGTTATTACAAGGAAGTAAAGGCGCTTCGTCCGGCCCATACCTACGATACCTACCCAAAGCCCGTAGGCACACCGTGGTTTACCTGGCATTATGAACCCCGCGACATCACCCTTCGGCAGGCGGTAAACGAGTTTACCGATTTGTTTGAGGCGATCATCGATGAGCAGACTGGCAGCGCGAATGTTATCCTTCCCCTTTCCGGTGGGTTGGACAGTCGAACCCAGGCGGCTGCGCTCGCGTACCTGAAGAAAGACGTCCATGCATTTGGTTACCGGTTCGAACGAGGTCTTGACGAAACGTACTATTCCTCCCAGATTGCCCGCAGATGCGGATTTGCATTTGAAAATTGGGTTGTGCCAAAAGGCTATTTATGGAGCGAAGTAGACCGCCTGGCCACCATCACCGGCTGTTATTCGGAGTTTACGCATCCCCGTCAGATGGCTTTTCTCGATCGGTATGCTGCCCTGGGGGAAGTCTTTAGCGTAGGTCATTGGGGTGATGTGCTTTTTGACGACATGCATGTACCGGATGATCTCGCATTCGATGATCAGGTGAGCGCACTCTTGCGCAAGATCGTAAAGCCGGGGGGGTTGGAATTGGCACGGGCACTCTGGCAGGCGTGGGCACAGCCCGGCCATTTTGATGATTACTTGAGGGAGCGTATCACCGCATTGCTTCACGCCATACCGATACCCCATTCAGCCAATGCCAGGATACGGGCATTCAAGAGCTTGTATTGGGCAACGCGCTGGACGGCCGTCAATCTGGCCATCTTTCAATCGGTGCGGCCGGTGACGGCTCCTTATTTTGATGACCGCATGTGTCAGTTTATCTGCACGGTGCCGGAAAAATGGTTGGCGGGTCGCCAAATTCAGGTTGAGTACGTTAAGCGAAGATCTCCGGAACTGGCACGGGTTCCGTGGCAGGAACATCGTCCGTTCAATCTCTATACCTATAGGTGGAATAAAATGCCGTATCAACTGCCATATGTGGCGTGGTGGAAGTTGAAATCAAAATGGAGCAAGTCGAAGCTGATTCAACGAAACTGGGAGTTGCAGTTTTGTGGAGAAGAAAACGAATTGCGATTGCGTGCCGTTTTATTTGATCAGAGTACGCTTAGCATGTGGATGCCAGAAGAATTGGTGGCTGAATATCTTCAACGGTTTTCTCATCAAAGTAAGCGTGAATACAGTCATGCCATTAGCATACTTTTGACGCTCGCCATGGCCATCAAGCAGTATCGCGTCCCAGCCAGCTAGCATTTTAGATTTACGTTAGGTAGAGCGATAGGGGTAACCTCCGGAACGAAGTAATAAATCTGTTTATGATAAAATTCATTGGTGCTAAGAATCTAAGTTGGAAGTATCTCGCGGCATACCCGTTCGCTGACCAGTCAGCATTTAGAGTATATCAGGAAGAATTCATCAAACTAGCTGGCTCTCAGATAAGCGGAAGCGTAACCGAAATAGGTGGCGAGTTAAAGTACATGCATTATCGTTTTTTTCCGAATGCTACTTCCTTCCTGGTGACCAACATTGGCCGTGACCATAGCGAATACCTTAATGCAACTGACATGAACCTTGCTGATAATTCCCAAGATTGCTTTTTGTGCGTTTCCGTCCTTGAACATGTTCACGAGTTTGGTAAAGTCATTTCGGAAATTCAACGAACATTAAAGTCCGGGGGTGTCGCTATTCTGACTGTCCCGTTTATGTACCCAATTCATGACGAAATTGACTATTGGCGCTTTACACCCCAATCCTTGCACGCGCTATTTCACGAGTTTGCTATTGATAATTTTTTTTATTTGGGAGGTAGATATTCGACAGTGGCGGTTTCTCTCCAAAGGCCAAGAGGTAAATTGGCACCCCGTTATTGGTTATTTAAGTTGTTCGGCTGGATGTTACTACTTCTTGGCCGATGGCTGGAAGAACCTGACACTTATACGCTGGGTTTTGGCTTGGTGGTAAGAAAAAGATGATTATGTTTATCTGTGTGCGCAGCGAGCCGAATTATGCAGATTATCGAAGGCGGCTAATGATCAATTTAAGTGTGTGGCATACTGGCGATAGGATCAAGGCGAATTGAGAGTGCAGTTTACCGGGCATCATAGCGGGGTAAATTTACTTACCCAGAGTTTTGGAAAACCAAACGTCACCAATCGGTTGCTGGGTGCGGCAATCAGAGATTTGGTTCAGAAGTTTCGTGATGATGATTCGGTAAAGTTAAGCTGCCCGATAAGTGTTTTGCTCACGTTGTCTGCTTTTTCGCGCCACTCTTCATTATGACAACTGCCGTCAATCCGGGTGCCTTGGTTCCGTTTCCACGAAAGGGAATTCGCGAGGTGATGAGCGAAACATGGAAGTTGACTCACCAACAGGAGTGGATTTCACTATTCAGATTTCTTATATCCGAGAGTATCAATCAATGGAATTATCTAATTCCTCGTTCGACCACGAAGTTTTATTGCCCAATTTGTGATCGTCAGTCGGAAGCTTTTATACATCTTTCGAATCAAACCCGTTTCAGTTGGAATAGCGTTTGCCCTCATTGTTCGTCACGCGGGCGTCACCGGGCGCTGTTCTTTATTTATCAGGGTTACTTACGTGAATTGCCCCTAAACGCAAAGGTGCTTCATGTGGCGCCAGAGCCAGCGTTTTATCGGATTCTCAGAGGTGGACCGTTCACGTACCATACGTCTGACTTTTATCTTGATGATGTGGATTTCCCCCGTGAGGACATCCAACGATTATCGTTCAAATCTGAAACCTATGACTTAATTCTTTGTAATCATGTGCTTGAACATGTGCCCGATGATCAAGTGGCCTTACGTGAATTGTTCCGGGTTTTGCAACCCGGGGGCGTATTGCTGTTGACGGTGCCCGGGGATTTTGAGCGTCCTGAAACGAAGTATTTTGGACACCTGAACTATAACGGGCACTACCGTGATTACGGGCGAGATTTTCTTTCCCGGTTTAGGCAGGTTTTTCCCGGTGGGGATGTAGCCGACATGGCGTCAGCCCACCCCCAGCGGAATATTGGCGTTCGAAAAGGAGAATGGCTGTTTATCGGAAAGAAGTAAGTCGGGCAGGCTCTGTATTTGACCGACCCATTCGATTGGCCGTTTTCTCCGGGGTCATACCATCAACCACGTTTATCGAACAAATGATAAAGGTTGTTGCCCGTGACGGAATTGAAGTGCTTCTGTTTGGTACACTCCACGAACCAACCCGGTACCCAAATCCACGCGTAAAGATTTTCTCAAATAGACCCGGTTTGGCGGGTATGGCACAAGGTTTAGGTCGAATTCTTTGGTTACTGATGGCACGTTATTCGCATTATCGCAAGTTAAAACAACATCTAGGCAAGGGGCCATTCTCCGACTCAGCCAGTTTTTCAAAATGGCAAAAAGTAGTTCCTGTAGTTCTGCACTTACCCGATGTTTTTCATGTCCAGTGGGCCAAGGCCGCAGGGGATTGGATATTTTTGAGAGATCTGTTCGGTGTCAAGATGGTATTAAGTTTGCGCGGTGCGCACATCAACTATTCACCGCTGGCCAATAGCGCACTGGCGCGCCAGTATCGCGAGGTTTTTCCAAAGTACGATGCCTTCCATGCCGTATCAAAAGCCATCGCCCGCGAAGCCGAACGCTATGGAGCAGCAGCCGAAAAGATCTCCGTGATTTACAGCGGGCTGCCCGAACCGGCCAATCTCCCTGAGCGGTCTTCCCGCACCGGGGTCATTCGATTATTAGCGGTAGGTCGTATTCACTGGAAGAAGGGTTACCATGTGCTGTTGGATGCATTGGCGAGCCTGATGGCCGAAGGCAACCAGTTTCGGCTTACATTAATCGCCCGAGGCGAAATGACCGAAGAACTGGCGTATCAGATTCATCAGTTGGGCCTTTCCCCGCTGGTTCACCACATTCCCGGTCTTTCTCACCGTGAGGTATTGGAGCAGATGCGGCAACACGATTTACTTGTACTGCCAAGCCTTGAAGAGGGCATTGCGAACGTGGCTTTGGAGGCCATGAGTGTAGGTTTGCCCGTGGTGTCAACCGATTGTGGTGGTATGGGTGAGGTGATTGAAGATGGACAAAACGGGTGGTTGGTGCCGGTGCGAGATGCCGCGGGCCTGAAGCGAGCAATTGAGCGCGCGAGCACGCTACCAGCGGAGCAACTGGATGCGGTCCGAAAGGAAGCCCACAAAACCATTCAGTTACGTTTTTCCGATCGCCTGGCAATGGCCGGTTTTAGCGAACTTTATCGAAAGGTCATCGAATGCGCATAGCCCTGGTATTGGCATCTGTTCCGGGCTATTCCGAAACATTCTTCAGAAGCAAAATCGATTTCCTGAGCGGCATGCCGGGGTGGAAGGTGATGGTGCTGGCTGATAGAAAAGCGACAACACCGTTGTTGCCGGAAGGGATCGAATTGCACTACGGGTTAGGGGCATGGTCGGGGGTCACCTTTTTAAAAAAGCTGATTCAATACGTATGGGCCGCGGGGCCGATAAAGATAGTGCGGCTGTTGGCTGCAAATCGGGCGAGTGGCCTGGGGTGGCGGATGAACGTTTCGTCTCTCTATCGCTCAATTCATTTGCTCTCGGTGCGCTGTGATTGGCTGCATTTCGGATTTGGAACCATGGCCATCGGCCGTGAGCATGTGGCCGCAGTGATTGGTGCGCGCATGGCAGTGAGTTTCCGCGGTTTTGATATATGCATTTATCCGGTGAAACACCCCGGCTGTTACCGTCTGACATGGACCTGCACCGACCGAGTACATGTGATTTCAGACGACCTTCGTCAGGCTGTCCTGGCAAACGGCTGTCCTTCATCTGATCAAATCATCAAGATCACCCCTGCCATTGACACTCATGTTTTTCAACCTGTTCGCATGCCTGAAGGTGAGCCTCATCCGTGGCGGATGCTAACCCTTGCCCGCTTGCATTGGAAGAAGGGATTGGAGTATACACTTGAAGCCTTGGCCGAGGTCCAACGGGCGGGCATTTCGTTTACGTACACCGTAGTAGGAGAAGGCGAGGAGTACGAGCGGCTTATGTTTGCTGTGCATCAATTGGGGCTGTCCGACCGGGTAATTTTTGCCGGTAAGTTGCCACCCGAGGCGGTGCGGGAGTTACTGAGGTCAACCGATTTGTACTTGCAATACAGTATTCAAGAAGGATTCTGTAATGCGGTTCTCGAAGCGCAGGCCATGGGGTGTTTATGCGTGGTCAGTGATGCCGAAGGGCTCGCGGAGAATGTGCTTCATGGCATGACGGGTTGGGTCGTCCCGAGGCGCCAGGCCGCCCGGTTGGCGGATCAGATTGTGGCTGTATGTAACTCCGCGCAGGCAGCGCGAGCCGAAATGGTGCAGCGCGCAGCCAAACGGATTTCAGGGGAGTTTTCGTTGGATCGACAGCGCCACGAATTTGTGTCGTTTTATCAGTAAGCATGTTGGTTTTTGTACCAACCGATGTGAAACTCGAAGTCGACCAACGAAGGTTGTTTTGGCCAGCACGGTTATTCTACCGAAAGGGTGAATGGGGGAATCATGAGGAACTGTATCAAAAGTGGTCGGTGGATATGCATCTGGTGCAATTTACAGCCCATATCGGAGAGGCGGATCTGATGGTGTTGCCGTACACGGTTAATGATTATGTTCGGTTCGGCTACCGCGATAAAATACGGGAGTACAGCCAGTTGTGTGTTCATCATCAGGTAAGGGGTTATGCAGGTATTGCCGGTGACTTTGGGGCCCGGTATCCTGAGTATAAGGGATTGGTATATTTTCGCATGGGAGGGTTTCGTTCTCAATTGGGACCTGAATATGAAGGAATGCCTTTCGCCCTGTCCGATCAACTGCCGGTTTTTTCGCCAGGCGGATTTCAACCGCGCCCGTACCAGGCTCGACCGATGGTCGGTTTCTGTGGTCATGCCACGCGGGGCCTTTTTCGTTTAGTGCAGGAGTCAGGCAAATTCCTGTTTGAAAATGTGAAGCGGGCGTTTGCTAATCCGATTCGGTCAGATTGGGAGCCGGTATTTCTATCGGCATTTCAGCGCGCTTCGTTGCTTCGAAGCCTGGAGCAGCATCCCGGAATCGAGACGAATTTCATTTACCGGGCACGGTACCGGGCAGGGGCTTCAACACCTGCGGAACTGCACCGCACAACCCAGGAGTATTATGCCAACATCCTCTCGTCAGACTATATCCTATGCGTTCGGGGTGGAGGGAACTTTTCGGTTCGTTTATATGAGACGTTGATGATGGGGCGTATTCCGGTCTTCGTCAATACCGATTGCTTGCTGCCTTTCGATCAATGGGTGGACTGGAAAAAGCACGTGGTCTGGGTGGAGTGGCACGAGCGGGGCATGTTGGCGGAGAAAGTATTGGCATTTCATAGGACCTTGGACCCGTACCAGTTTCAATCACTGCAGTTACTGAATCGGCAGTTGTGGGAACGGCAGTTGACGATGGGTGGTATGTTCGACTATTTTCGATGGCGACATGAACAGGCAGAAGTTTAAATGCGCCTTACGTGAGTGCCAGGTTGTTCTCCGTCATTATCGGTTTGGGTTTGCGTCTGCACGAAGCGAGGACACAACGCTTGTTATGGTTATAGACGGTAGCCTTCAGCATGGGGGATTTGTCGATCGGTTGAAGGGAATTGTTTCATTTTATGCCTTGGCCCGAAAACTGGGTTGGCGTTTTCAAATTCACTATACTCAACCCTTCTCGTTAGGTGACTTTTTTCAGGAGGGCACGGTAAAATGGAATTGTGCTTTCATTAAAAAGACCTGGCCGGCTGCTCGCCCCATATGGTTGTTCGATCAGTCGTGGGTGGATCTTCCCCGCCTGGTAAAAAGACTGGACCGTGGTGGCATGTATCACGTCTATAGTAATATTGATTTTGTTTCGCAGGTTTACCCGGATATTCAGAAGAGTGAATACGGAGCTTTTTGGGGTTCGTTATTCCGCGAGTTATTTGTTGTTCGCGGGCAGGTCAAACAAGAATTGGCGCCCGTTTTTAAACCGACCCACCGGATTGGGTTTCACTTGCGGTTTACTAATCTGTTGGGTGATTTTTCAGATACTGGGCGGGTGTCCATTTCAACAGCCGATCAGGAACGGCTGATGGATAATTGTCTCTCTGCGATCCAACTCAAATTGAACGAAAGGGCCGAATCAACGCCCTATCTTTTCACGGACAGTCCTCGTTTTATTCGGGCTGCTCAGCAGCAGTTTGCCAACTTGCAGGTTATACCTGGAATGCCGGTTCACACCGATCTGCAAAGCCCGGCCAAGGGTGGCGACAATCATAAAAAAACAGTACTTGATTTTTTAGCGTTAACCGGGATGCACCATATTTACTTTATCAAATCAAATGTTATGTACAATAGCAAATTTTCAAGGTACGCGGCTTGGGTGGGGGGCTGCACATGGGAGCCTGTTACCCTATGAATAAGCGGCAACGACAACAGATGAAGCGCTGGATCAAGGGATGGTTGATCAACCTTGGTTTGTGGGGGCGTGTTCAAAAATGGCGGGGCAAGGAAACACCAGGCCTCGCGATTGAGCCCTTAGTCCGGACGGGCTTGTCTTTCTACAAAGAGTTCGTTCAGCCAGGATCGACCGTATTTGATGTAGGCGCCAACTACGGTAACCGGGTGGAAATTTTTCTCAAATGCGGAGCAAAGGTGATAGCCATTGAACCACAGGTAAAGTGTGGCGAGTATTTAAAAAGGCATTTTGGCGATCAGATCACGTGGGTTCCAAAAGGTGTGGGCGCCAAAGTTGAAATGCGTGAGTTTTTTGAAGCCGACAACTCTGTGCTCTCCACGTTTTCGAGTGATTATATTGATCGTGTCAAAGATACCCGGCATGTTTCCTCCTTGTGGAAAAAATCGTCCCGTCAGGTTGAGTTAACCACGCTTGATCAATTATTGTACACGTATGGCGAACCCAGTTTTATCAAGGTGGACGTTGAGGGATTTGAGTTGGAAGTGGTGGGGGGGTTAACACGGGCCGTAGGCACGATCTCATTGGAGTATACCGTGCCGGAGTTGTTACCCGATCTTATTCAAATCATTGATCGGCTTGAATCGATTGGTTACAACCAGTTCAATCATTCCGTTGGGGAATCCATGGTCTTCGGTGGTCTGTGGGTGGATTCCCATGTATTCCGGGAGCGAGTGCAGTCCCACGAGTTTTCGGGTACTCGGTTTGGAGATATCTACGCGCGAGTCGCGAACAGTTAATCGTTAATCCTTCATCGTTATGCCTATTCTTGATACGGTCCGAAAAAGCGTACCCCCCGGGTTAAAACAGCTGGTCAAAGGGTTAATTGACCCACGCAGAAACAAGCTGTCAACGAGCATATCGGACAACAACAAATATCCTGAGTTTTGCCTCCAGGCAAGTTTGTCTGCGCGGAGGTTTAAATCGTTTCGAAGCAATCGACTTCGGAATTATGCTTACCGACAGATACTTGAGCATTTGAGTGAGGATCAGGGGGCATTGTATGTCGAGGAAATACGAAGGATTGATCCTGACATTTTCAACGATTTGGAAGCGTTCCAAAAGAATGACTGGTGCGGAAATCCGGAGGTCTTCCACTACCCAGGCCTGGGGGCATTTGCCCCAACGACACTCCGGTACATAAAGGTGTTTGCCGAACTGCGTGCACTATTTGGTCCGTTGTCTGGTTTTTCAATCGCTGAAATTGGAGTTGGGTATGGCGGCCAGTGTCGGGTTATTCATGCCATTGATAGTACCCAGTCGTACACGCTTATTGATCTGCGGCCAGTGCTGATGCTGGCCCAACGATTTCTTGATCATTTTGTTCTCCGGTCGGCTATTTCGTTTAAGACAATGAATGAATTATCGCCTGCCTCCTATGATTTGGTCATTAGCAATTATGCCTTTTCAGAACTTCCTCGGGATGTGCAAGACGAATACCTGAGGAAAGTGATTTTGCGTTCAAAGCGCGGCTATATTACCTATAACCAAATCACACCGGAACATTACAATTCATACACCACTGCAGAGTTGCTCAGTATGGTGCCGCAATCCGAATTGATTTCAGATCGGCCTCAGCTGGCGCCCAATACCGAGATCCTAATATGGGGGCAACACAAGTAATATTTGATTGATGTGCGGTTTATCCGGATATCTAACCCGCGCTGATCGATCCATTGACAAAAACCGGCTGGAGTCGATGGCAAGAACGATTGTCCACCGGGGTCCTGATGCCATCGGTTACTATACCGATTCCGTGGTGGGGCTCGCGCACAATCGTCTTAGTCTCATCGATTTATCGTCCAACGGAAATCAGCCTTTTGAAGATGACCGCTACGTGCTGGTGTATAATGGTGAGATTTACAACTTCCGCGAATGGCGATCCAGGCTACCCGCCCAACCGTATCGATCCAGTTCTGACACGGAGGTATTATTTGTTGCACTGCGCGAATGGGGCATTGAGGAAACGCTTCGGCAAGCCCGGGGCATGTTTGCCTTTGCCTGGTACGATAAAGTGAATCACACGGTTACCCTGGCCCGCGACCGAATTGGGATCAAGCCTTTATTCTATGGAACTGATCAGCAGGGTACCGTTTGGTTTGCGTCTGAGATCAAAGCGCTGCTGGCAGCCGGTCGGTTCGAGGTGAATCCGATTCGGGCATTGTTTTCAGCATTTGGTATTTTGGAAAAGTCGCGGTACGAGACAGCCTGGCATTCGATCTTTCAGGTTAAGCCGGGCAGCTACGTCCGGATTTCCGCTTCGGGGCTGTCCGAGCATGTGTACTTCCAGTTAACGGATATGGTCAAAAGTCAGGAGTACCAGCGGCTTGACCGTCTGCCCAGATCGGAAGTCGTGGCCGAGTTTGATCATCTGTTTAATCAGGCCATTGAGCGGATGCTGATCAGTGATGCTCCCATGGGTGCGTACGTGAGCGGTGGAATAGACTCCAGCCTGATCGCCACCTATGCAGTACGGCACCAAAAAGCACTCAAGTTATTCACGGCCAACATACTGGGGAAGTATTCTGAGTTTGCTGATGCGCGTGAATTGGCATCCCACCTGCAACAGCCCTTGTTTGACTATCCGTTTGAGCGCAACATGGCGCTCCGGGATTGGGCTCGGGTGACCTGGCACTATGAGTCACCGCTGGTGGTGCACTTCAATGCTATTCCGTTTTCTAACGTCTCGGCATTGGCCCGTCAGGAAAAAGTGAAAGCTGTGCTGACAGGCGAGGGGTCGGACGAGCTTTTCCTGGGGTATCCATCGTTACTGACCCGCAGGTATGACGGCCTTCTCAAAAGCCCGTTCGACCTACTCCAGCGCCTATATAGTGGTGTTCCTGGACTTCGGGCGTACATCAGAAAGGATGAGGGTGCGTTAGGGCTTCTGTCAGTTTTGGAACAAGCCACGCAGAATTTTTCGCGGCAGATGTTGCGGGCCGAGGGGATTCAAGCCTACGATTTTCTGCCCGCCCAACGCCAGCAGGAGCAATACCTGACGGCCCAAATGATGCAGGAAGGCATTAACTCCCTTTTGTGGCGCAATGACCGAATGGGCATGATACATTCTGTGGAGGCCCGTTTTCCTTTTTTGGATGAGGATATCATTGCTTTTGCGATGAACCTCCCGGTAAGGTTTAAAATTTCCCGAACGCTTCGATTTCATAACGTCAAACACCCTTTTCTCACAGACAAATGGATCGTGAGGAAATTAGCGGAGGGAAAGCTACCCGCCTCGCTGGTTAACAAGAAGAAGAACGGATTTCCTACCTATGGCTTGCGGCATGTAAACGTCAGACCTGAATTTTTCTCGGGTGGCGTGCTGGCCGAGTGGTTGGGATTGTCCGCTTCGCAGACGCATTACCTTTGTGACCATTATTCAAGGTACCATGTAGCCTTGCTGGCATCCGTTGAAATTTGGGGTCAGCTCTTTGTAGCCGGCAACTCAACTGCACAAACTTCAGATCGCATTAACCAATACATTCAAATCGTGTGATCTTTACGGTGTTAGGACTCGTAAAACCAACCTGGTACTTCAATCTACAGCCTTGGATTGATCATCAGTACTTTCCCTTTCCCGAGACGTTGGGGGTACCTCTGGATGATCGATATGAATCGGAGGACGCGCGCAGACGTGATGGGGCATGGCAGATTTTTCACTCCGGCTATATCGCGCCTGCCCGCGAGATTCACCAGCAGGTTGACGGTGATTCATGGAGGTCCGCAACCGTACCAGTCGCGGATGAGTATCGGTTTTTGGTAAAATATTATCACCCCGCCTGGAGTATTTTTGTGTACGGCATGCGCGTGTTGGCCGGGTATGGGATAGCTCAAGAGTGGCGAGCCTGGCGAAAGGCCCGTAAAACGATGACCCGGCAACCCAATTTTACACCATGGCGTTACGAAACCTACCAACAGTTTCAAAGCCAACTCGTGGCTACCCAGCCGTATGTTTCAATTGTTATCCCAACCTTGAATCGTTACGAATACTTACGGGACGTTCTTCGCGATCTTGGCCGGCAAACCTACCGCCATTTTGAGGTCATTGTTGTCGATCAATCCCGTCCGTACCAAAGCGAATTTTATGCTGACTGGCCGCTGCAACTGCGGGTGTGGCATCAGCCTGAGCGCGCTCTGTGGCGGGCACGAAACGAGGCCATTCGGCAGGCGCAGGGGGATTATGTGTTGTTGTACGATGATGACTCGCGCATTGAGCCTGACTGGATTGAACAACACCTTAAAGCACTTGACTTTTTTCAGGCTGACATTTCCTCGGGTGTGTCGCTGAGTCAGGTGGGGGACAAAATTCCCGCTCATTATTCGTACTTTCGCTGGAGCGATCAGTTGGATACCGGCAATGCGATGATCAGGCGCGAGGTTTTTCAACGCATTGGCTTGTTCGATCGCCAGTTTGAGGGACAGCGCATGGGCGATGGCGAGTTTGGTTTACGTGCGTACCTGGCCGGTTTCCGAAATGTTAGTAATCCCATGGCGAGGCGAATACACCTCAAGGTCGCGGGTGGTGGGTTGCGGGAAATGGGTAGTTGGGATGCCTGGCGTCCAAAGAGTTGGCTGGACCCACGACCGGTTCCCAGTGTGTTGTACCTGATTCGAAAGTACTTTGGCGATCGTACGGCCCGCGTGTATCTCATCTCAACGGCACCTCAGGCGATCTTACCGTACCGGTGGAAGGGGCGGGTGAAATTTCTTCCACTGGTGTTGCCGTTGGTTGTTTTTTTTATCCCGGTTTTGTTTTGGCAGGCACTGCGCTCGTGGCGTTTGGCCTCAAGAAAATTGATTCAGGGTCAAATGATTGAGAAACTTACCTAGTATACGTATGGATGCACAAAAATTTGTAAAAGACTTTGCGGATCAGTTTGAAGAGACCAACCCGGACGAAATCAGACTGGACACCGCTTTTCGTTCACTTCAGGAATGGAGTTCTATGATGGCATTGGTGATTATTGCAATGATGGATGAGAAGTATGGCGTGACTTTAACGGGGGAAGAGATAAGGGCAAGTGAAACAGTTGAGGATTTATTCAAAGCAGTCGTTTCAAAAGTTAAGAAATGAGTTTCTTGGAGGTGAAAAGCGTGGTAATACGAGGTTTGGCTGCATCTGTACCAAGGCTAATTAGGGATAACTTTATCGAACTGTCTCAAAACGAAGCTGAGAAGCTATTAAAAAGTACAGGTGTTAGAAATCGTCATGTTGCGTCAGATGGCATATGTACTACGGATTTATGTTGTAGTGCCGCAAAAGCGTGCCTCGAGAAGCTAGGTTGGTCACCATCTGAAGTTGACTGCCTGATTTTTGTCACGCAGACGCCTGACTATCTCCTGCCGGCTGCTTCCTTTTCAATCCACGAACGGTTGTCGCTCAGAACAAATTGTTATTTACTGGACGTGTCGCTAGGTTGTTCTGGGTATGTTTACGGGCTTAGTGTGATAGCGGCATTAATGCAAAACGGCCATTTTAAGAAAGGACTACTTCTCGTTGGCGATACTATTTCGCGGACTTGTTCTATAAATGACAAAAGTACCTTTCCACTTTTTGGGGACGCTGGTACCGCGACTGCTCTAGAATATCAACCCGGTGGTGCTGGCTTCAAATTTAGTTTTGGATCTGATGGATCCCGTAAGGGTGCAATCTGCATTAAAGGCGGAGGTTTTAGGAATCCATTTAGTGTCGATTCCTTGAAAGAGTTTGATCATGGTGATGGAAGATTTCATTCAGACCTTCAATTGAATTTGGAAGGAATGGATGTGTTTTCATTTGGAATAAACAGGGCACCGGCAAGCGTAGCGCAATTGGTCGATTATTTTAAGTTAGACAAGGATGGTATAGATGATTTTTTTTTCCATCAAGCGAATCGATTTATGAATGAAATGATTCGAAAAAAACTTGGAATTGAAATTGCAAGGGTACCCTATTCCATAGAGCGATTTGGAAATGTTAGTTCCGCTACTATACCATTGACAATGATTAGTGAAAGAGCAAATGAGTTAACTAAATTTAGACGAAAAAATATCGCCTGCGGATTTGGTGTTGGATTGTCTTGGGGCAGTGTATATTTTGAGACGGCTGACCTATCGATACCGGAGATTAGTTATATATGAGTTGTTTTGAACTTCAAGGAAAGGTCGTATTAGTTACCGGGGCTTCTTCCGGTTTGGGGCGCGAAATTTCCGTTTCGATCGCCAAATGTGGGGCAAATTGTTTTTTGACGGGCAGGAACGAGCAACGGTTAATTCAAACGTGTAACTTACTCTCGGGAGGCAAACATCAATATCTCGCAGCTGACTTAACAAGTATTTCTGAACGGTCTGGGCTGATCAACAGCATTCCAGTATTGGACGGTTTGGTTCTTAGTTCGGGTATGTTGGTGACTAAGCCTGTGGGATTTTGGACTGAACAGAATGTTAATGAGATCTTGAATGCTAATTTTTCTGGAGTTGCGTTGCTAGTTAGCGAAATTGTAAAAAATAGGAAGCTTGGTCAAGGTGGATCAATCGTTTTTATTTCATCAATTGCTGGTAATGTAATCGCGCATAAAGGTAACGGCCTGTATTCAGCTTCGAAAGGCGCCATCAATGCTCTACTGAAGGTGCTAGCTCTTGAATTAGCGCCACGAAGGATTCGAGTAAATGCGGTTTTGCCTGGAATGATTCGAACCGACCTGTGGGAGGGTAAAAGTTTTGATAAACAGCAGCTAGAAATCGAGGAAAGAAAATATCCACTTGGTTTTGGTTCAGCAACGGATGTCAGCAATTCTGTTGTATTTCTTCTGTCTGATGCAACAAAGTGGATCACTGGTGCAGAGTTAGTAATTGATGGTGGTTATAGTTTACAATGATGGAAGCGAAGATAAAGGCAGTTTCCTATTACCTCCCTGCCAAAACTTTAACGAACGAAGAATTGGCAATTGAGTTTCCGGATTGGTCTGCCGAAAAAATTGTGCGCAAGCTTGGAATTACAAGCAGGCATATTGCGGGCTCGGATGAGTTTGTATCAGATCTAGCCGTAAATGCTGCTGAATCATTGTTTCATGAGTCTTCTATCGACCGAGCCTCAGTAGACTTTATCATATTGTGTACACAGAGCCCCGATTATTTTTTACCCACAACAGCTTGTATTGTTCAGGACAGACTTGGTATCCCTAGGACTGCTGGGGCAATTGATATCAATCAGGGTTGCTCAGGTTTTATTTATGGTTTGGCGTTGGCCAAGGGTTTGGTTGCAACTGGAATTTCAAAGAATGTATTGCTAATTACAACCGAAATTTATTCAAAACATATTCATTTTTCTGACAAAGGAAATCGCGCAATTTTTGGGGATGCCGCGGCTGCAGTAGTAGTAAGCCAAACCGGGTTTGCAACGATCGGGGAATTTGATTTTGGGACAGATGGATCAGGGGCTGAGAATCTAATTGTCAAGAATGGCGCAATGAGGCGTGAGCGACAGAGCTCAGCTCATAACGTGGTGATGGACGACTACTTATTTATGGATGGTTCTGCGATTTTTAATTTTACGCTTGCAAATGTCCCTGCTCTTGTCCAGCAAACTTTAAACAAGAATAATGTAACCCTGGAGGGTGTTCATTATTTCGTTTTTCATCAAGCCAATCAGTTTATCCTCCAACATCTCAGAAAGAAGATCGGTATTTCGGAAGAAAGATTTCTGACTTTTATGCAAAGTTGTGGTAATACGGTTTCTTCTACTATTCCTATTGTATTGAAGGAATATCTCCGGTTGGGTGCGTTCAAGCGGAATGATCAGGTGTTGTTAGCTGGTTTTGGTGTAGGGTATTCATGGGGAGCAACAATGATTACATTCACGAATGAAATCGGATCTAATTGATCGCCTTGTCAACACGCAAACGGTTCGTTTTACCGCAGATTGGCAAGCAGCCCACCAGAAGTTTAGTGAAATAGTTTATCCGAATCGTCCCTCACGAAGAGACTACAAATATTTGGAGGTTAAGTTAGTTGATCGCACGCGTGAAGGCCCAAATCTACTTTTGGCTGTTTCGGGAGAAAAGGTGGTTGGACAGCTCGGCCTAATTGAGGTTGAAGCTTGTCTGGAAAACAGCATCTATAGGTCAGTTTGGGGTGTCAACCTAGTGGTGCTGCCTGAATTCTTAGGAGCAGGGTACGGAGGATTGCTTGAGCTAAGAGCACTTCAGGACTATAAACTCTTGCTGGGCTATGGAGTATCGCCAGATTCCATGCGAAATCAGTCAAAACGGGGTGCCTTCGTAGCGGCTGGCCCGCGAATGGCTTATGGAGCCGCGGCAAAGTCGTCTGTGCTTAACCGAAGCAGCCTAGTTAAATTGGCAAGTCGACTGCTTGAACTAACAGGACAGCTCGCGACCGAATTTATTTTCAAGCACACTGACGACCCCGCTGTTGAAGAAGACGTTCACAGAATTGTAGAGTGGCTATTGAGTCGACATTTTGTGAGGGGAAACTCCATTCACCATGATGCATTATTTTACGAGAAACGTCTGGTGATGCCGGCAACAAATACCAAGAAATGCTTTACACTGTTAGTTTTATCGGATTCCTACGTGCTAATTGACCGGAGTAGCGTTGCTTCTATTACTGACTTCCACTTTGAATCTTTGTGGGATGGTATCAAGCTAATGGGATTTGCTTGCGCAGTATATGGTGTTAATCGAAACAGCGCTCCTGTACTTGTAAACTTGTCGAGAGACGTAATCATTTTTTTTCTGACAGGATTCTTGGTGTCACCGAAACGGCAGCCAGTGTACATTAACGGCTGGGATGGTAGCCCCATAAAAAGATTTTACATGTCTGGCCTGGATGGTGATGTCTCCATTTAAAGATAGATTGACTTGTTGACAGGGAAGTTCGTTATGGTTATTTGGGATTTCGATGGCGCAATCGGCCAATTGAATTCCTCTCTCCCGTATAACTTTAACTTCCGAAATCTCCAGCGGGAGATTGACAATGTTCGGGCGGCTCTTGACGTGATGCAAAAGTTTTCAATTTGCAGCACGTTCGCGGTTACAGGTTTCACGGCAGAAACGGGCCTTCATCCCTACACCTGCCCCGACCTTATTCACGAGATCGCGCTGCTCGGGCATGAAGTGGCCTCGCATAGTTGGCGGCATGAATGGCTTCCGTTATTCACCCGCCAGCAAGCAAAACGGAGCCTTGCCCGGAGCCGCAGCACGCTCAAGAATGTAACCGGAGGCGAAATTTACGGCTTTGTCCCGCCTCACAACCGTCCAATGACCTGGTGGCGAAAAGGTGCCTTCAGTCTGGGCGACCGTGGCGTGTATCCCTTTTTTCCACTTGCCGATATGGGCGCTGTAATTGGGCTTTGTCTTGAAGCGGGTTATCGATGGATCCGAATTAGCTATAAGCCTATGTGGGGCCATATAGCCGATTTGACGGGACGGGTATTACGGCATGGAGATATGCTCGTGCTTGAAAATCATTATGTCGGATTCGACAAGAGGGTACAGAACCACATCTTGAATTCCCCCAAAAAATACCATATCGTCAGTGCTCACCCGTTGATGTTGGATTTTCCCGACAAGACCGAGCATATGTCAAATTTTTGCGAGTTTTTACAGGTGCTAACTAGCGCGGGTGTTCACTTTACCACACCCGGGAGCCTGCAGTCAGAAGAACGGTAGTGCCCGTGTTACGGAATATCAGGCGCGTGATAAAAAAGATTAGCAAGAGTAGCGTCTTTCTGCAGGGCCTGCTGACATGGCCGAGGGATAAACGCCCCGTGCTGGTGTTGGTCGCCTGGTCAACTCGCATGAACATTCGAACCCTTCAAACCATTATCCATTTTTTTGAAAAAGACCATCGCATTTTTTTGATCCTTCCAAATCCCTTGTTGTGGGTACCCTTTCTGATGTACTTGTACCCCTATCGATCAGTCTCGCTTCTTCCGGGTCCGTTTTTGGGGGCACGCGGCCGTAAAATCTTGGTTACCGATGGTGTTGCACCGGGGAATCATGTCAAGCGACTGCGGTTGGTTAAGCAATACGATAGCACCAAGGTCTTTATTCCCTATATTCGAAATCCGGACTATTGCTGGCTTTATCCCTTCGATGTGAACCCGCTGGGCAAGGATAGACCCGGATTGGTTTTTTTTGCGGGTAACGTTAATCCACAATTTTATGGTAGTCAAAGATTTGAAAAACATTACCAGATGCCAAATCGCCTCTCCGTCTACCGTATTCTATGTGACCAGCAAAACGCGGTGCAGGGCGTCTGGTTCGATGAAAAAAAGCCCGACCATCGTGGACGCCTGTTCATCCACACACTTGGGGAGACCAGTCTCAATGCTAAAAGGTACACCCAGTATCTTGCCCAATTTCGATTTGTCATTTGTGCGCCCGGGGTAAGCATGCCGCTCTGTCATAATTTGATTGAAGCGATGGAGGCTGGATGTGTACCCATATTTTCCTACCCCGAGTGGCTGCCCCCGGGCCTGACGAATGGGGTAAACTGTTTGGTGTACAAAACGACTGGCGATCTGGTTAACTTGCTTCACCAACTTCCGGAGATCTCATCGGATGCCTGGCGGCAGATGCAAATTCGTTTGGCCGACTATCTTCGATACAAATATCAGTCAATGGCTGAT
Source organism: Cyclobacteriaceae bacterium (assembly GCA_016787665.1). Taxonomy (GTDB): domain Bacteria; phylum Bacteroidota; class Bacteroidia; order Cytophagales; family Cyclobacteriaceae; genus ELB16-189. The sequence continues at coordinate 267,527 of JAEUUC010000002.1, read as the reverse complement.
AACTGGCGGGATGTTTCCGAATTGTATGTGATCAACGAAGAGAAGGACATGTTTCGGTAAGCGGCCACTATGATCAGCTATTTTTCCCGATCCGATCGCCAACTGACTGTACTGCTACTCCATGTCGCACTTGGGGCTGCGGCTACCTGGTTACCCGCCAGCATCATCATCTGGATTTACCTGTTGCTGGCGACCCTGGTCATGGAGTATGTTAATTATCAAAATACACGGGGTGCTATTCACTATTTTCTGGCCTATTACATCGGTATGGAGATCATGGCCCGAATCGTGCAGGCTTCACCGGTGGTACCCTATGAGAGTGGTAAATATTTTATGTTTTCGGCCCTACTACTGGGGCTTATGTCAACCTCGGCTCGGTCAAGGACAACGGCAGGGTGGCTGATTCTGTTGCTCGTGCTTCCGTCCTTTGCGGTATTGCCGGCTTCCATTACATACAAGGATTTGGTGTTTAATGTAATGGGTGTCATTAACCTCGCGCTGGCGGTGGTTTACTTTTCCCGTATTCGACTTCGGCCGGATGAGATAACGGCCCTACTTCGCATTTTTGTGTTGGGCTTGGTACCGGTTTTAATAAGCGTAATTCTGAAAACCCCCGATTTTGATGATTTGAAGTTTTCCCTTGGCGCCAATTTCAGTACCTCGGCTGGCTTTGGATCGAACCAGGTATCAACCGTGTTAAGCCTGGCTTTCTTGATACTCGGATTTTCGTTGATGTTTCGAATCCCGGTGTTTCGTTGGCCCCAGCTTTCGATTTTGCTTTTTGTGGCTTTCTTTTTTCGGGCGTTGCTCACGTTTTCGCGGGGGGGGTTGGTAAGTGCATTGATCGTATTGGTGGTGGTGTGGCTTTGTGCCTACCTGTTTTTTCGGGACCTGCTGCCGCGTGCACTCACCACCTGGCGCGCATTTGTTGGTGTCCTGTTAGTTGTGGTCGTTTTTTATCAGGCTAACCGGTTGACATCAAATCTTTTACTACTCCGGTACCAGGGTGAGACCACGGCTACGCTGGCGGGCAAGCGTGAAAAAGATTTGTCGGTGTTAACGTCTAATCGTTTTGATATCGTAATGGCCGATTTGCGGGTGTGGCAAACAAGCCCGGTGATGGGCGTTGGCCCGGGCATGTCGAAGTATGCACGGGCGGAGATGTTTAATGACCAGGCAGCAGCACACGTGGAAGGATCCCGGCTGGTGGCTGAGCATGGGCTGTTTGGCGTGGCTATCCTGATCACTCTTTTTGTTTTTCCGGCTTACTGGGTTTTACGCGAGAAGAACCCGTACTTACGAGCTTTGCAAATCTGTTTTTTTAGCTACGCACTGTTATCTACAGTTCACTCTGCCATGCGAACGAACGTAACACCGGTTTTGTATGGAGCAGCTGTGGCAGGGCTCGCTAATGCGGGCCGCGCACGGCCCCGTGAGGCGAAGGTTTCAACAATTGATCCGATCAAACAGGCATGAGGCAGCCGTTATTAATTCTATGTTCTGAGTTTCCCCCGGGTCCAGGCGGAATTGGTGAACACGCTCGGGGTTTGGCGAATGAGTTGAGCCAGCATGGATTTTCGGTTACCGTTGTGTCAGAGTTGCGCTCTCATTTTGGTCCTCCGGTGACCGATGTGCCGTTCATCGTGCAGTATGTCCACGGTGGGCGTTGGCAAAAAGCGGCCGGCATGTTGATTCAAGCAAGGCAATGGGCTGCCCGAAATCCAACAGGTTGGCTGGTTTGCTCAGGTATGCTCCCCGTGTGGTTGATGCCTCTCATCCGGCTCTTTTCAGGCTTGCACACGATAGCCATTTTACATGGTCACGAAGTGCTCATGGGTGGTTATCTGAAGCGCTGGTGGCAGGTGTATTCCCTTCGGCAGTTTCATGTACGGGTGGCCGTCTCCGAATTTTGCCGGCTCACCGCCAGGGAAGTTTTGAAGGACCCGATTCACCTGATTCCGAATGGGTTTGATCCGCATAAATATGGAGAGGGACCAACAACGGGTCACCATGAGGTATTGCGTTTGGTTACCGTGGGCCGGGTTTCCCCCCGGAAGGGCCAACACAATGTCGTGAAAGCGCTGCCTCGCATAAAGGCGAAATTTCCGGATGTGGAGTATCATGTGATTGGTGTGCCTGATTTTGCTGAGGAGTTAGAGGCGCTGGCGCTTCAATTGGGCGTTCGGGAACACATCAAGATACATGGTGTGCTGGACAATGGCGACACCCGGATCAGGTTGGCCGCATCGGATATTTTTATCATGCTCAGCGAGCGCCAGCCGGATGGCGATGTGGAAGGATTTGGTATTGCCATACTGGAGGCGAACTATCTTGGGCTACCGGCCATTGGAGCGCGAGGGTGTGGTATAGAGCAAGCGATTTGGCATCAGCACAGCGGATGGCTCGTGGATCCGCAAAATCACCTGGAGATTGTTACGGCAATTGAGGATATTCGGATGCAGTATCGCAGGTATCAGGCCCAGGCGCGTGAGTGGGCGGGCCGATTTACGTGGTCAATGATTGCAAAGTCTTATACAGAAGTGTTGAACCAATATGAAGATGAATGAGCTCAGAAAGGTCAGTTCATGATTTTTTTAGCACTCCCTCTAACTATCTGCACCGGAATTTTGGTGTTCGAATACGTGCGATGATTGTTCATCAAATCCTTAGCCCTTTGAAAGGTGCTAGTATACTGGATTTAGGGTGTGGCAATGGTGGGATTTCTTTGCCTTTGCTGGCTGACAATGATGTTGAGTTTGTTGATTTTTCTATGCCGATGCTAGAACTTGTAAAGGCACAAATTCCGCCTGAACGAGTGAAGCATGCGAACCTAGTTCACAACTCTTTGGACAATTATAATTCTGAAAAGAAATTTGGAGTCGTCTTGGCAATAGGATTGATTGCGCATGTATCGTCCGTAAACGCTTTTTTGAGCAAGGTTAAAGAGTTAGTTGATTCTGAGGGTTGTGTAATTATTCAATTTACTGATTCGGAGTCTATAATTGCAAAAATATCGCTTAGGAGCAATTCCAGTCGTCACTACGATCTCAACAAGACTTACTACCGCGATTTCCGGAATGAAGTCTCTCGATTTGGATTCCATGTCGAAAGTGAGGTAAGATATGGGCTTCAATTTCCCGGGATGGGTCGTTTGCCTGATTCGTGGTTGTACAGCTATTCGAAGTGGATAATCAAAAGCGGCTTAGGAAGACAATGGGGTAGCGAAGTGATATGGAAGTTGACTCGAAAAGCTTGAGAAAACTGTTGATAATCTCGGCCACGCCCGTCCAGATTGTAAACGGTGAGGCACGGGTTTTTGAGCCAACCCTCAGAGAAATTGAGTCCCTGATTCCCTTTTTTGATCGCATTTTGTGGTTTGCTTATCCTATGACCAAAACGGCTGGAGGATTGTTTCGGCCTCCGGTCATCAAGAACATTGATATCCGCCTTTTGCCAGGAGTTCACGGGGGGCCTCGCCTCATTGATAAGCTCGCGATGATCCCAAGGTTGTTTGGAATGATCGGATTGCTCTACCATAATATGAGACGCTTTCAATACATTCATACTCGCGGGCCGTCTGTTCCGGCCCTGCTTGCAATAATTCTATCTTTTGTATTGACCCGGAAGAAATACTGGCACAAATATGCAGGGAATTGGGGCCAGCAGATGCCCCCCTTGGCATTTGGTATTCAGCGCTGGCTTTTAAAGCATTCGAATCAGACAGTAACTGTGAATGGCAGTTGGTCAAATCAGAATTCGAACGTAATTTCTTTTGACAATCCCTGTTTTACAGAGCTTGAGCTAGCAGCCGCCCGTCAAGTAACACGGTCCTTCAAAAACCATCCATTGCGCATTCTTTTTGTGGGCAGGATGGAGGAGCGAAAGGGCATTTTTGTATTACTGGAAGCTGCTGGGGTGCTTCAAGGGCCCGATTACGAATTTGTACTTGTTGGCCCAGGTTATGATGATGATAAATTCCTCCGGAAACTAAAAACACTCAAGAACGTGAGTTACCGAGGTGAGCTTAGTCGTGTGGAACTCAATATTGAGTATCAATCGAGCCACTTTTTGGTGCTACCAAGTTTTTCTGAAGGATTCCCTAAAGTAGTGTCTGAAGCTTGCGGGTTTGGTTGTATTCCAATTGTGACGAATGTGTCGGCTATTGAGCAACATATCACACCCGATGTCGGATTTTTGTTGGAGCGGCCCAACGTGCAAAATTTGGTTGATTGCCTTTTACGAGTGCGGGAGAGTAATCTTGCCGAAATGTCCAGGAACGCGCAGTTATTGGCTGAACGATTCACATATGAAAGGTTTGCTATGCGAATCAGCACCGAAGTCTTTAAATGAATAATTTCTAACCTGAGCAAAATGCGTGTGCTTTACATAGGGAATAAGCTATCACAGTTTGGTTTTACTCCGACAGGGGTGGAGTTTCTTGGGGAGTTGTTGAGCCGGCAGGGTTTTGACGTTTGTTATGGCGGGGCGAAGCGTGGCCAACTTGCCCGGTTGGTAGATATGGTTCGGGCGGCTACCAGACGACAACACTATGATGTCGTATTAATTGACTTGTACAGTACCCGCGCCTTCTATTATGCCATACTAGTGGCGTGGGCTGTTCGGTTTTTTACGAAGCCTTACGTGCTCATCCTTCGTGGAGGCGACTTACCGGCCCGCTACAAACGCAGCCCTCAGCTCACCAAGCAAATCATGCAGAACGCTGCGCGCGTGGTTTCGGTAAGTCGTTACCTGCAGGAGGCCTTTCATTCACTTCGAAAGATCGAGTTTATTCCCAATTTCATTCCTATTCAAAAGTACCCATACAAGCAACGGATGGCGTTGAGGCCACGGTTGTTGTGGGTCCGATCGCTGCATCGCATTTACAACCCGGAGTTGGCCGTGCGGGTCGTTGCCCGGTTGTGCACGCGCTTGCCCGACACCACACTGACCATGGTGGGGCCCGATAAAGATGGTTCGATGAAGCGCGTTCATGCGCTGGCCGAGGAATTGGGGGTGGCCAACAGGGTGGAGTTCACCGGACGGTTGCCCAAGGAGGATTGGATCCGTCTAGCCGCGGAGTTTGATATCTTTTTGAATACCACCGATTTCGATAATATGCCCGTTAGCGTAGTGGAAGCCATGGCATTAGGGTTGCCGGTTGTCTCAACCAAGGCAGGGGGGATGTCTTTTTTGATTGAGCATGACCAAGATGGCTTGCTATTGGAGCGGGGCGATGTGGATGGATTTGTGAACGCCATAGAAGGGTTGGTTACAAGGCCCGGATGGGGCATGGAGTTGGCCCGGCATGCACGCGCAAAAGCTGAGACATTTGCTGAATCCGAGGTAGCCCGGCAATGGTGTACGTTGTTGGATTCAATTGAAAAGACCTGCCGGTGAACATGATCTGGTATTGGGTCAACCGCTATGTTTTTTACCACCTGCCACCGGTGTGGCATACCAATGTGGTATTTCTGATTAATTGTATTCGTCTGCGCAAGCCTTTTTATTGGCAACAGATCGATAACCCGCGTACATTCACCGAGAAGCTGAACTGGCTCAAATTGTACGGCAGGCGTCCCGAATACGCCCGGCTGGCAGACAAATATGAAGTGCGGGATTTTGTGAAGAACCGAATCGGGGACACATATTTGGTCCCTTTAAAGGGCGTATACCCAACAGCTCAAGAAATTCCATGGGAGGATTTGCCAACCCCGGTCGTGCTAAAGGCAACGCACGGCAGCGGCATGAATATTTTTGTGCGGAATCGGGATCAGCAGGACGTAAAACTTGTTCGCAGACAATTTAACAGGTGGTTTGCCATTAATCCATACTACCTCAGCCGGGAGTGGCAATACCGAAAAATACGTCCCCGAATTCTTGCGGAAGAACTTCTTGGCGATAACGTGCCGGACTATAAGTTCTTTTGCTTTCGCGGACGCGTTCGGTACATCCAACTCGATGTTGACCGGTTTGTGAATCATAAACGGAACTTGTACACCCGGGATTGGGAATTGCTCGCAGGCGCTTACAACTATCCCAAGAGCAGTCAAGTCTATACCGCCCCTGAACAACTTCAGGAAATGATTGGTTTGGCCGAGCGGCTGGCTGAGGGCTTTGAATTTTTGCGCGTAGATTTTTTGATCGCGGGGTCGTTGATCTATTTTGGCGAGTTGACCTTTTTCCCTGGGGGAGGCGCTGAGCCTTTTGATTCCTTCGAGTTTGATTATGCATTCGCTAAGGAATGGAACCCTGTTATTCATCAAAATACAGATGTGCCAGTACGGTGATCATGAGACGTTCGCTGGTGAATCTGTAAAACAGGGATTGCAATCAGAAATGTCCGCTCATTTTTTAACATCCTTCGTGTAGCTTTTTGTTTGCCCGAGTTTAAACGGTAGCAGTTGAGAATTTTGTTGGTTTACCAATATTTCGGAACGCCTCGTGGTAGCTGGAGCACCCGCATTTATGAATTGACACGAAGATGGGTGGCGGCTGGCCACGCGGTAACGGTGATTACAGCCCCGTACGAAAAGTCAGACATTCGCACAGAGAAACTGCTGGAGAACCAGGAGATTGATGGAATTTCTTTGAAGATTGTTAAGGCCGCAGACTCTAACCGATTGCCGGTAGCCGTGCGGGCGTGGCGAGCCATCTTGTTTTCTTGCAGTTGCCTGTATTTTGCATCCGTACTATCCTATGACATTATTCTCTGTTCATCGGGTCCTATTACGGTGGGTTTACCCGGAATTTGGGCTCGGTTGTTCAGACGTAAAAAGTTTGTTTTTGAAGTGCGCGATCTTTGGCCGGCCGGGGGGATTGAAATGGGCAAGATTACCAGGCCCTGGCAAAAAAAACTGGCTTTGATGTTTGAAGGGATATGTTATCGCCAAGCACAACTAGTCGTCACGGCATCCCCGGATCAGGAGAAGCACATTCTTGAACGATATCCGAATTTACGCACGTTGGTCATTCCCAACGCTTCAGATACTGATTTGTTTGGCCCACGTACCCGGCTGGACCGCCCCGAGTGGGCGATGGGGAAGCACCTTTTTACTCACATCGGCTCCATGGGATTCATCCACAACGTGGGCTTCTGGATTGAAGTCGCCACGGAGTTGCAGGCACGGGGAGATGATTCCATTTGTGTGGTATTGATTGGCGAGGGTGTGGAGCGTTTGCATTGGGAGAATGTGGTGCGCCAGAACAATTTGCGGAACGTACATTTTCTTGGTCTGCTGCCAAAACATATGTTGCCACCGTGGGTTCAGGCCAGCGTGGCTACCCTGTTTTCAACACTCAATAATCCCGTCCAGAACAGCAGTTCACCAAACAAGGTTTTTGATTCGTTTGCGGCCGGAACACCCGTTATCCAAACCACCACGGGGTGGATGGCAAATTTGATTAATCGCGAAAAATGTGGGATCAATGTTGCTCCGGGAGATGTAGGCGCAGCTGTTGCGGCTATGGAGTTTCTTGCCCGGCATCCGGACGAACGGCAAAATCTCGCGCATGAGGCTTCGCGTGTAGCCGCGACCCTTTTTGACCGATCCACGTTGGCTCACCAGTATTTGGAAGCATTGAAATCATTACATGTCTGAGCGCGTGCTACTTACCGGGGCCTCGGGTTTTCTGGGGAGCGTAATTAATGATGTGCTCCGGGCTGAATTTGAGGTGGTCACGCTTGGGCGGTCAGCCGCCAACCAGATTCAAGCCGATTTGTCGGTCGAAATTCCGAAGATAACCTCGTCAGTAGACTGGGTTGTTCATGCCGCGGGCCATGCGCACCGCATTCCCCGGTCGGCCACCGAACGGAAAATCTTTGAGGCCGTTAATCAAGTTGGCACCTCAAATCTGTTACGGGCACTTGACAAGCTGCAACCACCAAAGGCATTTGTTTTCATCTCCAGCGTTTCGGTCTATGGATGTGAGCATGGAGAACATATCGATGAATTGTACCCCTTAACCGGTATGTCTCCCTATGCGGTTTCAAAAATTGAGGCGGAAAAGGCAATCTCGATTTGGTGCGCGCAGCGTAATGTATGCTGCGCCATTCTTAGACTACCGCTGATTGTTGGACCGGGTGCTCCTGGGAATCTCGGCAAAATGATCCGCGCGATTCGACAAGGTTGGTACGTTGGCCTTGGTGACGGACGTGCCCGAAAGAGCGTGGTCCTGGCCACTGATGTTGCCAACTTCTTACCCGTGGTGAAAGAACGGGGTGGGGTCTATAACCTGACCGATGGTGTGCATCCCACGATGCTGGAATTGGAAAATGCAATTGCGCGGGCGCTGGGTAGGTCATCACCCCGGAGGTTACCGATTCCGTGGCTACACTGGCTTGCCCGTGCAATCGGCTGGATTCCGGGTTCACCCTTGAACGTGGCACTCGTGGACAAACTCTCCAATTCATTGACATTTGATGATGCCAAGGCACGGTCAATGGCCGGGTGGAAATCGTCTGACGTAATTGCTCACATTCCCGATGTCGTCTGAGATATTCCTTGGTGTGGTGTTACCGGTAATTTTGTTCTCATCGCTTACTATTTATTTTCGATTAGCGGTGCGATGGAGAATCATGGATGTGCCAAGTGAACGAAGTTCGCACAGTATTCCCACCGTGCGGGGCGGTGGCATCATATTCCCGATAACAGCCCTGATGTGGTTTGTTCATTCTGGTGGCCACCATACCCTTTTCCTGGCCGGATTCCTGGTAGCCGCTTTTGTTAGCTTCGGAGATGACTTGCGCCCATTGCCTGTCCTCGTCCGGCTGATGGCCCACATGATGGCGATGGCGCTGGTCTTCTACGAGGTGCAGTTTTCGGGTTGGCCGATTGTGCTTATTTTGACGGCTTTCATTGTCAGTGTGGGCGCTTTGAGTGCATTTAATTTTATGGACGGAATTAATGGCATTTCCGGCCTTCAGGCCCTGGTGACACTTATGGTCTTCTGGTTCATCAATGGTCAGGTGGTAACATTTGCTCATCCGGAACTGATTATTAGTTTTTTGATTGCGACTGTCATTTTTTTGGTTTTTAACTTTCGCAAACGCGCGCGCTGTTTTGCCGGTGATGTCGGAAGTGTGAGCTTGGCCTTGCTGCAGATTTTTTTGCTGCTGGACCTGATTCATCAAACGCAATACCTGGGTTGGGTGATGTTGGTTCTGGTGTTTGGACTTGATTCGGTCGTAACCCTGGTTGAGCGTATTCGAAAAGGGGAGAAGCTTTGGCTTCCTCACCGCACTCATATGTACCAATATCTGGCCAATGAATTGCAAACCGATCATCGTTGGATTGCTACGGCTTATGCCAGTGCCCAAATGGTCATTTCACTGCTGGTGATCCTGGCATTCCAGGCCGGCAGCCAGTCGATACCCTGGCTGATTGGGGGTGTCGGTTTTATCGTTTACATCGGGCTTCGCAGAGCGGTGTTGCAAAAGATCAGGCTCAAAGAGATTAGATAAGGTGACGAGCAATTTTTACAAAGTAGTTTTTAAGCCCTCGCTTGATCGCCTCGGGTCGTTCATATTACTCATCGGTCTCGGCTGGCTGTTGATCCTTATATCCCTGGTATTCGTCTCTTCGGGCAACCGGCCCATTTTCTTTTTTGCCGAACGAATGGGCCGGGACACCAGGGTATTTCGCATGATCAAATTCCGAACGTTGCATACCGATGCATCACAACCAGTTGCGTTGCGCAGGTGGTGGTGGGGCGATTTTCTGAGGTTCACCAGCCTGGATGAGCTTCCGCAAATATGGAACGTGCTCAAAGGCGATATGTCGTTGATCGGGCCCCGGCCATTGCCCTACGAATACGGGAAGTTGATGGATGCCACCCAGCACATTCGCCACACCGTTAAGCCAGGCATTACAGGGTGGGCGCAGGTCAATGGCCGGCACGGCCTGTCGTGGGCTGAGAAGTTTGCGCTCGATCGCTATTATGTAGAAAACCTCTCGTTCCGGCTCGATTGGAAAATTCTGGTGAAAACCATTAAACTGCTGCTCAATCCAAAACCGGATCGCTCGCTTGACGAGAAACCATTCACGGGAAATCATGCGTAAGTCAATTGCCATTTATGGTGCAGGAGGCTTCGGCCGCGAAACAGCCCTGCTGCTTCAGCAAATCAATGCGGTGGAGCCCCTGTGGGATTTCAAAGGCTTCTTTGATGACGGCCTTCCCAAAAATGCCCGGCTGGCGGATGGACTGGTGATGGGAGGGTTTCAAGATGCCCTGGACTCCGATATTGAATGCCTTGTGCTCGGCATTGCCGATGGGGCTGTTCGAAAAAAGCTTTTTGAAGGATTGAAGTGGAAGGGTTTTCGTTTCCCTTCGTTGATTCATCCTTCCGTGAATCGCGGTAGCGCGAGAAATCATATCGGGCAGGGATGCCTGATTTCAGCCGGGGTAATTTTCACCACGGACATCACGGTGGATGATTTTGTTCTCGTCAACCTGGCCGTTACCATTGGCCACGATGTTCACCTTCAGGCGTACGCATCGGTGATGCCAGCCTGCCACCTGAGCGGCAACGTAACGCTTGGCGAAGGGGCGTACATCGGCACCGGAGCTAAAATACTGCAGGGCATTACAGTTGGTGCGGGCGCCAAAGTAGGCGCGGGGGCCGTGGTATTGCATGACGTTCCGGCCAACACTACGGCAGTGGGTGTTCCCGCCCGCATCATTTCATCATGAGCGATTCGTTTATTCCCTTGTCGGGCCACGATTTAAGCATGGCCAGCGTGCATGCGTTCCAGGCGCAACATCAGTTCCCGCCTGCGCAGGCGCTCGGGGAATTTGAGCGACTCGTGGCGTCCAAGACCGGGGTGGCGCATGCGGTGGCGGTAAGCTCGGGCACAGCCGCCATTCACCTCGCCTTGAAGCTGGCGGGCGTCAGGCCGGGCGATTGGGTTCTGGCTCCAACCTTTACCTACGTGGCCACGATCAACCCCATCCGATACCTGGGTGCTGAACCGATTTTGATTGATGCGGAGGAGGAGACGTGGAACCTTGATCCCGGGCTGCTACGCGAGGCTATACTTGATGCGTTGAAGCAGGGCAAGCGCCCGGCTGCCTGCCTGGTGGTAAATACCTATGGAACTCCGAGTCACTGGGGCGAGGTCAAGGCGTTGTGCCGGGAGCACGGCATTCCGGTGATTGAGGATGCAGCAGAATCCTTGGGTGCGGCCGTAGATCGGCAGCCTTCCGGCTCGCTGGGTGATATTGGTATCACTTCGTTCAATAACAACAAAGTGATAACGTGTTTTGGCGGGGGCGCAGTGTTGCTGAAAGACCAACAGCAGACGGAGCGCGTGTTGTATTGGGCCACCCAGGCCCGCAGTGCACTGCCGTACTATGAACATCGCGAAGTAGGATACAACTACCGCATGAGTCCATTACAGGCGCTGTGGGGATTGACCGAACTGCCTGAATTGGACGAACGTGTGCGAAAGAGGCGGGCTGTCTTCCAGCGGTATCGTGAGGAGCTGGGTGATTTGATTACGAAGACGCAGCACGAAGATGTCGGTGCCTACTCCAATCGATGGTTATCGTCTTTTATTTTTCGGGGCGAGCGGGCGCTGGCCCTTCAGCAACACCTGCTGGAGCAGCGTATTGAATCTCGCCCGCTCTGGAATCCCATGCACCATCAGCCTGCTTTTTCTGATGTTAAGGCTTACCGCAATGGCGTCAGCGACCGGCTGTTCCGGTCAGGCATTTGTTTACCTTCCGGGCACGAGCTTTTGGGCAGTGATCAGAAAAAGGTAGTGGATAGCGTTCGCCATTTTTTCCGACAGGTCGCTAACGCGTAGTCATAAAACCGTATTCATTCAAAGCCATCGCCCGCGCGGTGGCTTTTTCTTTTTTTGTAATGTGTACCTTCGTGCAATGGGTGAGTCACCGCGCGAATTAGTAAAACAGTTTAAACCTGCCCTTCGCTTTCTGGGCGTGTTTCTGGCGGTTTACCTCGTGGGCAATACGCTGTATGGGGTTTGGATTCAACATTTGAATCCCGCGGCAGACCCGATTACCGTTTTCGTCACCACGCAAACAGCCGACCTGCTCTCCCTAGTGGCACACCCGGTGGAGGCGGTCAGGAGTTCCACCAAGCCCACCGTGCATCTGCAATTCCAACAGGAAACGCGCCTGGTCGTATATGAGGGTTGTAATGGCGTTAATGTCATGATTGTGTTTCTTGCCTTTACGCTTGGGTTTGGCGGTAGATTCAAGTCCATGGTCTGGTTCATTCCCCTCGGTCTCGCATTAATCCATGTGGCGAATCTATTCCGAATTATGGCGCTGTATGCGGTAGCTATTCAATTCCCAAAGTACTTCTACTATACCCATAAGTACCTTTTTACGGCCAGTCTGTACGTTGGGGTCCTGCTGCTGTGGTGGTGGTGGGTTCGTTTGAACAGGGTGGGACATGGGTAATTGGACCGGGCCGAAGATTTTGGCAATTACCCTGGCTTTAGTGGGGTTGGCGACCGTCTACCTGTTTCAGCGGGTCGATTATACCGGGATCATCAGCGAAACCTTGGCATGGTCAGGTGTTACCCCAGAATTGGCGTTCGTGATCAATAAGACCTTGCGGATGGTGGTGAATGATCTTTTGTGCCTCGTGATCATCCGCGCCTGGTTTGCCGATGAGCGGATTACCCGGCTAGCCTGGTGGGTGTTTGGTTTTGAACTCGTGGTGCTTTTGCCGGCCTACCTGACGGTCAAGCTCTGGCTGGAGGGCCCCACCGAGCTCTCAGTGCCCTGGTTGCAGCAGGTGCACCGGCTGGTGGTTAATCCCATGTTGATGGGGCTGTTGATCATGGCGTTGAGTTACCAAAGATTCATTAAGAATCTGTAAATCAACATGTTATAAATTGTTAAAGGAATTATGACCCAATTACTAATCTCAGGTAAGATTTGGCCGCAATATGGTTACTTTAACAGGGCCCAATTGTATGAACACGTGTGAAAAATCAGGTAAAAAGGGGCAACTTGGATTTGCATGGAAATACCGGTTTTATGTAATATTTTTGGAACTTAAACCTGCAGATATGCTTTTCCGAAAGTCGTCAAAAACAGTCTCGAATTTTTGGCGTTTTCTACTCTCGTGGGCGCTCTTGACCCTCGCATCAGTTTCATATGGTCAATTTACGTCTGTTCTTGACGGTAACTGGAATGATGGAGCAACTTGGGGTAACATTTCACCGGGAACTGAGGGTGTTGATTTTCCTGGCGCGGGAAACAATGCCATTGTGCTTCACAATGTCACGGTCACATCACCAAATCAAGCAAATGTTAGCGGAGTCTTTATCGGTGCTGGTGTAACCTTGACCATAAACTCAGGCGCCCGGCTGCACTTTTCAGGATTGCTAGAGATCGAGGATGATGGGCTTGGAGGCAACGGTTTTTTGGTAGTAAATGGTACTCTTAGAGCCAACCAAGGCTCATCAACTTTAAATGATGGCATCCTTTCGGTAGCTATCAGTGGTGTGTATGAACACAATTTAACTACTTCTGCGGGTAACATTATTCTAGCCGATTGGCTGGATAATTCTGAATGCAGAGTTATTGGATACACATCCAATTCTATCGCTCCCGGAAACTTGGGACAATCGTTTCATCACTTTACATGGAATTGTCCCAATTTTGTTGGTTCGGGGGGCGCAGCAACCTTCATCTCGTTAGGGGGTGCATTGACAACTGTTGATGGAAATTTGACAGTTAGCAGCACAGGGGGTGCCACCCGGACACTTCGAATTTTTGATACCGCATCATCAAATACGTTGACGGTTGGTGGTAATTTGCTGGTGGATGGATCGGGCCGCTTGGTCTTTTCGTCAACCGGAACTTCCAACATTGTCAACATCACCGGGCATTTTTCCATTTCTAACACAACTACCTCAATTCATACAATTGCATCCACAGGCTCTGCCACAGTTAATATTACCGGAGCATTTTCAACGAGCACCAGTTCGGGCACAGTTACACTAAATTTGAACGCAACGGCCGCACCGGGTACTGGAATTTTAAACGTTGGGGGTAATTTCTCGAACGGCACATCTTGCACTATTGCTCGGTCTGTTTCTGTTGGAGGTTCAGCGCAGATAAATTTTAATGGAAGCACAGTTCAGAGCTACTCCAATTCAGGTACGTTTTCAGGGGCGGTCAATTTTACGGTCCTGAACGGATCCACAGTTGATCTGGGAACCAGTGCGATTTCCGGAGCGGGCAGTTTCACACTACAAGCTGGTGGTACCATTCACGTGGGCGCATTAGACGCTGGAGGCGCGATACAAACGGGTACATCGGCCGGTAACATCAGAGTAAATGGAACCCGTACCTACAACGCCAACGCAACGATAGTTTACAATGGGGCAGCGGCCCAGTTTTTGGGGTCGGGGCATCCCGGTGGAGCTAACGTGAACACCACAATCCAGAATACGGCCGGAGCAAGTTTGGCAGCTGACGTTACGATTGGAGGACGATTGTATCTTGATGCGGGTAATCTGACGATACCGGCATCCCGCTTGTTGACGCTTAACGATGAATTTTCGGCTGATCCTGGGTCATCGCTGGTAGTCACGGCCACGTCTAACATTACCGTTAACGAGGGAGATTCTGGTCCTTTTGGTACACTTGTCACATCGGGAAGTACTATTCTTAATAATCTGGTGCTCATTCGAGCCTCTCAAACCATTACGCTTGGGAACAACATTACGGTGGCAGGCACTTTTACTCATAATTGCGTGGGCATCAACCTTGGTGGTAATACCCTTACCATTAGCGGTCCGTATGCGTCCTCAACAGGCAGTTTAGTGGGCACCGCGGCCTCCTCGGTGGTAATTGATGGTTCGGGCGCTATTGCCGGCTCCGTACCGCTCTCGGGCACTTTAGGTACGCTCACGATAAACCGCCCTATCGGTGTTACCAATACCACCTCCATTACCATTGCCAATAACCTTAACATCTTTAGTGGTACGTACCAGGGGGCAGGCACCGTAACGCTCAGTTCCGGGGCCACATTAACGCGCAGAGATGGCACCATGACCAAAGCGTTGTCGGCTACTTCGTATAATTTAACGTACACCAGTACGTCACCTGTAACTACAGGTGGCGAACTGCTTACAACACCGGCTACGGTGTTGAATAACCTCACGATCAACTCTACCGGTGAAGTATTGGTGAACGGGTCAGTCACCACACTCACCGTGAATGGCACCCTCGATCTTCAGACTGGCGAATTTAACTCAAACGGCAGGGCGATTATTTTACGTGGCAATGTCATATCGAATGGCACCAGCGATTTTACCAATTCGGTGGTTAGTTTCGCTGGCACCACGGCAATAAGTGGAGCCACACCCCTTAATCTGGATGACGTTACTGTGTTGACAGGATCTACAATTGATTTCGGCAGCGCCACGGTAAATATTTCCGGAGACGTTGATGCCGATGACGGAACGGCAACGTGGACCCCTGGCTCAAGTCAGGTCAACTTTAATGGAACGTCAATCATAACGCTCAATGACCTGTACAAACCGGTGTTCAATAATTTGACCATTAATGCTTCGTCATCGTTGAGTATTGAGTGTTCCACCTGTGGGTTGGAGCCGAATTTATCGGGTATTCAGGTCAATGGAGATTGGAACTCCAACAACACGGGTGCCGTGTTGAGCACGAATTCCAACGGGAACACAAATGTGACGTTTGGCGGAGCCAATCAAACGATTTCTAAACTTGCCAGCCATGTCTTTTTCGATGTCAGGCTTCAGGGTACCGGCTCCATCCAACTCAGCACACCATTGGTTGTTTTGAATGACCTTGTGATAGCTGGGTCAAAAAACCTATCCACAGGTGCTGGCAATCACCAAATCACCATTGGCGATGATCTTGTTTTTGACGGTACGGCCACCTTTACCCCCAATCAAGGCACTGTCTTATTCAACGGGAGTTCAAATCAAAATATTGATCGGACCAGCGGATCTGGTGCTATTCCATTTTTTAACATGACGGTGAATAAAGGGGGCGGTACGTTTACGATCGCCACAGATGTCAACGTGCAGAATGTATTTACCTTAGCATCCAACACCAACATTGACTTTGATGGCTCTGCAAATACAGATGTTTTTACGTTGCTTTCCACGGCTTCGCGGACGGCCCTGATTGCCCCGTTGGTATCGCCTGCCGTGCCGGCCAATCTTACCTCAACCGGGAGCAGGATCACGATGCAGCGGTTTATGTCAGCTGAAGGGAAAGTGTTTCGTTACATCTCGTCACCCGTTCAAAGTGCGACCGTGTTGGACTTACAGGGGGAGATATCTGTCACCGGATCGTTTACGGGCACCAGCTTTCCACCTCAAACCGGTTGTACGGGCTGCGCACCCTGCACAGATTGTGTGAACAATAATCAAACGATGTTCCGTTACAACGATCTCAAGGTCGGAGGAGGGACGATAAATCAGCGCTATGAAGATTTTCCGGATGCATTGAACTCTGAAACGTTTCAATCGGGAAGAGGTTATTCGGTCTATGTTCGGCAGGGCGCATCACCGCTAACTTGGAACTTACGGGGCATACCGGGTGCGGGCGATGTTACTGCGCCCGCCCTGGGATTTTCGGGTTCTGGCATCAATGATGGTTGGAATTTAGTCGGTAACCCCTACCCGGCCCCAGTTGATTGGGGATTGTTAAATGATACGGATATGCCAACCCCGGGACCTTGGACTCGAACAAACATTGATGCCACAATTTACCTTTGGAACGAGAGCGATGATGCATTTGGAAGTTTTAATCGGTTAACAGGTACAGGTACGAATGGAGTCACCCGTTTTATAGCGGCAGGGCAGGCTTTTTGGGTACGCGCCAATGCTGCATCCCCTGTATTAACATTTCGTGAGGGTACAAAGGCAGTCCAACAGCCAACTTTTTTCCGTGAAAGTGGCCCTCGAAAT
Organism: Cyclobacteriaceae bacterium; assembly: GCA_016787665.1. GTDB lineage: Bacteria > Bacteroidota > Bacteroidia > Cytophagales > Cyclobacteriaceae > ELB16-189. Next base: position 250,587 of record JAEUUC010000002.1, on the reverse strand, counting down.
TACTTGCGTATGCAATTGAATTCGGCTGCCTCAAAAGACGAGGCATTGATTCATTTTGGTTTCGAGGGTACTACGGATGCGTATGATGTAGGCTTCGATTCTTACAAGTTTCCGAATCCGGAAATGTTTAGTCTGTATACCTTGACGTCTGATGAGCGGGCAATGTCGATTAACCTGGTTGGGGGATTCGAGTGCAGTAAAGAAGTGCAAATCGGGATAGACGATCTGCGCGAGGGAAGTTATACACTCTCGTTCTCCGAGTTGGGGAGTTTTGACCAACGACATCAGCATAGGCTTTACCTGGTTGATGAATTCATGGGCAAGTCGATTGAGGTAACGTCTTCTCAAAGTGCCTATGAGTTCGCGGTAACATCCGATGTCCAATCCGCTCAACCGAAGCGATTTAAACTTGTTTTTGCTCGTGATCAAGTGGAAACCAATCTACCTGTGCAAGCCGCTGATGTTTGCGTATCGTCTGATGCCCGCATAGCGATTTCAAATACACAGGTTGGCGTAACGTACCAGGCCAAAATCGGAACAATTCTGGTTTCCGAACTGGTCAATGGAAACGGTAGCACGGTTGAATTACGCATACCGAGCGATAAGCTGGATATGGGTCTTAACCAGATTGAGATTACCGCTGGGCGGCCGGGCTGTATGAGCTTGCCGCTCGGCCAAACTGCGGACGTGCGGGTGATGGCGATTGATCAGGTTACAGGCACACAGGGTGGGGCAGCGTGTGAAAAGTCTCGGGTAACCTTAACCGCATCTGGTGCGTCCGATGGCTCGGTTTATCGGTGGTATGCGGATTCGGAAGGTAGCCAATTGGTCGCTGAAACGGTGACCGAAACGTTCACGACACCGCTTATTACCACATCCAGAAGCTACTTCGTAGCGATTGCCAATTCGCTCGGCTGTGAGGGTAATCGGGTTGAGGTTAAAGCAGAGATAGCTGAGCCTGTCCAGGGGATGATATCGAGGATTGACGGAAAATTAGTTTCCAATTTTGACACAGGTAACCAATGGTTTCACAATGGTATTCTCGTGGGTTCAGAAAAAGAGTATAAACCTGCTGAATCTGGAAATTACCGCTTGGTTGTAACCTCAGGGCCTTGTGAGTCGGTGGCGGAGTTATTTGTTGAGGTTGAACGTTTCAGCCCGCTGCCATCCGGGGAGCGTTTTATGATAACCCCGAATCCAACGTCTGATCAGGTGCAAATAATTGTCAGATCTTCGTCTGAGCCGACTGCCGGATTCTGGAATAACTCGGGTGTCGCTGTAATTACACAAACCGAATTAGGTGAAAGGTCGATTGATTGCTATCGGGGAGTTTTTGATCTGAGAGGGCTGGCTAACGGGGTTTACATTGTCCGAATACAGACGGCTGAAGGCTTGATTGAGACTAAAGTGGTAAAGAGATGATGAAACGGCTCCAATCCTACTCCGTGAAGACTGCAATTTTTCTTCTTGTCATGTCAGCTTTAACATTCACGGCATGGGCGCAGCCGGGCGGAGGGGGTAATCCGTGCCCCGGAGGTCCTCCGTGTGATCCAGAAGTACCGATAACTGGTGTAGAATTGCTAATCGGTGCCGGGGCTGTGTATGGAATATCACGCAAATGGCTCCGGAAAAAGCAACCAAAAGGTTAATCGTCTCGCTACGTAATCTTCGGATTTTACCGCAATGGGTCATTGTTTGTATTGACCTGGGCATCATTGCCTCCAGCGCTCTGTTGGGATATCTGCTTCGCTTTAATTTTTCCCTGACCGAGATGGACCAGCATCATTTCGGTTGGGGTATCCTGATTTATACTTCGCTGGGGTTGGCCTCTATACTCATTACCAGCAGCCACCGCGGAATTATTCGCTATACCGGGCTCCAGGATTCCGTTCGGATCATCGCCATGGCAGGTCTCAATATGGGACTTGTGGCTCTCTTTAACGTACTGTACCACTACAACCGCGGGGTTTACTTTATACCCTATTCGGTTGTGTTTATTACCCTGCTGGGCACGTTTCTGTTTCTCTTCAACTACCGCCTGCTGGTCAAATATATTTTCACCTACTACAAGAACGCCTTGTTGAAAAAGTCGCGCGTGATGATTTTTGGTGCCGGGCAGAATGGCATTGTAACCCGCCATGTGATCGGTTCGGTGCCGCGTTTGCAGATCGTGGGTTTCCTCGAGGACGCGCCAGATAAGATATCCAAACAAGTGGATGGCGTGCGTATCTACAGCGCCCGTGAGGCGGATTTGGAGGGAGTCCTCAAAGAGTTGAGTATTGACGAAATCATCATTGCCGCTAAAGATCTCTCGCTCGAGCGTAAGAACGAATTAGTGGACGTTTGTGTACGCAACCAGGTGAAGGTGCGCACCATCCCGCCCGTGGAGAAATGGGTGAGGGGCGAGTTAAGCCTGAACCAGATTCGGGAAATCAATATCGAGGAATTATTAGGGCGCGAGTCTATCCGTATTCAAAACGAAGGGGTTCAGTCGGACATCCGGGGTACGCGTATTCTCATCAGCGGGGCCGCTGGTTCCATTGGTTCGGAACTCGTTCGTCAGGTTATTCAGTTTGAGCCTGAGCAACTCGTTTTGATTGATCAGGCCGAGTCACCCCTGTATGAGTTGGAGCGTGAACTGAAGGGAATTAAAACGCGGACTCAGGTAGTGCTGGGAGTGGCCGATATTACCAACAAGGCACGGCTGGCCAGCTATTTTGAGCGCTACAAACCTGAGCTGGTGTATCATGCGGCTGCCTATAAGCATGTGCCTATGATGGAGGGGAATCCCTCAGAGGCGATTTCATGCAATATCCTGGGTACAAAGAACATGGCCGATCTGGCTGTGGAGCACCGCACCCGCAAGTTTGTTATGGTCTCCACTGACAAGGCAGTGAATCCAACCAATGTCATGGGGTGTTCAAAGCGAATTGCTGAAATTTATGTGCAATCGCTAAACAATTCACTTCAGGAAAAGGGAGGGGGTACTGTTTTTGTCACAACCCGTTTTGGCAATGTGCTGGGTTCGAATGGGAGTGTTATTCCGTTATTCAAAAAGCAAATTGAAATGGGGGGGCCGGTCACGGTAACCCATCCGGAGATCACGCGCTATTTCATGACCATCCCTGAAGCCTGCCAACTGGTTATTGAGGCGGGGACGATGGGCAAAGGCGGGGAAGTCTTTATTTTCGATATGGGCAAGTCGATTCGCATCCTGGATTTGGCCCGGAAGATGATCTGGCTCTCCGGTTATCAGCCGGAGCGCGATATCGATATTGTGTTTACGGGGCTTCGCGAAGGCGAAAAACTGCACGAAGAGTTACTGAATATCTCGGAGAACACGATGCCCACGCACCACCACAAGATTCTGATTGCCCGGGTGAAGGAATACGCGTATGACGAGATTAACCGGTATGTAGAGTTATTCCACGATCTGGTCCACGACCGCAATGAATTGAAGATGGTGGCGCTGATGAAAGAACTTGTCCCGGAGTATATCAGCAACTATTCCCGCTACGAGGTATTGGATAAGACTAGCGTCTGAGTCCGCCACCTTTATTGTAGCGGTACATCGAACTTCTCCGGCTTTTCTTGTAGCTTCGTTGCCTGTTTTGTAAACCCAGATCAACCGGCAGGAAATATTCGACTTTTACGTTGAAGAGCCAATAACTATCATCTTCCTCCGGGTTGCCCCTTCGGGAATTTGCAGGAACCGGTGCAAAACCAACCTCAGGACGCCTGTCAGAAAGTGCTGCAGCAACTGGATCAGTGAATGCTGCTGGCCCTAAATGAACGGTGCTCACATCATCAAGATAGTCAGTAAACACCTTTCGATATCCACCTTCAAAGACCAAATCTAAATTAGGCCCCATCCGAAAACGGGCACCTGCACCAATAGGCAATACAGGCGTGACTCGAGAATAACTTACACCCTCAGTCTGCAGTGGTTGAAGAGCATACTTTTCACCTTGATAGTCGGTTTTCGGGTTGAAGTACATTAGCCCCACACCGGCAAAACCATATACATTAAAGCTCGGCCTGCGATAATAGCGATTACCATTGCGGTATAAGCTAAATTGCCCGGTTACATTAAACTCGATGTTACTTGAGGTAAATGACAGATTTCGGATTTCACGGTCGCGTGAATCGGCCTTTGCATCGGAGCCAGCCAACTGGAACCACGTAAGTTCACTACGCAGTGCGACCCGGGGGGTTAAGTTCATTTTCAAACCGGCAACTACATTGAGTTTTCCATCGAGGTAATCCCCAGGATTGGCCAATTCACCAAAATAGGTTGCCGTGCCGGTGCCAACCGATAAAATTAACGAGCGCTCTCTGCGGATGGCATAAAAGCTCTGGGCGTCCAACCAGAATGGCAGGAGCAGAAGACTAACCACAAGCAGACTCGCTCTCTTCATAACAAACCCAATATGCCTTAAATATACAAATTTATGAGGTTTTGTAACCTGTCAGGCCAGCACTTCTTTAATCTTTTGGGCGGCATCTTTCAGCAAAATGGCCGAAAAGACCTTCAAACCCGATTGTTCGATGATCTTGGCCCCTTCTTCGGCATTGGTGCCCTGCAGGCGAACAATAATCGGTACCGGAATATTGCCCACCTTTTTATAGGCCTCCACCACACCACTGGCTACCCGGTCGCAGCGTACAATACCCCCGAAGATGTTGATTAATATGGCTTTAACGTTCGGGTCTTTAAGTATAATTCGAAATCCGGCTTCCACGGTTTCGGCATTGGCGCCACCGCCCACATCCAGGAAATTGGCAGGCTCACCACCCGACAGCTTAATGATGTCCATGGTAGCCATAGCCAACCCGGCCCCGTTCACCATACAGCCTACGTTGCCATCCAGCTTGACATAATTAAGCCCCGACTTGCCGGCCTCGACTTCCAGGGGATCTTCCTCGGAGATATCGCGAAGTTCAGCCAGGTCCTTGTGGCGGTACAACGCATTGTCGTCCAGGTTCACCTTGCCGTCCACGGCAATGACCTTGTTGTCCGAAGTCTTCAAAACCGGGTTAATCTCAAACATGGAGGCATCAATGCTCACATACGCGTTGTACAGGGCGGTGGTAAACTTCACCATTTCCTTGAACGCATTTCCCTCCAAACCCAATGCGAAGGCAATTTTTCGGGCCTGGTAGGGCTGCAGGCCAATAGAAGGCTCAATCCATTCCTTTACAATCTTTTCCGGGTGGGTGGCGGCCACTTCCTCAATGTTCATGCCCCCTTCGCTGGAAGCCATGATCACCGGTTTACTGGTAGAGCGGTCCAGCAGAATACTCATATAATACTCCTTGGGCTCACTTTCGCCCGGGTAATACACATCCTCAGCGATCAGGACTTTATTCACTTTTTTGCCTGCCGGTCCGGTTTGGATGGTAACGAGTGTTCCCCCGAGGATCGCTTTGGCCTTGTCGCTAACCTCATGGATGCCCTTGGCTAAAACCACGCCCTTAGAACCTGTCTCTTTCACCGTACCTTTGCCTCGGCCACCGGCATGAATCTGTGACTTCACCACGAACCATTTCGTGCCGGTTTCGGCCTGCAGTTCTTTCGCTGCATCCAGTGCTTTGTCGGGCGTGTCGGCCACAATACCGCGCTGAACGGCAACACCGTATTTTTTTAGAATGTCTTTTGCCTGATATTCGTGGATGTTCATGCGTAAAAATTTCAGGCAAGGTACTTTTTTTGCCGGTCACATTCAAGGAAGGCAGCTATGCTGAAAGCACAGGGAATCCGTAAGGCCTACAACCAGTTGGTGGTGTTAAAAGATATTCACCTGGAGGTGGCGAAAGGAGAGATCGTTTCGATCGTAGGTGCCAGCGGTGCCGGCAAAAGCACGCTTCTGCATATTCTGGGTACTTTGGATGCACCCGATGCCGGGCAGGTTTGGCTGGATGGGGAGGAAGTCCAAAAGAAGTCAGCAACCGCGTTGGCCCGGTTCCGTAACCAGCGGATTGGCTTCATTTTTCAGTTCCACAATCTGTTGGCCGAGTTCAGCGCGCTGGAAAACGTGATGATACCCGGTCTGATCGGTGGAACATCGCGGTCGCAGGTGGAAAAACGGGCTTCCGACCTGCTGGCCCGCCTGGGCCTGGGCCATCGACTTCACCATAAACCTTCTGAGTTAAGCGGGGGAGAGCAACAGCGTACCGCAGTAGCGCGGGCCCTGGTGAATGGGCCGGCCGTTGTTTTTGCCGATGAACCAAGCGGCAACCTCGACTCCCAAAACGCCCGCGACTTGCACCAGCTTTTTTTTGATTTGCGGAAGGAGTTTGGCTACACGTTCGTGATTGTTACCCACAACACCGAACTAGCTGATATGGCCGATCGAAAACTTGAGATTAAAGACGGTAAAATTGTGAATTGATTCTAAGGGCTAATGCGCCAGCACTTCCTGGTCAACCTCATCCACTTCCATCAGTCCATTTTCATTGATGCTGGTCAGCGTGACTTTTTTTATGTCGTTGATGAGCAGCGGGTCATAATTGGCGACCACGCGGATGTAATTCTCGGTGAATCCGTGCATGCGGCCATTTTCAATGTCGTTTTCAAATAACACCCGACTGGTACGCCCAACGTGCTCTTCGTAAAAGGCCCGCCTTTTCTTGTCCGACAGGATGTGCAACATGCGCGACCGGTCGGCCCGGATGTTGCCGGGTACCACCCCATCCATTTCCGCTGCTCGGGTGTTGGCCCGTTCGGAATAGGTGAACACGTGCAGGTAGGAGACGGGCAACTCGTTCAGGAACTGATAGGACTCCAAAAAATCCTCATGCGTTTCTCCGGGAAAACCGACCATGATGTCCACGCCAATGCACGCCTTCGGCATAACCGATTTGATCTTGTGCACCCGGCTGGCATACCGCTCGCGCAGATATCGCCTGCGCATCAGCCTGAGAATCTTGTCGGAACCGGATTGCAGGGGGACATGAAAATGCGGAACAAATCGTTTCGAAGCCGCCACAAATTCGATGATCTCATCCGAAAGCAGGTTGGGTTCTATGGATGATATCCGGATTCGCTCAAGCCCGTCTACCTGATCCAATGCGCGGATGAGGTCAAGAAAGCTTTCCTGGCGTTCGCCCCCCTGAATGCCGAAGTCTCCCGTGTTGACCCCGGTCAGCACAATTTCTTTGACACCATCCGCTGCGATTTTTTCCGCATTCGCCACTACGTTCGCCACGGTATCGCTTCGGCTGCTGCCGCGGGCCAGGGGAATCGTACAAAACGTGCAGACGTAGTCGCAGCCATCTTGTACCTTCAAAAAGGTACGCGTGCGATCGTAAAGTGAAAACGAGGTGTGGAACTCACTGGCCTTCTCCACTTCCTGTGAAATAACCACCGGCTGGGGCGGGCGTACAAAGCCATCCAACAACTCCACTAACCTGAATTTTTCAGACGCCCCCAACACCGCATCCACTCCGGGTATCTCCGAAATTTCCTGTGGCTTAAGCTGCGCATAGCAACCGATAATGGCCACATACGCATCGGGGGAGATGCCGCGCGCTTCGCGCACGATCTTGCGGCATTTCTTATCTGCGTTCTCGGTGACTGAGCAGGTATTGATGATGAAGATGTCCGGCCGGTCGGTAAAATCGACCTTCTGGTAGCCTTTTTCTTCAAATTTCCGCGATATCGTGGATGTTTCGGAGAAATTGAGCTTGCAGCCGAGTGTATAAAAAGCAACTTTCCGGGCCATGGGACCGCAAAGATAATGAACGCCCCGCGCTTGTTAGCGTGAGGCCAGGAGCCTGCGGTGGTAGTTGATTTGACCGAGGTGGTAACTCAAATGACCGGCCAGGTGCACGAGAAAGAACCGGGTGGACATCGGCTCCTTAAAAACATCGATGGGAAAACGGGAGTCCAGGATGGCTTCGGTTAGCTGGGGCAGCGTTTGTGCAACGGCCATTCGCGCAGACTGAATCTGTTCGAGGAGTTCTTCGCGTGGTACGTTTTTTAAACTGAATTCTGCCTCGCGATTGCGCTCATAGGCAATATCGCCCAACGTATGTCCGATATAGAACCGGAGATTACCGCACAAATGAAGGCACAAGTTACCGGCCGAGTTGGCGATCTGGCGCTCGACCATCCAAAGGGTGGGTTCGTCCGGGTACAATCGGATTTCAGCCTCCAGCTTGTTAAGGTCACGGACCATGATTTTTTCGATGGCTGCCGTCAACGAATTCATGACGTTATGGCTTTGCCCAGTTTTCCAATCCGATCATCCAATTCGCGCTCGGTTGCCTTGAAGTCTTTAGCGGTTTTCAATTCAGCGCTCACGCTGATGTAGAATTTGATTTTGGGCTCCGTACCGGAGGGGCGCACCGATATTTTGCTACCCTGCTCCGTATAAAACTGCAACACATCAGATTTGGGTTGTGCGATGGCCGCCACCTCACCGGTGCTGACATTCTTCTCCTGGATTAGCTGATAGTCCAATATCCGGGTTACACGCTCACCGGCCAGGGTTGCCGGGGGGTGCTGGCGAAAGCGCGTCATCATATCCTTGATTTGTTGTTCGCCTTCGGCTCCTTTACGAACCAGGTTAATGAGTCCTTCCTTGTAGAAACCATGCTCAACATACATCTGCAGCAGCCAGTCATACAGGTTTTTTCCCTCGGCATAGGCCATGGAAGCCATGGACGCATAAAAGGCGCAGGCCGATACGGCATCTTTATCGCGCACAAAATCACCCACCATGTAACCATAGCTTTCTTCGCCCGCGGCAATAAAGCGGTGAGTATGCTCGCGGTCGCGGATGAGCTCGGCAATGTATTTGAAACCAGTGAGCGTGTTGACGCATTCCACGCCTTCGTGGGCGCACATGGAATCGATCAACTCGGACGTAACGATGGTCTTGGCGATGTACGCTTTCTTTTTGTCTTTCAGGTTCTTCAGAATAAACCACAACAACAGGCTCAGCGCCTGGTTACCGTTCAACAAAAAGTAGTTTCCATGCGAGTCAGGAATACCGATGCCTACGCGGTCGGTGTCCGGGTCGGTGGCCATAACGAGCGCGGCCTTTGTTTTGGCTGCGTATTCCAGCGCCAGTTTCATCGCGGCTGATTCTTCCGGATTGGGTGAGGAAACGGTGGGGAAGTTGCCGTCCGGCTGCTTTTGTTCGTCAACAATATGCACGCGGGTGAATCCCATCTGCCGCAGGCATTCGGGCACCATAGTAATGCCGGCCCCATGCAGGCTCGAATACACAATCGGAATATCCTTTTTGCCGTTTGACCAGTTCAAGAGGTGTTTCACCTCCTGGTAATAGCTGGCCTCCACCTCGGGGCCGATCGTTTTGATCAATGCGGGGTTCGGGTTGAACTTCACCTTATCAAAGCTTTCGATGGCGTTCACTTCCTTGATCACGTTTTTGTCATGCGGAGGTACCAATTGAGCCCCATCGTTCCAATAGGCCTTGTAGCCGTTGTACTCCTTGGGGTTGTGCGATGCGGTGATAACCACACCCGCCTGGCATTTCAAAAAGCGAATGGCATAGGACAGCAAGGGAGTGGGGCGCAATTCGGGAAACAGGTGAACTTCAATTCCGTTGGCCGAGAAAACATCAGCCGTCACGCGGGCAAAAAACGGACTGTTGTTTCGGCTGTCGTACGCAATGGCAACTTTGATTTTTTGTCCAGGGAAGCTCTTGATCAGATAGTGAGCCAGTCCTTGGGTCGCTACGCCCACGGTGTACCGGTTCATGCAGTTTGAACCCACGCCCATAATGCCCCGAAGCCCCCCGGTGCCGAACTCGAGGTTTTTATAAAAGCGATCAACCAGTTCACGGGTATCGGGCTGGTTGATCAACCGGTTGATTTCCTGCCGGGTTTCATCATCAATGGTCGAACTCGACAACCATTGTTTAGCCTGATCGCGTGATTGTTCAATTAGTGTCCTCATAACTTCAACAAAAGTAATTTATTATAGCTATTCGGTAACTCAGAAGTCGCTATGTCGTTGACTTGACAAAAAACAAAAATATGAGATTACTTCTGTCGCTGTTCATTGTGGGCTGTTCAACGCTGTCGGCTGTTGCCCAGGAATTCAAAGTGGTTACCGTTGTGGAGTCGATTGTGCCGGGTGGTCTTGGCCGTTCGCGTATGACCGAACCAAAAGAAAGTGCCGATTACAAGGCGCTGACGACTTCGCGGGTCAAAGGCACCAAAAGCGACCAGGGTGATGTTAGTCGTGAAGATGTTAAAATCGATGCTTTTGATGAGACGAAGTTGTTAAACTTCTACTCAATAACGGGTATCAATTTTCAGAACATATCCTCCAATGATGCCGTAATCACCTCCAAAATCAACGATCTGGTCAAAGACGGCTGGCAGTTGGTGTTTGTGACCAGTGGGGTTGAAAGCGATGCGGGGAGGAGCGATGGAAATGGTATTTTCATCACCCGGATGTTCTTCAAGAAGTAACCGTAAACAGGCACAGTCATCCGTGACTAGTCCTTAACTGGCCTGGTCACGGATGATTGATTTTAGGGCATCTCTAAAAGCCTACTTGAAATTAAATGTCATTCCGGTCCCGCATTTGGGGTATGCCAGAATCTTACTCCGAGTACACTGAAGGAGATACCGGAACTAGTCCGGTATCGCAGGCAGAGGTTTTTTGAGATGCGCTTTAGAGATTACCGCGCAGTTCCTGTTCGCGCTCGATGGATTCAAACAAAGCCTTGAAATTGCCTTTGCCGAAACTCTTTGCTCCGTTGCGCTCTATGATTTCGAAGAAAACGGTGGGCCGGTCTTGCACGGGCTTGGTGAATATCTGCAGCAAGTAACCTTCCTCATCGCGGTCGATAAGAATATTCAATTTCTTCAGCTCTTCGAGCGATTCGTTGATGGTACCCACGCGGTCCATGACATCTTCATAATACACGTCCGGCACATATAGGAACTCAACCCCGCGTTGGCGCAGCTCACTTACCGTCTCAATGATGTCATGCGTGGCAATGGCGATATGTTGCACACCCGGCCCGTTGTAAAAGTCCAGGTACTCTTCAATCTGGGATTTTTTCTTGCCATCGGCTGGCTCGTTGATCGGAAACTTGATGTAGCCATTCCCGTTAGACACCACTTTTGACATCAAGGCACTGTACTCGGTCGAAATGTCTTTGTCGTCAAAGGTCACCAGCAGGTTGAAGCCCATGACCTTTTCGTAGAACTCTACCCAGCGGTTCATCTGGCCGAGTTCAACATTGCCCACACAATGGTCCACATATTGCAAACCGATTGGCTTTGCCTTAAAGGATGACTTCAGCGGTTTAAAGCCGGGCAGAAATACGCCCCGGTAATTCTTTCGTTCAACAAACGTGTGGATGGTTTCGCCATAGGTATAGATCGAGGCCACCACGGCCTCGCCCTGTTCATCGTGCAAAACGCGTGGCTCAGCGGCTGGTTTTGCTCCCCGCTTAACGGTTTCCTCGAATGATTGGCGGGCATCGTCCACCCAAAGGGCCAGTACTTTCACCCCATCTCCGTGCTTCTTCACGTGCTCGGCCACTTCCGAATGCTGATGGAGCGATGACGTGAGTACCAGTCGTACTTTGTTTTGCTGCAGCACGTAGGAGGCGCGCTCGCGGCTGCCCGTTTCGGGTCCTGAATAGGCCACCAGTTGAAAACCAAAGCAATGCTGGTAAAACAGGGAGGCCTGCTTGGCATTGCCGACATAAAATTCAATGTAGTCGGTGCCGTTAATGGGGAGAAAATCCTGTGCCATACCGGTTTCGTTTATGCAAAAGTACGAGATTGAACCTTACACTTTTAAAATCACGGCAGTTTCTCTAATCTTGGAGAAAATCAGGGTTATGGATGTTAAAAAAATGGACCAGGCGATACAGGAAATCGTGAGGAAACGGCTGGAACTCGAAAAAATTGATTACAACAATCCGCAATACGATGACCTGGAAGAGCAGCTTCACGATCTGGAAGATGCTTTCCAGGTGAATCATGGCGAGGCACTGGAATCTATTTTACAGGATGTGCATGACGAGTGGTGTCCGGATACCGAATTGCTTTATCCAATCGCTTACCTCGCCAAACACTACGATGTAAACGGCAAAAACGAGTACATCGTGTCTGCGCAGGAGGGTGTATATGTAGAAGTTGAAAAGCTCCCCGGCCGCGAAACCAAACTGGTGATTGTACCCAACCCGCTACGCCTGATTTTGAACATCGGAAAAGAGAAACAGCAGGTCGTTTGGCCGAAATAACTTATCTACCGATAACCCAGCTTGTTTCGCACGCGGGTTAGCACTTCCTTAGCAACTACGCCTGCTTTAATTTCGCCTTCGGCCAGCTTTCGATCAAGTTCACCGGGGTTGGTCATGTAGTGATTAAAGATTTCACGTTCGCGGGCAAACTTGTCTAACAGCAAGCCTAGCAATTCCTGCTTGGCGTGTCCGTAGCCAAAATTTCCTGCGAGGTATTTGGTTCGCAAAGCCTCCGTTTGCTCGGGTGTTGCCACGAGTTTGTAAAGCGCAAACACGGTGTCGGTGTCGGGGTTCTTGGGTGCCTCCAGAGGTGTGCTGTCGGTTACAATCGTGCCGATTTGTTTCTTAAGCTCTTTTTCAGGCAGAAAGATGTCAAGGATATTGCCGTAGGACTTACTCATCTTTTGGCCGTCTGTGCCGGGTATGGTCATCACCTGCTCCTCAATACGGGCTTCCGGAACAACGAACGTTTCACCGTACTGGTTATTGAATGCCGTGGCGATGTCGCGGGCCATTTCCAGGTGTTGTTTTTGATCTTTTCCTACCGGCACGAAATGGGCATCATATAAAATAATATCCGCGGTCATCAGCACCGGGTAGGTGAACAGCCCGGCATTAACATCGCTGAGGCGGTCGGCTTTATCTTTGAAGGAGTGGGCGTTCGCCAACATGGGGTAAGGCGTGAGGCAGTTCAGGTACCACATCAACTCACATACCTCGGGGATGCGACTTTGACGGTAGAGCACATTCTGGCTGGTGTCGAATCCAAAAGCCAGCCAGGCGGCCGCGACTGCCCGCACGTTGTCAACCCGCGTTTTGGCATCTTTGATTGACGTGAGGGAGTGGAGATCGGCAATAAAGAAAAATGACTCATTACCCGGCTGCTGGGACAGTCGTATGGCGGGTACAATGGCGCCCAGGATATTGCCCAGGTGCGGGCGCCCGCTGCTCTGAATGCCGGTTAAAATGCGTGACATAGCTGCAAAGAAAACAAGTTGAGCCCGATTTTGGCGTACCTTTGCCTAGCAATTTTCCCAGAAGATGCGTAGGCTGTTATTGGTATTTCTGCTTGGCGCTTTGCCAGCCTGTGGCCAACTGGCTGAACCGGTTTACTTCCGCGACAAGGTGTTTGACTTTGGTAACATAAACGAACAGGATGGACCGGTGACCCATGAGTTTACATTTGTGAATCAATCCGGGCGGCCCGTCAAGATCATTTCCGTGCAGGCTTCGTGTGGCTGTACGACCCCCGATTGGTCGAAAGAGCCTGTCAGCAACGGGAAAACCGGATTCATTCGCGCTCAATTTGATCCAAAGGACCGGCCGGGCTACTTCAACAAAACATTGACGGTGATCACCGACTACGAGGCAACGCCTATCGTTCTGCAAATCAAGGGCAATGTCACGATGCCGAATCAGCCGCCTGTCTTTTCTGAAAAAAAGGGTGGCCTCATGTTTCCCACCCGCACGATCAACTTTGGAAAACTGTATGTTAACCAACCACCAACTGCGTATGAGTATCGGGTGGTGAACACCGGGGAATTGCCAGTGAAAATTTATCGGGCCGAGGTACCCGCGTACATGACGGTAAACGTTCCTGAATTCCTGATGCCCGATGTACCGGCCGTGATCAAACTCACGTATGATGCCCGGGCGCGCAACCGGTATGGATTTACCTCGGATAACCTGATATTGGTTACCTCGGATAAACCAGACTCGGTCAAGTCGATCTCCGTGTATGCTACCCTCGAGGAGTTTTTTCCCCGGCTGTCTCCGGAAGAGGAGAAGCTTGCCCCGCGTCTGGGCTTGCCGTTGGCCGAACTTGATTTTGGACGCGTGAAGGTGGGCTCCAGCCCCGTGCGCGAGCTGCCGGTTCGCAACCTGGGCAAAAAGGAGTTGATCATACGCGCTGTACAAGGTAATTGCGATTGCCTGAAGCCCAGCATGACCAAAACCCGGTTGAAGCCCGGGGAAGACAGCAAAGTTCGGATAGTGCTGGATGCAACGGGTTTGAGCGGAACCCAGGAAAAGGCCGTAACGATTTACTCCACCGATCCGCTAACGCCCGTCATGCGGATCATGATCAAAGCTTACGTAGAGAATTAATGGACGAAGCAGCCCTATGCTAAGGCTAGCTGGCTGCTTTCAAAACACCTGCGATTTTTTCTGCCGCATGGCCATCACCATACAATTGTGAGGTGCTTGACACAGACTGCGTCCGCACTTCATTGAACACGTTGAGAATGGTTGGTTTGTCGGCCCCCGCCAGGCGGTTGACGCCCGCTTCAACCAATTCCACCCATTCGGTCTGGTCGCGCAGGGTGATGCAGAATTTTTGGAAGAAATACGCCTCCTTTTGCAAGCCGCCACTGTCGGTGAGCACCAGGCGGCAATTCTCCAGCAGGGCCAGCATATCGAAGTACCCCACCGGATCAATCACGGTTACCGGAAGCGCAATGGCGTTCGATTTAATCAAGGCTTGTGTCCGGGGATGAAGAGGCAGGACCACGGGTGTTTGCCGGTGGATTTCGGTAAGCGCTTCACAGATCTGTTTGAGCCGCCCCACATCATTGGTGTTTTCTGCCCGGTGCAGGGTGGCCAGAACGTAATCGCCCTTCACGTTGAGTTGCTGCAGGACGGTCGATTTTCGGTTGATTTGCGGCCGGTAATATTGCACGGCATCGTACATCACATCTCCACATTGGTCGATGCGACAGGGGAATTTTTCAAAGCCTTCATTCTTTAGATTCTTTACGGCTGTCGAAGTGGGGCAGAAAAGGTAACGGCTGATGCGGTCGGTGAGAATCCGGTTTACCTCTTCCGGCATCTTCATTTCGAAGCTTCGCAGGCCGGCTTCCACGTGCGCCACCGGAATGTGGAGCTTAACGGCTGCCAGCGCACCCGCAAGGGTCGAGTTGGTATCGCCATAGACCAACACCACGTCCGGCTTTTCGGCAAGCAATACATTTTCAATTTTTTCCAACATCCGTCCGGTCATGGCACCATGATTTCCGCCATGGATTTCCAGGTTGTGGTGGGGCGTGGGAATGTCCATCTCGGAAAAGAACACGTCCGACATGTTGGCATCATAATGCTGCCCCGTGTGAACGATGACTTCCGTAAGCCCCGCTTTGGCGAGCGCACGCGAAACGGGAGCAGCTTTTACGAACTGCGGCCGGGCGCCAAGTATAGTTGTGATTTTCAAGGCAGCGATCAGCTAAACGCAGGAATCCCCGTAATGTGGTTTCCTAAGATCAACAAATGAATGTCATGTGTGCCTTCGTAGGTGACCACACTCTCCAGATTCATCATGTGGCGCATAATCGGATACTCACCGGTAATACCCATGCCTCCGTGAATCTGCCGCGCTTCGCGCGCGATTTCAAGGGCTACCTGCACGTTGTTACGCTTCGCTAACGAAATCTGGGCTGTGGTGGCTTTACCTTCATTCATCAGTACGCCCAGTCGCCAGTTCAGTAACTGCGCTTTGGTAATCTCAGTCAGCATTTCGGATAGTTTTTTCTGAACCAGCTGAAACGAACCGATCGGCTTACCAAACTGAATGCGCTCCTTAGCATACCTGCGCGCGGAGTCGTAGCAATCCATGGCTGCGCCAATGGCGCCCCAGGCAATGCCGTAGCGGGCAGAGTCCAGGCACATCATCGGGGCTCCGAGTCCGTTCTTGCCGGGCAGTAGATTTTCTTTCGGCACTTTAACATTATCAAAAACCAGTTCGCCTGTTGCACTGGCACGTAAACTCCATTTTCCATGGGTTTCCGGTGTAGAAAAACCCGGCATGCCGCGCTCTACAATCAACCCGTGAATACGACCGGCTTCGTTCTTGGCCCACACCACCGCAACATCAGCGCGAGGCGAGTTCGAGATCCACATCTTGGCACCATTTAACAAATAGTGGTCGCCCATGTCTTTGAAATTCGTCACCATGCCGCTGGGGTTCGAGCCGTGGTCCGGCTCGGTCAGGCCAAAGCAACCCAGCCACTCGCCCGAGGCCAGCTTGGGCAGATATTTCTTACGCTGCGCTTCGTTGCCAAACTTGTAAATCGGGTACATCACCAGCGAACCTTGCACCGAGGCGGTTGACCGCATCCCGGAGTCACCCCGCTCGATTTCCTGCATCAAAATGCCGTAGGCAATGTAGTCCAGACCACCGCCACCATATTCCTGAGGTACGGTGGGGCCAAAGGCACCGATATCACCGAACTTCCGCACAATCTCATACGGAAAATGTGCCCGCTGCGCCCAATCTTCGATGTAGGGCGAAATCTCGCGCTTGACAAAGTCGCGGATCGAACTGCGGATGAGTTTGTGTTCCTCGGTCAGCAAATCATCCAGTTGATAAAAATCGGGATGGTCGTACACGTCCTGTTTCAGTGACTTCCGCGCTTTTTGTTCTGCTGTTGCCGAAGCTGCCATAATCGTTTTGTTTATCTTTGTTCGAGGGTTCAAAGGTACACAGGAATCCTAAATTCTATGAGCCATTCTGCATCTGATCAGCGCCTGACCGACCTACTGGAAAAGCTTCAACAAAAATATGCTGCCATGGGCCAGGACATGCCCAGCTACCTGGATGGCTTACTGTATGCCGATTACCTTACGTATTGGGACTACATCCATCTGGATACGTTACTCAGTCTCCAAAATCCAAAGACCAGTTTCCCGGATGAGAAGGTGTTTATCATTTACCACCAGATTACGGAACTGTATTTTAATCTGGTGCTTTCCGAATTGGAACAGATCTGCCACCATCCACAGTTGACTGATAACTTTTTCGTGGCGCGCCTGGATCGGGTGATCCGGTATTTTCAGCACCTGGAAGATTCATTTGAGATCATGATTGTGGGCATGGAGCGCGAGCAGTTCCTCAAGTTCCGCATGTCGTTGCTGCCGGCCAGCGGCTTTCAATCCGGCCAGTACCGCATGATTGAATTTTGTTCCACTGACGTTATCAATCTGGTGAACATACATGACCGGCCGGGGTTGACTGAGTACAGTGACATCGATCAGCAGTTGGAGAAGTTGTACTGGCGCAGTGGAGCAACCGAGCTGGCTACCGGTGCGAAAACGCTTACGTTGAAACAGTTTGAGAAGAAGTACATGGGGCAGTTCCGCGAGCTGGCCCTGCGCTACCGCGATTGCAATTTGTTAAGCCTGTATCAGCGCAAATTTGCCGGCCATGAAGCCATAAAGCAACGCCTTCGCGAGTTTGATTTACTGGCCAATGTGTATTGGCCGTTGGCCCACTTGAAATCGGCCGGCCATTATTTGCAGCGCGATCCGGAGGACATTAAGGCCACGGGCGGCACCAATTGGCAAAAGTACCTGCCACCCCGATTTCAGAAGATCATGTTCTTCCCGGAACTTTGGACCGATCTGGAAAAAGAAGAGTGGGGCAAATTGGGAGTAGTAAAGGCAATTGCTGCATCTTGATGGAGTATATTCAATTTACAATTGTGTTGGTTCTTGTCTTGGGCTTGCCCATATTTCTGCTTTTCTACCATAGTTTGAGAGTCAAGTCTCGCGATCAACAAGAAGTTGAAAAGCGCCTTGCGGACGAGCGAATATATGACCCAATTTCAGGACGCCTTCTAACCTTGGAGGAGGCTGAGCAAGGTGTCATCGTAGATGAGCAACCTCGAATAAAGACAGATGTTGAAATTGATTTGTACTATCAGGGCGATACCCGGGAATTTGAAAAAGTTCAGAAGTACCTGATTGTGAATGATTATCGTTTTATTGAACCTGACAAAATCGACAAAAAGCTTTCTAGTAGTCAACTGTTAGCGCAGTATCAAGACTATGGTTTGTCGTTGCTAGTCGAACTAAGAAAAGAAATCTATTTTGGAGTCGTTTTGGTTAGTTACACGCTGGCGCATAGTCCCATTTGGGAGTATCAGGCCTTCTTGCTATTTGTCGAACTTGATAGTGTCAATTCAAGTAGCGTTTATTCAGAGAATTTTGAAATTGAAAGAATTGGAAATGATCTTTTGGCGAAGGAGAACAAGGCAATTACGTTTGATTCATCGCTTAAGTTAATAAGAACTCTATCAGCATGAGTCGGCTGGGCTTGGTTTTTATTGTGGGTTTTCTATTTGGTGTTTGCTTTGCCCATGCGCAAGGCGTTACCCGCTACACCTATCACGACAAGGAGAAGAAAAATATCAAAGAGATTTTTCAGGTGCGCGACACCATCAGCAACATTTTGCAGGGCCGCTACATCAGCTATTTTCTGAATGGGGCCATTGAATCAAAAGGTCAGTTCGTCAATAACGAGACAACCGGTGTCTGGGAATTCTACTACGAAACGGGCAATCTGCGCATGCGCGGAATACTTCGGCAGAATTCGAACTACGGCTTGTGGGAATTTTTTTACGAG
This sequence comes from Cyclobacteriaceae bacterium, assembly GCA_016787665.1. Classification (GTDB taxonomy): domain Bacteria; phylum Bacteroidota; class Bacteroidia; order Cytophagales; family Cyclobacteriaceae; genus ELB16-189. The sequence continues at coordinate 231,951 of JAEUUC010000002.1, read as the reverse complement.
AATGGCCAGAAGAGCATGGAGGGAAACATTAATGACCGCAACCGGGAAGGGGAGTGGAAGATTTTTTACGAAAGCGGCAAGCTGAAAGAGACGGGTGCCTACACCAAGAATAAGCGAACCGGTTTATGGAAGACGTTTTATGAAGATGGTGATCTGCGCGGTCAAATCGAATACGTGGATGATCACGGGCGATACACGGAATTTGATCATGCTGGTAAAGTGATTGCCGAAGGCCCGAAATCAGGTGTACAACAGGTGGGGCATTGGCGGTTTTACGATGGCAACGGGGTGTTGCAGCGTGAAGGCGACTACGAGAACAACAAGAAAAACGGACTCTGGAAGACGTATCATCCCTCTGGTCGTGTGGCCAGTGAAGGACGGTATACGAATGATGAGCCCGATGGACTGTGGACGTATTACCACGAAGATGGCAACGTCAGTGCTTCCGGGGAATATGCATCGGGTCAACGCGCAGGCTACTGGTCGATGAAAAACCCCAACGGTACACTGAAAGGAGAGATCACGTATAACCAGGGTATGGGCGAGTACCGCGAGTACTATGCCAGCGGCAAGTTGCGCCTCAAGGGTATGATCAGCCGCGAACACCACGAGGGCAAGTGGCAGTATTATTATGACAATGGAAAACTGGAAGGGGAGTGTGATTTTGTAAATGGAAAGGGAACGTACAGCGGGTATTATCCCTCGGGGACATTACAAACCAAGGGACAGATGGAAGATAATGTGCGTGTGGGCACGTGGGAGCTTTATGAGCAGGACGGCCGCCTGAGCGGATATTACAAACCGGTGGAAGATCAGGAATTAGCCAATGCCATCAGTACACTGGCAAGGAAAAAAACCGCACCGCCTGCTGCGCGGTCCGCCAGCAAACGAACCGGGTTCACCTATTTCCGCCCCCGTTACCCGGAGTACCGCGGGGTGATATTAGAGACCAACCCGTTTATGATGTTCCTCGGACAAATGCCGTTTGGTGTTGAGTTCTATAATGAGGAACGACTCGGGCATGAATTCGAGTTTATCGGTCTTCGCGATCCGTTCTTCACGCCTGATTTACAAATTCCGCAAGACGAAGTGTATAATCGCGGGTACTCCATTTCCATTAAGCAGAAGTTCTATAACCCCTTGCGCACGGGTATGTGGTACTTCGCCCATGGCGTAGTATTCACCAACCAGAGTTATTTTTCCAACATCCAGTTTCTTCCGCAATCGCCTCTGGTTACGGTCAGCGCATCGGAGCAAACGTTCGAATATGCGCTGTACCTGGGTGCCCGCCTGATGCAACGAAACGATGGTGATGGGTTTACCATGGATGCATTCGTTGGATACTCGGCCGGGTACCGGATCTTTGAGGCCGACCCACTGACCGAGAGTGCCTTCAACAGTGTTAATCAGGACAGCTTTGCTCACGGACTGCGATTTGGTCTGAATCTCGGCTATTCGTTTTCTTTCGATGGCCGCAGGCGCTGATGAGCCCCCATCCTCCCAACGCTCAGTTTTTTTCATTAAACCCTTCCTGTACCTTTGCCTTTCGACTTAAAGGATAACCACCTTTCGTCTTGAAACAGTCTGTTGAAATATCGCTACCGCCCGAAGAGGCGTTTGATGAACTCCGGTTTCAGGAGTTTGCACGAAAAAAACTCGCACTCACCAATCCCGTTGTCGTCATACCCCGCAGGCGCTCCATTGATGCCCGCGGGCGTAAAGTCATGGTTAACTTTTTGGTCGATCTGGTCGAAGCTTCGGCCTATGAGCCGCAGCAGTTCATTCGCGACTATCCGGCTGTTCACCATTCTTCACATCGCGTGATCATCATTGGCTCCGGCCCAGCCGGTTTGTTTGCCGCTTTGCGATTGATTGAATTAGGGGTAAAACCTATTGTGTTGGAACGTGGCAAGGACGTGCAGGCGCGCAGGCGCGATATTGCCGCCATTAACAAAGATCACGTGGTACACCCCGACAGTAACTATTGCTTTGGCGAGGGCGGTGCCGGCACATACTCCGATGGAAAGCTCTACACGCGATCGCACAAGCGCGGCAGTATCGATCGCATCTTGCAGACACTGGTGGCCCATGGAGCCAAACCGGACATCTTGTTTGATGCCCATCCGCACATTGGAACTAATAAGCTTCCGAAACTCGTGGCTGAACTGAGACAATCCATCATCCAGGCGGGTGGCGAGATCCATTTCAACACCCGGGTGACGGACATTCAAATTCAGGATGGCGAGTGGAAGTCGGTTCAACTTCAATCGGGGGAATGGATTTCGGCTGACGCCTGCATACTGGCGACTGGCCATTCAGCCCGGGATATTTTTCAGTTGTTGCAGAACCGAAACGTGTACCTGGAGGCCAAACCCTTTGCTCTCGGCATTCGCATTGAACATGCTCAGTCGCTGATTGACTCGGTTCAATACCATTGCACCGGAAGCCGGGGGGATTATTTGCCGGCAGCATCGTATGCTTTGGTCCATCAGGCGAAGACAGGTGGGCAACAGCGCGGGGTATTCTCATTCTGCATGTGCCCGGGCGGATTCATTGTGCCCGCGGCAACCTCTCCGGGTGAAGTGGTGGTGAATGGCATGAGCCCCTCCAGGCGAGACTCGCGTTTTGCCAATTCGGGTATTGTGGTAGCCGTAGAAGAACGCGACTTTGCCAGCTATCAAAAGTTCGGGCCTTTAGCTGGAATGCACTTTCAGGCCGAGGTGGAACAGCGGGCCGGTCTGGTCGCTGGCGGCAAACAAACCGCACCGGCACAACGAATGGATGATTTTGTAAGGGGCAAAGTATCAGCGGATCTATGTGATACGTCATATCAGCCGGGTTTACTTTCGGCTGATTTGGCCGAGGTATTGCCGGGATTTGTCTCCCAGGCCTTGCGCGAAGCGTTGCCAGCCTTCGGCAGGAAGATGAAGGGGTATTTCACCCATGAAGCCAACCTGGTAGGCGTGGAGAGCCGCACGTCCTCACCGGTGCGCATACCCCGTGACCGGGAAAGTTGTGAGCACGTTCAGGTGAAAAAATTATTCCCTTGCGGGGAAGGTGCAGGCTATGCCGGTGGTATTGTTTCGGCAGCCATGGATGGTGTACGCTGTGCCGACATGGCTGCAGCAAAATATGCAGGCATTGAACTTCAACGCGACAAAACAGGTTTAAAGAATAGCGGATGAAAAAAACAGTTATCATCGGGGCCAGCCATAATCCATCGCGGTATTCTTTTATGGCGGCTCAAATGCTGCAACAGTATGGCCATCCTTTTGTGCCGGTCAGCAACAAGAGCGGAGACGTGCTCGGGCAAACCATTTTAGATATCCAGACGCAACCGGCCATTCCTGATGTGAACACCGTAACGCTCTATCTTGGTCCGCAACACCAGCCCGCATGGTATGATTACATTTTGTCTCTAAAGCCCAAACGAATCATTTTCAACCCGGGCACGGAGAATGACGAATTTGAGCGATTGGCCCGCCAACAGGGGATTGAGCCCATTGAAGCGTGCACGCTGGTGATGCTGCGCACCGGCCAATATTAATAACGGGCAATCAGTCCGGCATCACTTACTGTACTTGGCAACGGCCCCAACGAAGACCACTTTCCATTTTCCGTCTTTCCCTTTTTCCAATACCCGCACTTGAGACGTTTCATCGCGGTCGATGTCGTCTTGCACGCGTTGGGTGAATCGCGCATAGGCTCCGTTGCCGTACACGCGTATTTCAACCCATTCGTTGGTGATGCGAGCCTGGTTCGGCTTAGCCGTTTTGAAGTAATCGTCAAACGTTTTGTTCAGTTGATCCCATCCTTCCACATGCGAAGTGCCGGTGGAGTCGGAGTACGACCAATACGCGTAGGGTGTTTTTAACCAGGATTCTTCCCATCCCTTTCGGTCCACCCGAAAGAAGGATTGGGTCTCTTTTTCAATCACCGCTTTGATCAGATCCTGATCTTTTTGGGCTGTACCGGGCAACGAAGGAAGCATTAATAGGCTGACAATGAGCAGTTTAATCGCAAATTTTTTCATAAGTGGCGGGTTTAAACTTAACCTAGGGAAATGTAGTAAAATCATACCACAAGAGGTAGAAATTCTCTACTTTTCAACCAACCTAAACTACATTTTTATGCTCAGCGATGACCGATTAATAAACATCAAGGAGTTATTGGTAAAGCCGGAGACCAACATCAAACTCAAGGATTTTCACACGGAATACAAAGGCGACATCCTGGTAAAGGAGGAGGCCGAGTCGCTGCTTGAAATGGGTCGAAGACACCTGGCCGAGATTCAGGACAAGCTTTATGCACACAACCGGTACAGCGTATTGATTGTTTTTCAGGCAATGGATGCAGCCGGCAAAGATGGAGCGGTGAAACACATCATGTCCGGCTTCAATCCACTGGGTGTTAAAGTGTATAGCTTTAAGGCCCCGAACTCGCACGAATTGGATCACGACTACTTCTGGCGCCACACGTTGGCGTTGCCGGCCCGTGGTGAGATTGCCATCCATAATCGTTCGCACTACGAAAATGTGTTGGTGACGCGTGTTCATCCCGAGTATGTGATGAATGAGAATATTCCGGGTATCGAAAGCCCCAAGAAGATTGACGAGAAGTTTTGGAAGGCTCGCTACAAACAAATCAGGCGGTTTGAAAAAAATCTGGCAGACAACGGCACCGTTATCCTGAAGTTCTTCCTGCACGTGTCCAAGAAAGAGCAACGCAAGCGCTTTTTGGAGCGGATTGACGACCCCAGCAAGAACTGGAAGTTTTCGTTGTCCGACCTGAAGGAACGCGGTTTTTGGGATGAGTATCAAAAAGCGTACAGCGAAGCCATTAGCGCCACGTCAACCGACTATGCGCCCTGGTTTATCATACCTGCCGATGATAAGTGGTACGCTCGGTTAGCTATTGCGGCCGTGATTTACCGACAGTTTGAAAAGCTGGATTTGAGCTATCCGGCTGTTAGCGAAGCGCAAAAAGCAGAGCTGCAAAAGGCACGTTTGCAGCTGATGGCCGAGAAGGACAACGGCAAGAAAAAGAAGAAGAAAGACAAGGCCTGAAAACGGGCTGGAATCGCATCTTTTTTTGCCCGGAAAATTGACCCGAGCAAGTCCGCGGCCAAGGCAAAAAAAACAAGCGTTTTAACACCCAAAATCGCTGAATTTCGGGCCGAAAACCGTATTTTTGACGGTTTATAACCAACCTCATGTCAGACGAAAAAAAGAAGAAAGATTCCTCGTATTCCGCAAGTAATATTCAGGTACTGGAAGGCCTCGAGGCCGTTCGAAAAAGACCCGCCATGTACATTGGCGATGTGGGTGTAAAAGGCCTGCATCACCTCGTTTGGGAAGTGGTCGATAACTCCATCGATGAAGCCCTGGCGGGGTATTGTGATACCATCACGGTGTCCATTCACACCGACAATTCGGTGATGGTCGAGGACAATGGCCGCGGTATTCCAACCGACATGCATGAAAAGGAAAAGCGGTCGGCTTTGGAGGTGGTTATGACCGTGCTGCATGCCGGGGGTAAATTTGATAAAGACACCTACAAAGTTTCCGGTGGTTTGCACGGGGTTGGTGTGTCGTGCGTGAATGCTCTCTCGGAGACACTCAACGTTACGGTTTATCGGGATGGAAAAATATTTGAGCAGCAATACCATCAGGGGGTGCCGGCTTATCCGGTGCGCCAGGCAGGGGAATCGCAAAAACGCGGCACAACCGTTCACTTCAAACCCGATGCCACGGTATTCCAGGTCACCGTTTACAATTACGATACCGTAGCTGGGCGACTACGCGAGCTGGCATTTTTGAATCCCGGCATCACCATCATTCTGAAAGACCTGCGTGAACTTGACGAAAATGGGGAGGCTCGCACGCAGACGTTTTTCTCCAGTGGCGGCTTGCGCGAGTTTGTGGAGTACATGGATTCGAATCGGGAAAAACTGATCCCGGCACCGATTTACGTCCGGAATGATAAAAGTGAGATTCCGGTAGAAGTGGCGTTAAGTTACAACACGTCCTTCAACGAAAATCTCGTCAGCTACGTCAACAACATTAACACCCACGAGGGGGGCACACACGTGGCCGGTTTCCGCAGGGCGCTCACCCGAACGCTCAAGACTTATGCGGATAAGTCCGGGCTGTTGGAAAAAGCCAAGGTAGAAATCAGTGGCGATGACTTTCGCGAGGGATTGACCGCGGTGATTTCGGTGAAGGTGGCTGAACCGCAGTTCGAAGGTCAAACGAAGACCAAACTGGGCAACAGCGAGGTGATGGGGGCCGTGGACACGGCCGTTGGCGAAATTCTTCAGCACTTTTTGGAGGAAAACCCCAAAGAGGCCAAGCTGATCGTCAGCAAGGTGATTTTGGCGGCCCAGGCCCGCATTGCAGCGCGTAAGGCCCGTGAAATGGTGCAGCGCAAAAATGTGCTGTCGGGCACCGGATTGCCGGGCAAACTGGCTGATTGTGCCAGCTCCGATGCATCCATATCAGAACTTTACCTGGTGGAGGGTGACTCCGCTGGCGGCTCGGCCAAGCAGGGTCGCGACCGGAATTTTCAGGCTATTCTGCCGCTGCGCGGAAAGATTCTTAACGTAGAGAAGGCGCAGGAACACAAGATTTATGAGAACGAGGAAATCAAGAACATTATCACTGCGTTGGGCGTCAGCTTTGGCACCGAGGATGATCAGAAGGCGTTAAACCTGTCGAAGCTTCGCTACCATAAGATCATCATCATGACCGATGCCGATGTGGACGGAAGCCACATCCGTACTCTCATTCTCACCTTTTTCTTCCGGTACATGCGCGAGTTGATTGAGCAGGGGTACATCTACATTGCGCTGCCTCCGCTGTATTTGTTGAAGAAGGGGAAGGAAGAGCGGTACTGCTGGAATGAGGAAGAACGCGATGCGTTGCTCAAAGAGTTGAGCAATGGCAAAGAAGATAGTGTCAACGTACAACGCTACAAGGGTTTGGGTGAAATGAATCCTGAGCAGCTTTGGTCAACCACCATGGACCCGGCCCGCAGAACGCTAAAGTTGGTAAGCATTGAGTCGGCCGCAGAAGCCGATCACCTCTTTTCCATGCTGATGGGAGATGAAGTGGCGCCACGCAGGGATTTCATTGAGCGCAATGCGCGGTACGCGCGCCTGGACATTTGATCGAGTAGTCGGTATGGAGCAGGAGGGAGACGAATCAATAACAGAAGTCCCCGTGCGGGAGGGGTCAATCGCTGCGTGGCAGCAGCAGATTGAGGCCAGTAATTACGTGTCACGGGATTTGAGCTGGATACAGTTCAATTACCGGGTGTTGGATCAATCGCGCAAAACCGAACGGAGCATTTTTGACCGGCTAAAGTTTTTGGCCATTACGGCCTCCAATCTGGATGAGTTTTGCACCATCCGGTTGGGTAGTTTATACAACTACCTGGATTACGGAAAGGAGCGTTTTGACTACAGTGGCCTTCGGGAGGCGCCTTTCCGTATGCTGTTGCTTCAGGAGATCAGGCGCTTCCTTACCGACCAGCACCAGTATTATCTTCATAGCCTCGTGCCCCATTTTGAGGGCCAGGGTTTCCGGATTACATCCTGCAAAATGCTGGAGCCGGAGGATCGTCAACGGGTCGATCAGTACTTCCATAAGACCATTTACCCGATGCTCACGCCCATGGTGTTTGACAGCTACCATACCTTCCCGGTGCTGATGAACAACCGTTTGCTGTTTGGGGTGGTGACGCGCGTGCCGGGTGATCAGCAGGCGCAACCGAAGGTTTCCTTTGTACAAGTGCCTAGCAACCTGCCCCGGTTCTATGAAATCCTCTCGTGGGACGGCCTGATCTCCTTTGTGCCGCTTGAAGATATCGTCCGGCACAACATTCAGCATCTGTTCCGCAACGTGGATATTCAAAGCGTGAACCTTTTCCGCATCAACCGGAATGGAGATTTTACGCTCGATGAAAGCGAAGACATTGAATCCAACTTTCTGGATGAACTGAAACGCAAACTCAAGACCCGCAGATCGGGACGGGTCGTGCGCATGGACATCGAGGAGAACCCCGATCCGTGGTTGATGCGCCTGCTCAAGATCCAGTGGGATCTTGACGACCAAAACGTATTTCAGGTACCGCATGGGAGCTTGCTTGAACTCAATGGACTCAACCAGATTATCGGGCACAAGGAATTCAAGGACAAAAAGGCGCCCTTACGCAACCCCATTAAGCCGCTGTCATTCCCCGAGTATGGCACGCGCGATCTCATGGATGTGTTGAAGGAACGCGACATTTTGCTTCATCACCCGTACAATTCCATGGATCCGGTGCTGGAGTTGCTGGAAAAGGCAGCCGATGATCCCTATGTGCTCTCCATCAAGATCACCATTTACCGGGTGGCAAAGGAGTCGCGGGTAACCGCTGCGTTGCTGAAAGCGGCCGAGAACGGTAAGCACGTATCTGTCCTTTTTGAGGTTAAAGCCCGTTTTGATGAAGAAAATAACTTGCGCGAGGCCCAGCGGCTCCAAAAGGCGGGTTGTTTTGTGATTTACGGTGTCAGCAGTTTGAAAACCCATACCAAGTTATTGCTTATCGTTCGCAAAGAGGAGGACGATCGCGTGGTGCGGTATGTGCACCTGAGCAGTGGCAACTACAACGAAGCTACGGCACGCCTCTACACGGACATCAGTTTGCTCAGCACCAACGAAGCGTATGCGCATGACGTGTCGGAATTCTTTAACGTCATCACCGGCCACAGCCTGCCGACTACGTATCAGAATCTGATAACATCTCCGCGGGACATGCGCAACCAACTGGTGGGCCTGGTTCGTCAGGAAGCCATTCACGCGCGGCAGGGGAAGCCTTCGGGTATTGTGGTCAAGTTCAACTCCCTGCAAGACAAGGATTTTATTGATGCACTGTATGAAGCGTCAAAGTCGGGAGTTTCAATCAAATTGATTGTTCGGGGCATGTGCTGCCTTCGTCCGGGTCGAAAAGGTTTGAGCGAGAACATTGAAGTGATTTCCATAGTAGGTGAGTACCTGGAGCACTCGCGAATCTACTATTTCCACAATGCGGGCAATCCTAAGGTGTACATCGGCAGCGCTGATGCGATGGTGCGCAGTTTTGACCGAAGAGTGGAATCGCTTTTCCGGCTGGAGTCCGAAATGCTGAAGAAACAGGCCATGAATATTCTGCGCTACAATCTGCGGGATAATGTGAATGCCTATCGGATGAAGGAAGATGGCTCGTATGAGTCAAAGGAAGCCGGCCAAGACCCGCCTTTCAATATTCACAAGGAGTTCTACAACGTCACCCGCGAGATTATTTCAGACGTGGCGCTTTTTTAGATGGTATCGGGGAAATCTTTTTCCCCTGGCTTTGATCCTCCACGTTGACAAACTCAATCTTGCGTTGCGTGGCATTTTTTTCGAACAGGTGCAGGAGTATGCCGTCCTTGAGTCCGACCTCAGGCACGAAAATGTATTTTGATTGGGCCCAGGCCATGGCTTTCCGGTAGATATTGCCAGCGGGAATGATCACATCTGCGCGGTCGGGGTTCATCTGAAGCTTATAGATACGCTCTTCAATGCTGTGCTGGCCAATCATGGCAATAACTTCATCGAGGCGTTTTAAAGACATCTTCCGGTGCGGTTTCAATTGCGCCAACTCGTAGATTTTTGAGATGTTCCCGCCTGTACCCACGGCTGTGACTTTGCCGTATTGGGGCTTCATGTGATCCTTGATCCATCGCTCCATATCCTCCCAGGCCACAGGCGAATCCCGGTTTTCCAGTACTCGTACAGAACCCACCTTAAAGGACCGGGTGTGTAATTTTTCGCCCTGCACGTAGATGTTAAGTTCTGTACTTCCACCGCCTACGTCAATGTGAAGGTGCGTTTCGTTGGTCAAAAAGGAACTGATGGCTCGGTTAATCAGGTCCGCTTCCCGTTGCCCGTCTATCACCTCAATATTGACACCAATCTGGTTGCGCACTTCCTGAACAAGCTCCGCTCCATTTTCGGATTCACGCATGGCGGAAGTGGCACAAAACATATAATCGTCCACTTCGTAGAGTTCAAGCAGCAGCTTGTAAGTATGCATCAGCTTCTTGAACTTGTCCTTACTTTTATCCGAGATACGGCCAGTGGTGAATACATCGTGGCCCAGACGAAGAGGAAATCGGACGTATTCCATCTTCTTGAACAATAACCGCGTGCCATTGTCCAGAACGGACGAAACCTGGAAGCGGATGGCATTAGAACCGATGTCAATGGCAGCGAGTTTCACGATGCAAATTTGCCGATTTATCCTTAAACATTCGTTCAAAACTGGCCAGGTGGCTTCATTTTTCGCTAGGCATTCACTTTCTTTGCATTGCTTATCCAGAAAGACCGAGGGACCGGGCCCGTTGACGTCTTAGCATCCTGTTTCGATCATCGGAACGTTGTGCTAAAACCCATCTGAGACGATTTCAATCGTTTTCAGTCATGATAGGCGACCTTCTCTGTTGAGGGCTCTCTGGATAAAGTGGTAAACGAGAGCCATGTCTATTTACGAAGCCATTCAAAAACGTATACTGGTGCTGGACGGTGCCATGGGCACTATGATTCAGCGTCATAAGCTGGAGGATGCGGATTTCCGCGGAGAGCGGTTCAAAAATCACCCGTCACCCCTTAAAGGCAACAACGACTTGTTGTCGATTACCCGGCCGGATATCATACTGGATATCCACCGGCAATATCTGGAGGCCGGAGCCGATATCATTGAGACGAATACTTTCAGTGCCACCACCATCGCTCAGGCCGATTATCACCTGGAAGAGGCGGTGTACGACATCAATTATCAATCGGCCAGAATTGCCCGGCAGGCTGCCGATGAATTCACCCGAAAGACACCCGATAAGCCTCGGTTTGTGGCCGGTGCCATGGGGCCAACCAATAAGACGGCTTCGATTTCGCCTGATGTTAACAACCCCGGATATCGGGCGATCACATTTGATCAATTGAAGGAAGCGTATCGGCAACAGGCCAAAGCTCTTTTGGAGGGAGGTGCCGATTTGTTGCTTGTAGAAACCGTTTTTGACACGCTTAATGCGAAGGCAGCCTTGTTTGCCATTCAGGAGCTTTTCGATCAGCTTGGCCGACAGGTGCCCATCATGGTTTCGGGAACGATTACCGATGCCAGTGGCCGGACGCTTTCGGGCCAGACCACCGAGGCATTCCTGGTTTCCGTTTCGCATGTGCCGCTCTTTAGTATCGGCTTGAATTGTGCTTTGGGAGCCTCCCAACTGCGCCCGTATTTGCAGGTGCTCAATGAGCAGGCACCTTTCTATGTCAGCGCCTATCCGAATGCCGGGCTGCCCAATGAGTTTGGTCACTATGATCAGACACCCGAAGAAATGGCAGCTCAGGTGGAAGAGTACCTGAAGGAAGGCCTGGTCAACGTGCTGGGTGGTTGCTGTGGCACTACGCCAGCCCATATTCGGAAGATAGCGGAGTTGACGGAAAAGTATAAGCCCCGTGTTATCCCGCAGGAGGTAGAGTCGGAGTAACTCATGAAGTCATACCCAACGGAATCGACCAGATGAATAGGATTCGTAATTTGACCTTGAGCGGCATGGAGGCCGTTGTCGTAACTCCCGCTTCAAATTTTGTCAATATCGGGGAGCGTACCAACGTCACCGGTTCCGCCCGGTTCCTTAAACTCATTAAGGAAGATAAGTTTGACGAGGCGCTGGAAGTTGCCCTCGACCAGGTACGCGGAGGAGCGCAGGTGATTGACGTTAACATGGACGAGGGCATGCTCGATTCGGTCTCGGCCATGACCCGCTTTCTGAATCTCATGGCGTCAGAACCGGAAATCGCACGGGTACCGGTCATGATCGACTCCTCCAAGTGGGAGGTGATTGAGGCGGGGCTTAAATGTTTGCAAGGCAAGGGAATTGTTAATTCCATTTCTTTAAAGGGTGGCGAAGAAGAGTTTATCCGCCAGGCAAAACTGGTCAAGCGTTACGGGGCGGCCACGGTGGTTATGGCATTCGATGAGCAAGGCCAGGCCGATACCTATGAGCGAAGGATTTCGATTTGCCAGCGCGCATACAACATCCTGGTCAACCAGGTCGGGTTCCCTCCCCAGGACATTATTTTTGATCCCAACATATTTCCCGTGGCCACGGGCATTGAGGAGCACCGCACCTACGCGGTAGACTTCTTTCGGGCAACCGAATGGATACGAAAGAATCTGCCACATGCCCATGTGAGCGGAGGGGTGAGCAATGTGTCGTTTAGTTTTCGCGGAAATCAGATTGTACGCGAGGCCATGCATGCCGCGTTTCTCTACCACGCCATTCAGCATGGTATGGATATGGGCATCGTAAATCCGACCATGCTGGAGGTTTACGATGAGATACCGAAAGATCTCCTGGAGCGGGTGGAGGATGTGTTGTTGAACCGGAGAGATGATGCTACCGAACGCCTGCTCGAATTTGCCGAATCCGTGAAAGGATCTGCCCGAAAAAAGGAGGCCGACACAGAGTGGCGAAACGGATCGCTGGAAGAGCGCATGACGCACGCACTGGTAAAGGGAATCATCGACTTCATTGAAGTGGATACGGAAGAGGCGCGGCTTAAGTACGGCCGGCCCTTGTTGGTGATTGAGGGGCCCCTGATGGCGGGCATGAACGTGGTGGGCGATTTGTTTGGTGCCGGTAAGATGTTTCTGCCCCAAGTGGTAAAAAGTGCACGGGTGATGAAGAAGGCCGTGGCTTACTTAACGCCTTACCTGGAGGAGGAGAAGCGGCTAAGCGGAACTTCAGGTAAGCCTGCCGCCAAGGTGTTGCTCGCCACCGTAAAAGGCGATGTTCACGACATCGGCAAAAACATTGTGGGCGTGGTGCTGGCGTGCAACAATTATGATATTGTGGATCTGGGCGTGATGGTGCCCACGGAAAAGATTATTGAAGCCGCGAAGCGTGAGAAGGTTGATATCGTTGGGCTGAGTGGCCTGATTACTCCGTCACTGGATGAAATGGTTCATGTGGCAAAGGAGATGCAGCATGAGGGGATGAATGTGCCATTGCTCATCGGTGGCGCTACCACCTCAAAGATTCATACGGCAGTAAAAATCGATCCGGTGTATTCCGCGCCAGTTGTTCATGTGCTGGATGCCTCCCGGTCAGTGCCGGTGGCCAGTGAGTTAATTAACCTGGAAACACGAAAAAGTCTGCACGAGCGAATCAAGCAGGAGTATGCCGAATTGCGCAAGGACCACGAGGGGCGCCAGCAGGCCAAGAATTTTGTGTCGTTAGCCGAAGCACGGGCAAACCGGGTTAACATCGACTGGTCCGGCACTTCGTTTACACGTCCGGGTTTTTTGGGCCGCAAAGAATTAATTCGGTTCCCATTGGCGGATTTGCGCAAGTACATTGATTGGACTCCCTTTTTCCAAACGTGGATGCTCGCAGGTCGTTTCCCCGGCATTTTGAATGATGGAGTAGTAGGTTCTGAGGCGACTCGCCTGTATCAGGATGCGCAGAAGATGCTGGATGAAATCGTAGCGGGTGAGCGATTGCAAGCCAATGCGGTATTGGGTTTTTATCCGGCCGTGGCAAAAGGAGATGATGTGGAGATTGAGGTGGGGCAGGAGAAGCGCGTGTTCCATTTCCTTCGCCAGCAAAACAAGAAAGCGCAGAACCTCCCCAATTTCTGTCTGGCGGATTACATATCACCAAACCCCGGCCAGGATTACCTGGGCTTGTTTGCCGTAACCACGGGCATCGGATTGGAGAAACTGATCGATCGCTACAAAAAGCAGCATGATGATTATGCTGAGATTATGGTGAAGGCGTTGGCCGATCGGCTGGCAGAGGCCTTTGCCGAACGCCTGCATGAGCTGGTGCGTAAGGATTATTGGGGTTACAACAAGACCGAGAATCTCACCAATGAGCAGTTGATTTCGGAAGAATATCCGGGGATTCGGCCCGCACCGGGTTATCCGGCTTGTCCCGATCACACCGAGAAGCAGTTGATTTTTGATTTGCTTAAGGCGGAGAAAGCGGGCATTCAGCTCACCGAGTCTTTTGCCATGTACCCGGGAGCTTCGGTGAGCGGTTTTTACTTTGCGCATGAGCAGGCCCGGTACTTTGGCCTTGGCAAGATTGCCCGTGACCAGGTGGAAGAATATTCAAAACGGAAAGGACAGACAATTCAGGTGACTGAAAAATGGTTGAGTCCAGTCTTAGGGTACTGATTTGAAGACGTTGTAGTTAAACATTTGAGCATGAGAGTCACTGACCACATAAAAAACGCCAACGGCAAAACGCTTTTCACCATCGAGGTGTTGCCTCCCCTGAAGGGCGAAAATATCCGCTCCCTGTTTGACCACATGGATCCGCTCATGGAGTTCAAACCTCCATTTGTCGATGTGACCTACCACCGGGAGGAGTACGTGTACAAGAAGCGGGAGAATGGTCTGCTCGAAAAACGATCAACGCGCAAGCGCCCCGGTACGGTCGGCATCTGTGCGGCCATTCAAAACCACTATAAGGTGGATTGCGTGCCGCATATTATTTGCGGGGGGTTCACACGCGAAGAAACAGAGAATGCCCTGATTGATCTGCAGTTCCTCGGCATTGATAACGTACTGGCGCTGCAAGGTGATGCGATCAAGTCAGAGGCTCGGTTTGTGGCCGAACCCGATGGTCATGCCTATGCCTCGGAATTGCTGGGGCAGATTATGGATATGAACGCGGGCAAGTTTTTGGATGATGACCTGCAACACGCATCACCCACCCATTTTTGTGTTGGCGTTGCCGGCTACCCGGAGAAGCATTTTGCCGCGCCCAATCTGAAGACAGACTTGAAATATCTTAAACTGAAGGTCGATATGGGCGCCCAGTTTATCGTGACGCAGATGTTTTTTGACAACCAGCGTTATCTTGATTTTGTCAGGCTGTGCCGCGAGGCGGGCATTACCGTGCCGATCATTCCTGGCATTAAGCCCATCACCACCAAAACGCAGCTCAGTGTACTCCCCACCATTTTCAATTGTAACCTCCCGGAGGAGTTAACTGAGGAAATCGATCGCTGCAAGGACAACAAGGAGGTAAAAGAAGTGGGAATCCGATGGGCGGTGCAACAGTGCAAAGAGTTGATTAAGCACCAGGTGCCTTCGTTACATTTTTACTCCATGGGTAAAAGCGATCCGATTTACCGGATTGCAAAAGAGTTGTTCTAAGAAAAAGACGAAATTAAAAAAGGGGCCGAAGCCCCTTTTTTGTTAACTGTATTTAGCCTGAATCAGGGATTCACAGGAAGACCTGTTCCCTTGTAGTTTGCCAGGTTTGCTCTTGGAATGGTTGACCCAAACTTCGCGTTGATGGCATCAATAAACACGTTAGCCGTAAAGGCATAGCCCCGTGAATTCGGATGCAGCCCGTCCTCCGAGAACGCACCGGTGGGCGGAGCAAAGCTTGGTGTGATAAACACGCCATTGGAGACCGCTCCCTTGGCGGTTACAAAATCCTTGTACGCCTTGTTGACATCAGCTAACGCGAAGCGTGTGCTGTTGGCCGTAACAACTGCCGCAATCTTGGTATTGAACTCGGCAGTTCGGGTCAGAATTGCAGCTGTCTCTTCAGGCGTAATGGCCAATTGATCGGACACCGGGAAACTGACTCCAAAAACGGCTTGGGGATTGCCGCCATTGCAAGTACCTAATACCGAACCTGCGGTCAACGGAATTAGATCTGTAGATTTTGCCTGACGGGCGCGCGCGTAGGGCAGAAGGGCAGCGGCAGGCCCTACCATATAAGGGCTTAGGTCAGTCAATGCTTCATCCGTTAGCATTACACCGTTCTTGCCGGCAATGAACGTGAACCTGCGCTTGTCGCGTTCCGCAGCAGTTATTACCGCATTTGTAACAAGTTGATCCAGGAGCGCATTGTAATTGTTGGCCAGGTTGGTCGTCAGGCTGGTGGCGGTAGCCGCATCCAGTGTGATGGCATTCCAGGCTACCGTATAGAAATACGGCAGTGACGTGAAATCCGGAATGTTACCGATTACCACGTTGAAGGTGGTACCGGTCAACAAGGCATTCATGAACGCATCCATTTGTCCGTTAAATGAAGCTGACGCTGTCATCGGGAATGTGCCAGCTGGCGTTCCGGGACCTGTATTGGCGGCACCCGTGGCAGCATAAAGAAGCACATCATCAAAACCGAGCCAAACGAGGTAGAACGTCCCAGCCGCAGCCCTTGCGTCACCCACAATCGTTGACCCCGTGGTTCCGTCCGGGCTTGGCGTTGCAGCGAAGCGGGCAAAGAACGGACTATAAGCTGGATTCGGGGCGGGAGGAGCAGGACCACCGGTTGCGGGTGTCAGCGTTTGGGCCAGGTAGATCAAAGGCACACCAAAGTTGTTCAGGTTGGCTTTGTTACCAGCAAACGCTGCCGGGAAGTCAGCCGTGTTGTACGGGGCAGGCAAAGCCGGAGTTGCCGGTACAGCCGAAGGGCATGTCACAGCGGGTGCTCCCGGGAACTTGGCTGGATAAGGAGCAGCGGTCCGGGGACCGGTCGGTCCATCCGGATCAAACAACACGAGGCGGCCCAACACCACGGACGGCAGCACCGATTGGATCGGATTAAATCCGTTAACCGAGTTGATGTCCGGTTGATCGAACGGATCAGGGGTCGCACCGCCTACCGTAGCAAGTTGGGTGGCCATGATCTTAGCCAGCGAATTGGCCTGGCTCTCGTTGAAAAGAGCGTTTGCCTGCATGCCGGCTACAAAGGAGTTACCAATCGCTACAAACTTCGAAAAATTGGCCGTGCCCGCGGAAGGCGTAGGCCCGGGAGCCGGAGGTTCCGGTGCTTGCGGAACGATGGGCTCCTGCGAGCACGAGCCCACCAAAAATGCGGTGAGCAAAAAGGCGCTTAAATATTTCATGTATTTCATATGCATGTCAAGGTTATTTCAAGAACTCATCAAACGTGATGGAGATATAATACTGCTGGCCGATGAACGGAGAACCCAGGTTGGTGCGGTAGTCGCCACCACCAATATTGGTCGCCCCAACTTTAATCATCGACTTAAGGGCAGACAGTTTGTAGTTCAATTGGGCATCAACGACACCGTATTCCGGGACATTCCAGATACCATAGGAAGAAACCCACTGGAATTCCTGCTGCCAACGGAAGTTGACATTGAATCCCAGGTTGTTGACAATTTTGCGATTGCCCACGCCAATGCTGAAGCGATTTTCGGGGGTGTTAAATCCGGCCCGGAATGACGGGCTTTCCTCAGCCTCGTATCTCGCAAAGTTGTAGTTGGCATTCACAATGAAATTCTTAGGCAGGCTGTAGGTAAGGCCCAAGCCCACACCATCAGAGGTTACTTCTTGCTTCGAGTTGGTGTAGGGAGAGAATAAGGAGCCCGCTACGATGGTGCGGCCCTGGTGCGTGGTGGCATTCTTACTCGCCACAATCTCTCCACCAATGAAGTTCTCATAAGAGGTGTAGTAGTAGTTAAAGTCCACCAGCAACTTGGTGCCTAGCAGGCCTTTGTAGCCAATTTCGAATGACTTCTGCTGCTCAGGCTGTACATAATCCAAGGTAGCTGTTTGCAGAAGCGCGGTGTTACCACCGGTCGGGGTTCCTGTAGCGGGATCAATGACACCGCCCGATGCACGGTAGGCATTAAAGGATTCCTGCGTCCAGGCGCCACCGTTGTGAATACCATATCGGGCCGCGTTGGCTTCGGTGCTGCCCAGCAATGTACCGCCCGATGAAGGGAAGTAAATGAACTGAGCCTGTGTATCCGGGTTGCGGAAACCCGTCTGGAAGGAAGCCCGGATATTATGGTTGCTGCTGACTTCGTAAACGGCTGACAGGCGAGGCGAAAACTGCCCTTCAAAATTCTCATTCTTGTCATAACGAATCGAACCGGTCAGTTTCAATTTCTCAGCAATCGTCTTGGCTACCTGCAGATAACCTCCAAATTCCTGAATCTTGATACGCTCAAAGTTTACACCGTCTTCAGGTGCCTCGTTAAAGATGGTACCGTTTGAGAACAGGTCATACTGACGGAAGTTACCTCCAATTTGAATGTCCGCCCAGCTGATTTGATTGCGGAAATTATACATGAATTCAGCGTGGCGTAGTCTGGAATTGTCGAAGAAGGAGGCCCCACCTTGAACAGTCCGGGTAATACCACCAATGTTGGTATACTGATTGGTTGGCGTTTTTTGGAACTGGTTGGCTTTTACGACATCTACCAGATTTTGAAATTCGGGTGTACCCGGCTGCGGCCGGAAACGATCGGCAAAAGCACGCGCAGCCGCGGGATTGCCAGCCGGAACTCCTGGTGCATAACCTTGCATGGCTAGAACAAAATCAGGCACCCAGGTTGAAGCAGATGGCGCATACGTTTCGTTCATGAAGGCTCCGAGGGCGGTAAGGTTATACGAGTCACCCGCGTCAGTGGCTGACTGGTAGGCGCGCACGTAGAAATTGCTGCCCTTCAGTTCCAGTTTGTGGAACTGTTGGTTGAAGTTGCGGAACGCATATTTTTCAGTACCCTGATAGATCGAGCTTCCACCACCGTAACGGTAGTTGTAGAAAATTTCCATTTTATCGTTGATGCGATAATGCAGAGCGCCATCTAACTTGAGTGTGTTCGCTTCGCGATCATCCACCAGGTCTTCTTCCCGGAAACCGGTTCGGGTGATGATGCCAATGCTGGGCACGGGTGTCTGAATCTGCGTCTCATCGCCATACAGGTTTAACCCGTCAAAATTGCGTAGGCCGGTCAAATCTGTGGTTGACTCCGGGTTGACACGATCCGTGGTGTAATCATTACCCAACCAATCCGTGGCCTGCATGATGGACGCGTTAATCTTAAAGGCAAATTTGTTGTTAAATGCTTTGGCATACCGGATGCTGTATTGGGTCAGGGGATCTGAACCAGCCGCCTCCGAATTTGTCATACCGACTTTCACCTGGGCGCTCAAGCCCTGATATTCGAACGGGCTCTTGCTTTGCATGATCAAAATACCGTTAAAGGCATTAGGGCCATACAACGCGCTGGCAGCGCCCGGAATAAGCTCCATGCTCTCGATGTCCAATTCACCAATGCCCATGATACTGCCAGTGGGGAAATTCAACAGCGGAGCCTGGGTGTCCATTCCATCAACCCACTGAACAAAGCGGGTGTTCGCAATGGTGGCAAAACCACGTGTGTTGACAGCTGTGAAATTTAAACTTCCCGAATTCACTTGCACGCCCTTCATATTAGCCAAGGCATCATAGAAGTCGGGGGTAGCCGCCTGGCGGATGGCCAGCAGGTCCATCTTTTCAATTGTCACAGGCGATTTCAGAATGCTCTCTTCCACACGCGAAGCCGAAACGACAACCTCCTGGCCGAGCAACGTTTGCTCTTCCAGCGTCACATCCAGGCCCGAGGTATTGGCATCCTTGATTTCAATCTCCTGAGTGGCGAAACCCACGAATGAAAACGACAGCGTCAGGGGAGGCGCCTGGTTCACCCGTAGACTGAATTCACCATTGGAGTTGGTGATGGTACCCTGCACGGTTCCCTTCACCACCACGTTTACACCGGCAAGCGGTCCGGTAGCGTCCTTAACGGTACCGGAGATGGTGGTTTGAGCCCATGCTGCGCCTGCGCATAGCACGAATAACGCGGGCAGCAAAAAGCGTTTGTAAAGTTTATTCATAAGGATTTAACGGTAGTTTAATCCCTAAAACTACGAGAAAACCCATAAAAACAAACGATTTCTGGGCTACTTTTTCGCCAACGGTAGCGGTTTGTTTAGGTGCTCAGGAAGGGTTCTTCTGAACGTGGGCCACCAGTCGTTGGCAAAGTTCATTGATTTGTTGGCTCATTACTTCATCACCCGTAGCACTAAGTGCGCTTTGGGCCAGGCCCCCAATACAATCAATGTAAAAGCGCTTCATCTCATCCACGGGCATGTCTTTGGACCACAGGTCTATGCGCAGTGTGTTTTTCTGCTGGTGATCCCACAGGGAAATGCTCACCGACTTCGTCTCGGTCGGGCCGCCCTGGGGTTTGTCGGTTGCATCCCATTCGATTTTTTCGGGAACGTTCTGGGCATCCAGAACGACCTTGAATTGTATGGTTGATTCTTTCATGTTTGGTTCTCTAAAGGGTCATCTCGGGTATTTCACCCTCCACGATTAGTTTCCCGGCCGTGGCTTTCTTGATGTCGTCTACGGTAACACCGGGAGCTCGCTCCAACAACTTAAAACCGCCTCCGGGCAATATGTCGACCACGGCCATGTCAGACACAATTCGCTTCACACACCGAAGGCCGGTAATGGGCAGCGTGCACGAGGGCAAAAGTTTTGATGCACCATCCTTGCTGCAGTGCTGCATGGCCACAATAATGTGTTTGGCCGAGGCTACCAGGTCCATGGCTCCGCCCATCCCTTTGACCATCTTCCCGGGCACCTTCCAGTTCGCAATATCACCCTGTTCCGAGACCTCCATGGCTCCCAAAATGGTAAGATCTACCTTGCCGCTGCGGATCATGGCAAAGCTCTCAGCTGAGCTGAAAAGTGCCGATCCTGGCATCATGGTGATGGTTTGTTTACCTGCGTTAATTAAATCAGGATCAACTTCGGCCTCGGTCGGAAAGGGGCCGATACCCAGCAGACCATTTTCTGACTGAAGGACTACATTAATGCTCGATGGAATGTAATTCGCGACCAACGTGGGGATGCCAATCCCCAGATTGATATACATGCCATCCCTGACTTCGCGGGCAATTCGTTTGGCAATTCCAATCTTGTCCAGCATAGGTCAGGATTTTCGTGTGGTTCGTTGCTCAATTCGCTTTTCATAGCCTCGGCCCTGGAAGATCCGATGAACATAAATGCCCGGGGTATGAATGTCGTTGGGATCGAGTTGCCCAACGGGTACCAGTTCTTCGACTTCCGCAATGGTAACCTTGCCGGCCGCCGCCATCATGGGGTTGAAGTTGCGCGCTGTGCCCCGGTAGATCAGGTTTCCAGCGGTGTCGCCCTTCCAGGCTTTGACCAGGGAAAAATCTGCCCGTAGCCAGCGTTCCATCAGGTAGGTCTTTCCATCAAAGTCGCGGGTCTCTTTACCTGCGGCTACCTCGGTACCCACACCGGCAGGCGTAAAGAAGGCCGGGATGCCGGCACCGCCTGCCCGCACACGTTCAGCCAATGTACCTTGGGGGATCAATTCAACCTCCAGTTCGCCCGACAAAAGTTGCCGCTCGAACTCCGCGTTCTCACCCACATAGGAAGAAATCATCTTTTTCACCTGCCGGGTTTTGAGCATCAAGCCGATGCCAAAGTCATCCACCCCCGCATTGTTGGAGATGCACGTAAGTCCTTTTACGCCTTTTCGCAGCAAAGCCGCGATGGCATTCTCCGGAATGCCGCAAAGCCCAAAGCCGCCCAGCATAAGCACGGCCTGATCGGGGATATCGCGGACGGCCTCATCCGCGTCAGCAACCACTTTGTTGATCATGCATTCGGTGTTTTCTGATCCTTAATTTTTTAGTGTACTTGATATCGAATAAACCTACTGATTATCAAATATTTGAAGTGTCGCAATTCGATCTTTTTCCAACTGATTTTTCAACTCATCCAACGATGAAAACCGCACATCCCTTCTCAATAGTCGGATGAATTCCACCGTCAGGTTTTCCCCGTAAATCTCGCGATTGAAGTCGAAAATATTTACCTCAATCACCCGTTGGGTACCATCTATCGTTGGCCGGGTGCCGATGTATAACATGCCCCGATGGGCTTGCTGACCATGGCGTACACGCACCGCATAGATGCCCTCAGCCGGTACCAGTTTGTGGTGTGCATCCAGATCGAGGTTTGCAGTGGGATAACCCAATACGCGGCCGAGTTGATCCCCCCTGATCACGCGCCCGGTGATGGCATAGTGGCGCCCCAAAAACTGATGGGCGGTCTGCACATCCCCGGTTTCCAAAGCGGCCCTGATTTTTGACGAACTGATGGTGACATGGTCAATATCCTGGGCTGGAATTTCCTCCACGTCAAACCCATATTGCGGGCCGTTGGCCTGTAACTCTACGAAGCTGCCTTCCCGGTTTTTTCCAAAACGATGATCGTACCCGATCACCAGTTTTTTGGTGCCCAGGTTTTCTACCAATATCTCCGTAATAAACCGGACGGAGGAAATCTGGGAGAATTCACGCGTGAACGGAATGCGCACAAGGTGCTGAATGCCCTGCTCTTTTAAAAGCTCCGCCTTTTCTTCAAACGTGTTGAGCAGTCGCAGCGACTGGTCGTCTGGGTACAGCACCAGGCGTGGGTGCGGCCAGTAGGTAAGAACCACGGTTTCGCCCCGGTGGCGCTGCGCTGCTTCTTTCAGCCGGTTCAATATTTTTTGGTGGCCGAGATGTACCCCATCGAACGTACCGCTCGTCACCACCGCGTAGGGCAGAGGAGTAAAGTCATCCAAATGATAGTAGATTCTCATACCGATGCCGCTGCAAGTTGCTCAATCGTTTGGGCATCTTCCAACCGGTATTCACCAATGCGGGTACGGCATAGCGCGGAAAGGTAAGCGCCCACGCCAAGTTGTTGACCAAAATCGCGAACGAGGCTGCGGATGTAGGTGCCTTTGGAGCAGACGATGCGAAAGTCAACCTCCGGCAGGGCTACCCGGGTAATCTCAAAAACCGGGACTGAAACTTTACGGGGTTGCAGTTCAACCTCCTTGCCTTTGCGGGCGAATTTGTAGGCGCGCTTGCCCCCGATTTTAATGGCACTATGGGCGGGCGGGATTTGCTCCAGGTCGCCTGTAAGGGCCGCGGCCACTTGCTGAATACGAACGGGCGTGATGGCGGAAAAATCAACCGGGTCGCTTACCTCTGTTTCCAGGTCATGCGAAGGCGTGGTTTGTCCGATGATCAGGGTTCCGGTATATTCCTTTTGCCAGCCCATGAATTCTTCAATTCGTTTGGTCATTTTTCCTGTGCAAATGATCAGCAAGCCAGTGGCCAGGGGGTCTAAGGTGCCCGCATGGCCGATTTTTTTCATTCCCAGAACGTAACGCAGTTTGTTCACGACATCAAACGAGGTCCACTCGAGCGGCTTATTCACCAGCAACACACGGTCAACTTCGGGTTCCATTACATCATTTGCAGTTGTGCCCCCAGGTAGTAAAGCGACAGAATGATGACGCCCACCACAATCCGGTAATAGCCAAAAACTTTGAAGCCATTTCGGCTGAGAAACGAAATGAATGTGCGAATGGCCAGCAAGGCTACCAGAAAAGCGACCACATTGCCCAATGCCAATACGGTCAATTCGTGGGTGCCAAATTGATGCCCATCCATAAAAAAACGGAGCAGTTTATATCCGGTCGCTGCAGCCATCGTGGGTACGGCCAAGAAGAACGAGAACTCGGCTGCGGTCTGCCGGTTGAGCCTCACAGCCAACCCCCCGAGGATGGTGGCAGCCGCGCGCGAAACACCCGGGGCCACGATGGCCAATACCTGAAATAGCCCAATTTTTATTGCAGACGGGTAGGAGACCGTGGTCAACCCTTCGGTCTCATTGCGCTTAAACAGTCGGTCGACAAATAGAAAGAAGATTCCACCTAAAACGAGCGCCCAGCCCACCACATCCACCCGTTCGAGCAGTTTGTCAATGTAGTCGTTCAGCAAGAAACCAAACAGCCCGGCCGGCAGAAAGGCCAATCCCAACTTGAGGTAGAAATGAATGTCTTTGAAAAAGCGTTTCCAGTACAAAACGACCACGCTGAGAATGGCTCCCAGTTGTATCGCAATGGTAAACATTTTGGTGAAGGGGTCACCGGCAATGCCCATCGCAGAGGAGGCGATGATCATGTGACCAGTGGAGGAGACAGGAAGAAATTCCGTGAGCCCTTCGACCACTGCCAATACAATGGCTTCGAAGTAGCCCATGTTTACTTTTTGTTAGGATCGCGCAGGATAGCGAATATTTCCAGGACAAATCCACTCAACACCACCATGGGGCCGAGCGTAAGACCCAAAAACCCGAAGCCGTAAGGCTCTGAATCCAAGGACATGATGATGAAGCCAACGGTAACCACGGCCAGGCCGATCGCCATTAACTGGTAGTTTCGTTTTCCAAATGGAAGTTTTCCAGGCATGCTAGTAGAGTTCGTCAAGCGAGAGTTTAAGATACTTATGTACGGCCCGCCAGGTGCTCAGGAGGGCGATCAATATTCCTCCGGCCACGAGGCCGGCCATGAGCAACAGGATTCGGTCGTTATTCTGCAATAAGTTGATCTCTTCAATGTGCCGGTTGGCAAAACGAAGGTTGGCCCACAACAAGACGCACGCCAGTACTCCGGCCAGTGCGCCATGAATCATAGCCCGCGTAAGGAATGGCCTTTGGATAAACCACCGGGTGGCGCCTACCAGTTGCATGCTGCGGATGAGGAAGCGTTGAGAGAATAGTGCGAGGCGCAAGGTGTTGTGGATGAGCAGTACCACCACAACCAGAAGGAGGGAGGCGATGCCGATGAGAATAAGACCAATCTTTGTCACATTTCGGTTTACACCATCGATGAAATTCTCGACAAAGTACGCCTCGAGCACGCCATCCATTTTCTCGATTTCGGCCTTGATTTTTTCGAGGCTTGCCTGATTTTGGTAGGGTTCGGCAATCGTCACCAGAAAGGCATCTTTGAGCGGGTTGTTGCCCATGAACTTTTGGAATTCCTCACCCGTCTCGCGGATCATCTTCTCCGCAGCCTCTTCCTTCGAAATAAACTGAATGGCGTTTTCCTTCCGCGCAGTGAAGTCGGCACTGGCCAGGTCGGTCCGGATTTGTTTTCGCTGCTTTTCCGTAACGGTCCCCTTCAGGTAGACCTGAATGTTGAGGTTGTCACGAACGGAGCGCTCCAATTCGCGTGAAAAGATGAGCATGACCCCGAAAACGCCTAGCACAAACAGCGCCAGTGTAATGCTGAACACTACGCTAACGAAAGGGTAGGTTCCTAACTTTTTCTTCCGGGTAGGGCGGGGCGTTTCCACAGCCGGCAAAGATAGACCCAAATCCGGATTTTTGAGCATGAAAAAGGGCCCTTTCGGGGCCCTTGCTCTTTACTTTTTGCGAAGCTCGCGCAATTTTGAAATCAACTGCGGGTCAGTGATGGCGACTAGCTTTTGAATGGCGTTCGAGTTTCCGCTTAACTTGTAATATCGGTTTTGATGATACAGGAATGCGAGGGGTTCATCGCTCTGAATTTCAATAATCTCATACAACGTCTTTTCAAAGTCACCATACAGGATCAACACGCCTTGATCAAGCTGATAGTGGTTATCATAACGTCCGTCCGAGATGATCTTCACTTCGAGCGTTTTGCTGTCGGTTTGCGTGCCTACTGTTGCAACACCTTCTTCGTCCGAACGATTATCGGAATTGAGTTCACCTGATGGGTCCACAACATCCAGTTTCGGCTGAACCACAGGGTTCTGTTCGATAGCCTTGGGCTTTTCCGTCACCTTGGTTTTGGGCTCGACTTTGGCCTGCTCTTTTTTGGGCTCCTCCATGTCTGGATTGGCTGGGGCAGCATGGTCAGGGACCTCGGGGGCTGGTGCCACTGATTCCACCTGTGCGGGTATTTCGTCTTGCGGCTGGGTTTGAACATCACCCCGCAAATACCACACGGTTACCACGCCTACAACGGCAACGACTGCCATGCCACCCACCCAATTGGTGAACGATGCACTACCTCCAACGGGTACCTGATTGAGCATAGCCTTTAACTCGGCCACGCGGGCCTGCCGCACGCCCTCGACAATCTGCCGCTGCAAGTCCACCTCGGCTTTTAGGGTGGGGTCGGCTGCCAACTGCTGTTCAAACGCTGCCTTATCGGCCTCGCTAAGCTTGCCCGTCAGGTAGTCATCGATTAACTCAAAATTCGTCATACGATCAGTCTAAAAAGTCCTGAGCCGAGTATTGCGTTTTAACCAGCTCGTCCAGTTTTTGTTTACACTTATACTTTTTTGTCTTCGCGGTGTCGGTGTTGGCAAAGCCAAGTTTTTCGGCTATTTCCTGCATCGACATCTCATCAAAATAATAATACATCAACACTTTGCGGCACGTTTCGCCCAACTGCTCCAGGCATTTGGCGATGATCTTTTCGCGTTCGGGGCTGTCCATATCCAACGACTGGGCAGTGTCCTTTTCCTCGTGCGAAAGCCTCTTTTTCCGGTCCAGTTCTTTTCTCCACAGATTTTGACAAATGCTGTAGATGTAAGTACTGATTTTGGATGTCAGCACGAGGTTTCCGCTGCGTGCTTTTTGCCAAAAAATGACCAATGCCTCCTGGTAGATATCCCGCGCCTCATCCTCGGTACCACTGTTGGTAATGACCAACTTGGTCATCATGCGGTAGTACTTTTTATAGATCAGTTCCAGCGCCTTTTCATCGCCAGCACATATGCGTTGGAACGTCTCCTGCTCGTTAATCTGAGCGCCAATTCTGAATACTCGGTAAGCCACAACTGGTAACCCTAGGCTTAGTTTGTTAGTCCCATTATCCGGTTAAACTACGGCTTTTTCAGGTTGAATGGCATTAGGGCACCCGCAACCATGTCTGAGTCCGGTAAAACGGTCCAAGGTAACCTCGTACCTTAAGATTCTTTCCCTCCAGCCAAAGTTTGCAGCGGTACACACGGCCTACCTCGGGGTCCAGAATTTCACCTCCCGCATACTCATCTCCCTCGGCCTCCATGTGACGTATGATTTCCATGCCCAGTATCTTCTTTCTGTGGCGGTTATCCTCGGCCGGGCATTTGTCGCACAGCGGGTCAGGATCTTCGCCCGGTTTGGGAAAGATCTGAACCACTTTCCCAAAAATCTTACCTCCGCTTTCAAATATTTCGACAATTGACTTGACTTCGCCCGTATTGTCATCAACGCTTTTCCAACGCCCCGTAATTTGGGCAGTGGCCTGGCCAGCCAACAACAAAGCACAGCTGAGGGCTAAGGGGTATAACTTCATAGAGGTCGAAGATACACAAAAGGCGAAAAACAAAAGCGGCCCTGACTGGGTCAGGGCCGCCTGTTAGCTTACAGGAAGCGTCAGTTTATTGCTTCTCGACCTTAATGATTTCCATTTTTGGAGCATCTACCTTAACGGTAGGGGCGTCTTTCTTCACCAACAGCGGGGCAATAACCAAAGCCACCACAGACATTAACTTCAACAGGATGTTCAGTGAGGGGCCAGAGGTATCCTTAAACGGATCGCCCACGGTATCACCCACAACGGCTGCCTTGTGCGGATCAGATTTTTTGTAGTACATCTGACCGTTGATTTCTACGCCCTCTTCGAAGCTCTTCTTGGCATTATCCCACGCGCCACCGGCATTCGACTGGAAAATAGCCATCAACACACCAGATACCGTAACGCCAGCCAACATACCGCCAAGCGCCTCGACACCAAAGCCGGGCAGGAAAGCAATGACCACCGGAACCACAACGGCCATCAAGCCGGGCACAACCATTTGCCTGATCGCTGCTTTGGTTGAAATCTCAACACACTTTCCATACTCAGCCTTTCCATCGGCTTCCTGGAAGATTCGCTGATCGTCCGCGCTCCAATCTTTCATTTCTTTGTCACCGTTCTTCTTCATTACGGCAAGAGCCGCTTTTAGGGCCGGTATATCACTAAACTGACGTCTTACCTCTTCGATCATACTCATGGCCGCGCGACCTACCGCGCCCATTGCCAAAGCAGAGAACACAAAAGGAAGCATACCACCAATGAACAAACCCGCCATCACATTCGCTTTTGACACATCGATCGTTTTCAGGTTGGCGGTTGTCATAAAGGCACCGAACAGTGCCAGGGCGGTTAAGGCGGCCGATGCAATGGCAAAGCCTTTACCAATAGCCGCAGTTGTATTTCCAACCGCGTCCAACTTGTCGGTGCGCGAACGTACTTCTTTCGGCAACTCCGACATCTCGGCAATACCACCCGCATTGTCGGAAATCGGGCCGTAGGCATCTACAGCCAACTGAATACCCAGGTTTGATAACATACCCACCGCGGCAATGGCAATACCATAAAGGCCGCCATAATTGAACGCGCCAATGATGGCTAACGCAATAATCAGGATCGGGAACATGGTTGACATCATGCCCACGCCAAGGCCGGCAATGATGTTGGTGGCTGCCCCGGTTGACGACTGGCGAACAATCGACAACACGGGCTTCTTGCCCATGCCCGTGTAGTATTCGGTAATCAAGCCGATGACCACACCGGCCACCAAACCGATTACGGTGGCGATGAAGATACCCGTTGACGTATACGTAGTGAACTCACCAGCTGCGTTGTACAGCGGGTCGCTGTACTGCCAGGTTTCGGGCAGCATGCCTTTGATGATGAACCAGGAGGCCACAATCATGACCACCGAAGAGATAATTTCACCCGCATTCAATGCTTTTTGCGGATCGCCACCTTCTTTTACACGCACGAAGAACGTTCCAATAAATGACATAATAATCCCTACACCGGCCAATACCAGCGGCAGAATCACGGGAGAAAGTCCGTTCATGAAATCAGGGCTCGCAAACTCGGCCAGGCCCATGAAAGCAGCACCCAATACCATGGTACCCACAATGGAGCCCACGTAGGATTCAAATAAGTCTGCACCCATTCCAGCCACATCACCAACGTTATCGCCTACGTTATCGGCAATCGTAGCGGGGTTGAGCGGGTGATCTTCCGGAATACCAGCTTCCACCTTTCCGACAAGGTCCGCGCCAACATCAGCCGCTTTCGTGTAGATACCACCTCCCACGCGTGCAAAAAGGGCGATAGACGAAGCTCCAAAAGAGAAGCCGGTGATGATGGTGATCACTTTGTTCAGATTTTCCTGCGTCTCAACGCCAAACTGATTGGCGTAAATGATAAACAAGGTGCTAAGGCCAAGAACACCGATGCCGACCACACCCATACCCATTACCGAACCACCGGTGAAAGCAACTTCAAGCGCTTTCCCCAGGCTGGTGCGGGCCGCATTGGTCGTGCGCACGTTGGCTTTAGTAGCCACGCGCATGCCGATGAATCCAGCTAACGCGGAACAGAATGCACCTATGACAAAGGAGAGACCAACCAGCGGGTGCGAAGTTTCACTATTGGCTGTAAACGCCAGCAGCAGGGCAACGCACACCACGAAGATGGCGAGTATTTTATACTCGGCTTTCAGGAACGCCATGGCGCCCTCGGAAATATGGTTTGCGATTTTCTTCATTTTGTCCGTACCGGCATCCTGCTTGTTTACCCAGGATGTTTTCCAGGCCACGTACAACAAACCCAACAATCCGAATACCGGCAGGGCGTAGATTAGATTTTGCATAAAAGGTTAACTGTTTTCGGTTTAAAAACGCTTTGTCAAAAAGGCGTTTTGTAAAAAGTGCCGCAAAGATAGGAGAAGGCTCAAAATATTAAAATCTGGCCGATTTTACCTCGTTTTCGCCTTCTTACTGGCCAAAAAGGTTTTGCAGAGCCGCCCAGAGTTTTTGTTTCAACTCCTTGTTATCGGCCAGAGCCGCCAAGGGCGGGGCGTGGAGGCAACGCGTGGTTCCACGGCCCTGGATTTCGAAATTCTCATCAAACCCCGGTGCAAACAACACCGCACGTGCGGGCTGATCGTGTACCGGTAAGTCTTCCCAGGATGCTGCTTTGGCGACCCGCACGGTCTCGGGAGCCCGTTTCAATGCCGCCAGTATCTTGTACAACTGCTCCTGATCCGTGCGTGGCATATCGGCCCAGTTTTCTGGCATTAAAATGACGTCCAAAGCCGGAAAGCAGTAGATGTCTTCAGGAACAAGAGAGGCCTGCAGGCTTTCCATTCTCACTTGATCTCAAAAATGGATTTTAGCTCATTGGCTTCGGAGGGCTTCATGCGGCCCGCCAAAATCAAGCGCAACTGGCGCCTGCGAAGAGCACCCTCATACAGCGCTTTCTCCTCTTCGTTAGTGGTTTCAATTTCCGGAACGTCAATGGGTCGGCCGCTTTGGTCAACGGCTACAAAAGTGAAGTAGGCGCTATTGCTCTCGATTTTTTTACCACTGGGTACATCTTCGGCTTCCACATCAATGCGCACTTCCATTGAAGAACTGAACGCACGCGTGACACGGGCTTTGAGCGTCACGACATGACCCAGCATGATGGGGTGGCGGAACGAGATGTTGTCGACCGATGCCGTAACGACAATCCGGTTCGAATGCTTTTGGGCAGATATCGCTGACACAATGTCCATCCAATGCATGAGGCGGCCACCCATCAGGTTATTGAGTGTGTTGGTATCGTTGGGTAAAACCAACTCGGTCATGCTGACCAGTGATTCCTGAGGGGTTTTCTTTTTGCGGGACACGGCTACTGAATGTTAGTTTTGTTTTCGCAGCAGCAAAATTCATAAATTAATTTGTAAAGCCCGATAAACTCAGGCATTATTGCATAGTCATGTGTTTGTCACGCACCTTTTTTGCTTTTACAATCACCCGCCACTCAACCACTACGGGGTGGCGCCCATAGTAGCTTTTCATCCCATTCATTTTTTTTCTCTCTCTTTTCAAATCACAACGTGATGTATGCGTGTTCTAAAATTTGGTGGCTCATCGGTGGCTACTCCGGAGCGAATCCAATCTGTTATTGAAATAGTTCGTCCCCAGTTGGCGAATGGTCCGTTTGTCTTGGTGTTTTCAGCATTTGGCGGAGTTACTGATCAATTGATTCAGGTCAGTGGATGGGCACTGCAAGGTGACACCGGTTATCTGTCGTTGCTTCGCCAAGTCGAAGAACGGCATATTCAAGCCGTAAAAGCGCTGGTGGCGGTACAGAAGCAAAGTCCGGTTTTAGCGCAGGTCAAGTCGATGTTGAATGAACTCGAAGATGTCCTTCATGGCATTTACCTGGTGCGCGAACGTACAGAACGCACGCTTGACTTTGTTATGAGTTTTGGTGAGCGCCTTTCGGCCTATATTATCTCACAGGCTTTGGTCACCGGGGATGTCGTTTGCGAGTTTCTGGATGCCCGAGCGATAATTCGTACCGATAATCAGTTTGGTCACGCCCGTGTTGATTTCCTGACTACTAACCACCTTATTGCCGATCATTTCAAAAGCCATCCCGCACTTCAGGTGGTGACCGGGTTTATTGCATCTTCCTCGCAAGGTGAGACCACCACGCTGGGTCGCAGCGGTTCAGATTACACAGCAGCGATATTGGCCGGAGCCCTCCAGGCAACATCACTCGAGATCTGGACCGATGTCGATGGAATGATGACGGCCGATCCACGCAAAGTTAAAAAAGCATTTACCGTACCGGAGATGACCTATCAGGAGGCGATGGAGCTATCGCATTTTGGAGCGAAAGTTGTCTTCCCTGCAACCATGCAGCCCGCCATGCTGAATCAGATACCCATTTGGGTAAAGAACACGTTTAACCCCAGTTTTCCGGGAACAAAGATTAGTGCGGCCGGTAATGGAAAGGACTTGCTGATCAAAGGTATTTCGTCCATGGGTAATGTGAGTTTGCTCAGCGTGGAAGGCACCGGGCTACAGGGCGTGGTAGGGGTCTCTATGCGTCTGTTTACAGCCCTGGCCCGAGAAAAAGTGAACGTGGTGTTGATCAGCCAGGCATCAAGCGAACATTCCATTTGCTTTGCAGTTGAACGAAAAGATGAGGAGTTGGCAAGGTGGGCGATTGAAAAGGAATTTCAGCACGAGATCTCCGGGCATGAGATGGATTCGGTACAGGTTGAATGTGACCTGGCAATTGTGGCCATTGTAGGGCAGAACATGAAGCATAATCCGGGCACGAGCGGGCGCATGTTTCAGGCTCTTGGGCGTAGTGGCGTCAATGTATTTGCGATTGCACAGGGTTCTTCAGAGTTGAACATTTCGGCTGTCATTCATCAGCAGGATGTGGCAAAGGCATTGAATACACTACACGAAGCTTTTTTTCTTTCTGATAGGCGGGTCGTAAACCTGTTTTTGGCAGGTAACGGGCTAATCGGGCGAGAGTTGCTGGGCATGATTGCACAGGAGTATTCAGCCCTTGCACGCGAACATTTGCTGGAGGTGAATGTGGTGGCTGTTGCCAATTCGCGTAAAATGTGGTTTGATGAAAACGGACTGAACCCCATCGAAGCGGCCACCCGATTGGCTGAGCGTGGCGAACCGATGGATCAGGAGCTGTTTTTTCAACGCTTGCTACAGTTAAATCTCACCAACAGTATTTTTGTTGACTGCACGAATAGCGAAGAAATTACCGAGAACTATGAGACGATGTTGGCAGCCAGCATCTCGATTGTAACACCCAATAAGAAAGCCAATTCAGGGAGACAGGAAAAATATAGAAAGCTGAAGAGCACGGCTTTCAAACGAGGCGCTCGCTTTCTTTACGAAACCAATGTGGGTGCCGGGCTACCCGTACTCAATACCTTGCACGATCTGCTCATTAGTGGTGATCGGGTTATTCGCATAGAGGCAGTATTGAGCGGCACGATGAACTATATTTTCAGTTCATTCACCGGAAGCGAAAAGTTCAGCACCATCGTTCGGCAGGCCAAGGAGAAAGGGTATACTGAACCCGATCCACGTGAGGATTTGAATGGCCGGGATGTAGCCCGCAAAATTCTGATCCTTGCACGCGAGGCTGGGGAGACCATCGAGTTATCGGATGTTCAGGTTCAGAGCATGGTGCCAGATGATTGCGCACAAGCTGCCTCGGTCGAGGAGTTTTTGAGCCGTTTATCAGCGCACGATGACCACTTCGAAAAACTTCGGGCTACTGCGGAAGCAGTTGGAAAAAAACTTCGTTTTATGGCGGTGTACGAAAGCGGTGCGGCTCGTGTGGAACTGGCTAGCGTGGGTAGTGAGCATCCCTTTTTTGCGCTTCAAGGAAGCGATAACATCATTTTGCTCACGACTGAGCGTTACCACGAAAGGCCCATGGTCATCCGCGGCCCCGGAGCGGGGGCTAGCGTTACGGCTGCTGGCGTTTTTGCCGATATCATTCGGATTGGAAACTATGCTGCACGATGAAGCAAATTAAGGCGATAGCTCCGGCCACGGTGGCCAATGTCTCATGCGGGTTCGATGTTCTGGGCTTTGCTGTAGCGGCACCTTGCGATGAAGTGATCGTAACGCTTACCGCCAAACCGGGTATAGTGGTCAGCCGCATTACCGGAGATGGAGGCCGGTTGCCAACCGATAGCCAACGAAATACAGCCAGTGTTGCCATCCAATCCTTGATACAGACGTTAGGCTACAACGGAGGTGTTGAGGTGGAGTTGATCAAAAAACTGCCTTTGGGCAGCGGCATGGGATCTAGTGCTGCCAGTGCCGCAGCTGCGTTAGTAGCTATCAACGAGCTATTTGGCAACCCGGTTTCGCGCGAAGAACTGGTGCCACACGCCATGGAAGCCGAGCGTATAGCCTGCGGGTCGGCCCATGCCGACAATGTGGCTCCCTCCATTCTGGGCGGCTTTGTGTTAATACGGGAGTATGATCCACTGGATGTAGTGCGCGTGCCCTTGAAAGCACAGCTTTTTGCCACGCTTGTTCATCCGCATAT
This sequence comes from Cyclobacteriaceae bacterium, assembly GCA_016787665.1. Classification (GTDB taxonomy): domain Bacteria; phylum Bacteroidota; class Bacteroidia; order Cytophagales; family Cyclobacteriaceae; genus ELB16-189. The sequence continues at coordinate 198,322 of JAEUUC010000002.1, read as the reverse complement.
CGAACTTAGGACCGAAGATGCCAGGCGCGTGCTAAAGCCAACCGTATCGAGAAAAGACGCCATCCGGCAAAACGGAAATGTGGCAGGGCTAATGGTTGGCTTGATGACCGCAGACTATGAGTTGATCAGTCGGTCGTTACAGGATCTCATTGCCGAGCCTGTGCGTTCAGTATTCATACCTGGTTTTGAACGAATGAAGCAATTGGCAAAGGACGCGGGTGCGTTGGGTTGCGGAATATCGGGTTCAGGGCCAACGTTGTATTCACTAAGCGTCTCGCAGGAAGTGGCGCAACGCGTGGGGGAGGCACAAGCCAACGAATTCAGAAGCATGAACCTGGCTAGCGATATCTATGTATCGGAAATCAACTACCAGGGGGCAACCTGTGTGAAATGAAATTTTACAGTACCAACAATTCCACGCTGCGTATTTCGCTTAGGGAGGCCGTGCTGCACGGCCAACCAGCAGATGGCGGATTGTATATGCCCGAACGCATCCCGGTTCTACCCCAAGACTTTCTCAGATCGCTGCCGACCCTTTCTTTTTCTGAAATTGGGTTCGAGGTCGCTCATGCCCTGCTAGGAGACGATTTATCCAATGCTGAATTACATGATCTAACGGAACACACCCTTACCTTTCCGGCACCGGTTGTCGAGGTAGACCCCGGTCTCCATTCCCTGGAACTTTTTCATGGGCCCACCCTGGCATTCAAAGATTTTGGCGCGCGGTTTCTGGCGTGGCTGGTGGGGTACTTTGCCCGGCAAGAGCGCAGGGAGATGACGATTTTGGTGGCTACTTCGGGCGATACCGGAGGTGCCGTGGCTCAAGCATTTTTTCAAATTCCGGGTACACGTGTGGTCGTGCTCTATCCTCGCGGGCGAGTCAGTCTGCTGCAGGAGAAGCAGTTCGGCACGCTGGGTGCTAACATTACTGCGTTGGAAGTGGACGGTTCCTTCGATGATTGCCAACGACTGGTGAAACAAGCTTTCGCGGATACTCAACTTCGTCAGGAGGTCTTCCTGACATCAGCCAACTCGATTAATATCGCGCGGCTGATTCCGCAAATGTTTTACTACTTCTGGGGATACGCCCAGGTGCAAGAACAAAAACAACCCGTGGTCTTCTCAGTACCGAGCGGAAACTTTGGTAACCTGACAGCCGGCTTGATGGCGCAGCGCATGGGCCTCCCGGTCCATCATTTTCTGGCGGCCACCAATACCAACGATGTCGTTCCGGAGTATTTGCGGACCGGGTCGTTTAGCCCTAGAGCCTCGAAGGCCACCATTAGCAATGCCATGGACGTTGGTAACCCCAGTAATTTTGCCCGCATGCTGGCACTATTCAATCAAGATCATGCTAACATGGCCCAATATATGACCGGCTATCGGTTCACCGATGAGCAAACCCGGAGCGCTCTGCGGGATGTTTATTCGCGAACCGGCTACGTTTTGGATCCGCACGGTGCAATAGGTTATCTGGCAGCGCTCGATTATCAATCAAAAAATAAGAACTGTGTTTCTGTATTTTTGGAGACCGCGCATCCGGCTAAGTTCAGGGAGGTTGTGGAACTCGAGATCGGTTCTGAGATTGCCGTGCCTGAACGCTTAAGCGATTACCAGTTTATTGAGAAAAAATCGACTGCGATCGGGAATTCGTTAAATCATTTACGAGAATTCGTTCGTTGATACCTTAAATCAACGATTTCTTTTGACAAACTAATGGTTGAAGGCACTTAATGCACCCATTGCCAAACCATAGACCGGGATCGCGAGTTAATGAACCACCGGTTTTGTACAGGTATTCTCTGAAAACGAAAATCGATAAGCCAAACGCTGCGCCCGGAAGATTCAGCCGAACCATCAGGCGTTTTTCCAACCCTTTTCTCCGAGCAGGGGTACAAAGGCGAAATAGTCGAATTCCTCTTTGATGAGTTTCCCCTTCACCTTTCGGATGCGAACCATCACTTGTCTCTCGCGATCACCAACCGGAATCACCAGGATACCGCCTTCGCTTAGCTGGTCGGTGAGCGTTTCGGGCACCACTGGGGCACCAGCGGTTACCAGTATTTTGTCGTAGGGCGCTTTTGCGGGATACCCCTTGGAACCATCGCCAAACAGAAAAAAGGGATTGTAACCCAGGTTAGGCAAAAAGGCGCGGGTGCCGTCGTATAGCTTTCGGTTGTACTCAATCGTGTAGACTGTTGCCCCCATCTCCAGCAATACGGCTGCCTGGTAGCCCGAGCCCGTGCCAATCTCCAGCACTTTATCTCCTCGCTTCACCTCCAGCTTTTCGGTTTGAAAAGCCACTGTGAAAGGCTGTGAGATGGTCTGCCCCTCGCCAATCGGAAACGCCTTGTCCTCGTAGGCGTGGTTGAGTAGGGCATCATCAAAAAAAACGTGCCGGGGCACCTTTCCGATGGCGTCTAAAACGGCCTCGTCCCGAATGCCCTTTTCCCTCAATTTCTTAACCAACTTGTTTCGCAAGCCACGCTCACGATAACCGTCTGATTTCATTTAATAACTCTCCTTTAATTAATTGGTAATTATACACTTACGGTCAATCGGTGGACATCGGCAGCAACGGCCGACAACCCTCTAAAACCTTAAAAAAGCTCAAATTTTGGCCGTTTCCAAAGTTTGGAAATTTCTTATAGGAAAAGTGAAACCTTACGGCATAATTTTGGGTTCTCATGAGCACAGTGAAAAACTATTTTGCCATAGCGTTTGCCTGTGTTTACCTGACCCTGACAGTAGGAGTGGCTAAAACCACCCACTACTGTATGGGCAGGGATAAAGGTACCTCGTTTTTCACGTTTGCGGCCGCCAATTGTGCTTGTTTTATGCCCGAATGGCATGCCATGCCTTGTTGCGAGGATAAGCATGACCTTGTGGTTTTGGAGGCTGACCAATCGGTGAGCCAAACGATTTCCGTTAACCCTTTGGTTCCGGTGCTGATTGAAGTCATGGAATGGCCGGTTTTAGCTGACACAGGCGAGGTTTCGGGTTCCACTGATGACATTCGTCTGCAGCCAGACCGACCGCCTCAAATTCCGCTTTTCAAAGTTTATTGCTCCCTCAAGTTGGATGCCACGTTGAGTTGACTTGCACCCCTTCGGTGTATTCGTGTTTTTTTATTCGTCAACTTAACTTCTTAGAACATCATGAAATCAAATATTATTTTATTCCTTTTTCTTTTAGCAGCATCCTCCGTTGCTGTTGCCCAGGGCAAAGTTCAGAAAGCCACGATTACGGTGTATGGCAATTGCACCATGTGTAAGAACCGCATTGAGCAAGCTTTGGACAATAAGGGAATTAAGCAGGCCGTTTGGAGCCCGAAGACCAAGAAACTTGAGGTAGTTTACGTGCCCTCAAAGATCACCGAGCAGCAGATCCATGAGATTGTGGCGTCAGTCGGCCACGACACGGACAAAGTGAAGGCAAAAGATGAGGTCTATTCAGAACTACCGTTCTGTTGCCTGTATCGCGACCACGATCATAGTGGCATGAAGGACAATCGCTAAACGCAACCTTTACCATTATGAAACGATTTGTGATCGCGTCAGCGATTGCTGCTTTTGCCTTTACGGCCAATGCGCAGAAATTAATGGGATTGGTGGTTGAAAAAACGGCTAAGGGAGTAGATCAACCCTTGCCGGGCGCTAATGTGTTCTGGCTGGGGACAACGATTGGTACCACTACCCGTGACAATGGTGTGTTTATGATTGATCGCCTAGCGGGTGCCGATAAACTCGTGGTGAGCTATGTTGGCTACCGGCCTGATACGTTGTTGATCACGGACCAAACCAGCGTAAAAATTGAGCTTCGCGAAGACAATCAACTGCAGGAGGTGGTGGTAGAAGGTTGGCGCCCTACGTCACGTGTGGATTTGTCCAGCAGTATCAACACAGTAGTAATGGATGAAAAAGAATTGTTCAAAGCTGCCTGCTGCAACTTGTCCGAAAGCTTTGAAACCAATCCTTCCGTTGATGTTGCGTTTACGGATGCCGTGACCGGCACCCGCCAGATTCAGATGCTGGGTCTCTCCGGTCCCAATACCCTGATTAGTCTGGAAAACATGCCGGGCGTCCGCGGGCTGGCGTCCAGCCAGGGCATTCAATTTGTTCCCGGTACGTGGATCAACTCGATTCAGGTTACGAAAGGGGTAGGTTCGGTTGTGAACGGATACGAAAGCATCGCAGGGCAGTTGAACGTGGAGTTAAAAAAACCGCAAGAGAGCGATAAGGTATATCTGAATGGGTACGTCAATAATGCCGGGCGGGTAGAGGCAAATGCCATTGTCACCTCGCAGGTGTCGCCCAAGTGGGCCACGACCACGCTACTCCACGCGAGCGCCCGGCCATTTGAAATGGATCAGAACGGTGATACTTTCCTGGATTTTCCGCTTGGTTCGCAGGTCAACCTCGTGAACCGATGGGTCTACAATTCCGGAAAGGGATGGTTGGGGCAATTTTCCCTCAAGTATCTTAATGATCAAAAGCTTGGCGGCCAGACCGGATTTGATGCCGAAACGGAAAAATTCACCACCAGCCGGTATGGGTTTGAGATTGATACCCGCAGACTCGAACTGGTCGGTAAGCTGGGCTACCAGTTTCCGTCCAAGCCCTACAAAAGTGTAGGCTTTCAGTTCAGCGCGCTTACCCATGCCCACGACAGCTACTACGGCTTCAATGTCCATGACGCAACGGAAAACTCGGGCTATTTCAACCTGATCTATCAGTCCATCATCAGCAACACGCAACACAAGTTCAAGACCGGTGTGAGTTTTCTTTTGGATGACTACACCGAGCGGCTGGCTCGTGCAGATGGAGCGATGTTGCCCGTTGATTTTGATCGTACCGAGCGCGTACCGGGTGCCTTCTTTGAATACTCCTATGATGATTTGAAGCGCTTTTCGCTTGTGGCGGGGATTCGGGTCGACCAACACAATTTGTTTGGCACCATCGTCACTCCGCGAATCCATACCAAACTGAATATTACCGAGACCACCACATGGCGGCTCTCCGGAGGTACCGGTACGCGAGTGGCGAATATCATCACCGAAAACACGGGCTTTCTGGTATCATCGCGCGTATTTAATCGTCAGTTCTTGCAGAGCAATCACGCATACGGCTTTAGGCCGGACCGTGCCCTTAACGTTGGCACCAATCTCCAGCAGGATTTTACGCTTAACTACAGGCCAGGGTCGCTGAGTGTTGATTATTTCTACACCAAGTTCCTCAACCAGGTAGTTATGGATCTGGATGCCAACCCGCAAACCGTCTCGTTCTTTGGATTACAGGGAAATTCGTTTTCACACAGTTTACAGGTGCAATTGGACTATCAGTTGGTGAGACGATTTGATGTGCGCCTGGCCTACCGGTACCTGGATGTACAAACGGATTATCTCAATGGCCGCCTGGAGCGTCCGTTGATTTCGCGTCACCGGGCGTTCTCCAATTTTGCGTACACCACCAAAACGAAGTGGAGTTTTGATTTGACAGTGCAATGGCTCGGCAAGCAGCGACTGCCGAACACAGCCTCAAACCCGGCCCCGTATCGGCTGGCGCCTTACTCGGAGGACTATGTCTTGGTCAACGCTCAGGTGGCCAAGGATTTCAACGAGCGATGGAGCGCCTACGTAGGTATCGAAAACCTGACCAATTTCAAGTTGTCGAATCCAATCATTGCGGCCTCCGAGCCCTTCAGCCCGTATTTCGATACCAGTTTGGTGTGGGGACCGGTGTTCGGACGAATGGCTTATGCGGGTTTCCGGTTTAGAATAAAGTAAACGCGGTCGATGTTCAATCGCGGCCGATCAGTACAAAGGGTGCCCAGTGATAGGGGGAAATCTTCGGGCTTTCCTTCAGGAGTTGCAATTTGGCTTCCTGCAATGCCTTGGCGAAGGAATGCCCGGAGATGACCACCGGCCGGTAGAAGTTGCTCATTAACTGAGCGGTGGATTCATCGGCTACGCTCCAATAGGAAACCATCAGATTTTTTGCTCCTGCGTACAACAACGCACGTGAAAGACCAATGACACCCTCTCCGCGCGATATCTTACCCAAACCGGTTTCGCACGCGGAGAGCGTGACCAATCGAGCGTTGAATTTTAGATTGTAAAGCTCACCGGAATACAACTGCCCGTCCTCTCCGTCAGTTGCGGTCAAAAAGATGCGCGAGAGTTCGGGCTGGTTCTCGTCAACCACACCGTGGGTAGCCAGATGTACCACATCATAACGCGATAACGATTCCGACTTGAGTGCGTGTTCGGATGCCTTTTCGCGCAGCAATTCATAAACCGTGCATTGGTGTTGCGAGAGCAAGGCGTTGATTTCCCGTAGTTCTTGCTCGGTGCCCGGCAGGGCAGCCAAAAATGTTTCGGGAAATTCGATGGGTGCACACATCAGCACGTTGGCTGCTTTTACGCGGGCCGGTGTTGAGGCGGTCAACATACCGGCTGAGAAAAGATAGGATGTGGCGTAGTTGCGCAACAAGTAGGGGTACGCCTGAAATCCGCTGACCTTGGGTCGGCTGAGCGGCAGTACCTCATATGGTATCGCACTTAATCGTCCGGTCGGCAAAATGATCAGATGATCGACCGAACCGGGCAACACCGGAATCAGCAACTTGCCTAACGTACCGGCCGTTCGTTCAAACGTTTCGAAGTTTTGAAATTGCAGGCTATTGCGAAGGCCTGTAATGTTGCGTTCAAAATTTGCAGGTAAACTGCGCACGTGAATCCGGTAATGAGCAGGCGTGACGACAAAGATGTACAGCCGCTCTTTGGGCTCATCCAAAAAATAGCTGATGAGGGCCTCATTTTCATTTAGTTTTTCTTTTGCCTGCCGTACCGTAGTCGCTTGCCGACTGAACTTCAGGTTGTAGTATTCCGGGTAATTTTTTTCCAGGGAAGCCACAAACTGCTGGTAGCTCCGGTTGAGCTGAAACAAATCCTGACGCAGGGCTTGCTCAGCCGAAGGGTCTGGCTTTTGGGCCAGCTTTTGCGCCACCAGGGCCAAACGGGCCTTCAACTCAAGTTCTTCGCGAAGCAAACTCTCGGGAATGTTCGCAAAAGACTTTGCGTTCGACTCGGCAATGGCATCCTGAAGCACAGCTGACTTGCTCTTTTCTGCGAAATAGAAAGCCATCTCAGCATAGTGCTTTCGGTTTTTGAGCGCGGTAAGGCTCAACTGATAACAGACCCGCACGGCATTGCCATAAACCAACTGGGCGTTGGTGCTCAAATTGATCTTATCCGTATCCAGGTTGATTTGCTGGCGCAGTCGGTCAATCAGCGTGTCGGCCGTTTTAAGGGCGGAGAGACTGGCATCCAGATCGCGTTGTTTCAGCGATTTACCGAAGTGGCGTTCTTCCAGGGCAAGTGCTTTCCCGTTGAGGCTGTTTAAGAGCACGGAGCCGTCATCGAATTGGGTTGTAGGCGGATTGATATCTACGCGTGTCGTATTGAATCCTTCCACATTGGCCACAATACCCCGATGGTAAGCCAATACCGAAGAGTCAAACTGCGATTGAAAGAGATGGAGTTCGCCCAATGAATTCCAGACACGCGCTAATTCCGGATGACGGTTGCCATAACTTGCCTCCAGTTCGTTCAGGGCTTGTTCATAATAGCCGCGGGCGGCCTGCGCGTTTCCCATTGCCCGATAGGTGAGTCCGAGGTTATAGGCTACAAAACCTTTTGATGGATGCGAACCGGTGTAAATTTTTCCCCAGATGGAACGTGCCTCTTCAAAGTTATTCACCGCATCACCATATAACTTAAGCTGGCGGTAGGCCATCCCCATGTTGGTGTACGCAATGGCAACTTTCGGATGAGTTTCGCCCCGAAGTTCGCGGTAGATGTCCAACGCCATCTCATAATAGTCCAATGATTTATCCGGATCGATCGTGAGGTAGATCAAACCCAGATCATTGTATGAGGCAGCCATCAACTCGGAACGGGGTTGCACCAATTTTTGCCGGATGGCCAGTGCGACTTGCATTTGTTGTTCAGCCTGGGCCGCTTTTCCCTGTTGAAGATAGACCGTACTGAAAACCGTAAGGGCCTCCGCAGCATCCAGGGATTCACGTTGTCCGGCTTTTCCGAACGCGTCCAAGGCGAGATTAAGTTGATCTAACGCAAGATCGGCCCGGCCCTGGTTGAGATGCAGAAGGCCGCGTACTGTCAGCAACCGCGGCCCGGTTTCGTCTGGCGCGAGCGTTTGTAAAATTTTCGATGCTTCGTTGAATCGCCCCAACCGAATAAGCACCTCCGCCTTTTGGAGGAGGCGAGCGGTGTTATGGGGATTTACCTGCAGTTCGTTGTCCAGTTGGTTGAGCGCTTCTGGGTATCGGGCATCGTCCAGCAGGCTTTCCAGCGTCTGCGCGAATGTGCCAAGCGAAAGGATGCAGCAGGCGAGAAGGAATAGGAGGCGCATCTTCAAAACCGATAGCTGTAACCGATGCTGGAAACGAAATTTCGGGTGAGTCCGTCAGGAGACTTCTCGCGCTGAACAATTTTGTGGCCGAGCAGCAACCGCATGCTGGAGCGCACATTAAAATTAAATCCGAAGGTAGCGATGGCGGACAACGCCAGCCCGGTAGTGCTGGCTACTTTTACCCGGTTGCCAATGGCATTGGTAATTTCGTCAGAATTCAAACGCCAGATGGGAAGCAGACCCAGCGAGGAATTGAATCGGGCGAAGCGAAAGTTGCGCTCCACCCGAAACATTACATCGGTGCCGCGCATAAGGTCGTTCGCTTGTGAGTACTTAAGAATATAGTCCTGGTCCTCTGAACTGGCCTCCCACGTTTTCCAAAGAAATTCATTTCCATTCCGGTTTAGTGGAATTTGAATACCGGTTGCCAATAACCATTGCCGGCTGATGAGCGAAACTCCGGATATAAAATCGTAAGTGCCCAAAGAAGTCTGGTAGTACATGGGCAATGGCAGCCCTTCGGCAGAGAGCAGATTGGAGTTATTGCTGGGTAACTTTCCGCCAACCGAGAAGTTAATGTCGAACCGATCGGACGAAAAAATATTCCGGGTGAAGCAGAGCGAAATGTCGCTTATCGTGCCGGTTTCGCCTAGTTTACCCCGAACAAACTGATACGGTAACTTCAGCTGAAAGGAATTTTTGTTGCCCAGGGTGAAATTGAACTCGGCATTAGCCACATACACAATAGGCGTCAACGTTGTGGTGCCGCGGTAAAAACTGATGTCGAATGAGCGGAGCTTCAGTTGTGCCCTTTTATTATAGGGTTGATCGGGCTTCATCGCGCCCATGGTACAGAACCCCGCATCGCTGCATCCCTGCGCAAGCACGTCAAGGTTTGTGATCAGCAGCGCCAGGCCCCAAAAAACAAGTCTCATGCGAGGCGAAGATAGCAAAATAACCAACCCAGCGGGGGCATCAATGACCGCCCAACGACATGTTGTCGATTGAGGCCAGCTCGATAATCTTTTCGTATTCAGCCGGGCTGAGATCATTAAAGAAATAGTGAATGGGGTCGACCTGCTTCCCATTGATCAGCACCTCATAGTGCAGGTGCGGGGCAGTGGAGAGTCCGGTGTTGCCAACATAACCAATCAGGTCACCCCGCCTTACCTTCTGGCCTTTGCGCACCGAAAATCCGTGCATGTGGGCATACCGCGTGCGGTATCCGAAGCCATGATCAATCTCTACCAGTTTTCCGTACCCGCTGAAGTTGATCTGCACTTCCTCAACAACGCCATCAGCTGTTGCATAAATGGGGGTGCCAATGTTGGCTGAAAAATCAATGCCCGTATGCATTTTACGCACCCGGTAAATTGGGTGGATGCGTACCCCAAATCCCGATGCCAGGCGAATGAGCTCTTTATTGGATACCGGTTGGATGGCGGGGATGGCAGCCAGCAACATCTCCTTTTTTGCGGCTAACTCCACCACCTCATCCTGCGATTTGGTTTCGATGTACATCTTGCGCTTCAGCCGGTCTACGCTTTCGGTCAGTTCAATAATGATTTCTTCGTGCAAAATATTTTTCTCGCGGATTTCCTCGTAGCGGTCGCGGCCGCCAATGCCCGCATCCCGCACACTCTTCTCGATCGGTTCTGCACCCAATACCGCCCGGTAAATATTATCGTCCCGGAATTCCATGTCGGCCAGAATTTGATTGAGGCGGTCAACTTCAATCTGTAAATTATCGTAGTAGTACTCGAGCTCCTTCACTTCGTTTTTCAGCATGAGTTCCTTTGGCGACTCAAAGTAGTTGACGTACAGCAACAGCAACCCGGCCGCCATCGCCACAGTTAAAAAAATGATGCCCAGGAAGTTGAGAATGATGTCTCCCGTGCTGGTTTTGACGCGCTCGTATTTGCACGTTTCCGTGTCGTAGTAGTATTTTATTTTAGCCATTCAGATCAAAAAGTTTGGTTCGGTAAAGCCAACTACCTACGGCTGAGGCCGGAAAACTTTTATCACGGCTTCGTGGCATTCCAAATAAGGCCCGCCAATCAGGTCGATGCAGTAGGGGATGGCGGGAAATACCGCATCAAGGCATTGGCGAATGGCCTTTGGTTTGCCTGGCAAATTTACAATTAATGTCCGATTACGAATGCCGGCCGTCTGCCGCGAGAGGATGGCGGTGGGCACAAATTGTAAACTCACCTGTCGCATCAGTTCGCCAAAACCCGGCATCATTTTTTGACACACCGCGGTGGTTGCCTCCGGGGTGACATCGCGAGGGGCCGGGCCGGTGCCGCCACTGGTTACAATGAGGCAGCAACCCTGCCGGTCGGCCATATCGATTAAGGTTTGCTCTATGAGTGGCTGCTCATCGGGAACAACAGCGTATACCTTTTCCCAGGGTGATTTCAGATATTCAGTCAACGTGGCTACGATGGCTTTTCCCGGAACGTCTTCATAGATGCCCTGACTGGCCCGGTCAGAGACATTGATGACGCCAATGACAATCTTCGTGTTCACGACTTGAGAGGAGCTGTGGCGGACTTCCAGCGGCCCTTGTGGAACACCTGCCGCCCTTTGTTGATGCCTTTCCGAATTTCTTTCTGCTGCTCAGCTGGTAAAGCGATAACTTGCCGGCACGCCTCTGAGCAGCAACCATCGTACATTTTGGCGCACTCGTCACATTGGATGAACAACAGGTGACAGCCATCGTTTTTGCAATTGGTGTGGTTGTCACACGGCTTTCCACATTGGTGGCACTGACTGATGATATCGTTTGAAATTCGTTCGCCCAGCCGCTCGTCAAAAACAAAGTTTTTCCCTATGAACTTGTTTTCCAGCCCCTGCTCTTTCACCTGCCGGGCGTACTCGATAATGCCGCCTTCCAATTGAAAGACGTGCCGAAATCCGTTGTGCTTCATCCAGGCGCTGGCCTTCTCGCAACGAATGCCGCCCGTGCAGTACATCAGAATATTCTTGTCCTTTTTATCCGCCAACTCTTCTTTAACTACCTGCAGCTCCTCGCGAAAGGTATCCACATCCGGGGTGATGGCGTTTTTGAAATGACCTACTTCACTCTCGTAGTGGTTGCGCATGTCAACAATGATGGTATTGGTGTCATCGGCCAATCGGTTGAATTCCGCTGCATTAACGTGAACACCACAGTCGGTGACGTCAAATGAAGTATCGTTGAGTCCATCGGCCACGATCTTCTTGCGCACAAGAATTTTGAGTTTGAAGAAGGATTTTCCCTCTTGCACCGCCTTGTTCAGTCGGATACCGTTGAGGAACGGCACCGCATAAATGATCGCCCTGAACTCATCAAAGTGAGCTGCGGGTACGCTGAGCTGGGCATTAACGCCCTCACTGGCGACATAAATTCTTCCGCGAACGTCCAATACGTTCCACTTCAGGTACAGCTCGTCCCGAAATGCAGGCGGGTCCTGGATGTGGTGGTATTTGTAAAAGGAGAGGGTCACCCGGGGTGTGGTGTCGGCCCTGAGTTGTTCTTTTAATTCTTTTCCGTTTATGCGGTTGTGGAGCGGCATAGGATGCAAAGGTAAGAATCGCTACGGTGTCTTTTCCGGCTGCAATTGGCCGCGTATCAACTTGTTGTATTCATCGCAGGTTAAGGTTCCGCGTTGGTGACAGTAGCCACAGGTTTTATACGAGTTTTGGCCAAGGTACCCTTTGCGAATGATTACGGTTGTACCCGCGCATACGGGACAAATGACCTTGCCTGTGGGGCCGCAATCGATGAAAAAATCGCGACTGAATACCTCTACGGCATTTCGAGTTTGTTCCTTTCGTGCATTCACCAGTTCTGCTTCCGACTTTTTCAGAATCTCCGCTGCTTCAGCCGAGAAGGCACCGCTCGCACCCTTGAGTTGTATATATTTTGAGAGCCAGTCGATGCTTTGCTTGTATTGCCCCATGTAATACGAGTTCTTACCGAAATAAAACGCGAGTTCGGAGGGCACGCTCTTAAATGAAGCGAGCATGTTTCGGAACTCCTTGTCAGCCAGTGCATAGTCGCCTCGCTCCATGATCTGGGCTGCGGAATCCAGCCAGAGTTGATTGGTCCGTTGTTGCTCCAACGCCCGTTGCTCCTGTGCCTGACGCACTTTTTCGCGCTGATCATCCTGGGCATTTGCGTTTGCCCACCAGGCCACCAACCCCACTGCTAAAATCCACTTCATGCTTTTTAATTGTTCGTCAATTCCTCTTTCTTCATCCCCAGCCATTCGAGTGCGGCCCGGTGGAAGATGTCGGCTTTGGCTTCCTGATCCAGATCCATCTCTTCAATAAACTTGCCAATCTCCAGATCGCCAAGAGGAAATGGGTAATCGCTGCCCAACGTAATGCGATTTGTTCCAATCATCTTCATCACATAGCGAAGTAGTTCGGGGTCGTGCGTTACGCTGTCGATCCAAAACTTTCCTAGGTATTGCCGGGGATCCACCGGGTTATCGATGGCGACCAAATCCGGCCGGCACTCAAACCCATGAACGATACGCCCCAAGGTAGGCAGAAAGGAACCGCCTGCGTGTGCAAAGTTGACCCGGAGTTTGGGTAGCCGCTCAAACACCCCTCCGAAAATCATCGAGCAAATGGCCCGGGAGGTTTCGGCCGGCATGCCGACCAGCCACGGTAGCCAGTACCGTTGCATGTGTTTTTCACCCATCATTTCCCAAGGGTGCACCAACACAGCCAGGTCCAGTTTTTCGCAGGCTTCAAAAATGGGGAAGAAACGATCTTCATTCAGATTCTCGTTGTTTATGTTCGAACCAATTTGAATGCCCCTGAGGCCGATTTTTTTGCATCGTTGAAGTTCCTTTACGGCCAGCTCGGTGTCTTGCATGGGTAGCGTGCCAAGACCAACGTATTGTTTGGGGTAATCTTCTGCCAATTGAGCGATGTGGTCGTTCAGGTACCGTGACACATCAAGGCCATCGAGTGGCTTGGCCCAGTAGGCGAACATGACCGGTATCGTGCATACAACCTGTACCTGTGTGTGGTACTGCTGATACTCATCAACACGCAGTTCCGGGTTCCAACAGTTCTCTTTGATCTCGCGGAAGAATTGGTTTCCCCGCATCATCTTGGCAAATCCCTTTTTGTGATGCTGGAGGTAAATGAAGTCACCGTAGCCGAATTTTTCGCTCCAATTGGGGAGCTTTTTCGGCAATATGTGCGTGTGACTATCGATTTTCAGCATTTGGGCCCGGAAGGATCGGCAAAAATAAACAATAAAGGGGTGAACCCACCCCATTATTCAGGCTCGGGGCGTGGCAGGTCTACCTGCGTTCGCGATACCGTTTCACCCGTTTTTTCTCCTCTTCGGTAGCTGGTTTGATCTTCAGGGCGGCACCACCCCCGGCTGCCAGTATCACTTTTACAATGCTGTTGTGGGTGACCAGGAACTGCTGGATGGTATAGTTCATGGGGTTATCTTTCCAGTGCGCATCCAGGGCATCAGCATACAGCGTCACCAGGTAATCTTGTCGGGGATTGAGAAAATCAAAGTTGATGGGCACCGCGCGTTTTTCTTCGTCTGTGACAGCCCCCACGTACCAGGTGTTTTCTCCTTTTCCCTTACGCGCGGTAATGATATAATCGCCCGGCTCCGCAGCCAACACCCGGGAATCGTCCCAGTCAACCGGAACATCTTTGATGAATTGAAAGGCATCGGGCCGCGATTCATAGTTTTCCGGTAAATCGGCTACCATCTGCAAAGGGCTATACATCGTGACATAAAGTGCCAGTTGCTTGGCCAGGGTAGTGTGAACCTGGAAGGCCGTGCCCGGCTTGTACGCACTCATTTTGATTTCAAAGATGCCGGGGGTGTAGTCCATCGGGCCACCGAGTAATCGCGTGAATGGAAGAATGGTTTCGTGCTCAGGCGGATTGCCCACACTCCACGCGTTAAACTCATTACCGCGTGCCGCTTCCGAGGCCATCCAATTGGGGTAGGTGCGATGTAAACCTGTAGGCGGGACCGGCTCGTGGGCATCTAACATTATTTTTTGGTCGGCCAATGCCTGCGCCACCCGGTTATAGTGGTTGACCATCCATTGACCATCGTGGTGTTCGCCACGGGGTATGATGCGGCCGACATAACCTGTTTTTACAGTTTCGTATCCATTTTCCTTCATGAACCGGTAGGCATCCTGCATTCTGCGCTCGTAGTTGGTAACCGATCCGGAAGTCTCGTGATGCATGATCAACTTTACATCTTTTGAAGCGGCATATCGCTTCAACTCGGCTACATCAAAGTCAGGGTAGGGCGTAACAAAGTCAAACACATCTTCTTTCCATTTGCCAAACCAATCTTCCCAGCCGGTGTTCCAGCCTTCGATTAAAACGCCATCAAAACCATGACGGGCGGCAAAGTCGATGTAGCGCTTGGTGTTGGCTGTGGTGGCGCCATGCTTACCGGTCGGTTTCAGGTTGGAAAGAATCTCGGGGCTGTACATGTCTTGCGTGCCGGCATAATCCCACGTGGCGGTGCCAATGTGCATTTCCCACCAAACGCCAACAAATTTTTGCGGTTTGATCCAATTCGTGTCGGTGATTTTTGATGGTTCGTTTAAGTTGAGAATAGTCTTCGAGTTCAGAAGATCAACAGCCTTGTTACTGACCAAAATCGTGCGCCAAGGTGTTTTAAACGGTGTGCGCACATAGGCTTTGTTTCCCACGGCATCCGGAACCAAATGGCTGGTGAGCGTAAAGTTCTGTTGATCGACTTGAAGTTGCATGGCGGAATAGTCGACCAGGGCGGCTTCATGAATGTTGATGTACAAGCCATCGCCCGAATGCATCATCAGTGGCGTTTGCACATAATTTTTTCCGATGGGTGAGCGTGTACCAATCTCGGTGTGGCGGTTTGACACGGTGAGGGCATCCACTTCTGAAAGCAGCGTAGTTGAGTACGGATATTTGTTGGTGTCATAGTCACCTGGAATCCAAAAGGCTTTGTGGTTGCCGTTCAGGCGGAATTCCGTGTGCTCATCGGTTACAATGAAGTAGGTCAGGTTCGGCTGCGCGGGGATCTCGTAGCGAAATCCCAATCCATCATTAAAAACCCGGAAGCGTAGGATCAGGCTTACGTTGGAAACGTGGCGGAGATGCACGGCCAGTTCGCGGTGGTGGTCTTTTATTTCCCGAACCTCTCCGTACGCGGGTTTCCATACGGTTGATGAGGTTGACGTATCGGTTTTTTCGATTTTGAAATCGCGAGTCAGCGCGGGTAAGTTCTGAATGGATAGCCCCAGTTTACCCGGCTTGACTACCGGCTTGCCATCGATGGTCAATTGGTAGGTAGGCTCGCCCGCTGGGGTCAATTGAAACGCAACAGTATGCCGGCCGTTTGGCGATTGAATCGATTGAGCGAATGTACCGGTCGCCATACACGATAGTGCTATTACAAACAGAAGCGGTTTCATAGATTATACTTTGTGCACGAAACTAGTGGCAGGCCTGCGGCAAAAACAATGAGATTGGTCAGTCACGTGGCCTTCACCATCGTAAACCCGCCCGATTGTTTATCGCGACAACCAATTGACTGCAAAATTCAAACCCGTACATTGAACAAACACATTTTGAGGCTGTTTTTTGGATGCTCGCATGCAACTTGCGGCCCTATTTTTTGATTCCAAATGATTTCAGTCCTAAGTGTAGCACCCTCTTTGCGGAATATTGTGGCACTGGCTTTACCGCTGGCGGCCATGGTGGGCTGTCAGGGAAACCGGAATGCCGACCAATTACCCCAGCCCGAGGAATACCCGGTGGTCAAAGTATTTAGCCGGGATGTCAATATCCCCCTGGAATACGTGGCCAACATCCAGGCGCGGCAGAACGTGGAAATTCGGGCGCGCGTGGAGGGCTACCTCGAAGAAATTTTAGTTGATGAGGGGAAAGAGGTGCGAAAAGGCCAACTCCTTTTTCAAATCAATGATGCTGAATACAAAGCTGAACTGACCCGGGCACGCGCGAACCTGATTGCTGCTGAGGCTGAAGCGAAATCGGCAACGGTAGAACTGGAGCGTGTAAAGTTACTGGTTAACCGAAACGTAGTAACGAAAACGGAGTTAGACCTGGCCGATGCAAAACTTGAAATTGCCAGGTCGAGAATCGAGCAGGCCAGGGCAGAGGAAACGGCAGCTGCCATCAAATTGGCGAATACCAGCATTCGTTCTCCGTTTAATGGTGTTATTGACCGGATCCCGTTCAAAGTGGGCAGCCTCATTTCGGAAGGTACGTTGCTCACCACGCTGTCGGATATTGAAACCGTTAACGCGTACTTTCATGTTTCGGAGGTGGAGTACCTGGAGAACTTCAGGCGTAAGAGGGGAACCGATTCTTCTTTTCTGTCAAATGTCGAACTGATCCTGGCCGATGGAGATCCCTACCCCTTGAAGGGCCGAATCGAAACGATGGAGAGTGAGTTTGAAGAGGGGACGGGTGCTATTGCGTTGCGAGCCCGGTTTCGGAATCCTCAGCATTTACTCAAGCACGGCTCTACCGGTAAGATCTTGTTGCAAGATGTACGCGCTAATGCCCTGCTGATACCGCAGAAGTCGGCTGTAGAGATTCAGGATAAAAATTACGTGTTCCTGCTGAATGACAATCAGACGGTGACTATGAAAAGTTTTACGCCCGTTGCCCGGGTGGGTGATTATTACCTGGTGGGCAAGGGTTTGAACGAGAGTGATCAGATCGTTTACGAAGGCATACAGAATATTCGCGAGGGCATGGTGATAGTGCCGAAGTTGATTACACAGGAGCAACTGCTTAAGGACAATCGACTAACACCATAATTCCATGCTCAATACCTTCATTCAACGCCCGATTTTGTCGTTGGTGATCTCGATTATGATCACCCTGCTGGGTTTGTTGGCTTTGTTTTCGTTGCCGGTTACCCAGTTTCCCGAAATTGTGCCGCCATCGGTGACGGTTACTGCGAAGTATACCGGGGCCAATGCTGAGGTTTGTGCTAAGGCCGTAGCCACACCTATTGAACGCGCTATCAATGGCGTGCCTGGTATGATGTACATGTCGTCCGTCTCCAGTAACAACGGTACAACGATTATCACCGTGTTCTTTCGGGTTGGAACTGACCCGGATGTGGCGGCCGTTAACGTGCAAAACCGCGTAAGCACGGTGCTGGATGAATTGCCTGAGGAGGTAATCAAAGCTGGTGTGCAGACCGAGAAAGAGGTTAACAGCATGCTTCTTTACCTGAATCTGTTCAGCGAGGATGAGGCGGCTGATGAAAAGTTCGTTTACAATTTCGCAGATATCAACGTGCTGCCTGAGCTCAAGCGCATTGATGGCGTGGGTTATGCGGAGATCATGGGCTCGCGGGATTACTCCATGCGCGTGTGGTTGCAGCCGGAGAAGTTAGCCGCTTACCGCGTTTCAACGGATGAAGTGATTGCGGCCATTCGCGGTCAAAATGTGGAAGCGGCACCGGGCAAGACAGGCGAGAGCTCGGACAAGCAGGCACAAGCGCTGCAGTATGTGCTCAAGTATACCGGTAAGTTCATAGATGTAGAGCAGTATGAGAATATCATCATCAAATCAAATAGCGATGGTTCTCTCCTAAAGCTCAGCGATGTGGCCGATGTCGAATTTGGTTCATTCAGTTATCACATGGACTCGAAGACGGATGGTCAGCCCTCGGCCTCGATTATGATTAAGCAGCGCCCCGGCTCTAATGCCAGTGAGGTGATTGCCAATGTAAAA
The DNA here is from genome assembly GCA_016787665.1 of Cyclobacteriaceae bacterium. Taxonomy (GTDB): domain Bacteria; phylum Bacteroidota; class Bacteroidia; order Cytophagales; family Cyclobacteriaceae; genus ELB16-189. Next base: position 180,131 of record JAEUUC010000002.1, on the reverse strand, counting down.
AGGAGAATGCAGGAACTAGAGGCTTCGGCCTTTCCTCCGAAAATGAAGTTCAATTATGCCTACGATGTTTCTCGCTTTCTTGATGCGTCAATCAGCGAGGTCGTCAAAACCCTGATTGAGGCTTTTATCCTGGTGTCCTTGGTGGTGTTCATCTTTCTGCAGGATTTTCGCTCAACCTTGATTCCCGCCCTTGCCGTGCCCGTGGCCATCATCGGTACGTTTGCCTTCATGCAGGTGCTCGGCTTTTCGATCAATTTGCTCACGCTTTTTGCCCTCGTGCTGGCCATTGGTATTGTGGTGGACAATGCGATTGTAGTGGTTGAAGCCATTCATGCCAAAATGAATGAGGAACATCTTCCACCAATGGAAGCCACCATCAAGTCCATGCATGAGATTGCCGGGGCTGTTATTGCGATTACATTGGTCATGTCCGCAGTATTTATTCCGGTGGCGTTTTTGTCTGGCCCGGTAGGGGTTTTTTACCGGCAGTTTTCGATTACGCTGGCAATCGCCATTTTTATCTCCGGTATCAACGCCCTTACGCTTACCCCGGCCCTTTGCGCGATCATTCTGAAACCAACGCATGGGAGTTTTCACCCTTTTTTACAGCGATTTTTCAATTCCTTCAACAGAGGTTACGACCGTTTGGAGAGCGCCTACAAAGGCCTGGTGAGACGATACTCGTCCAGCAAGCGTTTGACGATTGGCTTCACGCTGGTTTTTGCTGCAGCGGTTTGGGGCATTAGTCAGGTGTTGCCAACAGGTTTTATCCCAACCGAAGATCAGGGTGTCATTTACGTTAACGTAACCACACCACCCGGTTCAACGGTTGAGCGTACCGGAAAGGTGCTGGATCAAATCAACACCATTGCCAGGCAACTGCCGGCAGTGGAAAATATTTCTACGCTTGGCGGCTACAGCCTGATCACCGAGTCGGCCGGAGCATCATTTGGTATGGCCATGATCAACCTCAAACCGTGGGATGAGCGCGAGGAGTCCGTTAATGAGCTGATTGAGGTGCTGGAGAAGCAGACTCGCGTAATTGATGATGCCGTCATTGAATTCTTCCCCCCATCAACCGTGCCTGGCTTCGGTAACACGAGTGGTTTCGAGTTTCGATTAATTGATAAAACCGGTAGTGGAAATCTCAACCAACTGGATGACGTGGCTACCAAGGTTATCGAAGAAATGAAGAAGCGACCTGAGATCGACAATGCATTTACCAGTTTTGACCCCAGCTTTCCACAGTACCTGATTCACGTGGATTACCAAATGGCAGCCAAGAAGGATGTGAGTGTGGCCACGGCTATGGATGCCCTGCAAACGCTGGTGGGCAGCTACTATGCCAGCAATTTTGTTCGCTTTGGACAGATGTACAAGGTAATGGTGCAGGCAGGGCCTGAGTATCGAGAGAAGCCCGAAGATATTTTAAAGCTCTACGTAAAAAACAACCGGGGTGAAATGGTGCAGTACGGTATGTTCATACGCATGGAGCGCGTGTTTGGTGCGGAGCAGATTACCCGGTACAACATGTTTAATGCGATCATGATCAACGGTTCTGCTGCTGCCGGGTACAGCAGTGGGGAGGCCATTCGCGCAGTAGAGGAGATTGCCAAAAAGCTGCCGCGCGGATTTACGTACGAGTGGTCAGGCATTACCCGCGAAGAAATATTGTCGGGCAACCAGGCGGTTTTCATTTTTATAATCTGTCTGGTGTTTGTGTATCTGTTGTTGGCCGCGCAATATGAGAGTTTTCTGCTGCCCATGCCGGTCATTCTATCGTTGCCCACCGGAATATTCGGGGCGTTTTTCTTCCTCAAGGTACTCGGTTTGGAAAACAACATCTATGCACAGGTTTCGCTTATCATGCTGGTGGGGCTGTTGGGTAAGAATGCGATCCTGATTGTGGAGTTTGCGATACTGAAGTATAAGCAAGGGGCAAGCATACTGGATGCCACAATCGAAGGCGCGGCCGCGCGCTTTCGCCCGATTATCATGACTTCATTTGCTTTCATCGCAGGGTTGATTCCGCTCGTCATTGCATCGGGCCCTGGTCAGCTTGGCAACCGATCGATTGGGACGTCCGCGGCCGGGGGTATGCTGGTCGGTACTGTTTTTGGAATCATCGTGATACCCGGCCTGTACTTTTTGTTTGCCACCATTAAGGAGAAAATTGCTTCCGGCAATATCATTGAAACGAACCGGGAAGAGAAGCCACTGTCAGAACTGGAGTAATATGAAATCCACGAGTATTTTGTTCCGGCCTGCTTTTGCGTGCATAATCGGGTTAACTCTTTTGTCGTCCTGTCGGTTGCCACAGGATTTGAGCGGTACCGACCAGCTTCGCACCAGCAAGTCGTTCGCCTACATACCTGATTCAGTTCAAACGGATCAGGACCTTCCGGCCTGGCGGGATTTTTTCAAGGATCAATACCTGGTGGCACTTATTGACACGGCTATCCGTACCAACCTCGACCTCAAGGTTGCGGTGCAGCGGATCTATCAGGCGCAGGCGGGTTTCAGGTATAGCCGCCAGTTGTTTTTCCCGACCGTTAACGCCAGAGCCGGGGTGGGCACCACGCGCTTTGGCGATTATACCGTGGATGGTGTGGGTAACTTTGACACCAATTTATCTAATAACATTACCGAAGAGCAACGGATTCCGGGGCCGGTGCCTGATCTCTTCCTCGGGCTGGAAACGAGCTGGGAGGCCGGCTTTGCCGGGAAGCTGCGCAACCGGAAGCGCGCAGCACAAGCCCGTTATTTGTCCTCGCAGTTTGGCCGCCAGCACGTGCAAACCAATGTGGTGGCGGGTGTGGCCCGGTTGTACTACGAGTTGCTTGCACTTGATAACGAGATCAAGATTGTTCGCCAAAACCAGGAACTTCAACAGCAAGCGCTTGACATCGTAGGCATTCAAAAACAAAGCGGCCAGATAAACGAGTTAGCCGTGAAACAATTTCAAGTTCAACTTCTGCAAACCAAAGCCATTGAAGCGGAGCTGGTGCAAATGGCCACGGCCACCGAAAACCAGTTGAATTTTCTGCTCGGCCGTTTTCCTCAACGCATACCCCGTGCCGATACGTTAGTCATTGCCAGCCAGTTAGAGGTGGTAACCACAAGCCTGCCGGCCCAACTCATTCAAAACCGGCCCGACATACGGCAGGCCGAGCAACAATTGCGAGCGAATGAAGCTCAGCTGAAGGCGGCTCGGGCCTCATTTTATCCCGGATTGAATCTTTCGGGGTTCGTTGCGTTAAATGGATTTAATCCGTCCTTTTTCTTTAATCCGGCATCTTTGGCTTACACCGCAACCGGTTCACTTACCGCACCCTTGTTCAACCGAAATGCCATCCGCAATGAATACTGGATGCAGGCGGCAGAAAAGAAGCAGGCATTTTATAATTACCAGCAAACGGTGTTGCAGGGCGCAAGCGAGGTAAGTTCGTTCTACAACCGGATGATGGGGTACCAGCGGGTGGGTGACTTCAAGCAGCAGGAAGTGGCGGAATTGAAGACAGCTACGGTTATTGCCAATGACTTGTTTCTGACCGGCTATGCCAATTACCTGGAGGTGTTGATGGTACGCAGAAATGTATTGGAGGCCGAGATCCAATACGCGGAGGCAAACAAAGAGTTCTTACATGCCTATGTTGATCTTTATAAGGCTCTGGGAGGCGGTTGGCGCTGATACTGACAAGTTTGGCAAAGGGTTAAGTTAAGCAGCCTATTCGCTCGTCTTTTGATGATGCTCGGCCATCTCAATACCGCTTTTGAGCACACCAACAAAACCAATACCAAGGGAGATAATGCCGAACGAAATCTCGTTTAATGCGGAATATTGCGTTGCCATTGCGCCAAAGATTCCGAGCCCTAACATGACGAGCGCCAACAAGGCAATGTAGGTCAGGAATATCCTGGCATAACGTGGGCTCTGCCAGATTTTCAACGACAGTTTGTTTTGACTTTTGGTCGTGTCTTGAAGCGTGGACAGGCTGATGGCGAGCCCGTAGAAAATGAGCGCCATGTTATAGTCGGCCCACAGGTTATTCAGGTTATTGATTAGCGGACGCGCCATCCAATACAATCCAACTAACATGAGCGGATATTGGAGGTAGCTGATTTTATGAAAGAACTCGCGGGCGGATTTCATAAGGCACTCTAGTTGTCAGAGTTTCCAACCGCTTCGGTACTCGCGCTTGACAAACTGATTAGCTTCGTCAAAGTTGGTGATCTTCATGTTTTTAGCATCCCATAACAATTTCTTCCTTCCGGGATAGGTGTATCCGCGGCCATCCGCATTCGGTTTACGCATTTGGTAGCTGCGAATGGCCAGGTTACCCATGAGTACAGCTTCGGTAAATGGCCCCGCAAAATCGAAGGGTGAGCTTACCTCGGCATTTCCGTAGCCTTTAAGACACGCATTAACCCATTGTACATAATGACCTTCAGGCACACGAGCAATTGTTTCAGGCGGTAAACTGACCTCTTTCATGCGCGAGGTGGGCAACAGTACGGGGGGAATATTGTAGTTGCCCATCAGCTTACCTTTCGTTCCTTCAAAGATGTAGCCATTACCCCAGTCGCCCATTTTTTCTTCGGGCAGCAATTCCTCCGGCCGTTCGGGAAGCAGGCCTCCGTCCATCCAGGTTAGTTTAAGATCGCCCTTTCCATCTTTCCGTGGAAACTTGAGGTGGATGATTGAAGAAGCCGGGCAACTTTCCGGATAGTCGGCCTCTTTGAAAAAGCCAGCCCACTCCGTGGTAGTCGAGCATTCGACTTCGGTAGGAAAGTCAATCGGCAGTGATTTGAAAACCGGATCAAGGATATGGCACGCCATATCGCCCAGCGCACCGGTACCGAAATTCCACCAGCCTCGCCAGTTGAACGGATGATAAGCCGGATTGTACTTGACATTGGCGGCCGGTCCGAGCCACAAGTCCCAATCAAGTTGCTTGGGCACTTTGTGTTTGCCGGATGGCGTGGCGATGCCTTGGGGCCACACCGGCCGGTTGGTCCAGGCGGTGACTTTGAACACATCGCCAATCAAACCGGCATTAATCCACTCACGAATCACGCGCACGTGCGGGTCGGAGGCATGTTGGTTACCCATTTGCGTAACGACCCGGTATTGGTTTGCGGCCTCGGCCATTATGCGGGCCTCATAGATCGAGTAGGTGAGTGGCTTTTGTACGTACACGTGTTTACCCAATTGCATGGCCGCCATAGCTGCCACCGCATGGGTGTGGTCAGGGGTGGAGACCGACACGGCATCAATTCCTTTGCTCTCTTTTTCAAGCATCACGCGGAAATCTTTGTAATACCTAGCGCTCGGGAAGTTGCGAACAGAATCTTTGGCCATGTTGTCGTCCACATCACACAGGAAAGCGATTTTGGCATTCGGGCTGCCTTTGGTTTTTCCATCCGGGCTGCCCGCAAAACCGGTGAGGTCGCTGGTGCCCTTACCACCCACGCCAATACCTGCGATGTAGAGCGTATCACTGGGTGCCACGAAACCGGGGCCGCCCAATACGTGGCGAGGTAATATGGTGAAAGCGGCACTGGCCAGGCCGAGCGTCTTGAGAAATTCTCTGCGGTTAGTCATATCGAGATGTTGTTGCGCAAGTGGGTTACGGATTAACTATCAAACTTCACGCTTTCAGCCAGCGTGCGTTCGTCATATTTCAAGCCATATTGGTCGAGCACATCTTGGGGCACGCCATCCCACTGGTTGGCTCGATTACCCTCGTACCCCAAGTCTTTGATTCCGATTTCGCTGGTGTAAAACCCGGTGGCGGTGAGGTCGCGCAGGGTATTAAAGAATGCCACCCCTTGCCGCACCTCGGGCTTGGCGCGTTCTGGAAAGGCGATAGCATCCACCATCTCAATCTGTTGTGCTTCCGTGCAGTTTACAAAGGGATTACTGAACTTTTTCATGCATTGTAAATCAAGCCACTTCAGCCCGCCACGCATCGGCAGTTGGTGGCGTGGCATGTCTTTTACAATAAACTCCAGGAAAGCCGGCACACCCGCATCGGTGGCGCTGCCGGATTTTTCGTCCCGCGGAATAATGATATCCACCAAAACGGTAAGCGTAGCCATTTCATGATCATCGAAGAATTTTTCTCCGGTTATCTTTTTGAAGTGTTCCACTTCGTTGGGCTGGCGGTCGTGTCCGCCCTGCTCTTTGACCGGATCCGGTGGGGGTGGCGGGGGCGGAGTGGTTTCTGTTTTACAAGATTCGAGCAACACACCTGTGGAAATGGTTCCAACAGCCAGTGTTTTCAGGTATTTTCTTCGATCCATGCTTCTTTGTGCTTACTTCTTTATTCTTACTTCTTACTCCTTGCCTCTAAATATTCTGCTTCTTCATTTCTTCTATAATGTACTCACTGGCGCGCATAGCTAGCGCCAATATGGTCCAGGTTGGATTTTTGTCTGCCTGCGAAACGAATGGACCGCCATCGACCACGAACAAATTCCGGCAGTCGTGCGCCTGGTTGTACCGGTTGAGCACGGATTTTTTCGGATCGTTGCCCATGCGCGTGGTACCGACTTCATGAATGATTCGGCCAGGTGTTTCCAATCCGTAGTTGTCTTCCGGCCCGGACTTACCCCAGGTAATAACGCCACCCATTTTTTGAATGATTTCTTCGAACGTGGCTTTCATGTGGCGGGCCTGCTTCACCTCAAACTCGCTCCACTTGTAGTGGAAGCGAAGCACGGGTATACCATACTTGTCAACCGTGTTCGGATCAATCTCGCAGTAATTGTCTTCCCGTGCTACCGCTTCTCCGCGCCCAGCCATTCCAAACGTAGCACCGTAGAAATACCGATAGTCATCCTTGAGCGAGGCACCATACCCACCGGCTGGTTTCATCTGCCCATCGCGCCCGGGATACTTGCCGTTTAGATTTTGCATTCCGAAACCAAACCCATAGCCGGGCATGCCTATGCCACCCCAGTACTCAATATGGTACCCACGGGGGAAGTCAAGCTTTTTGTTGTCCAGCCACCAGGGGGTATACACGTGCATTCCGCCTACGCCATCCTCGTTGTAACGCTTGCGGCCGATTAGTTTGGGTAAGATTCCACCCATGGATGCTCCAGTAGAGTCGTGCAGGTATTTGCCCACTACGTTGCTGGAGTTAGCTAACCCGTTGGGGTGACTGACTGATCTTGAATTTAACAGGAGTCGCGCGGATTCACAGGCACTGGCCGCCAGTACAATCACGCGTCCGTTAACCTGATACTCTTGCAGGTTAGTCTTGTCCACATAGGAGATCCCCACTGGCTTGCCGGTATCGTCCGTGACCACTTCGCGCACCATGGCGTTCGCAATTACATCCACGTGGCCTGAATTCAGGGCTGGCTTTACCAATACGGATGACGATGAAAAGTCGCCATACACGGTGCAACCCCGGTTACATTGTGAACAATAGAAGCAGGCCCCCCGGTCTTTGTTTATCGGCTTGGTGAGAATAGACAGGCGCGAGGGGATTACCGGAATTCCGATGGTCGTGGCGGCCTCTTTAATCATCAACTCATGTAAACGCGGCTTGGGAGGTGGAAGAAAGATACTGTCGGGATCATTGGGTAGATTTTCCTTTGATCCGAAAACGCCAATCAGCTGATCGACTTTGTCATAGTAGGGGGCCACATCTTCGTAGCCGATCGGCCAGTCATCACCCAAACCATCAATACTCTTCCGTTTGAAATCTTTTGGTCCGAAGCGCAACGAAATTCGGCCCCAGTGGTTGGTTCGTCCGCCCAACATGCGCGAACGAAACCAGTCGAAACGCGTGCCGTCTTTTTGGGTGTAGGGTTCGCCCTCGATCTCCCAGCCACCATAGGCAGCATCGAAATCTCCGAACGGACGGAACGTGGTGCTGGCGCCCCTTCTGGGGGATTCCCACGGCCATTTCATTTGGGTCACGTTCTTGGCCGGATCGTACATAGGTCCCGCTTCCAGCAACAACGTCTTTACACCGGCCTGCGCCATCATGTAGGCGGTCATACCACCACCAGCCCCTGAGCCTACGACAATTACGTCATAGACTTTTGATGACTTCTTGATTTGAAAATCAGCCATGAAAAACAGATAAGATTTTTTTAAAAGTAGGGTATGCAGCCAAAAAAAGAAAGCACAAACGGTGGCAGGGCGCCAATAATTCTGTCAAAGGCATGAATGGCAGAATGTTGTTGGAGTTAAACAAACGGTAACTCGCATGCAATTGCCGAACTTGCCGTTGTTTTTGACGTTATAAAACCAACTACTTTTTTAACTGGGTATGAGACTTCGTGTTGTTTTGGATTTGGACCGCGGTATCGTGAATTTTTTCAATGGCACGCGCCTGATCGGCTCTGGGGTGCATGTGTTTTCGGGGGATGACTGGCAAACCGTTGACTGTGGCAAACTTAAGATCAGCAGTAACCTCTGGCAGCGCGATGGCCAGTGGGTGATTTCGGCCTATCCGCTTGACCCCAGGACGGGGTATATCAAACTGAATCGCCCGTATTCGATTGATCTTTCCTACTCGCGATCACTTGGTAGTGTTGCTGCCTGACGCTACCCCACTTGGATTCTTTTAAGTTTTGATTTGATGAGATGTTGCTCATAGGGCCTGGTTGATTGTTCGGGCTGGACCCCGAGCTCGATCAATCGGTCCGTAATCCGTGAAATGTACTCCTGCATTTTGCTGGAGTCTGGGGTTAGGTAGTCATGTACGATAAAGTTTAATTGCAAACCTTGATCCATTACCAATAATTCTGAGTTCCTAAGAATGCTTTTTGAGGTATCGGCCAACTGAGACGGATGCCGCACAAGAATCGTGACTTCAACATAATCCTTTCGATTTGAATTTAGTACGATCAGGAAGCCCTTTAACTCTTTTATCCACGCCACTTCATTCAGCCAGAGTTTGTTTTTTGTGAGTAGCTCCACCCGGACAAAACCCCATTTCAACAGCGCGGCAAACGACCCTTTGGCGAACACGTTGAGCTTACGTTGATGCTCAGCAAAGCCTGTGGTCAATGCCAAAATCATGACAAAAGCAGAGATGCCCGCTGAGCTAGCAACCATAAGGAGAATAACATCAAAAGGGTCACCTTTTTCAAACTGAGGGAGCAAGGTCATCAAGGCAACGTATATAAGCGACTGAACAATAACAAAAAGGCCGAAGGAGATAAGCAATCCGTGCAAAATCTTCTGACGATTAAGCCTTAGGTAGTCACTCATGATGATGTTTTTTCGGCACCGGATCATAACCGCTGGTACCCCACGGGTGGCACCGCGAAATCCGTTTCGCGCCCAAAACAATCCCTTTCCATACGCCCCATTCCTGAATGGCCTCAATCGTATACTGGGAACATGAAGGCGTATGCCGGCAGTGCGCACCCAGCAGAGGCGATAATGTGACCTGGTACAGACGGATGGGGATTATGAAGATTCTTTTCAGCATGCTACGGCAATGGCTTTATGATTCGGGATACTGGATACTCGATAGCGGTTATTTACTTCCAGAATCATGCATCCTAGCTACTGTATCCCGTATCACTCAACCGAGTACGTCATTTCTCCGTCTTTTCCATCCTTCAACTGAACGCCAATGGCCTTCAGGTCGTCCCGGATTTTGTCGGACAACGCAAAATTCTTGTCGGCCCGCGCTTTTTTGCGAAGCGAAATCAACACCTGTATGGTTCCATCCAGCAAGTTGTTATCCTGAACCGATTCCTCCTCCAGACCCAGCACTTTTTCCATGAAGTCGATGTAGCCCGATTTGAATGTTTCAAATGCCCCGGCACTCACCGACTTCAGCGGAAGGTTTCCGGACTTCATATCATTGATTCGGGACGACATTTCGAACAAAACGGCCAGCGTCTTGGCGGTATTGAAGTCATCGCTCATGTTGGCGTAGCATTCGTCTACCAGGTCGAGTAGTGATTTGTCTGCAACGCCTGTTCCTGCCGGATTAAAAAACTCGTTAATCAGTTGGCTTTTTGTCTTCTCATTTTGAATTGTCTTTACAGTTCGCAGCGAGGCGCTGAGCTTTTTGTATCCCTTCTCGGCTGCCTGTAGCGCTTCATTCGAAAAATCCAACGTGCTGCTGAAGTGCGACTGCAGCATAAAAAAGCGCACGGTCATCGGGCTGTAACCCTTGTCCAGCAGTTTATGACTGCCGGTAAACAGCTCGGAGGGAAGAAAAGAATTGCCCAGCGACTTACTCATCTTCTGGCCGTTCACCGTGAGCATGTTGGAATGAATCCAGTAGCGAACCGGGGGTTTGCCGTTGGCTCCCGTGGCCTGGGCGATTTCGCATTCGTGATGCGGAAATTTCAGGTCCATGCCGCCACCGTGGATGTCGAACGTTTCACCCAGGTATTTTGTGCTCATCACCGTGCACTCGATGTGCCACCCCGGAAAGCCTTCGCCCCAGGGCGATGGCCAACGCATGATGTGCTGAGGTGATGCCTTTTTCCATAGCGCAAAATCGCGCCTGTCGCGTTTTTCTTCCTGGCTATCGAGGTCACGGCCGCTCTCCATCAACTCTTCAATATTGCGACCGGAAAGAATGCCATACGAATTGTTGTGCGTGGCATTGTACTTTTTAACATCGAAATAGACTGAGCCATTGACTTCGTACGCCAGGCCCTTGTTGATCAGGTCTTGAGTAATCCGAATCTGCTCCACGATATGGCCGGTTGCCGTGGGCTCGATGCTGGGCGGCAAAATGTTAAACACGCGCATCACGTTGTGGAAGTCCTCCGTGTAGCGCTTCACGATTTCCATCGGCTCAAGCTGTTCGAGTCGGGCTTTCTTCGCGATTTTGTCCTCGCCCTCGTCTGCATCACTTTCCAGATGACCCACATCGGTGATGTTTCGGACGTACCGAACACGGTAACCCAAAAAACGAAGGTAACGCGATACCGTGTCGAATGTCAGGAAGGTGCGTGCGTTACCCAGGTGCACGAAGTTATACACGGTGGGTCCGCACACGTACATGCCCACAAAGCCGGGGGTTAGTGGTTCAAACCGCTCCTTTTTTCCCGAGAGGGAGTTGGTGATCGTCAGGGGATACTTTTCGTACAACGTCATGCTCTAAATTACCGCGCGAAACTACAAAAAAGCCCTCACGGATTATTTGTGCATGGGTTGAAATAATAATGGCGATCCGCTCTTAAAAATTGAGTACACACCCGAGGAATACCGTTCGCTGGGCAAACCGCTCTTCGGTGCGCGTGGTGTAATCAAAATTATAGTTGTAGTCGCGCACGTTTGGGTTATTGGTCAAATTATCGGTACTGGCGAATAATACCATCATCAACGTATCCGACAGCGAAACAAGTTTGCTCACGTTCATGCTCATGTTAAAGTAGGCAGGCAATCGCTGCTGCCCGGTGACGGGCACGAACCGGGGTTCGTAAACCATCCACTGCGGGTTAAATTGGGCCCCCGCCACCGGGCGAAAGAAGGAACCTTGGCGGAAGAGCGAGAACGCAGAAACTACCCAGTTACCACCAAACTTGTATTGCAGATTAGCTCGCCCGAAGTAGGAAAGATCAAAAGGCGAAGCAAAGCTGATTTCATTTTGCTGGATGGTCGATTGAAGCGAGCTAACCGAAACCTGGGCAAGCCATTTGCGTGATTGATATTTGATAAATGCTTCGGCTCCCACGGTTTCGATAAGCCGATGGTCTTGGCGGCTATGTTTCCCAAAGACAGAACCGATGACTTCCCATCGTAACGTTTTATAAGTGGCATCCAGGGAGAGTTGATCCGTTTCGAAAAAGAGCGTTGCGTTTCCTGCTCCTCTCGAAAAATCAGTGCGGTGGTATTTGCCAGCACCCAAAAGCAAGGAGAATTTCTCCGTCATTTGCCATTTAACGTTGGCCTGCAGGCTGTTATACAAAGGTTGCATTCGGGCTGGTATGTTCTGTCGCATACCCGCGCCAATCATGATCTTTTCACTAAACCGGTATTTACCGTATCCAAATACTTCGGTGATGGCAATGCGGGTGGTGCTGCTGACGTTAACGAAAGGATGGATAGGTGCGATGGCGAAATCAATCTCTGGAAGAGTTCCATTGAATTTTTGCAGTCGGTTGTCATGTGAGATGCCCGATTTAAAGTCAAACCGGTGGCCGGTGTACAAATAGTTGAAGGACGTAAACAAGTTTGTGTTGCGGAGTTTGATGTCCGACACACTGTAACTAAACCGGGATTCCGAAAAACTAGCACCCTGGTTGATGCTGAATTCTCCTTTGCCCACCCGCTTTTGCAGCGAAAGCGTACTGAAGTTGCGCTTACCCTGTGCATTGAAGTCACCATGGAAGGAAGGCTGTCGGAAGTCAAAGGTAAACTGCTCACGTAGGGAGTAATTGAAAAACTTAAGTGAAGTGGTGGGGGAGAAGCGATAAAAGTAGTGTAAGCCTAGATCCTGTGAGCCAAAGTTCTTGATCCGCTCCAGCGAACGTGGGTTGAGCCCACGCAATAGCCCGGAGAACTGGTAATTGCCAAGCACACTAACGGAGCTTTTCTGCTTTACGGGTATTTGTGTGCTGAACCCCACACTTGCCATGTTAAGGGAAAGTTGTGTCTCGGTTTTCTTTGGGATTATGGCATCCGTTTGAAGCGCGATTAATCCGGACGAGGTGTTGCCATATTCCAGCGGTGGATTACCGGGAAACACCTGTACATTGTTAATGATAGCTGTATTGAATATGCTAAATGTACCGATGCCGTTGAGTTGTCCGTAACGAATGCCGTCATAAATAGGTACGTTGTTAAGAAAGATGCCCGTTTCCTGTGCCGTGCTTCCGCGCAGACTGATGTTGGCCGACTCATCCAGTGTTGTGGCTGCCGGCATGGCGTTGACTGCCAGTAGCGGGTCTGCTTTTGCGGTGGGATTCGTATAGATCTCAAGTTTATCGGCTTTCATGGTGCGGAACTCCTCGGCAATTAAGCGCTCGGCTTGTACGACAACTTCGCCAGTCAATTGGGCGTAGGGTTCTAGTAAGATGACGATTTCGCACTCGCGAATGATAAATGCGCTCTCTTTATAGCCTATAAAACTGGCCACCAGCGTGTCGCCAGCCTGTGCTTTGATGATAAAGTGGCCAAGGGAGTCAGTGCTGGTTCCGGTGCGCCAGTCGGCCTGCAAACGGATATTGGCACCGGGTAGCCGGTCGCGCGTTTCGGCATCGGTAATTGTGCCGCGCACGTAAGTGCACGGCTGCGCCACGCCCATCAAAGTCCTTAAAAAGATGACGATCAATACAATTGCTGCTTTCATACTGAACCTCTTTTGTATTTCGTGTTCGTAACGGATTGACGTAGAGAGCCTGCCACGGAGTTAGCCCGTGTGGTAGTTTTGATTTGAAGCGGAAGTCCCTGCTAAGCTTTGGAACGTCTCGACCGTGTTTTCAACGAACAACCCCAGTGGCAATCTCGCCACCCGCTCCTCATTCAAGGAGAAGGGGGCGAGTTTGTCCAGAAGCTGATCTTTCCGTGACACGGAAAACTTATTTGCTGGCCATGTTCCTCTGAGCTGCCGGCAGCAACGTTTTCTTTACCCACAAAAAGTTGGGTTCCACCGTTAACGCTTTTTCGTACAGGCGAATAGCATCTGCCGTACGCCCGGTTTCTTTGTATACCTGGCCGAGGAAGGCCATCGTATCAATGTACATCCAATTATTCTTGACTTGCTCTGGCTTAGCTTCGAAAGCTGCGATACATTTTTCATAAGCTTGAATTGCCTCGTTGATATCGCCACCGAATGCTTTAGGTGTATAGTATTTACTGTTGGCATAGACACGCCAAACCAGAGGAGAATGGGGTTCGAGCGTAATACCTTTTTCGGCCAAGCTGTTGCTCTTGCTTCCCAGGGTCATACCTTTCATCGGGCTGTATCCCATCTCGTTACCGTAGATACTGCTGAGAATGGCGGCCGCCTCACCCGATTGGGGATTTTTTTCCACAAGTTTTTTTACATGCTTTTTCGCATCGCTTAGGTACTCGTCAAAAAACTCCTCATCATTCAAAGCCATGCTGCCGTTGAGCAACGAAGAATAGGCGTACGCCAGTTTTAGTTGGGCTTGAAAATCGTTGGGCGATTGCGCGGCTTCGGCCTTCTGAATATCCAGGGCTTTCACCCACAGTGATTTTGATAGCTGTAAGTAGGCCTGATACATGATTTCGTTTGGTTCTTGGGCGCGAACGGTTAGGGTCAGCACAAGCGAGAAGAAGATTACGAGCGTTTTCATATTGGTTTTTGATTTTGAGTTATTGTAAACTGGTTTATAATGTAAACTAAGTGGATAAATTTTTTTAGAGTTTAGTCAGCGTCATGTCAATAAATTTCATCCAGGTAATGCCATCGCGGGAGTAATCGCCTGATTCGTGCCACGTCTTTTTTGTGGGGTCGATGGTGATGATGTAGCGGGTTTTGCCTCCGGTGGCAATGTCAAATCCCCATTCAAATTTGAAAGGTTCTAAAATCTTGAAGTATGCATCGGTACTGAAACCTTCTTTTACATACGACTTGAATTTGAATTGCTGCAGCGTGGCATCATAGTTCACGAGCGCGAAGGCGTGAAACGAGTCGGTGTCTTTTCCGGCTTCGCGGCCGATGCCTTCGATGGAGAGCAGCATGTTGTTCATTTTCCATTCGATATGTTCCGTTTGCTGTACGGTAATGGTGCCTGCCGGTGTCATCACTCTGGCTTCACCCTTCCAATCACCAACAAGGCACGCAAGTTTTTGCATTTCTTTTTTACACGTCTCGGAAAAATCCGGACGCTGGCAATTAGCCCGTACGGTTGTGAGCAAGCCGCTCAAGACGACCAATTGGATTAAGATTGTTTTTTTCATAAGCATATTCGTGTTAGTTGTTGATATAGCCTTTCAGGTTATTCACATAGTCTTCAAATGCCTTGATTCCTTTCTTAGTAATCTTACACGTGGTCAGGGGCTTTTTTCCGCTAAATGATTTTACGACCTCGATGTAACCGGCTTCCGACAGCTTATCAAGTTGTACGCTCAGGTTACCAGCTGTTGAATTTGTCTTTTCTTTCAACCAGGTAAACTCCGCAGAATCAACCCCCAGCAGGAGCGACATCACGCCCAGGCGCAGTTGTGAATGAAGCAGCGGATCGAGGTCTTTGAGCATAGCCTACTTCTGACTTTTAAGTATATAGCCGGGCACCAGGTAACCTGCCACGATAGCCGTGGCTGCCAACAACGACTGGTATTGGCTCTGAAAAAAGAAACTGGCAAGGCCAATAACAAAAATCAATACCCCACCCGCGCGCAAAGGCCAGAATCTCAAAATAATGCCCGAAACAAAAGTGGCCATGCTGCCGGTGATGAGAATGACAGGGTTGATCTGATAGTTGATAAATCCACCAAAGAAGGGGATAGCCATGGCCAACACACCGAAACAAATCCACAGCGATATATTAACACGCTCCAAATGCGTGGTGGTGCCATGTTTCTTTTGGGCTTGCTGGCGGCCGTACACAAACGACACGATCCAAGCCGGAATGACCGATAACCACACGATGTGCGGGTAATCAAATGCAATGATATGAAGCGCATAGTTACCTAAATGAGTAGCCACCAACACCCAGCCCCAAAAGAGGTAGTAAAAGGAGTTGTCGCGCACATTGCCCTTGGCCTGATTGATCATGGATTGGATCAACTCCAGGCTCTGCTGTGGGCTCAGCTTGTCGTTTTCGGTATTCATATCCGTATTAACGACACAAATATAAAGTAGTTTATAATATAAACCAAAATTTCACTGGATTTTTTAGAATCATGGAAATTTCACTTGAAACGGCCATTTCAATCCCTATCTTTCCATCCACCAAACCCAAAATGTCCTCCTTATGAAGAATCTCCTGGCTTGTTTACTCCTTCTGATTGGTTCGGTAGCGGCTGCCCAGCCCGAAATCAACCGATTGGAAAAACTCAAAACCGAAGCAGCCGCGGAGGTGGAGAAAAATGCCGTGCTCGGTCAGCAAATCAACGACATGCTCTTTAGCTTTTCCGAACTCGGATTTCAGGAGTGGGAGACGTTCAATTACCTCACGAACCTATTGGAGAAACAAGGCTTTAAAGTCGAAAGGGGTGTAGCGGGCGTGCCTACGGCATGGATTGCCCGCTGGAGTTATGGTTCGGGCAAGCCGGTGATTGCATTGGGCTCCGATGTGGATTGTATTCCGAAGGCCTCGCAGAAGCCGGGCGTGGCGTATCACGACCCGATCGTGGAAGGGGCACCCGGGCATGGTGAAGGCCACAATTCCGGGCAGGCACTGAACATCATCTCTGCCCTTGCACTTAAAAAAATTATGGAGCGTGAGAAAATCTCGGGTACGCTCATGCTGTGGCCCGGTATTGCTGAGGAATTGGTGGGCACAAAGGCGTTCTACATTCGGGCCGGTTACTTTAAAGATGTGGATGCGTGTATCTTCACCCACGTGGCAAATAACCTTGGCGTTGGCTATGGCGATGCCGGTTATAATGGATTGGTATCGGTGCGTTTCAATTTCGAAGGTTCCGCTGCGCATGCTGCGGGCGCTCCGTGGCGTGGCCGCAGTGCGCTGGATGCCGTGGAGTTGATGAACATCGGCTGGAACTTCAGACGCGAGCATTTGGAACTCACGCAACGCTCACACTACGTTATTCCCGATGGGGGCGATCAACCCAACGTGGTGCCATCGAAGGCCGCGGTGTGGTATTACTTCCGCGAGCGCACCTACCCGGATATCAAAAAGTTGTTTGATACCGGATTGAAGATTGCAGAGGGTGCTGCCCTGATGACGGACACGAAGTTTACGTACGAAATCTTGGGTTCGGCCTGGCCAGGACATTTCAACAAGCCCATTGCGGAAGCCATGTATGCCAACATCCAGAAGGTAGGCTTGCCCACCTGGAGTGCCGATGATCAACTGCTGGCCAAGGCTACACAAATTGAAATGAAGGCATCCAAGATTGAAGGACTAGCCTCCAAACTCGATACCATTGGCTTACCGGCTCCCACCGGCTCGGTGAATGTGATGGGCCGTCAATTGATGTCGATGGGCGGGGGCTCTGACGATATTGCCGACATCAGTTGGTCGCTGCCCACGGTAGTGTTGCGCTATCCGTCCAACATTCCCGGATTGCCGGGCCACCACTGGAGCAATGCCATCTCAATGGCAACTCCGATTGCCCATAAAGGAATTGTATATGGCGCCAAAGCGGAAGTCATGACCTTGCTGGATATGATGCTGAAGCCGGAGATCATTGCCAATGCGTGGACGTACTACCGCGAAGAGCAAACGAAGGATCAGAAATACATTCCGCTGATTGGCGAAAAGGATAACCCCGCCATCTATTTGAACAAGAAGATCAGCGATGAGTTTACACCTAAGCTGAAACCCTTTTATTACAATCCCGCCAAATACAAAACTTATTTAGACCAGCTCGGTATTGTTTACCCAACGGTGAAACCCGAGCAGCGCGAGGCCATTCAGAAACTGGATGAGAAATCAAAAAAGTAAAGCAGTATAGCAACATGTTCACCGGCATTATTGAAGCGATGGGAGTGATTCAAAGCATCACCCCCGAAGGCACAAACAGACATTTTGAGATTGAGAGTCCGGTGAGTCATGAACTGCGTGTAGATCAGAGCCTGGCTCACGATGGTGTTTGCCTGACCGTGACGCGCGTAGCACACGGACGGCATTGGGTTACAGCAGTAGACGAGACGCTCAAAAAATCCACGCTGGGCAGTTGGACGGTTGGCAGCCGGGTAAACCTGGAGCGAAGCATGGCCGCGAGCGGGCGATTTGACGGGCACATCGTGCAGGGGCATGTGGACCAGGTGGGCCGATGCACCGGCCGTGAGGATCATCAGGGCAGTTGGGTATTTCGTTTTGAATTTGATCCCACGCTGGGCAATCTTACCGTAGAAAAGGGATCCATTTGTGTGAATGGCGTTAGTTTAACCTGTTTTCATTCCTCACCCGGGAAGTTTGAGGTAGCGATTATTCCCTACACGTTTGAGCATACCAATTTTTGTCAATTGGCGCCTGGGCACGCAGTTAACCTGGAGTTCGATATCATCGGCAAATACGTAAAAACGCTATTGAACCGATAGAACGACCGGGGTGGTTATTTTGTGTACATTTGACTACTACTAAACCCTTTGTCTATGAAAGATCAACTTACACGGCTTGTCGAGGCGAATGCCGGAAAGGCCATCGTTCAAAATGAAGCCATTCCCAATCAGTTCAATCAGGCGGCTATCGAAGAGGTTGCCAACGGAATTATCAACACCATGAAAGGCCAGGTCAACAATGGCAATTCGGCACGCGTAGTGGAGATCTTTCAACGCTCAGGCTCAAATCCATCGAACGAAAACGCGGTGATCAATGAGATGATCTCTTCCGTGACCAATGCGTTCTCGGTGAAGTTTGGTGTATCAGCAAATGCAGCCACCAACGCAGTATCCGGTCTGATTCCCACCGTCATGCGGCAGTTGATTCAAAAAACCAACGACCCGGCTGACCATTCCTTCGAGATGAATGATGTTTTGGCCAGCCTGGCCGGTGACCCGATTCAACAAAGCTTTGCAGGCGACCCGATTCAGCAGAGCCTGGCGGGCGACCCTATCCAACAAAGCTTTGCCGGAGATCCGATTCAGCAACGCGCAGCAGGTGATCCGATTCAACAGCGTAAGGCGGGCGATCCCATTCAGCAAAAACGTGGAGGCGATCCCATTCAGCAGTCCTGATCCTGAGGTATTTTACAATCAACAAGAATAAGTTCTATGCTCGATCAACTCGTAAAACTGGTTGAACAAAATGCCGGAAAGGCCATCGTTCAAAATGATGCCATTCCCAATCAATTCAACAACGCAGCCATTCAGGAAGTGGCAGGCGGAATTTTTAATGCCATGAAAGGACAAGTGTCACAAGGCAACATGCAACAAGTGGTGGCGATGTTTCAGGGTGGTAACAAGAATGCCTTGGCCAACAACCCCATGGTGAATCAGATTATTTCATCGGTGGCACAGAGTCTGGCATCCAAGTTTGGCGTATCTCCGCAAGCGGCCAGCAGCGTGGTGTCCAGCCTTATCCCCACCGTGATGAATCAGTTGGTACAAAAAACAAATGATCCGAAGGACTCATCGTTTGACCTCACGGACATGATGCGCAACATGAGCGGAAACAACAACCTTGATCTCGGCAGCCTTTTGGGTCAGGTAGCCGGTGGTAGTGGCAAGCAAAATCCTCTCGGCAGTATTGGCGGTATGCTGGGCGGAATTTTTGGCAAGAAGCGATAGCCTCGCTCGATTTGAACGTTCAGGGCTCAGGTTTTTGGGTCGGAGTTGTCGACCGTTAGATCTTGAGCCTTGAATTTTTTCCGTAGCGCCAGGTAGAGTTGCCAGCCGATTGCCCCGGAACCAATACCCACCAGCGCGCCCACGATCACATCTCCGGGGTAGTGCACACCCAGGTATACCCGCGTGTAGGTCATCAGGGTGCACCAGACAAACATCAGCCCTATCCAGCGATAACGGGTTCCGAACAGCTTCCAAATAAACCAGGCGGTGCCAAAGGTATTAGCAGCATGACTTGAGGCAAACCCGTACCGGCCACCAGCATAGCCATCAACCAGATGAACCAGCCCCGCCAGCGAAGGCTCGTGCGATGGTCTTAGCCGAGCAAAGAATGGCTTCATCAGCGATGAGGTAATTTGGTCAGCCAACAGAATGGTCACCACCACTCCGGCCAGTACAAACCACCCTTCGTTTCCAAAGTTTTTGAAGATCAGGTAAATCAGAAACAGATAGAGCGGCACCCAGAACTGTGTTTGCGTGAATAGCATCATAAGCGGATCGAGCCACTCGGTGTGAAGACCGTTGAGGAACAGAAACAGCTCGCGGTCCATGTCCAGAATCCAATCCATTTCGTAATCTTTGCCTTTAAAGGTACGTGTTTTGATCCCAATGCTTAACCGACAAACGCCCCACCAATTGTTGATGATCCGCCCGGGCGGATTTGCCTTTAACGCGCAAACGGTAGCGAGCAATTCGTTTCAAAAGACTGCCGATCCTGATGCTCGTGCCCGCGCGCTGTCGGAATTCGACCGCGTGATTGAGAAGCTTGACCAGCATGATGTTGCTGTGCACGTGTTTGAAGATACCGTGGGCACTCCGGATGCCTTGTTCCTCAATAATTGGTTTTCCACTCACGCCTCGGGCGAGGTTGTATTGTACCCCATGCTCGCAGCCAACCGAAGAGTGGAACGGAGGAGAGACCTGGTCGCCTGGCTGGAAGCCAACTACCAGGTGTCGCGCGTGGTGGATTTCTCAGGGTATGAACAGCAAGGGTCTTTTTTAGAAGGTACGGGCAGTCTGGTACTCGACCATGTTAATCAGATTGCCTATGCCAGCCGCTCACCGCGCACCTCGCCAGACCTGGTTGAGGCGTGGTGCCGGCACTTGAATTTTACCTCTTGCCTTTTTTCCGCACTGGATGCACACCATCAACCCATTTATCATACCAACGTGGTGATGTGGATCGGTGAGCGTGTTGCGGTTGTTTGTCTGGACGCCATTCCCGAGCACGACCAGGAACAGGTAATCAGTACCCTGGGTGCCCATCATCGGCTAGTGTCCATCAGTTTTGAGCAGATGTCAGCCTTTGCCGGAAACGTATTGGAGATCACCAGCCGCAAGGGCGACCGGTATTTCCTGATGTCGGAGACGGCCCTGCAATCCCTGGTGCCGGGTCAGGTTAACGAGCTGACTAAACATGCAGATTTGCTGACGGTGAACATACCAACCATCGAGCAGGTGGGGGGAGGGGGAATCCGATGCATGGTGGCCGGTAACCACCTGCCGGCAAGGGTTTAAGTCTGTCACAAACTTCCATTTGCTATCTTGCCAGCGCAGGCTTTAATCTTATGAACAAGTACGATCTGGTGATTATCGGAGCTGGCCCGGCTGGGTATGCCGCGGCCATGCGTGCCGTGGACTTTAAGAAGAAAACACTCCTGATTGAGCGCAACCGGCTGGGCGGAGCTGGGATTACCAACGGAGCGCTGTCGTCCAAGACCTGGTGGGAGTTGTCTCGCGAGACGGCTTCATTTCGTAAAAGTCTGAACCGGTATAACATTCATGCCCCGCAGGTTGCCTATGCCGATGTGCAGGGCGAGGTACGCAGAGCCGTAAACGAGCGCAAGGCTATGCTTGAGGAGCACATCCACCAGTTGCAGCGCAGTCGCAATGATCAATTGCTGGATCTCAAGTACGGCCAGGCCAAACTGCTTACCCCCAACCGGATTGAAATTCTCGCGGGTGCGCAAAAAGAAATTGTTGAAACCGATTATGTGATTCTGGCCACCGGTAGCCGCCCCCGTTACCTTCCCGAATTACCCATTGACGAGAAGGTGGTGATGACTAGTGAAGGAATTGAAAATATGTTGGATTTCCCCGAGAGCATGGTGATTGTGGGAGCAGGGGTTATCGGTTGCGAGTACGCCACCATATTTTCGGGTTTTGCAAAGACTAAGGTAAACCTGATTGACAAGGGAGATCGCATTCTGCCGTTCGAGGATGAGGACGTGGTGCGCATCATTGAGCGAAACATGGAAAACAACGGGGTGTTGATTCACCGCAATTCCCGGTTGATCCGAATGGAGATAAAAAACGGTCGGGTAGAGTATGAGCTGGAGTATAACGATCACTCGCGCGAAGTCTTCCATGTGGAGAAGGCGTTGGTCTCGGTTGGGCGCGTACCCAACATCGAAAACCTGTGGGAGGATGCCGTGGGGATCAACATCACCAAGCGAGGTATTGAAGACAATGACACGCAAACCAATGTGCCGAACATCTATGCCGTGGGCGACCTCACGGCCGATATCTCGCTGGTGAACGTGGGTGAGTTGGAAGGCCGTTATGCGGTGGAGAAGATCTTTGGCAAGCCCGAACGCAGGCTGGTGTATGAAAACATCAGCACGATTATGTTCCTGAGCCCGGAGGTAGCCGGGGTGGGCCTAAACGAAATACAAGCGCGCGAAAAAGGCCTTGACTACAAAGTGGTAACACTTGACTACAGTACCATACCCCGGGCGGTTGCTAAGCGCAATACGCAAGGGTTCATCAAGTTGTTGGTCACTAACGATGCTGACATGAAGATACTGGGGATGAAGGTAATTGGGCTTCATGCCTCCAGCGCCATCCAGGCGGTTGCTCTTTTAATCTCCATGGATAAAGGCATTGCCGAACTGGCGGAGTGCGTCCACCCGCATCCGTCTATAACCGAGGGAATTCAGGAATGTGTTCGCATGTTACTGGGCAAATCGCTGTTCAAGCCGGATGCGCTAACTGGCAGAATTACCTGCCGTGTCTGCCAGAACGGGCTTTACGAGAATATCGTTTTTTAAAGTAGCTTTATCGTTATGAAAACGCTGTCGGTATTAGTTCTGGCTTTTTTTGCCCTGTCGGCCCAGGCCCAATTCAAGAACAGGCCCTTGACCAAATCGAACTTTGAGGAAATTGATTTTGAAGGCTTGGTGAGGCTTTTTTTGGGCAAGGACGCGCGCCCGTTGAATTCGGTGGAAGGCATTTACCTGGTTTCGTGTACGGTCACCCGGCAGGGTGGATTTCTGGCCAACCCGCACCGCGAAAAGGTGGTGCGAAAAAAAGAGAACTATGGCAAAGTGGCCATTTTGAAATATTACACCAACAGCAAGCGCGAGTTCATTGAAGTATCGCTCACCGGCAAGCCGAGCGTGAATTACCCCATTACGGGGGAGTTCAACGTGTTGTCCGATGATTTTGGTTTTATCTACAAGCATTACCGGCCCCGCGAAAGCGATTGGGTGTTCACGTTCGCCAACCCAGACCAGGATTTATTTGAGGGTATTGCCACCGAGACCCGAGGCAAGCGCACGATTCGCACCAAGCTCACCTATTTGCGGATTTATCCGTCTAACGCAGCAGAGGAAAAGCCGTTGGTAAGGAGATGAAGAGACCACTTTTGACTTATTACGATCAGATTTTTATCAATCGTGATTTTGTTTTTCGCGGCACCTGGATCGAAATGACAGACCGTTTAGAAAAGAATGATTTGTTGTTTGTGTATCCTGGCCGCTCTGCCAGTGAACTTCATATTTCAGGCCACATTTTTTTTCTTTGGCTGGCCAGAAACCCGCTTTTCCACAAGGTGCCGATAAGATTGCTTCTTAAAACACAAGACGTGCATCAGTTGAAAGTCAGGCTTTATGCTACTAGGTTGAGTTTATGGCACGTCTCGGCAATTATATTCTCTACCGTTCTGATAATCGGAAGCACAATCTCGGGAGGTTGGCGGGAGATAGCCTGCAGTATTTTATTATCGGCAATTTTGCTTGGGTGGTTTCATTTTATATCAAGAACTGAGGAGAATGTCTTAGTTGAAGAGATTGAAAGTTGTCTTGATTTGACTGAGGACAATCCACCGGGATCTATCAGCCATACGAAATCAATGACTTAGTTTTCTACATACTCAACCAATAGCTCTGACAGAGGCTTTCGTTTAATATCCGGCACCAACGCATCCGCAGCGGCATAGCCAACCGGAATAAGTAAGAACGGGCGTTCATTTTCCGGGCGTTGCAGAATGGAGCTTAGAAAATTCATCGGGCTGGGGGTATGCGTAAGAGCCGCCAAGCCAACCTGATGTAACGCAGCCAATAAAAATCCGCAGGCGAGGCCCACGGATTCAGTAACATAGTAGTTGTTCTTTTTTGCTGCCCCCGCGAAGTCAAATGCTTTTTTGAAAACCACGATAAGATAGGGTGCCGTTTCCAGGAAGGGTTTATGCCAATCCGTTTGTAAAGGGCGAATGTCATCCAGCCACTCGTCACTCATGCGCTTGGTGTAGCTCTCGTATTCTTCTTTTTCGGCTGCTTCGCGAATTTGCTTTTTGAGGTGCGGGTCGCTCACCAAACAAAATGTATAAGGCTGCTTGTTGGCCCCGGAAGGGGCTGTGGTGGCCGTTTCAATACATTTGAGCACGACAATTCGATCAACCGGATCCGCAGAAAAATCGCGAATCGAGCGCCTGGCGCTCATTTCCTCAAAGAAGCGATTTGCCCGTTCGGCCATCTCGGATGCCGAACGAACAGGTTGGTGGTAAGGAATAAATGGAAATCCGTTTACAAAGGTTACATCCTGGCTCATCGGACGAAGAAAAGGATTAATCAGGCTTCTTCCATAATCTTCGGAAAAAGATTTGGCGACTATTTGTGGCGAGCGCGCAACACCTTAACCACATCCTCTAATTGGTATCCTTTTGCCTGCAGCAGCACCAGGTAGTGGTACATCAGGTCGGCCGCCTCATTTAGAAACAACTCGGCATTATTATCCTTAGACTCAATTACCAGCTCTACTGCTTCCTCGCCAACTTTTTGTGCAATCTTGTTGATACCCTTTTCGAACAATTCGGTGGTATAAGAGCCCGCCTTCGGATTTACTTTTCGATGTGCGATGATGGTTTCCAAAAAGCCAAGCCCCTCAGCCAGATTGCGTTCGTCAAAGCAGGTATCGGCCCCGGTGTGGCATGCGGGCCCATGAGGTGTTACCAATGCCAGCAGGGTGTCGGAGTCGCAATCTTTCTTTAACTCAACCAGATCCAGAAAATTCCCGGAGGTTTCCCCCTTGGTCCATAGGCGCCCTTTACTTCGGCTAAAAAAGGTGACACGTTTTTTAGCCAATGTCACGGCAACAGCCTCCGCATTCATGAAACCCAGCATGAGCACCTTTCGGGTCCGGGCGTCCTGAGCGATGCAGGGGAGAAGTCCTTGAGCATCAAATTTTAGAGTGGAGATATTCATGGTTAGTCGTGGCCGCAGGCGCAAAGGTTGTTTGACTTTGCTTTTTGAAAGCATTCGCGACCCTCGCGAAACGACAACCAGGCCAGGCCCAGCGTGCCCAAGGCATCCACATAAGCAAAGCCGGTTAGTTCATAAATGCCGCTGGAAAGGAGCAGCAGAACCGACATATAAATACATACGCGGGAACATTCGGCATCGGCCAGGATGGCCTGGCTACCCAGTTGGCGGCCCACGTAGGTCTTTCCCATAATCATCAGCCACATCAACGTTATCGAGATGGCCGAAATCACAACGCCCCAAAACGTGGTGGCTGGTTCGTGGCCGGAAAAAAGGTTATACAATCCACCTACAGTAAGCCCGCCTGTTAACCCATAAAAGGCAAACCCCGTGATGCGCAGGGCCGTGCGCTCGAAATCATCGCGCGGTGAGCCCGGCTTGTGCCAGATGCGCACAATCATATGCGCAATGCCAATGCCGGAGATTACTTCAATGAAACTGTCCACGCCAAAACCAAACAGGGCAAGGCTCTCATCCTCATACCCGAGATACGTGGCGATCAACCCTTCGGCCACGTTATACACAATAGTCAGCAAAGCAAGCCCGAAGGCGTATCGATAGAGCCTGTTCTGCTGGTCGGCTCGCGGAATAGTAATAGACTCCATTAGCGTATCGGAATATTTGCGGCTCTAAGATACGTCTTCAATTCCGGGATTTTGATTTCACCAAAATGAAATACACTGGCGGCCAGGGCAGCATCACACTTGCCGAGCATAAAGGCCTCAGCAAAATGCATGGCATTTCCGGCACCTCCGGAGGCAATCACCGGAATGGTCAAGAGTTCATTTAATTTCTGCAAGGGGTCAATAGCAAATCCGCTCTTGGTGCCATCGTGATCCATGCTGGTAAAAAGAATCTCGCCTGCACCACGGTT
Source organism: Cyclobacteriaceae bacterium (assembly GCA_016787665.1). Lineage (GTDB taxonomy): Bacteria > Bacteroidota > Bacteroidia > Cytophagales > Cyclobacteriaceae > ELB16-189. The sequence continues at coordinate 154,332 of JAEUUC010000002.1, read as the reverse complement.
CTGGCCCTCCCGTGCCCAGGAAAATAGCTTGTGTTCGGTGGGCCGCGAGCCACCATGCGTATGCACCATCCAGCTGTTGTTGACTTTGCGGGCATCAACGGCCAGCACAATACACTGCGTGCCAAACGCTTTGGCGAGTTCATCGATAAGTTGGGGCTGACGCACTGCGGCCGAGTTGATACTCACTTTGTCGGCACCGGCTTCAAGCAGGGGCCCCACATCGGCTACCGAGCTGATACCGCCACCCACGGTAAACGGTATGTTCACGTGCTGCGCGATTTCTTTGACCAGTTTGGCGAAGGTCTTACGATCCTCAGTGGTGGCGGTGATGTCCAGAAAGACGAGCTCGTCAGCTCCCTGTGCGGCATAGGCGGCCGCCAACTCTACGGGGTCACCGGCATCGCGCAGCGAAATGAAGTTAATACCCTTAACCGTGCGTCCGTCTTTGATGTCCAGGCACGGAATAATGCGTTTTGTGAGCACGGTTTAAACGTGTAACGACTTAAGTTCTTCGAGTTTAATTTTGCCTTCGTAAAGTGCTTTGCCGATGATGACGGCCTCCACTTTGGCGTATGAAAGTTCCTGCAGGTCCTCCAACGAGCTGATGCCACCACTGGCGATCAATTTCAGATCGGGGAATCGCTTTTTCAGCTTTTTGTACAAACCGAAGTTGGGCCCTTGCAGCATACCGTCTGATTGTATATCGGTGCAGCACACATACTCGAGTCCACCTTCTTCAAAAGACTTCACCAGGTCGAAAATATCTACGTTTGAGTCTTCTGTCCATCCGCGCACCTGCACCTTCTCTTTGTTCACATCGGCACTGAGTATGAAATTCTCACTGCCAAAACGCTCAATCCACTCCTGGAACTTTGAGGGTTCCTTCACGGCCATACTGCCAATGTTGATCTGGTTGATGCCGAGCTCTAGCAGGTAGTCCACTTCATTGGTAGTCTTTACACCACCGCCAAAGTCAACTTTCAGGGCGGTCCGCTCCTGGATTTTCTCAATCACCTTCCAGTTGACCACTTCGCCTTCCCGGGCTCCGTCAAGATCAACCAAATGCAGGTATTCAAGATCGGCATCCTGAATCTCCAGGGCAACGTCCACCGGGTCTTCGCGGTAGACCTTTTTCTTGTTGTAATCGCCCTGCGAAAGCCTCACGCATTTACCATCCAGGATGTCGATTGCGGGAATAATTCTCATACGTTCAAAAAAGCTTGTAGTATTTTCTCTCCAGTCTGGGCGGATTTCTCAGGGTGGAACTGCACGGCAAAAAAATTGTCCTTTCTCATAGCCGCGCTGAAAGGGATGCCGTATTGAGTTTCGGCCACCGTCCAGGCATTAACAGGTACATAAAAACTGTGCACAAAATAAGTAAATTCACCTTGAATGGCGGCTGGCAGCCAGCCTGAAATTTTGTCCAGACTGTTCCAGCCCATGTGCGGTACTTTCAAATTGTCGTTTAAACCGAATTTCCTGACGTCTACAGGAAAAACACCCAGGCAGGTCGTATCGTTCTCCTCCGAAAAACGGCACAGCAGTTGCATACCCAGGCACACGCCCAAAACAGGCTGTTGAAGGCTCATTATTAGATGATTAAGACCTTTTTCTTGAAGAAATCTCATAGTTGTACTGGCTTCGCCCACACCCGGGAAAATGACCTTATCTGCCGTTTGTATTTTCTCCGGGTCAGAAGTAACCTCAAAGCTTGCGCCAAGGCGCTCCAGGGCATAGGAAACCGACTGGATGTTTCCCGCATTATATCGGATAACTGCTATTCTCATGGTTCTTTACAGTGTTCCCTTGGTTGAGGGTAGCTCATTTCCTTGTTTTTTCACCGCCATCTGAATCGACCGCGCGAAGGCCTTGAATATGGATTCGATCTTGTGGTGCTCGTTTGTCCCCTCGGCCTGTATGTTGAGGTTGCAGTGTGCAGCATCAGCAAACGACTTAAAAAAGTGATAGAACATTTCGGTAGGCATGTCACCAATCTTTTCGCGCTTAAACTCGACATTCCAAACCAGCCAGGGTCGCCCGCCAAAATCAACGGCCACTTGTGCCAGGCAGTCGTCCATTGGCAGCAGGAACCCGTAGCGGGCAATGCCCCGTTTATCACCCAACGCACGCGAAAATGCATCACCCAGTGCAAGCGCGGTATCCTCGATGGTGTGATGTTCATCAACGTGAAGATCTCCTTTTACGTGAACGTCAAGGTCAACGTGTCCATGCCGCGCTACCTGCTCGAGCATATGATCGAAAAACCCCAAACCTGTGGCTAACTTCGACTGTCCGGTACCATCCAGGTTTACCTGGATGCGGATATCGGTCTCTTTGGTTTGCCGATGAACAAATGCCGTTCGTTTGGGCGTTAGTTCGGTCACGATGTCATGCCACGAAGTGGCGATTTGTGCGCACCACGGCAGCAACGCCTTCTGTTCAAGAGTTGCCCGCAACGAACCGTTGTTGATCAGGATGCCTTTCGCTCCAAGATTTTTCGCCAGTTCAATATCCGTCACGCGATCACCAATCACATAGGAGTTGCCCAAGTCATATTCCTCCGAAAGATAGCCTGTTAACATGCCGGTGCCCGGCTTTCGGGTAGGCTTGTTCTCAGCCGGGAGCGAACGATCGATGTGCACGGCTGCAAAATGAATCCCTTCGTTTTCCAACGCGGTCATCAATTTGTTGTGCGCTGGCCAAAAAGTGTCCTCCGGGAAGCGCGCGCTACCCAGACCGTCCTGATTGGTTACCATAACCAATTCGTACAGGTTTAGTCCGGCTATTTCGCGTAACGCTCCGAAAATGCCGGGAAGGAATTCGAGTTTCTCCAGGCTGTCAATTTGCTCATCCGGAGGCTCGATGATCAGGGTTCCATCCCGATCAATAAACAAAACTCGTTTCTTCATGCTGATGGGCTTAGAATTTCGGAAAGTGCGCGCAGTACATTTTGGTTCTCTTCCGGAGTGCCAACCGTGATGCGAAGGCAGTCGCCATACAACAACAATGCAGGACGAAGGCGCACCACGATGCCCACGGAAATCAGTCGCTCGTACACGGAGCGGGCATTCGGAACCTGAATGAGCAGGAAGTTCGCATCGGAAGGGAACACCCGATTGACACCCGGCAAATTTTGTAACGAAGCGGCTAATTTCTCGCGCTCACCGCGAAGTTCACTGACTTCACGCATCATGTTTTCCGGGTAGTTTAGCGCCTCCAGGGTAAGTTGTTGCGTGGCTGCATTGATGTTGTAAGGGGGCTTGATCTTGTTGAGCACCTGGATGATAGCGGGGGAGGCTAGGCACAACCCTACGCGCAGGCCGGCAAGGCCCCACGCCTTGCTTAGGGTTTGAAGAATAACCAGATTGGGATATTCCCGTAGTCGGGGTACCCATCCCGGCATTCCCGTGAAGTCGATGTAAGCCTCATCCACCACAACCAGACCCGGGAATCCGGTTAGCAACCGCTCAATTGCTTCAGTGCTTAACACTTTGCCGGATGGATTATTCGGGCTGCAAAGGAAGATCAGTTTGGTGTGACTGTCGCACGTTGCGAGTACCGCACCTGCATTCAAGTCGAAGGACGAAGTGAGGCTAACCGGGCGAATCTCAACCGCATTCGTTTCAGATGAAACCGTGTACATGCCATAGGTCGGTTGTGGTATCACCACATTATCGCGGCCGGGTTCGCAAAAAGCGCGGATCAAAAGATCAATGGCTTCATCGCTTCCATTGCCAATGAACAGGTTAGCCGGTTGAGTCCCCTTAAGTGCCGAAATCTTCGCTTTAAGTTCGCCCTGGTGCGGATCGGGGTATCGGCTGAACAGGTGCGAAAAAGGATTTTCATTCGCGTCCAGGTAAATGGAGGCTTTTCCCTGGAAGTCATCCCGTGCAGATGAGTACGGCTTCATTCTTCGCACGTTCGCGCGAACAAGTTTGTCGAGGTCAAAGGTCATGCGTTCAGTCGGATGGTGACCGCGTTTTTGTGTGCTTGTAATGATTCGGCTTCTGCCATTATTTCTACGGCCGGCCCCAGCTTTTGGAGCCCCTCGCGGGTTATGTGCTGGTACGTAATGGTTTTCATAAAACTCTCGAGCGTTACTCCGCTCCAGGCCCGCGCATAACCATTGGTCGGCAGCGTGTGGTTGGTACCGGACGCATAATCTCCGGCCGACTCGGGTGTGTAGGCCCCGAGAAAGACCGAGCCTGCATTCAAGATGCGATCGGCTATCTTTTGCGGGTGTGCCGTGTTGATGATCAAATGCTCGGGTGCATAGGCGTTGGTGAAGTCGATAATCTCGGCTTCTGTTTTCAGCATTACCAGGTGGCTGTGTTTGAGTGCCTGAACGGCTACATCCTTTCGGGGCAGCGATCGCACTTGCTTTTCGATTTCCTGCTGCACCGCCTCAGTCAGTTCGCGCGAAGTGGTAACGAGCATCACTTGGCTGTCGGCTCCGTGTTCGGCCTGAGCCAGCAGATCAGCCGCGACAAAATCGGGTCGTGCTTCGTCATCAGCAATGATCAGTACCTCAGACGGACCGGCCGGCATGTCAATGGCTACTCCTTGCTGACTTACCATCTGCTTGGCAGCCGTTACGTATTGGTTGCCCGGCCCAAAGATCTTGTCCACCCGTGGTATGGTGGCTGTGCCGTAAGCGAGCGCGCCAATTGCCTGTGCTCCGCCCACTTTAAATACGCGGGTGACTCCAGCTAGCTGGGCGGCAAAGAGTATGGCGGGATGTATCGTGCCATCGGCCTGCGGTGGTGTGCAGAGCAACACTTCGTGGCACCCGGCAAGACGCGCAGGTATGGCTAGCATAAGAACGGTAGAGAACAGGGGTGCGCTACCCCCGGGTATGTAAATGCCCACGTTTTGTAAGGGAACAGACCTGCGCCAGCAGACCACACCCGGCATCGTTTCAACGCGAATGTCAACGGGTTTTTGAGCGGCATGAAAAGTCCTGATGTTGGTGGCGGCCAGTTCAATGGCGGCCCGAACTCCGGCATCCACACGCTGGGCACCCAATTTCCAGGCTTCTGCCGTGAGTTCCAGTGAAGTGAGTTGGACGTGGTCAAATTTCAGGCTGAATTCCTTCAGGGCTTCGTCACCTGCCTGGCGCACCCGCGTAAGAATGTTTCGCACCGTGCCTTCCAAAAAGGCCAGTTCGAGTTCGGGGCGTCTGCAAAGTTGCCCCCACGCGTGGCGCTTGGGATATTCGTGAAGGTTCATATCAGGCGATCATTTTTTCGATAGGCACAACCAAAATCCCCTGTGCGCCCAAAGATTTTAACAAATCGATTTTCTCCCAAAAATCATTTTCGTTTACCACCGAGTGCAGGGATGACCATCCCGGTTTGCCCAACGGCATAATGGTGGGGCTGTTCATGCCGGGGATGATGGATTGAATTTTCGGAATACTCTCATTCGGACAGTTGAGCAGAATGTATTTGTTGTTGCGGGCTGACTGTACTGCTTCAATCCGGAACAACAGTTTTTCGAGGATGTAGTTTTTGCTTTCCTCAAGGTCCGGTGAACCGATCAGCACCGCTTCTGAGTTCATCACAGTTTCGACTTCTTTGAGGCCATTGCTCATCAAGGTGCTGCCCGTGCTCACAATGTCACACACGGCATCTGCCAAACCAATACCCGGGGCAATTTCCACCGAGCCGCTGATTTCATGGATACCCGCTTCAACACCCTGCTTTTGTAAAAAATGGCGAACGATAGTAGGGTAGGATGTGGCAATATTTTTGCCCTTTAACCAGTTGGTGCCGGTGTACGTTTCCCCGCGGGGCACGGCAATGGACAGCCGGCACTTGGCAAAGTCGAGCCGCCTGACCAGCGAGTTGTTGCGCTGCTTCTCTACCCATACGTTTTCACCCACAACGCCCACATCAGCCACCCGGTCCTCCACATACTGCGGAATATCGTCATCGCGCAAGAACAATACTTCTACAGGAAAGTTACGGGCCTGGCTTTTGAGCTGATCTCGGCCGTTGCTGATGCTCAGCCCGCAGTCTTTCAACAACTGCAGCGAGCCTTCCTGCAACCTCCCGGATTTTTGAATTGCAATTCGTAACAATGAGTCCATAACATTGATTTCACCATCTAAACATTAAACCTACACAAACAAAAAAGGCCTGCCAGAATGTGGCAAGCCTTTTTCTCCTTTTCAGGTATCCGTCAGGACACAGACTTGCCAGCCCACATGGTGTGGTGGTGATGTCCGTGTACGCTGAAAGAATTGTTCATGACGGTGCGAAGGAATTCAATTATCACGGAATTTCCAAGAATTGTTTAACGATCGGCTGGGATTAAACCATGTTTGGTGCTACCGGATGTGCCTCAATCGTTTGAGTTGGCAAAATTTCTCTGAAATCCATTGCCGGGATAGGCCTACCTTTTGGACCTTGCGATATGATTCGTGTTGCCTGTATTCTTGGGATGTTCGTTTTCGTTTCCTGTGACAGTCGGGAGACTAAAGTTCAACGGTTTTTGCTGAAGGGGAACCTGGCCCTGGAACAGTCCGACACGGACCGGGCCCTTTATTACTACCAGCAGGCACTGGCCCTTGACGCGTGCTTTGCTGATGCGTTGAACAACATCGGCACCCTCCATTACCGGGCGGGAGACAAGGTAAAAGCGATGGACAGCTATACGAAGGCTTTGGAATGCCGGCCGGATTTTTTGAACGCTTTGCTGAATCGGGCGAATACCGCTATCGACCTGAAGGAATATTTCACCGCAGCAGCCGATCTTGACCGGGCCATCCGGCAAAAGCCGGATACCGCTGTCGTCTATTTTGCGCGCGGTATTGTGCATACCCGTTTACGGGAGTACCCGCAGGCAATCGAAGCATTTGAAAAGGCCATCGCGCTGGACAGCACCAATGTCGAGTATCATGTAAATCATGCTACGGTAAAGTACTACCAGAAGGATTTTGAAGGTGCACGAGCAGAACTTACTGCGGCCTCGCGGGTTGATGCTAACGAGCCGAACATTTACAACATGCAGGCGCTGATTGCCGCGGATGAGGGCAGGATCTCCGATGCGGTAACGTTGATCGAAGTGGCGCTTCAGATTAGCCCGAAAGACGCGTACTTCCTCAATAACCGCGGTTACATTCGGTTGCTGCAAAACCGGCTGGATGAGGCCGAGGCGGATATCAATGAGAGCCTTTTCATAGATCCCTACAATGGATGGGCCTATCGCAATAAGGGTATTCTCTATCTCAACAAGAAGGACTACAGTTCAGCCGAGCGGGTGCTCCGCCAGGCTATGGAAATAGACCCGTCTATTGACCGTTTGTATTTCTACCTCGGGTCGGCCTGTCGGGAGGCTGGTAAAAAGGCAGAGGCATGTGCGTTTTTTCGTGAATCGGAGAAACGGGGAGACGGAGTATTGACAGCCGATCAATTAAGAACATGTCGCTAGGGGAGTTCGAGTCATTTGCCGGGCGCCTGCGCGAGCGGCTTCACGAACCGCTACCCGGTGCGTCTGCCCATGAGCCACTGCGGGCAGTTCCTACAGGTGCGGTGCGACCGAATTTTCAGCACCAAGTACCGCCAAAGGCTGGGAGTGTGCTTATCCTGCTCTATCCCAGTCAAGATCAAATCCTTTTTCCACTCATTAAGCGACCCGAGTACCTCGGAGCGCATAGCGGTCAGGTAAGTTTGCCCGGTGGTAAAGCCGAGCCTGGGGAGGAATTAATGGATACCGCGCTTCGGGAAGCGTGGGAAGAGATTGGGGTTGACCGAAGTGCGCTGGAAGTGATCGGCAGGCTTTCCGATTTTTTTGTGATTCCCAGTAATTTTTTGGTCACACCTTTCGTAGCGGTTGCTCGTCAACCCATCACCTTGTCACCGGACCCGATTGAAGTCGAGCGTATTTTGCACGGAAGCCTGAGTGCACTGGTGGCCGATGATGCTGTTCGGGTGCGGGATATTATGGCGGCCCGGGTATTCCCGATGCGGGCACCTCATTTCGAAATTGAAGGTGAGGTTGTCTGGGGCGCCACGGCCATGATGCTTAATGAGCTTAGGCTCGTGACGCGGGATATTCGCTGACTACGCGGCTCCCCCGCCCGACATCTTTTGGCCGAACTGTTCCAGTTTACCAATCTCCTGATCGATCATAAACAATCCCACACCGTCCTCACCAATCAGTTCAAACAATTCCACAGCTCTCCGGGCGATGATCTCTTCCTCGCGCTGTTCGTTGACATACCATTGCAGGAAGTTAAAGGTAGCGAAGTCCTTATTTTTCAAGGTATGGTCAACCAGGTTGTTAATGGAGGCCGTCACCGCCAGTTCATGTTCGAGCACGTGATCAAATACTTCGCGAAGGCTTTTGAACGTGTGTTGAATGCCCTTGATTTCAGGTTGCAGGGCATGACCTCCGGCACCATTAACATAGCCAAAGAGCTTCAGCATGTGCATGCGCTCTTCTTCGGAGTGCTTATATAGAAACTGGCTGGAAATCTCATATCCCTTTGATTCGCACCAGGATGCCATTGACAAATATTGCGCGGAGGACTTGCCCTCCATCATGATTTGGTTGTTCAACAGGGCTTCGGTCTCTTTTGAGAGCGAACGAGCTGGGTTGTTAGCACTTTTCTTCATAAGAACAGGAATAACTATTTCTTTCTAAACAGGAAATCGATACGAGTTGTTATGTAATGTTGAGCGCAACCCCGCGGGCTGCGCTCAACATCCAATTACTTCTTCTTTTTAGCGGCTTTACGGGCCACCTTACGGACAGCCTTTTTTGCCGATTTCTTGGCCGTCTTTTTTCTGGCCGCTGGCGCTTTCTTTTTTGCTACGGGCCGGGCCTTCTTGCGGGCAGCCGGCTTTTGCTTTTTCTTGGCCACCTTCTTCGCTGCCTTTTTCGCTGCCGGTTTGGCCGCAGTTTTCGCGGTTGGCTTCTGCATAGCGTTGAGGGCAGAGCCTGCACGGAACCACAAGATCTGGTTGGCGTTGTAGGTATGATTTAGTTTCACCGTATCCTGCGTGCCATCACTGTGCTTCACGACCAGCGTCAGGGGTTTCTCCGGAGCAAAGGATGCCAGGTCGATGATGTCAAACGTATCATCTTCTTTAATCTTATTGTAATCGTCCTTGTTGGCAAACGTGACCGCCAGCATGCCTTGCTTCTTGAGGTTGGTTTCGTGAATGCGGGCAAATGATTTTACCAGAATGACTTTGACGCCAAGGTGACGGGGCTCCATCGCAGCGTGCTCGCGCGATGAACCTTCACCGTAGTTTTCGTCACCCACTACAATAGAGCCTATTTTGGATGCTTTGTAGGCGCGTTGAACTTTAGGTACTTCATCATAGCTGCCCGTCAGTTGGTTTTTTACGCTGTTCTGCTTCTCGTTGAAATAATTTGTGGCACCAATCAGCAGGTTGTTGCTGATGTTGTCGAGGTGCCCGCGGTACTTCAACCACTTCCCGGCCATGGAAATGTGGTCGGTCGTGCACTTACCCTTCGCCTTGATCAGCAACTTCAGCCCGGTGAAGTTTTTGCCATCCCAGGGAGCAAACGGTGCTAATGCCTGCAAACGATCCGATTTCGGGTCAATTTTTACTGAAACTTTGCTTCCGTCTTTGGCAGGGGCCTGGTAGCCCGGGTCTTTCACGTCAAAGCCCTTTTTGGGTAATTCATCGCCCACGGGTGGGTCCAATTTGACCTGCTCGCCTTTTTCATTGGTCAGGTAATCGGTAAGCGGGTTGAACGTGAGGTCACCGGCAATCGCTAGTGCGGTTACCAATTCCGGAGAGGCTACAAACGCAAACGTATTGGGATTGCCATCATTGCGGCTCTGGAAGTTTCGGTTGAACGAGTGTACAATCGTGTTCTTTTCCTTCTTGTCCGATCCGTAGCGGTTCCACATACCAATGCAGGGACCGCACGCATTGGCGAATACTTTAGCACCAATCTTATCAAACGTGTTGATAAAACCGTCTCGTTCAATGGTGTAGCGCACCTGCTCAGAGCCCGGGGTGATGGTGAATTCTGCTTTGGTTTTCAAACCCTTGTTCGCGACCTGTTTAGCCAGACTGGCAGCACGGGCAATATCCTCGTATGAGGAGTTGGTACAGGAGCCGATCAAACCTACTTCGACACGTGTGGGCCAGCCGTTACGGGCGGCTTCATCTTTCATCTTGCTGATTGGTGTGGCAAGGTCCGGAGTAAACGGACCGTTGAGGTGCGGCTCCAACTCACTCAGATTGATCTCGACAATTTGATCAAAATATTTTTCAGGATTCGCATACACTTCCGGGTCGGCAGTAAGGTGTTCCTTGATTTTGTTAGCCATCTGGGCAACTTCAGCACGGCCGGTCGCGATCAGGTAACGCTCCATGGAGGCATCATAACCGAACGTGGATGTTGTCGCTCCGACCTCGGCACCCATGTTACAAATCGTGCCTTTTCCTGTACAACTCATCGAGGTAGCGCCTTCTCCAAAGTACTCGACAATAGCGCCTGTTCCACCCTTAACGGTGAGGATTCCGGCCACTTTCAAGATCACATCTTTAGCCGATGTCCAGCCGCTCATTTTGCCGGTCAGTTTCACCCCAATCAGCTTCGGAAACTTGAGTTCCCAGGCCATGCCAGCCATCACGTCAACTGCATCCGCACCGCCAACACCAATAGCGACCATTCCCAGACCACCCGCGTTAACCGTATGGGAGTCTGTTCCAATCATCATACCACCGGGGAAGGCGTAATTTTCCAGCACTACCTGGTGAATAATGCCGGCTCCCGGCTTCCAGAAACCGATGCCATATTTGTTGGATACCGAGGCCAGGAAATCAAATACCTCCCGGCTCTCCTGGTTAGCGGCTGTCAAATCTTCCTTTGCTCCGGATTTAGCCACGATCAGGTGATCGCAGTGTACCGTACTCGGTACGGCAACTTTTGGCCGGCCGGCCGACATAAACTGCAACAGCGCCATTTGCGCGGTGGCATCCTGCATGGCTACACGGTCGGGGGCGAAGTCGACATACGACTTACCTCGACCAAAATTTTCCAATTTTTGATCGCCATGGAGGTGGCTATAAAGTATTTTCTCCGAGAGGGTGAGGGGGCGACCCACAACCTTGCGGGCTTTTGCAATGCGTCCGGGAATCTGGCTGTACAAAGCCTTGATCATGTCCAGGTCAAATACCATAGTTGTATGAAATAGTTAAGGTGCTAAACTACAATAGAAAATTGGGATTTTCGAATGGCTTGTGCCGGGCGGCCTAAAACAAAAAAGCCCCTTCAGGGGCCCTTTTTTATTTTGAATTGATGTAATTGAGAAACTCGCGTTTGGTGTTTTCGTCCTTAAACTTCCCGTTGAAGTAAGCTGTACCGGTTTTGGAATTGGTATCGCCAACACCGCGGGAAGCCACACACATGTGGTTGGCGTCAATAACCACACCCACATGCTCAGTATTCAACACCCGTTGCATCTCTTTGCCGATCTGAACGGTCAGGCGCTCTTGCACCTGGGGCCGCTTGGCAAAATACTGCACAATGCGGTTAATCTTGGATAAGCCAATCACATTGCCACTTGATACATACGCAACATGAACTTTGCCGTAGATCGGCACAAAATGATGCTCGCAATGCGAGTAAAACGTAATGTCTTTTTCGACCAGCATCTGGTCGTAGTTGTACTTGTTTTCAAATAACTTGGCCACAGGGCGGTTCTTCGGATTCAATCCGCTAAACACTTCCTTCACATACATTTTGGCCACCCGCTTGGGCGTGCCCTGCAGACTGTCGTCCGTTAGGTCTAGCCCCAAAATCGTCATGATCTCGCGGAAATGTTTTTCAATTTTTTCGACCTTTTCCTCATCACTCAACTCAAACGCATCGTCACGCATGGGCGTGTCCCAGGTAGTGAAAAAATGGTCCTCATCATCCACGTCAAGGGGTTTGAGTGGGCGGAGGTTCAGGGCGATTTCTTTTTGTCTCATGTGGCTTTCCTTTATAACACGGGGTACTCGACAAAGTTTCGCTCGGTTTCATAAAGTTTTACCCGAAGTTCAAACTGGCTGTCGATGTGCTGCCGGAGAATCCGCCAGATCACAACGGCTATGTTTTCGGCCGTAGGGTTAAGATTCTTGAAATAAGCGGTGTCTAAATTAAGGTTTTTATGATCAAATGGCATCAGCACGTGTTCTTTGATCAAATCGCTGAGCACTTTCATGTCCATGACATAGCCGGTAGACGGGTCCGGTTGGCCCACAACCGTTACAATAAGTTCGTAGTTGTGGCCGTGATAATTGGGATTGGCACACTTGCCAAACACCTGCACATTCTTTTCATCGGGCCATGCCGGATTGAACAGCCGATGAGCCGCGTTGAAATGTTCCTTGCGCGAGACCGCGATTTTCATGATACTTTAACAAAAAGTGGATCGAAAAGTTTAGTTAACGCTTAAGCGACAAGAAACCGGTAAGCACGGGCGAGTTTTTCATCTCGATTCTATAAAAATATGTTCCTGAGGGTAGCTCTTTGCCGGAATCGCTCACTCCGGTGAATTTTCGCGCGAGGTTGTCATAATCGGTAACCGAATACACAATATCGCCCCAACGGTTGAAAATCGTAACCCGGTTGCCTGGCTTAACATTGCGGAGGTAGAAAAAGGCATTAAGGTTGTCGCCATTGGCAGACACTGCGTTAAAAATGGCAAATTCCCCTTCAATTTCGATTGTCAGTATTTGGACGGTGCAGAGCCCCAGCATGTCACATACCGCCAATTCCAGTTGATCTGTTCCCGAAAATTCAGTTGCTGAGTAATCCAGAGAGAGAGTGGTTCCGTTCAGCGTGGCGATCGCCCCACTCTGGGGAGAAGAGCTTATGGAGAGTGTGGTGAAATCGACATTGTTGTTGGGGTCGGAGATTAAAGGGGTCAATTCAATTGAAACAAAGCTACCCGAAAAAGGGCCGGCTGGCGTTGAAATAGCGGGTGCCTGATTGATAGAAAGGGTTGTTGAAATTGCATTGCTGGGCCCCGAACCATCCTGTACGAAGCATTGAATTTGCCGGTTCGATGGGCTTATGGCGGGATTAGGATTGCGGAAGCGCACTGACCGAAGGGCATTTTGGTAGTTGATTAAACTGCTTGATCCGGACAGGCTGAGTATGCCCGTGGTGGACGTAAAGTCTGCTGTTATCCCGGGTTGCGGGCTAACGATTAACTCATCGCTGCCAACTTGCAGACCAGCTGTAATTGATACCTGAGCCGAAGCTAGGTTTGCATCGTCTACGTCCGTTGGAATCGCACCAGGGAAAACCACGTATTCCCCGGATCCATAGAGACCCGATGGGAGGGCTCCAACAAGTACGGGCAGTTGGTTCGGAAACAAAATATCGCGTAGCAATGTGTTACTCGTAAGCGCACCATCACTAACCTCAAAACCGATGATTCGTAGAGATTTTGAGCGCGGGTTTGCCATGTTACGATACTGCACCGTTCGCAAGGCAGTTTGATAGGTACCAGCTGATCCGGTACCTGTGATGGTTAATGTGCCCGAACCTGAATCAAAAGACCCAGACAAACCACTTTGGTTGACAAACACCAACATGTCCTCTGCTGGCAGGTACCCGGAATTGAAATACACACGGGCTGATTGAAGATCGGGCGAGTCGGTGTCTGAAACGGAAATGGAATTGTCAATCACCAGATCGGGTCCTGTGAATGACAATGTTGGCGCAGTTGTGGAAAGAATTGGAGGGGAGCCAGAGCACACCACTTCCACTGTTAACTCATAGGACCCGGATGGCAAATTGACTATGTCTTCGATGTTCGAGGCGGTGAAGCCGCTGCTTGATGTCCAGACAGTTGAGTAGGGAAACCCTGCAGCATCCACCGTGACGGAAATAGCCCCGTTCCCGGGATCATCGGTACACAGTGTATTGTTGGACATGGAGTTCATACTCACGGATATCGGAGGGGTAGAATTATCGCCAACCGCAACACCATCGAAAATTGAGATGTTTCGGCTACAGCCGGTTGGCTGATTGGTCACTTTAACGCCATAGGGGCCCGGGGCCAGGTTCGCGGGATCTTCAATTGTCGAAACGACAACACCTGCTTCATTTCGCCATTCAAACAGGTGAGGGCCAGGCGTAGCTGAAACAGTCAGGTTGATGGAACCATTATATGGGGCTGAACAACTCGTGTTGTCCGCGACTGACACCCCCAGGTTCGGGAGTACTACTCCCGTTGGGATAACGATATTGTTGCGAAATCCCGTACACCGCGAGGATTGATCGAAAACAGACACGGAGTATGCGCCCCCCAGGGTATTCGTTAGGTCTTCGGTTGTTGCACCATTCGACCAAAAGATCGTGTAGCTTCCCGTTCCTCCGCTAACAGAGATGTCAGCACCACCGTTTGGAGGAGTACAGTTTGTTTGGCTGGTTGTGCCCAAGAGGCTTACCGTCAAAGAAGACGTGTTGCCTAAGAAGCCCTCTTCTTCAATGGTGCAGCCATCATCCACGTCCGTCAATTCAATCGTATAATAGCCTTCTACAAGTCCTGAAAACAGCTCATTCGGCAGGGTGCTATTTCGAATTATCTCCACACCGGTGTACTGATTTTTGATCTTGTAAATGAAGTTGTTTGGTCCCGAAGAATTCGTCACGGACACTGGCAATTCGCCATTGGGCGTTGTGCACGAACTGTTTGCGACAAACCCTGCGGCCAAACTCAGGTCGTTTGCCCCTATGACGACAAAATCAGAAAAGGTGCACCCAAACACGGTCTCTTCAATAGCCAGCTCATAGCTACCTGTTTCGAGTGAGGGGAATATCAGCGTGGTAGGCCCGGTGTCAGTTCCAGAACTCACCGTTACTCCTGTGCCGGAGTAACGACTAAACTTGATCAGTCGATAGGTAAACTCTCCGCCCGATACGTCCGCTTCTATTTCCCCGTTATTGTTTCCGCAATCGGCATCAACAATGTTGGTAAAGGAAAAATTGAATGCGGAGCACGTGTAGGGACAGGAATAGCCAACTGAAAATGACTGCGTAGTGGTGCAAATCCCATCCGTAACCTCAACAACGTAGCTTCCGGCTGAAAGACCCGATAAATCCTCACTCGTAGAAAATCCTGGTACTCCATCTTTCTCCCAGGCAAACACGTAACTCCCCGATCCACCCGATACCGAAATATCAATTTCTCCATTGTTTCCCCCCGTGGTGCAGTCTTCGGAATTGAGGAAATTCAATGAGACCGAAACCACGTCATGCCCGATAAAAAAAGTAGTCTTTTTCTGTTTGGTTTGCCCTTTTGCGGGCAATGCCAACACACCCAACATCAAACTGATCGTAATCAGTGACTGAACGAAAAAAGTGGCGTAAGGTGTTTTAAAGTTCAACTAAGTAAAGGTAAGTAAACTATTTTTTGTATGCATGTTTGCCTATTGGTGTTAAAAGGCTGTATCATCGCAATTCACTTATGGAGCAGGTAGGAATTGTTGTCATTTTACTGGCCATCGTTACTGGCCTGGCACAGGTTACGGATAAGATTCGCGTTCCGTATCCCATTCTTCTGGTGGTGACCGGTATGGCGATTAGTTTTATCCCCAATCTTCCGGCTGTGGTGGTGAGTCCAGACCTCGTGTTTCTGGTCTTCCTGCCTCCGGTGTTATATGGAGCTGCATGGGTTACTTCCTGGCCTGACTTTAAGGCCAACCGCAGGCCAATCACCTTGCTGGCCGTGGGCTGTGTGTTATTTACGACCACACTGGTAGCGGTTGTGGCGCATTCGATCATACCCAACTTCGGCTGGGGCGAAGCGTTCGTGCTAGGCGCCATTATTTCGCCTCCGGATGCTGTAGCGGCAACGGCAGCCACCAAAGGGCTCAACTTGCCGAGGCGCATTATTACCATTTTGGAAGGTGAAAGTCTCGTAAACGATGCAACCGGGCTGATTGCCTATCGGTATGCGATCGCGGCTACGGCTACCGGTACGTTCATTTTCTGGCTGGCCAGTATTAACTTCTTCTATGTTGCCGGCTTGGGTATTCTCATCGGCTTTGCGATCGGTTATATCTTTTTGTGGGTGCATAAAATCACACCCGACAATCCAACAACCGACACCGCGTTCACGCTGATCACACCCTACATGTCTTACCTGGTGGCTGAGGAGTTTCACGCTTCCGGTGTGTTGGCGGTGGTCGTCAGCGGGCTTTTCCTAAGCTGGAATTCCGATCAGATTTTCAAACATCAAACCCGCATTCAGGCATGGGCCGTGTGGGATACGTTGATCTTCCTGCTCAACGGTATCATTTTTATTTTGATTGGTCTTCAATTGCCCATGATCCTGGATAACATTAGTGATTATCCGATTTGGACATTGATCGGGTATGGCGCGCTGATCAGCCTGGCCACCATTGTGGTTCGGATTCTGTGGGTGTTTCCTGGCGCCTATTTGCCGCGCTGGCTTTCCAGGCGCATCCGCAGGGAGGAACCCCGCCAACATCCGGTTTGTGGCGGTGGTTTCGTGGTCAGGCATGCGCGGTATTGTTTCGCTCGCTGCCGCGCTGGCGTTGCCCCTCACGTTTGCGGACGGTCAACCTTTTCCCAACCGCGACTTAATTATCTTCCTCACGTTCTGCGTCATCTTCGCTACGCTGGTGTTGCAGGGGCTGACGTTGCCGAAACTAATCCAGTGGTTGGGGATTAAAGCGACAGACGAAGAAGTACATGAAGAGCACCACGCGCGCCTTAAGCTCACGGCTGCGGCCATCGAACATATTGAAGAGAATTACGCATTGTTGAACAGTGATATTCTCAATCAGATCAAGACCAAGTATGAAATTCGTTTGCAGCGCGCGCGTAAGGATAGTGTGCAAAGCCGGTTGAACGATGAGCAGGTGCAAGCCTTTCACGATGTGCAGCGCGAACTTATCAAGATTGAGCGCGCGTGGGTGGTTCAGCGCAGAAAAGATGGGCAAATTAGCGAGGAAGTGGCCCGAAAATTATCGTACGAACTGGATTTGGAGGAGACGCGACTTCAACTGGAGCAATAAAAAAGCCCCTGGAGGGGCTTTCATTTGATTTGGTGTTTGCCTAACAAAATTCGTCAAAGACTTCCAACAGGTGCTGGCCGATCATTTGGGCATTGCGCCCTTCAATGTGGTGTCGTTCGATGAAGTGCACCAGCTCACCGTCCTTGAATAGAGCAATGGAAGGCGAGGAGGGTGGGTAAGGCAAGGTGTACTCGCGTGCTTTGGCCACGGCTTCTTTGTCTACGCCCGCAAAAACGGTGGTCAGTTTGGCCGGCTTCTTGGCCGAGTGCTCCAATGCCCATTTGATGCCGGGGCGTGCCGCTCCGGCCGCGCATCCGCATACGGAGTTTATGACCAGCAGGTTAGTGCCGCTTTTTTCGGCCATGGTTTGGTCAACATCAGAAGCGGTCTTTAATTCTTTAAAGCCTGCACTCGTCAGGTCGGTGCGCATAGGCGCTACCAGTTGTTCAGGATACATAGTCAATTCAAGGTTTAAGATTCAATCGTTAATGGCTTTCGCAATGTTTCGACAACAACAGGGACAATCGTTTTGTTCCCTCACAAAAATCCCAATTCCAGTTTTGCCGCCTCGCTCATCATATCCTGCGAGTAGGGCGGATCCCAGGTGATTTCAACCTTGACATCATTCACGCCTTCAATTTCCTTCACCCGCTGTTCCACTTCCGTGGGGATTTGTTCGGCCGAGGGGCAGGAAGGTGACGTGAGGGTCATTTGAATGTTCACATTATTAACCGGAAAGATGTTGATCTCGTAAATCAATCCCAACTCGTAAATGTCTACCGGAATTTCCGGGTCATACACCGTCTTCAGTGCGGCAACAATCTTTTCGCGCAGGTCGGGAATGGTGACCTGCGATACCGTGACCGTATTTTGATCTGCACTCATGCGTTCTTCACTTGAAAGGCTAAAGCAAAATATTTGATTTGTTTAACCATTGCAGCAAACCCGTTGCTGCGCTGGGTGCCGATAAACCGTTCCATTCCGATCTTTTTCATGAAACTCAAATCGGCATTCAGTATCTCATCGGGTGTGTGGCCGCTGAAGATGCGAACCAACAGGCTGACCAACCCTTTCGTAATGGCCGTGTTGCTGTCGGCTTGCAGGTACATCAGGCCGTTGCGCAGCTCGGCTGTCATCCAGACTTTCGACTGGCATCCTTTCACTTCGTTTTGTTCGGTGCGGGCCGTCTCGGGGAAGGGCGGCATCTTTTGGCCCAGTTCCATAATGTAAAATATGGTCATCTCCTGATCGCCCTCGAGCAGGGAGAATTCACTCACAATTTCTTCTTGTGCCTGATCAATGGTCATACCGATGAACGTCTCAGCTACCATAGCCGATCATTTCCGCATAAAATTAATAATTCTCCCGAGCGACTCCGCAAGCGCATCCACTTCCTCGCGGGTGTTGTATATGGCGAATGAGGCGCGCACCGTACCTTCCAGTTGGTAACGGTCCATGAGCGGCTGTGTGCAATGGTGGCCCGTGCGCACGGCAATGCCGCGGGTGTCCATCATCTGCCCGATATCAAAATGATGGATGCCATCCACCACAAAGGCCAGGATGCTGACTTTTTCCGGGGCTGTGCCAACCAGTCGTACGCCCGGCAATGCCGCAACCTTGGCGGTTGCATACTGCAGCAAATCGTGCTCGTAGGTGGCCATGGCGGCCTTATCATGCTCTTGAATAAACAAAATGGCTTCACGCAGCGCAATAACATCTGCGATGTTTGGAGTACCCGCCTCAAACTTGTAGGGCAGGTCGTTGTAGGTGGTTTGGTTAAACGTCACCTCGCGGATCATTTCGCCACCACCCAGGAAGGGCGGCATTTTCTCGAGCCACTCTTTCTTTCCATATAAAATGCCGGTACCGGTTGGCCCGTACATTTTGTGTGACGAAATGCAATAAAAATCACAATCCAAAGCCCGGACATCAATCGGCAGGTGAGCAGATGCCTGCGCTCCGTCAATGAGTACGCAGGCTCCCGCCTGGTGAGCCATGTCAATGATCTCCTTTATGGGATTGATGGTGCCTAAACTATTGGAAGCATGGTTAACGGCAACCAAAGCCGTTTTATTTTGAAGTAACTGCCGGTAGGCTTCGAGTTCAAGTTCACCGGAATCGGTAACCGGAATCACGGCCAACCGGGCCCCCGTACGCTCGCAAAGCAATTGCCAGGGAACAATGTTGGAGTGATGCTCCAAACCCGAGATGATGATTTGATCCCCAGCTTGCACGAACGCCTGGCCAAACGAATACGCAACCAGATTGATGCTTCCCGTAACCCCACTGGTAAAAATAATCTCCTCTGAATAGCGGGCATGAATGAAGCGCTGCATCTCCTCCCGTGTTGCCTCATAAGCCCGCGTGGCTTTCTCCGCCAGTGTGTGAATGCCCCGGTGAATGTTGGCATTGTAACCTTCGTAATAGCGGTTTAGGGCATCAATAACCCGTTTAGGTTTCTGCGTGGTAGCCGCATTATCAAGGTACACGAGGGGATGTCCGTTTACCTGCTGGTGGAGTACCGGGAACTGAGCCCGGATTTTGCTGACGTCCAGATGGGCAGGGGCGGCCACCATGTTAGTGCAACTTTTGCGAAACGAGTTGATCAATGTAGTGCTTCAGCGTTTCGTCAAACAACGGCTGAATAACTTCCCCGGCAAAAGCATACAACAACATGGCGCGGGCGGCCGATTTGGAGATGCCACGCGATTGAAGGTAAAACATCGCTTCTTCATCCAGCTGGCCGGACGTACAACCATGCGAACATTTTACATCGTCAGCCCAGATTTCGAGCTGAGGCTTTGTGTTGACGGTAGCCGTGTCAGAGAGTAAAATGTTGCGATTCGATTGAAAAGCGTTGGTCTTTTGGGCGTGTGGGCGAACGAAAATCTTGCCATTGAAGACGCCTTTTGACTGGCCATCCATCACGCCCTTGTACATTTCATTGCTGAAGGAATTTGGCTTCTTGTGATCCACAACGGTGTGGTTATCCACCAAGGTATTGCCTTTCACCAGGTACAAGCCAAAGAAATGCGACTCGCAGTTTTCCCCGTCAATCACAATCTGGAAATTATTGCGCACCAGCTTGCCATCGAACGTGAAGGTAAACGTGTCAATGCGGCTGCTGTCTGCCTGGCGGATTACCGTGTTGGCGATCTGAGTTACCTGACCCGCATCATTCTGAATCTTGCAGTACTGAAGTTTGGCTTGCTCCCCAACCTCAATCTCCTCTACGAACGTGTGAAATACGTCACCGGATCCTTCCGTATCGAATTTTTCGACCAGCGTAGCCTCACTGGCAGCTCCCAATTTGATTTGGAGGCGCGTGTGAAAAGCAGCCGGTGAATCTGATTTTTGACCGTGCCAGACCAACAGGGGTTTGGCCAAGCGTGTGCCGGGCGCAACCTCAATGGCCAAACCGTGCGTACCAAACCCCGTGTTGAGGGCGGTAAACGCATCCGCTTCAACATCGGCCAGGTTCAACATCGGCTTGGCGTTGAACAACGGTTGAATTGTTATGCCTGGAATTCCGGATAAATCGGTTGACCGCGTAGCGTCAAACGTACCGTTGATGAAGACAAGGCGATACGCATCGAAGCCGGGAATCAGGTGGGCATCCAGTGCTGGCAAAGACGTACCCTCTGTATAACCCGCCAATTGGCGTGGAGAAAATTTCTTTTCAAGGGAACGCAGCACCGGGGTGAAGCGATATTCCTCACTCCGCGCAGCCGGCAATCCATTCTTCAGCAACGCCTGACGCGCTTTAGCGCGCTGTTCGGTCCACGCATCGGTGGCGGTGGCCGGGAGGGCCACCAGGGCGTCCTTGGAAAGGGGAGAAGCAGAGGTTACACTCATACGATTACTCTGCCAGTGCAGCCTCCGTTTTGATCCAATCGTAGCCCTTTGCTTCGAGCTCCAGCGCCAACTCTTTGCCGCCCGACTTTACAATGCGGCCTTTGTAGAGTACGTGAACAAAGTCAGGCACGATATAATCCAACAAGCGCTGGTAGTGTGTAACGACAATGGTTGCGTTGTTCTTTGAGCGCAGCGCGTTCACGCCATTGGCCACGATACGCAAGGCATCAATATCAAGCCCGGAGTCCGTCTCGTCCAGGATGGACAGCTTGGGCTCCAACATGGCCATTTGAAATATTTCATTCCGTTTCTTCTCGCCACCCGAGAAGCCTTCATTCAAACTGCGGTTAAGCAATGACTGATCGATTTGCACCAGTTTCATCTTCTCCTTCATCAATTGCAGGAAAGAAACGGCATCCAGTGGCGGCTGGCCACGGTGCTCACGAATTTGGTTGAGGGCGGTTTTCATGAAGTTGATGGTGCTCACGCCCGGGATCTCCACCGGATATTGAAAAGCCATGAAGATGCCTTCCCGCGCCCGTTCTTCCGGTTCCAACTCCAGCAGGTTCTTGCCTTCGAAATCAACCTCACCACCCGTTACTTCATACTCCTCACGCCCCGAAAGCACAGACGCCAGTGTGCTCTTACCTGAGCCATTGGGGCCCATGATGGCGTGCACTTCTCCGGCCTTCACCTTCAAGTTGATTCCTTTGAGGATCTCCTTGTCACCGATTTTCGCTTGTAGATTCTTTATGGTCAACATGTCGTACTAATTCAAAATCAGGTTTTAGAACTATTTCCAGAAATCAACCCACACTGCCTTCGAGTGTAAGGGCCAACAGTTTCTGCGCTTCAACGGCAAACTCCATGGGCAGCTGGTTAAGTACCTCCTTGGCGTATCCGTTTACAATCAGCGCTACCGCAGCCTCTTCGTCAATGCCGCGCTGCAGGCAGTAAAAGATCTGATCTTCTCCGATTTTCGAAGTGGTGGCTTCGTGCTCAACCTTGGCCGTGGGGTTTTCAATATCGATGTAGGGGAAGGTATGCGCCCCGCATTGATCGCCCATAAGCAGCGAGTCGCACTGCGAGAAGTTACGTGCATGGGCGGCTCGCTTCAATACATGAACCTGGCCGCGGTAACTGTTTTGCGATTTACCAGCGGAGATACCCTTCGACACGATGCGCGATCGGGTGTGTTTGCCAATGTGAACCATCTTGGTTCCGGTATCGGCTTGTTGGTAATTGTTGGTGACAGCAACCGAATAAAACTCACCGCTCGAGTAGTCGCCTTTGAGAATGCACGAAGGGTACTTCCACGTAATGGCCGATCCGGTTTCGACCTGGGTCCAGGATATCTTGGAGTGATCACCTGCGCACAGGCCTCGCTTGGTTACGAAGTTATAAATGCCGCCTTTCCCTTCTTTATCACCCGGATACCAGTTTTGTACGGTGCTGTACTTAATCTCCGCATCCTTCAGGGCATACAATTCCACCACTGCGGCATGCAACTGATTTTCATCGCGCATTGGGGCCGTACAACCCTCCAGATAGCTCACGTAAGAGCCTTCATCTGCAACAATAAGCGTTCGTTCAAACTGACCGGTATTGGCCGCATTGATCCGGAAATAGGTCGACAACTCCATAGGGCATCGAACGCCTTTCGGAATGTAACAGAATGAGCCATCGGAGAACACCGCGGAGTTCAGTGCCGCGAAGTAGTTGTCATTCATGGGCACTACGGAGCCCAGGTATTTTTTAACTAACTCGGGATGTTCTTTCACCGCTTCGCTGAACGAGCAAAAGATGATACCCATTTCCGCGAGCTTTTCTTTAAAGGTGGTAGCAACGGACACACTGTCGAGCACCGCATCTACGGCTACACCGGTTAGCCGCTTTTGTTCCGTTAATGAAATCCCCAATTTTTCAAATGTCTTGAGCAATTCGGGATCTACTTCATCCAGGCTATTGGCCGTCTTCTTTTGCTTGGGGGCGGAGTAATAGATGATGTCCTGATAGTTGATGGCAGGGTAATGAACGTTGGGCCAGGTGGGTTCTGTCATCTGGAGCCACGCCCGGAAGGCCTTCAGACGCCATTCGAGCAGCCATTCCGGTTCGCCCTTTTTTGCCGAGATGAACCGAACAATGTCCTCGTTCAGGCCTTTTGGCGCCTCATCGGTCTCGAGGTTTACCGTCCAGCCATGCTCGTATTCCTTCGAGGTGATCTCTTCCAATACTTGATTGTCCTTACTCATCCTCAGCCTATTTAGACTAATTTTAAATAACCTTCAAAAGTAAGAACAATAATCCGTTTTGAAGGTTCTAGGCGGGTTTTAAATTATTTTCCGAGAGCAGCGATCGATCCAGGCTTTCCTCCAGCGAGATCATGGTTTCCGTTCGCTCAATGCCATCCACCTGCTGCATTTTGTCGTGCAAAACCTCTTTCAGGTGGTTGGTATCGCGGCAATGAATCTTCACGAACATGGAGTAGTTGCCCGTGGTGTAATGAATGCTGGTGATCTCCGGAATGAGCTTAAGTTTCTCGAGCACTGATTCGTATAAAGCGCTCTTTTCCAGATAAATACCAATGAAAGCCGTGATATCGTAACCCAACCGGGCATAGTTTAGCTTAAGGGTGGTTTTCTCAATCACGCCTGCGTCTTGCATCTTGGAAACCCGCACATGAACCGTCCCTTGCGAAACATGGGCTTTGCGCGCTACTTCTGTGAAGGGCTTTTTGGCGTCTTGAACGAGCATTTCCAGAATTTTGAGGTCGGTATTATCGATCTCATAATTTCGATGCGGTTTGGGCTTCATAATTTGAAATTTGTTCAATTATAGCTCAAATCATTAAATATTATGCAATTATTGGCATCTATAATTGAACAGAATATCAGTAATTCACTTACTTTGAATCATCAAATGCAAAAAATCAGCACAAACGAGCGCTGATGCATAATGTAGGGTGTTGAAACTGGCAGACAAGCCCTCCTGTCTCGGGGGTGAGGAGCAAAGGATAAACGCAGAATAACGCCAGCCCTTGACCGGGTAACCGTTCAGAGGCTGACTGGGGTTGACCACCACAGTTCTAAATGTGTTCTGTAGCTAACTTCCTCGTGGAGGTTCGAAGCCTTCCCCTACAGCGAGTGAAATCCCGGATGCAGCCGCAGACCGGGATTTTTATTTTTAACGGTTGCGAAAACCACAGGGGCGGTTGTTACTTTTATAACCAACCTTATTCAGATTATGGCAAAAGACTTCCCCTGGTTCAAAAGTTATCCGACCGGCATACCACATGAAATTGGCCCTTTGGAATATCAATCGCTGGTTGATTTATTTCAATCGGCCAGCACGAAGTTCCGAAGTAAAGTAGCTTACGAGAACCTGGGCGGCAAACTTACCTTCGGGGAGGTAGATCGTTATTCGGATTACTTCGGGGCTTACCTGCAGAAAGAGCTGGGCCTGAAGAAGGGCGATCGCATCGCCATTCAGATGCCGAATTTATTACAGTTCCCAATCGCTTTCATCGGTGCGCTAAAGGCAGGTTTGATTGTGGTTAACACGAACCCCCTCTATACACCTCGCGAGATGGAGCACCAATTCAAGGACGCAGGTGTTTCGGCTGTCGTCATCCTGGAGAACTTCGCCAATCATCTGGAGAGCATCATCAACCGCATTCCGGCCCGTCACATTATTGTCACCCGCATGGGCGACATGCTGGGGCCACTCAAAGGTGCGCTTGTCAATTTTGTAGTTAAGACAATTAAGAAGATGGTGCCGGCCTATCGGCTGGACAGCGCCATTTCATTCAAGGAGGTTTTAAGTCGCGGGGCGGAGCTCCAGTTGGATAAGCCGGCTATTGACATTGACGATTTGGCCGTGCTTCAGTATACCGGGGGTACCACGGGTGTGGCTAAGGGTGCCCAGCTCTCGCACCGGAATATTCTCGCCCACAATGCTATGGTTACACACTGGTTTAGTCCGTACCTCAAGGCCGGCCGGCAGGACGTTATCATCACCGCCATTCCGATGTATCATATCTTCGGCTTGACGGTGAATGGCGTGCTGATGTATTCAACAGGCGTTACCAATGTGCTCATCACGAACCCACGCGATTTATCGGCCTTCATCAAAGAACTGAAGAAGTATAAATTCACCATTATGACCGGTGTGAACACTTTGTTCAATGGTCTGCTCAATCATCCGCGGTTCAAAGAGTGCGACTTTTCCCATCTTCATGGAGCTATTGGCGGGGCCATGGCTGTTCAGGATGTTGTCGCCACGCGTTGGGAAGAGTTGACCAAGTCTCCGGTGGTGGAGGGCTACGGCCTCAGTGAGACTTCGCCTGTCTTATGCTGCAATCCCCTCAACGGGAAGCACAAACGCGGCACGATTGGTATTCCGATGCCCAGCACCGAGGTTGCCATTTTTGATGATGACGGCAACCAACTGCCACAGGGGGCAACCGGTGAAATCTGCGCCCGGGGGCCACAGGTGATGCGCGGATATTGGCAAAAGGATAATGAAGGCGTATTCTTTCACAACGAATGGTTCCGCACGGGCGACATTGGGGTGATGGACGAAAACGGATTTTTCAAGATCGTTGACCGGAAGAAGGATATGATTAAGGTCTCCGGGTTCAACGTATTCCCGAACGAGATTGAGAATGTGGTCGCCAGTCACCCCAAAGTGCTGGAAGTGGCGGCTATCGGTGTACCGGATGTGAAGTCGGGCGAGGTGATCAAGGCGTTTATTGTGAAACGTGATGACAGCCTGAACGAGGAGGAAATACGCAGGTATTGTGCCGAGAACTTGACGGCCTATAAGGTGCCGAAGTATTTTGTGTTCCGAAAAGAGCTGCCGAAGACCAACGTAGGCAAGATTCTCAGGCGGGCTTTGAAAGAGGAAGAGAATGTGAAGTAATCCACGTTGCACGAAAATTCACGCCAGGTTGTAATTTGCCATCCGATTTTATCTCTATGAAAATACTACCCCTTGCCGTAGCCTTGGTTGTTATTGGGTTGTCGTCTTTTTCTCCATCGTTGCCCGGCACGTCTCCGTCAACAGATTCACTCCGCTATCCTGAAGAAGTTCACCTGAAAAATATTCGGCAGCTGACATTTGGTGGCGACAATGCTGAAGCCTACTGGAGCTTTGACGGCAAAATGGTAAGCTTTCAGTCCAACTATTTGCAGTGGGGCCTGGCCTGCGATCAGATTTTTTACACACCCATCGATGGCGTTGACCTCAGCGTAAAGGGTTCAAAACCTCAAATGGTGAGCACGGGCAAAGGCCGCACCACCTGCGCCTTCTTTTTTCCCAACAATAAAGACATCCTTTACGCCTCCACCCACCTGGGGGGCGATGATTGCCCGCGTGATCCAGGGCGTGCACCCGGAGGCAAATACCTGTGGCCGATCTATGACAGTTATGACATTTTCGTGGCCGATATCAACGGTAAGCAGAAAGTCAGGCTAACGGCTACGCCCGGATATGATGCCGAGGCTACCGTTTCTCCGAAGGGCGATAAGATTGTGTTTACGTCCATGCGCAATGGCGATCTGGATCTGTATGTAATGGACTTGAAGGGCCGGAAGGTGAAGCAGGTAACGAACGAGATCGGCTACGATGGAGGCGCTTTCTTTTCGCCTGATGGGAAGAAGCTGGTGTTCCGCGCTTCGCGCCCGAAAACCGAAGAAGCCAAAAAGGAATACCTCGACTACCTCAAGCAGGGATTGGTAGCGCCCACCGAGATGGAGATTTTCACCGTTAATGTCGATGGCACGGACTTAAAGCAGGTGACCAATCTCGGTAAAGCCAATTGGGCTCCGTTTTATCATCCGGCCGGCAAGAAGATCATCTTCAGCTCGAACCACAAGAGTTCACGGGGATTTCAGTTCAACCTGTACATGATTAACGAAGACGGCACAGGCCTGGAGCAAATTACCTACGACAAGGTTTTTGATTCCTTCCCCATGTTCTCACCCGATGGCAAGAAGATCATCTTCAGCAGCAACCGGAATAACAATGGGACACGGGATACCAATTTGTTTGTAGCCGATTGGGTGGAGTAGAGATACTGGATGTAAGATTCCAGACGCTAGATTCTAAATTCTAAATTCTGTATTCTGTTTTCTTATTTCAAAACAGGTTCTCAACCCCGAAAAACTTCTCTACAATAATCAGCACGGAGAGAAATCCCAGGAGAATGGGCGCAGCCCACTTGAGGGAGAAGTGCAGAAACTTGCGGGTGCCCGAATTCAGGTAACGATCGTTGCCCTGCGCCACTTCTTCGTCAAATTTGTCCATGCCCCACCTGCGCGAAATAAAGATGGCCATCAGGCATCCGCCCACGGTCAGGGAAATATCACTCATGTCGGAGATGAACGTGAGGAAATCGTTGCCCCGGTAGAAGGTGAGTTTGTTCAGGCTTTCGACCATACCCTGGCTCATCATGCTCGGTAAGCCCAGTACAAAAATGAGCAACGCAATAAGCCAAACTACCGATTTGCGTTGCATCTTCTTTTGGTCCACCAGATAGGCCACAGGAACCTCCAGCAATGAAATGGTAGAGGTTAGAGCTGCAAAACAAACGAGCAGGAAAAATGAACCGCCAATGATGCGGCCGAGCACCGGACCCATTTCGTGAAAGATCTGAGGCAGCACCACGAAGATCAGCGGTGGACCTGAGGTGCCGATCTGCTGGGGGTCAATGTTAAGTTTGAAGGCGAGGAAATGCACTAGCGGAAACACCATCAGTCCGGAAAAGAAGGCCACGGAGGTATCGGCCAGCGAAATCACTCGGGCCGAGGTCGGGATATTTTCAAGTTTGCTCAGGTACGATCCGTACGTGATTAAGGCTCCCATACCGAGCGACAGCGAAAAGAACGATTGCTTGAGGGCATCCACAATAGTTCGCACCTTGAGTTCACTAAACTCTGGCACCAGGTAGAATTGTACACCGCTTATCGCGTTGGGAAGCGTAAGACTGTAAACGATTATGCCCAGCAGAATTGCGTACAGGGAGGGCATCATGATCTTGTTTGATGCTTCGATTCCTTTTTGGATCCCTTGCGCCACGATCAGGGCTGTGAGCACCATGAAAATCAATGAAAAGACGAGATTGGAATTCGAAAAGCCGGCCCAGCTACTCAGGTCGATGATGTCGTTTACGTACGTTCCAAAGAATCCTCCGAAATCAGGTTCGTTGAGCAAATCGCCAAAGCTAATGTGGAGAAAGTACCCGAATGCCCAACCCGCCACTACATTATAAAAGGAGAGGATCATAATGCCGGCCAATATGCCGAATAGCCCCAAGTAGCCCCATTTGCGGCCGCCCAATTTGGAGTATGATCCATAGGCATCGCTGTTGGCCGCCCGCCCGATGGCAATTTCGCCAACCATGATGGGATAACACAGTAACAAAATACAACCCAGGTAGATCATCAGGAAGATAGCGCCACCGTTTTGCCCGGCCAGATAAGGAAACCTCCAAATGTTACCTAAACCGACAGCTGAACCGGCCGCGGCCAGTATGAATCCAATGCGGCCCGAGAAGTTACCTCTGCTTGACATCCTGCGTAATTAGTTAAAGCGTGGCAAATAAAGGGTTAAACTATTATTATCAAAATGGGGTTTATCCGGTAGTAATGGTAATTGAGGCGCTGACTGATTAACTTTGACTGCGAGATAAGGAGGCGGAAAAACTATGAATGGCACGATGGAAAGAAAGAAACTGAGCGCCCAGGAAAAGGCTCTTCAAATTAACCTGAGTCGGGCGATTTACGGCTCCTTCGCTGAAATTGGTGCGGGCCAGGAAATCGCTGCGAATTTCTTTAAGGTAGGAGGGGCCTCCGGCACCGTTGCCAAAACCATGTCTGCGTACGACATGAAGTTCAGCGATGCCATTTACGGGCAGTGTGAGCGTTATGTATGTGAGGATCGCCTGCTGAGGATGCTTGACCACGAGTACCCTTTGCTGCCGGAACGTCTGCCGCACCGGATTGAATCTACTCGCTTTTTCGCCCTGGCCGATACGGTTGAGGCGTTGAATTTTGAGCGCACCAATCAGGGGCACGGCTGGATTGGTCTTCGCTTTCAACTTCGGCCGCAAAGCAAGCCCAACGAATGTGTCATCCACGTGAAGATGCACGACAACGATCCGTTGCAACAACAAATCGCACTTGGCATAGTGGGCGTTAACTTGTTGTACGGTTGCATGTTTTTGAGCAGCCCCGAAGAGATCATGCTGTCGCTCATGGATAATCTTACGGTCCGCAGGATCGAAGTGGATATGTTCCGGCTGTCGGGCCCAGACTTTGAACACGTGGATAACCGGTTGATGGCTCTGAAACTGGTGAAGAGTGGCATGACCAAGGCCGCAATGTTTGGCCCGGATGGCAATGTGATGCATCCCTCCGAGGTGCTATACAAGAAAAACGTGTTGGTGCTGCGTGGCCGTTTTCGCCCGGTCACCCATGTGAATGTAGACATGCTGCTCACCTCCCGAAGGCATTTCAAGAATGAGGCCGATGTGGATAAGTCCAAAATTGTAGTATTGACCGAGTTGACCCTGAACGACCTGAGCCTGGATGGCAATATTGATGAACAGGATTTTTTGCACCGGGCCGACATTATCTGCTCACTTGGGCAAAATGTGCTGATCTCGAATTACTTTGAATATTACCGACTCGTGGATTATCTATCGAAGATCACGCGCGGGAAAAAAACCGGCTTGGTGTTGGGTATTTATGCGTTGCAGAAAATATTTGAAGAGAAGACCTATGAAAATCTTCGTGGCGGTATTTTAGAAGCTTTCGGGCATTTGTTTGGGACGAATGTGAAGTTGTACATCTATCCGGCTACCCGTAAAGATTCGAACCAGTTGTTTACCCTCAAGGATTTTGAGGATCAGTTACCCGAGAATCAAAAGTCGCTGTTCCGATACCTGATGGCGAACAATAAGTTGGAAGATATTCAGGGGGCAAATGTGAACAACCTGCACATCATATCAGACAACGTGTTGGCCATGGTGAGGAAAGGGGAGGCCGGCTGGGAGAAGTTTGTGCCCCACAAGGTGGTGGAGGCTATCAAGAAAAACGGGCTCTTTGGATACCCGCAAGCCAAGGCCCCCGCATCACCGGCCACTGTAATCAATTAGAGGTTGCCCTTCATGCGGGCGAAATAGGACTTCGCCTCCTTCATCACGCGTGGGGCCAAAATAAATCCTGAAATCATGGTCGGGAAGGCCATGATGGCGTACGCAATATCAATCACATTCATTACATCTTTCATGGACGCTACCGCACCAATGACAATGGTGGCCAGGTAGAAGTAATCGTAGTACCGGCCGGCTTTTACGCCCACCAGAAAGGAAATGGCTTTGTTGCCGTAATAACTGTAGCTGAACAGCGAGGTGATGGCAAAGAAAAATGCGCTGATGAGCAAGAGTAACTTGCCAACGCTGCCCAATGAACTTTCGAATGCGGTGGCGGTTAGCGTTACACCATCGGCTCCACTGGTTTGCCACACTCCGGTGGCCAGAATAGCCAAGGCTGTAAGTGTGCATACGACCAAAGTATCAATGGCCGGGCTCATCATGGATACAAGGCCCTCGCGAATTGGCTCCGAACTCTTGGAAGCTCCGAGCGCCATGGGTGCCGTGCCGATGCCGGCCTCGTTTGAGAAGGACGCCCGTCTCACTCCGGCAACAATCAGTCCGCCTACTAAACCACCCAGGGCGGGTTCACCGTGGTAATGATTGGCTGCAAAGGCATCGGTAACAACCATCCACAACAGGCGTGGCACCTCAGTTATGTGAAGTACTAAGATCGCGAGCACCGAGAAGAAGTAGATCACGATCATCAGCGGTACCATTTTGCCCGCCCAACGACCAATGCGCTGAATACCGCCCACGATCACAATGGCCGAAATGATGGTTAGAATTGAACCAATGATGAACTTGAGCGTGCTCACCGGGTAACCCACGAAGTTGAATTGTGATTTGGTAATGGCCGTTTCGCTAAAGCCGATGTCGATAATGACCTGCGTGAGTTGGTTGGCCTGAAAAATGGGCAGGCAGCCGATCATCGCGCACAAACAGAAAATGACGGCCAGTGGGTACCAGGGCTTGCCGAGTGCTTCGCGAATAACGTACATAGGGCCGCCCTGGATTACACCGGCAGAGTCTTTTCCCCGGTACATCACTGACAACGTAGATGTAAAGAAGTTGGTCGACATGCCGACAAAGGCAGCGACCCACATCCAGAACAAAGCGCCCGGCCCACCGATTGAAATTGCGGCTGCTACTCCGGCAATGTTGCCCATACCCACCGTAGATGCTAACGCAGTAGAAAGCGCTTCGTACGCATTGATTTGTCCCGGATCATTCGGGTTGTTGTATTTTCCCCGCAATATCCTGATGGCGTGACCAAGATATTGGTATTGAACAAATCGGGAATAAAGCAGGAAGAACACACCGCCCAGAATGAGCAGGAATAAAACGGGCGTCCACACGTTGGTGGCCAAATTGCTGATGAAGTCGCTCATGCGTATCGCGCGAAAGCGGCAAAATAGGAAAATAACTTGGTTCGGTATTTCAGGCCAGCATGACCCTACACAATTCCCATAGCACGCGGGCACCTACATTGGCATCCCATTCGCTTTTCCCCGATACCTCCACCAGATCGAAACCGATTATCTTCTTGCCACTCAGCCGTACCTGCTGCAGCAAGTAGGAACATTGATGAAAGGATAACCCACCGGGAACGGGAGTTCCCGTGTTGGGTCCAAGCGATGGATCCAAACCGTCAATATCCAGGCTGATGTACACATGGTCAGGAAGTGCCCCGATGATTTCACGCACAATTGCTTTCCAGGTGTCGCCTTCCATCAATCGACTTTTGAGTTGGTCATCGAAAAATGTTTGGATTCGCCCACCGGAACGTTTCATCACGTCAACTTCCTCTTCGCAGTAGTCGCGAATGCCTACCTGAACCAGTCGGCTTACAGCCGGTAGTTTCATGACGTTGTACATAATGGAGGCATGCGAATACAGGAATCCCTCATACGCTTTGCGCAGATCGGCATGGGCATCGATGTGCAGAATGCCGAAACGTTCATGGCGCTCACTCAATGCCCGGAGAAAACCCAGCGGTGTGCTGTGATCACCACCCAGCAAACCAACCAACTTACCTCGCTGTAAAAGACCAGCGGTGGTGTTCTTCACATAGATGTTCAGACTTTCACATGCAGCATTTATCTGGGGCAGGTGCAACGAAGACTCGCCATTACCCCCGGTACTCAACAAATTGATATGCTCAAGCGCTTTCTGCCGGAACTGTTCACTTTGCTCGCGCAGTGCCTCCGGTAATGGCGAAAACCATATCCCTTTCTTCCAGACGTGTGGGCTATCGATGGAGAACAAATCAACCTGAACGGATGCCTGCAAGATAGCCTCCGGGCCAGCTGCGGTACCGCTGCCGTACGAAACGGTGACTTCCCACGGAACGGGAACAACAACCAGGTTCGCCTCTGTTTCGGAAAAGGGCAGGCCAAAAAGCCGACCTGCCATGCCCGGGCCATTAGGATCAAATGATGCTGTCGTTGACATATTACTCGGCCGAAATATACTCAACCAATCGCCCGGCACCCGGATAAAAATGCCATTTGCTCATCTCCATGACCACGGCATGGCCAACATGCAACTCCACCGAAGAATCATTCAGCAGGAAGGCTGCCACGGCACTAATGGTTGGATTATGCCCTACGATGGCTACGGACGCTGTTGTCAAATCATTAATTATTTCCGCGTACACCGTTTCATTAGCCTGGTATAAGCGGCTGTCGGAATTAACCGGCACACCTACTTCATGACTCACTAACTCGGCCGTTTCGCGTGCGCGAAAGGCTGTGCTCGCGATGATCGTTTGTGGTTTTCCTGAAAGCATTGATAACTTTTCTCCGAGGCGTTTGGCTTGTACCTTTCCACTAGTCGTTAAACCACGCTCAAAGTCCAGTTGACCGGGCTGTCTCTCAGCGGGTTGAGCGTGGCGAATCAAAACCAAAATACATGACATTCGATGTGTGAATGTTGAGACCAACAAGAGCACAAAAGTAGTGTACTTCAGTTTTCTAAAATTGACATTTTAAAAATTTACAGATATTTGGGCCCTTTGTAAACAAGTTTGCATGTCGAAAAACTTAGTGATAGTGGAGTCTCCGGCCAAAGCCAAAACCATTGAAGGATACCTGGGTAAGGACTTTAAGGTGGCGAGCAGCATGGGGCATGTGCGCGATTTGCCGAAAGGAAATGAAGCGATCGACATTGAAAATGATTATGAGCCGGTGTACGAAGTCTCCCCGGAAAAGAAGGAGGTCATTACGAAGTTAAAGAAGATGGCTGCGGATGCCGAAATGGTGTACCTGGCCAGTGACGATGACCGTGAGGGCGAAGCCATTGCGTGGCACCTGAAGGAAGTATTGGATCTTACCGATAAGAAATCAAGACGGATTGTTTTTACTGAGATCACAAAAAATGCCATTCAAAATGCGCTGAAGACTCCGCGTGGTATTGATATCGATCTGGTGAATGCCCAACAGGCAAGGCGCGTGCTCGATCGCTTGGTGGGTTTTGAATTGTCGCCCATTTTGTGGAAAAAAATTAAAACCGGACTTTCGGCTGGCCGCGTTCAGTCAGTTGCCGTGCGACTCATCGTGGAGCGTGAGCGCGAGATCAGTGATTTCAAAGCGAAGTCCTCGTTCAAGATCAGTGCGCTTTTTGATTTGGAGAAGGGAAAGCAACTGAAGGCTGAACTTCCGGAGAAGTTTGACACCGAGAAAGACGCTGTGGCTTTTCTCGAGTCGTGCAAAGGCGCAACCTTTCAGATTGCGAACCTCGAGAAGAAACCGGCAAAAAAATCTCCGTCACCGCCTTTTACGACCTCCACGATGCAGCAGGAGGCCGGACGCAAGTTGGGGTTCTCCGTTATTCAAACCATGACGGTAGCGCAAAAGCTGTATGAAGCCGGTAAGATATCCTACATGCGAACCGATTCGGTGAATCTGTCCGATGAGGCCGTGGCCGGTGCAACGCAGCAGATTTCCAAAGCCTACGGGAAGGAATTTGTATTCAACCGGAAATTCAAGACCAAAACATCGGGTGCCCAGGAGGCCCACGAAGCGATTCGCCCAACGGATTTCTCGGTGCTTGACCCCGGTATGGATCGCAATGCCGGCCGTTTGTATGATCTGATCTGGAAGCGGGCCATTGCGTCACAAATGGCAGATGCCGAATTGGAGCGTACGACCGCGACCATCAGTATATCGGGGAACCCCCGAAGTTTAACCGCCACTGGCGAGGTGGTCAAGTTTGAAGGTTTTTTGAAAGTGTACACCGAATCGCGTGATGATGACAGCGAGGATGAGGATAACGCGAACATGTTGCCCCCGTTATCCGTGGGGCAGAAGCTTTCACTGAATTTCATTGATGCCACCCAAACCTTTACCCGGCACCCGGCCCGCTACACCGAGGCGAGTCTGGTGAAGAAGTTGGAAGAGTTAGGCATTGGACGACCTTCTACCTATGCTCCCACCATCACCACCGTGCAAAAGCGCGGCTACGTGGTGAAAGAAAGCCGCGAAGGCAACGAGCGAAAGTACGCGGTTCATACGCTAAAAGAGGGTAACATCCAGAGCCACACAGAGACGGAAATAACCGGTGCCGAAAAGAACAAACTGTTTCCCACTAACATTGCCATGGTGGTGAATGACTTTTTGGTTGAGCACTTTCCGGACATCACGAATTTCTCGTTCACGGCTGAAATCGAACAGGAGTTTGATGAGATCGCCAACGGGAAGTTGCAGTGGAAGAAGATGATTGATCAGTTTTATCGCCCCTTCCGCAAGGTGGTGACTAAAACAGAGAAGATCGAACGCAGCGCAGTGCAAAACAAAAGTCGGGAGTTGGGAGTTGATCCGAAGACGGGAAAAAAGGTTTACGCCAAATTGGGTCGTTTCGGTGCCTATGTGCAAATCGGGGAGAACCCCGATGATAGCGGTGGTGAGAAACCTAAATTTGCGAGCCTCCGGCAGGGTCAGTTCATTGAAAACATAACCCTGGAAGATGCGCTGGAACTCATGAAAATGCCGCGTAGTATGGGCGACTTCGAAGAGAAGCCCGTTGTGGTCAACATCGGACGATTTGGGCCGTACGTGCAGCATGATAAGAAGTACGTGTCCATACCAAAAGAAGAAGACCCCTACACCATCACGTTGCCGCGTGCAATCGAGCTGATCGAAGCCAAGCGTATTGTGGACGCTAACAAAACGATTAAGGTGTTTCCGGAAAACCCGGATGTGCAGGTTCTCAACGGTCGTTTTGGTCCTTACATCAAAGCCGGCAAGAAAAATGTTAAGATTCCGAAGGGCAAAGAGCCGAAAGAGCTTACCCTGGAGGAATGCCTGACGCTGGCAGAGAATGCGCCTGAGCGCAAAGGACGATTTGTGCGCAGGAAAGCCTCCTGATTTTGATGAAAAAGCTGGTGGTGTTAACCGGAGCCGGCATCAGTGCAGAGAGCGGGCTGAAGACTTTTCGCGACAGTGGTGGTCTGTGGGAAGGTTATCGTGTCCAGGACGTGGCCACCCCGGAGGCCTGGCAGCGCGACCGTGCTCTCGTATTACAATTCTACAATGAGCGAAGACGGGCTGCCCGTGAAGCGCAGCCGAATGCCGCCCACCGGATCGTTGCCGACCTTCAAAATCATTTTGACGTTACCGTCATTACACAAAACGTGGATGACCTGCATGAACGTGCCGGCTCACGGCATGTGGTGCACCTGCATGGCAGTCTGTTTGAGGCTCGCAGTACCCTGGATCCGCGGCTGACTTACCCGATATCCGGCACTGAACTGAATGTGGGTGATAAATGTGAAAAGGGCTCACAACTGCGGCCCAACATTGTATGGTTTGGGGAAGCGGTACCGCGCATGGAGGAAGCGGCTCAGTACGCTTCGATTGCGGATTTTTTTCTGGTGGTGGGTACTTCGCTCGTGGTTTACCCGGCAGCCGGCCTGATTGACTACGTGCGGGACGAAACACCCAAGTATATCGTAGACCCCCGGAAACCGGAGGTTTGGCATATGCCCAACCTCAACTTCATTGTAAAACGCGCGACCGAAGGCATGGCGGAAGTAAGGCAATTATTGTTGCGCTAGATCGGTCAGGTACTGGCGAAACTTTTCCGTATCGTAGTTTGCTGTTCCTACTTTTTTCATCTCAATTTTTCCTTCGCGATTGATCACAAACGTAGTGGGAATGGAGGGTACCTGCAGTTGTTCGCTAAGGTAACCGCTCGGCATGAATACGGGGAACGTAAACTTATTCTTGCGCACGTAGTCATTTATTTTCGCTTGTGCGCCTTCCTTGTCGATCGAGAGCATCACAAACACAACTCTTGATGTGTCCATTTTCTCGTACAAATGTTGAATGCCGGGCATTTCGGCTTTGCAAGGTCCGCACCAGGTAGCCCAAAGATTCAGGAAGACTACTTTGCCTTTGAATTGGTCAAAGTTGATTCGTGCGCCTGCTGTGGTCTTAATTGCGAAGTTGAAGTCGAAGTCCTTTTTGGCCGGTTCATCCTTGGAAGATTCCGGCTGGATGTCCAGGGCACCAGTCGACATTACGACCGATTGCGCGGCTGAGCTAACCTCGCCCCAGACACCAGCTTTTTGCAAAAGGAAGACGATAAAAAGGGCGGAAAAAGCAGTAAGGGCAGTGCTTTTGAACGTAGGGAAGAGTTTTTGCATTTGGCTTGATTGTTGGTGCCACGCAAATGTGCCGATTTTGGTAATTTCGAACAATTAAACCCCTATGCCGAAGCGTTTTTTACTGGTTGTTGGCTTGTTTTTGGTATTTACTTCGTCATCGTTTGGCCAGAAGGTGAAGTACAAGGACCTGATTGAACTACTCAAAGCAAAACGCTTCGAGGAAGCCGAGCCGTTCTTGAAACGTTACCTGAAAGAGACCAACGACAATCCCAATGCCTTTCTGTACATGGGGATTATCTATCATGAAAAGTCATTAAAGGCCGATGTCTTAAAGCATACTGCATTACAGCAGTCTTTTTCCGACTCGGCACTGCTTTTCCTTGACAAGGCTGCGAAGACGATCACCGAGCGGGAAGTGAAAAAGGATTACTACGAAGCCTATACCAGGCGTGATATGCGAACGGGGGAATTTGGCGTTAAGCTCTCCGATATACAGTTGGACATTGACACGCGGCAAAAGAGTATCCGTGACCGGAAGGAGAAGGTGATGAA
Organism: Cyclobacteriaceae bacterium; assembly: GCA_016787665.1. Classification (GTDB taxonomy): domain Bacteria; phylum Bacteroidota; class Bacteroidia; order Cytophagales; family Cyclobacteriaceae; genus ELB16-189. The sequence continues at coordinate 117,131 of JAEUUC010000002.1, read as the reverse complement.
TCTTCGAAAGCATTTTGATGCGGCTCAGCAGGTATACACGCGCACCCAAGCGACCTATTCGGCAATTACTGCAGGCTTTGGTTCGACAACCGATTTTTATCTGCAACATACGGACGCCACGCTGAAGGGTTTCAAGTTGCTGGAACAGCAATATGACTCTCTGAAGCAGGAATTTTCGTCTTACCGTGCAGTGCTTCAGTCGTTGGGCAAAACTGCCTATAACCAGTCGTTGGATGAGGACGACATTGACAACGTGGTGAAGGATGGGCGGACACCCGCTGACTTTTTCGCGGACCAGGTGAAAATCTGGGACTATGCCGGGTGGGCGAAACAAAGCTCGGAAGTCATCCAAAAGGAGATTATTCCCGTACGCGAGCACCTGGTCAGCTATGACATTGAGATTAACAAATTGCGGGAGAAGCTTCGAAAAGATTCGGTTTCCGTCCGCAGTGATCTCTCCAAACTGGTCGATCGGATGTTAATGTCGGTATTGGCGAAGTATGACCCCAAGCCGATGCCGCTTTCCCTGTTTGCCATGAAGATGGCCGAATTGGAGTTTGGTTCGGATTTGGCCGACCATCGGGCCACACGCGATTCGGCTAACCTGGTGTTTCGTCTGTCGCAGATCAAGAGAGAGTTACACGATCTTGTTCGCCTGGATAGCCTGGCCGGTATTATGTCGGGTTACCAATTTGGGGCAGATGTGGCCAACTATCAACATTTCATCACGCATGCCTACAGCAGCAATACCGTTCTTCAAACTTATGTCCGCACCACTAAAGAGTTTTCGGAGCGGGAGATCAAAAAGCGAAGAGACGTGATGAATAAGATGGAAGCCACGTTGAGCTGGGTCATTGATGGAACCGATTCGGTGGCCATATCACCCTCGGCTCAGCGGGAGTCGCGTTTCAAACCCCTCGTCATCGTGCCTGAAAAAATGGTTGCCGGTTTGGTATTCAAGGATACCGTAGCCACGGGCTTCCTGTATAACATCACGCCCTCACGAATTCCAGGGGCGAAAGGATCTTTTGCGGTGGACTCGACTTTCAAGAGACGAAACTTGCCTGTGTTGAAGGGCATTGGCGCAACCGATGCGACCGGTCAAATCTACTTCGCCATACTCTTTTCCGAAACCGCCACGGGCGATGTATTCCGCGCAACGATTTGCCGGGTTTCCACCACAGCGGGCCTGGAGTGGAGCCAGCATGTAGCACTGGAATTTCCACCCACCGAGGCAACCTACATTCCTGAATCCCAGGAATTGTCCATTACGTTGAAGAACCCGGCCGGTGAAAAGCGACTGGTTACGCTTGACAAGACCGGCAAGCGTTTGCCCTAGTTATTTCCGCGTGGGATCTTGATATGGCTTTTGTGAGCCAGCCCGGAAAGCATTGTTCTTTCGGTTGATGTCGGCCATGCGTTGGGTAGGGTCAATTTCCAGCGACTCGATGTCTGCCAGCTTACCGTTAATCAGCAGGGTATAGGTGGGGTTCACCCATGGCCAGGGTGTCGCGTCCATGCGTTTCACAGAACCACTGGCCGGTTTGTTGGCTAATGTCTCGTTGGTGGGCACGTAATACAGTTCCTGTCGGCCGTCCCGGTACGTGACAACTACTTCAACCGGCATTGGGAATTCACCGATACGATGTAAATCAACCAGCGTGTTGTTTTCTTGTGCTGAAACCTGGCCAATGGCATAGTCAATCCGTTTGGTTGTGTTTACCCAATACCTCAAATACCAGTGCAGTTGCATGCCCGAAACTTTCTCCATGATACGGATGAAATCATTTGGCTCCGGGTGTTTCATCTTCCACGTGTTGTAGTAGCGCTTCATTCCAGCATAAAAGGCTTCCTCGCCCACGATGTATTTCAGTTGTTCCAGGAAAACTTCACCCATGCTGTAAGCCGCACGGCCATACGCCCGGTTGGTCGTATAATGGTCGGCATGCTGACTGATGGGTTCTTGTAACCCGCTGTTGACAAGGGCAAAGTAGGACTCGTAGGCACCTCGGTGCGGAAATTTGTCGTCTGGGTTCGCCAGTGCTTCCTCACTGGCAAAAGAAGTATAACCCTCGTCCATCCAGGGATAAAGTGCCTCATTACTGGCTAATGCCATCTGGTACCAGCTGTGGGCCACCTCGTGCGCCATGGTACCGCTGACACCGTCCAGCGAGCCATCGCCCAGGATCAGCGTACACATCGGGTATTCCATACCTCCATCGCCACCCTGAATGATGGAATACGTGTCAAACGGATAACGACCGAAGCGTTCGTTCAAAAACCGGAATACATGAACGGCAATGGGTTGCATCTTCTTCCACGTATCCATGGTTTTCTCCTTCTTGAGGTAAAACAGATGGACTTCCGGCCCATCGGGCACCTGTACCCGGTCGTGGGCATAGTCGGGGTCAGCCGCCCAGGCAAAGTCAATTACATCGCGGGCGATGAAATGCCAGGTAAGGTCGCCAGCCGGACGGGTCACCTTGGTGCCCGGCTTTTCATACCCGTGCCCGATTTGTTGTGGATTTTGTAAAACCCCGGTACCCGCTACTACATATCTTGGATCAAGGGTGATCTTGACATCAAAATCACCCCACACGCCATGAAACTCACGTGCCACATATTGGTAGGCATGCCACCCCTGAAAGTCATATTCGCATAGCCGGGGGTACCACTGGGTCATGGAGTAATCGACACCTTCGCGGTTATGTCGGCCGCTTCTGCGGATTTGCACGGGCACCTGGGCTTCAAACTTCATGTTCAGCACTGTTTTGGTGTTGGGCATAATCGGGCGGGGCAGTACTACCTCCAATACAGTTCCGTGCACCGTATAGGTCGCTGCCTTCCCGTCCTGATTGAGCGACATCACTTTTTGGTAGCCGATCTCGTCATCCTTCAACTTCGAAATCCGATCGGTCACGCGGCCATCCGGATCCGCGATGGTGCGCGATCGCACGTCCATCATGCTTCCAGGTTGAAAAGCATTGAAAAAAAGATGATAGTAAACTTTAGTTAAGGTATCAGGCGAGTTGTTGTAATAGACCAGACGTTGATCTCCCAGCACGCGATGGGTGGTAACATCCAGTTTTACGGACATCGTATATTCAACTCGTTGTTGCCAGCGAAAATCCTGGGCCACCCCGGCTACCGAGGCAAGTAAGAAGTAGGACAGAAGTATCTTTTGCATGCGGAAAAATACATAAACCGGCAGGCTTGCCAAGGCTTATTTCTGCGACTTGGGATAAAAGTTAAACTGCCGGAATACCGTGGCAGACAAGAACCCGCTGTTGGTCAGATCAAATGTCTCACCGGGAAGTTGTTTGGGAATGTTGTAGGCGTAGTTGACCATCACCGTCCAGTTACGCATCGTGAGGCTGACGGGGAAGTTGAAGGCATAGTTCATTACACCATAGACCTGGTTGGTTTCCGTATAGTACAACGGAAGTCCGTTGCGGACGCGGAGCAAGACGACCAGCAGGTTGGTTGAAAAGGGTATTTCTTCGGTAACTTTCTCACTCCCCAGCAGCACGGATACAGACGGAAAAACCCGGAAGCGGGAGAGTTTGGACCAATTGCGTTTTTCAAAATTGAAGCCCAGGGCCGGCATAAGCCGGTGTCCCGTTTTGTCACCAAAATATATTTGGTAATCAAGGCGCAGAAACATCTTACCGATGTCGAAGAAGTTTGAAACGCCCAAGCTGTTCCGATAGGGCGTACTGGCCTGATCCTCTTCACTTGAATATTGGAAGCGATTGTACTCGGCCAGCACCGACCAAACCTTGGTTGGTGCGGCCATGTATCCGACTGTTCCAATCGTGAGGTAGTAGGTGGGGGAGTACTGCTGACTCCAATAGCCCGAGACATCTGCATAAAGCCCGCTCTTATGGTAGTAGGCAATGCCGGGCGCCAGACCAAATTCATCAATGCCCAAGGTTCGACCGGTGGACGACACGTTGCTGTTGTACCCGACTCGAAAGGTCAGTTGAGATCCAAGCGCGGGTGCCGGGGCGTTCATCAGGCTGTCAATTAAGCCGAGCAGTGCACCCGAGTCGTTGGCCAGCAGCAGGGAGTCGGCAGCCAATATTTTCCTTATTTCCTCTTCCAAGCGAACAGAATCACGCACTAACGAGTCGACCCGGGCCTCCTGTGCGAAGCCCGGGTGAGTAAACATCGTTACAGCCACTATAAGCAGGCCGATGCGCACCAGGATGTCATTTAATAAGGTCAGTTATTTCGCTGGCGCAGGCGCTGGTTTTCGCGCAGATTCTCTCTGCGCTCCTGCTGCATTCGCCTTTGTTGAATCTGCTCACGGATCAGGATGTTGAAATCGCGCTCGGCTTTACCCAGATTCATCAGTTGCTGGGCGGAGATCACACGAATCAGCCTTGTTGAATAGTCTTTTTCCAGGTCAAGTTCCTGCTGCTTCATCTTGTGGTTCAACTCCAGCAGGCGCTGTTGTTCTTCGTTGGTGATGTTCTTGGGATCAATTCCCTTGGCGGCCAGACGAAACTCGTCCCGAATGGCATTTCGTTTATCGGCATACTCGCGATAGACCGGCCAGAATTTCTCTGCCTGCTCGGCACTGAGGCCAAGTTTTTCGGTAATGTAGGCCACCCGAAGCGCCTTAATGCGTTCCTGCACCTTGGGGTCTTGCATACCCTGCGGTTCGTCCTGGGCCCAGCTTGCCACGCTTGCCACCATTACCCATGCCCAAAGCAAAATCGTTTTCATATCAGTTGATTAAAGTCCGTCATCAAAATCCTCCAATAGTGCATCCAGGTCTTCGGCCGTGGTCGTGAAGCCTTCGTAAACCTGCTCCTCCAACGCTCGCAGGTCGTCCTCGCTCCAGGTTACCGTCTCCATCAGTTCTTCGGCCTGCAGTTCGTTATCATCCAGAAAAAGGGATAGTTGATCCTGATCAATCTGGCCGAGCTCATACTCAATGTCTGCATACCCGGTTATCTGTTGCGGCTGTGAGAACCAAAAGATACCCGCACCCACCAGCAACAACACGGGCACAGCCACCCGGGTGATGAGCCATGGATTCCAACTGGCCAGCCGTTCAGGTTTTGCCACCCGTGACTGAATGACCCCAGGCAACTTTTCGAAATACCCATCGGGTACATCAAAAACGTTCTTTTTTGGTATGTCGTCCAGTTTCTTCATTTTCAGTGCGTTGGATTGCCTATCCAGTCGAAAGTTTAATTATTCAGTCAAAAATTCCTCAATTTTTTTAACCGCGTGGTGGTAGCTGGCTTTTAATGCGCCTACGCTGGTTTTCGTGATCTCCGCCATGTCTTCGTAGGAGAGGTCATCATAGTATCGCATATTAAATACAAGTCGCTGTTTATCAGGTAGTTTAAGGAGGGCTTTCTGAAGCTTTTTTTGAATTTCATCGCCCTCCAAACCTGGGGTTGAGTCGATCTTGGCGGTAAGCTGCCCGGCCACATCTTCAATGGGTAAAAAGAAACGCCTCTTTTTCCTATTGAGGAAGCTGAGGCATTCGTTTGTCGCAATTCGGTAGATCCAGGTGTACAATTGGGAATCCTCACGAAACTGATCGATGGCCTTGTGAACTTTGATAAACACTTCCTGGGTGATGTCATCGGCATCATCATGGTCAATAACCATTTTGCGCACCAGCCAGTACACCCGCTGTTGGTATGCGCGTACCAACAGGTTGAATCCGTACCCCCGGGTTTCGGGGTTACGCACTTTAAGCAGTAGTTCTTTATCCTCCACGCAGGTGTTCGGGCCTTTAGACCCCGAAAGTAGCGAATGGTTTAATCAACCTTTGAAATCCAGGATGCTGTCCACCAACCACTCGTATTGCTCTTTGGAGTGCGTGGGGAAATTGGCGAAACGCAGCTGGTTGCCCTTCCCGGGTCCATAGCCATCACCGGCCAAAAGGCCACGGCCGGCCAAATGCTCACTCAACCGTTGCGTGTGATCGCCTGTTTGAGCCACGATCACCGTTTTTGATCGCCATTGATTCTCCAACACAAAGGGTTTGACCAACGGGTGCTGATCCAATGCCTGATATAGTATCGCTGCTTTGTACTCGGTTTCCCTTCGAATCGTTTGGATGCCCTTTCGCAGAAAATCCTCGACTACACCGGCCAGCAGCCAGATCGCAAGAGTATTGGGCGTCTCCGGGGTTTGATTTTTCAGCGCAAACTGATGTAAAGAGGGTAGGCTATGGTACGATCCGATCCGATGTCCTGATTTTTTCATCTGATTTGATTTATCAAGACAGCGGTCGTTAAAGATCCAGACGCCCAATCCGGGCGGCAGGCCGAAACACTTTTGCACGGAAAAGAAAGCGGAGTCGATTTTCGAAAAGTCAAACTGGGGAAAGGGGAGTGAGCTCACCGCATCCACGATAACGAGGGTATTGGGATTGAGCGTGCGGAAACCGTGAATAAACTCCAATGGCAAAGCAACACCGGTGCTGGTCTCGTTGTGGGTTAGGGCGATTAGTTCTGCATGATGCCGCGTGGGTTGATGAAAAGCATGACCTTCACTCACCCGGGTTACTTCGGTATTGCGCCCCAGTTGACTGGCAATTTCGGCATACTTAGCGGAAAAGCTGCCGTTAACATAATGAGTGCTTTGCGCGGCCACGAGATTCTGAATCGAGCGTTCCCAAATTTCGGTAGCCGAGGCCGTGAAGGCGATGTGAAAGTTGTCGGGTAGTTCCAACAATTGGCGAAGGCCGACCGAAACCCGCTCAACGATACGTTCAAATTCTTTTGAACGATGAGACAGAGAAGGGACGGCCTGCCGCAAACCCAGCCGGAGATGATCTTCAACGGTAAAATAGAGTTCAGACGGACCGGGTGCGAAATGAACAGGTTTCATAGGACAAAATTAAAGCAACAACCGATAGAAAACTGACTAGCAAAAAAAAGGGGAAAGACAATATTGCAAGCCGAAAACGTTTTGAATAACTAGCACCATGCCCGCTCGGCTTTGGGACACGTTTGCTGAACCTAACAATTAAAACAATACCGAGTGAAGCTTTCAGGCAAAACCAGGCCTCATCCCCGACCTAGTCGGGGCCCTCGCCCAAAAAGCAGGTTAACAGAAGAAGGTTGCGGCTGACGGCAGCTCAAAACTTGTCTTTATGGGGTTCAGAAACACCTCACCAAAGCTGGCGGGTTTCTTCTTTCAATAAAGCACTCGGAATTTAATCGTGTGCTCGATGGCCCGAAGCGCCTTCACTACATCCTTTTCGTATTCCTTGTTGATATCGGTAATGACGTAACCTATTTGCTCGTTGGTTTTCAAATACTGACCCACGATGTTAATGCCGTGGTTTGCCAATACCTGGTTGATACGTGCCAGAATACCCGGTACGTTTTCATGGATATGAATCAGGCGATGGGCATTTTCCAGCGTGGGCAGAGTGATGTTGGGAAAATTCACTGCGTTACTGGTGCTGCCCGTGTTAATGTAGTCCATGAACTTGCCGGGCACAAAGTGACCGATGTTTTCCTGCGCCTCAGCCGTGCTTCCACCGATATGAGGCGTCAAAATGGTGTTGGGCAGACCACGAAGCGGAGAATGGAATTCCTCATCGTTGCTTACGGGTTCATAGGGAAACACATCTACTGCGCACCCGCCTACTTTGCCGGAGAGAATGGCCTGTCGGAGAGCGTCTATGTTTACCACGTGCCCCCGGCTGAGGTTGATGAAAATGACACCATCCTTCATTCGATCGAACTCACGTTGGCCGATCAGATGGGTATTGCTTTCACGGCCATCGACATGCAGGGAAACCACATCGGCCTGATCAAGTACTTCGGCCATGGTGCGGCATTTGATCGCGTTACCCAACGACAGCTTTTCTTCACAATCATAGTACAAGACCCGCATGCCCAGCGATTCAGCCAATACGGATAGCTGGGTGCCAATGTTACCGTAGCCGATAAGGCCGAGTTTCTTGCCCCGCACCTCAAAACTGTTTTTGGCGCTTTTGTCCCAAACGCCCGCGTGCATCTTGTTCGACTTTTCGGTGATGTTTCGCATTAGCATGATCATCTGCGCCAGCGCCAACTCAACCACAGACCGGGTGTTGCTAAACGGGGCATTAAAGACAGCAATTCCCCTGCGCGTAGCTTCTTTCAGGTCAATTTGGTTAGTGCCGATACAGAATGCACCAATGGTCATCAACCGATTGGCATTTTGCAGCACACGGGCCGTGACCTGCGTTTTGGATCGAATACCCAGGACGGAGACATCACGGATTCGTTCGCAAAGCTCATCTTCCGTTAGGGCTGCGTGATAGCTGTCTACTTTGAAACCTTCATCACGCAGATGTTTGATCGCTACCGGGTGAACATTCTCCAACAGCAGGACGTTGATCCTGTTTTTGGGGTACGAGATCACCGTGTTCAGTTTATTGAGATATAAAAACTCATCCAGGCTGGGCGTTACATGGTCGGCATTGTTCACGACCACCTCGCGCTCTACGTTTTCCGTAAACGCGTAGAAGCGGTTGGCTAGTCCACTTTGTTTGATTTCATAGTCGGTGTAGCCATCGCCAATAACATATACATCGCCAGGCAAATTCAGTTTCTTCAGTTGCTCCACTTTGCCGTTGTTCACCGAAAGTGGATTGCTTTCATCAAACCCGATGACTTTGCCTGACGCATCAAAACGAAATTCATTGGCAAGAATGTTCTCCGGTTTGATACCAAACTCGCTCACCACCGGCTCAATGAATTCCCGAAAGCCATTCGAAATGATGTAAACGTGATCTTTGTACGTGGTAAAAAACTCCCGGTTGCGTTTGAAAGACTCCGACACGCTTGCTTTCAAGCGGCTGACGAGTGGCGGGAGGTGCTTTCGTTCGGCCTGTAAAAGGTGGAGACGCTGCTCCAGCGACTGGCGGAAAGAAATGGAGCCATCCATGCCCTGCAGCGTAATCTGGTGGATCTGTTTTTTTCGTTCTTCCTTATCCGGAAGGCCCTCCAGGGAGATATCGGCAAGAACGTCAAACGCTTCAACCTTGGTAAAGGTGCTGTCGAAATCGATTACGAAGAATTTTGATGGCGTCATAAAAACACGTAGCGTGCAAAATAAACAAAAAGTCCCCGGCCTTAGCTGACCAGGGACTTCTTTGTGTCCTTCACCTGATGATTACTTCAGGCCTTTTTGAAGTTCTTCGTTCATCATCATGTAATCCCGGTTATTGGCTTTCTTGGCTTCTTCCCAGGATGCCTTTGAGGTAGCCAGGGCACCCGCTTTGTCGCCATTCGCTTTTTGGATTCGCGCTTTCTGATAGAGAATCCAGAAGGCTGTCGGGTTGGCGGCTACCGCTTTGTCAATCCATTCGCTGGCTTGTTTCAGGTCTTTTCCGTTTTCCAGGTAGTAGACCGCGGCATTGAAGTAATTGTTGGGGTTAACTTTTGTATTTGCTTCGATGCTCTTCATCACCTTGGCATCATAATCTACCGTGATACCAAATTTCACAGATGTATTTTCCCACGCCAGTTGCACTTTGGCCGACTTGCTGTCATCGGAGATATCACCAATATTAAACGTGAGCACTTCCACCTTTTCAGTCAGTTTCTCAGCCTTTACCTTGAAGTTGGCCGCTTCCTGTGCTTTGTCGTACGCTCCGGTGTTGCCACCAATTTTCACATCTTTATAAAGAGCGATTGTCCACTCCGTGGCACCGGGCCACGAAAAAATCAGGTATTCACCTTTTGGCACAGCGATGCCTTCCACCTTTACATCATCACCAAATATAATCTTAGTCCCGCTGTTTGCCCCGGTTCTCCAGATTTGCCCATTGGGCACCACAACGGATGCGTCTGTTCCAAAGATCTTGCGTCCTTTTACTCGTGGGCGGAAGTAATCAATTCGGACATCGGTAAGGCCCACAACCGTGGATACCGAACCTGCCGGAGAGGGCTGGGGTGTTACAACCTGTGCCTCAGCTGCCACAAAAGCAACCATTAGGGCCAGGATTAATACTTTTTTCATGGTGTAATTTGATTTAATTGGGGCGTAAAAATAGTGGTTTGTTTGGATTCCGAAATCGATTGAATCCTTTGAGCTTTGCGTTAACAATTTATTAAGGATGTTACCCGAGTCGTTCTATAGGCGAAAGAATGTGCTGGCCATTGCGCGCGGATTGTTGGGTAAAACGCTGGTAACAAAAATCAATGGTCAGGTCACAGCCGGATGGATTGTGGAAACGGAAGCGTATTCGTGGCGCGAACGAGGATGCCACGCCCATGACAACAAACGAACAGCCCGCAACGAAGTGATGTTTGGACCCGGAGGCCACGCATATGTTTACCTCTGCTACGGCATTCACCATCTCTTTAATGTGGTAACCAACGAGGAGGAGCGGGCTGAAGCAATCCTGGTCAGGGCTTTAGAGCCGGTTGAGGGCGCGGAGGTGATGATGAAACGCCTGAATGCCGTTCGCACTGCCCGATTAACCTCCGGGCCAGGTAAACTCACCCGCGCTCTGGGAATTTCGCGGCAGCACAACGGCATTAGCCTGCAAGGGGAAGAAATCTGGCTGGAGGAAGGTAAAAAAGTTTCACCCCGAATGATTGTAGCGAGCCCACGCATAGGCATTGATTATGCCGGAGCAGACATGCACCTGCCGTGGCGATTTACCATTCGAGGTAATCATTGGGTGAGTGTTCCGCCCGGCCGTTAACTTTGTGCCATGCGTTTTGCTCTTCTGCTGTTGTTTCCCCTGTCCCTGTGCGCCCAGGCACCCGGCCCCGGCATTTTCAAATCCGTTAATTCGCGGTACGATGAATTGAGCCCGGTGGTGAGTCCGGATGGCCTGACGCTTTTTGTCACCGTTGCCAATCATCCGGCCAATGCCGGTGGCGTGAAGGACCCGGGCGATATCTGGATTTCTTCGTGGGAGGGAAGCCAATGGAGCCTGCCCGTTCACGGTGGCCCGTTGTTGAATGACCCTGGCTATAATGGTGTTGCCGGCTTTTCTCCCGATGGTCAGCAACTTTTCCTGTTCAATCACTATGGCAAGTCGGGTTCGCGTGCCACCACACAGGGTCTGTCCGTTAGCCGGTGGCGCGAGGGCCGGTGGGATGCACCTGAAAACATGGCGATTCCATACTTCTTAAACCGCGAGGCGGAATTGACAGGCTCCATCACCCCCGATGGTCAAGCGTTTGTTTTTGCGGCTGAAGGTTATGATACGAAAGGTGCCGAAGATCTGCATGTCACGTTGCGAAAGCCCAATGGCAGTTGGACGGAGCCACGCAACTTATCCTTTTTAAATACCCGGTTTCAGGAGCTCAGCCCATGGTTGGCTGATGATGGACGAAAGCTCTACTTTGCCACCAACGGGCGCGAAGGTTACGGCAGTTTCGACATCTTCGTGACTGAGCGCTTGGATGACTCCTGGCTACAATGGAGTGAACCACAGAACCTCGGGCCCGCGATCAATACGGACGGTCGGGAGTTGTTTTTCAGAAACTACCAATCCACCAGTTTTCTGTTTACCTCCACTAAAGACAGTGACGGCTATGGTGATATCCGGTTGTTTGATCCGGTGGCTGCGCCCGATACGTTAGTTCGGTTGCGTCCGGCTGACCGAACCGTTGCCTTGGACAATGAAGTTATCATTCGCGGAACCGTGACCAACGCCAAAACGGGTGAAAGTGTGCCGGCCAGTATTCACTTCAAAGCAACGGAAATCAAAACGGCCATTGCCAACCGGGCCGGCCAGTACCAGGTCAAGTTGCCTGCCAGTGGCCAGTACGTGATCACAGTAGAAGCCCCTCGCTACGTGAGTGTGCTTGAGAATTTGGATATTCACACCGTACAGATGAAAGTGCTGGAAATGAATTTTCGGTTGCAACCGGTGGAAGTCGGTACAACCGTGAATTTGAAGAACGTGTTGTTTGAACAAGGTACGACCACATTCCTGACCGAGTCCTATGCGGAGTTGGATCTGGTGGCCGATTTTATGAAGAACAACTCGCGCGTGGTGATTGAATTGGCCGGGCATACCGATAATCGCGGCAATGCCGACAAGAACAAACAGTTATCGAAGGATAGGGTAGAGAAAGTGAAGCAGTACCTCGTCTCCAAAGGTGTTAGCGCCAGGCGAATCTCCGGCAAGGGCTTCGGTGGCGAAAAACCAATTGCAAGCGAGGACACGGAGGATGCTCGCAAACTCAACCGAAGAGTTGAGTTTACGATTGTTAAGAATTGACTAGCTAGCCTGGGCTGAATTTTATTGGTAACGTCAAGCGCTGACGAACAGGTTTACCTCTTTGCGTTCCGGGAGTCCATTTTGGCGATAATGACACAACTCTTACAGCTTCTTCATCGCATCCACCGCCAATACCCCGTCCCTCAATAACTTTTACTTCGGTAAGGCTGCCATCTTTCTCCACTATGAACGTTACAAATACTTGACCTTCAATTTTGAGTTTGCGTGCATTCTCGGGATATTTAATGTTCTTCGCTAGGAACTTGTAAAACTTTGCCATGCCGCCTTTTGGGTGGGCTGATATTTCAACTACGGTAAATATTTCGGGGGCCAGTGTTGTCGTAAAGTACTGGGCGGTAGGAAATCCGTTTTGAGTTGCCGGTTGCCATCTGGGGAACGGCTCAACCACTTTTTTGATGATGCTGTCAATGGCGGCACTCCCAATGGGAAGGGCTTGAAGAATACCTGACTTGTCTACTGCGAAGTTCAGCGTAGTGGGCTCTTTTATCAGCAAATCGACTTTATTCTTGATAAGTCCAGTGGTAAGACGAAGAGTAAAGTGATTAAATCCCCCCGGAAACTTTGCAAATTCCGGATACAAGATATCAAGCGAGTCCATTCGGCTACTTCGGAAAACGGGCAGAAATAACCACACCTTAGACAGTGGAATATAGATCGCTTTCAAGGTCACTATAACGCTGTCAGATTCCGGAAGGTCGAAAGACGAGGGTTCAAATCCGATACACTCAGCTTCAAGCGAAGTTTCGCTTGGCCCAAGTTCGATTGAGAAAAATCCTTTAACGTTGGCTACCGTTTTGTTGCCTGGATTACCCGTTGCCCGCAATGTCACATATGGAATCGGATTTTGGTCTGCATCCACAACGCGCCCAGTTATCACTCGTTGACCAGAGGCAATCTCAGGTGCGAGACAGATACTACTAAGCAAAAACATTACAATGCTATTGATTCTCACGTTTATCTGCGTTTGCCTTTTCACTTCTGCCGTTACGATTGCCTTTCGACCGACTCGCCAGGCTGATGTCGTGTTTTAGCGCTTACCAAGGTAAACCTGTAGCCCGATTTGCAACGCAAGCCCTGAAGTACTAAAATCCGAATCATCAAATTTACTATTCTGGTAGCGGATTACTGGTTCAAGCGCCACATGATCATTAAGAAACCACGCGTAGCCAACCCCTACAGACCAATTGAATAAAGAATTATCAGACGAACCGATTTGATCATTTTCAATTTTTACTTTGCCGAAGCCAATAGAACCCTCACCAAAGATTCCGGGTTTGAGGTAATAGCGAACAAAAGGGTCAAAAGAAAAGGATTGCGTTTTTCCATTCTCAAACGAGAAAATTGAAATACTTAGATCTGCACCGATGGCGAGATTGTCAACCACAAAAAAGCCAACATTCGGTTGAAAAGAAAACGAACGGGTGGATATATCATTGGTCTTTTGTGAACTAAAGCCAAGGCTTCCACCGGCCAGAAGTCTTCCACGATTGAACTGCGCATCTGCTGTATGGAATGCAGATGACAGAACTAAAACAAGCAATAGACTTTTTTTCATAAAGTAAATGTTTTAGGAAAGTAACTTTTTTAAAATCAGGCTCAATAGAGTTATTTTGAAATCCCATTAAAAACCCACCGCCTTGTCATCTCCACGCCTGCGGTCAGCACCACCCTCCAGTTTTCCATCGGGCAGAACCAGAATGGCATCAACACGGCCATAGCGCCCACGCGGCTTGATCACATGGCCCAGTTGGGTAAGTGTCACGCTGTCCTCCTTAGCGATCACGCCATGTTCTGGTGCAATAACATCGGGCAGCCACTGACTATGCACACGCCCGGTGTCAATAGCTTCCTGAAGTGTCATATCGTGTTCGATCACGTTGAGGAATACCTGAAACACTGAGGTGATGATGGTGGATCCACCCGGGCTACCCAAAACCATAAAAAGCTTACCGTTTTTCTCCACTATGGTGGGCGTCATGGCGCTCAGCATGCGCTTGCCGGGCTCAATCTTGTTGGCCTCATTGCCAATAAGCCCAAACATATTGGGAACACCCGGCTTGGCGCTGAAGTCGTCCATCTCATTGTTTAGAAAAAACCCGGAGCCATCAACCAAAACAAAATTCCCGAACCAGCCATTTAGTGTTGTGGTAACGGCTACGGCATTTCCTTGCGAGTCCACTACGGAAAAATGGGTCGTTTCCTCGGATTCATAACCCGGAATTGCTCCGGCCTTCACTTCGCTGCTGGGCGTTGCTTTGTTCGGGTCGTAGGTCGCCATGCGGTCAGTGTTGTACTGATCGGCAATCAATTGCTCGATCGGCACTTTATAGAAATCCGTGTCACCAATGTACTCAGCCCGGTCGGCATAAACCCTGCGCTCAGCCTCAGTCATCAGGTGTAGGGTGCGTGCCGTGTTATGTCCCCACTCGCCAATGGGGTAGGGCTCCACACTTTTCAACAATTGCAAAAGGCAGATGCCCCCGCTGGAAGAAGGCGGCATCGAAATCACTTTGTATTCTTTATAGGTGGACGCCAGCGGAGTCCGCCATGCGGATTTGTAATTCTTCAAGTCCTCGTGGGTAATCAGCCCGTTTCCACGTTTCATTTCAGCTACGATGTCGTCTGCGGTTTGCCCCTCATAAAATCCAGCCCGTCCGTTGTCCCGGATGCGCTCCAATGTGTGGCCCAACCCGGTCCATTTGATCGAGTCGCCTGCCTTCCACACGCGCAGCAGGAACTCCGGTTTCACGCTGTTGTATTTGCTTAGATTTTCCTGGGCGCCATTCATAAACTTGGCCTCGCGCTCGGTCAGTACGATGCCGTTGAGCGCCAGGTCAATGGCTGGCTGCACCAGTTCTTTCCATTCCAGGGTTCCAAACTTTTTGTGCGCTTCCACCAGGCCATCAACAGACCCGGGTACACCCGATGCGAGATGACCGTAGAGGCTGAGATTGGGAATCACATTTCCGTCTTTATCTAGATACATGTTAGTGGTGGCTTTGGCTGGCGCCTTTTCGCGAAAGTCCAGGGCTGCCGTGCTGCCATCTTTCAAACGAATAACCATGAAACCACCGCCCCCGATGTTGCCGGCAACCGGAAACGCCACTGCCAGAGCAAAATGGGTTGCGATGGCGGCATCTACGGCATTGCCTCCTCGTTTGAGAATTCGGACACCGACCTCTGATGCCAGGGGGTGGGCTGAAACCACCATGGCGGAGTCGCCAATGACACCCCTCGTGCGCGGTTTGGGCTGCTCTTTGGACTGGCAGGCCACCAAGCCGATCACCATTGACAGAATGAACAGACGTTTCATAGATGCATGTTGGGATTTGATCCCTAAATGTATTATTTCGGGCCGAAGTTTTCCATGAGCCTTCGGAAAGAAAAAGCAGCCCGCCTTAAACTTGCCATCCTTGACCAAACGGTGAAGCTGATCGGGAAAAAGTCTTTTGCCGATTTGTTTGTGGACGAGATTTGCGCGAAGGTGAAAATCTCGAAGGTGACGCTGTTCAAATACTTCCCGCAGAAGGAAGATATTCTGTTATACTACTTCCGGGTTTGGTGCTTCAAACGAACCGTAGAGTTACAGGACAAGCCCCGCGAGGGACTGAATGGTGTTCAGTTCCTGTTCGACCGCATGAGTGAAGAGATGGAGCAGCACCCCGGCCTGGTTTTGTATTGGCTGGCCTACCTGGCGGACATGAAACGCACACCCAAGCCTTTTCCGGTAAAAGCAGAGGAAAAGAAACTCCTTTTTCCGGACTTCCCGTCTGTCACTTCGCTGGAAATCATGTCGCTCGATCAAATGGCCGAGCGGTTTGCCCTCGAGGCCATCTTTAAAAAGGAAATTGTGAAAACAACATCCACCCGCGACATAACATTGCTGGTGACGAGTGTACTCTATGGAACAATTCTGAGTGCCCATCTTTCCCAAGCCAGTCCGTTGAAGAACTATTTCCGGAAGAATCTGGAGTTGATGCTGAAAGGCCTCCAGTAAAGCGACTACCGGGTGCGAATAGTTTTGGTTCGCTGACGTTTAAAGAGTTTGATTTGACGTTTTCCGATGCGCCAGTTGATGCGGTATTCATTCCCCTTAACCGGTAATACACGGTGGTAGCGTGGCTTCACAATGCGGTTGCTGTCGGAAGAGCCGCAACCATTCGCCAACAAACCCACCATCACCAGAATTAGCACGAAACGCATAATCACCTAACGGCTAAAATAGGCTTTTTATTTAGAATGCACGTGGATGCGTCAATCCGATTTGAAAACGGTTCATAGTTTGTGGTGTGGCGAATTTTCGACAACTTGACTTCGGTAAATCAGTATTCAAAATATGATCAACAGACGCAACTTCATCCAAAAATCAGCTCAGGCGGGTGCCGGGCTGGCGTTAACAGCCGCGCTGCCCTGGCAGGCATTGGCCCAACAGAAACAATCGGTAGCTGCCTCCGACAAGATTCGTGTGGGAGTGATTGGTGTTAATGGCATGGGTTGGAGTAACCTCACCTCGATGAATAAAATTCCGGAGGTGCAGGTGGTGGCGCTGTGTGATGTAGACAGCAACGTGCTCAATTGGCGCAAATACGAACTGGCCAAGAATGGCGTCACGGTTAAGACGTTCGAAGATTATCGGAAGATGCTGGCCGACAAAGATATTGACGTGGTGATCATAGGGACTCCCGATCACTGGCATTGCTTGCAGATGGTAGAGGCCTGCGCGGCAGGCAAAGATGTGTATGTGGAAAAGCCGATTGGCAATTCGATTGAGGAATGCCGCGTCATGGAGGCCGCGCAAAAGAAATATGGACGTGCCGTACAAGTCGGGCAATGGCAGCGAAGCACACCGCATTTTACCGATGCCATCAATTTTGTGAAGTCGGGTAAGCTGGGCAACATTCGCATGACCAAGGCCTGGGCTTACCAGGGCTGGATGCGCAACATTGAAGTGAAACCGGATGCCTCAGTGCCGGCCGGGGTGAATTATGATTTGTGGCTCGGGCCGGCAACCAGGCGGCCGTTCAACCCCAATCGCTTTCACTTCAACTTCCGCTGGTATTGGGATTATGCCGGAGGTCTGATGACGGACTGGGGCGTGCACGTGATTGACTATGCGCTGATGGGTGTCAACGCCAAAATACCTAAGTCGGTGATGGCATCAGGTGGTAAACTGGCCTATCCTGACGGTGCCCATGAGACGCCCGATACGCTTGCTACCGTTTATGAGTTCGATAATCATTTGATGGTATGGGAGCAGGCGCAGAGTATCAGCAATGGCAACTATGGCAAAGACCACGGCATTTCATTCATTGGAAACAACGGTACCTTGGTGTTATGGCGTGGAGGTTGGGAGGTGATACCGGACGAAAAGAGGATGGAGGCTGTGCCGTTGCAACCTAACAAAGGCAGCGGGCTGGATAACCACACCCGCAACTTTATCGAAGTCGTGAAATCCCGAAAGTTCGAAACACTGGCGTGCCCGATTCAGGATGGGGCGCATGTGGCCATCATCGCCCAAATGGGTAACATCGCTTACCGCACGGGGAAGAAATTGTTTTGGGATGATAAAGCCCGAAAGTTTACCGACTCGCAGGCGAATGAATTGATGGGAGCGAAGTATCAAAATGGTTACTCCCTACCGAGGGTAATGTAAGCGCTATGACTCGGCTCCTGCTCATTTGGATTGCTGTGCTTTTGCTATCGTTGGGTTCGTGCTCACGCAGGCAAGGAACTCAGCGAGATGTTTCAATTCAGACGGAGCAAAATCAAATTGGACCTAACGTCCCGAGCGGGTTGTTGGTGGTTGACACGGCAGTCGGTAACACAGATGAACACCGTCAACTGGATTTGCTCGAAGAGCATCTTTTCGGTCGGTTCTTTAACGATCGTGCAGAGTTTTATGTAATCAAAAATCCGGAAAACAAGTTATTCTCATCAGGTGTTCAATCCATAACCATGTATTACATCGATGGCGTGTTGGGGAAGACCAAATACATCCTGACAAGCAGTATTTCAGCTGACCTCATTTCGAATTATGGTAATTTCCGAATTGCTGGTCTTGACTCCATTAATAAAAAGCTCGTTCGCAACCGCAACATCCTGCAATCCCAGTCCAGCATACCACTTCTTGATCAACGCCTAAATCATTTCGAAATGAGTTGGCAGAAAAAAGATAAGATTTTTCTTTACCGGGAACTTCGAAACGACTCTGCGCGGCAATTTGTGTTTATTGAGAAGCTTAATGATTACGATAAACGTCTGCGTGCTGTTGATGTAATTTTTTAGATCTCCTTACATGTATGGTCCGCCAGCGGTTGGCCGACAATTGCAATGGATTTACTGGGGATTCTTGCTTTCAAGGGTTGTGAAACATGTTGAACTTTTGCATTTCATACCTGCCCTTTATAACTTGTTCCGGGAGGATCATAAGCATGTTAAGCAAAGAAAGTAAGTTCATTTTTGGTCGGTGTCTTGTTCGCAGTGCCGTACTGTTCCTTTTCATCCCGGAGATTAGTTTTTCGTTCCCGGTACCACGGATGTTGCCAGTCTATACTGAAATTGTTTCCATGTTGGATGCGCCAATGCCAACGAAAGGGGATAGCACTGGTCAGTTAACTGGCAATGCGTTTTCATTTTTGACCGACCTGGAAGAGGTATCACAGCCGAGGTTTCGGGTCGCTGTCAATTTTGGACCTTCTCTTCGTGTTGGGCGTTTGCCGGAGGTAAGTAACTCGCAGCAGAAGACCTACCTTCGGAAGTTGAAGTCAGGGTACTTTTTTTCGGCTGACCTGCATTACTTCATTTCACCTTCACTGGCAGTGGGCGCAGGATATAGCATTTATAAGTCCAAACACCAGGATGACAACTTCAACATTTTCGCCCCAGATGGATCATTCACGACTACTTCGATCAGCGATGACATAACGATCAACTACATGGGTGGTTCGGTCATGGGTCTTGAGAAAGCAGATTTCGGTAACGGCTCCCTTATTTGGCAGGCATCATTGGGATATATGTCGTATAAAGGTATCTCTCGGCTCGGATCTGACTTTCTGATTGTGACTGGCAACACTTTCGGATTGGGCGGAGGATTTGGCTACGAAACATTAATTTCAAAAAAGGTCGGCCTTGGCGTGGGACTTTCGGTATTCTTAGGTACGCTAAAAAAGTTAATGTGGGTGACGGATCAAGCAGCACAACGATTGACCTTCCCGAAGGTTCGTACGAGAGTTTGGCGCGTGTTGATCTTAACCTTGGGTTGCGACTTTACCAGTAGGCGACACAAGTTTCAATTTCCACCCAAAGGGTAGGTTGAAAGGCAACGGAAATGAGGTACTAGATCTCCTTCCACGTATGGTCGGCCAGTAGTTGGACAGCACCGACAAAGGCTTTGTAGGGCCCCGTGGCGCTTCCCCATTCTTTGGGGCTCACCATACTTAATAAATACGATCCGTCCTTCGCTTCAAAGAGGTAATACGTTTGCCCGATGACCGGGCTGAAGTTGAGTTTTGCACCATAGACCAGCATACTCAACTCCTTGCGCTTGTGGATCTCTTTTGCCTGCAGCGCTAATAGTTCAATCTGCTGCCGGATTTGCATGAGCTGCATATTGGTTTGCTCCTCCATGGCGGTGAGGGCTTTGTGGCGGATCATGCCCTCTTCGGTGGGCTTAATGACCGCGCCCGAAACTGAGGCGGAGTAGGGAAGAACGCTGAGCTGTTTATGATACACCTCGGTATTACAGAACACAGGTTGACCCAGTTCAAAACCCTCTTGCAAAACCTTCAGATATCCGTTCGGTAGTATCTCATGCGTAACCCGCAGGTTCACGTCACCTTCCTTGAAAAACTCAATCGAGAATTGCGCAGCCCCGGCAACCCACGCCCGTACCTGATCACCTAACTCGGGTTGCTCAAATTGGTGCACGTCACCATCAGCCTCAAGGGTGAAGGTACTTTCACAGGCCTGATCTTCGAGCGTGACCCAATGTTGCGTGATGCGGAGGGTTTTGCGCCCGTCCAGCGCCTCTATGCGATATTGACCCGACTTTGGCCGCTGGCCGCGGTCATAGGTTCCCTTCTCGGGAAAGAGCTGCCAGGCCGCGATAAAATTGTATGCTTCTGTCATGAACTCACCTAAACGAAAAAAGCCTCGGAAGAGGCTTTTTTTGCGGTCCGGACGGGACTCGAACCCGCGACCTCCTGCGTGACAGGCAGGCATTCTAACCAGCTGAACTACCGGACCAATATTTCAAAGTTCATTTTTAGAACCTTAGGCGGGGCACCCGCGACCTTCCCGCTATGGCGGGACAGGCATTCTAACCTCCCGATTAAATCGGGATGAACTACCGGACCAATATTTCAAAGTTCATTTTTAGAACCTTAGGCGGGGCACCCGCGACCTTCCCGCTTTGGCGGGACAGGCATTCTAACCTCCCGATCAAATCGGGATGAACTACCGGACCAATATTTCTAAGTTCATTTTTAGAACCTTAGGCGGGGCATCCGCGACCTTCCCGCCATGGCGGGAGAGGCATTCTAACCTCCCGATTAAATCGGGATGAACTACCGGACCAATATTTCTAAGTTCATTTTCAGAACGTTCAGTCCTAAAAACGAGGCTGCAAAGATACTCGGCCTGCCCATTTCTCCAAAAGAACCTTAAAATTTAGTCGAAAATGGCCTTGCGTCCTTTTGGCTATATTTGTCCCTCATTACAGCCCGAACGATTTCCCATGCTGTTAGACTTTGAAAAACCGATAGCCGAACTCGAAGCCAAGCTGGCCGATATGAAACAACTTGCCGATGACAGCGATGAATCTGTCAATAAGGCCATCGAGGCCCTGGAGAACAAAATCACTGATCTTAAGAAAGAAACTTTTGAGAATCTGACCGGCTGGCAGCGCGTCCAGCTATCGCGTCACCCAGATCGACCCTATACGCTTGATTACATTTATGAGATCACGAGTGATTTCATTGAACTTCATGGCGACCGCAACGTGGCCGATGACAAAGCGATGGTAGGCGGATTGGGATCCATTGACGGGCAAACCTTTATGCTTGTCGGTCAACAAAAGGGGCGCAACACCAAGCAGCGGCAAATGCGCAACTTCGGAATGGCCAATCCCGAAGGCTATCGCAAAGCACTGCGACTGATGAAGATTGCCGAGAAATTTAACAAGCCCATTGTCACATTCATTGACACCCCCGGTGCCTTTCCCGGTTTGGAAGCCGAGGAGCGGGGACAAGGCGAAGCCATTGCCCGCAACCTGAAGGAGATGATGATGTTGAAAGTGCCCGTCATTTGTCTGATCATTGGTGAAGGTGCTTCGGGCGGTGCGCTCGGCATCGCCATTGGCGATCGTGTACTGATGCTGGAAAACACGTGGTACTCGGTGATTTCACCAGAATCCTGCTCATCGATTTTGTGGCGGAGTTGGGATTACAAGGAGCAGGCGGCCGAGGTCCTGAAACTCACCGCTAAGGACATGCTCCACCATAAATTGATTGATGGCATTGTGAAAGAACCGCTGGGCGGTGCCCATACTGATTTGAAGTGGATGGCGAACGAAGTCAAACGCGTGATTTTGGAAACGGCAGCCGACTTGAACAAGCTAAGCCCGCGCGACCGAATCAATCAACGCATTGAAAAGTTCTGCGACATGGGCGTTTACAAGGAGTGATCCCATGCGGCAACTCGGCCACCCCGAAAATTGTTAGTTACCACCAACCGCATGGCTGTGAAGCTCCATGTTATCGACACGGGATTTTTTAAGCTGGATGGTGGCGCCATGTTTGGTGTTGTACCCAAAGTCATCTGGCAAAAAACAAATCCGGCAGACGAGAATAATCTGTGTTCCTGGGCCATGCGTTGTTTGCTAATGGAACACGGTGACCGCCTGATTTTGATCGATAATGGCATAGGCGACAAACAAGACGCCAAATTTCTGAGTAACTATCATTTGCACGGAGATCAATCGCTGACCGCCTCATTAAAGAAGGCTGGTTTTTCCGAAGCAGACATCACAGACGTGTTCCTTACCCATCTTCATTTTGATCATTGTGGCGGCAGTATAAAAAGGCTAGGTGAACAACTGGTGCCGGCTTTCCCGAATGCCGTGTATTGGAGTAATGAAGCGCATTGGGCGTGGGCCACAAAACCTAATGACCGGGAAAAAGCGAGTTTTCTGCGCGAGAACATTGAGCCCATTCAGCAAAGCGGGCAATTGAGATGGGTGAACCCAGGTGCTGATACAGGTCTTCCGTTTGACATCTTCTTTGCATCCGGCCATACGGAGAGCATGATGATTCCACTGATTCCCTACAAGAATAAAACGGTTTGCTTCATGGCCGATCTGTTGCCTTCCACTGGCCACATTCCGCTGCCCTATGTAATGGGTTATGATACTCGGCCATTGCTCACGTTGGAGGAAAAGAAGCGATTTCTGCGACAGGCCGCGGACGAGCAATGGGTGTTGTTTTTTGAACACGACCCGATTAACGAATGTTGCACCGTGAAAGAGACGGAAAAAGGCGTGAGGCTCGATCGAGCGCTGGCGCTGCGGGATCTATAAGCATCAAGGTATGAAAGTAGGGATCGTTCTTTCCGGAGGAGGTGCCCGGGGTTTTGCCCACATTGGCGCCTTGAAAGCTCTCGAAGAAAAGAATATTCAATTTCACCTGGTGGCGGGCACCAGTGCCGGCTCGGTTGTGGGTGCGTTGTATGCTCAAGGACATCGCCCGGCCGACATCATGACTATAGTCCAACAGATATCTTTGATTCGAACGGTGCGGCCCGCCCTGAGTTGGACCGGGCTTCTCAAGATGGATGGTTTACGGGAATTGTTGCTCAAGTATATTCCACACAATTCATTCAATCAGCTCGCATTACCCCTGACCGTTGCCGCCACCGATTTGAAGCGGGGGAAAGTGAACTACTTCACCGGAGGAGATCTCATCACCTGCCTAACGGCCAGTTGCAGCATCCCGGGAGTTTTTGATCCCGTACCAATAGGGGATAGTCTTTTTGTTGATGGCGGAGTATTTGACAATCTCCCGGCACGAGCCATTCGCGATCATTGTGATGTTTTGGTGGGTTTGCATTGCAACCCCATCAGTCCTGATTTTGATGCCAGGAATATGAAGGTCGTTATTGAGCGTAGCATGTTAATGGCGATTGGCGTGGGTACTCAGTTTAGTAAACATTTGTGCAATTTTGTCATCGAACCCCCCGGTCTCGATCGATTCAATGCGTTCGAGATTGGAAAGGCAAAGGAGATTTTTGAAATCGGCTATCGCTACACGAAAGACATGGTTACACCCGAAATGATTTTCAACCCCACGCATGACTGAGTTTCAAAAACAGATTCTGGCGGGGATTCCGGCTGAACTGCCGGCTTTACCAGAGTGGGACCCAAATGTTAACCATGCCCCGCGCAGGAAGGATGTTTTGACTCCCACCGAAAAAAAGCTCGCGGTGCGCAATGCCTTGAGGTACTTTCCCCCGCACCAGCACGCGCAGTTGGCCCATGAGTTCTATGATGAGTTGCAGCGGTTTGGGCGAATTTACATGTACCGGTTTCGGCCGTTGTACGAGATGAAAGCCCGTCCGGTTGATGAGTATCCGCACCGATCGAAGCAGGCGGCCGCCATCATGATGATGATTCAGAATAACCTGGATCCGGCTGTGGCGCAGCATCCGCATGAACTGATTACGTATGGCGGCAATGGGGCAGTGTTTCAAAACTGGGCTCAGTATCTGCTTACGATGAAGTACCTGGCCACCATGACAGATGAGCAAACGCTCCATATGTACAGTGGCCACCCGTTGGGTTTGTTTCCCTCATCTCCCGATGCACCCCGTGTAGTGGTTACCAATGGTATGATGATTCCCAATTATTCGAAACCGGATGACTGGGAACGATTCAATGCCTTAGGAGTGACGCAATACGGGCAAATGACAGCCGGCTCGTACATGTACATTGGGCCGCAAGGCATCGTGCACGGCACCAACATCACCATTTTGAATGCGGGGCGCAAAATCGCCAAGGCGGGTGAGGACCTGCGCGGAAAATTGTTCGTCACTTCGGGGTTAGGTGGGATGAGCGGGGCACAACCGAAGGCTGGAAATATCGCAGGGTGTATCACCGTGGTGGCCGAAGTGAATCCAAAGGCCACCGAAAAACGACACGCACAAGGGTGGGTCGATGAAGTGGTTACTTCGTTGGATGATTTGGTGAAACGAACAAAGGCTGCTCAAAAAAATAAAGAGATCGTTTCGATTGCCTATTCCGGCAATGTGGTGGACGTGTGGGAACGTTTTGCGCAAGACGAAGTTTATGTTGATCTCGGTTCCGACCAAACTTCATTGCACAATCCCTGGGCAGGTGGCTATTACCCGGCTGGTTTGAGTTTTACGGAGTCCAACGATTTGATGGTGCGCGATCCGGAGAAGTTCAGGCAAATGGTGCATCATTCATTGAAGCGTCAGGTAAACGCCATTAATCACCACGCGGCCTTGGGGACGTATTTCTTTGATTATGGCAATGCTTTTTTACTGGAGGCTTCCCGGGCTGGAGCAGACGTCTTGAAACCGGATGGTTCATTCCGCTACCCCTCTTATGTACAGGATGTCATGGGGCCGATGTGTTTTGATTATGGCTTTGGACCGTTTCGCTGGGTATGTGCCAGTGGGCTTTCCCGTGATCTTGACATTACCGATGAGATGGCGGCAGAAGTGTTGAGTCGTCAACTGAACTCAGCTGCTGATTGGATTAAGCCGCAGATAAGCGACAACCTGAATTGGGTTAGAAATGCCAAGGTGAACAAACTGGTAGTCGGTTCACAAGCCCGGATACTCTATGCAGATGCCGAGGGCAGAATTAATATTGCGCTGGCATTTAACCAGGCCATTAGAGAGAAGAAGATTGGTACTGTGGTGCTGGGCCGCGACCATCACGATGTTTCGGGTACGGATAGTCCATACCGCGAGACATCCAATATCTACGATGGATCACAGTTTACGGCCGACATGGCCATTCATAATGTGATTGGTGATTCTTTTCGTGGTGCCACCTGGGTTTCGATTCACAATGGGGGTGGAGTGGGTTGGGGGGAGGTAATCAATGGGGGCTTTGGCATGCTACTGGATGGCAGCAAACAAGCTGAAGACCGTATAAAAAGCATGCTGTTTTTCGATGTCAATAATGGCATTGCACGCAGAGCGTGGGCCCGCAACGCAGGGGCGCATGAGGCAATCGCTGCCGCTCAACAGAAACAACCTCTGCTTTCTGTCACAATGCCCTATCTTGCCAACGAATCCGATTTAGATTTTATTCGTTAGTCATGCGACCGTTTTATTCATTGATATTCAAATTAATGGGGTGGAAAATAACCGGGAAGTTTCCGCCTGAGTTGAGGAAATACGTAGTGGCCGTTGCCCCCCACACCAGCAATTGGGACTTTCCGATTGGTGTGATGGCCCGCAGCATTTTGCAAATCCGGCACGCGAAGTTTATTGGGAAGAGTTCACTTTTTAAGCCGCCCTTTGGCTGGTTGTTTCGGGTACTGGGCGGTTATCCGGTTGACCGATCGAAGAGCAACGATATGGTGAAACAAGTCGTGGACATCATCAATGCACACGATGATTTTATTCTTGCCATTGCACCGGAAGGAACGCGCAAGAAGGTTGACAAATTGAAGACCGGGTTTTATTACATCGCCAAGGGGGCGGGTATACCCATCATTCCCTGTGGATTTGATTTTGCGAAAAAAGAGGTGGTCATATCCTCGCCATTGTTTCCATCCGGGGATATTGATGCAGACATGAACAAACTCCTGCAGTTTTACCGGGGCATCCACGGGGCCAATCCCGAATTAGGCTTATGATCGTTCGGCACTTGTGGTTTAGCGGTTATTTTTTAACTTTACCGGCAGTTTTTTAAACCAAACTAACTTTTATGAAAAAAGTATTCCTTTCGTTTGTTTTCGTTGTTGTTGCTTCGGCAGCGTTTGCCCAAGTATCGGGTGGTATCCGTTTGGGCATGAATTTGGCAAACCAAAAGGCGGAAGCGCTGGGTGTTTCGGTTAGCGGTGATTCCAAGGTCGGCTTGCTTGGCGGTCTGTATTTGACGGCCAATCTTTCAGACAAATTTGCTGTGCAGCCAGAGTTGTTGTACTCATCAATGGGTTCAAAATCCGGTGATATCTCGGATGCGTTTGGTTACCTCCATATTCCGATTTTGCTTCGATACAACATCAATGAGAATTTTAACCTGCATGCCGGTCCTCAGATTGGCTTGTTGCTCTCCGCTGAAAGTGACGGACAAGACATTAAGGATCAATTCAAGGGAACAGACTTTGGCGCCTCGCTGGGAGCAGGTGTTGATTTTGGAAAATTCAACGGTGGATTGAGGTACTATCTTGGATTTTCAAACATCAGCGACATCGATACTTCAGGCATCCCTGGACTTGGAGACATTAGCTTTAAGAACACGAGTTTCCAGATTTACCTGGGCTATAAGCTTTTTGGTGGAGAATAATGCGTGATCGAAGGAACTGAAAAAGAGGCTGCCGGCAACGGCAGCCTTTTTTGTTTCCTTATGGAATAGCCCAAAGGCGTGATCAGCGCCTTCTTTTTCGGACAAATTTTCAGTTTCTTTGTACTAAACAACGGTTACAACACATGAAAAAATCAATCATCGGATGTCTCGCATTGGTTGGGGTATTTTTCGCTGATACTTCTTTTGGACAGGCACAATTTGCCATTGGCATAAAGGCCGGTCCAAACTTTGCCAACATCAACACGGATGCAAGTCTGGGCGAAAACTATAAGAACCGAACCGGCTTCCACGGAGGAGCTTTTGCCTTGATTAAACTCACTAAAATTGGGATTCAACCGGAGATTATCTTTTCGCAGCAGGGCACCAACCTGGAGATCAGTGGTTCAAGTTTTGAACAGAATGTGAACTACATCAATATTCCGGTGATGTTGAAATTCTATCTCATAGGCGGTCTTAACCTGCAAGCCGGTCCTCAGTTCGGTTTTGTCACAAAGGCTGAAGGCACTGACCCCCTGACCGGTCAAGTATCCGATATCAAAGATCTGCTAAAAGGCTCTGATATCAGTGCCGGCTTGGGACTGGGCTTCGATGCACCGTTCGGATTGACATTGGACGCCCGTTATAATCTTGGTTTGTCAGAAGTTTTTGATGATGCTGCGCAAACGCAAGAAGCCAAAAATCAGGTGTTTCAAATATCAGTGGGTTTCAAGCTTTTGAAGTTCGGGAACTAATCTCGGCAGACCTTACTTGAAGAGCCATTCGCCTGAATGGCTTTTTCTGTTTTATGAACTATCAGCAGGCAGTTGAATTTTTGTACGCCCAGTTACCCATGTATCAGCGCGTGGGTGCAATGGCATTCAAAAAAGATTTAACGAATACCCTGGCCCTCTGCGCCCGGCTGGGTAACCCGCACCGGAATCTTAAGTTTGTGCATGTAGCGGGTACTAACGGCAAGGGCAGCTCGTCTCACATGCTGGCGGCTGTTTTCCAGTCAGCCGGGTATCGCACCGGTTTGTATACGTCTCCTCATCTCAAATCGTTCACTGAGCGGATCAAAGTAAACGGCACCGAGGTTTCCCAGAATTTTGTGATTCGCTTCACCGAGCGAGCGAGCGATTGGATTGCGGAGATTCGTCCTTCGTTTTTCGAGTTAACCGTGGCGATGGCCTTAGAGTACTTTGCCGAACAAAAAGTGGATATCGCCATTCTGGAGGTCGGGCTGGGTGGGCGACTTGACTCAACCAATGTCATAGAACCCGAGTTGTCGCTTATTACCAATATCGGCTGGGATCATATGGACATGCTGGGTGATACACTGCCTAAAATTGCAGGTGAGAAGGCGGGCATTATCAAAGCCGGAAAACCGGTCGTCATCAGTGAACATCAACCTGAGACGGACGAGGTCTTTATTCGGAAGGCACGCGAACTGAATTCGGTCTGCACGTTTGCCACCGATCGGGTCACAGTCACTGACGTGTCGGGTGGTTTTGAAATTGGTATAGATGGAAAGTCATCGTTCCGGCTGATACCACAACTCAAAGGCGATTATCAGCGCAAGAACATAGCGGGGGTGGTTTGTTCGGCTTTGCTGCTTCGCGAACAAGGCTGGCAAATTTCGGAGGCACACCTGCGGGAAGGAATTGAACGTGTGGTGGAGTTGACTGGATTGAAAGGACGCTGGCAGCGGTTGTCCGATTACCCGCTGACTATTTGCGATACCGGTCACAATTTTGATGGCGTTCGCGAAGTAGTTACCCAACTGCAGAAGCAGAAGTACAACCATTTACACATCGTTTGGGGTAGTGTACGCGACAAGGATATCACCGGCATATTGGCGTTGTTGCCCACCGAGGCACAGTACTATTTCTGCGAGGCCCGAATTCCCCGGGCAATGCCCGCCCGCGAACTGGCCGAAAAGGCGGCCGGTTTTGGATTGCAAGGTCTAGTCATTCCCGATGTCAACCAGGCATTGGCGGCTGCGCGTTCAGCGGCAGGGGGGGATGACCTGATTTTTATTGGTGGCAGCACGTTTGTAGTAGCCGAATTGGATCAGTTATAATTGCGGCCGTGAAGGGAAAGTTAAAACGGTTTGCAGTTGTGGCTCAGCGTGACAATGTGCTGGAGCCAGGCAAGGAGATCTTTAAGGAGATTAAAGGACGATGGAATGAACGCTATTTTCCATCTCGCCAACCGATAACCGTTGAGTTGGCCTGTGGAAGGGGTGAATATACCGTGAACCTTGCCCGACAGTTTCCAGATCGAAATTTTATTGGCATCGACAAAAAGGGCGACCGCCTGTGGAAAGGCAGCACCTGGGCCGTTGAAGAACAACTGACTAATGTGGGGTTCTTACGCACCGATATTTTGTTTGTTGAGAGTTTCTTTGAGCCGGCCGAAGTGGATGAACTGTGGATTACCTTCCCAGATCCGCGACCGCGCAAACGCGACATCAAACGCAGACTTACCAGTACGCGGTACTTGGACATGTATAAAAGGCTGGTCAAGCCAGGCGGGTGGGTGCGGTTCAAAACGGACAATACTCCGCTTTTTGATTTTACCCTGGACCTGCTGCGGAATCGTACGGATGTGCATGGCCTCGTCTACACGCATGATTTGTATTCGTCTGATCTGCGGGCCGAGTGCTTTGATATTAAGACGCGCTACGAGGAGATGTTTGCCGCGAAAGGTGAAACCATCAAATACCTTCGCTTTGCCTTCACGTCTGCATAACAGTTTAATAACATAGTCCTTGATCTTTGGCCTGAATGGGCGGCTTACCTTTGCCTAAACATGGCAAAAAAGCGCAAGCGCGAGGTTGAATTGGTTGTTTTGTCGGATATTCACCTCGGCACCTATGGCTGCCACTCTGAAGAGCTTCTTCGGTACCTCAAGACCATAAAGCCCAAACGTTTGGTATTGAATGGCGACATTATTGACATGTGGCAATTCAGCAAAAGATATTGGCCGAAGTCTCATATGCTGGTGATCAAACACCTGACCGGCCTTATCGCCAAAGGAAACACCAAGATTACCTACCTGACCGGCAATCACGATGAAATGCTGCGAAAGTTTGCCGGTTTCAGACTGGGTAATTTTCAAATTGAGAACAAGAAGGTAATTGCCTTGAACGGCAAGAGGGCCTGGCTGTTTCATGGCGATGTTTTTGATGTCACCATGCGTTATTCAAAATGGATTGCCCGGCTCGGGGCTATCGGATACGATCTGCTTATCCTGCTGAATGCAGCGGTCAATTTCATTTCCAAGTCGTTGGGCCGCGGGCGCATTTCTCTCTCGAAGCGGGTGAAGGACAGTGTCAAACAAGCGGTTACGTTCATCAATAACTTTGAGCAGACCGCAGCGGAGATTGCGATTGCCAACGGGTATGACTATGTGGTTTGCGGGCACATCCATCATCCGGAAATGCGAAAAATTGTGACACCCAAAGGCGAGGTGACCTATCTCAATTCCGGTGACTGGGTTGAAAACCTAACCGCGCTCGAGTATCATCAGGGTGTTTGGCGCATTTATCGGTATCAGGACGATCTGTACGCGCAAAACATCAAACTTCCGAAACACATGCGCGGTGATCTGGATAATGATGAGATTTTTAAGGACCTTGTTTCGGAATTTCTTTCCGGCAAAACGAAATGAAGATACTCTACGCCATCCAGGGAACCGGCAATGGCCATCTGTCCAGAGCGGTCGATATCATCCCCGAATTGAGCCGGTATGGCGAACTGGATTTGTTGGTGAGCGGAGCTCAAGCGGAAGTCAGGTTGCCTTACCCGGTTAAGTACACGTCAAAGGGTTTGAGTTTCTACTTTGGCAAGCGGGGTGGCATTGATTTTTACAAAACTTTTGTGGAGACCCGGTCGGGCGATCTCCTGAATGAGATCAATAACTTCCCGGTCGAGCGCTATGATCTGGTCGTCAATGACTTTGAGCCAATTACGGCCTGGGCATGCCGGAAGAAAAATATCCCGTGTGTTGGACTCAGTCATCAGTCCGCGCTATTGTCAAAGAAATCGCCCCGGCCACGAAGGCAAGACCCATTCGGTGAGTGGATATTGAAAAAGTATGCCCCGGTGAAGAAATATGTTGGTTTTCACTTTAAGGAGTACGACAAAAATATCTTTCAGCCTGTTGTCCGGAAAGTTATTCGAGAAGCCAAGACCACGAACAAAGGGCATTACACGTGCTATTTGCCTGCCTATGATGACAAAAAACTCGTGGAGTTATTCATGAAATGGCCCAAAGTGCGCTGGCATATTTTTTCGAAGCACACCCGGCAACCTTACCACATCGGGCGTATTTCGGTTTATCCGGTAAGCGGTGCGGAGTTTGTCGAGAGTCTGCTGTCTGCAGAGGGGGTGCTGACCGGAGCTGGTTTTGAAACCCCGGCAGAAGTTCTTCACCTGAATAAAAAACTAATGGTGGTACCCATGAAAAGCCAATATGAGCAGCACTGCAACGCGGCCGCGTTGAAGAAACTCGGGGTGCCGGTCTTGAAGAAAGTGAAACGCAAGCAGTTGCCAAAGATTGAAGCTTGGATTGACTCAGCCAAACCTTTGGATGTCTTCTTCCCGGATGTGGCGGGTGCTGCCGTAGACCACCTGATGACACGGGTCATATAGGGGAAAGTATTTCGCAGAACTTTTCTGATTTAATACGCCTGTAAAGTTCAGATAACATCATATGCTCATCTTGGCATACGTCATGAGCAAGACACGGGTATTGGTGGTGGATGATGATGCCGACATTCTGGCGTTGTTAAAATACAATTTGGAGAAAGAAGGTTTCAAGGTACGCACGGTGGAAGACAGTCGCGAGGCCGTGGGTGAAGCACTTGGTTTTTCCCCCGACCTGATCATTCTGGACATCATGATGCCATTCATCAACGGCTTGGATCTTTGCCGACAGTTCCGGAGAATGGAAAAGTTTAAAGAGGCCTACATTTTCTTCCTCACTGCGCGTTCAGAAACGCTGCTACAGGAACCAGCGCTGAATGCGGGAGCCGATGATTTCATTGAAAAGATTGTGGGTCTTCGGTTGCTCACAAACCGGGTAGTAGCCGTCTTGAAGCGGCACTTTGTGATTCGCAAGAGTTTGAGTGAGGTTAAGGTCGGGGGACTACAGGTGAGCCGGACAAAATCACTTGCAGTGCTGGCTGGCGAAAAGATACCCCTGGCTCGCCCGGAACTTGACCTGCTGTTTTTTCTCGCTCAGAATCCGCGCAAGGTCATCACACGCGAAAACCTGATTGGAAATATCTGGGGCTCTGAAATTTATTCCGGTTCCTTGTCGGTGGATACTTATCTGGAAAAGTTGTCGCAGAAACTGGGCGTGGGGTGGATTATGCGCCTGAGCGAAGACAAATACAAATTCATTCCCCGCTGATTTCGAGTTGCTCCAGGATTTCGCTCAGGTAGTCGAAATCCTTAAGGCCTGGTTTTTCCTCGGCTGAACCCTGCAAGGCAAGACCGCAATTGGGCAATTGCTGCAGTCGCGCCCAAACAGTTTCACCGGGCCACTCAACCAATACGGGTGCCATGTCTGTCAAGGTACGCACGACTGGCAAATCTGATAGACTGACGTTACTCAATTGAAAATACGCGGCCCTCTTCAAATCGTGGTCAGGCAGCGAACGGACCTCTTGTGCTGTACCACTGAAGATCACCGGGAAAGACGATGGAACACGAGCGGCCTGTGCAGGCGTTGCCAGGATCAGATCCGGAATAAAGGACTCCAGAAGTTTGGGCACATCTGTTTCCTCCGGGGCGAGTTCCAATACCACACGTGGCCCGGTAACCCATCCTCGGATGTCCCGATACGTGTCGAGTGCCAAAGTCGTTGGAAAACCGAGCAAGTCCACACCCATGCCCGCACAATAGCGGGCATCGCTCAGGTTTACGATGTTTCCTACCTTCACGGTTACTTTTAGCGCCATAGCTCGAATGCAACGATTGATTTGGCCCAAATTTCGGTAAACGGGTTGGTATTGCGATGAGAAGAATAACGTCCTTTCGGTACCTTTGCTGGCGATCATGAGAAAATGGATTGGCGTGTGGTTGGTTCTGCTGGTGGCCTGCGAGAATGAGCCGCCAGCTCCCGTGCAGTCCGGCAGCCAGTTTTTTCCGGTGGCGGGTGGTTTGTTTTGGACGTATGCCGTTGAACAAACCGTCACTACGCCCACCAGTGTTTCGTCAGCGCAATTTGAGATCCGGCTTCGCGTGACTGACTCACTGCTGAATGCAGAAGGTGGTTACTCATACCGCGTTGAGCAGGCCAGGCGGAACCAGCCTCAGGGCCCCTGGATCAATGAAGGTAGCGGATTGATTCGGAAAAATAGCCTGGAGGCCGTTCAACAGGAAAATGGATTGAGCTACGTTAAACTAGGTTTCCCGCTATTCGAGGGTCGAAGCTGGAACGGGAATGCCTTAAATGCGAAAGAGGCGGAGGAGTATAGGGTCGTGTCGTTCAATGAGCCCTTCGAAACGTCTACGGGATTATCATTTCCCCGGACACTGCGCGTAAATCAGGCTGAACTAGACGATCGGATAGTCTTCCGGGATCTTCGCCACGAAGTGTACGCGGAAAATGTGGGATTGGTGACACGCGAAGTAACCCAGTTGGAGTACTATACCGATCCGCCCCGACTGGGAAAAGAAATTGTGAAACAAGGCCTTGTCGAGAAGATGGCACTAATTGAATTTGGTCGTGAATAAATGGCTGGCCGGAGTTCTGTGCACGTTAATGACGATGCCGGTGTTTGCGCAGGTCAACCGGTACTTTGTCTCATTCCGCGACAAGGCCAATACGCCTTATTCGCTCACGTCCCCCGGTGATTACCTGTCGGAAAGAAGTTTGGCAAGGCGCAGCCGCAACCAGGTAGCCGTAACGATCGATGATTTACCGGTTACACCGGCCTATGTTTCCACCGTACAAACTACCGGGGCAGCGGTACTGTTCGCCTCGCGATGGCGAAATGGTGTAATCGTGGAAGCCACGGAATCGCAGCGGGTCGCCTTGGTTGCATTGCCGATCGTATCCTCGGTCGTGTTGATCGCGCCTGGTCCGAAATCCTCCTCGTGGGGGCGGCAGCGCAAACGCGATCGCGAGGCAACGGAAGGCACGTCTTCGGGAACAGCCACACGGACCCAGCTGACTCAAATTGGAATCGACCAAATGCACGCCTCTGGTTATCGGGGCGAAGGCGTTTGGGTGGGCATATTCGACAGCGGTTTCATTGGTGTGAATACAACAGCACCCTTCCAACATCTTTTTTCGGGTAGCCGGGTGTTGTATACGTATAACTTTGTCAACAACCGCAGTGGCGTGTACGAGCGTGATGATCACGGCACCGAAGTGATGTCCGTTTTAGCTGGTCAAACGTCCACCTACCTGGGCGCGCTGCCCAACGCATCCTACCTGATGTTTTTGACCGAGGATGTGGCCAGCGAATACCGCATCGAGGAATACAACTGGACGATCGCTGCCGAGCGTGCCGATAGTGCAGGAGTTGACGTGATCAACTCATCGCTGGGTTATTACGATTTTGACGACCCGGCTATGAACTATGCCAAGTCCGATCTCACAGGAGATCGGGCGGTGGTGACCCGGGCTGCCGCGATGGCCCGCGATCGGGGAATGATTGTCGTGTGTTCCGCGGGCAATGAGGGAGCTATTTCATGGAAATTAGTCACGCCTCCGGCCGATGCCGATGGAATCTTAGCGATAGGTGCTGTCAATAGTACAGGCCTGCGCGTGGGGTTTAGCTCGACTGGGCCAACAGCCGATAATCGGATTAAGCCGGATGTCATGGCCCTTGGGTCCGGCACCACGGTGATCAACCAGGCCGGTAATGTGTCAACCGCATCGGGTACTTCGCTGGCCAGTCCCTTGGTTGCCGGATTAGCGGGAGGATTACTTCAATACGGTCCTTCCTGGACATCCGCAACCGTGGTTCAGGCAATTAAAGGTTCGGCCAGCATGGCTTCACGGCCAGATCAATTTATGGGCTATGGAATTCCCAACTTTTATGCGGCCGTTCGTTATCTATTGGCCCAGGACAACCGCGATAACATTACGTTGTATCCCAACCCGGTAGATACACCGCTAACTATTTCGTTTAAGGATCAACCCGAGCAGCCCGTCAAAGTGATCATTACCGATTTGATGGGCCGAACGTGCCTGGAATACGAGAGCGAAATCAATTGGCAGAGCACCAACCCCCTTCAACTCGATGTGGTTTCGTTGACGAGTGGTCTGTATTTGGTCAGGGTGCAGACAAACCAGGAGACTGTAGTATTCAAGCTGATGAAGAATTAAGTTGCGTCATTGTTTGTAACTTTCCCGTCTGATTTTATATGGCTTTACTTGCTCCCTCCATTTTAGCAGCCGATTTCGCCAATCTTGAAAAAGAGGTGACCATGATCAATCAAAGCCAGGCTGACTGGATTCACATTGATGTCATGGATGGTGTTTTTGTGCCCAATATCTCGCTTGGTGTTCCCGTAACAGAGGCGATCAACCGGCACGCCAAAAAGCCGTTGGATGTTCACCTTATGATTGTTCAGCCGGAACGGTATGTTGAGGCTTTTCGCAAGGCGGGTGCTGAAATCATTTCTGTACATTATGAAGCCTGCCCGCATTTACACCGCACCCTTCAGCAAATTAAGAGCCTGGGAGCCAAAGCGGGGGTGGCCATCAACCCGCACACGCCCGTTCACCTGCTGGCTGATGTAATAGCCGATATCGACCTGGTTTGCCTGATGAGCGTTAATCCAGGTTTCGGGGGCCAGAAATTCATTCCCCATACGTTTGCCAAAACCCGGGAACTCCGCAAACTCATCCAGGATAGGCATGCCCATGCCCTCATCGAAATTGACGGGGGGGTGAACCAGGAAAATGCCCGCGACCTGATTGATGCCGGAGCGGACGTGCTGGTGGCCGGAAATTTTGTTTTCTCTTCAGCTAATCCAATTGACACCATCGCGCGTTTGAAACAATAAACTGGCCGAAGATTTGTTAAATCATTCTTATGCGCGTCTATCTTTTCCTACTCCTGCTCACCCTTTCGGGTGCGTGTAATCAACGTACGGTCGCCCGTGTTGATCCCCAAACGCAAGTGGACCTGAGCGGTCGCTGGAATGACAGCGACTCGCGGATGGTGGCCGACAGGATGGTGGCTGACTTGCTGGGTAGTGAACGTTTCAAAGAATATGCCACCTCCAAAGGGCGTAAGCCCGCCATCATTGTGGGGCAGGTGCGCAACCGGACAAGTGAACACATTGACGCCAACGCCTACATCAAGAAGTTTGAGCTGGCCATTTTCAATTCCGGAATTGCCGAGTTGATTGAATCCGGGGATTTTCGGGATAAGCTCAGAGTAGAACGAGCCAATCAACAGGACTTCGCCAGCCCCGAGACCATGAAACGCTGGGGCGAGGAAACAGGCGCGGACCTGATGCTGTTTGGGGAAATGACATCTGAGACGGATGTCTATCAAAAGGACCGGGTCGTTAACTATGTGACCACGTTGTTTTTGACCGACATGGAAACAAACAAGCGCGTGTGGTACGGGCAGCACGAGATCAAGAAAAAGATCCGCAACTAGGTAACCATGAACTGGCGCCAGGTCACGTGCGGTGTTGCAGTCATTCTATCGCTGGAAGCTTGCGCCACGTATTATCAGTCTAACCAGACATTCAACCAGCAATTTGAAACCGGTGATCTGGAGAAGGCACTCCTGACCCTGCAGGGGCAATCACACGAAGCCCGAGGCAAAAAAGAGTTTTTGTATTTCGTCAATAAGGGACTGGTGCTTTCGTTGCTGGGGCGTTATGAGGAAAGTAATGAGTTTCTTGAGCGAGCGTATCTCTTTGGAGAGGATTACCGGAAGAACTATTTGAATGAGGCTGCGGCCTATCTCACCAACCCCACGATAACGCAATACCGGGGTGAGGACCATGAACACCTTTTTGTTCTGTACTACAAGGCACTCAACTTCGCCAAGATGGGCAAGACTGATGAAGCCCTGGTCGAATGCAGGCGCCTGAACATTCGGGCGCAACAGTTGGCGGACCGGTACAGTTCGCCCCAGAAATTCCAACGCGATGCTTTCGTGCACACGCTCATGGGCATTCTTTACGAAACCGATCGGGACTACAACAACGCCTTTATCGCGTATCGTCAGGCGGTTGAGATTTATGAGCAGGACTACGAACCGCTTTTCCAGCAATCCATGCCCGAACAATTGAAATTGGATGTGCTGCGCACAGCAACGCTCAACGGGTTTGAGGATGAGGTTGCTTTTTATAAAGAGAAATTTAATCTACCCGATTACTCGTTCACGCCACCGGCTCATGGAGAATTGATTTTCTTCTGGCACAATGGGCTCGCACCCATCAAGACGGAGTGGGGCGTTACCTTCATCATTACGAGGAGAGACAATATGGCTTACATCACCAATGCCGAACTGGGCCTTACCTTTCCTTTTAGCCTGGACGGATATAGTGATGAGGATAAGCAGGGATTGAGCTCGTTGGAGTTTTTCCGCGTTGCTTTTCCGCGTTATCTGGAGCGACCAACCTTCTTTCGCGGTGCTACGCTTGACCACCAAGGGGAGGTGTATCACCTGCAGTTGCTGGAGAACGTCAATAAGATAGCCTTTAAGGGCCTGGAGCAGCGTATGGGTCTGGAGTTTAGTAAGGCCCTGATTCGCGTAGCACTGAAAAAGGCAGCCGAGTATCAGGTTCGCAAAGAGGACAAAATGCTGGGATCGATCCTGAGTGCCATTAACACAGCTACTGAACGAGCCGACACGCGCAATTGGCAAACCCTTCCGCACAGTATCTATTACTCGCGTTTACCACTCGGTGAAGGTAAAAACACCGTGTCGCTGACGTTGGACGGTATGCAGGGGGAAGTGGTTCACCAATTCGTGTATGAAGGGCGGCCGGGTCAAATACTTTTCCACACGTTTAGTTCGTTAGAAAGCCGGTTTCCAGCCTATTATTAGCATTCCATGCGGCCTTTATTGTATTTTTGAAATTGACCTGATTGCGTTGCGAGTAATCCGTAGCTATATCACACTTCTTGCTCTTGTCTTGCCATTTGCCGCGATGGCCCAACAGGATGCTATTCCCCTCGATCGGTTTTATGTTGATCGGCAGGGTGTTTCTCCGTTTCGCAAAATTCTCTCCCGGATCAACTGGGGCCTAAGCCTGGGATACGGACGCACCTACTTTGCCCACGAACTCCCCGGTTTTGGCGTCTATCAAGGCACTGACCTGCCTCCACAAATTTTTCAGGCTGGTGCTGTGCCCGGCACACGCTACAGTAACTGGGTGACTCAATCGCAAACCAACGCAGATCCGTTGACGCCATCGCCCTTTTTGGTAAGCTCGGACGACCCACCGTTAGGTTTTAGAGCCCGGGCCATTAACATACCGCTGAAGGCCACGCTTCATGTAGAGTTTTTAAAACGTTTCCGCGTAGGTGCAGGCTATTCACTAGAGTTGATGAATGTTGGCGCGTTTTCGCCCATTAGTTTTACTGACCAGATTGGCAGTTTTACGCTGGCCGACCGCTCGGGCATGATGAGCAAGTATTTCATTTTAGCAGGAGGTTCGTTCTACCGCTTTCAGGATTACCTGTTTACCGCGGACGTGCAATTTGGCGGGTATAATCCGGGCAAAAACTTTGATAAAGCCCAGATCGACCGGAGTTTGTTCTTCAATCTGGGTGTCACCGTGGAGCGCGACTTAAGTGAATATTTTCGGGTATTCGCGAGGCCCTCGTTTGAAGTGAAAAACTACGGCTTATCGCTGCCTGAAACGGGGTTATCCCTCAAACACAATCTGAACGCATTCTACCTGAACTTTGGCGTCACCTATCGCATTCCCGAGTTGCCCCGGTGTTTTCACCGCAACTGCCAGGCTCAAATTAACCATGCTCATGGCAATCGCGAATACCGAAGCCGGATGCACCCGTTTTGGAAAAAACAAAACCCGGGATACGGGGAAAACAATCCCAACCTGATCAAGTACAAGGGGAAGAACAAGCGGAAAATCAACCCCTACTAAGACGCCTCTTAGGAACTGACTTTTAACGCCCTTGGCGCCTCTAAAAAACCTGTTTTTACCGGTCCATTTTCAAGGTTTTTGCAGGTAAAAAACCTACCTTGCGAACCGGTTTTTATACCCGATTTTTTAACTTTTTTAACACCTCTGAAACGTGGCAGAAGAAAGCGGACTTCCAACAGGAAGACAAAGCATCATCCCGATCAATATTGAAGACGAAATGCGAGGCGCGTACATCGATTACTCGATGTCCGTCATCATTTCCCGGGCGCTGCCGGATGTCCGCGATGGGCTGAAACCGGTGCACCGCAGGGTGTTGTATGGCATGCTCGAGTTGGGGGTGAATTACAACAAGCCCTATAAAAAGTCAGCTAGGATCGTGGGGGATGTAATGGGTAAGTATCACCCCCATGGCGATGCCTCAATTTACGACACCCTTGTGCGGATGGCCCAGGATTGGTCATTGCGCTACCCCATGGTAGATGGCCAGGGTAACTTTGGCTCGGTAGATGGTGACCCGCCCGCAGCCATGCGCTACACCGAGGCACGTTTAAGGCGCATTGCCGAGGAGATGCTCACCGATATCAACAAGGATACGGTGGATTTTCAACCGAACTACGATGACCAGTTTACGGAGCCTACCGTGCTGCCGGGGAAAATCCCCAACCTGCTGGTTAATGGCTCGTCTGGTATTGCGGTGGGCATGGCCACCAATATGGCACCGCACAACCTGCGCGAGGTGGTGGATGCTACCATTGCCTACATCGATAACAAGCAATTGACTATCCCGGAGTTGATGAAGTATGTGACCGCCCCGGATTTCCCCACGGGTGGTATCATTTACGGTCAATCGGGTGTACAGGAGGCTTACCTCACCGGGCGGGGCAAAATCACCGTGCGGGCACGTGCCGAAATTGTAACGTCAGCAACGGGACGCGACCAGATCGTGGTTACGGAGATACCCTATCAGGTCAACAAGGCGCAGATGATCGAAAAGACAGCCGCCCTGATCAACGAAAAGAAGATCGAGGGTATCTCGGATCTACGTGACGAGTCTGATCGTGATGGCTACCGGGTGGTTTACGATCTGAAGAAAGACGCCATTCCGAACATCGTCCTCAACAATCTTTTTAAGCAAACGCAGTTACAGTCGTCTTTTGGTGTCAATAATGTGGCGCTGGTGAAAGGCCGCCCGCAAACGCTCAACCTGAAAGATCTGATTGTGCATTTCGTTGACCATCGCCATGAGGTCGTGATACGCAGAACCAAGTTCGAGCTGGCTGAGGCCGAGCGCAGAGCCCATATTCTGCAAGGCTACCTCATTGCACTGGATCACCTGGATGAGGTTATTCAACTTATCCGGAACTCGCGCGACCCCGACACAGCCCGTGATGGTTTGATGTCTCAATTTGGCCTGAGCGAGATCCAGGCGAAGGCTATTTTGGAGTTACGCCTCCAGCGGTTGACCGGTATGGAGCGCGAGAAAATCCAAAATGAGTACAAGGAGGTGATGGCGCTGATCGATGAATTGAATGCAATCCTGGGAAGCGAGGACAAGCGTATGGGCATCATCAAGGCCGAGCTTACGGAAATGAAAGAGCGCTATGGAGACGACCGCAGAACGGAGGTGGTTCATAGCGATGAAGATATTACGGTGGAAGACATGATTCCCAACGAGGAGATGGTAATCACCATTTCCAATCAGGGGTATATCAAACGCACCTCCTTGTCTGAGTATCGCACGCAGGGCAGGGGTGGAGTTGGGTCCAAAGCCGTGACAACCAAAGAGGATGATTTCACCGAGCACTTGTTTATCGCCCAGGCTCATAATTACCTGTTGATCTTTACGGAGTTCGGGCAGGTGTACTGGAAAAAAGTGTACGAGATTCCCGAGGGCTCAAAGACATCCAAGGGTAGGGCCATTCAGAACCTGCTGAACATACAGCCCGGTGATACGATTCGCGCGGTGATCAATTTGAAGAGCCTGGAGGACGAGCATTACATCAATAATAATTATGTGATTTTGTGCACGGAGAAAGGCACGATCAAGAAGACTTCACTGGAGGCCTATTCGCGTCCGCGGGCAAATGGTATTGCCGCCATCACCATCAATGAAGGTGACCGCCTGCTGGATGCTGCATTGACCAATGGGAATAATCATATCATCATTGCCAAGAGCGAGGGTAAAGCCGTTCACTTTCATGAGTCGGATGTGCGCCCGATGGGCCGCACGGCATCGGGTGTGCGTGGAGCTACGCTGGAGTCTGCGGACGATAAGGTCATTGGGATGGTCTGCATAACCCGGGAGGATGCCAACCTGTTGGTGGTGAGTGAAAAGGGATACGGCAAGCGGTCGGCCATTGATGATTACCGAATTACCCGCAGAGGCGGAAAAGGTGTAAAAACCATTAATGTGACTGAAAAAACTGGCAAGCTTGTTGCAATCAAAGAAGTCGTAGATAATGATGAACTAATGATCATCAATAAGTCGGGTATCAGTATCCGGATTCGCGTGGAGGAACTCCGGGTGATGGGCCGCGCTACGCAAGGCGTTCGGTTAATCAAACTGAATGAAGATGACACCATTAGTTCTGTTGAAAAAATTCAGCAGATGGATGACCCTTCTGCGGAAGCTCAAACAAACGGAAACTGAACCTAAACCTAAATTAAAATTAACCAGACGTAATGAAAAAGTTAGTTGCACTGTTGTTCCTGGTGCCGGGCCTGGCGATGGCTCAAAAGGAAATCAAGCCGAATCTCTCAAAGGCCGAAGGTGCCTGGAAGTCTAATAAGCTGGATGAAGCCAAGGCCATCATTGATGTTTCTGTGGCGAGCCAGGAGTTCATGGTGGATGCCAAGAAAGGCGGCCCCTCGAAGAATGCCGCCAAAGCCTGGTACCTGAAAGGCGTGATTTATGCCGCGTTGGACACAACAACGAATGCCAAGTTTCAGGCCTTGAGTGCTAATGCATTTGATGAGTCAAAGGCTGCATTTGAGAAATCGAAAGAAATCGATCAGGGTAAATCAAAAGGCTTCATTAAGTTGCCAGATGCTGCAGTGGGCGGGTTTGAGCGCGAGTTCACGATCTCCGAGGTGAATGATGCACTGGGTAACGGCTACTTCAATCGATCCCTTCGCTTTTATGAAGAAGACCGCGACTACACAAAGGCTTTCACTTACATTAAGTACTCCATGTATTTCACTCCGGCCGATACCTTCAAGATGCGCATTGCTGGAACGTACTTCGGGCCTGCTGCGAAGGAGTATGAGCAGTCGATTGGTTTTCTGGAGTCTTATGTGAAGGGCGGTGGAACCATGAAGGAAGCTTACCAGCAATTGATTGCCCTGTATAGCACGCAGAAGAAGAACGAAGAAGCACTCGTGGTTATCCGCAAAGCAAAGGAAAAGTATCCAGATGAAGCCGAGTTCTCGCAATCGGAAATTGCGATCCTGTATGACATGGGCCGCTTGCCGGAGGCTCGGGCATCAATTGAGAAGAAAATCGCATCGGGTGGAGCTGATCGATCCGCCTACTACAATCTGGGGTTCATTTGCAATAAGATGAAAGACATGGAATGTGCTAAGAGAGCATTTAACGAGGCAATCAAAATTGATAAAGACGATTTTGACTCATACGCCATGCTCGCTGACATTAGTTATAAGGAGGTTGGAGAGTTGCGCAGAGAACGTGGAGCTATCACGGGGTCAACCGATGCCGATCTCAAGAAGCGCAAGGATCTTTTTGGTAAGATAGGTGATAAGCTGCGCGAGTCTCTCCCGTACTGGGAGAAGTGTTACGAGTTGAAGGGCACGGATGAGAACGTGCTGTACGGCTTGCTGAGCGTCTATGGCGATCTTTATGCCTATGATGAATCCTATGGACCCAAAATGGAAACATTGAAAAAGAAAATGAAGGGAATGGGCCTTGAGGTAGACTAGCCTCTGGTTGTTCTAACAAAAAAGCCCCGCCATCGCGGGGCTTTTTTTGTTTAGCGCACAGCTATCGGAGCTGACAAAAGTTTGTCGGGAATGTCAAATGCATCCACTAATGGCACGGCATCTTGCCGGATGTCCCAGCAAAGCTGGTTGACGAGTTTGCGGATGGCCTTGGTCTTAACGCCTTCCATATAGCCCTGCTCCAGGTACCAGCCTTTATTTTTATCGATCTGGGAAAGGGCAAAAAGGTCACATAGTTTTTTCAGCACAGCCCGGCATCCGGCATCGGAGACCCGCTCAATCTGAGCCCTAAATTCCTCCAGCAGGATTCGTTCAACATAGGCTTGTGACACCATCACCAGGTGGTGCTGGCAGACGTTGAAGGCATCAAACGAATCCATTCCGGAATCAATATGCCGCTTGAGGCGCTTGGCAGCAGACGTTAAGATATCACGCTCGCGATAGCGGAAAGCACTCAATTGAAACTCAGGATCGAGCAGGTGCTCCTCATCGGTATTTCGAACGGCTATGGGGTTCATCTCGGTGATGGAGGTTTTTGCCTGACCTGCCAGGTAGTTCACGATGGTGAACATGTTCATGTTGCTGAACTCTTGTTTGAATTCGGTAAGCCGGCTTTTCGCCACCAGTTGAAGCAGTACCGTATTGTCTCCTTCAAAGGTGGTGTAGATGTCGGTGTCGTTCTTCAGGGCATCAATCCTGTTCTCCGATAAGTATCCCTTGCCGCCACAGGCTTCACGGCACTCCTGCAAAGTAGCCGTAGTGTTCCAAGTGGCCCAGGCTTTTAGTCCCGCAGCGAGGGCCTCAATCTCCTGCATTTCTTCTTCCGATCTTTTTAAAAACCGATCGGTGAGATACTGAAGGCCAAAGTGAAGAGCGTAAGCATTGGCCAACAGGGGCATCAATCTTCGTTGGTGGGTGCGGTAATTGAGAATGGGCACTTCCGCTCCGCCCTCCGGTCCAAATTGCTTGCGTTGATCGCCATACCGAATCGCGATAGTGAGCCCCGTTTTGGCAGCCGAGAGCCCGGATCGGGGAATGCCGATCCGGCCGCCAACCAGCGTACCGAGCATGGTAAAGAACCTGCGATTGTCGGAGGTGATGGGACTTTCAAACCGGCCTTCGTCATTAACCGAAGAGTACCGATCCAGCATGTCGTCTTTGGGAATCACAACCTGGTTGAAATGAATCAATCCGTTATCAACTCCATTGAGTCCCATCTTCCGGCCGCAATCCTCGATGGTTACCCCGGGGTGCAGTTTGCCTGATTTGTCACGCAGGGGTACAACAAAAGCGCTGACACCATAGTCTTTTCCATCCAAAATTAGTTTGGCAAAAACGGTGGCCTTTTGCCCGTGAAGCGCAGCATTGCCGATATACTCTTTGCGGGCATGAATATGAGGGGTATGGATGGTAAAGGTCTTATTGTGGTGATTGTAGGTGGCTGTGGTTTCGATGCCGCGCACGTTCGATCCGTGATGCGTCTCGGTCATGGCAAAACAACCGGGAAGTTCCAGTGAGCCAATGTCTTTTAAATACTTTTGATGATGCTTTTCAGTGCCCAGGAAGTAAACGCTCATCCCCCAAAGGCCAAACTGTACACCAAATTTCACCACCATGCTGAGGTCGTGATAGCTCAGTGTTTCCATGATGGTGAAGTAGCCCGCCATATCGGCTTGCCCACCGTAATTGACCGGGTAGGCCCACGCGCCATAGCCCTGATCGGCCAGGTGTTTGAGCCAGCGTAGTACCTGGGCGCGATAGCGACCAAGGTCACCCGGATCGACATAGCTGAATTCGGGGTCGCACAGCAGCGTCTTCACCTTCCGGATCAGATCGGCCTGGTTTCCATCCAATATGGCGGTAAGCTTAACGGGTTCGAAACTGTGAGTCGTGCTTTGTTGTGCGGTGATCGTGCTCCTGCGATCGTGAAAGCTGGAGACGGCTTCGTGGCTGATTAGCCCCAGGGTGGCTTCAATTTTCTCAAGCGAAGTTTTGGCTCCCAGCAATCGCGGACTTATTGTTCCGTCATCATGTAGAGCGGCCAGCGCAATGCCCAAGTCGACTAAACTTTGCTTCGGCCGTGGGTCACTGGCCACTCTGCGAATTTCTTCCCGCC
Organism: Cyclobacteriaceae bacterium; assembly: GCA_016787665.1. GTDB lineage: Bacteria > Bacteroidota > Bacteroidia > Cytophagales > Cyclobacteriaceae > ELB16-189. The sequence continues at coordinate 72,177 of JAEUUC010000002.1, read as the reverse complement.
ACTGCATGAAATCATCGGGAGGGGGTGGGGCGGTGGGATCAATCTGCGAGAGAAGTAAGGAGCGATCTTCATCCGAAAGCCAGGTTTGGCTTCGAATCAACCCCTCCAACGTGGCCACTTCACTGGGTGTCAGCACCGTGTCCGACCAAACGGTGTACAGTAGCGGAAGGAAGACGTATAAATCCGGATTCTTTTTAATCTGTGGAGAAGCGAGTAGGGATGCCATGGATTGATTTATTGGGATAACGTGGATTTCTTGTTGGCTAAACCGTTAATTGCAAAAGAATTAAACCCGAATCTACGCAAATCATATGTATCCAATCGCCATAGGCACTCCACTCACATCCTCAGCCGTCAAAGTGATGTTACTGGGGTCGGGCGAGTTAGGCAAGGAGGTGGTGCTGGAATTTCAGCGCTACGGTGTCGAAGTCATAGCCGTTGACCGATACCCCAATGCTCCCGCCATGCAGGTGGCCCACCGCAGTCATGTAATCAATATGTTGGATGGCGAAGCACTGGCTAAACTCGTTCGTCAGGAAAACCCCACGTTTATTGTTCCCGAGGTGGAAGCGATTTCTACAGAAACGCTGGTGGATTTGGAAAGAGAAGGTTTCCGGGTAATCCCCACCGCCCTGGCCACGCGACTAACCATGAACCGCGAAGGCATTCGGACGCTGGCCGCGGAAAAACTTGGACTTCGCACCTCACCCTACCGGTTTGCCGGATCGTATGAGGAGTTCGCGCAGGCTGTAAGGGCTATTGGCTTGCCCTGTGTAGTCAAGCCCATTATGAGTTCATCCGGAAAGGGGCAGAGTGTGGTTCGCCAGGAGGCTGATGTGCTGGAAGCCTGGCGTTACGCGCAGGAGGGTGGCCGCAGCGGTGGTGGCCGGGTAATTGTTGAAGGGTTTATCGATTTTGATTATGAAATTACGTTGCTCACCATTCGGCACGTAGGCGGTGTTACGTTTTGCGCACCCATCGGTCACCGGCAGGAGCATGGCGACTACCAGGAATCCTGGCAACCACACCCGATGCCTCCACCGGCTCTCGCTGCAGCGGAACAGATTGCCCGCCAGGTGGTGGATGAACTGGGTGGCGTAGGCCTCTTCGGTGTTGAGTTTTTTGTAAAAGGGGATACGGTATACTTCAGCGAGCTATCACCGCGCCCGCATGATACCGGCATGGTGACCATGATTTCGCAGGATTTGTCGGAATTTGCATTGCACGTGCGAGCCATTCTCGGTTTACCGATACCGGCTGTCCGCCAGTTGGGACCATCCGCCAGCGCGGTCATATTGGTAAAAGGACATTCGAAAAATGTGACTTTTTCAGGCGTGGCCGAGGCTTTGGAGGAAGCGGATACCCAACTTCGCCTGTTTGGCAAGCCCGAAGTGGCAGGTGAACGCAGAATGGGAGTGGCCCTCGCACGAGCCGGCAGTATTGACGAGGCGCGGAAGAAGGCGACTGCTGCGGCACGAGCCGTTCGTTATTCACTGTAACCACTTGCCTGACGTGGACCGGTTCGGTAGTTTTGATTTGACAAATGGAAGCCTACGGTAAGATTTTGTTGATTGCGATGCCCGCTTTTTTGTTGCTGGTACTATTTGAAAAATGGTACGGGTGGTTCAAGGGCAACGATACGGTACGCAATATGGACATGATCTCAAGTCTGAGTTCGGGTATTACCAATGTCACCAAAGATGTACTGGGTCTTAGCGTGGCCATCATCTCGTATGAGTGGCTGGTGAGGCGTATCGCCCTTACCCAGATTGATTCCGGCTTTTGGACGTATGCCATCGCATTTGTTGCGTTAGATTTTGCCGGATACTGGGTGCACCGTATCGCCCATGAATACAATCTCTTCTGGAACAACCACATCATTCATCACAGCAGTGAGGAGTTTAACCTGGCTTGTGCCTTGCGGCAAAGCATTTCGTCTATTGTGCGCATTTTCGCCATCTTCTTGTTACCAGCCGCTCTGCTTGGGGTTCCAGCATCTGTCATAGCCGTGGTGGCACCCCTGCACCTGTTTGCACAGTTCTGGTACCACACGCAGCATATTGGTAAAATGGGCTTCCTGGAAAAAATTATTGTCACGCCATCCCATCATCGGGTGCATCACGCCATTAATCCCGAATACCTCGATAAGAACTACTCCCAGATTTTCATCATTTGGGATAAATTATTCGGTACGTTTCAGGCTGAGTTGGCCGATGTTAAGCCGGTCTATGGCGTTACCCGCCCCGTTCAAACCTGGAACCCGATCAAGATCAATTTCATGCACCTTTGGCTGTTGATTAAGGATGCCTGGCATGCCGGCAACTGGCTGGATAAATTTCGCATTTGGTTTATGCCGCTCGGGTGGCGGCCCTCAGATGTGGCAACTCGCTTCCCCGTATACAAGATTCAGGATGTTTATCACTTTGAGAAGTACAACCCGGCTCATCACCGGTACCTGGGCGCCTGGACCTGGTTTCAAATGACTATGCTGTTGTTCTTCATCAGCTTTTTGTTTGCTACTATAGCCAGTATCGGCAGCCCGGGGATTTTTGTCTACGGGCTCTTCGTTTTTTTAAGTGTGTATGCCTACACCGAACTTATGGATGGTAATGCCAATGCCTGGGTATGGGAATCGGTCAAAAATATGTTGGGCGTGGGCATCATCGCCACGTGGGGCGATTGGTTCGGAGCTTCACAGTACTTGACCATCTCCACTGCTATGGTGGCTGCCTACTTCTTCATCTCCACCGTGGGCACCGCCTGGTTTTGTCTGCGGGTACCGGCAACCAGAAGGTCAATGGCATCTGTTTAACCTCTTGGGGATACGAACATGACTCACATCATTCTTTTTTGCTACTTTCAGCCGTAGTATCGCACAACCAAACGAAATCGTTCATGAATACACAAAGTTTATCACCAGCCGCGCGAAATGGGTTGGTGGTTCTCCGCCTGCTCATCGGCTGGCATTTTTTATACGAAGGCGTTATCAAAATGTACAGTTCTACGTGGACGGCCAAGGGTTATTTGCTCAGCGCCAGTTTTCTTCAACCTGTTTTTGGTTGGTTGGCCAGCGATACCCTGATCGGCTTCGTGGATACAGCTAATATTGTAGCCCTGATGCTGGTGGGCGTTCTTTTGGTCCTTGGCTTCAAATCGAAATGGGGCTGCTGGGTAGGCATCGGCCTGCTGGTTTTGTATTACCTGGCGCATCCGCAATTCCCGGGGCTGCCGCAAGGGCCAAGTGAAGGCAGCTATTGGCTGGTGAACAAGAATCTGATTGAAGCGGCCGCTCTTTTTGTTCTGGCGCAACTCACCACCGACACCTATTTCGGTATTGCGCGCTTATTCTCAACATCAAAAAATTAACCGGACTACTGTATGGCAGACGATAGCATTTTCAGCAGACTTTCAAGACGTGATTGGCTCAAAGGGCTCGCGGGTGTGCCGATACTAGGCAGCATTTGGTTTGCGGGGGCCAGTTTTGCAGGCAAGGCCAAGCGTGAACGCAAGGCGTTGTTGGAGACGCTTAACATCAAAGCATCACCACCGCCACCGACCGGGCCCATGAGCGGAGACCCGATCCGGGTAGGCATTGTCGGCTTTGGCGGGCGGGGCGAAGATCTGGTGCGCGCGTTGGGATTCCCCACGCAGGAGTGGTTGGAAGCACGCAAAAAAGATGCGGCTGAAAATCCGAGCGATACACGCCTTAAGGAGTACCTTCAGCAGGAAAACCTCAATGTCAAGCTCACTGCTGTTTGCGATGTGTTTGACGTAAGGGCCGATCGGGCGCTGCGTTCATTTAACAGCAACGGTAACGTGTGCAAGCGGTACCGCACGCATGAAGAGTTGATTGCCAGTGGTGAGGTTGATGCGATTATCATTGCAACTCCGGATCATTGGCATGCGCCCATTTCCATTGATGCCATCAAGGCGGGTATTCACGTGTACGTGGAGAAACCCATGACACACAACATTGCGGAAACGTATGCCCTGCGCGATGCGGTTCGGGCTAACCCAAAAGCTGTGCTGGCGGTTGGCCACCAACACCGGCAGACCCAAAGTTTCCTGACGGCCCAGGATGCTATTGCCAAGAACATCCTCGGCCACGTGTCGCTCGTGGTAACCGCAACAAATCGAAATGACGACAACGGAGCGTGGCAATACGACATTCATCCCGAGGCATCGCCTCAAACCATTGATTGGGAGCGCTTCCTTGGATCAGCACCGAAAGCTGAATTCAACAAGGAGCATTTCTTCAGGTGGCGCAAATGGTGGGCCTATGGCTCCGGGCTGTCGGGCGATCTGATGACCCACGACTACGATCGCATTAACTGCATCCTGAAAATGGGAATTCCCAAATTTATTACTGCTTCGGGTGGCATTTATACCCACCGCGATGGCCGTAATGTGCCCGATGTGATGCAGATCAATATGGAGTTCCCGGATTTTACCACGGGTTCGAGCCAGGAAGCGGGCAAAGAAAAGGGCATGACCTTCGTGTATAGCGCTACATTGGGTAATACGTTTGACCGCGGTACGGTGTTGATGGGCCACGATGCCTCAATGGAATTAGGGAATGCGGTTACCATCTATGCGGATTGGGGTTCGACACGCTTTAAAAAGATGATTGATGAAGGCCGGGTCGATCCGACTGTACCGGTATATCAATATGATCCCAGTACGAACGGAACCGATGCGGTTACGTCTGCCACGGCCAAGTATTTTGCAAACAAAGGCCTGTTATGGACCTATCGCGATGGTAAACGAGTGGACTCAACATTCCTCCACTTACGCGAATGGCTGAGCTGTATTCGCAATGGCGGAAAACCCAGTTGTGGAATTGATGAAGGATTTGAAGAAGCCATCACTGCGCATATGGGCGGATTGTCGTATAAACTTGGTCGCAGAGTAGAGTGGGATCCGGTAGCGGAGAAAATCATAGCGCTGCCAGGCGAGGACTTGGATGCCATACTCCTGGCCAATGAAGAGTTTGTGACGAGCCCCGCGATGAAGCGCTCGTAGCTTTTTTGGGCGCTCACCGCATCGTAAGGCCGGCCAGGTTTACACTCGTGTAATTCCCGACCGGTCTTTTGCATTTTATTACTACCTTTTCTGTCCAAAATGCATCATTATGGCGAACTACCAGTTACTGATCAACGGCAAAAAATATCAAACCGAAGCTGATCCGGATACTCCGTTGTTGTGGGTGTTGCGCGATAACCTCGGTTTACTGGGTACCAAGTACGGCTGCGGCATTGCCCAGTGTGGCGCCTGCACCGTTCACCTCAACGGTTTGGCGGTTCGTTCATGCACGCTGCCCGTCTCCACCGTTGGCACAAAAAAGGTAACGACCATTGAAGGTCTGTCGGCTGACGGTACACATCCGGTGCAACAGGCTTGGGATGAAGTGGATGTTCCTCAGTGCGGGTACTGCCAGGCCGGCCAAATTATGACAGCTGCCGCGTTGCTGGCGAAAAATCCAAAGCCAAGTTCGCAAGAGATTGACACCGCCATGAACGGTAATCTCTGCCGCTGCGGCACGTACCACCGCATTCAGGAAGCAATAGTGTTGGCCTCATCGAAAATCTCAAAGTAAAAAGCCATGGAAACCATCAGAACCAGCAGGCGCGATTTTATTAAACTATCTGTGGCGGCCGGGGGAGGCCTGGTGCTCGGATTTAACTGGAGCGATACCGAGGCTGCCGGCATTGCGCTGGTACCCGCGGGAGCGTCAGACGCTGTGAACTTCAACAGCTATCTGGCCATTTCACCGAATGATATCGTGACCATATTCTCTCCCAACCCTGAGCTCGGGCAGAATATCAAGACTTCCTTTCCCATGATTGTTGCCGAGGAATTGGAGGCGGATTGGAGTAAGGTGAATGTTGTGCAGGCTGCACTCGATACAAAAAAGTTCGAACGTCAACTCACGGGCGGAAGCGGTGCTATTCCCCATTCATGGGAGCGTTTGCGTAAGGCTGGCGCCACGGCCAAGTATTTGCTGATCGAGGCTGCGGCCAAACGATGGGGTGTGTCGTCCGCCACCTTGGTCGCGGAAAACGGCCGGGTTTGGGACAAAGCCAACAATCGTTCACTCACGTTTGGAGAATTAGCTTCTGAAGCATCGCAAATTTCACTTCCGGCCGAGGTTAAGCTGAAGGATCGGAAGGATTTCAAAATTATCGGAAAACCGATACGCAACGTAGACAACCAGGCGATGCTCTCCGGTAAGCCGTTGTACGGCCTTGACTTTTACCGCGAAGGCATGTTGACGGCCATGATTCAGCGCCCGCGTTCATTTGGCATGAAGGTGAAATCATTTGACGGCACAGCCGCCAAGGCGGTTCCGGGCATTGTGGATGTCATTCAATTCAAGAATAACGTTGCGGTTATCGGGAAGAATACATGGTCGATCATCAAGGCGCGCAAACTGTTGAAAATTGAATACGAGAAAGAAGCTGCCATCGAAAGCACGCCCGATCACGATGCCTTATTCAGAAAGCTGCTGGACGCGAAGGAAGCTACTGTTCGAAGAAAAGATGGCGATGTAGACACCGCTTTTTCGGGTGCGGCCAAGGTGATAAAGCGCGAATACCAGTGCCCGTTCCTGCCACACAACCCGATGGAGCCCATGAACTTCTTCGCGCATGTTCGGCCAGACGGAGTAGAGTTGGTTGGCCCTTCCCAAACCCCGGACATGGCCAGAAATGAGGTGGCCAAGTTGTTGGGTATCGCACCAGACAAAATTACACTTGAGCTGACGAGATTGGGCGGTGGCTTTGGAAGAAGACTGAAAGCCGATTATGTAGTGGAAGCGGCCGAGTTGTCAAGTCTGGTTAAAGCGCCCGTCAAGGTAATCTGGACCCGCGAAGACGATATGGGAGGCGGCAGCTACCGACCTGCTGTGCGTTATCGGTTTGAAGCTGCGCTGGACAAAGACGGTAACCTGATTGGGTATAAACTGCGTGGTGTAGGCATTAATTCCGGAAATCCTACGCGGGAGCATAACTTCCCTTCCGGTGCAGTGGACCACTTGTTGATTGACTCCATCGAGCATCAGTCACCCATCACCACGGGTGCGTGGCGTGCCCCGATAACCAATTTCCTCGCGTTTGCTGAACAGGCATTTCTCGATGAGGTTGCCGTGGAAGCCAAGAAAGACCCGGTGCAATTCCGGCTCGATCTTCTGGATCGGGGAAAGAAATCACCGGTTGGTGAGATACGGTATGACATTGACCGGATGAAAACGGTAATTCAATTAGCAGCCGAGAAGGCCCAATGGGGAAAGAAGAAAAATGTGGCCCAGGGTTTCAGCGTCTACTTTTCGCACCGCTCGTACGTGGCGCAAGTGGCCGAAGTGGAAATCAAAGGTGGCAAACCTGCCGTTAAGAGGATCATTGCGGCATCCGACTGTGGCATCGTGGTGAATAAATCGGGTGCCGAGCAACAGGTGCGTGGTGGTATTGTGGATGGCATGGGCCATGCTTTCTTTGGTAACCTCACGTTCAAAGACGGGGCAGCGGAACAACTCAATTTCAACTCGTTCCGCCTCATTCGTTTTAAAGAAGTGCCGGAAATTGATGTTCACTTTGTTGACAATGGCATCGATCCGACCGGCCTTGGTGAACCTGCGTTGCCGCCTACTGGTGGCGCTATTGCAAATGCCCTGTTCAAAGCAACCGGCAAGCGCCTTTATAACCAACCCTTTAACAAACAACCGGATCTGGAGGGCGTAAGCCTCGGCCGCAGTATTTAAATTATTTCAGTTTCATGAGTAAAATTATTCGTCAGGGGATGAGCATTGCATTGCTCATCCCTTTTTTTGTCACTTGTGCGGTTGCACAGACAATCTCCCATGACCATTATCAAGACCTCCGTTGGCGCATGATCGGCCCGTTCCGGGCGGGCCGCACCGTAGGTGCCGTGGGTGTGCCTTCGCAGCCGAATGTTTTTTACATGGGGGTGAACAACGGTGGCGTTTGGAAGACAGACGACTATGGCCGGACCTGGTGCCCGATTTTTGATCGCGAGTCCACCGGCTCCATTGGCGACATCGCGGTGTCGCCATCGAATCCCAATATCGTGTATGTCGGAACGGGCGAGGGGCTTCACCGCCCCGACCTGGCCATTGGCGAGGGAATTTTTAAATCCACCGATGCAGGCAAGAGCTGGCAGCATGTAGGCCTCAAAGACGTACAGCAGGTGGGCCGCTTGGTGGTGCATCCCACCAATCCGGATATCGTTTTCGTTGCCGGCCTGGGTCACCCATACGGGGCAAATGAGGAGCGCGGTGTGTTTCGCACCACCGATGGCGGGAAGACGTGGACAAAAGTGCTTTACATCAATGCCAATACCGGAGCTATTCAGGTTGAATTCGATCCCAACAACTCCAATACCGTTTATGCTGATTTGTGGGAACACCGCGAAGGCCCGTGGGAGAACGGGTCGTTCAGTGGACCCAACAGCGGCTTGTACAAGTCCACCGATGGCGGCAGCACGTGGCGAAAACTAACGACTGGTTTACCTACTGGCGAACAGGGCCTCGGCCGCATCGGCATCGCGATTGCACCCGGCAACTCGCAGCGGCTCTATGCCACAGTGGATGCTCGCCAACTCAGCGGCATTTACCGCAGTGAGGATGGCGGTGAGTCGTGGCAGCGCGTGTCAACCGATGGCCGTGTGTTTGGGCGCGGCAGCGACTTTGCCGAGTTGAAAGTGCATCCAAAAAATCCTGACGTTGTTTTTTCGGCTAACGTAGCGGCCTACAAATCACTCGATGGCGGCAAAACGTGGTTCAGCTTCAAAGGCGCCCCGGGTGGTGACGACTACCACCGCATCTGGATCAATCCCATCAACCCGGACATCATGATTTTTGCGGCCGATCAGGGTGCCGTAGTCACTGTTAACGGAGGCAAATCATGGGGAACGTGGTACAACCAACCTACCGCTCAGTTGTATCACGTTTCCACCGACAACCAGTTTCCCTATTGGGTATATGGCGGCCAGCAGGAGAGTGGCGCCATTGGTGTAGCGAGTCGCGGTCCGGGTGGGCAGATTTCCTTTCGGGATTGGATGGGCGTAGGGGCGGATGAGTACGCTTACGTTGTGGCTGACCCCAAAGACGCAAACATCATTTACGGAGGGCGTCTCACGCGTTTCGATAAGCGCACCGGGCAGTCGCAAAATGTAGCGCCCGAGGCCTTGCGCTCCGGCAAGTATCGTTTGCTGCGCACACTACCGGTATTGTTTCATCCGGCCGACAACACCCTGTTGCTGTTTGCTACAAACGTGTTGTGGAAGTCGCATACGGGTGGCAACAGTTGGGAAATCATCAGCCCGGATTTATCGCGACCCAATCCTGAGGTGCCTGCCAGCGTGGGCGACTTCCGTAAAGAGCCTACGATTCCGCAGCGTGGTGTGATTTATTCTGTGGCCGGATCGAAGTTCAGCAAAGATGTGATCTGGGCCGGCACAGATGATGGGCGGGTGCACGTTACGACCGATGGCGGCAAAAACTGGCGCGAGGTAACACCTGAAGGACTCACTTCGTGGGACAAAATTTCACAGATCGATGCCGGGCAGCATGATGTCAACACCGCTTACATTTCGGTGAACGCGTTGCGGAAAGATGATTTGCGCCCACACATCTACAAGACAACAGACGGAGGCCGCACGTGGACGCGCATCGTGGCAGGTTTGCCGAATGAGCCGGTGAACGTGGTGCGCGAAGACCCGGTGCAGCCCGGTTTGCTGTTCGTAGGTACTGAGAAAGCCGTTTACTTTTCTGCCGATGCCGGGGCCAACTGGCACCCGCTCCGTCAGAACATGCCGGCAACTTCCATTCGCGATCTGGTCATCCACGAACGTGATCTGGTAGTGGGTACGCACGGCCGCTCCATCTGGATCTTGGATAACTTCTCTCCGCTGCGCCAACTTGCGCAGCTGAATAACCGCGAAGCCAAACTGTTTACTCCAGAAAAATCTGTTCGGGTGCGTTTCAATATGTTCAGCGATACACCACTGCCACCCGAAGAACCGGCAGGCCAAAATCCACCAGACGGTGCCGCCTTGGACTATTACTTGCCCAAGGCTGCTACGCGGGTTCAACTTGAAATCCGAAATGCGCAGGGCGAGTTGGTGCGTTCATTCAGTTCCACTGACGCCAGCGAACAACCGGATACTGCAGCGCTGGCCTACCCAACCTACTGGTTTCGCCAGCCTGAATCACTTTCTATAAAACCAGGGCATCACCGGTTTATCTGGGATTTGTCGTACGCACCACCCCGAGGCGCGAAGCGGGAGTTATCTATTGCCGCCAACTACCGGAATACGGCCACATCTCCGAAAGGAATTTTTGTACCGCCCGGTGAGTATGAGGTTACACTGGTTGTTGATGGTCAGTCCGCCAAGCAGAAAATTTCAGTTGTGATGGATCCGCGGGTTACCGCTTCCGCGGATGACATTGGCTTACAGAGCAACAAATCGCTGAAGTGTTACCAGTTGTACCATGAGGTGCAATCGTTACGCGAGACAATCGATGCGCGGCTGGCCGATGCCAAAGTAAAATGGAAGAAGGGCCAGAAGGAGAAGTGGCTCGCGCTGCGGGGGGAAGGTCAGCCGGAAAATCCGGACGTCTTGTATGGCGCTGCAACTGAAACGCCATTGGAAAAGGAAACACTCGTAGGTCTTCAGGATAAGTTGCTGCACGTCATCGCGTTGATGCAGGGCGCGGATGCCCGTCCTACGCAGGCCATATTGGATGCGGTTGAGCGGTTGGCCAAACGGACAGAGGAGATGAAGCAACGCTACCAGGCGATCCGATGACGGCTCCGTTGCTGCTGGTAAACCGAGTCGGATTAACCGATCAGCGCGGCTTTTCCTTGCGCAATATTCAGTTTACGCAGGGGCAGGGTCAGCACATTGTCATCGCGGGAGAAACCGGATCCGGAAAAAGCACGCTATTAAAAATCATTGCCGGATTATTGCAACCCGACAGTGGAGAGGTGCTTTTTCAGGGTGAGCCAGTAAAGGGCCCGCGCGAGACACTGGTGCCGGGCCATCCCGGCATTGCTTACCTGCCACAATACTTTGAGTTGCCGAAGTTCCTGCGCGTAGAACAGGTACTTGAATATGCCAGCAAACTCACGCCCCGCGACGCTGAGAAAATTTTTCGACTCTGTCGAATTCAACATTTGCTGTCGCGAAAAACGGATGAACTCTCAGGAGGCGAGCGTCAGCGCATTGCACTTTGTCGTTTGCTGATTGGTAAACCCGCGCTGCTGTTGCTGGACGAACCCTACACCAATCTGGATATGATTGTGAAAGGTGTTTTGAAGGAAGTCATTCAATCCATCTCGCAGCAGCTGGGCATCACCACGCTGCTGGTGTCGCACGATCCGGAGGACACGCTGCCCTGGGCCGATCGCATCATTATTCTCAAAGCCGGAAAAATCGTGCAGCATGGCACACCGCACGAAGTCTATTTTCAACCGCGAAGTGAATATGTGGCCGGGTTATTCGGTCGCTACTCGGTGGTAGATGCGAAAATGTACAAAGCGCTGGGTGGCCGTGGCTCCGGGAAGGTGATCATCCGGCCGGAGCAACTGGCGGTGCGCAGAGGAAAGATGAAAAAAGGTGTGATGGGAACCGTTTTGTCGCAAAAGTTTGCAGGCCACGGCTATGAGCTGTTGGTGGAGTGTAAAGGTGGCATACTTGGTTGTGTCAGCGCAGACCCCGCGATGAAGCAAGGGGTTGGCGTAACCGTAGTTCTGAGGAAGTAGCTTTTAAACAGTTCGCATATGAGTGAGCGGGAGTTAATTAAGTTGGAAGCAACCATCCGGACAAAGATGGAGGACATTCGAAAGCAGCGGGTAACCCTGAAGGAGTCGGGTATCGGTGGCTTAATGAATACCTTGAAAAAGGTGGATGAGGCGCTTTACGAAAAGATCATGCCGGAGTACAAGAAGATGGTGACGGAGAGCAATATCTTCAAATGAGCAAGCTTCTACAGATTGTACACCAGCAGCCAGGCAACCGCGAGTGGTGCCAGCCAGCGCACGATGAATTGTCAGAGCGAAACTGCAGCGCCCAACTGGTGGCTGCAAGCCAACGGCTTGTCGACTTCAATAACCTCTACTTTCAGATCATGGAGATGTAATCGCGCATCGGTCATAGGGTTCAGTTTTCGGTGGGAAAGTTAGCCGGTAAATTGACAATGGTGCGTTCAGCATATTCGGCATGACGTTGGACAAAGTTTTCGGCCCGATGAAGACATTCAAGACTGAATCGCCCAAGTATCTGAGGACCTGCACCCAGGGCAATCAGTTGCCGCTCTCGTTCTATGAATTCCTGCTGCAGCGCCTGGCGCTCAGGTTCGAGGGCTTGTCTGCGCGCGGCATAGTCACGCGAGATCCACTGGTGGAGTCTTTTTGCCCGAAGCCAAAAGAGCGGATTGGGTCGGTCGATTGACCCATTGAATTCCAACAACGTGGTGGTGGACATGAAAAACGGAATGAACACCGACAAGCACGGGTGAGGCGTGCCGGTAAACCAAAATGTAGATGGCTTTTGGGTACGGATTTCGGCCACCATACTGCCGGTGGTCGAGCTGGGGTTGAGAAAACCGGTGGCATGCATGCACACGCAGGAGGTATTGGCGCGCGAAGGTTTGAATTGGGGGTGGGGCAGATGGTGCATTTGTAACATCTCCATACAATATGCAGGTGTCAGGCTGCCTGCGCGGGTCTCGCAAAACTGCGAAGTGCACATCTGCCGTTGACGGCCCCGGCCCGCCCAGGTAAACAGAAAATCGGAATACGCTTTCGCAAACGAGAATGAATGCCCGGGCTTCCACCAACCTTTTTCGGCAGCGCGTGCCTGAGCACCGGGGCTGCAGGGCCCTTCATCAATGGTTAGCCGGTTGGAAATACTTCGGATTCCATTGACTTTCTCATACGTCCACTCGCGATCGGCAGTCTCAAGAACGAAAGCCTCGTGGGAATCGGAGATCAGAAAACTGTTGTGGTAGAAGAAATTCTTGTTCTTGTAGCCTCCGCAAGCATCCTGCCCGTGTTGCTCCAGCAGTTGGATGATGCAGTCGCGGGCCTTCGCTGCTGTCGCGCTTCGCTCCAGGGCAAGCCGAAGCATGTCCATTCCGGTGAGTCCGCTGTTATTCTTTTTGAATTTTTCTTTGGTAAAGACGGCTTCATTGCCAATCACTACACCATACTCGTTGGCGCCCATTTCGGCACCCCACATGTGAAAGGGTTTGGAGAGAATGACCTCGTAGGTTTCGGCTACCTGGGGTATGTCGATATAGGTGCAGCGCACGGTTGAGGATTCCGTACTTTTTCGGGGTACATGTAGCAAGGGCTGCGCCTCACCCGGCTCACGGTCCGAGTTTTTCGCAAACAGGGTGTTGCCCTGTTGGGTCAAGGATGCCGGGATGATGACGGTATCGCACATCTTATTGGACCAAACGATCTAAGCGTAAAAAGCCGATCGGCTGTGTTGTCGTTCCTTTTAGCGCGAGATCGCGCAGGATCTCACCGACCACCGAACTGAACTTGAATCCATGACCACTAAATCCTGTTGCCATGACAACTTTCTGATCGGTATTGGGGAGAAAGTCCAGCACAAAGTGCTCATCGGTGGAGTTGGTATACAGGCACGTTTTCACCGACAACAGTTGATCGAATCCCTGCGGCATAAATCTCTTGACCGCATTCGTCAGCACATTACCCTCCTGGCTTGTATCTGTTCGGTTCACGTGGTCGGGATCAACTATGAGCCCGGGGTAGTGGTAAGCCACTTTCAATCCAATAGGCGGACCAAAGTTGGCTGATGGCAGAATGGGAAACCCATAGAACGCCCCGGGGATACCCTCTTCGGCCACCAACCAACACGGGAACCTGCCGAATTCAAACATCTCCCATTGCCTTGGCTTAAACCAGGCCACTACCTGACGGGTAACGGTCAAATGCTTTTCAACAAAGGGCAAAATTTTTGATGCCCAGGGCCCTGCCGTTACCACCAGCTTATCGCAGCAATACGTTTCCTCCGCGGTAGTTACCTCTACGTGTGTGCCCAGGTTTTTCCACCCGGTTACGTGTTGGTGCGATTTGATCGTTGCTCCGTGGCGAATAGCCTGCTCCACGAAGAGCAGGATTGCTCGTTCCGGTGTAACGAACCCGGCATTTGGCTCAAGCAACGTGATGGCGTTGTCAGGTAGTTCGAATTGAGGAAAGTTCTGGTTTCGTTTTGATGCGTCTAATGTCTCAAGTCCAATCGCGTGAAGTTGGGCCGAGCGTATCGTGCCGTCAATGAGTTCATGGTGACGAGGCCCGGCATAGAATAAACCAGTCTTGAAGAACACCTGGTGCCCCGTGATCGCTTCCAGTTCCTGCCAGTTTTCATATGCGCGGTGAAGGAGTGGCACGTAATCCGGGTGCTCAAAATACGCCTTACGAATGATGCGCGATTGCCCTGCGTGCGATCCCTGATCATGGGTGATCGAAAACTGTTCGAGCCCGAGCACGTTGGCGCCCGCCTGGCTCAGGTAATAGCAGGCAGCGGAACCCATGCTGCCAACTCCGAGGACGATGACGTCAAATTTTTTCATCAGGTTAAAAGCATAAACTCCATATCCCGGCTGTACGGCTGTTGGTCACTGCGAGTCGTTGTCCATTCCGGATCAGGAAGGGTTGCCCGTCCGTGCCCAGATCCCATAACTCTCCGCGCAGAAACACATTAACACCGGTGCTTGCGCCTGAATCTTTCAGACGGCCTGGCAACGCGTACCGAATCCAGGCTTCCTCTTCGGTGACTTGCCCCACGACCGAAAGATCAACATCGGCAGGCGCTGGCGCCCCATCATACCCATTCCAAGACTTGCTCATGGCGCCCGGCTTGGAGCAGAATGAATTCACGAGCACCACCTCGGCTCCTAACGCTTTGATCTGTGCGTAACTCTCCGGATACCAGGAGTCGGCACAGACCAACGCTGCCGTTCTTCCGATGGGCAGGTCGAATACGGGCAGATCGCTCATGGGTGCCGCTTTTACAAACGGTAACTCATCCGATGTAGGAAATGATTTTTTCACTACGGCCGGATAAATCGACCCATCCGCCCCAAAGAAAAAACTGCTGTTGTAAAGCGGTTGACTGAGATCAATTCGAATTTGATCGCCTTCCACCGATGGCCCCGGCAAAAGCATGGAGCCGGCATTGATGGTAACCTGATATTCCTTTGCCAACTGTTTGAATATTCTGGCGTAGCTGCGGGCCATGCGTGTGGCCTTCATCCGAAAAATCGCTGCGGCCAGGCGGTCGTCTTCGGTTTTGCTCCGCACAAACGATTTCAGAAAGTCAACCGGGTTGCTCGAAATCATAATGGCCATGGCATGATTCAGCTTCGCCACGTCCGCAGCCCACTCTTTCTCATTTTCCAACACCAGCCAGGTGCCCAGGTATTCGGGCAATACGACTACCGTTTGTTCACGCAGATATCCTTTTTGACGTGCAGCCTCGAAGTACGCCTTCATTTTTTCAGCAAAGTGCCGCTCGGTGAGGTAGTCTGAAGGCACCATGTAAGGTTGAATGGCCACGATGTTGCGCCTGCAGGCGTTGTCGGTCGCTAATTCTTCCTGTACGTCAAGGTGCGAGTCGCTGTTGGTCCATTCAGGACTTCGGCCGGCTGGAATCCACAGGGCCCAGGCCAGCAAAATAAGGGTAGGGATGACCAGATTCCGTAGTTTCATAAGAGTGTTTGAAGTACTTCATGAGCTTCGCGTTCACCGGAGCGAACCGCACCTTCGATGTAGCCATACCAGATATCGGAGGTCTCGGTGCCGGCCCAATGTATTCGGTTGGTGCGGGCTGCCAAAGCGTGGCCAAAGTTGGTCCATGCACCGGTAGGGTACAAGCCTGCATAGCAGCCTTGGCTCCAGGGTTCATCCGCCCAACAATGATCAGCATAGTGTTGCGGGCTGGCAGCCTGCGGTCCGAAGTATCGGGTAGTTGTTGCCAGCGCCAGCGATTTGCGTTCAGCTTCCGGTAAAGCAAAAAAACTGCGCGCCCGATTGGCAATACAGAAAGCCAGCAAAACTCCATATTCACCGCCAGCCGGTGATGCATCAAAAAATGTTTGAAACGGTTGATGCTCGTCAGCCACCACCTGACCACTAAAGCCTGTTTCGCGCCAGAAGGGTTTCTCGTACACGAACATAACTTTCCCAACAATGCCCATCGACACTTTTTGAAGCAGTTGCGTTTTGATCAGCGGCAGCTGGGGTTCGAACCTGATTTGGCTGATCAGGGGTGGCGGAATGGCCATGATCACGCGTTGGGCATCGAATCGAAAATTTTCGCCATGGACTTCAATCTGCTGATTGTTCTGCACGACCCGGGTGACCGGATGATGGAGCCTGAGATTTTCACGGAATGGTTCCGCCATTTTTTCGGCCAGTGTTTGCATGCCGCCTTTTAGCCGGTGCTGTTGGGCTCCGTTTTGTATGCTCAGCAGCGTGTTTAGATTAGTGCCCGACCGGATATAGAATAATGCGTGCAACAGCGACACTTCGTTAAGTTCACAGGCGAACACGGTCTCCAGGCCAGCTCGTACTACCTTGAAACAATCAGACGTTTTACAATGTCTGCGAGTAAAGTCATACAACGTTTGACCATCGAGTTGAGCAGCCTTTGGCATAGCCCAGGGCTGGCGAACGTCTACATTTCGCGCCAGCCGCTCAAGTTTCTTCAAGACCACGTCAATATTAATGAGCGAGACTACATCCATTCGGGGTATGAGCCCTTTGTAGGTGCGTATTCGCTGGTTGAGGTCGAGAATGTTTTGTCCCTGGTTGTAGGTTTCGTACCACTCCACGCCATACTCGCGCGCCAGCGCATACATGCGATCCTGCGTGGGGCCAATCCACATGCCGCCAACATCCAGATACTGGCTCGTATTGAGCCAACGGGTATGAGTACGACCACCAACACGATCTCGGGCCTCCAGCAAAAGAAAAGACCGACCGGCCTGCCGAAGTATCCGCGCGGCTGCAAGCCCGGAAAACCCGGCACCGATGATAATCGCGTCAAGCATAATTACGAGCACAAGATATCCATAACGCCATGGCCATCAAAGATTTGTTTTGTAGCCTGACTCATTTTGGTATCTTTCAAACCATTAGTTGAGAAGTGAGCCCTCGTTTTAGGCACTCCCAAATTCATCTTCGTTGAAGTGATGCAGCAGACCTTAGATGCTGAGATAGGAATTGTTGGCGCGGGTTTCGGTGGCCTGGTGGCAGGCCTGCGGCTGCAGAAGAGTGGGCATTCGTTCATCATCTTTGAGCGATCGGCCCAACTCGGTGGAACCTGGCGCGACAACACGTATCCCGGCTGTGCCTGCGATGTAGCCAGCGATCTCTATTCCCTGGCAGACGAGCCCAATCCTGACTGGACTCAGCGCTACTCGCCCCAACCGGAAATTCTCCACTACATGCTTCATGTGGCAGCGAAACGGGATTTGCTCCGGCACATCCGTTTTAACTGCGACATGGTGGAAGCCCGGTTCCATGATGGCGTGTGGACGTTGACGGACAAGGGTGGGGCAACCACACGGGTTCGCTTTTTGATCCTGGCCACCGGGCCTCTCAACCGGCCTCAAATGCCGGAGTTACGGAATGAACATCTCTACCAGGGTATCTTTTTTCATTCCTCCCAATGGCGCCACGATGTTGACTTGGGTGATAAAAAAGTTGCGGTAATCGGTACGGGTGCCAGCGCAATTCAAATCATTCCTGCGATTGTGGATCAAGTAAAACACCTGACGGTGGTACAACGTACACCGCCCTGGGTATTTTTCCGGCACGACAGACATCAACCCAACTGGCTCAAAAGACTTCGCGCACAAATTCCAACGCTTCAATGGTTTATCCGGGAGGCCATATTCTGGTATTACGAAAGTGTGGGACGCGGATTTATGGGGAACCGGCTTATTCAAAATATTTTACAAGCCCTTGGGCGTTATCAACTCCGAAGTCAGATTAAAGATCCCGTGCTTCGTCAGAAACTGTCACCCCATTTTCAAGTTGGCTGTAAGCGCATTCTTCGATCAGACGACTACTACCCGGTGTTTACCCGCCCGCATGTTTCATTAGTCACAGAGCCGTTTTATCAGTTTTACGAGCAGGGCATCGTCACTACGGGCGGAGCGAAGATCGAAGCTGATGTCACGGTTTTTGCCACCGGTTTCGAAGCGGCCGAAGTCAATCTCTACCTTAAGGTGTTTGGTGAAGGGGGTCGAAACCTCATGGATGACTGGAAGCAAGGCAGTCCGGAAGTGCACCGTGGCTGTACCGTCTCCGGCTACCCGAATCTGGCCATCCTGCTTGGACCTAACACCGGGTTGGGCCATAACTCCGTCATTCACATCATGGAGTCGCAAATGAATTACATTACCGACTACCTCGCTAAACTGGCAAGCCTCGGCAATGGCTATCTTGATGTGAAACCCGAAGCACAGCGCAGCTATAATGACCAACTTCAAAAAAAGTTCCGCGGCACGGTGTGGCTCTCCGGGTGCAAGAGCTGGTACCTTAACGCACGCGGGCGCAACACGACTTTATACCCGCGCTCCAACACCTCGTTCAGGCGTATGACCCGCTCGGTGAATTTGTCTGAGTACAACTACCACCCGTCAGCTATATGAGACTTATCTTCATTCCCGGCCTCGGTGAAAACCCGGACGTTTTTGACCTGGTTGCACCGGCCTTGACAGGCGAAAAGGTGTTCATCGACAACTGGCAGGAGTTGCATGCCCAGCGCAATGCCATGGACTATGCCCGCCACCTGGCCACCAAGTTTCAAATTAGTAAGGACGATGTCGTTATCGGTCACTCGATGGGAGGGTGGGTCGCCATTCATTTGAAGCAGCTGACGGGCTGCCGCGTAGTGCAAATCGCCTCGTGGGCCAATCAGAAGAAAATCATTCGTCCGTTTCCGCTGCCCGACTGGTTTTCCGTAACGTTGGCCCGCCTTGGCCTGTATTTCTTGCCATCTGTTCGAAATCTGCTGGTACGTAAGAACTATGAAGGCAAGCCCTCACGGGATTTCTTTATATCGGTCTTCAACCGGCTGATGTCAGCCGATCGCACCAAGGTAGTAGCGCAACTTCACGTGCTGTTAAACCAAACAGCCCTCTCGCCAGAAACCCAACCCGACTTGCGCATTCATGCGAAAGGGGACCTCCTGATTCGCGTGCCAGATGAACCGTTCATCGAAGTTCCGGGTGATCACTTCACGATTATTACACATCCGGAGAGTGTAAGCGGGCCAATTGCAGAGATTTTAGCTGGGTAGCTGCAAATTTCGCCCGAACATAAGCCGTCTCTTGCTTTTTAGCATAATACTAAATAATTTAGCATTATGAAGACGATAAAGGCCGGGCGGGAGCTTTTCCGGATTTCGGATAGCCCAAATTTTGCAGAAAATGAAGTTTTTCACCTGATTCAGAACTTCCGGGCCAGCTTGGTACGCTCCCTCATAGCAGCCGGCCTGGATACCTATATCGAATTGCGCTTCCGACAGCGTATTGGCCCTCAAATGCTAGCTGATTTGGAGCGAAGCCTGACCGGTTTGGCCCATTCACCCGTGCTGTCGGGCGAGTTTGTGGATGTCGTGAACGCCATCCGCAAGTTTGATTTCTACGCCTTGCCCAGTGAGCCATTCTATCGTCAGATTGACGAGCGACTACGGCAAGGATTAATCCAAACGGAAATCAACTTTCGCACATCATCGAAACGAACGCCACGTCTGTATGCCCTGTCTCGTACAGCCTGACTATCACTTCTTAAAATTTAACGTTGCGTGTTTGTGGCAAAGGCTGAGATGCTGGCTCAACTCCAATCGGACATCCTCCGGCTGCAAGGCTTTAAGCCGGCCGCCAGTGGATTGGGTGCGCTCTCGCTGGGTGTAATCGATGAAGCCTTTCCTAACCGCACTTTTCCCCTGGCTGCCGTGCACGAACTGTGGGCACCTGCGCCCGAAGCGGTAGCCGCCAGCAGTGGTTTCATGACCGGCCTGATGGCTGCCCTCATGCGCCCGCGCGGTGTAGCGGTGTGGATCAGCACGAAGCGCACCGTGTTTCCCCCTGCACTGAAAGCCTTCGGCATTAAACCCGACCGCGTGTTGTTTGTGGAAGTGCCCCGCGAGCGCGAAGCACTGTGGGCCATGGAAGAGGCGCTGAAGTCGCCCGCGCTGACGGCTGTGGTGGGCGAGTTGCGCGACATCAGCTTCACCGCCTCCAGGCGTCTGCAACTGGCGGTAGAACAAAGCCAGGTAACCGGCTTTATCATCAACCGCAATGTGAAGCCAACCACCACGGCCTGCGTGTCGCGCTGGCGGATTACTTCGCTGCCGAGCGAAACCCCAGATGCACTGCCCGGCATCGGCTTGCCGCAGTGGCGCGTGGAGTTGCTGCGCATCCGCAACGGCCGCCCGGGTGTGTGGCAGGTGCAGTGGCAAAAGAATCGGTTTGTGATAGCAACTGACCAGCCGCCAGCAACCAGCGATCAGCAACCTTTTCAACAAGCCGGCTAACCATGGCGCGTTTTATCTCCATTTGGTTTCGGTACCTGGCTACCGACTGGTTCAGTCTCCTGAACCCGGAATACAAAAAAATGCCGTTTGTGTTGCGGCAGCCTTCGCATGGCCGCATGATTGTGAGTGCTGTAAATGCAGCAGCCGTACGCAGCGGCATTTCGTGCGGCATGGCGCTGGCCGATGCGCGTGCCCTGTTGCCCGACTTGCACGTGCTGGATGATGAGCCCGACAAAATTCAGCGCGTGTTGTACAAGCTGGCCGAGTGGTGCATGCGCTTTACTCCGTGGGTGGCGCTCGATCCACCTGATGGTTTGTTTCTGGATGCTACCGGCTGTGCCCACCTGTGGGGCGGTGAAGAAAAGTATGTGCAAGAGATGACAAAGAAACTCACGGCCCGCGGCTACACCGTGCGCGTGGCCATGGCCGATACACCCGGGGCCGCCTGGGCCGTAGCGCACTACGGAAAAAATCCGGGCGTAGTGCCCGCGGGTGGGCATATGGAAGCACTGTTGCCCCTGCCGCCCGAGGCGTTGCGACTCGAACCCCAGGTGGTGGAACGCCTGCACAAGTTGGGCTTACACCACATCAAGCAATTTATACACTTGCCGCGTGCGGCATTGCGCAAACGTTTTGGTGTGGGCTTTTTGCAGCAGCTGGATAAAGCCGTGGGGCAGGAGTTGGAGCCGCTGCAGTCCATTCAACCGATGGAGCCATACCACGAGCGGCTGCCGTGCCTCGAGCCGATTGTTACCGCCACGGGAATTGAGATCGCACTGAAGCAACTGCTGGAGATGTTGTGCCTGCGGCTGCAGCAAGGACAAAAAGGTGTGCGCGCAGCCGTGTTCAAAGGCCACCGCGTAGATGGAAAAGTGGAACAGATTTCCATCGCCACGAGTCGCGCGTCACATCAGGTGAGTCATCTGTTCAAGTTGTTTGAAATCAAGCTGGCCACTATTGAGCCCGCGTTGGGCATCGAGCTTTTTGTGCTCGAAGCCCCAAAAGTAGAACCGCACCTGCCGCAGCAGGAAAAAATGTGGGAAGCCGGTGGCGGCTTAGACGATGTGCGGCTGGCGGAGTTGGTCGATCGGCTGTCGAATAAAATAGGCGAGCGAATTTACCGCTACCTGCCCGATGAACACCATTGGCCGGAGCGATCGTTTCGCGAAGCCACTTCGCTGCAGGAAGAAGCGATGACCGAGTGGCGCACAGACGTACACCGCCCGCTGCACGTGCTGCCCGTGCCCGAACGCATCGAAGTCACGGCCCCGATTCCGGATTACCCGCCTTTACTGTTTCGGCACAAGGGCCGCGTGCACACCATTGTGAAGGCCGATGGCCCCGAGCGCATTGAGCAGGAATGGTGGCTGCAGCAGGGCCAGCACCGCGACTACTACCGTGTGGAAGACGATGAAGGAAATCGCTACTGGCTTTTTCGGCTAGGACATTACCACGATGAAACGTTTCAATGGTTTTTGCATGGATATTTTAGTTGATGGTTTATGGTTGTTAGTTCTTAGTTCTTAGTTCTTAGTTCTTAGTTCTTGGGCGTGTCCCACCCGGCCGCTAGCTTCTGACAAATAGTAACCAGTACCCAGAGACCAGCAACCACCAACCAACAACTGTGAACTAACAACTAGCAACCAACGTGTATTCCGAACTCCAAACCACTTCCAACTTCACCTTTCTGCGTGGGGCTTCGCACCCGGAGGAGTTGGTGCAGCGGGCTGCAGAGTTGGGCTATGAAGCCATTGCCATCACCGACCGAAACACGCTGGCAGGCATTGTGCGGGCGCATGGAGCAGCGAAGAAGCACGGCATTCGTTTTATTCCCGCGTGTCGGGTGGATGTGCAGGATGGACCCAGTCTGCTGGCGTACCCCACGGACATCCACGCGTATGCACGGTTGTCGCATTTGCTCACGGTCGGTAACCTGCGCACGGAGAAAGGCAAGTGCGAGTTGTTCCGGGCCGATGTGTACGCACACGCGGCCGGCATGCAGTGGGTGGTGGTGCCACCGGCTGCTTTGCGCGATGATTTTTCGTGGCCCGAAGAATTTTTACAGATGATTGGCGAATACCGCGAAGCATTGGGCGACTCACTATCGATTGCCGCCACGCGCATGTACCACGGACTGGACGGCAAGCGACTGCACCGGATTCACCAACTCAGTGAGCAGTTGAATGTGCGCCTGGTGGCCACCAACGATGTGCACTACCACCGGGCCGAGCGCAGAGAACTGCAAGATGTAGTAACGTGTGTGCGCGAGAAGTGTACCATCCACACGGCTGGCTTCCGCCTGCACCCGAATGCTGAGCGCTACCTGAAGCCGGTGGAAGAAATGCAGCGGCTTTTCCGGCCCTATCCGCAAGCAATCGAAAATGCGCGGGCCATTGCCGGGGCGTGTCGCTTTTCGCTGGATGAATTGAAATACCAATATCCGAAGGAGATCACCAGCGCAGGGCGCAGTCCGCAGGAGGAACTCGTGCACTTAACCTGGCAGGGCGCGCGCGAGCGCTTTGGCGACCGCATTCCCGACAAGGTAAAAGCTACAATTCAGTACGAACTGAATTTTATCGAGCAGATGAACTATGCGGAGTATTTTCTCACCGTGTACGACATTGTGCGCTACGCCCGCGAGCAGAAAATTCTGTGTCAGGGCCGGGGCTCGGCTGCCAATTCTACGGTGTGTTACTGCCTGGGCATCACGTCTGTAGATCCGGCCAAGTTCGATCTGCTGTTCGAGCGCTTTATCTCCGCTGCACGCAATGAGCCGCCCGACATTGATGTGGACTTTGAACACGAAAGGCGCGAAGAGGTGATGCAGTACATTTACACCAAATACGGGCGCGACCGGGCTGCCGTAGTAGCCACCGTTACCGAACTGCATCACAAAGGCGCCATCCGCGATGTGGGCAAAGTCATGGGCCTCTCGGCCGACACCATCACGCGGCTGTCGGGCCTGATCTGGAGTTTTTCGGCCGATGGCTTCGACCCCGTGCGCATCCGCTCGCAGGGCATCAACCCGGACGATGCGCTGATCAAAAAAGTGCTGGAGCTCACCGCCCAGTACATGGGCTTTCCGCGCCAACTCGGCCAGCATACGGGCGGGTTTGTGATCACGCAAGGTAAACTCAGCGACCTGTGCCCGATTTTAAACGCGCGCATGGAGAACCGCACCAACATTGAGTGGAATAAAGATGACATTGAGACGCTGAAGTTTTTAAAGATTGATGTGCTGGCGCTGGGCATGCTCACGTGCATCCGCAAAGCGTTTGACCTGGCCAAACAACACTACAACCTAGACCTTACGCTGGCCAACATTCCGCAAGACGACCCGGCCGTGTACGACATGGTAAGCCATGCCGATACCGTTGGGGTATTCCAGATTGAGAGCCGCGCGCAGCAGTCCATGTTACCACGGCTGAAGCCCAGGTGTTTTTATGATTTGGTAATTGAAGTCGCCATCGTGCGGCCGGGGCCCATTCAGGGCGACATGGTGCATCCGTACTTGCGCAGGCGCAATGGCGAGGAGCCGGTAGAGTATCCATCGCCCGAGCTAAAAGAGATTCTGGGCCGCACTCTGGGCGTGCCGTTGTTTCAGGAGCAGGCCATGAAGATCGCCATTGTGGCGGCCGGCTTTTCGCCCACGGAAGCCGATGAACTGCGCAGAAGCATGGCCACTTTCAAAGCCAAGGGCATGGTCTCACACTTCGAAAAGAAGTTGATCAGCGGCATGGTAAAGAATGGATATACAGAAGAATATGCCAAGCGGGTGTTCCGGCAACTGGAAGGGTTTGGCAGTTACGGCTTTCCGGAGAGCCATGCCGTGAGTTTCGCCCTGCTGGTGTATGTGTCGGCCTGGCTGAAGTGCTATTACCCCGATGTGTTTGCCTGCGCGCTGCTCAACAGTTTGCCGATGGGTTTCTACCAGCCTGCGCAGCTGGTGATCGATGCACAAAAACATGGCGTAGAGGTACGGCCCGTGGATGTGAATTATTCGGATTGGGATTACAAGCTGGAAGAAAAATCGGGCAAGTACTGCGCAGTGCGATTAGGCTTTCGGCAAGTGCGGGGCTTGAAAGAAGAAGATGCGCAGCGATTGATTCGCGCACGCGGCAGCGGGTTTACTTCCATTCAGCAGTTGCATGCGCTGGAGGTAGGAGAGGCCACGTTGGAAAAACTGGCCGATGCCGATGCGTTTCGTTCCTTACAGCACGACAGGCGGCAGGCGCTGTGGCAGGTATCAACTCAGGAAAAGCCCACGGCTGTTTTTGGCAGTGGCCTGATGGAAGAGCCCGCGGTAGCGCTGCCCGGCATGGAACTTTCCGAGCACGTAGTACACGACTATGCCGCCACCACGTTGTCGCTGAAAGCGCACCCTGTGAGTTTTGTGCGCCCGCAACTGGAGCAACTGCACAGTGTGGCCACCGCCCAACTGGCCGACTTACCTGATGGGGCGCGCGTAAAAGTGGCCGGACTGATTTTAGTGCGCCAGCGGCCCGGCACCGCCAAGGGTGTTTGCTTTGTTACGCTGGAGGATGAGACCGGTGTAGCCAACCTGGTGATTTTCAAAAAGCAGTTCGATCAGTATCGCAAGGAAATCATTCAGTCGCGGTTGCTGATGGTGGAAGGCAAAGTGCAGAAGGAAGGGGAGGTGATCCACGTAGTGGTACAGCGCTGTTTTGATTTATCGGCCTTGCTGCGCACGCTCACTCCGCAGATGACGGGCGAACTGCCCCTGGCCGTATCGCGGGCCGATGAGAAAACAGCCATCCACGATCCGCGCAGGAAGGAACCCGCCCCCGTATTTCAGCAAACCAAAATCTGGTCGGAGGGGCGTAATTTCCGATAGGTTTTTTTAAACCCGTTTTTCCTTTTTTCCATAGGTGAAGCGTTTTTATGCCCGCCAGATTGTAACTTTAAAAGAAATAGTTGGCAATGAAACGTGTCACTGTATTTATTCTGCTTTTCGTACTGGGGGTCTCTGGTTGCGATATTTACAAGCCTCAGATTTCGTTCAGACTAGCCATTCCGGAGAAGGATTACTTCTATAACTACATGGCGTCTCACCTGGTTCCGTTTCTGGAGGAAAACGGCTATCGCATTACGATCGTTCGGGCCGCCTCGTCCATTGAGGCTAACCGCCTGGTTGCCCAAGGGAAGGCCGATCTTGCGTTCGTAAACAACCACAGTGTGCCGCTAGCTGAAGAATTGGGTGAGGAATCGGGGAACCTGCGGTCGATTTTACCACTGACAACGCGATTGCTCTTTGCTTTTTCAAAAGAACCGCTTCCACCCGGCTCTACAGCCAAGCATTTATTGGAGGGCAAGAGAGTTGGTGTTGAACTATTGGGAGGCGAGGCCGCGCTGAACTTGCAGCGCTTTTTAAGCCGCGCACGGATTCAGAATTCAACGCTCGTTACGTTTCAGGACAACCCTGAGGTGGTGGTTTTTTGGGGCACCTTTTATGGGGAACGTGCATCCCGGTATTTGAAAGAAGGATGGCACCCTTTTTCCTTTAGCGAAAATTGGGTTGAATTCCTGACGCTTAATGATCCTGCCCTGCGGCCCTATGAACTACCCGCTATTCCGGGAGAATCGAAATCCATTCGGATCAATACCATTGCAACCGAGGCCGTTTTAATCGTCAATCAGAATGTTGGAGAAAATTCCGTGTATAAACTTGCCGAACTTATTTTTCAAAGGCGCTTGCAAATGGTTCACCGCGACATCATGTACCGTTCGATTAATGAGGGGTTTGACACCAACTCACTTCTTTTTGCGTTGCATGACGGCACGGCCGCTTACCTCAGGCGCGATGAGCCAACTTTCTTTGAGCGGTATGCCGACACAATAGCGCTGGTGCTATCGATTATTGCTGTTGTTTACGGGGGGGTGCAGGCAATCCGAAACTCGATTGCAAAACGAAAGAAAGATCAGGTAGATAAGTATTTCCTGGAGTTTCTTGAAATCCGATCAAGCGAAGATGTGGCTGTCAAAGTAAAGCAATTGGATGCTTTATTCCAGCGGGCGGTGGAGCAGCTGACAAGCGAAAAGTTGGATAAGTCGGACTTTCACATTCTCTCACGGCTGATTCAGCAGGAACTTACCATGTTGCGCTTTCGCGATTAAAATCTTGGGGCGAAAGGCCAAAAAAATAGAGGGTTTCTTGTTTTACTTTTAAATACAAAGTACTTTTGAAGCATCAATGAAAACCACTAAATCCATGTTGAAATCAACCTCACTGGGCACTTCGTTACTTTACGTGATCGCAGGCACATTGCTGATTCTGGCGATTCCACTGGTTGCGATGCAGTTTACCACCGAAGTGAATTGGAGCGCAACTGATTTTGTTGTGATGGGTTTATTGATCGTGGGCGTAGGGTTGGCCTTCGTTCTGATTACCCGGCATGCTGGTAGTTTTGTCTACCGACTGGCTGGCCTTGCCGCCATCGGCTCTACATTTCTTCTGATATGGGTCAATCTGGCGGTGGGCCAGATTGGGGGAGGGCCCCATGCGGGCAACTTGATGTATATAGGCGTGGTAGCTGTGGTCATGGTCGGCACTTACTTGTCAAACTTCACCGCGCGAGGAATGGAACTAACCATGCTAGCCACTGCCGGCTCATTGATCGTCATTGCCGGTATTGCCCTACTCACCGGCATGCAGCATTATCCTGGCAGTTCAGTAGGGGAAATCATTGGAGTAAATGCATTTTTCGCTTTCCTGTTTTCCGTTGCAGCCTTGCTGTTCCGATATGAAAGGCTGGTTAAGAGAAGGAATTAGTATTCCGTGCCCGAATTACTATTACGACCATTAAAGGCGCGTGATCACACTAGTACTTCAAACGCTCGTGCTTATCCCACAGGCCCCAATAGGCTCCCACATCGCCTTCGGCACCCACTTTCCAAGATTCGTCAAAGGATGAGAAGTAGAACACCGGAATGTTATCTTCCGCTGACCACTTTTGAGTATTGATGAAGTACTTAATGAAATTCTCCTCCGAAGGTGCTGCTGCGCCAAAGTTTGTCCCCTGGCTCGGCCAACCGGTTTCGGTGATGATCACCGGCTTTCCCTTGGCCGCGCGGGTTGCCCGGTTATACATCTCTTTCATATACAAGAGCGAATAATCGATGTGGCAACCTTCCCAGTACGGGTAGCAATTCGCGAGCACGACATCGCATACTTCGGTAATGCGTGGCTTAACGTCAAATTCAAAGTAGGCGTCTACATAGCCGACCGGAATGCCGGGGATCGCCTTCTTAACATCGGTGATGAACTGGATCAGCTCATCTTCGGTTAAATCTCCCCGAAGCATTACTTCGTTGCCTACAGCCGCGATGTCTACATAGCCTTCTTTAGAAGTTTGAATGAGGTTTTTTACCTCCTGCTGATTGATCTTATCGTCATCACCCAGCCAGGCACCCACCAATGTTTTCATGCCGAGCTCCTTGGCAATTTTGGGGATCAATTCGTTGCCTTCCGTGCATGAAAAGGACCGAACCCATTGCGTGTATGGCCGAATAATCTCAAGCCTTCTTCGAATTTGTTTTTCGGTTAATTGATCGCCTGGTTTCTGACCCTCTTCGTAAGCACTAAATCCAAGGCCATGCATTCCGGCTTTCAGAGCTTTTCGAAACAGTTCGCGCAGTGATTCGGCCGTAAGGCCCTCGTAGGAGAGACCTGTCAGGGATAGCAATCTTTCGGCTTTAGACGACATAGTTACTTGTATTTTGGTTTCTCATTCTTATCCCAAAGTCCCCAGGCTTGCCCCACATCACCCTCATGTCGAACTTTCCATGACTCATCAAACGAAGAGAAATAGAATAGCTCGATGCCCTGCTGGTTAGCCCAGTTTTGGACATTGATGAAGTACTGCATCGCGTTCTCGGACGATGGCTCCGCCTCACCGGTGCGGCTGCCCTGATCGGGCCACCCCGTTTCGGTGATGATCACTTTCTTGCCCCGGGCAGCTGACACAGCTTTTCCATACATCTGGCTTAAATAGCCGGACGCCTGGCCGATCGGGCAGCCCTCCCAGAACGGATAGCCGTTGATCAGCACGAGATCACAGGCATCGACCAATTCGGGATGTTCGGAAAACTGGTAATAAACATCCACATACCCAACCGGAATATTCGGTAATGCCTGCTTCACTTTACGGATATAGTGCAACAATTCCTGTTTGCTTATGTCCCCGCGAAGCAGAACCTCGTTTCCGACTACGGCAATATCTACATGGCCCTGCCTGGCAAGAGCGATTAACGCGTCAATTTCCTTGTCGTTGTTTGCGCGGTCCTCATCAATCCAGGCGCCTGCCATGGTTTGCAGGCCGTGGGCATGAGCTACCGGGGGAATATTTTCATTACCGTCTGTGCAGGAAAAGGAACGAATCCATTTGGCGTAGGGTGCTACGATGGACATTCGCCTTTCAATCTGTTGCCGCGATAGCTGGTCTCCGATATTTTGGCCTTCCATGTAAGGACTGAAGCAAATACCATGAAGCCTCCGGTTCAGGGTAGTGGTAAAAAGTTCTCGGGTCTCCGCTATTGACTTTGAGCTAAAGTCAGTGTCGCTGGCGAGCACTGGAATGGCGCCCGGGGGCAAGAACTTTTCGCGCGGGTAGAGCGATGACGTGGGTTTTGAAGTCGGAGCCTTTCGTTTGTCGAGCTCGGCCCGGATTTCATTGGCACGTGCCTCATCAACATCGTAGTTGCGCATCACGTAAATGGCAATGAGCGTACCGAAGATGGGGATTCCCGAGAAGAAGATGCGCAACCCCGTGATGGCGCCTTCCGGCTGCACGGCCACACTAGGATCGAAACCGACCAGTGTCATGAGCGTTCCACTCAAAAGACCTGCAATAGCAAATCCCACCTTGACCATCCACCAATAAATGGCTCCAAAAATACCCTCGCGTCTCTTTCCTGTATTCAGTTCATCCAGGTCAATTACATCGGCCGTCATGGACATCATGATGGTAAAAAGACTTCCAATACCGAATGAGAAGAGTGGCAGCGCGAAAATGAACATGTACGGCTTCCCGGGAACAAACAGAAACCAAAACAAAATATATCCCAAAATGGAGATACTCTGGGACAGAAGAAAGGCGCGCTTTTTTCCGAGTTTCTTCGACATGCGTGCAACCAGGGGTATGACCAGGAAGGTGGTTGACAAGGCACCCAAACTTCCGAACAGTGTGGGCCAAACACCTGAGGCCCCGGCATCGCCATTGAACAAGTGATATACGATGATGAAGAATGAGAAACTGGCAATCGTATTGAACGCGTTAAAAATAAAAAACGTGGCAATACACAATTTTCGAAAAGGCTCTGAAGCAAACGCCTCCTTGAAGCCCATGAAAATTTCTTTCAAGCTAAAGCCGATGGACCGGAAGGTGAGGGGCGCATAGTTTTCGTGCAGTGAAGATTTGCCGGGGATGAAAATTGCCGGAATCATGGCGAAAATCGCACAAGCAACTCCCACCCAAACGGCCAACGTGCGTGTGGCAACATCCGCTGATTCGAACCAACCCTTGTCATACATGATTACCCAAAACCACGGAGCAATGACCCATGCCCATTGTCCAATAAATTGGGCGATGGCCATGATGCTGGTGCGCTCGTGGAAGTCGTTGCTCATTTCATAACCAATCGCAACATACGGAACACTAAAAAGAGTTAAGCCCAAATAAAAGATGAAGGACCAAAACACGAAATAGTAGAAGATATAGGTAACGCCATCTTCACGATACAACTGCCACATGGCGACAAATGAGATTCCCATTAACACGGCACCCATGAAAACATAGTGTCTGCGCCTGCCCCAACGCGACTTGGTGTTATCGGAAATATAACCCATGATGGGGTCTGTGATTGCATCGAAAATCCGAGGTAGAAAGAACGTTATGCCCCACATCCAACCCGGAAAGCCTAGGTCTTTTATTAACACCGTCATAAAAATTCCCAAGACAGCGGGGAACATCTGGTTGGCTAACATGCCAACGCCAAAGGCAATTTTTTGGCCCATGGGAACACTCGTAGCAGGGGTAGACATAAGCGGTAGGTTTAAGTAGGGTTGATCAATTGCTTATCACTTTTTCGGTGGCGCACTCACGTCATTCAGTAGCTTCTGCTTGTCGCCATGGTAGCTCTTTTGAATGGGCTTGCCTCCCCGCGTGAGGCCTGTAAACACGTTGCTGTCGACAAGGCCCCAAAGTGCAAATTTGGCCTGCCCGGATATTTCGAACAGTCCGAAGTGATTTTCTGAGCCATTAGGATTGGCCGCGTCTTTCCATTGCTCATCAAAGGCTTCAAAGAAGAAACACGAAATGCCAGCTTTATTTGTCCAATCCCGCATATGCTGATAGTAGAGTCCTTGCTTGTACTCATCCGTTGCGCGGGAGCCTTCAGCACCATAAAATCCATCGGAGCGGGAAGCCCAACCTGTTTCGCCAATGTGAATAGGTTTGTTTACCCCCAAAGACTTGACATACTGGGCCACTGCCGTGTATTGGGCCTGCGCGAACTTTTGCGCCCGAACCATAGCGGCATCGACTTTTTGAAGTTCATTTAACCCCGATTCCTCAGCCGGAACGCGCCAAAAATCCGGGTTGTAGTGCGTGTTATGGTAAGGATACGTGTGCATGGAAATGTAGTCGACTGCACGGATCAGTTGCTCAAGATCCGGGGTATGGTAGCTCTTATCTCCGCCACCCCAGGACGCGAAGTCGTCCGAACACGTAATCCACAAATCTTTGGGCAGTTTACCGGCTGCCTTTAACGCCTGCACGTGGTTCACCCATTTCAGAATCACAGCGGGTTGCACGTAGTAGCTGGTCGCCCATTTTACCATGGCTTCATTGCCCACGGCCAGTACTTTTACGATATCGGGGTATTGGTTGGCAAACGCAACGGCCCGGGCAATCTCACCTTCATTCTGTTCACTCTCCACATCGTGGTCGGGTGGTTGATTCGTCCAGGCATTTTTACAGTCGATCCACGCACCGAGCATCACGTACATTTCAAAGTTCCGGTCAGCTTGTTTCAACTCACGAATCGCCTTGAGCAAGTTGCCTGCGTGCGCAAGCTGTACATTGTACGTTCGAACGATTCGGATGCCCATGGCCGAAAGAATTTTTAAATCCTCTTTCAGCTCGGCCACGGTTGGTTGAATATCTCTCGATTTCGCCCGATAGCCTTCGTAGCAGATCGCGGGGTAGTTTGAGTTTCCTAAGATGTCTTTCGCTGTCACGTTCTTTTCGTTTGTAGATTCAATTGATTCTCGACTGGCCTGTCCGTTGCCGCTGGTTATCACGAGCACCAAAACAAAACAGGCCGCTACATATTTCAAATCGGCTTTCATGTATTTTTGGATGAACGGGGGTTTGTATAGGTTAACCCAAATCCAATGGGAAAGAGCGGCTTCACCCGATCATCCCAAAAATTAGGGCCGTACTTTCCGGTATAATCATCTTCAGACGTTGGCCAGGAGTGAGGCAGTTTGCCCTTAAAATCGTAGTCACCAAAAAGTACCTCGGCAATGCCGTCACCCTCAGAACCAGGAAACCAGGCTGCGATAAACGCATCGGCTTGCTCAATTTGCTTCGTGACGACCAATGGCCTCCCGGAAATCAGCAAGACCACTGTTTTGATCCCCTTCG
Source organism: Cyclobacteriaceae bacterium (assembly GCA_016787665.1). Taxonomy (GTDB): domain Bacteria; phylum Bacteroidota; class Bacteroidia; order Cytophagales; family Cyclobacteriaceae; genus ELB16-189. The sequence goes on along the minus strand of JAEUUC010000002.1, from coordinate 39,913 downwards.
CGGTATACTGGTCGACAAGTTTCTGATGTTCTTCCGTAAGCGTGAGTTGATACTTGTTCATGGGGCCACCAATATCGCCCATGAATTCCGCGTAAGGTGTTTCACCCACCACGATAACGGCAACTTCGGCATCCCCGTCAACCCCTTGTCCATCCTTGTCATAAAGTACGCGGGTAGCGGCTTTCTTTCGAATTGCCTCAAGAATGGTGGTGGCCCCGGCATAGTTTTCGGTTGTGCCTTGCCAATTGATGGTCCAGCCGCCAGATTGAAACCCCGAGTTGTCGGCAAATTCACCCACCACCACAAGGCGCGTATCTTTCTGTAACGGCAGGATAATATTTTCATTTTTCAACAGCACGAGTGACTCGCGCACCGCCTGGCGGGCCACATCGCGATGAGCCTGTACACCGATTTTCGGAATGAGTGTGACATCCGGAAAAGGATTATCAAACAAGCCAATTCTGAATTTCTGTCGCAACACCCTGCGCACCGCATCGTCAATACGCTCCTGGGGGATCACCCCACTCACAACGCCCTGTCGTACGCCTTCCACATACATATTGAAGTCACCTTCAACAGCCATAACCACATCGACCCCGGCATTAATCACATCGGTTCCGCCAAAGCGAGAGTAGGCTTTCCAGTCCGACACGACAATGCCATCAAATTTCAACGAACCCTTGAGCACCTCAGTAATTAACTTACGATGCGCGTGCATGGGCACACCATTCAAACTGTTGAATGAAGCCATGACCGACCCGACACCAGCTTCTACGGCCGCCCGATATGGCGGCAACAACCGCTCAAGCACCTCTTCGTAAGACAATGTCGTATTGCCACCCTCCACGCCAAAATCCGTTGCACCGTCACCAATGAAGTGTTTGGCTGTGGCGATCAGCGAAACCGGCTGGCCCTGGTGTCCGCGGACGGAAGCCGCGGCCAGTTTGGTGGTGATGTCCGTGCTTTCGGAAAATGCTTCATAAACACGGCCCCACTTTTCGTTATATGGAATGGCCACGCAGGGCGAAAAGACCCAATTGAATCCGGTAGCACGGGCCTCAACGGCTGTGATGGCGGCTGTCTGCTCAACCAACTCCGCATTCGCAGCAGCACCTAGACCGATGTTGTGCGGGAAGATGGTGGCGCCCGAATAGGTATTTTGCCCGTGCACGGCATCAACGCCAAAAAACATTGGAATACCGAGGCGTGTGGAAAGCGCGATCTTTTGCAGCTCTACAAATTTGGCCTGCCATCCCGCTGCGTCTGTTCCCGGTGTGGGCCCTTGCGTGTGGATGATCGACCCAATAAACCAGGTCTTGATGTCCTCCGGTGTGATGTCATCGAAATGCCGCACTTGCGTCATCTGACCAATTTTTTCCTCAAGGGTCATTTGAGCAAGGAGTGATTCAATTTTTTGTTCGTCTGCCATACACTCTTTTCCGGGTTTGTGAATAACCTACTGTAGAATCTTTTTGTCAATATAAACGATCAGTTGAAGGACCGTACCTGTTCGGCCAAATATCTCCGCGCTGGTCCGGAGGTCTAGCTCCGGCCGCTCGAATTTTGCTGTTGACCCGTTGCGGAGCTGCACGGAAACACTGCTTTGGTTGCTCATCTGGTAAACAACGGGCACCTGGCAGTAGGTGAAAAGTAACGACTGCGGTTGAAGCGCCAGGCCGACCTCTTCGCTGTTGACATTTACATAAGTCACCGTTTTAGCCTCGGTCAGGAACTCGGATTTTTTGAGCATGGTAGGCTGAAAAAAGAGTCGGCCTTCTTTTACGCGCACACCCAATTCACCAAACCGGGACAAGATATCCTCTTTCACCTGACCCGTCATGCCCGGTTGTTGAGCTCCTTTAGTCGCGGGTGTATGGGAATACGGATCGGTAGGGAAGGCCCCATACAACGTTGGCGACTTGTGTACCCCTATACCTTCGTTGATTTCATAGTAGTGCGCCAACAGGCGCCCAACAACATCAGCTGATTCATTTTCGTCCACGGCCTTAAGGCAACACTCCTGGGCGGCCAGTTGCAACTTGGATACCATGTGCCAGTAAATGGAGCCAAGGCCTTCATAGCCAAAGAATGTTCCTGAACGACCCGTGAAGGCTTTGTGGTTGAATACCCGTTCGAAGATCTGCAATACTTCGTCTTTACTCGAGTCGGTTACGGAATACAATTGACCATCTAATTTATCCAGTGCGCGTTTCAAATCGGCCGCATTTCTGAAATTTCCATTGAAGTGGAAATTGCCCTGGCTGTCCTGCTCGAGAATCGTTCTGTCCTTAGCTTTTACTAAAGCCTTGAGTAGGGAGGACTTGTCGATGTCACTGGCCTGGATCACATTCTTTTTTAGAAAGCCGGGTAAGTCTTTGTTGGGGTAAAGCAAGTAGCTGTATTGATCACGCCTGAACAGGCGACTGGCTTTCAAGCTATCGAGTGTTTCCAGCGATTCACCAGCGGTGAGACAACCGGAACTCAACACTGCCACTTGTCCTTCCAGCATTTCGTCTAAATGCGAGATGGAGATTTGACCGTCACCCTCTACCGTCATTAAGTTGTAAGCATGGTATAAATTATCCTGTCGTTTATTGGCGTGTATGGTGTGGTCGAGCCAAGCCAGGCAAAGGGACGAGAAGGATTTGACATTCGCGATCGGAAGCACACGCTTGTTACCGCTAAAAGACTGCGCGTAGATTTGCTGACGGTAGTGGCTGGCCGCGGACCCTAACGCATCCAGTATTTCTCTCCGGTTTTTGTCCGAAAGTGAGCCGGCAAGCAAAGGCTGATACTTACGCAAGGTGTCATTCATGCGTTGGAAGAGGGTCACGACTTCTTCCGACACCATAACCTCACCGTCTGGCGTGGCGTCCATCACCTGAATCAGAAAGGTGAAGAATCTTCGCAGGTAACAGAGCGTGACCATCGAAACCCCATGGCCTACCAACGCGTTGTTGGCATCATTCCACTCCGGCCGCTGGGTGTTCATCCAAATACCGCCTTCCGGAATGAAGTTCGACATTTTGGCCATCACCAACGCCAGAATCTTTTCTACAAAGTTGACATGATGAATGGCTTCGGTCTTATCCTGAAGCAACGCACTATCGGCACCCAGGATTTGCCAGCGCTTGTCAATCGCGCGATCAAGCTGATGGTCGAAGTCGATGGTTTCCTTCGGGGTCCGTAGGATTTGTTCGTAACTTTTTATCTTATAGGGCACGTTGGCATATACAAACAGATTTTCGTTAAGGTAGCTCGCCAGCTTACCGGGCCGGTGCATTTCCGAAAACTCAAGGAACTTGAGAAGATAAATGATCTGATGATCGCCCCAATAACCGATATACGACCAGGGGTCATCGGCTTCAATCCGTTCCCAGTCAATTCCGTTCTTGGTGATCCGATAGGGGTTATATCCGTCAAATGTAGTGGCGTTTAAAAACTTCAGGATCATGCCATCGATAAACTCCGGGTAGGAGTGTGCCAACGCTTCCCAGTTCTGAAAGATGTCGCGCCAGTTGCCCGCATAATCCAGTATTTTGGCGCCATCTTCACCCTGCGTGTTGATGGAAAATCTATTCCACGGGCGGCTGGGATCCCCATGTCTGCGGCTGAACTTAAGCGGCAGGTATTCTAAACATAGCCGCTTAAAGTCGTTATCATCCGATTGCCGGCAGAACTCAATGAGTTCATGTCGGGACATCTGGGCAGATCGACTCTCCAGCGCCCTGGCATGCCATTCGGCCACTTGTTTATTGGCTTTGGCGAGGTAGGACTGAAAATCCTTTCGGTCTATTTGATAATTGTTATCAAAGATGCCGCCACGCATGATATTGAACATCACGTTGGCAAAGTGGCGTGTGTCGCGAAGCCCATCGGCAGTAAACTGGAGGCCGTCTGCGGCCGCATTCAACTGGATCAGTTTGCGGGTACCTTCGGCAATATCTTGCTTTACCGTCAAGGCCAACTCATTCTCTTCCCGTAGTGTTTTGGCAATCGACAAAATCTGAGTGGCCGTTTGGCTCACGTCCGCAACAATCATCCACTCTTTACTCTCGCCAGCAGGTAGTGAAACATCCGTACTTAGAAAATAAGCGCCCTTCTCGGCTTTCACGTCTGTCTCTTCCTGTAATGGAATTCCCTTGCGGAAATTTTCCAGTTGCCGAGACGAAAGGAGATGGGTTGCATTCGATAACCCCAGCGACCAGGCAATCGAAGCCTTCAGCGCTTCGCTGGGTTCAGGCTTGTCTACAATGATCGCACTCAAGGCAAATATTCCGACACCGGTCTGCGTTTCAAGTTCGCTCCGCTTGTAGGCGTCCACCAGATTACTGGTTTTGTTTTGCAACGCACTGCCGACACCATACGGCATGATGTTTTGAATGCCGTCTACCAGCGCGACACGGGCGGCCGATCCGCCATCATTAACAAGCCAACTCGTTCTGACAAATCCGAACCGTGAACTCGTGCTCCATTGGTACCGGAAGGTTAGCTTCAAATCGTGATTAACTTCTTCAAAGAGCACCTTATTGCCGTATGTATTCTTGTAGAGGTTCCGCTCAATGTCGTACAGGTTGGCATACCGAACGGAGAACGGTTCCCAGAGAAAGGTATCGCCATCACCCTGGATGCGGAAAATGGTTTTAGGCCCGGTAACGTCAGCCGACTCAATAATCTTATCGTCTGTGTAGTACGGGAAGAGGGCATTATCCGCGTCTTTTCGGCCTGCCGTTAAGCCACCATTGCTACCGATGAAAAGCCAATGGTCTGAGTCGCTGATGATGCTCATGAAAAACGGACGCATCTGATCAACCTGAGCGATCTTCAGAAAAGTCTCTCCATCAAAAGATACTTTCAATAATGGGGCAGGGTGCTGACTATTCACAATCACGATTTAGATTGTATAAATCCTGGGGCCGATTCTAATAAGCAGGTCAAGCAATATAGGCTTGACCTGCAAATCAGAAACCCATCCTTACAGGCTACGGGTTCAATACAACGGAGACATTGTCAATGTTAGCCGTTACACTGCAACCGACTGCGCCTCCGCAAACCGCTTCGATCAGGAAGGAGATACCCTGGGAAACATCGGTACCCCCGGCTATGGTGAACGTGCCGGTAAATGTAGTCCAGCCGGTAGTCGGGCTTGGAGCAGGATTAAATACGTGTGTAAAAGAAGCACCCGATGCACCTTCGCCAAACAATAATACATTGAACACAGCGCCTGGCTGGACAACTGATCCGGTGTGATCAAATTGAACGCGTACCACGTCACCCGCTTTTACAACACCGGCACCAATTCGCTCTTGTTTGAATGCCGGGTTGCTTGCACCGTTGGTAGCCAGTTTACCCGACCAGGAGCCGCCATTGTTTACGGTATTGTCAAGTGCTGAAGTCCCTCCATTTTGGAATCGCAACCAACCCGAGTCGGTGCCCGTTTCGAAGTTGCCATTGGCGGCCAGATTGGTTGTACCTCCTCCGCCACCGCCACCTCCACCACTACCCGCAACCTGAACGATGTCATCAAAATAGTAGACATCACCATCACAACCGGTGTTTCGTTCAAAGTAGATCACCATACTTCTAAACGTCCCGGTAGTCACGTTCGAAAAGTCGAATGTCAATTCCTGCCAGACGCCAACCTGTGTAATGTTGGCGATTCGCTCTTGAGAAGGCTCGGTGTCCGGGAAAGGTAGTCTTTCCAACCTTAGTGTCACTGCAGAAACCTGGTTCTCAGCCAAAACTTTCATTTTGAAAACCTTTTTCGTTGTGGTGCTGAAGTCGATGGCCGTTGCCAAGGCCTTACCAAGTCCTGACCAAGTCTCACAACCATTGGTTTTAGTAAACTTCTCCACGTTGCAGCTTGTGTTTAGTCCCGCGATCAACGGGTTGCTGACAATTGCTCCCGATGTGTTCCCAAAGGCTTCAAAGGTGTTAGCCGCATCGTTGGTTTTGAATGTCCAGTTAATGTCACCGTTCGCAGGGTTTATATTCTCCGTGGCCTCAGGCGTACAGGCTACTACGGTTCGGTAGAAATAGATGTTGTCCAGGAAGATGTCGCCATTCCCGTCAAACTTGAATTGAATGATATTGGCCAGATTGACAGGCGAAAAATCAGAAAGCGGAATATCAACACTTGTCCAGTTTCCACCGGTGGGCACTGTTAATACCTTGGCTTTTTCTACCGGGCCAGGGCTGATGATGTACACGTTCAGTGCCGTGGAGTTGGCCGTCCAGTAGTCGAGGTGCAAGAAACCCATGGAGGATGCATTCTGTGGGTTGCCTGAAAAGTCTGTTCCCTGGTAGTTGAGTCCGGCATACTTCAGCGTTGCATTTCCCGCAATATTGATAGTAGTGGTCACGGTGGCCTGTCCCCAGTTCGGATTATAATCAACCCCCGTAATGTTGGTGTAGGCGTTGCTAAAGATCGAAATTACATTACTGGCAGCCCGGGCCGGAGGCGTTGGGGCAGGTGTGGTCGGAGCCGTGGGTGCGGGAGTCGTTGTCTGTTCAATATCGTCAATCTGAAAGGTGCCGGCCGTTGTTCCCGGTCCATCAACAAATAAGGTTAATCTGGAGTAACTCGCAGATGACGTAAAGTCAAAGGCCAGATTCTCCCAGCCGGTGCCACCGTGTGTTGCCGTTACTTCAACGGCACCACTCGTTCCTTCTTCAAGCTTCATCAAGACGCTGATGGGGGCCGAGGCGCGAAAATTCATTTTAATCCTTTTTTGGGTGGCGAGGTTGATCGGTGTTTCCAAATCAATGAATATACCCTCGAAGGCAACACCGGAATTTGTGATGGCGCCTACCTTACCCGCCTTGTTGTTGCTTCCCGAAACACTCGGATTGTCGACAATCGCAAAGGATGCACCGTTAAAGGTCGTCACGTCATAGTCCACATTCGTATTGTCAAATGTGATCGGCAGGGAAACCTTGTCTTTAATAATAATGGTGAGCGTATCTTTTAAAATGTCGGAGGCGCCCGCATCGTTAAAAGCCTTGAGGCTCACGAAAAATGTACCGGGCACGTAGGTTTTAACCGGATTGATCTCCGTACTGGTTTCTCCGTCACCAAAATCCCATGCGTATTTGGTGGCCTTTTCCGAGGTGTTCAGAAAAGTGACAGTTCCCAGTTCGGTCACGGTGTAGGTGAACCCGGCCACAACCTGCGGGCGGGCGGGTTCCTCTTCAATACACGCTGAAAAGTAAACGATCATCGCCAGTGGGAGGATGATCCAGGAGAGGTTCTTAATTAATTTCATTATGGTTTGCTTTATGGATTGACAAAAACATTAATTGTAAACTCGCACGTAATCGACCAGCATGGTCTGGGGAAAAACGGTTTGCGCATTGGGCGGGCCAACAAAGTTTCCGCCTACGGCCACGTTCATCAGAATAAAGAATGGCTTGTTGAAGACCCATTCACCGGGCACATCGGCTGGTGTGATTTGATTGTACAGCACATCATCAACATAGAAGTTGACGTAGTCAGGTGTCCACTCAATGCCGAAGATGTGAAAGTCGGTATCGAAGCGTCCATTTTTCAGCGTATAACTTTTTGAAATCGATTGGCCACCCGAGTAGCCCGGACCGTGCACAGTACCCAATACCGTGGCAGGATTTTGACCGCGAAGTTCCATGATGTCAATCTCTCCGGCACCCGGCCAGGGATTGGTATCAATGTCTGCGCCCAACATCCAGAAGGCCGGCCACAGTCCCTGACCCCAGGGCAGGCGGATTCGCGCTTCGAATCGGCCATAGGCCTGCTCAAACTTATCCTTGGTCAGTAACCGGGCAGAGGTGTACTGCGATCCATTGAACGATTCGCGGTGGGCCGTGATGATCATGTAGCCGTTGGCCACCGTTACGTTTTTGGGCCTGTCGGTGTAGAATTGCAGTTCGCTGTTACCCCAGCCGTTTTGCCCGGTGCCTATGTTGTAACTCCACAGGCTCGGGTTCGGGGCGCCATCGGTGTTGAATTCATCCTGCATCACCAGGTTGGTGAAATTCACCACGGTCTGCGTATCATCTGTGCAACCGTGAAGGGTGATGAGCGCGACAAAAAGGAAAATACCCTTACCAAACAGGAGTAGCCCCCGCGTTGTCGATTGAGTTGTTCGTTTCATTTGCTCGTCTGTTTAGTTTTTATAGAAGTACATGTTATCCACCAGGATGGTCGAGATGGTGGGAACGTTGTTGGACGTACCGTCAGCCGATATGAAGAAGATTTGCGCGAGGTTGTTTCGGCTGGTCAAACCCGTAAAGCTGGCCAACGGTATGTCGAGGCTAATCCATTGATTGCTTGAGAGCGATGCACTGGTGAATTTAACCGTTCCGCTGGAGTCATCTCCGCCACCGAACACCGCGTTTGCACCAAAATCTCCCAACTGGACAGAAATGAAATCGCCAGGATCAATGGCTTCACGAATCTGAAGATCCACGTGCAAATGGGTCATTTGCGATGCGTTCACGGTTGGGTTCTTAAACTCGGTGGCCACAAAATTCAGATTGGTATACTGAATGAGGTTATCACCGTTTATGACAAGGCCTGCGCCACCCAACGTAGTTTGAAAAGGAGCAAAAAATCCATTGTAAAAGTCAACCGGGATGTTCGTATACGCATCGCTGAAAACCGAGATCACATTCGCAGGATTTCGATTGGGCACCGGGGCGGGAACAAATGCTCCCAACGATTGGATGGTAAGCGATCCTTTCGCCCGTACACCATTCAACGTTGCTGTAATTTTTGCAGTACCCGTGCCCACGATCGAGACCACACCCATTTCATTTACGCGCGCCACATCCGGATTGGTGGTCGAGAAAGTGAAATAAGCAGGTGCAACGGTCACGGTTTGATCGACACCGGAAACGAGATTGAAGGTTTGGGTCAAGTCCGTCACCGTAGCGCTGGCGCCAATAAATGACTGCTGAACCCGGTCTTCACCATTCAAAATGGCCGGACGCGGTTGGGCCACGGTGCCGAGTTTCTCATACTTCAGCTCATCAATCCAGATGGTGTAGCCATTGTTATTTTCTGCACCTTCCGCATACCAGAACATGCCTTTCTCGGCCGTCAGGCGTGACGGGTCCGGAATGGCGATCGTATACTTGGTCCAGGTGGTGCTTATCCTCATGTTGTTGAGGGTCACCATGAATCGATTCTCTCCAAAGTCGTTACCAAAACCGATCTCGTTGATGGTGGCACCCTGAGAAGCCTTCGCCCAGAAGGTGAGGGCATCGAATTCGGTCAGATTCCGCCCGTTCATGTCGGGGAAGATGGCTCCTGCATAAGTGCCCGTGGGGTCGCCCACATTGGGTACGTCCAGTCGCATGGATGCCGAGCCGGAGTACTTCGTTTGTGTATCGACCGTAAACGCATCGAGTTTTGATCCGGCAAAGGGAAAATATTGCAGACCACCCGAAAACCCATCGATGAATACGTTAGGGTTCTTCGGGAACTTGGCAAAATCCGCATCCTCGGAAAGGCCCCGTTCACAACCGGATAAAACACCTAGCGCAAACACCGTCAGCAGCGCGAAATTCAATTTGTTCGTTTTCATATGCTTTCGATCCCGTTGTTTATTTACCAATATGAATGCGTACATAAGTTCTTAACTCCCACTCATTTCCGTTGGGAAATCCAACCGGGCTGATGATCGGAGAGGTGGCAAATTCTTCCGCCACGTTGGGCAGGTAGCGCGGTGAAAACTCATCCAACGATCGCCAGATGAACATCAGGCCAATCGAGGTGGTCGGCAGTACGTACCAATCCGGCTTGCCAACCGTGGTCGACAAATCGGCCATGAACTGCAATGGGAATGTCAGGTTAAAGTCGCGGTGATAGTCAAAGGGTCCCCAGTCATTAAACTTGAGGTGTGACGACAACTTTACTTTTTTGTAAATCACCCGGAAATCACCACCAAAGCGTTCTACTGTTCGCGGATCAGATCCGTTCGCTTGTCCGTTGCCCGCATACAGATTGGCGATGATGCCCAGCTGCGGATTTACCTTGGAGACAATGCGGGTATTCACTTCCCACAAATCCAAAGCGGGTGGTGCGCCATCAGCGGCTGTTGGTGTTCGTCCTGTGCCCGGAAAAATCACGGCCGCATCTTGCGAGGTAGGCAGGTGCCGGTAAACAAAACCTAAACTGGCGGCCAGGGGCGCGTCTTCTGCGCGGTCGTTATCCCATTCATACATCCACGTGCCCGGTGTAGGATCAAACGTCAGCAACAGTTCGCCCGCCACGGTTTCCCGGTTGGACCGTACCACAAACGGATCATCCAGAATGTTTCGCGGTCGGGCAGGACCTCCCGCAGTGGCGGGAATGGGATTGACCAAAGGTTTTTGCCACAAAAAGTTGGGCGCAATCTGAAGTTTGCCCAGCGAGTAAGTGAAGCCGGTGAGGAAATTGTTTTGATTTCCGCTGCCACTGTCCTTGAGATACCACCCGGTAAACGTTTTGGTGAAATCGGCTCCTCCGTTGGCTACCAGGCCCATCGCGGCTGCTTGCCCATACCAGTTGATTCGGCCTGCCGAGTAGGTAAGTTTAACTTTACCACCCCACGTGTCGGTAGCCTGAATCTTATCGGCATAAACCTGATAATTTCCCTCACTACCTTCCACCACCTGAAACTCGCGGCCCACCAATGGCTGCCCGCCCCAGATACCACCTGCTTCAATTTTCAGTTTACCGAAAAGCTTGGTGGAACCTTGCAGTGTGAACCTCCGGGTTCGGGGTTGAGGCACCGCCAACGAACTGATCGCCACTCCGGGTTCTTCCAGGTCTTCATGGAAAATCCCGGTCACGTTCATTTTGGCAAACTCCTTACTATACTTCACAAGTACGGCCGGGTTGGCTCCCCACCACAACTCACGGCCAAAGGCCACTTTCAAGCCGTTCAACTGCTTCTTACCCGTAATCTCAAAACCTTGCGGAGCGTTGCCGTTGTAGATGTCAATATTCGGACCGTAGTTGGCCTCCGGGTATAAACCGAAGAAGTCACCTTCATAGCCCCAATGGTAGTGCCCGGTCCGGAAGAAACCCTCCAGGTCAAAATACTTGTGGTTCCAGGTGTAGTTGGCCCGGTATACCTGAACACGTCCCAGGGCATTTACCACTTCTGTGCCCGCTTGCGTTTGAATATTCAGCGGCCGTCCCCGGTTTTCGTAAAAGATTTCATTGATTGGATTAAGCGCTACGTTGCCCAGCACGTTAAACACGACATTGGCGCGCACGTTGGAAGCCGGCTTAGCCTCAATACCAAAGAAGAACGACTCCATGTGATCGAACCCCAATTGGTTAGGATAGGTGACGTTATTGGGGTCTGGCTTGTCAGGCGTGGTGATGAGTTTGCCTCCGGTGTAAAACGTAGTGAATTCGGCCCGCAGCTCACTCACACTTAGTTTCGAGGATTGCTCGCCTTCCAGCGCGGCTTTGTCGCCCCGCGCTTTAATCACGGCCTCAATCAGTTGAATACCGTTAAAGTGGTCTTCGATGCCTTGCGGTGTCGTGCCTTCCTGATAGGGATTTAGTTTGTGCGCCTCTTTGAGCGCGTAGTAAGCGGCTCGTGGGTACAATGAATACAAGCCGCGTGGTGTGGTTTGGCCTTTCGCGCAGATACCAAACCATTCCTCGTTCATGTTATTCTCGCCCTGCGCAAAGTCACGCTGATAACCACCATTGGACCATGACGCATTCGCATCGTGCACATTCAGGTTCTTGGTTTGGCCGAACTTCCACCAGCCATCGCTGAACTGGAAGGTAAAACCGCCCAGTGAGTTGCCTGCTTTTCCAAGACCAGCCGCGTTGGCATAAATCTCTTTCCAGTTCCCCACCATGTAATACGCCTGCGACTCCTGATCTTCCGCATTCTCCAACACATTAAAAGCGTCAGCGCCAAATTCAGTAAACAGAATGGGTTTGTTCAATTCGTCTTTCACCCGCTGAAAAGCATCGCCAAAGGAAATGCCTCGGTACATGTTGGTGCCGAGGATGTCGATGTCTTTGCACTCCGTTTTTATGATTTCAAGAAACAGGAGATCTCCGTTACAGATCGCCACGGGGTGGGAGGTATCCAGGCCCTTCATGGCCACGGTTGCCTCGTTAAATAGCTTATACATGGCCACCGCCCGGGCAGTCGACTTGCGGTCTTCGATGGGGATATCCTCGGTTTCGGCACCTTCCCAAAAGAGTCCGTAGTTGTTTTCGTTGCCCAGCAGATACATCAACAGGCCCGGGGTGTCTTTGTATTCACGCACCATCTGCTGTACCTCGGCCATCAGCAACGCCCGCACCCGCTGGTCGGCATACTCGGTGTTGGCCACCCAGGCGCCATCCAGCGTTAGACCATACCGGCCAAACGAGTGATTGAGCATGGTGTAGATGCCATGCTTTTCATAGATGTACTTGATCCAGCGGGCGGGAACACCCGTATACTGGCGTACAGTATTTACCCCCATGTTGCGCAACAAGGGCATTTCGGCATCCAGCGCAGCCTGGATAATGTCATCGGGTTGCGACCAAAGGCTGTACGAGAAGTTGGTGCCTACCGGGAAGTAGTCCCAATTCATGCCGTTGACCATGAAATCGCGACCGTTGACTTGCAGTTTCATGCCCTGCTCGTTTTGCACTACGGCTACCCGGGCCGATTGCGCAAAAGCCAGGGTTTGAAGCAGAACTAAGGCGAATAAGTAGATATTCCTCATGGTTTAGTTTTGTTTTAGGCTTCGAATGCATCGGTTTGCTAACCGGTAGCTTCGAAATCGATTGAAATTTCCGATGTTTTCATCTACACCGAAAAAAAACCACTACATCAATACTCCCTGCCCACTACTACAAAACCTCATTTTTTGCATTTAAAGGCATTTTTATTCGATACATTTGGCGCATGTCGGCTATACAACACCTCAAAACGGGTATCAAAAACCATCAAAAATGGTTTGGGCTGATTGTTTTGGTCGTTTCGGTTGCCTTGGCATTGGAAACCCAGGCCCAGCCGGGCAAATACCCGATCAAGAATTTTTCCCCCGGAGACTATGGCGCGGGCATCCAGAACATTGACTTCGCCCAAAACCGCGACATGACCCTGTTTGTGGCCAATAACCTGGGCATATTGGCTTTCAACGGAACCAATTGGGGAAAACACAACCTGAACACCGGCAAAAAGCAACGATCGCTGGCGTTTGACAGCGAGTCTAATCGGCTGTATGTGGGCTCGCAGGGCGACTTTGGATATTTTGAAGACAACTGGCGCTATGTCTCCCTGTTGCCGAAAATCCCACCGTCTGACCTGGATTTTGACGAGGTATGGAACGTCTTTCTGTTCGAAGAGAAGGTGTACTTCTGCACCTTTCAAGGCATTTATGTATACGCCAATGATACAGTTTCGGTAATCAAACGTGCGGGGGGCTTCAACCGCTCGATGCTAGCCGGTAACCTCCTGTTAACGCAATCACCCTCGGGCGATTTGTTTGAAGTTAAAGGATCTGATCTGATTGCCCTGCCGCAGCAGGCTCAAACCGGTCAAATTGTGGCCGGAGTCACAAAAAGGGTAGACGGTGGTCTTCTGCTTTTCTATAACTCCGGGCGGGTTGGCCTGCTGAACCCAACGGGCCGCACCAACGAATACCAGGAATTGAACAACGCGTTGGTGGGCACATTCATCAATCACGTATTGCCGCTTTCCGATGGTCGGCTGGTTATTGCAACACAGCGGGCCGGCCTGTTCTTCTATGACCCGCTTAGTGGGGAGATTGAAAACATATCCGTAACGGACGGGCTGTTATCCAACGCGTGCCTTCGCACCTATCAAGACCACAGCGGCAATTTGTGGGTGGGGTTGCAAAATGGTATTGCCGTAATCGATGTTAACTCACCGCTTCGGTTGGTAAACCAAAATATAGAGCTGCAAGGAAGCGGGTACGATGTGTTTGACACCGGTGAAGGAACCTACTACACCACCTCCAACGGCATTTACTTTTTGCCGGCCAATGGTTTGAAATGTCAATTCCTCGTGGGCACCGAAGGGCCCGCCTACGGTTTGCAAATGATCAACAACAAGTTGTATGCGGGGCATCACACCGGACTGTTTTTGCTGGCAGGAGGGAAGGCGTACCGCAAGGCCACGTGTGACGGGCTGTGGAAAGTGAAAGCGTGGGAGGCCCGGCCAGGGTTTGCCATTGGCGGCACGTACTCCGGCCTGGTTCTGTTTAAGGTCGATCGCACTGGCGAGCTGACCGAAGCCGGCAAAATAGACGGGTTCAATGAGTCCAGCCGGTTTTTTGAAGAAGACCGCGAGGGCCGAATATGGGTGGGGCAGTATTACAAGGGCCTTTACCGGCTCACCTGGCGTGACTCGCTCACCCGGGCCGAGGCGAAGAAGATATCGGAGTCCGCAGCTTTGCCCGTGCAACAGTATGTTGTGTTAAGCAAGATTGACGACCAGCTCTACATCAGCACGCCAAAAGGAATCTTTAAAATCAATGAAGACAACGAGACCATTGAAACAGAAGACGTGTTTTCCAAAGTAACGGGGCAGCACTGGGTTTACCAGTTGGTGCAGGACAAACAAAAGAACGTGTACATCTATTCCGAGAATCAGGTTGGTTTGTTTCGCCAGGTGAGTGCCGGCAATTACGTGTATATGCCGTCTTCCTTGTTTCAGTTGCGGCAATCGTTCAACAACGACCTGTTCCATATCTCCACCAACGTTCGCGGGGGCGTTTTCTTTAATGCCAATGAAGGATTCATTCACTACAACCCTGCCCGCGAGGAGCCGGTTTCGACCACGCATGTTCCCGTGGTCAGCCGGGTGTTTAATGTTGCCGAAGACAGTATTTTGTTCGAGCGCATGCCGTTTAACGATCGGCCAACCGAAACAAACCCCGTTCGCATCACCGAAGGAACCAAGGTGCTTCAGTTCAGTGTCGAATCCTTCAAGTTCAAGGATGTGAGCAATCAGCAGTTCCGTTATTTCCTGTCGGGCTTCGATGAAGACTATAGTGCGTGGAGTACAGCCGGCACAAAAGAGTACACGAACCTCAAAGCCGGTACGTATTCATTTCTGGTGCAAACGTATGATTCGCGCGGGGAGATTGTGACCAGCCAGCCGTTGTTGCTGGAGGTCGAACCCTCGTTTTATAAAACTCCGCTGGCCCGCGCCATTTATGTGCTACTGGCGCTGGCCGTGTTATTTCAGATCTATCGGTTGCAGCGGCAGTATTACCGAAGAAAGCAATCCAGGCTGGAACAGGCCAAACAACAGGAGTTGGCTAAAAAGCAGGAAGAACTTCAGGAACTGAAAGAAGAACAAATCAAACGCGAACTCAGTCACGTGAATAACTTGCTGGCCGCATCCACGATGAACCTGGTGGTCAAGAATGAATTCATGGAAACCATCAAAGAAGAGATCCGGCAGGCGAAGGCCACCGACATTGTGGAAGACAAGCAGCGGGCGCTGGAGCGCATCATCCGGGAAATTGACACTACGTTAAAGGTGCAGGAAGACTGGAAACAGTTTGAGCGGCACTTTGACCGCGTTCATGGCGATTTTCTCAAACGCCTCACCACCCAGTTTGCCGACCTGACACCAGGCGAGCAGAAGCTTTGCGCTTTCCTGCGGTTGAATATGGACACGAAGGAAATCGCGAACCTGATGACCATTTCACCGCGGGGCGTAGAAATCGCCCGCTATCGGCTGCGGAAAAAATTTAAGCTGGAGACACACCAAAATCTGGCGAAGTTTATTTTGGAGTATTAGACCGAAGTGCGGTGAGTAGGAGGTTACCAACTAGCCCGAACTTGAAGATGTTGACTTAACGGAGTAAATTGAGCCAATAGAGCGCAGCGTTCCCGAAACGGGTAACTCTGCGAAGAATGAGTTCAGCCCGATTTTATCAGGAAGGGAATGATGAATTCAGATTTTTGACACCTGTGGATGAGTTATGAATGCTTGCCGGTCAGGCGACCGGCAAGAACTGGGGAATTGAGAGGCGATTTGAAAACTTTAGTTTGCCTATGAATGATAGTAACACGAAGTATATTAAGAGAGGAAACTGAAACGCAAAATGAAAGGATATTCAAAATACTACTTGATAGCAAGTGTTTTAGTTCTGCTTACAATCGTGCTAACATTGAATTTATTAAATAGGAGCGAGCAAAAAGTTATCGAATACTATCCAAGTGGAGGAATTAAAGCAGAACTAACAACAGTAGATGGCCGACAACATGGGACTGCGACACAATACTATGAGTCGGGTAAATTAAAAATTAAGGCCAATTATGAAAACGGCTTGTTAAGTGGCCCCTACACAATATATTTTGAATCCGGTGCTGTTAATCAGGTGTCTTACTTTTTTCGAGGCAGGCGAGTGAATACTTCGAGGCTTTACGATGATGACGGATCCCTACTAGTTGAGAGATTTTATGATTCATTGGGACGCGAGACGAACTACATAAGATACAAAAATGGGGCGCAGGACAATGATCCTTTAACAAAGCAGGTGATGATTTTCTCAAGAACTGATACGGTGGCCTTGGGAGATTTTTTTGAAGCCATAGTAAGACTTGGGAATCGGAAAGCAAGGACAATTTCAGTTGTCATAGGTGATGTTAGTAACCCACAAAAACTTGCATTGGGCCCGAAGTTACCTATGGAGGATAGTATTACATCGATTCTTAGAATAAAGGCAAATCAGCTAGGACTTCAATCCGTTCAAGGAATTGTTTTTGAATTAAACGGAGATACTCTCAGTGCATTTCCATTTAGGAAGTCTTTCTTCGTTAGATAGAAACAGTCGCGTGCTAAGCTCCGCAACGTTGAGAATTTCAAAGCTAAGCACGCATGACCGTTAGCTGAATTTCTGTTTAGAGCAAAGATGCCAGCTTGAAAATTGAAATTGCTCGCACGCGACCAGTTGAACTACCCCGAACTTGAAGATATTGACTTAACGGAGTAAATTGAGCCAATAGAGCGCAGCGTTCCCGAAGCGGGTAACTCTGCGAAGAATGGGGATCAAATCAAACGCCTAAAGTAAAACACTTACTGCTGTATGAAAAAGCTTCTATTTTTTTTATTTGCGTGTTCAGTGACAAACCTGGTGGTTGTTGCATTTTTCTTTTATAATGGCTTAAGTCAGCTCTTTTCTGTTCTCGTTGAGATACGAAGGGCAAATAGTTATGCGGCTGCCCAGATAAGAGACAATTCAATATTAAAAGCAATGACGATATCTGAAAGTAAATTTGTCCGAGAATTGGATTTTCTTTCAGATGGCATGGTTTATTCTGTAGTAAGTTCGTTACTCACTGTCGTATTTGTTGTTATCATCATGATAAATCTACTTCATAAGATTCATTGGCAGCGTTTAGGAGGCAAATGAAGCTACCCTCGTTGCTGTTGGTCGCCTGACCAACAGCTTGAAAATTGAAATTGCTCACCCGCGACCGGTTGAACTACCCCGAACTTGAAGATGTTGACTTAACGAAGTCAATTGAGGTTTTCATGTGGAAGGACAAATCCGCACCATGTCCGATTCAACGCTTCATACGAAATCATTCGCCACGCGGGCGCATGGAGCTTTTGACAGCGAGTCCGAACACAAAGGCGTTTGTTGTGCCATCGGTTAGCGCAACCGCTTCTCCATTTTTCCAGTATCGGGCTATATGATTGGTCGGCAAGCCGTCATACCCGGCAACATAAACATCACTACCCACCACCACGATGCGAGTGGCGGAGGCATCGCCCAAGGCATCACTCAAGCGAACAGCATTTCCGTTTTGCCAATAGATCGCAACGGTGCCGGT
Source organism: Cyclobacteriaceae bacterium (assembly GCA_016787665.1). GTDB lineage: Bacteria > Bacteroidota > Bacteroidia > Cytophagales > Cyclobacteriaceae > ELB16-189. The sequence continues at coordinate 22,107 of JAEUUC010000002.1, read as the reverse complement.
TGAGGTAAGCTCCGAGCCACTTACATATACGGTATTGTTGGCCACAAAAATGGAAGTTGCAAAAGAAAAGTCAGCTGAGCTCAGAACGATACGATTACCATTTTTCCAGTACACTGCCGTGAGTTTATTATTGATATTCTGATAACCCGACACGTACACATCACTTCCGGCAACGGTGATATCCGTAGCGAAGCCGTCCGAAGTGCCATCCGAAAGCAAAACTTCATTGCCGTTCTTCCAGTACTTAGCCACGAAACCAGTTGAGCCCTGTTCATAACCTGCCACGTAGACGTCCGCTCCTTTAACGAGTATACCCTTGACTACCGCTGTATTTTGCCCGTTGGTCAAGTCTGTAGCAACCCCGTTTTTCCAGACTTTCGCGACATACACACTGCCGTTGAATTCACCGGCAGCCACGTATACATTATTGCCATCAACAAAAATATAACCGCCATCAACATCGTTCTGCCCATTCGTTAGGCTTACCGGTGTGTTGTTCTTCCAATATTTCAGAATAAAATTTCCGGTTGGCGAAACCTCCTTTCCACAGACGTAAACGTCCTCGTCAGACAAGAAAATGGACGAGGCATAGAAACCATTGGTCGACAGGATAACCTGCGCGCGCTCCTTCCAGTATCCGCCACGGATGGAGATGCCACTGCCATTCAGTTCGTGGCCGGCTACATACACGGTATGAACAGGCTGCGTGGGCTTATCCTTGCATGATGGAATCAAAAGTGTGCAAAGCAGGGCAAGAATCGACAGACTTCTTTTCATAGCCAAACTCATTTGGGCGCGTATAAAATTTGTATAAAAATAAACACATTTTCGGCAGACCACCAAATCGAACATGCCATTCAGACGCTTCCACCTTTTTGGTGTTCTTCACCAACGAGCGAGATAAGAGCTGCAATTAGATGAGTTTCTATTTTACGGTGATTGCCCCGTTGCTGTTGGTCGTCCTGAAAGCTGGCGCATTTTTACTTTCGGCATTTCTCCTCCAACGAGCGGGGCAGCATGGCATGCCAGTCCCGACATAACATCATGCCGGATCTGGGAGTTGGTACGGTGTTTGTATCTCCTTTCAGTAAATTAGCCTTAAATTACAACCCGAATCAATTGCACCCATCAGCGTTGGCAACGTGCTTGCGTAACCCCAGGTAAAACAAATTCAGCGTAATGAAAACCACAAAATCAAAAACCCAATCCACGCTGGCAGCCGGGCTGCTGGTGCTGTTCTGCTTCACCTTTAGCAACATCATGGCGCAAATGCGTACGCCCAGCTCGGTAGGGAAGTATGAAAAGGGTACGGTAACCTTTAAAAATGGGGATCAGGTTAGTGGATACATATTCATTGACATGATGAACCCACAGGAATTTCAAAAAAGGGTGAACCTGATTGACGAGAAAACCTATGCCGCGTTCAGTGCCGGGGAAAATGTAGATAAAGCCGTTGTGGTGTATGATGCCACCGACTTGCAGAGTTTTACGCTTGAGAATGGTAAGAAATTTAAACAGGCAAAGTATGTTAACCTCTTTGCGAAAAGGACACAAGACCAGATTCCCAATCAACTGATGCTAGAAGTTGCTGCGGAAGGAAAGATTACCATTTTTAAAAAGTATCACCACACCCAGGGTTTCGTTACGCCTTACTTACCCGACCGTACGAAAGTTAATGATGAGGACTATGTGAAATGGCAGGAAAACAACTTTGAGATTCTTTGTCAGAAAGAAGGAGAGGAAGCGAAGAACATGTCGACCATCAATTTAAAGTCACTTTTTGGCGACAATAAAACCGTGTTGACGGATTACGCCAAAAACAAATACGGGTTTAGAGATCTCTTTATGAAGGGACCCGTTTTTGAGTCCAGCTTCCAGATGGATACGTTAGAGGCCCTCACCAAAATGGTAAACGATTACAACAAATCGTAAATTGCGATCGGCACGCCAGGACTCGTTGTGCATGCATGAGGAAGGGAATGATGAGTTCAGATTTTGACACATGTGGATGAGTTATGAATGCTTGCCGGTCAGGCGACCGGCAAGAACGATAGGAGCTCGGCTTTACCCTTAATGAAATTGATACCTTTTTTGAGCTTTGGGGTGAGGAAGATGCGTCTTGCGAGAACCTTACCTTCCTTCATTTGTAAATAATTGAGTTTTTGGCATCAAGGGCTGCGCTTACATCTCCGATACCTGACTTTCCTAAATTTACTTTTTATTCCGCAGCTCGGCTAACGCGCGTTGTAAAACATAATCATCTGTAACAAGCGTGTCGGGGGGAGTGACTACGACATCGGGTGTCACCGGGTGCACAGCCGTGTTGCCGTTGGGGCGCACAAATTTGCGCGCGGGGGCATACACCGTGAGTTGGGTATGCGGAAGCCGGAACGACTCGATGTTGCCGGTTTGATTGGCAAAACCACCCGTGGGCCGACCGATGGTAACGGCCAGTTGATGATCTTGCACGATGGTAATGAAGATGATGCCGGCCGAGTACGTCATCTCATCAAACAGCACCACCACCGTACCGCGAAAACGTTTCGAAGGCTCGATGGGTTTGATCATGTCATCGGTGCTGAGATCCATTTCTTTCAACTGCCCTGGTTGGCCGCGGTAGTTAAACCAGCCTGCGTTGCCTTCGTGAATGCGGTCGTACGCGCGCGATACCTGTGAGAGCTTTTTATCGGTGAGGTATTGCAATACCTGGGCACCAGCATCCGACTGGCCACCCGTATTGCCCCGCACATCAATGATCAGTTTATCAGTCCTGCGCGTGGCTAAACTATCAAATGCGTTTTCAATGAAGGCTTCATACGCATCTTCGTGCTCGTCCACGTCAAAGCTGTTGAGCCGCAGGTAGCCGATGGAGTCGCTCAGGATTTCGAGCCGGTTGTACTGCACCACGTTTGCTTCCAGGCTTTTCCATTCATCTGCACCCGTGATGCGTGCCGACTTCTTACCAGCATTGAAAACAAGATTATATTCACCGCACCAGCCATAGAGCGTGAACAGCCAATCGGCAAAGAGTAGCGTGGTCATGTGCCGCCTCAGTTGAGGTGTTTCTCCATGACTGTAGCGGGTGATACGATCAAGTACTTCGGCCGTGGCGATGCCGTTGATGGAATCAAGGCTCCATGATTTCTCCACCGTTACATGATCCGATTTGCGGGCGTAGCTGCGCTCGGGCCGCAGTGCACCGGCTTCATCCAGCACAACGTGAAACGGAAATGGTTTGCAGCCTTCCGCTTTTTTTGCATCCGCCTCTTCAATGAGCGGGAATACCAGGCAGTGAGCATCATTGAAATACGGGTTCAATTGCCCCACCACACGAAAGAACTCCATGCGGTTCATCGGTTGCGTGAGTTGGCCGCGCACCTGCGCTGCCATGCGCTGAATGGAGTCTCGGTTGGCGCGCTGGTAGAAGTCCACGTGGCGTTTCTCCAACGTAGCGATGAGGTAATCCAAATCCTCTTGCAAAAGGCGCGGCTCAAACGATGCATGCCGCGCCAAGTCGTCAACCGGGCTGCTGCAGGAAATCAACAAAAAGCAAAAAGTAGATGATGCGACTTTTGAAAAAGCCGTGAGGACCCGAAACATAAAATGGTTGGTTATGAAAGTTTAGATTTGGTCAAGCGAGCACAAGAATTGTTCAGGGTTAAACTATTTTAACTGGATTTGGGTGTATGACGAGCATGACAGATAAATGTTACACGTTGGAGCAGGTCTGTTATTCCTGAACCTTGGATTATTACAAGCCAATCACCGGCAACGTGCAGATGCTCTACAACTTCGACCGGAAGATTACAGACGGCTTTCCGGAGTTTCTCGTCCTGCGGGTGGGCGTGCAGTATAAATTCAAGCCACTGGCTCGTGATTGACCTTGAGCAGTTTAACCAGAAACTAGTTATATAATTTATATTATGTTAAATAATATTGGAGTGCTTTACCGCTTGCATAACCAATTTTTTGATTTGTCCAGTAGAAATGTCCAACCCTCCCACATGCGGTCAAATTGCATCAATTTTCACGAAAACCCGGGTATGTTACTAAACTGAATCAGATAGATCAAGCTCCAGTTGTGTAACTGGGCTATGTTTCAAAAATTTCGTGATTGACAACATCGCTATTGTAAAGCTCAACGTTTTCTTCGATATCTCCTCAACGAGTTCGGGCCTTTTCAAGCCATAAGCGCGGCAAAGCTTTTGGATGTCCATGGGAGTATTTCTTTCCAAAACAATTCTTTTTTCGGTCATCACCATGAACTCAGAAAATAACTTTTCATCGAGTTTGGCAATCTTCTCATAGTGCGTCAAAGTCGTCCTTAAAATTATGCCACATTTGAACGGAATACTTCGTATAATCCTAAGGAATCTGGAAAGCCGAGGTTCTGTATTGAGCCTTTCGATGTTGCTAAATATTAGCACCACCCGCTTCCCTTTTAGGTTCTGCTTAACCTGGATGCCCAAATCGTAAATCATTTTCGTGATCTCGGTTTTTTTGTACCCTTTGGTTACAAACTTTATGTTCATAAACTGCTTCATCAAGTTTATCGTCAAGTTTCTGGCATGGATACCAAATTCAATCTCCACAAAAGCAATCTTGGTAAATGAAGTCGAATGCATGTATTTCTTGACTGCAAACTTGAATCCGCTGCCGTGGTGGTCAACCACCGCAACCACTACTTTCTCTCGCGCGGCCAACTCAAACGCCTCAATCATTTTCATTTGGTTGGATGTGGTGAAGTTTGTGGATCCAATCATGTCAACTAAATTGTGCTAGTAATCTCGATTCCGTATTCTTCAAGTGCGCGTTTACTTCTCCCCTTAAGTCTAGTCTTGTTGGCATAAAACATATTCGTTTCTGGCTTTGGCTTTTTTAACTCCATTTCGCGCCTCAACATCTCATCACTGCTTTCTTCTTTTTTAATTTGTGCAGCTTTGGTTAGTTGCCGGACATCTCGGCCACCTAAAGCTTTTGTCACATTGTCGTGCCGTGAATCGAGCCGTTCTTTATGGGCCTTTATCAACTCCCTAGTCACCCTGTTAAACGTCCTAACACACTCGATGTTTTGTTCGGTCCTGTCAAACTCTGCAACTGGTATCACAGTGAATTCCGGCACCGTGCAAATAAACTTAGTAGTTCCCTTTTCATATAAATGAATTGAAGAGGGATCATTAGAATCAAGATACCCTTCAACCTGCTCATCTGTATACCTTTCTATGAAATCCATTTCACGTTTGTAATAGAAGTGAAAATCATCCGACCCGTTTTTAAAGGTCCTACGAACTAAAACAGATGCGCCGCGGACCGTTAACAAATGCTTCTCAAAAAAAAGCGATGGCAGTAATTGAGGCCCGTTGGTCAATACGATGATGGGGTTTTGGACTCTATCATGAAAGCGCTCATGCGCACTACCCATAATGGTGTCACTCTTGTATTCCCTATTGTAATTTTGTTTCACAAGCCGCTTCAGCATTGGGATTAGATCGTACCTAGAAGGTAAGTTTTCGTTTAACATGATTAGAAAACGTCTGAACGGGTGCGCATTTTTTGTTTTGGTTGCCTTAATACCTGGCCCAATATATTGTATGACGTGTGCCATGAATCGTTGCTGAAACAACAGGAAAAATCGCTCAATACGCTTGCGGTTTGGGTTGCTTGAAGGTACAATGTGAACTCCAAAGCGGTTTAACAATGCTATTAGATTTACATTCCTCTTTAACATTTTGTAAATGTGCTTGTCGACTACGATCTCTCTTGGAAGCGCGTATTTGGTTTTTATTAGGTAGTCCTTAAATGCCTCCATTAGAAGGTCAGTATTCTCTGTATCGCCTATCGCCATTGAAATTATGAAATCAGAGTGGTCATCTGAAATAAATATGCCCGTTAGCGTATCCGGGTCACCAGTCTCCTCATTCCTACATTTTATCTGGAATACATATCCATCAATGTAAATTTTGACTAGTGGACTTGACGCTCTGCTGAATCGTAATACTCCTGTGAATTTTCTTCTAAACTCGTTAGGTTCATCTTTGGCGAAGGAGACCGCACTCACAGCTTCGGGGGTCGCCATAAATGCAGTAATTTTTGAAGTTGACACAGAATAAAACCCGGCCTCTTTTGCGCTGGGGCAAGTAACTAAGACATGGTCCAAGTTCTCCTTTATTATTTCAGCGGACTGATGGAATGGTGCACTGACTGCCAGTACGATTAAAAGATCCTTCATTAACGGAGAGAGTTCTCTGTTATTTGAAGGCTGAGCAAAAAGCCCGTGTATTAGGCAACCAGGAAATCCCTCTCTCTCCTTCCTTGATAAGTATTTTCGTAATGAATCAACGGTACTTAGAGGCAGAGCGAGGTTGTAGTAATTGGTGGTCAAGTGGTCGAATATAAATTCGAGCCTTTTACGGTCTCGATAAAATGGAAGCATCAAAGAAATAACTGCCTGAAGCTTTGCCCTGTCTTCTACTTGATCTTCTGTGAGAAAATCGAATACCGCGTACACAGGGTTGTAGCTCAGATACTCCTTTGCTTTGAATATTTGCTTCAAGCGGCCTAGAAAATATTGCTCAAAAGTAATTGCTTCCATGAGCTCATGTGAGTAAATTGACACAGTTGAAATCTTTTGGATAATCACCCTACAGGTCTCTGCGTCAAATTTTGATCGAAGTGTCGTTGGTAGCGTATCTATTGGTTCATAAGCAAATTTCTCAAGGTTGCCAATATCCTTAGGAGGCTTTCCAGACAGTAAGAATGGAAGTGAGACGTGATAATGCAATTCACCCTCAGCCATCTTAAATACTCCCGCAAGAATAGACGTTTCAAAATGGGTTAGAAGTTTCATAATGGGTTTTTATTGATGTTGATGCAACCATTAACTAGCCCCACCCTGAAAAACCAGTTCAATTTTTTATAGAATTCCCTGAATCGATCAATTGGGAGCTCACATTTTACATTTCTACTTTTTAGATTTTCGTAGGCAGATTTCAAGTACTTCAGGTCGGCTTTGTAGGGTTTAATTTCGACTAGTATTGAAAGGGTCATTGATTTTGTTTCGATTTCATTGATGTCTTTGAAATAGTCGATGAATTCGTGATGGTAGTCTTTAGCTTTTGCGATTGCGCGTTCGACATCCCATTCAGCTTCGGATCCTTCTTTCCTTGGGGTTACCCATTTTGGTGGTGACGTATCGAAGTCGACTCCGTACTCCATCTTAAGTCTCCGATTCCGGGCTTCATTTGAGGATGTGGGTAATGGTGTAAACAGGCCTATTGCATTTCTAACTTCATCTGGAATCGAGTCAACCTCAACATAAGTTTCCTTTTCGATATAAACTCTTTTAAGCCCATTTAGCTCTTTGAATCCGGTCATTACTCCGAGGAGTAATTCGGAAACGTATTGGCGATCCCCCATTTGCTTTCTGCCAACAGTAATAATCCTAAGAAGAATTTTCTCTAAGTTGTCCTTTTTGGAAGTTGAGTTTCCATTTTTGAAGTCACACGCTACCATGGCAGGAGTTTGTGGTGGTAATTGATCTTTCTGGTGTAGAGGTTGTCGACTGTTCATATTTTAGAAAAGTTTCATCGGTCTTGATGTGCTATGGGCTTTTCGGATTTATTGGGACGCGTTCCACACTGGAAATGTCTTCCGTTGTATTGATGCGAATTTCTTTGTGCATCTGAGCACAGGGTGAAAATCACTGCGGGAACACGTCGTTGAATATCGATTCACCAGAATTTTTGGGTAAAACAATACTACCAGACCGTTTACCGAAAACGATCAACCGCTCTGTCTGCTGGTACTATATTTTAGTTCAAGATCGAGAGTCGATGTGCCCCGAGTCGGCCATCGACAAGATTAATCTGACCTAATGTTCTGCTTCTTCATTGTCAAAAAGTTTAAAAAATCCACTGTTCAAAAACGCCTGAGGCAACAAATCGTAACCAAAGGCTCTCGGCATTTTTTTGGATAGAAAACTTTATGATTAGTCCAAAAAACACCTTTTCAACTTTGCTACTATAAAATCCCCAGTTTATGGGGGTTGGTCGTATTGTGCACGCAGCACTGGTGGGCACGACCAACGTTAACGGGTGCCGACAGGAAGCACCCGGTGTTAATTGGACAGACGAATGTACATATTTATGGGATCAAAACAAGACTTGTGATACCAAAAACTGATTATTTTTTTTTTTCGCTTGCTGTTATGAGGTCGAATTTCGAAGTTTAATCTTGTGTTAAGAACGAAATTACGAAGAGCAAGGAGGATTAAAGGTTGGTCACAGAGCAAGCTTGCCGAAGTGTCTGGAATTGCTAAATCTCTGATAGCACGTTATGAGTTAGGCTTTCAACCGTCATCAAAAAACCTTCATCGTCTCTGCCGAGCTTTTGAGGTTTCAGTTGATTATTTCAATGGCCCACTGCGTGATTCAAGTAATGATTTTTTTGACGATGAGCAGTTTTCTAAAAAGATGAACAAATTCAATCGGTTGTCACTTAGAAACAAGAAGATTGTTGACAGTGCTTTAACACACGCGCTCTATTGTCAAGAGTTAGAGGACACGGTTGAGAAGTGTTTCCGGGGCATTCCAGAAGGGTCACTCGAACCGACAATTGACGAACCGTCATGACGGTGCGATAGCCCCCATCGTCCTGCGCCACGGTTACTAAGACACCACGCTTTGAAAACTGGCATCCCTGTTTGTTGCTGCGCAAATAGGCTAAAGGTACATTGGCCCCAGCATTTCTTTTAATGCTTATGCTCGGAGCAAGTTGGTTAAGTTTATCCCTGCCCACTCCCCCACTACCCGTGCGATTTCGGTCTGCCATTGGCGTATGTTGGGTCGAACGGGAATGCTGATCAGGCTGCATTCGCGGCTACTGGCGGTGCCGTCCGGGGAATGGTAGCGACCTTCGATTTGTTCAAAATCACCTGGGTAAATTAATGCCACGCGGTTGGCTTGGTACATCTCGTGGTACACGAACATCTGCTGCAAATCCTGGTCGGCCGGCTGTTACCCTCACTTTACCCACTTCAAGTCATATTCGGCTTGACGGTATGCCTTTCCAGCAGTCTCTATTTCCGATTTCATTGAAATCCGATTATTAGCGATTTGCCGTTTAATGTTCGTTAGCACTTCAGCACCACTGGTAAGTTTGTTTTGATACTCTACCCTTAGATTTTCGAATCTCCTGTCTAAGCGATTAACTTCCTCGGGATCAATGCCTCTCGTAGGGTCGAACTTAAATCGTTTGGAAATGGCATTTCTCCAAGCAAACAAATGCCCTTCAAGAAAGCCTCCGAACCCGGGTACTTTCAACTTTCTGAGTTTTTCAATATCTGCAGCAGTGTCAATGCCAAATGAAGACAGTGTTAGTTTTCTTAAGTCACCTATGTTTGGAATAGAATGCTGGCTGATAAAATAGTTACTCAAAAACTGTCTCAACTGAAGTTCTTCCCTTCGGGCATGTAACTGTTGCCGCTCCCGGTTATACTCAGAACCAAGCCTTTCATATTTACTTTTAACTTCTCCAAGTTCTTGAAGCTTTTTTTCAAATAGAGAATTAGTGGCTTCTCGGTTCCATCTTTCTTCGAGTATTTTCCAGCGAAGTTTGACGTTGTTGAATGCATTCGCTCGCTTTTGTTGCTCACGTTCGATTTCACTATGGAACAATTTAAGGTGATATACAATAAACGCCACTGGAACTGCAAAAATGAATAACTTGATTTCTGTAAAGAAAAAAATAGTTGGAATGGCAAAGGCAGCGATCTTTTGAATTACCCTAAGCATACGGAAAAAGAGATACTCAATTGGTACACTTCGATTTTGAATTGGATATTTTGAATAATCAAGAGTTACTTCATCGAGCGGGGTTACATTCAGAATCTTTCTCCATTGTTCATCTAAGTTGAAATCCTTAAGACTGAAACCGGTTACGCGCGAACTTGTAAAAAAGATAACTCCCTTACGATTCTCCATTTGACACCAAGGGCAAGAATCTAAGCCCTGAAAATACTTATGGATTGGCTCTCTGGAACATGTTTTTAGATGATTCTTCAAATATGTAAACTCCTCAAACCAAGTACTTAACGGAGGGCGTTTTATTTTACCTGGTTCATCAAAGGCGGCCTCAAACAAGCCCATCAACTCTATTTGTACTGAATTTGAAGGAAGGGTATCAGGAGGTGGTTGAATCCCCTTCAAGGACCCATTTCTACTGTATGCAAACAGATGCTTTTCAATTGCCTTTTCAAGCGGGGTATCTGGGCCGCTATAGACGCCCACAAACGGATGACGTCCCATAAACAGAAGTTGAAAGCAAATGACGGCCATTCCGAAAATGTCGTGGTTGGTGGTTCTGGGCCGCTCGCGAAAAGTAGACAATCCTTGCATCTCAGGTGGTGTATACATTGGCACACCTACTTCGCAAGAGTACATCCTTTGGTCCTTCGATATTTGAAAGGAGTCGCAGTCGATGAATTTAACCAATGATGATCCGGAAACCATTAAGTTACCTTCATTGACATCGCCAACAACAAATCCGTGAGAGTGAATGGTTTTAAATGCGGCAACGACATTTCGCGCAGTATTGACAAGAAAGCTCCAATCTGCATTTGGAAAATGCTTCCTTCTGGCACTCGGGTTAAATAGTTCATGGATTGGTTTGTATGCCCCAATCTTGTGCATTAAGAAGCCGACAACTTCACCTCTAGAGTTAAAAACTAATTCTTTCGGCCATGCAGCGATTTCTTGCAGCTTTTCATCGAACGCCTGAACCATTAAATCCAGTTTCTCGGCCTTCTCCCTTGTTATCTTTTCCCTATATACCTTGGCAACATATTTTTCACTGCCAGAGGTAGCTACTTCGTAGACTTCACCTTCCCCACCACTCCCAATTCTTTGGTGAATTACGTACCTGACTTTCGTCTTACTATAAAGATTTTCCAGTTCAGTATTCATTGTTCTCCCTGACGGCTAGGACAAGTGTTTTGTCATCATCAGTTCTTTGATTAACTGGGTTGCTCTTTAAGAATGTCTCTAATTGTGAGTTCAGCTTGTGTAATTCACTTTCGTTCGGACAGTTCGCTATCATTTTGAACATCGGTTCAAAGAATGGGCCGTGCACTTGTTGATCTGAAAATCTCAAACACAGCCTTTGCAGCCCATCTGTAAATACTGCTATCTGATCTGGGATGTAACTGATACACTTCCATTTCAGGCTGGCAAGGGCGTTATCGTCAGACACAAAACAGGTTGTATTTGCATATTCTCCGTTATCAGGCCAAAAGACAGTATCAAAGTTTTCCTTACCCTCAAATTTGGTTACGATAGCCCCATCTCCAATCTGAATAAATGCTGATCCGGATTCTGACAGAATTACGCCAAGGAAAGTGCAAGCGAAATCCTTTGGCATTAGCTTTTCCTCTTCGGCAGCTACTTCAATACGAGAAACAATGGCATCAAAAAGTTCAAAAATCTGAGTCTCCTGAACATTATAGCATTGCTCAAGTGGGAGATTCGCGAAAAATTGGCTTGCTGCCTTGCACGTAATCTCAGCTCCTCGCCCACCGCAAATTGCGCTGCCGGCACCATCGCTGACAAACACAAAAAAAACTTCACCTCGGCTTCCAAGTCTTCCTACTTCGAAGTGATCTTGGCAGGGCTCACTGTTTGCAATGTGAGACGTTCCGACAACTTTTGAACCAATATACCTCCATCTCATATTTCGGCCCAGCCGGGAGGCAGTAGCTTAACATTCGAGCCCATGACCGAGCGAGATACCGACTTCATAGAATTCGAAAGCCACATAAAGAGCTCTCTAAACTTTAGGCCGCGGAGTTTTAGCGGTTCCCGAACAGAAATCTGTTTCAATATGTCAAGGTTAGCATCTTCCACACCAACAGCAAAAAAAGCGAAAGACTTTCCGTTTTCGCCCTCTTTTATCATAGCAGCAGCTTCTTGCCAATTGTCCGTAGGGGCACCATCCGTGATCAAGAAGATCCAAGGCCGGTAAAATTGAATCCCATTGCTTCGGTACTCCGCTTTCCTTTGCGAAAGTAGTTCGAGAGCTAGCTTTATGGCCGAACCCATAGGAGTATCTCCACTTGCTTCAAAGTTTGGCAAGTAAAGACTTGGGGCTGTTTGAAACACACTTTCGATTTTAACTGGACCAAACGTGATTACAGCTGTTTCTACCCGTTTGCTTGCCAACGAGTCGGCCAGTAATTCATCCTTGTAAACAGAAATTCCTTCATTCAGTTGTTGAATTTTTGAACCTGCCATCGAGCCCGATACGTCAAGCAGCAAAATACATGGGCATCTAGGTTCAGGATTGTCGGCAAAGCTCCCCGTACCGAAGGGTGTTTGCTCAAAGGCGTAAGTCTCTTCCATAACATTGAATTAATTGCCGTGAATTTAATTGATAGACCATACTTTTGTTCGCTTGTCAAAGGGACTTTCATCATATTAAAAAAGTGCCCTCACGCTTCTTTTTGTGCTATTTCCTCTCAGAACTCCTGTTCCCGCTTCTTCTCCCTTTATCCTCCCCAACAACACACTGGCCGGTTCATCATTTTCATCTTGCGGCACCAACTCACCGCGAAAGGCTTTGGCCAGTAGACTTTGCGGTAGTTTATCTAACTGTGCTTTGGCTTTGTTGTAACGAGATTCGATTTTGTCTGCAAACAATAACAACTCTTCAACCTTTTTAAATATCTCTGTCTGCTCTTCCGTTGACGGAATTTCAATCTCTAAGTCTTTAAGAGTTTCCATTTTTACACTTTGGACGGTAGTTCCTTCTCTATTTTGAGATAGAATTTCCTTTGCTTTACCTTTTAAAACTAAGAACAACCAATTATTTAGATCTTTACTAATCGAGTTAAAGCATTTTATGTCCTGATTTATAGCCACTTCGCTTTTTACAATTGCAACCGGAAGTGTGTGTTGTAAGATTCCACTACGAACCACTACAATGACTGAATCAACAGGACAAAGCTTTGCTGATGAGTTTTCCAATCCTGCTCTTGTGATTGATTCTGAACCACTTGTTATATAGTCAGTTTTTACATCTCCAGAAGAAACCCATGAAATACCACCATTCCAGTATCTCTTTTCAGAACGACTTGGCGTTCCACCACCAAATGAATCATACACAGACGATACTCTGGAGACTAACCAGCTATTTTCATTAAAAATCGGGTCACTATTCTTGATTGAAAAATTCACCACATTATCAATGACTTTTAAGCTTCCGTTCCTTTCTCTCCACTTCTCAGTGAGTTTACCACTAACCGCTGCCGAGAGCACACTTTGGCGGAAGCGTTTGAGTATTTGTGGGATGCGCTCCAGTCGCGCACGGCTGCGTTCTATTTTTTCCATCAACTCATCTAACTTCGCTACAATGCGTTGTTGTTCGGGAAGAGGGGGAATTGGAATCCTTAATGATTCAAAGTGTTCATTTTTTAAATTGTTGATATTGGTGCCTGCTGCTACTTCTGAAATTGTGTTTCTGTAGTCTTTACTTTGAAAGTAATAGCCAAAGTATTTGGGATTTATGTTTTGATTTGGTCTTAAAACGCCACAGAACGCGCCAAATGAAACTTTATTATCACCAAAGAATTGGGCTGTTTTCCCTACCAGATTTTTGCTTCCACTTGACATCGCAATCAAAACATCGCCAGTCTTCAAAATCTGATTGCTATTCACATTATCAGAGCTAACGTAAACTATATCATCGTATTTGATCTTATTGTCTTCGATACCATTCGCACGTAATACAGGAATCCGTCCATTACCGTTTTCATTAAATACGTCTTCTTTTCCATAGGAAACGCCTCTAATTTTCTCTGCAATTGCAAGCGGGGAAATACTTATCCAGCCTTTTGGTAAATTATTCTCCATTCTTCTCCAGTAATTCCAACACTTCTCTTAAATCATCTACCACCGCTTCCAACTCGGTAATGGCTTCGGTGGCCAGCTCTTGCGGTTCGGGCAGTGAGTCGGCATCTTCCAGGCTATCGTCTTTCAGCCACGTAATGTCGAGCTTGTAATCGCGCTTTTCTACTTCTTTGATGTGAAACTTTCTAAAGCGGCCTGCTTCGCCCAGGTCTTTGCGCTTGCTTTGGCCGTTGGGGTCAGACCCATAACACTTTTCAAATTCTTCAAAGTGTTTCGCAGTAAGGGGCCGGTCTTTTTTAGTGATACCTTCTACATTGCTACGCGCATCAAATATCCATACGTTTTCGGTAGGCAATCCTTTCTGCAAGAAGATCACATTGGCTTTTACGCCTTGTGCATAGGGCGTAAACGTGCCACGCGGCAACCGCAAAATGGTATGCAGGTTACAATCCTGCATCAGTATCTTAAACACCTCACCGGCTTTGTCTTCAAACAGCACGTTGTCGGGCAGCACCACTGCGGCCCGGCCTCCGGGTTTGAGCGCACTTAAATAGTGCTGAACAAAGTTGAGCTGTTTGTTGCTGGTGCCAATGGTAAAGTCCTCGCGCTCGGGTGCCTGGTTGGCGCCTTTGGTGCCAAACGGTGGGTTGGTGAGAATGCAATCGAACTTCTTGCCATCAAACGGTTCGTAAATGGTGTCGCCAACTTTAATCTCGCTGGTAACTCCATGCAAAAACAAGTTCATCATGGCAAGGCGCGCAGGGCGTGGCACCAACTCCTGGCCATAATACGTTTTGTTTTTAATGCGCTTAATTGAGTCGCGGTCGAGTGCGCCTTTGGTTTCTTTCATCAGCCACTCGTAGGCTGCAATCAAAAATCCGCCCGTGCCACACGAGGGGTCGGCAATGGTAAAGTCTGCTTTGGTGCGCGGGTCGGGTTTCATTACACGCACCATGCTTTGTATGAGTGGCCGCGGTGTAAAGTATTGCCCCGCTCCTTTCTTGCCTTCGCTGGCGCTTTTCTCCAGCAGGCCTTCAAAGGCTTCGCCCTTTACATCTACATCCATGCTGCTCCAGTCTTCCTCGTCAATCATGTTGATGAGGCGCTTGAGGTTTACCGGGTTGTTGATGCGCGGCATGGCTTGGGTAAAGATTTTACCGAGTATGCCTTTTTCCTCGCGCAGCTTGCGCAGCACTTCCTGGTAGTGGTCGGTGAGGTCGGTGCCGCTTAGTTCTTTCAGGCTGTTCCAGTTATATTTCTTGGGGATGTCAATGCCGCGTTCCTCCCCCATTTTGAGAAACAGCAGGTAGGTCAATTGTTCGATGTAATCGCCATAGTCTACCCCATCGTGGCGCAGGGTGTGGCAGAAGCCCCAGAGTTTGTTTACAATGTCGCTCATCTCTTTTACGCTGCAATGGCAGCATTAATCTCGTTTATCAAAACTTTGTAGTTATCCTTAAAAAGCTTCTTGAACCGGCCCAGCCCCCCATGATTCTCAAACACGGGCATATCATTGAAGTCTTCTTCTTCCAACGTGAGGTTGGTAACCAGGTGCTCCCGGATGTAGGCCAGCCATTCCTGCTGGGCGCTGTCGAGAATCTGATTGCCAAACACGCGGTCAATCGCTTTGTCGATTCGTTCATTCACGCTCAACAGCGGTTCTTTCTTGTCGGCATGTTTAATCATGCTGATGATATCGACCAGGCTTTTGTGATAGACCAGATTATGCGCTTTCCGCAAGTCGGCCTCCTGGAAATGGTTTTGCAGGAGTAGCTTCCGTAAGTCGCGCAGCACCTGGGTATTCCAGCCGTGCGGGCGTTCGAGTACAACCTTCATCGCTTCAATTTCCGCCTTGTGGGTTTTAACAAAATCCGCGAAAGCGGTAAGGTAATCGGCCGGCTTGAGGTATTTTTCGCCCACACTGAATACGGGCTCGGAATAGACCGTGTCTTCCTGCTCGCGCGCGATGTAGAACGTTTGGGGCGGGCGTTTGTAGGCCACTAGTTTCCGCTGAAATTCTTTGTTGTTGAGCAGCTTCATGGTGGCACCAAAGTCGTTACGGATCAGGCCCGGCAGCGCATTGGCGAATGCCCCGATGTCGCCATCCGGTATAAAGGCTGCAAAATCCTGGCGCGCTTCAGCGCTCATCGTCTTCTCAATTCTGCGCAGGCGCTTCACCAACACGCCCACGTTATAGTCACGGTCCTCGTTGTTGTAGATTCTTCGGATGATTTCTTCAATCGGAACCGTAGGTGTGCCGGGTGCCTCAAATTTGAAATTGGAAACGTCTTTAAAATACTCGATCAGCGTACCGTCAAAGCAATCGAACACAGTAAAGGAGTCTTTATTGATTTCATTGCACCTGCGAGTGCCGCGGCCGAGCATTTGTTCCCACAGAATGCGGGATTTTACCGGGCGGAGAAAGACAATGAATTCCAGAGCGGGTATGTCTACCCCGGTGCTAAGCATATCTACAGTAACCACCACCTTCGGTTCCGGGCGGTTGCGGAACATTTTGATTTTTTGCAGTGGGCGGTCCACGTTGGGATTGCCGGTGATTTTGGCCACGAAATCATCGCCCCGGTTGAATACTTCTTTACAAAGCGTAACCAACTGTTCAGCGTGCGAGGTATGGCTTACATCGTTTACAGCGAAGATGAGCGTTTTGGGGAAGCGGCCCCGTTCACGTTCAAAATCCAGTGCGTAGCGGGCGATCTCCTGAATAATCTTTCGGTTGCTGTCCGGCACGGTTATTTCTCGTTCCACTTTTGTAGAATCGTAGGCACGTTCGTCATCCAGGTTTTCAATGCTGAGCTGCCCCGTTTGGGGATTAACTTTTTCCACCTGTTCGCCTTCTTTCAGGAAGACGCCCGTCATCCGCACGCCCGAATTGATTTTCACCGCATTGTAGTCTACCAGGTAGCCATCGAGAATAGCCTCTTCAATCGGGTAGCGGGAAACAGGTTCGCCAAAGTAGCCAACAGTGTGGGCGGCAGGTGTGGCTGTAAGGCCGATCTTAATGGCATCAAAATACTCCAACACCGTTCGCCATACGCTGGCATCCTGTGAGGTATAACCCCGGTGACATTCGTCTGCAATGATGATGTCAAACGCATGGATGGGAATGTCCAACTTGTCTCCATCCTCCTGATCAGAGTCGTTGTTGTCGTCCGTAAAGACAGCCGCTTTACCTAGCAGATTGATTGCCATGCGCTGGATGGTGGCTACATAGACGAAGGTTTTGGTTGCATCGGGGCGCGTTAGGTATTCGTTGGGTAAAACGTTGATATCAAACTTATCACCTTCCTCAAAATCTTCCCTTCGAAAGCGTTGACTGAACAACTCGTACTCTTGGTTGAACTTATTGCCTGCGGGTGTTGCATAAGCCGAAAACGAGACTGCAGTTTGAGCCGCCAATGATTTGCGATCCACAAGAAAAAGAATACGCTTGGCTACTCCGGCTTTCAGCAGCCGGTAAACCGAATTGACAGCCATGAACGTTTTGCCCGTGCCGGTGGCCATGGCCACGAGCATTTTGCGTTTACGGGCGGCAATGGCATCTTCAATGGCTTGCACCGCGTGCTTCTGGTACGGACGCATAAACTCGCCATCGTTGGGCGTTTGCTGCAGGCGTTTTAGCGCGATATCGAAATTCCGGTTGAAGAGTTCTTTTAGCGCATGTGGTGAATGGAAATCTGCCAGAAGCCTGGATAGGTTTGCCCCATCGCGCACATCGAGAAACCACACCTGCTCACCGTTGCTGGAGTACAGAAACGGCACCATGTAGCCGTTCCAGGTGCCGATGGAGTGTACCAATCCTTTGGCGTAACGTTTTGCTTGCTCCAAGGTGTTCATCGTGCTAACGGTAACCTTTTTGGCTTCCAGGATGCCAAGCAAGCGGCCTTCAACAAACAACGCATAGTCGGCTGGCCCGTTGCTGGTGGGGTATTCTTCAACGGCATGGTGCGTGAGCGCAGACGTATCTAAACCGAGGACATACGGCATTATCGTCCACCCCAGTTGCTGCAAACGCGGATCGATGCGCCTTTTGCGGGTGATCTTCTCAGACTCAAATAGATTGGAGTTGCTCATGGAAGGTCAATACCAAAAATAAGGCATAAAAGCTAAAAAACCGCAAATCCAGGCTGTTTGTGGAAGCCATGGACTGACCGGCCCGAAGGGTCCTTGCTTGAGGGTTTCAACAACTGCGAAAGATGCCGCGAATGGGGTATCATTTATTGGTAGAGTATGTCGAGAAAAAAACGGTGAAAAATTTCTTATATATTTACTTACAAATAAATGTACATTTATAACATCTAGTAAATAAGCAATTCCAAAACCTGATCCTTTCAACATGTAGTTTTTTATGACTGAATTACAAAAACGTGATGGCAAACCCTCCCGAATGGTCCCCCGGGCGAGTCAAGTGCTAGTAGATTATGAGTATTGGCTGAACAGGCGGTTTGGGGTGACAGGTACATATTTGGTAAATGCCCGGTGTTTCTTACGGACTTACCGGCCTGGCGGAACGGTTATCGCACAACTGGAGGACTACGCCAGCACCCGTTCCTATTCGCTCAAATCGATTTTGAGGCGGTTCCGGCTATTCCTTGAGAGACGCGGGATCGATATCATCGTCAATGATCTACTCGATCCACGACTTCCGCTATCCAACCCGTTTGTGAAGGTATACCTGGCATCTGTTCAAGATCGACTTCGCTCAAAAGGCAGCAATAGTATCTATGCGACCGTGCTCAATGGGTACTTCGAGTCTATCAAAAATGACATTACCCGAATGAACAAGAAAACTGCCTCGAAATACATTTTCTCTCCTATCCTTTCTGATTACACCAAAAGGCTTTACAAAACCGTTTTAAAATCCTTTTGCGATTGGGCGTTGCTGTACCAGGCTACCGACCCGAGTGAGTTGTCTAAGGAACAGCGTTACATCAGAAACGCACTTAGGAAGGTCAGTGTCCAGTCATTGCGCGAGATATCAGCTATAAAAGTGACCCTACCCCGTTCCATAAGTGGAACCTACCACAAGGATAGCCTGAGCAAGAAACAACGCGATAGGCTTCTGAAGACAAACAAATCAAACCATGACAGGGCTATTTTGGCACTCATGGCCTGGAACGGCCTTCGATCGGTTGAAGTGCTGCGAGCCACCGTAGGCGATGTAAGGCTCAAGCAGGGTAAACTTCAGATTTGGGGTAAGGGACGAAGCGAAAAAGCGAAGGATACCATCAAACTGGCCTCCGTAACGAAACGGGAACTAACGTGCTACCTGCGTAAATCCAAGATCAAAAAGGGTAAGTTATTTCCTGAACTTGATCGCCCCGCGCTCGAGGGCATGATAGCCAAAGCCTTTAGAAAACTACGGGTGCAGGGGAAATTCACACCACATAGCCTCAGACATACCGCAGGCCAATTGATGTATGAAAAGGGCGTGCCCCTGGAATTCATCCAAAAGACACTTCGTCATGCCGACTTGCGCACTACTATGATGTATTCGCAGAAGGCTATAGATATCGAGTACTTCAAACGAATGCGCAGATTCTAAGCGTTCAACTTCATTCTCTATAACTCAATTGATCTATCGGGCATGAACGATCTATGTTCGCTAAGATGAACATAGCCAAGCTGGTTAGTCAGAAGTGTTGTTTTGCCAATCCGGAATTCCGGCAGGTTCTGATGATGATGGCCAAAAATCCAGTAATCTGCGCCAATGGCTTCAATCAGTGGCCCGAGTTCGGTAGCAAATGCCTGGTTGATAGGGCTGGTGAGGTATTGGGCGGGATAGTTTATCAATGTCGGCACGTGGTGCGTGACAACAATTCGCTGGAGCCCCCGATCGAATTGGACAGCTTCGAGAAAGGCAATGGCTTGTTCATGCAGCGAGTTGAAGTCCGTTAGGGTAAGCAGTGAGCCATGGTTTTTGATTTTGAAGAAATCATTCACGCTCCTGGAAACTTGAGAGCATTGAGCTGCGAGATTTTAGACCAAAGTGTTGAAAAAACAAATTGAGTATCGCCACTCTTGATAGTTGCATTATTTACCAGAAATAGATTTTTACGAATGGGTTGAATCAAATTCGTACCCGTCAGTGCTAGGTCACTGCCGTAGTATTCGTGATTACCGGGCAACCAATAGACCTCACGCCATTTTTCGGAACATTCGTCAAGGAATGATGAAAGCTGATCCAACTGGTTTAACGGCATGATGTCACCAGCTAAAATCAGGACGTCCCCCACGGGATTCATGGGATTGTTTCGTAACCACTCTTGGTTCACCCGGAATTCCAAATGAAGATCTGAGGCAAATTGAAAGCGCATGGCAGAAAAAGCTAATCGGTTGAATGATAAGTTAGGTCTCAGATGCAAAATAAGCGTCTATACATTCCCTTTTCCCTGCCTAGAAGATAACTTTAAGCAATACGGATATAATTTGATGATAGAACCTTACCGAGCTTAAAAAGACAACATTTAGCGGAAAGATCAAATGCCAGTTTTTTTCACACGAGATGTTGTGGGGATGTATGTAGATTAGTCTAGCATCAGCGGCCTCGAATTCACAGGCGTATGTTCTTGGTTATACTCTAAGTACGAGATAAGTTCACTTCGTCTTTTCCCGCTTTACTTTAGGCCCGATCTGATACTCAAACCCAAATCGCAACGCAACGTTGCGCCCTTGAATGATGTCGCTCCAATCGGACGGATCAACCAACAACTGAATCATGCCTCGCATCGATTTACTGATACCGTACGTTTTGGAAAGGCCGATCCACCAGCGATGACCCCAGACTTCCGGGCGCTCCAACGTACCGTTTCTCATAAAGTTATCGTAGTTGCCAAGCCGAAGGTACTCGAGCTGACCATGAGCAAATAAACCTTCCGTAATCTTGTAGTTTACAACAGTCCGAAATCCAATGGAGCGTGTATTGGTGGCAAATGAGAACGACTTCGTATTCATCAAAATCTGATAGGTGCCCCCGATACCGGCCCGGAACCGATCCGTGATCCAGTATTCCACGTTTGGTGAAAAGTCGATCGATTTCCAGGCCGATGGATAAGTCCGCACCTGAAAATAGAGCCCCGGAATAAGTCGTTCGCCAAACGGCTTGTCCTTCATGAGATTTGGCCGCCTCTTGGGTACATAGCGACTATCGGCCAGACTAGGAAACTTTTCCTGATACTTCGCTAGAGCAGCCATTCCACCCTCAATGACCTGCGGCTTATCCTTAAAGTGGCCGGTCAACTCCTCGCGCAACATAACCTCCCCGATCTTCTTCAAACTGTCTGTTGAACCGGGAAGTGATTTTAACCGCTCCAACCGCTGCTGTGCATCTTCAAACGGTTTGCCGGCCTCTTCAATACCGGAGACGGATGACATCTCACGCATACGGTTCTCCACTAATTGCTGGAACCGCGTGCTATCAAAACCTTCCTCTTCCAGTTTTTGTAGCTGTTGGTAATAATCACTGGCAACGCCTGTCATATGGCGCACCTTGGGTGTTAACTCATTTGCGGGCAGGTTCAGTGCGCCCGTGTTAATACCCGGTGCATTTGCAGCCGGTAATGCGGGGGTGTTAATCTTGCCGAGCTGCCCCACACTTACAGCCTGCCCAATATTTGGCGATGCCTTCACCTGAAAGGCACTCATCGGGGTTTGCAATGCCGGCAGCGAGATATCTCCAAAATGCCCGGTAGCCCGAAGGCTATCTAAAAAGCTGAGTTTTTTGTTTACCTGTTGCTGCAGACTCGTGATTTTTTGCTGAACGGAGTCTGTAACTCCACCCTGCGCCTTCTGTAGCTGCGCGTTCAGTCGCGACTGAAACGACCTCAATAGCGTATCCATGCGCTGGTTCAACTCGGCCGTTGAGGCGGCCATCCGGTTAAGGCTATCAATGGAATGATTGACGGCCTGCGTGAGTGAATCTACACGGCCCGAGACGTTTTCCTTTCCTGAATCAATCCTGGAAATCCGGCTATGTTGGAGGCTGTCCACTTGTTGACGTTTTTTTGCCATTAGTTGGCTTAGCGTATCTACCGGGACGTCCAGCACTCTCTCCTGGGCCCGCAGTTCCATTGCCGCGGCCACTACCAGTAACAGAATGACGCCCCGGTTTCTCATCGCACAACGGTTACTGTTCCTTTTGATTCACGCTGTTGGATTTCACCACCCAGATGGCACGAGTATCTGGCCGTCC